>NZ_VTOK01000005.1:0-222936 GCF_009765375.1 Alteribacillus sp. YIM 98480
GGCGTTGTCACAGGACGTGACGCTCGTAGCCGAACTTCCTTCTTTTAAGGCGCTTGCGCTTTTCTTAATTATGACTAGGAAATTACAGGAATTTTAACATTTAATTAGTAGTGATCTCTTAACAGCGACTTTATCTCATCCTTACATATGTCATGTGTTTGATAATTTTTCCATCTAATTTTAACAAAATTCAACATATATTTACGTAATCTTTACATTATCACTACGTCTCCTTAATAAACCTCTTTTATACTAGCAATTGTGAGTGGGAGAAATCATTCTCCATATGAATCTATTAACCTAAGAGAAAGAGGAGGAAATGCTTGTGAGCATGAAAAAGGTTTGGATGCTATTAGCATTAGTAGCATTTATGGTTATTGCTGCAGCCTGTGGAGAGGGAGAAGAAGAAACAGACTCTGAAGAGACCTCTGCAGAAAATGAAACAGAAGAATCTAATGAAGATGAAAATTCAGGAGAAGAAGCTTCTGAAGATGGTGAAAATCTTTCAGGTCAAATCGCAATTGATGGATCATCTACAGTATTTCCGATTATGGAAGCTGTTTCCGAAGAATATACAATGGAACAGCCTGATGTACAAGCTCCAGTAGGAGTATCTGGTTCAGGCGGTGGTTTTGAAAAATTCATTGCTGGTGAAACAGACTTGAGTAATGCTTCTCGTCCAATCAAGGAAGAAGAACAAGAAATGCTTGAAGAAAATGGAATCGATTATATTGAACTGTCTTTAGCTTATGACGGACTTTCCGTAGTAGTAAGCGAGGAAAATGATTTTGTAGATTCCTTAACAGTCGATGAACTCAAAAAGATTTGGGTAGACGGAGGAGCTGAAACATGGAGTGATGTGCGTGATGAATGGCCGGACGAGCCAATCGAACGTTTCAGCCCTGGTACTGATTCTGGTACATTTGATTACTTTAATGAAACAATTCTTGAAGATGAAGATATTTCAAAAGACGCTCAGCTTTCTGAAGATGACAATGTATTAGTTAACGGTGTAATGGGCAGCCCGAATGCTATCGCTTACTTTGGCTATGCGTATTATGCTGAAAATCAAGATACATTAAAAATAGTTCCGATTGACAATGGAGACGGTCCGGTAGAACCGACTGAAGAAACAATTAATGATGGGTCTTATGAACCGCTTTCTCGTCCAATCTTCACTTATGTTAAAGAAGAATCACTGCAAGAGCCTCACATTCGTGACTATGTAGAATTTGTAAATGAAATAGCTGGAGAAATGGCTCTTGAGGTTGGATATATCAACCTTCCTGAAGAACAATATGAAGAAAATCAACAGAAAATTGAAGAAGCAGCAGGAGAGTAACTAAAAATTATGTGCCTCTTTATAGAGGCACTCTCCTTTTCCTTTTTAATAGTGTCAATAATGTGTTGTATGGACTAAAGCTTTTCCCATAAAACGATTTGGCAGCATGTAAGAATCACTTATATTTTTAATGAGGAAAGCATCAAGGGGGATGCAGAATGAATAATCGTTCCAATCATTCTATTAGTAAAATGATAGAGGAAAAAGCGTCTAATCGAGGGATGACAAAATTTGCTGAAGGACTTATGCCTAAAGTTTTTTTGACTTGTGCTCTTATCTCCATTCTTACGACAGTAGGTATTGTTTTAACGCTAATATTTGAAACTTTTTCTTTTTTTCAAGAGGTTCAAGTGGCTGAATTCATTACAAGCAGCGATTGGTATCCGCTTCATGGTGATCCTTCATACGGAATCAGACCGTTAATAACTGGAACATTAATGATTGCAGCTATTGCCATGTTAATTGCTATTCCTATTGGATTAGCATCAGCCATTTTTTTGAGTGAATATGCATCGGATAAAACCCGGCGGATGGTTAAACCGATTTTGGAAGTATTGGCTGGGATCCCTACCATTGTATATGGTTTTTTTGCTCTAACTTTTGTGACCCCTCTATTGCAAAACATCATTCCTGGCCTATCCATTTATAACGCATTGAGCCCTGGAATTGTAGTTGGTATTATGATTATTCCTATGGTAGCTTCATTGTCGGAAGATGCTATGAGTGCCGTACCGCAATCGATGCGTGAAGGGGCATTTGCTCTTGGCTCAACTCGCTTTGAAGTAGCTGTAAAGGTTGTTCTTCCAGCAGCTCTATCAGGTATTATCGCTTCTTTTGTACTGGCTGTATCCAGAGCAATTGGTGAAACGATGATTGTTACAGTCGCTGGAGGGTCTAACCCAACAACATCTATGGATGTCACATCAGCCGTACAAACCATGACTGCTTATATTGTACAGGTTACGCTTGGTGATGCAGGTTATGGTACAACGGAGTATTACAGCATTTATGCGGTAGGTATGACATTATTTATCTTTACCTTAGTGATGAATGTCATCGCCCACATCATCTCTAAGCGTTTCCGGGAGGTATACTAATGAGAGCAGTTGGAGATGAAACAGCCACAGGCTATACGCAAGGAAAAGGGAAAAACGCAGCTAATATTTCCAGCCGTGAAATTAAAAGTAAGTTGTTCAAAGGATTATTTATAGGTGCCACAGGATTTAGTCTGATTGTTTTATTGGTACTGCTTATACGGATTTTCACTCAAGGAATTGGCTTTTTAAGCTGGGATTTCTTAACATCTTTTCCATCTAGGCGGCCAGCTGATGCGGGAATTTATTCTGCTTTTATAGGTACGATTTGGATGATGGCTGTAACAGCACCTGTTTCCTTTGTGTTAGGAGTAGGAACGGCCATATATTTAGAAGAGTATGCACCGAAAAACCGTTTCACCGGTCTTATTCAAATGAATATTTCCAATTTAGCAGGTGTTCCTTCTATCGTATTCGGTCTCTTAGGTTTAACGATATTTGTACGTGAATTATCTCTAGGCCGCAGCGTTTTGGCTGGCGGGTTTACCATGGCGTTATTAATATTGCCAATTATTGTTGTAGCATCACAAGAAGCTATACGTTCTGTGCCTGCTGAATTAAAAGAAGCGTCTTATGGAATGGGAGCAACAAAATGGCAGACCACGTATCGAATTGTTCTACCAGCTGCTCTTCCTGGCATATTAACTGGAAATATTCTTGCTCTTTCTCGTGCTATCGGGGAAACGGCTCCATTAATAATGATAGGGGCACTGACATATGTAGCATTTTTACCGGAACATTTATTATCACAGTTTACTGTAATGCCTATTCAGATCTTTAACTGGACGAGCCGTCCTCAGGAAGAATTTCATTTTGTTGCTGCATCAGGCATTATTCTTCTTCTTGTTATGCTGCTGGTAATGAATTCAATCGCCGTGTGGATACGAAATAAATTCCAAAAAAGGCTTTAATTTAAGGAGGGTTTAGGATGTTAGCAAACACAAAAAGCGAACCTGTTGTTGAAGAAACAAACGAAGATAAGGCTGTTGATATGAATAAAAATGTTTATAAAGTAGATCAGTTAAATCTTTGGTACGGGAAAGATCAGGCACTTATAAATGTAGACATGGATATTCCTGAAAATCAAGTCACAGCTATTATCGGCCCTTCTGGGTGCGGGAAGTCTACTTTTATTAAAACGTTAAATAGAATGACAGAAATGATTCCTATCGTGAAAACCAATGGATCTATTTATTATAGAGATGAAAATATATTTGATAAAAAATATAAAGTGGAACAATTGCGAACAAAAGTGGGAATGGTTTTTCAAAAACCTAATCCTTTCCCAAAATCTATTTATGAGAACGTCGTTTACGGACCAAAGATCCATGGAATAAAAGATAAAAAAATTCTAGATGACATTGTAGAAAAAAGTTTAAAAGGTGCAGCTTTATGGGATGAAGTAAAGGATCGTTTAAAAGAAAATGCATTTGGATTATCTGGCGGTCAGCAGCAGCGTTTGTGTATAGCAAGATGTCTAGCTGTTGAGCCAGACGTTATTTTAATGGATGAACCAACTTCAGCGCTTGATCCGATTTCAACGTTAAAAATTGAAGAACTGGTTCAGGAGCTGAAGAAAGATTACAGCATTGTCATCGTTACTCACAACATGCAGCAGGCTGGACGAATATCTGATAAAACTGCCTTTTTCTTAAATGGCGAGATTATCGAGTATGATGACACTTCTACTATTTTTTCCTCGCCGCAAGATAAAAGAACCGAGGACTATATTTCTGGCCGTTTCGGATAAGATCAGAAAAAGAGGAGGCATTATAATGGGAGTAAGAGGGACCTATGATCAAGAACTGTCCCAGTTAAAAAATGATATATTTAGTATGGGGGAAGCGGTAATTGAAGCTTTCTCCGAAGCTCTCAAAATCCTTGCTAGACAAAACAAAACAAAGATGGATCAAATTATTTCAAATGATGCTTCGATAAATAAAAAAGAGCTGGAAATTCATGATAGAGCTACATTAATGATTGCTAGACAGCAGCCAGTTGCTACAGATTTAAGAACAACCATTGTGGCATTGAAAATTTCAAGTGATTTAGAACGGGTTGGGGACTTAGCAGTTGATATTGTAAAATCAGCAAAGCGTATGGAAGAAAGCGCGCACGAATCGGAAATTTTAGAACTTCAAGATATGGCTGCCATAGCGATAGAAATGTTAAATGAAGCGCTTGCTGCATACCGGGAAAGAGATATGATGCGTGCTCAACAGATCGCTATGATGGATGATAAAGTGGATGAGAAATATCGTCTGTTTATTAAAGACTTGTTTGCTTCTACGGATAAAACAAATGTGGAGCAGACTACGCAGCTTGCTTTTACAGGCCGGTATATTGAAAGAATTGCTGATTATGCTACTAATCTTGCTGAATGGATTGTTTATGAAAGAAACGGCAAACACTTTGATTTAAATTAATATAAATAAACTGTTAGCATTACTATTTTGTGATGGTAACAGTTTTTTTGTTTAAAGGTAACAAATTGTAAATATTTGGCGTTTTACATGTCTAGCGCAAGCGCCTACTCGCTCGAGATTCCTTCGGTTCGTCAATGGAAAGCAAAGATCAGTTTTCCATATGGCGCCCCTCAAGGACTTGTCGCTTGTGAGCAAGGCGCTTGCGCTTTTCTTATACAACCATTCATTGAAAAGGGCTTTAATGATAGAAAAGAACGTAGTATTATAGGTATAAGAGACTATGAATAAAGTCTCTGAACATAAAATCGGCATATACATATGGATATTTTCTTAAAACAGCCGATATTAAGAAAAACATAACTAGTTTAAGAGGCTGCATTTTGAAGTGGTCCGGGAGGGTTTGGGAGTTGAGTCAATCAGAATATTTAGAAGTGTTTATTGATGAGAGCCAAGAGCATTTACAAGCAATAAATGATAATCTTCTTCAGCTCGAGAAAGAACCTGGAGATCTATCCATTGTAGGAGAGATTTTTCGTTCAGCCCATACGTTAAAGGGAATGGGAGCAACGATGGGGTTTGAAGATCTTGCACACCTTACCCACAATATGGAAAACGTGCTTGATCTTATTCGCAATGACCAGTTAGAAGTGACTTCACACGTCATGGATATTGTCTTTGAAGCCGTCGACGATCTTGAAGAAATAATCGTAGACATTTCCAATGGCGGGGATGGAAAACAGGATGTCGATGCGGTAGTAAAACACCTTGAGACACTTCAAGGGCTGGAACCAGCAGCATCCGGGGAAGAAGCAGCCACGGCAGAAGCAGTTCAACCCGCAAACACAATAAATGAGAATTACGACGAATATGAATGGACTGTCCTTACCCAGTCCCAAGAACAAGGATATCAGGCTTATCAAATTCAAATATCGCTGGATGAAAAGACAATGTTAAAAGCGGCTAGAGTATACATGGTGTTTGAAGTCCTTGAACAGATTGGTGATGTTATTAAATCTACTCCTCCAGCTGATGAACTCGAAGAAGAAAAATTTGATTTTACGTTTGTGGTCACCTTGCTTACTACAACAGAAGCTGACGAAATAAAACAACGTATATTAAAAGTATCGGAAATCAGTTCTGTCTATATTAAAACAGTCAACATCGATCCATACAAAGAAAACACAACGAAAGAGAAGAATCAGGTAGAAGAAAAAGCAAATTCATCACCGGCTAAAAAGCAGGAAAAGCGAAAGAAAAAAGAATCTTCACCTGGTAAAAAAGGAACAGAGCTGAACAAAACGATCCGAGTAAATATCGATCGTCTCGATGTATTAATGAACTTATTTGAAGAACTTGTTATTGATCGAGGGCGGTTGGAACAAATATCAAGCGAGTTAAATAATACGGAACTAAATGAAACCGTAGAACGCATGTCACGCATATCTGGAGATCTTCAAGAAATTATCTTAAATATGAGAATGATGCCGGTAGATCAAGTATTTAATCGTTTCCCGAGAATGGTTCGAAGTTTATCTAAAGAACTTGGCAAAAAGGTGAATCTCGAAATTATCGGAGCAGAAACAGAGCTAGATCGAACGATTATTGATGAAATAGGAGATCCGCTCGTTCACTTGATTCGAAACTCTATTGATCATGGTATCGAACATCCTGACGTTCGAAAATCATCTGGCAAATCGGAAGAAGGAACAGTTGAGCTCAGAGCCTATCACAGTGGAAACCATGTATTCATTGAAATAGAGGACGATGGGGCTGGAATTAATAAAGAAAAAGTGATCAACAAGGCGCTAGAAAACGGCGTAGTTACCGAAGAAGACCTGGAAAAGATGACTGATCAGCAAATGTATGGCCTGCTGTTTGCTTCTGGTTTTAGTACAGCCGAAGAGGTAACTGATGTTTCCGGCAGAGGCGTCGGGCTTGATGTAGTCCGGAGTACATTTGAATCCTTAGGCGGTGTAGTCACGGTTGATTCTGAACTTGGAAAAGGCTCCTTATTTTCTATTCAGCTGCCGCTGACACTCTCTATTATTGATGTAATGTTAGTAGAAGTAGCAGAAGAAAAATATGCTGTTCCTCTTACTGCGATTATAGAAACAGCTATTGTCAATAAAAAAGAAGTATACAGTGCTCATAATCAAAAAGTAATAGATTTTCGCGGTAAAGTCGTGCCGCTAGTATTCCTTCATGAAATATTTCAAGTGCCTGCAAAAGATAAAGACGAAACAGATAATGATTTTTATTCACTTGTTATAATAAATAAAGGAGAAAAAGTGGCAGGGCTTGTCGTAGACTCTCTTATTGGACAGCACGATATTGTATTAAAATCACTCGGCAACTATTTAAGCGATGTCTTTGCCATATCTGGAGCAACAATTCTAGGTGACGGACAAGTTGCCTTAATCGTAGATACAAATGCGTTAATTAAATAAGAAGACGAGGTGGATAGCGTGGCAGGGAGTTCTAACGATGAAAAAGATTTAAAGGTGATCATTTTTCAGTTAAAAGATGAAGAATATGCAATAGAAGTTGATTTTATACAGTCTATAGAAAGAATGCAGCCGGTAACACGCATTCCCGGGGTTGAAGCGTATATTAATGGAGTGATGAATTTGCGCGGCGTCATTACTCCTGTCATCGATTTAAGAAAAAGGTTTGGAATCGAGAGTAAGGAATTTGATGAAGCAACTCGTATATTAGTTTTAAACAAAGAAGGAAATGAACTAGGTTTTATCGTTGATGGAGCAAATGATGTAATGGACATTCCCGCTTCCAAAATCGAACCTACTCCTGAAGTAGTGGGAGGCGTAGCAGAAGAATATCTGCGAGGGGTCGTAAAATTAGAAAATAGACTTTTTACATTGCTCCACTTAGATAAAATTTTACAAAAACAAGAAGATAAAGCAGGCGCATAAAAACGAAGCCTGCAAAAAACAACGATGAGGTGATTAGATGGCTTCCGTGTTAATAGTAGACGATGCATCATTTATGAGAATGATGATAAAGGATATTCTAGAAAAAAATGATTTTGATATTGCTGGTGAAGCAGCAAATGGACAAGAAGCGGTTGAATTATATAATGAATTGCAGCCGGACCTTGTGACAATGGATATTACCATGCCGGAAAAAGATGGCATTGAAGCGTTAAAAGAAATAAAATCGAGCAGCCCGGGCGCCAATATTATCATGTGTTCCGCTATGGGACAGCAGGCAATGGTAATTGATGCGATCCAAGCCGGAGCGAAGGACTTTATCGTAAAACCTTTCCAAGCTGATCGAGTTATGGATGCTATTAATAAAGTCTTAGGATAATGAGAGGAGAAAAATATGCCTTCATCCACACAAATGGAAGCAAACCATATTAATGCAATAACAAAAGCAGCTTCTGCCATTGTTCAGGAACATTTAGGGATTGAAGCTTCTTTTTCCACACCGCTTAAAGCAGGGAAACAATTCCAATCTTCCGATATTTCCGTGGTTATGGGGGTAAATGGAACGCTTGAAGGGCAGATCATTTGCTCGATGGAAGAAAATACTGCTTTATCTATTGTTGGTACGATGATGGGTGGTATGGAAATCTCAAAAATGGATGACATGGGCTGGAGTGCTATTCAGGAATTTGGCAACTGGGTAGCAGGAAAAGCAGCCTCTGAACTCACTAATACATCAGCTGTGATTGATATTTCTCCACCTGTAGTAAATGAAGGTGTTTCCACTTTTCGAATGGAACAATCATTTATAACGCTTCCACTGCAAAGTACCATTGGAAATTTTTACATACATGTTTCGATGAGACCAACCAATTAACAGTGAAAGAGCGGCCAAAAATGATAGGGCCGCTCTTTTTATATATTTTAGGAAAGTTTAATTTTTTTAAAGATCAATATATATTGCCATTTGGACTGGCGGCAAGCCATGTGTTTCTGCGGTATCATGACAATCCAAGTTGCTGAAACTTTCTTTTACTACTTATACGTTACTTTTCTCCATACTTTTTCCATCGGTCCCTGATGATAGTTATTCAGCCAGAACCAGCTTAATAATGTCTGAACTGCAAAAATAATGAGGGTGATGAGCATTCCGTTTGCCGCATCAATTCTCCCATATAATTGAAGACCGAATCCGTAAAAGATAAAAATACAAATCACGGACTGGAAAAGGTAGTTTGTGAGGGCCATTTGGCCAACCAAAGCAATAGGTTTCAAAAGCTTCTCAACAGAAGGCTTTCGGAAAAGTAAAACGGCACTTGAAATATAAAAAAGCATCAATAATGGACCTGCTATAATATTTAAACCTTCTGCTAAACCGGTGGAAAGCCACGGAGCTAATGAAAAAATCCCGTTTTTTAAGCATGCATACAAAATGGATAGAAGGCCGCCGCTGATCAGTGTTATAAGTAGAAGGTTTTTCCAAAAAGAGAAGTGATTGTCTGCATGACGGATGTAATCTCGTTTACCAATATATAAACCTAGTAAAAACAAACCGAGTATGTTTGGAATGCTTAATATAAGGTTAGACAAAACTAAAGGTACTTCATGAGAAACTCTAAACGAAAGGATACTTAAATAAGAACCGCTGCTGTACGTAGAAAGCGCTGTATTCACTGCGTTTTGTGCGTTTTGTTCAAAAGAAGTGCCTTCTTGATAAGCAACAACCAGATTGCTGATGATCATTAGTCCTCCTAATAGAAAAGCAGAACCAATAAGTAATGCAATGCTCCATATAAGAATCGTTTTAGGTTTACGCTGAATAAATAACAATAGTAAAAAACCAGTGATAGCATATGTATGCAAAATATCTCCTGACCAAATAAATATAAGATGTATAACACCAAGAGTTAGTAAAAAAAATAAACGTCTTGAGTAAACTTTGCGTGCGTCAAGACCTTTTTCACGCAGCCGTTCATAAAATAAATAAAATCCAAGCCCAAATAAAAAAGAAAACATAGGATAAAATTTCCCGACAATAAACATATCGATGCTAAACACTGACCATTGATTTAATGGTTCAGGCGGAAGAGATGCCAGCTCACCAGGCAGACTCTGCAATTGAAACACAGGCGATTTAAAAAAAGCCATGTTGGCAAACAGAATACCTAAAAGCGCCATTCCTCGGATAAAATCAAGCGTAAGAATACGTTCGCTTCCGGTGGTGGAAGAAACTTTCATTCTATGAACCACTCCTTTCTTTTATCATTATATCTTTCCATACGTAAGTCCATTACCTTTTGTTGCGAAAACAAGTCAATCATAGCAAAAAGACTATAATTTGTCTCGATTTGTTGTAAATAACAGGAAAATAAGGAGTAACTATTCATGGCTTAAGTTATAAAAAGAACAAAAACATGATTTTTACAGAATGGACATTCGTTCCGTTACTGCTTACAAAGTTATCCATACCCGATGATTTGTAGCAATAACGGAAACGAATTCCACAAGTTCATTTTAATTATAGTTCTCTATTTCACTTGCTTTACTTTATTATCTTCGACTGATAACTGCTCAGAAGAAACGGAAGAGGCAGCATGTTCATGAGACCAATTTTGCACCGCGTAAATCAAAATATCAAGTTTTTTCTCCATTCGGTGCAATAAATAAAAAGCAATAACAGCTGTAATACCATATTCTCCTGCAGCAGTGAGCCAAATATCCATGTTTATTCTCCTCTCAGCTAAATGGGAAAGAGACTGGCTCCGTTTGGATGTGCCAGCCTCCTTATTATCCGCTAATTATCCTTCATAAACGGTGTCTACTGTACGTTCTACAATCCTGGCGTCTCTTTTCTCTACTAAATTACCTCCAGAAGAATGAAAGATATTTGTACTAATAACGGTATCCATCGCTGCTTCTACTGTCTCATCATCGAGTGACTCTACAGGATTATCGAGAGCGACAGTTACGTTTCTTCCATCTTCATTTGAAAAACGAAGTTCTAAACGCTTACTCATGGGTACATCACCTGCCTTTCATGGGTTAATTTAGATTAAAAAGTAGAGATGTCGTATTCATTTACACGCTTTACAGAAACGATCGGAAGCTCTTGAAGTCCGCCAAGATTGATTGCAGCCGTTTGGAGATCCTCATCAGTGGCATCTGTTTTCACATTGTGAAAGCTTTTGTACTTAATTATGCTGTTTCCGTTATCATCTGCTCCGCCGTTTAGTTCAAGTGTCAGGCGGCTGTTTACGATTTCTGCCATCGTCCGCTCACCTCCTTTCACTTTGTAAATGGATATAATCAGCAAAAAAGGGGGAATCGTCTCAAATATTTTCTTTCTCATCTGCAAACGTTTAAAATAGGATAGGCAGAGAGAAGAGAATACTCTTGGCAGAAGTGCACGGATAGACGAAGCCGTTTGTAGTCATTAAGGTAGCGTTTGACTGTCTATTGTCTAAATGAAAAGCTTTTTGTAAACTTCAGGAAAAGTTAAATTTGCTAGTGTTTCTACGGCTTCATTCATAAAAACTTGCCAGCAAGCTTAAGAGAGGAAGCGCTGAATCCGAAGAGCTGAATCGAGGCAGGCAGAGCTGAAAAAGAAAACAAACATTCTAAACGAAACAAGACGTTTTTTCAATAAATCGTTACAAGTTACCTATCTACTGATTCTGCTAAGCATTTATACTATAATTACACAAAGCTTCTTATAGGGAACAGCTTGAACAGCCGGGCATATTCGTGAGAAACTAATTATATCAATGGTGGTTAACCAGGAGGGTTAGAAGATGTCCAAAAAACGAAAACGCTTTATTATGCGTTCATCAATATTGAGTGTTATAGCCATTTTGCTTGGATATGTGTTTTATACCAATTTCATTACAGGAGAAGAGAAGGCAGTAAAAGAGGGAGATACAGCTCCTAATTTTATTCTGACTACCATGCAAGGAGAAGAAGTTGAACTAGAAGATATGCGCGGACAAGGGGTCTTTTTGAACTTCTGGGGTACATATTGTCCGCCTTGTGTTGACGAGATGCCTTATATGGATAACCATTACAAGGATTTTAAAGATAGAGGGGTAGAAATTCTAGCGGTTAACGTTGGAGAATCTGATCTTGCCATCGAACGATTTGTAGATCGTCTGGATTTAACCTTTCCGGTATTGAAAGATAAAAATAAAAGTGTAATGGACCGATATGGTGTTGGTCCGCTTCCATCTACGTATTTAGTCGATGAAAATGGAGAAGTTCAGCGCATTTTAACTGGAGCGATGACAGAAGAAGATATTAAAGGTTATATGGAAGAAATTGAACCTTCCTAAGCAAAACACTATTGCCGCCTGCATGTGTAATACAAAAGGGCGGTTTTTTTCTGGAGGAACATGTAACTTTTTGTCGAATAAAACTAGTGGAATTGTTAGATCCTTGCAATAGGATAAAAAGATAACTGTAACAGCCATCTACTAAAATGGAACTAGGTTTAAACAATAGAATAGAAAGGGAGTGACTGCTCATCAACGTAATAAAGAAAATAGTAATTTGTACTTTTATCGTTATGATCATACATAATATACATACAGTAAGTTTAATACAAGCAGAAGATGAAGACACAGCAGCTGCTCTTTCTTTACATAGCGAATCTGCTGTGTTAATGGACGCCAATACGGGCCAACTGCTATATGATAAAGCAGGGGACGAAAAGATGTATCCTGCTTCTATTACAAAAATTGCAACGGGGATTATGGCTGTTGAAAAAGGATTTTTAGAAGACAAAGTAACCGTCAGCAAAGAAGCAGTGGAAGTGGAGGGAACTTCTGTTTATCTGCTTGAAGGTGAAGAAATGGAATTAAAGCAGCTCATTCAAGGGATGATGATTAATTCCGGGAATGACGCGAGTGCAGCTGTAGCAGAACATATATCTGGATCGCAAGAAGCCTTTTCAAAAGAAATGACAAGATATTTGGAGAAAAAAACAGGCATTGAAAATACTTCCTTTACTAATCCCCATGGTCTGCATGGAACCGATCATTATTCTACTGCAGAAGACATGGCAAAAATAACGAGCTATGCCATGAATAATGACATTTTTCGTGACATTGTTGGAACAAAAGAAATGCATTGGAAAGGTGAAGGCTGGGAAACAGAGCTTCGAAACCACCATCAGCTGCTATGGGACTATGAAGGAGCAAACGGTGTGAAAAATGGGTATGTCTCAGAAGCAGGATTCACTCTCGTCACTTCCGCAAACCGAGAAGGCAGAGAGTTGATTGCTGTTGTGATGAAAGCGGGGAACAGCACCCAGGCTTATCAAGACACAACAGAACTTCTTAATTTAGGATTTGACACATTTGAAGAAAAACACTTAGAGAAAGGTGCACGCTATCAAGCACCAGATGGTACTTCCTACATCGTTCCCGATTCCAGGCCATACTCTGTTCGAAAAGAGGTTGAACTTGATTTTCAAATGAATAATAACGGTCAGTTAACAATAGCAGATGAAACGGGCCGAACTATCTTTGCGACGTATTTACCACAAGAAAAAGGCAAAGCATCACCAGAAAAGAAAAGTAATACCAAGTCTGTTGCTTTAGAAGAGGAAAGTAGTGATGAAGGCGGCAAAGAAATGGATCAGAGTTATTGGAAATCGTGGCCTGATTCGAGCTACTTTATGGCAGACATCATGAATTATCAACTAAAACACATTTTTAATTTTAGTAATTTACAGGTGAAGGAATCATCATAATATAGAAACGGAAGAAAGCACGAAATCATATTGTAGGAAACGCCTATATCTAGTCAAGCCGTTCATTAGAGTTACCGTTGATGTATTGGCAAAGTCGGGAGCTGATCATTTGGAAGAAAATAAAAAACTGCCAGATGACATTACACTTACAAGTGTGTGGAAAAGCTTTGGTTTGTTTGTGGTCATTGCAATAGTTCTCATATTCATCTTTCACGGTGAGGGACGGCTAGCCTATTTACAGCAATGGTGGCTGACAAATGCTGCTCTTGTTGAAATCTTGATTGGAACAATGATCGGTATTGGATTTACAGGGCTGGTAGTATTGCTTTATTATTTCACCAATTTGTCTCTCCCAAGAAATGAATATACAAGGCTCATTAAAAAAATGCTTTATAAAAAGTATGGAATTTTTACGATTGCTTTTGGAGCAGGTGTTTCTGAAGAGATATTATTTCGGGGAACGATACTTGGCTTGTTGATAATGTACATCGGAGCCGCTCCTGCTCTTTTGATCGTTTCCTTTATATTTATGGCCCTGCACATTCCTCAGTACAAAGGGAACGTCTTTATCCATGTTATTGTGTTTGGGATGGGGATGGTTCTCGGTGGATTATTTATATGGACAGAAGCATTATGGGCGCCGATTGCCGCTCATGTAACTTACAACGGGCTGATGGCGCACCTTATGAAAAAACAAGATCAAGCCCAAAAGTAACCTATAAATAAGACATTGAATAAATATGATAGAGGTCAGATAATAATGAAATTTATCTACTCCATTTTCATAGGATTTTTCTAAGGCTGTATCTCCGTTTTGAGTAAAACGGAGATATTCGACGTTTAAGCAATAATAGAACGAGTACACGTGAAATAGAGGAAAACTAGCTTACGGCAATAAATGCCTTACCCCGTAAATATATCATCGGCAGGATAACGAATTGCACTTCTTTTTGGCTTTGCAATAGTAAAAGCAAGCGTTAGCGGTCCAACTCGTCCGATAAACATCATTAAGATAATGATTTGTTTTCCTATATCTGTTAATTCTGGCGTCAGTCCCATAGACAACCCTACCGTACCAAAAGCCGAGACTGCTTCAAACAATACAATAAGAAAAGGAACTTTCTCTGTTAGGAGCAGAACAAACAAACTCATAAAAATAAATAGCAAGCTGATGACAATAATGGATAACGCACGAAGAATGGTATGCTGGCGGATTGCTCTTTTAAATACAACAGGTTCCTCTTGTCCTTTTAAAAAAGCAATACACGCGAGCACCATCACTAAAAAGGTCGTTAATTTAATTCCGCTTCCTGTAGAACCACTTCCAGCCCCTATGAACATTAATAGAATCATTATCATGATCGTGTCCTGCCGGAGTTCGCCGATTTCAACGGAATTAAATCCAGCAGTACGAGGAGTAACTGCTTGAAAGTAGGAAGCCCACATTTTTTCATTTAATGGAAGATTTCCGATAGATGCCGAGTTATTAAATTCAAGTAAGAAAAAGCAAAGCATGACAATAATGTTTACAGTAAAAGTCCCTGTGATCATCAATTTAGAATGCAATGATAAATTCTTAAATTTTCTTTTCCCGGCAAGATCTGCAATAACAGTAAACCCAATGCCGCCAATAATGAAGCAAACACTAATAACGATGTTAATTAAAGGGTGACCAACATATTGGGTAAGACTATCATCCCAAAGAGAAAATCCTGCATTATTAAAGGCAGACACCGCATGGAATAAGCTTGTGTATAAACCAAAAGCCCAGCCGTATTCGGGCACCCATTGAATCGCTAGAATAAGAGAAGCAATTCCTTCTATAAAAAGAGCAAAAATGGATAACGTACGGATAAGCCTGATTAATCCGCCAATAGACGTGGCATTAAGAGCTTCTTGCACGATAAGCCTTTGTTTTAAGCCAATTTTTTTACCAAATATAATAAAAATAAGGACGGCAAATGTCATCAAACCGAGACCGCCGATTTGGATCAGCACCATAATCACGACTTGTCCGAAAACCGTAAATGTTCCGCCTGTATCTACTACGACCAATCCAGTAACTGTGGTGGCTGAAGCAGCTGTAAATAGAGCATCTATCCATAATAATGGCGCGGTTGTGGCGAAAGGTAGTTTTAAAAGCAATGTGCCAAGCAAGATAATAACAGCAAAGCTTAAGGCAAGAAATTGTGGTGGACTGATATGTACGACTTTTTGACTCAAATATTGGCGCATGTTGCATCCCTGCTTATATTAAATTTCTTGCAGTAAAAATTAATCTACTCTTCTTTTTAAAATAAGTCAATATAAAAATCTAATTTAAGCAAAATTTAAAATTCATCCTTCCTAATATAATAAGGATGGTTCTTCCCTTTACTCTGGCAGATCGCCTGTGATTTTATTTTGAACGGATGATCGTGCGGAGTGTTAAAGAGGTGGTCGTCTTAGAGAAGTTCGGTTCTAGTTCCTTTTTGCAAACCACTTGAAAGATTACGTAATAGCGTTTTTTCGGTGGGGAAATAGCGGAGCGGATACATCCCGATACCATTTTAAAAATAATAAAAAGGTGTAACGCCATAAATATAAAAAGATGGGTAGTGGTATAATTCAATAAACATTATTCGATAAATAAAGTTGATTTGTTGTTTAATGTAATGGGTCATCCTTTTTATCGATATATAACGTGCCATCTTTTTGTAATTCAGCATAAAAAACTTCTGAAACTGAGTGGATATCGTATGACTGTAACTGTTCTTCTAACCATTGTTTATCTATTTTTAACTTTTCAAGATTAGAGGTAACGATTTTTCCGTCAGAAATAACAGCTGTTTCAATGGGGTAAATATTTGTCTTAAATGGTTGGATGTTCATATCATTTCTGGTTAAAGGCTTCTTTAATTCTTTTTTCATAACGGAGAGTTTTCCATCAGTTTCAAAAATAGCATAGTCGACATCCAAAATGGAAAAAATATTTTTCTCTCTGAGCAGTGCTTTTAACGCATCAATGTCTAGGCGTGCTTTACGCATTTCATTTTCCATTACTTCTCCATTTTTTATTAATATTCTGGGTTGCCCTTCAATCACCACACGTGCCTTTTTAGACCTAATATCAATAAGTCCTAAAATAATAGTAAAAACAGCCCAACTAATTAAAGCTATCAAACCGTTACGTATACTTAAATTAGAATCAATCGCTAAAGATGCCCCGATCGTACCAATCGAGATAGCAGAAACAAAATTAAAAAAAGTCATTTGTGATATTTCTTTTCTCCCCATTATTCGTGTGAGGGCTAATAAAGTTAAAAAAGCAATTATAAGTCTTAATATGAGGTCTGAAACAGGCATAATGACACTCCCTTATATAACGTTTTACGTTTTTTATCCTATATGTTAAGTTTCCATACTTTAATTTTTTTATGTTCATCTCCTAAAACAAAGTAATGGACAAATTCAATATTATTTTTAAAAATTAAATACAAATATAGGGTCATATTGGAGGGATGGAATGCCAGTTGTAAAACAATCAAAGATTTAAATTTATTGGCAAGATAATGAGGGCAGAGGCTGAAGGTGATCGAAAACTATTCCACTGATCAGGGTAACTTCCTTCTGGTCTAACGATAGCTCGATGAAATTTCTTGCCATTTTATGACTTTTCTTGTTTGGGAAGCTTTAGGACTTTGAAACACCATCCTCTGAACGGTATCATTAACTTCAAAATCAACACACCCGCTCTAGTATGGTTTACCCCAGAAATATATAAATTCTGTTACTTCCTTTGCTATAAGTTCGTTTAAACTTGATTAGCAGTTTTTGTCATGTCTGTTTCTCGCTTAAGTATGTTTTCTCAATAAATATATTGATGGGATATATTATTTCGTCCCGAATGAAAAAGGCTTGGATGATGTAAAACAATAACTAAAAGAATCGATCGCCTTTATCTACCTATAAAGATGGGACTAGAACACAGGAAAACACTGAAAAAAGGAATAAATATTAATTAGAGAATTGTTCGAAGGAAAAATCTAAAAAGGTTAGTTTAGGGTATGAAAATCATCTAGCAACTGGAATATGTGAAACTCCTGCGTGAAAGAGGGCAGTGTGAAGACCCCCTTTTTTCACGAGGAGGCTAAAACCGTCACCCGCGGCAAAGAAGACATACGAGAATGAGCTAAGAGTGTTGGAGTAGATGTCGTACTTCTACCCTGAGGGGAAAAGCGAGTATATTCCCAGTTGCGTTTGCTGAGGGCTAACTTATGGGACAGCTCCTTTACGTCCTTTTACCAGGAGATTATATTACCCCAATATTATAAAACCAATAACAATTAAATAACTAACTACAGCAATCATAGAAGGGGAGATGTAAGTGAATGTGTTGCGTGTGCGATCCCTTTTGATGATCAGCATAACAATAGCGGTTAAGAAAAAACCGACGAAAGACAAATACATCATCTCATCACTAGTGTCTTGCCAAATACTCCCTTTAAAGTAGAAAATATCTCCAATAGCAACGACAAGAATATTAAATAAATTACTACCCAAAATAGTTCCAATAGCCATGTTGACATTGGCTAGTTTTAATGCCATAAACACACCCATTGCGTCAGGAATAGATGTAGCCAGGGCAATTAATATACTTCCCACTGCTGACGCACTAATACCGGTATTTTGTGCCATGGCATCCCCTGATAAAGACAGCGTGCTACCTGAAACGAAAATAACAAGTGCAAATAAGATAAACCCCCTTATTGCTTGATTAATGGCTATTTTCGTGTCAGATATGTTACTAGACTTTTCTGCGGATGTATTGCCGTTATTACTGTTTTGTTTGCTAGAAATAAACCACATTCCCAATAAATATATCAAAGCTACTGTAATACTTGTTATACCAATGCTTACGATCGAAAAAGCAAGGTTTACTGCTAACCCTGTCGCGGAGACTACACAAAGCAAGAGAGCAATAATCCCAGTGTATATATGATTATCAGAAACATGTAGGAATAGACGCTTATTCCGAAAGAATATATCTAATACAAGTAAAACAAAGATATTAAACAATATACTTCCTAAACCGCCTCCTACAGCGATGTCTGCGTTACCAATTATACTAGCAGAGATAGTGGTAGTTAATTCTGGCAATGACGTGGCTACAGCTAAGAGAATAGTTCCGGCTAATAATCCGCCAATCTTTGTTTCTTTACTGATAATATCAGCGTACTTAGATAAACGAATAGCAGATATTGCCGATACTATGGCAGCTGCAATAAACAAAAGAATGGAAATTACGGCGATTAGTTATTAACTCCTTTCGTCTGAGAAAATCCTTCTTTGGCTATTTAATCTTATGTCGAAAATAATATTCATCCAGAATGATTCTTATATCTCTTTCCGAATAAGGAGGTTTTAAAACTTGTTCATTGAAGGTGCATTCACCTCTAAGCATAAGCATATCCCCCAATAGATCCATTGGAGGATAAAAAACTTATTACAACGCCAAAGGTTCTCCAATTAACAAGGTTCGTTCAATTCACACTTGTGAATGAATACATTATCACGTGAGCAAAGGGTAATGGGATCCACCATCATTTATCTGGAGAAGAGAGTTTTTCGTTTTCTTTATCCATAGATTTTACTTCAATTAATTTTATTTGGTAGCCCTCTACTTCTTTCGCTTTAAACTGATAGTTGTCGTGTTCTATGGTCGTTCCTGTTTTTGCTTCGACTTTTTGGGTGAGAAACCAACCTCCAATTGTATCAAGTTCTTCATCGCTAATCTGTGTGCCGAGTAATTCGTTTGTTTCAGAAATGAGGAGCTTGCCATTTAGTAAAATAGTATTCTCATCTATTCGTTGAAACATCGGTTTTTCATTGATATCAAGCTCATCTTGAATTTCTCCAAAGATTTCCTCGATGATGTCTTCCACCGTAATCAGACCAGCAGTTCCACCATACTCGTCCACTACAATAGCTATATAACTGTGTTCCTTTTGCATTTTTGTCAGCACTGCGTTCACTGGTGTGTTCTCTGCTACGTGAATAATTGGTTTAATATAACTTTTAACGTCTTTCTCTTTTTGATTAAGAAAGTCATGGAAAAATTCTTTCGTGTTAACAACCCCGATGATAAAATCTTTGTCTCCGTCGGCTACAGGATAACGTGTGTACTTTTCTGCTCGTATAATGTCAAGATTTTCTTCATACGTATTATCGTTAAAAATGCATACAATTTCTGTCCTTGGAATCATGATTTCTTTTGCTACCCGTTCGTCAAATTCAAACACATTATTTAAATAACTCATTTCAGAAGCGTTGATTTCACCGCTTTCATGACTGGTCGATAAAATGGAGCGCACTTCCTCTTCAGAGTACACCTCTCCGCTCTCTGTAGCAGGAGGCAGACCAAACATACCGACTAACATACGGGCTGAACCGTTTAAAAACCAAATGAATGGATACATCCCTTTATAAAATATGACTAATAGAGGGGAAAGTAATAAGCTGACGGCTTCTGTTTTTTGAATCGAGAATGCCTTTGGTGCCAGTTCCCCAATGACTACGTGCAAGAAAGTAATGATACCAAAGGCAATAATAAAGGAAATAGTGTGGACCATTGCATCTGAAAGACCAATTGAGGCAATGACTGGGTGGAGAAGATGAGCAACGGCCGGTTCACCAAGCCAACCAATACCAAGTGCTGTAACTGTTATCCCTAACTGACAGGCGGCTAAATAACCGTCTAAGTTACTGGTTACTTTATTGACGGCTTTTGCCCCTGGTTTTCCTTGTTCTACTAAAGTTTCAACCCTTGATTTTCTTATTTTGACGATGGCGAACTCCGATGCAACGAAGAACGCAGTCAATGCAATTAAAATAGCAACCATAATCAGACTAAATATCTCCACAGCGCTCCTTACTCCATAAATGGGTAAGGAATTCACCTCCAAATGAAAAGTATAGTGTTTTTCTATTATTCTGTTTTAAGATTTAGTGGTAAACAGTATAAGAAAAACTAACATTCAGTATAAGGACTCGGAGAGAAGCCCTGGTTTTTCTAATTCAAGGTCTTGTTATCTCTAAATAGGTGAGTAACACGTTGTTTTTGTTCAAAAGTAAGAAATTATAAATATGTGGCGTTTTACATGTCTAGCGCAAGCGCCTACTCGCTCGAGATTCCTTCGGTTCGTCAATGGAAAGCAAAGATCAGCTTTCCATATGCCGACCCTCCAGGACTTGTCGCTCGTGAGCAAGGCGCTGGCGCTTTTCTTATAGGATTTTAATAACAGCAGCTCCTCAATGTTAATTGTATTAGTATGTTGCAATTTTTCTTTTTCCTTATTTTTGTCCAAATAAACAATATCCATAATAAAAACTTGGAAAGGGAAAGATGTCTTTCTTCCAGGTTTTCTTGTTAAAGTTCTATGCTGATGTTTTGGCATGACATCTTCTACTTAATTTTTTCCATGCTTCTCACTATGTTTTTGCACAAGCCACCTTCTAAAGCCTAACTAATATTGCCCATAAGCTCCAGAGTTTTTAGCAAATCATTCTTTTAGGATGCTGTTATCAAATTTTGTTTGTGGAAATAGTCTTAGACCAAAAAAAATGAAATATTATGTGAATATTCCTTTAGATGTTGTTAGGTTTAGGTAGGGATATGTTACACTGACCGTCAATATGATTAGTAAAGGAGTATCAAAATGAGTAAAAAATGGTTATTAAGTTTAACCCTTGCTGTATCTGTATCTGTTATAGCTGCATGCAGTAGTGAGGATGAAACAGCTGGAAATAATTCTGAGGAACCAAATACGCAGGAAGAAGAGTCTGCTGGCGATAGTGAACAGGGAGAAGGTAATGCAACTCAAGAAGGCGGTGAAGATGCTGAACAGGCAGAAATGCCCGAACCTGATTTAGAAGGGACTCCTGATGTAGTGGCAGAAGTAAATGGGGAAGAAATCACAAAAGAAGAGTTTGAGTCTACATATGAAAGCCAATTTCAGCAAGCGGCCATGCAATCACAAATGACCGGAGAAGAAGTTGACCAAGCTCAATTAAAAGAACAAATTGCAGAGAGTTTGGTTGGTACTAAACTTCTAACCCAGGAGGCAGATAATCGTGGCTTTGATGCTTCACAAGAAGATATTGATGAAACATTGGATGAATTAGTAGAACAAAACGGGGTTGAATCAAAAGAGGAGTTTATGGCTGCCATAGAAGAACAAGGTATGAGTGAGGAAGAGGTATTGTCTCAGGTTGAAACCCAAGTAGAAGTCGATCAGCTTATTGCTGATGAGACTGGTGACATCGAACCAACTGAAGAAGAACTGGAGGAAGCTTACGATCAGTTGACAGCTCAACAAGAGCAAATGGGTGGAGAGGAAGCAGAAATCCCATCTTTTGATGAAGTGAAACCAGATCTTAAAGAACAAGTAAAAATGCAAAAAGAAGGGGAAGTAACTCAATCGCTTATTGAGGAGCTTCGTGAAGGTGCTGACATTTCCGTCAACTTATAATATTAAAAACCAGGTCCCATTTCGGGCCTGGTTTTTAATTGTAATCCTTTTGGCACATACTCTATTATGACCATCTCCAATTACTATGAAACGATAGCAAGTTTCTTTATACTAGACTAAAGTTTCTCTATCTTTCTATAAAGAAAAACCCTGCATTTCATCATAAAAAAGCGCCTTAAAAGATGAAGATCGCTGAAGAGATGGATTATTACCGGAAACCTAAACAAAAATAAGAAAGATTATTTATTTGTTAATCTACCTGGTATGCCTGGCTGTTGCTCTTTTGTCCACGTACTCTTTGCAGGAATCTTTGACTCATCAGCACGATGTTTATACTTTTTCGCAACGTCAGTAACTTCTTGCAATAACCCCTCATTTAGAGTAACAGGCTCTAAACCTTTTGACAGGAAAAGGTTATTCTCTACATGCAGATCGTTTTCAGCAGCCTCTTTACGTGGATTAGAAACGTATGCGACTTCTCCACCAGTAATCTCGCTGACAAGTCCGGCCAAGTCATTAATTTGGTGCGTTTCGGTCATTTGATTAAATATCATTACTTTTTCCTCGTGATGGGGAGGGTTTTCTATCGCCAGCTCAATACAACGCACGGTATCTTGAATATGAATGAAAGCACGTGTCTGGCCGCCTGTTCCATGAACGGTAATGGGATAGCCAATGGCCGCCTGCATTAAAAAGCGATTTAACACGGTGCCGTAGTCCCCATCATAATCGAAACGATTGATGAGCCTCTCATCAAGTTTCGTCTCTCTTGTATTAGTGCCCCAAACGATTCCTTGATGAAGGTCGGTAATTCTTACATTGTCATTTTTGTTGTAATAGAGGAAGAGCAGCTGGTCTTGGGACTTGGTCATGTGATAAATGGAACCAGGATTGGTTGGATATAGAATTTGCTGTTCCACTCGTTCTCCGGTTTCCGTTTGCACTTCGATGTCGAGGTAACCTTCAGGAATCTTCATTCCTGCTGTACCATAGCCATAAACCCCCATTGTTCCTAAGTGGACGAGATGAATATCGAGTCCTGAATCCACGATAGCGCAAAGAACGTTATGAGTTGCATTTAAGTTGTTATTAACGGTATAGCGCTTATGTTTTGGAGACTTCATTGAATAGGGTGCAGACCGCTGCTCAGCAAAATGAACAATTACATCAGGCTGCTCCTTGTTAATGATCTGCAGGAGTTCTTCGTATTCAACAGCAATGTCAATATTATAAAATCCGATCTTTTTTTCTGAAACTTCTTCCCAAGCTGTTAACCTCATGCCCATTGGCTGAATAGGAGTTAAGGATTCTGCTTCCAGTTCATTGTCAATATTTCGGCGTGAAAGATTGTCAATAATGACTACATCGTGCCCTAAGTTTGACAGATGAAGACTTGTAGGCCAACCACAAAATCCATCTCCGCCAAGTACAACTATCTTTTTATACGATTCCACTACTTTATTTTCCACGTCCATATTTCTCACCCTTCATTTATTGTTATATCAGGGAAAAGGTACATTCATAAATGAATGTTACTTTAACAAAGGTAGTAATGTCTATTGCTGTCACTAACCTGTAAAAGATTACTTCATTAAATAGAAATATATTTAGTTTGCCATAGAGTGTGATATTGCACTTCTTTTAATACTATCGCTCTTTTTTCTTTAAAGTTTAATTTTGTTTAAGGAACAAAATTATCAGTTTTAACAAACTAGAAAGCAGGATGTACAGTGCCATACGAGAGAAATCTTTGATATTTTCGGCGTGATTGTTGAGTAATTTTTAATTGGGTATAAAAAACAGTGACACCAATCGGTCACTGCTTCTGTTGATGATTTTCAAGGCGCAGGGATGCTTTTTGCCATTCTTGTTCCGAAACAAGATAATAGCTGACTCCGTCTTGGGTGTCATTTTCACCTGCTAATTCAAAGGAGCGCGTATAATTCAAAGCGGATCGATAGCTTGTGAATAAAGTTCGGATATCGTCCATCGTCATGTTGGTTTTTACATTTTCTCCGAGTATATTTAACATATCTTGTCCGTTAAGAAGATTCTCAACGGAACGAGTTTTTTGCAAAAGTGCTTTAAGAACTTGCTGCTGCCGCTCGTTTCTTCCTAAATCACCACGAGGATCTTTTTTTCTCATCCTCACATAATCAAGCGCACGTTCTCCGTTTAGTTCGATCAGCCCTTTATCGTAATGATGGGTTTTCGTATTGCCTACATTATTTTGGGAAAAAGCGAAGGCATTATCCACTTCGACACCACCGAGCGCGTCAACTATTTCTTGAAAACCTTGCATGTTTGCTTCCACAACAAAATCAAAAGAATGCTGCAGCTTTTGCTCGGTCGTTTCTTTTACTAGCTTCATACCTCCATAGCTGTAAGCATGGTTTATTTTCTCTGGTTTGTTTCGCCCCGGTATGGAAACTTGAGTGTCTCTTGGAATATTAAACAACAGCATGGATTCATCCTCTGGATTAATCGAAACGGCCATAATAACATCCGCCAATCCGGGTTCGCCGGGACGCTCGCCAATTCCGCCAATCAAAAAAGACACAGAGCCGCGTAGAGAATCGATTCTCGCTTCTCCTGATATTCCAACTTCTTCTGTATAACTTTGATTCATTTTTTCAACATTTTCAGATGCTTCATTGTAAAGATAATAAGCGTAACCTGCTCCTGCGGCAACGACGGCAAAAAACACAGTAATGAAAATGAAGAGCGCAGCTTTCCACATTTCGAAGGCAGCTCCTTTTTCAAAGCCGGGGTTATGCGGCTTTTTCTTGAACTTTTGTCACTTTTTTAACGATGAAAATAAGAAATACTCCTGCTATAAAATATATCACTTCAGATGCCAGAAAAGAAGGTATTTCTCCTTTAAGCTGTTCAAATGTTTCTTCTTCCGCTCCAAGATTGCCTGGAATAGATAATAAATAAGAACTCCAAAATAAGATCCACCATGCATAGATCAGCCAGACTTTTGGTTGTTCCTCACTTTTTTGTATATCAGCAGCCCGTTTTGTTCCGCCTTTATGTAAATGAAGCAAGGATAATAATGGAAGCACTAAATTCACCAGGGGAATAAGATAAAAAGCAACGGACCAGCCAGGAGCATAAATAGTACCGTCCAGCTGCAAAGCCCTTCCATTTTGGTGAACTCTGTATATCCATATAAGAAAGATTAAAATGGATACGATAAAGAAAAAGGTCTTGGGGAGATGAACACCAACGGCTACTGCAGCCACCTTGGCCATATCTTGCGGTCCCAAGTTATCAAACGTGTCACTGCCGCTGTACTGGTTGTATGTATTCCATTCAATCATACTACCGATAATAGAAGCTATTGAAAATATTAGACTAATAATGATAAAGGTGATCACCCATTTAGAAAGGGTTTGGGGAGATTTATACGCATAATTATTTTCCATTCTGTTTCCTCCTTGAAATCAGGTATCCAAGAAATACTTTAGGAGAAAAGCAAGTTTTTGACAAGCTAAATGGCATGGCATTCTAGTGAACAATATAAAGGAAGTTTTCTGTTCAGAAAGCATAAACTGCTATACAATATTAGAAGAATGACAGAGAAAAAGGAGAGAGTTTTGTGGAAGTGAAAATGGCAGATTTACCAGGGATCGGAAAGAAAATGTCGTTTTTAACGGCCGAAGGAAGCATGGTAGTGCTCGTAACACATCATACTGGTAAACGGGAATTGTACTTTTTTCAAGATCCGGATGAAGACGAGGCGGATTTTTCCATGGAACTTACGTCAGATGAAACCCGTGAATTAGGTGCCCAGCTTCTTGGTGCTGTTTTTCAGCCAGTTGACAGCGATAAAATGAAATTGTTCAAAAGCAAAATTGTAGTGGAATGGATTAGTTTAAAAGAAGGAAGCCCCTTTGCTGGAAAAACCATTGGAGAAGCAGAAGTAAGAAAAAAAACGGGTGTATCTATCGTCGGTATTTTTCGAAATGATGAAGTTATCGCAAGTCCGGGAGTGAAGGAAACCCTCCAAGTTGGAGATACCGTTATGGTTGTTGGGAAAAGCAGCCAGATTTCGGATTTTGAAGAATTAGCAGAGGGGGAGGCGAACTAAAGAGTGGAAGCTCATGTGCCAGAATTATTTGCGGCAGGGCTTATTCTTCTAGCGATGTTTGCCATCGGATTTATTGGCTTGAGGTCGAAAATTCCTGATGTCATATTATTTATTATTGTAGGTATCGCAGTAGGCGGCCTGTTAGCCGATTCTGAAATTTTATATTTTGCTGGAGAAATCGGAATTGTACTTTTATTTTTCATGCTGGGAATGGAATTTCCGATCAAGCAGCTGGCAGGAATTGCAAAGAGAGTGACGCCTGCTGGTACGCTTGATCTGTTTTTAAATTTTGTATTGTCTGTGATGATTTGTGTGTTGCTTGGCCTGGATGCATTATCTGCTCTGTTTATTGGAGGAGTATTATATGCAACGAGTTCATCGATCACGATGAAAATGATGGAGAACACGAAACGAACGGCTAATCCAGAATCGGAATTTATTCTCGGTGTACTTATTTTTGAGGATTTAGCAGCTCCAATTATGGTAGCAGTTCTGGCTGGTCTAAGTGCTGGTGAAGGTTTGAATGGATTTGAATTTTCATGGCTGCTTGGAAAAGTGGTTCTTCTTATCGTTTTTGCCGTTATCTTAGGCCGATTGGTATTTTTAAAACTTTCTAGATTTATAGAACGTAATGCCGGGTCAGACATTTTTCATTTACTTATTATTGGAATTGCTTTTACTTATAGCGGACTTGCCATTTATTTGGAATTATCAGAAGTACTAGGGGCGTTTCTTGCCGGTATTATGCTGGCTGAATCAAAGAAAAGCAGCAAGATGGAGCCGCTCGTATTACCGGTTCGCGAATTAACCTTGCCGCTGTTTTTTCTTTGGTTCGGCACCCAAATAGATATTGGAAACGGGATATCTTGGCCCTTGCTGTTAACGGTGCTTTTAATTTGGTCTGTATTGGCTAAGCTGCTTGTTGGAATGGCCGGTGGCAGGATGTATGGTTTGTCTGCTAGAGTGTCTTTTCGAGCAGGGCTGTCTTTTACGCAAAGAGGCGAGTTCTCCATTATTATTGCTAGTCTTGCAGCAGCAGAAATTATGGCTTTCAGCAGTATGTTTATTTTATTATCAACGTGCATTGGTATATTGTTATTTCTTTATGCGCCGTATTTAACGACAAAAGTGTATGGTAAGAAAAAGAAACCCGAGAAAGTAAAAGTCCCGGGTACCTAAATATAATCTTTATAAAAATTCATCGGCAGGTAATTGACATATGCATGCTTATGACGTTATATTCTACCATGTACTAATAGAATAGATATGTAAAAGTAACCTCGTTAGGTGAGGCTCCTGTACGGAGAAACGCTGCTGCCCAAAAATGTCCAAAGACGCCAATGGGTCAACAGAAACCATCGATATAAGGTGGTTTTTAATGCAGCTGGGCTTTGGCCCTATGCCGTGCAGTGCTAAAGCTCTACGAATGGGGCTGTGTTTTGTATTGCATTTGTCAAAGAGAGCACGCCTTCATTCACAGGAGGGCGTGCTTTTAGTATTTCAAAGAAGTCTTTTATCACCTTAAAGTCAGTCAAAACATTTTATATAAAAGTGAGGTGAGGGGATTTGGATAGTTGTCCATATAGCAGGATGGGCTGGCTGGGATTACAACGTTTAGATTTTGGCAATAGAATAAGGAGAGGTCCATTTCCCCTGCGTCTCACTTGGCTGACGTAGAGAGAAAAAGGATCTCTCCAGATGGAGGGATTGACCGTGGTTGAGTTAAACGAGAGTACAAGAGATGAATATATGGATCACATTATAAAAGCGGCGATGCAAAATGATATAGAAGAATTTCGCCACTTGTTTTTAGAGCTGCATCCGGCTGATCAAACCGATGTGTTTCTTCATTTAGAAGAGCTGGAAAGAAAGCGGATATATGAATTTTTAAGCCCGGAGGAGTTCGCTGAAATATTTGAAGGCTTAGAAGTCGACGAACAAAAGAATATTGCGCTTGAGCTGAATGATCATTATGCTGCCGAAGTATTTAATAATATGTACGCTGATGATGTAGCAGACTTTCTTAGTGAACTGCAGCAAGAAAATGTGTCGGATATTTTAAAATCGATGGATGATGAAGATGCCGATGATGTAAGAGAGCTGCTTGCTTATGAAGAGGAAACAGCCGGCGCTATCATGACAAAAGAATTCATATCGATTAAAGCCTATGATACAGTAGGTGATGTTATCGAATTATTACGTCAAGAAGGACCTGATGCAGAAACGATTTACTACTTGTATGTTGTAGACGAAAAGGAGCGTTTGGCCGGGGTTACTTCGATCCGTGACTTAATCACTTCTATTTCTACAGAAAAAATAGAAAATATTATGAGCACCCGTGTCGTGTCTGTTCACGAAAAAACCGACCAAGAAGAAGTAGCTCAGCTCATTCAAAAATATGATTTTCTTGCTGCACCGGTTGTAAATGATGATAATACACTGCTTGGGATTGTAACAGTAGACGATGTATTAGACGTTATAGAAGAAGAAGCAACAGAGGATTTAGGAGAAATTACAGCAGCGAGAGGGTCAACTGATGTAACCTTAACATCGTTTCAAGCTGCCAAAAAAAGAGCCCCTTGGATTATTTTGCTTATGTTTTTTGGCTTGGTTACAGCAGAAGTGATCGGCAGATTTGAAGAGACATTAGAAACAGTCGTACTTTTGGCTGCGTTTATTCCGATGATTATGGGATCAGCTGGAAACACAGGAACACAATCTTTGGCGGTATCTGTTCGTGCTCTTGCGACAGGGACTCTAGAAAAGCGTGGATTGTGGAAAACGATTATCCGTGAGTTTTCTACCGGTTTACTGATCGGAATGATGTCTGGTGCCGTTATTGCATTGCTGCTTGCCATTTTTTATAGAGACCCGTTACTTGGAGGAATAGTTGGTGTTTCTATTGTGTTATCGCTTGGTATGGCAAGTGTGATTGGCACGACAATTCCCCTTGTAATTAATAAACTAAAATTAGATCCGGCTATTGCATCCGGTCCTTTTATTACAACGTTAAATGACCTTATTAGCTTAATGATTTATTTCACTGTTGCCACGTCTTTAATCCAATATTTATAAAAAATCAGCCGCGGACAAAATATATGTTCCGCGGCTGATTTTTTCATTTACAAGGTTTTGAGTCAGGGCGTACAATGAAAGTAGAAAGAGGAAAGGAGGAAGGGGAAATGGAAGAACAATTTGACTCTTTTTTCAAGCAAGAAGGACCCTTCTATCCAGTTCAGGGATTTAAAATGGACAGTTGGAAACGTGCTGTACAGGACGTTATTAATGAAGTAGCTGCTGACGTGTTAAAATACAAGCAAGAAGAACGGACGGCATTACTCCTTACTGACGTGTTTAAAGAAAAATGGCAGACGCTGTCGCCGCTCTGGTTTCGACATCATACTTCTTATTACTTGTGGCTCGTCCATGTCTCTGGTCTATTGCTCCCTTTCCTTGAGAAGGAACCGGGTGATATCGCTGGCTGGATTCAATACAGAGAATATCCAAAAGCATGGAGCCGTCAGCATTTTACAGTTCCTATCATTAAAGACAACGAATGTTTTACTATATATATTTTTGAGAAAAACGAGAAACTTCTAACAAAAGCAGCGGAAGCAATGGCTTTAAATGTACACTACAGCGAGGGTGAATCGCCTAAGTACCTGCAATTGCGTTCGATGGAAAATGGACGAACTGCATTCTACCGTATCACCCATACAGATAGGCGAAAGCAGGGTTGATGAGATGACAACCCTGCTTTTATTTATATACTATAAGAATGTTTAACTTTGTTAAAGGAACAAAGTATAAGCAATTCCACCAGCGGAGGTTTCTATTCCCTTTTTAATATAGAGTTAACAAGATGATGAGGTGAAAATTCATTTGCTGAAACCCATTTCATTAAGGTGCTCTTTGTAAATAGCTTTTCTGTAATCCTTTTGGTGTTATACCCGTTACGCTTGAGAGTTAACGTTTGGTCAGAAAGATCCAGAAGAAAGGTAAGTTTTGCCTGTAGTGCATCTTTTCCTTGCTTCACAATGCCTGCGTGTCCACAAAAAACCGCTTCGATGTCGTATTGGAGTATGGTTTGTAAAGATTGAATCATTTGCGGGACCGAATCTTCTCTCATTCCATAACGAAGCTGTTTCGCTAAAAATAAATCACCGGCAAACAACCATTTTCTCTTTGGATCATATAAACTGTAATGGTCGTCAGAATGGCCGGGGGAAGGAATCAGAAGCAGCCTTCCGTCACGATGATCTATATAAGTATCGTCGATAGAATGAGGAGTAAAAGGCTCCATATCTTTTCCCCATATCACTTTGCGGTATAAAGGCAAAGCAAACCCATGTTTCAAAATAGAAGCTGTTTTTTGTCCACTGTATACCTTTAAATGACTTTTTCGATGTAAATAGGAAGCATTTCCGCTGTGATCTTCATGATAATGGGTTAGAAAGGCTTTGTCAGGTTTTTTCTCCTCTACAAAGCGGTTTATATGTGCTCGTGCACGCGGAGGCCCTGTATCAATCATCACACCTTGATAAAAATATACGTGATAAAAAAAAGATTGGCTGCCTATTTCTATTTTTCCTCTAGCTGCTTCAAGTTCATCGTAATGTTTATTTGGTAAAACAGTATGCCGCACAATCATACAATGTCCCTCATTATTGGTTTATTGGGAAATACCAGGTGATTGCAAAAGACTTTTTAAGACCGAGCGGTTCGTTGCTATGTCCGCGAGTGTATAACGGTCAAGAACCTGCATATATGCCGTCAGCGCTTCTTGGAGCACCCCTTTTAAGCGGCATTGTCCTGTTAGTACGCAGGTGCTCTTCTCAGGATCAAAGCATTCCACTAAATTGAGATTATCCTCTGTTTGCCGAACGACCCAGCCAATATTAATTTCTTCCGGCGTTTTGGCTAACCGTATTCCCCCGTTTCTTCCTTTAATGGACTGAATAAGCCCGAGTTTCACTAATTCATGACCAACCTTTGTGAGATGATTATAAGAAATCTGGTAAGCTGCTGCAATTTCTTTGATGCTCGAAAGCTTAGGGTGATCAACGGCTGCCAGATAAATTAACATACGTAAAGTAAAATCTGTATAAGACGTTAGTTGCATGGGAAACGCTCCATCTATAATAAATTTTAATAACTATATATTATCATATTTTCACCAAATAGACATAAGTAGACGCTTAAATATGCATTTTAAATACTTATTTTATGATAAGATAAACATGTATTATAAATGCATATTTAAGTTAGGGGGACGTTTCGATGAGTCAAAGTAAAACAGCTTTGCATCCAAAAACAATTGAAACAGTGAAAGCTACTGCTCCGATTTTAGAAGCAAGGGGAGAGGAAATTACAACTCACTTTTATAAGAGAATGTTTGAAAGAAACCCTGAGCTGTTAAACGTATTCAACCAAACGAACCAAAAAAAAGGGCGGCAGCCGCAGGCGCTGGCAAATTCTGTATTAGCTGCGGCAAAAAATATTGATCAGTTAGAAAACATACTGCCTGTTGTAAAACAAATTGCCCATAAACACCGCAGTCTTCAAATTAAACCGGAACAGTATCCTATTGTAGGAGAAAACCTGCTTGCTGCTATGAAAGAAGTATTAGGTGATGCAGCGACAGATGATGTCCTTAGCGCTTGGGAAGAAGCATACGGTGTCATTGCTGATGTGTTTATTTCCGTAGAACAAAAAATGTATGAAGAAGCTGCCCAGCAGTCCGGCGGATGGGATGGATTCCGTGCATTTACGGTCGATAAAAAAGTACCCGAAAGCGATGTTATTACTTCCTTTTATCTTCGCCCGAGAGACGGCGGCAGTCTTCCATCGTTTGAACCTGGGCAATATATAACTGTCAAAGCTGAAATCCCAGGAGAAGAGTTTCTGCATCTTAGACAGTATTCTTTATCTGATGCGCCCAACAAAGATTATTTCCGAATTAGTGTAAAGCGGGAAGAAGGATCAGACTTGCTTCCTGAAGGGATCGTGTCTCATTATCTTCATCGTTCAGTCAACGAAGGGGACGTGCTTGAATTAACTGCTCCAGCGGGGGATTTTTATCTGCAGCCTTCAGACCGGCCGGTTGTTCTTATCAGCGGCGGGGTTGGACTTACTCCATTAATGAGCATGTTTAATACGCTTGTCGACGAAAACAGACGACCTGTTACATTTATTCAAGCGGCTCAAAGCAGCGCACACCACGCTATGCATGCTGCTACAGCCAAAGCTGCTGGTGAATGTGACAACGTATCATATCATGTATGCTACGATGTTGTAACAGAAGAAGATAATGCGGATCCTTATATACAAAAACAAGGCCGTATTGATAAAGAATGGCTTGCGTCACTTTTGCCTAAAGAAGAAGCAGATTATTATTTCTGCGGTCCGTTTCCTTTTCTTCAAGCTGTTAATCAGATGTTGAAGAATGACTTCAACATCTCAGAAGAACGCATGCATTTTGAATTCTTCGGACCAGCTGCGGATTTAGAAACCAATTAAATTTTTGTCCCCCCTTTTTTGTTTGACATGCCAATAATTAGGGAAATCTAGTCACAGACATAGAAAGGGGGGGCGGTATGAAATACTTTTGGAAACGGTTTCTTCTTATCCCGCCTATTGTGGCGATGATTTATGGCATGTTTAAACCACTTCCTAAAGGGTTAGCGATGAGAGGAAAAAAGCGTAAAGCAAAAGATTTACAATTTTTGTATAACCTTTGGTATGAAAATAAAGAACCTGTTTGGGAAAATGATTTGTACCTTAAAATATTAAAAATGATTGAAGAAGCAGAATCCTTTATTGTTCTCGATCAGTTTTTGTTTAATGATTATCATTGCCATGAAATAGAATATCCAAAGGTTGCAAAAAGTGTAACCGAAGCTTTAGTGGAGAAAAAGAAAGCATACCCCGATATGAAGATTATGTTTATTACAGATCCGGTTAATACGGCGTATGGCACTCATAAATCTCCTCACTTAAGCAGGCTTAAAAACAATGGGATTGAAGTAGTCATGACGAACTTACGCAAAATTCGTGATTCAAACCCTCTAGTAGCAGGTTTTTGGAGAACTTATTTTCAATGGTTTGGAACAAAAGGTTATGGATGGCTTCCCCATGCTATGAGTAAAAAACAGCCGTCTTTAACACTGCGAACGTATTTGAAAATGCTGAATTTAAAAGCAAACCACCGAAAAGTAATATATACAGATCGCGAAGCGTTGATCTCCTCTTTTAACCCCCATGATGCTAGTGCTTATTTTAATAATATCGGATTTGCTGTAAAAGGAGATATTATAGATGACGGTCTAGAATCTGAACAAGCAGTAGCCGCATTTAGTGGAGGCTCCATTTTACCGCAGCGGACAAAAAGGATGAAAAGCAGAGCTTCTCCAAAACATGAAGATGCCGCAATTCAGCTTCTCACAGAAGGCCAGACGCGAAAAGAAGCCTTAAAGTTAATTAACAAAACAAAAGCAGGAAGCAAAATACACTTGGCCATTTTATACCTTTCGGATACAAAGATTATTAAAGCACTGCTTAAAGCTCATAAAAGAGGAGCTGCTATTAAAATCATTTTTGATCAAAACATGGAAGCGTTCGGTCAGCGTAAAAATGGTATTCCTAACAAACCGGTAGCTTACGAGCTTATGAAAAATAAAAAAGAAAATCTTGACATTCGCTGGTATGAAACAAAAGGGGAACAATTTCATACAAAGCTGATGCTGATTGAAGAAGATCATAAAATATTTGCTCTTGGCGGTTCTGCTAATTTCACGCGAAGAAACTTAAAAAATTATAATCTAGATGCCAGCGTACTTGTAGAAGGAACAAAAGATACGCCTGCTTTAAGAGACGCACAACTATTTTTTGACCGACTTTGGTTTAATAAGGATGCGTATTATACATTTCCTTATGAAGCTAGAAAAAATGCATCATTGTGGCTTAAATGTTTGTATTATCTTCAAAAAATAACGAATACATCTACCTATTAATTTAGAACAGAAAGACTGCTTTGTTAGCGAAGCAGTCTTTTTTAGGTGTTTTTTATTGCTGTTTCCCGAGACAGTAATGGTAGTCCTTCCTTTTCTCGGCGACAAAGCTTAGCTTTTGCTTTTACTTATGTAAAAGATAAAAGTATAAGTAAAACTACGACTTTCGCTATTTGGCGGTAAGCTAAGTTTTTCTAATTATTAATTCTATTTTAATTTTTAACATGAACTAAATTGTTTGTTTTTGTACAAAAGCTGGAAAAGATGCGTTGGGTCTGGTAGCAAATTATTTTTTGCTATTAATGCAGAGTGTTTTTAATGGCTAATAGATTAACGAAACGTTTACATGAAAGATGAGTTTTATTCATACCAAGTTAAAAAATGTCTTCTACAATTAAAATCATATACTTCATTGCATTTTTTCATAAAGGAATGCGAGAAACAAGGAGGACATTAAATGAAAAAACTTAAATGGATGGTACTTGCTTCACTAACATCTCTGGTATTAGCAGGATGCGGCGATAATGAGGGAGCATCTGGAGAAGAAGCGAATATATCTGGAACACTCAGTTTCTACACATCACAACCTGATGAAGACGCTAATGCGTTAGTATCTGCGTTTAATGAACAGTATCCGGAAGTGGAAGTCGATATTTTTCGCTCTGGTACAGAAGAAGTGATTAGTAAAGTGCAAGCTGAAAATCAGGCTGGTGATATTCAAGCTGATGTCATGCTGGTGGCGGATGCTGTAACATTTGAAAGTTTAAAAGAACAAGAGCTGCTGTTACCTTACGACTCTGAAGAATCAGAAGGCATTTCAGAAGAATTCATTGATCCGGAGAATACATATTATGGAACAAAAATTATGGCAACGATTCTAGCTGTAAATACAAACGAAGTCGATTCTATTCCGAATTCCTGGGACGTTCTCGCCTCAGAAGAAGCTCATGAAAAAGCAATAATGCCAAGCCCGTTATATTCCGGCGCTGCTGCTTATAATGTTGGGGTAATGAGCCGAAAAGATGGGTTCGGCTGGAAATATTTTGAGAATCTAAAAGAAAACGGTATGACAGTCGTCCAAGGCAATGGAGGAGTACTTCAAGAAGTAGCAGCCGGGGAAAAGTCGTATGGAATGGTTGTTGATTTTATCGTTGCCAGAGCTAAAGCAGAAGGTTCTCCTATTGAGCTGGTTTATCCTTCAGAAGGTGTACCTGTTATTACCGAACCAATTGGAATAATGGAGGAGACAGATAACGAAGAAGCGGCAAAGGCTTTTGTAGACTTTGTGCTGTCTGAAAAGGGACAGGAAGTTTCTGCAGAATTTGGATATACACCTATTAAAGAAGGAATTGAGGTGCCGGAAGGATTAAAAAGCATAAATGAATTTGATGTTCTTTCCCACGACGTTGCAGAATTGCTGGAAACGCGGGAAGAGGACAAACAGAAATTTGAACAAATCGCAGACGAATAATAGATTATAAATTGAGGAGATATTCTATGGACCAGCAAGTACATCCGAAAAGAGGAAAGGACGTGATTACATCCTCCTCTTTTTCCTCAAATACTATTTTAAATCGAAAGGTAATCACTGCTGTATCGTTATTAATATTACTTATATTTTTTATTTTACCTGTGCTTCGTCTGCTTGCATTAAGTTTTACAGACGAAACAGGTGCCACACTCAGTCATTACAGCCACATATTATCAGAACGAAGAACGTGGCTTGTCTTGAAGAATACCTTTTTTATGGTACTTGGATCCACTATATTCTCGATTACTTTAGGGGTGATGCTGGCAAGTTTGGTAACGTATAGCGATATTAGGGCGAAACGTTTCATTCATATTTTTGTATTGCTGCCTTTTATTATCCCATCTTATATAGTGACCCTTTCTTGGACTCAATTAATGAGCTCAAATGGCTGGATTGCTAATATTCTTCAGTTATTCCCAGGGAAGCTAGAACCTTTAGATTTATATAGTTTAGAAGGAATGATTTTTATACTTGGTTTATCACATTATCCGTTAGTCTATCTGTTTACGATTGGAGTTTTAAAAAAAATACCACGTGAATTAGAATGGGCTTCTCGATCCTCTGGTGCAAGCAGGTTGTCAACATTGCGCAAAGTGACGTTTCCGTTAGCTATGCCAGGTATAGCGGGGGGCGGCCTTTTGGCTTTTTTGGCAAACCTTGATAATTTTGGTATACCTGCTTTTTTAGGGATACCGGCTAACATTCCGGTGTTAAGTACGGCCATTTATCAAGAAGTAGTAAATATAGGTCCGCTAGCGTTTTCAAGAGCAGCAACATTATCCGTTATATTAGGCGGAACCGCCATTATAGGAACCCTTTTACAGTGGCTGTTTATCAGAAAATCAAAGCAGATGGAAACGCCGCGTGAAGACCGAAAACCTCGTTTTTTCTTTGGAAGGTATCGTGTATGGGTGGAAACATTATTATGGATATTTCTTTTATTTATTAGCTTTGTTCCTTTATTTTCGATGCTTTCTTCTTCTTTAACACGTACGTATGGGCTTGACTTGTCATGGGAAAATATAACGCTGAACCACTACAAGTTTGTGCTTTTTGAAAATGATAAAGTACAAGCTGCCATGACAAACAGTTTGATGCTAGCTCTAATTACGGCTGTTACTGCGCTTGTAATAGGGACCATAATCGCATACGTTCGGATCAATAAGCCTTCTTCTTTTATGCGGTTTTTGGAAGTGGTCATTGGCATTCCTTATGCTCTTCCAGGGGTTGTCTTAGCTCTTGCTATGATTTTTGCTTGGATGGAACCTCTTCCTGGGTGGAATCCAGGAATTTATGGAAGTATTTGGATCTTAATCATTGCCTATGTTACCCGATTTATGATTTTGCAAGTCAGAGGAAGTGTAACGGCCTTTATGCAAGTAGACCGTTCAATGGAAGAAGCATCTCACATTTTTGGAGCAAAGGGATATACCAAGTGGAGGAAAATCATGACACCGCTCATTCTGCCGGGAGTTACGGGCGGAGCATTTTTAGTATTTATCACTGCTCTAACCGAACTTACGGTCTCTTCTTTACTTTGGTCTTCTGGCAGCGAAACGATCGGGCTAGTTATTTTTAATTTTGAACAGGCAGGCTATACAACACATTCTACGGCGTTTTCTTCCGTTGTTGTTTTCTTGTTATTAATGGGGATTGGTTTAATGATTGGTTTACAAAACCTTTGGAATAAGAAGGTGAAAAACGTATGAGTACTAAGATACTGGGAGTGACAAAAAAATTCGGCAGCACGACTGCCATTTCTTCAATTGAAGCCGAAATGAAAGAAGGGGAATTCATTGCTATACTAGGTCCTTCTGGATGCGGGAAAACAACTCTTCTGCGATTACTTGCAGGCTTTGAATCTCCTAGCGAGGGGCAAATAGAAATGAACAACCAGCAGGTAGCTTCTCCTACTCATTTGATTCCACCCGATAAAAGAAATATAGGAATGGTTTTTCAATCTTTTGCCTTGTGGCCTCATTTAACAGTGAAAGAACAAGTTCGTTTTCCTCTTCAACATCATAAGTTTGTACCTAAAGAGCTAAAAGCCAATAAAGAAGCTCGTATAAAAGAAGTGCTGGAAATGGTGAACTTATGTGGATATGAAGATCGAATGCCTCATGAGTTATCTGGCGGACAAAAACAGAGGGTTGCTCTAGCACGGGCTATCGCGGCAAAACCTACACTTCTCTTAATGGATGAACCATTAAGCAGTTTGGATGCTGAATTGCGGATGGAGATGAGAAAAGAAATTCAAAAGATCCATCGTCTCACTCAAACGTCCGTTATTTATGTGACACATGATCAAGGCGAGGCATTAGCCATGGCTGATCGAATTATTGTGATGAAGGATGGGACAATTGAACAAATCGGGAAACCGGAAACTGTTTATCGTTTTCCACAAACCGAATTTGTAGCCTCCTTTGTAGGAAAAGCCAATTTAGTCCGTGGTTTTTGGAAAAACGGAGAGTTTCATCCTAATGGCAGCGAAATGGTTGCTTGGGATAAAAAAGATATTTCTCCTTACTTTATGAAAAAAAATATCATGCCGGTCCGGCCAGAAGAATTAAGTCTTAGTAAAAAGGGAAACGGAATACCAGGTTATGTGGAAAATGTGCAATTTCAAGGAAAAGACCTTCATTATACTGTCCTTGTAGGAGAGGATCAGTGGACGATTCATAGTCCGGTTGATGAATTATTTCACCCTGGAGATCAAGTCATCATTTCTCTTACGGAAAACAGATGGAGTGCCTATCAAGGTGGACAAAAGCTTATCTTTTCTTCCTGATAAACAGACAGCAATAGCTGCAATGGTTTAAGAACAAGTTAGGAGCACTGCACTCAGGAACTCTTAACAATATTTTTTAAACCTGTTGGAAACGATAATTTTCCAACGAGTTTTGTACCTTTAGAAAAATTTTAATAGGAACGAGTAATGGAATGACTATTATCGGTGAAACAGGGTATGGTGAAGGGTCCAGCTGTTAAGTCCCGAAAAAACCCTGTTGGGATGGAGCATCTCAACAGGGTTTTTTGGGCGTTTAATGAGAGCCGATCAGTCGGTTTGAATTAATCGGTTGATTTTTTCGAAGAGTCTTCGCTGTCTGTGTTCTTTATGGAATCTCTCGAAAAGTCATCGATTTCTTCTTCTAATTCATCAAGAATTTCCTCTTTCATTTCTTTTTTCATCTTTTTCATCTGGTGCTTGCGTTTTTGTTGTTTTTCTTTTCTTAAGTCCTGCGTAAACATTTTAAACATCGAGAACACCATGACAGTCATGATAATGGAAAATGGAAGAGCTGCTACAATAGAAGCGGTTTGAAGCCCTTCAAGTCCATTGGACAATAGCAGCACAGAGGCTGTACCTGCAATGAGGAGCCCCCAAGTAATTTTTGTGAATAACGATGGATCAAGGCTTCCCTTTGACGTCATGGCGCCTAATGTGTAAGAAGCGGAATCTGCTGATGTGATGAAAAAAATCAAAATTAATACTAACGCCAGGCCATTTGTTAGTCCTGCTAAAGGAAATTCTTGTAAAGTCGCAAACAATGCAAGTTCTACTGTATCGTTAACAATATCAGCAATAGGCGCTATACCGTTCATTTCAAGGTTTAAAGCTGAGCCGCCGAAGACGCTGAACCAAATAACAGCGAGTAAAGAAGGAACTAAAAGAACGCCGGCAATAAACTCCCTGATTGTGCGGCCTCTTGAAATTCTCGCGATAAACATCCCCATAAATGGAGCCCAAGAAATATGCCAGGCCCAATAAAAAATGGTGTTTGTACCAATCCAAGTGCTGTCGGTAAACGGAGTCATCGTTAAACTCATCGGAACGAAATTGGAAATATACGCGCCAAGCGAAGTGGTGACACTTTCTAGTAAATAAATGGTAGGCCCGAGAAAGATCACAAAAATAAGAAGCAGGCCTGCAACGGTTAAATTCACAATACTCAAGTAACGGATCCCTTTATCGAGTCCAGTAGCGGCAGAAATCATAAACAGCACGGACACGATTCCAATAATAATCAGCTGTGTGGCGGCATTATTAGGCATTCCTGTCAGGTAGGAAAGTCCTCCGCTGATTTGCATGGCGCTTAAACCAAATGTAGTAGCAACACCTGTCGAAGTAGCTAATACAGCAAGTACATCGATGCTCTGTCCAATTTTTCCGCGCACCTTATCCCCAAATAAAGGATAAAACGCCGAACTGATTAAAGCGGGCTGGTTTTTTCGGAACTGAACATAACCAAGGGCCAGGGCGACTAAAGAAAAGATGGCCCACGGATGAAGAGCCCAATGAAAAATCCCGTAATCAAGTCCAAGCTGTGCTGCTTCCGCTTGCGTTTCCACATCTTGGCCGAGTGGTGTATCGACATAATAGAGGACTGGTTCAGCTACTCCCCAAAACACAAAGCCAACGCCAATCCCCGCGGAAAACAACATACCGAGCCAGGCATAAAAGGAATATTCCGGACGGTCTTCTGGCTTTCCAAGACGAAGCTTTCCATACGGACTTAGCGCTAAAAATATGATAAAAGTTACAAAAAAAGCAGCAACCATCATGTAAAACCAGCCGAAGGTTTCAATGGTGAAATTCAGTGATGTTGCAGCAACGCTGGCTAACTGATTCGGCCGTATAAATCCCCAAAGTACAAATAAGAATACAAAGATAGCGGATATAATAAAGACAGTTCCAGGTTTTTTAGTAGTATATGTATAGTTGTCTTTTCCCAAGTATGTCACTCCTACATCAATAATATAGCTGATTGGCCTTTACCCTTAAGCCGTCTTTCTTGAAACGCATTTTTTGATTTTTATTAATTACTATCTTCAAAGCGCTTTAAGTCGTTTTTATGCCCTATGACAATTAAAACATCGTTTTCAAATATTTTGTCGTCCGCCATCGGAGAAATATTGATATCTTTTCCTCTTTTAATTCCTAAAATGGTTATTCCAAACTGGGCCCTAATATTTAGATCCATCAGTGTTTGGTTGTCCATGTAGCGTGGTGCTGCTATTTCTACGATGGAAAAATCATCAGAGAGTTCGATATAGTCAATAACCTTTTCTGAAACGAGGTGCTGTGCGATTCTGTTACCCATATCATGTTCTGGATGGATAATTTTATCCGCCCCAATTTTGTCGAGAACCTTATGATGATAGTAGTTTTGTGCTTTAACCCAGACAGAATCGATTCCCATTTCTTTTAAAAGTAATGTGCAAAGAGTGCTGGCCTGGATATCATCCCCGATGGCTACAATGACATGGTCAAAATTGGTGATACCGAGACTGCGCATAGTTTTTTCATCTGTTCCGTCGCCAACCGCGCTATGGGTGGAATCATTTACTATCTCGTTTACTTTGGATTCATTGATGTCAATGGCAAGTACATCGTGGCCCAGCTTATACAACTCCGTGCTGACGCTGATACCGAATCGTCCTAGTCCAATAACAGCAAATTGTTTCTTCATGGCCTTGTTTGTCTCCCTTCTAATCCCTGGCAAACATGCTTTTGGCTGCTGTAAATTTGCAGGCGTTTTTGCGATGACACTTGCCATCAAAAAGTCCTTCCTATGCATGGATAGCCACACCATATATCATAGGGCGCTTGCGCTTTTCTTATTAGGTAAGAAAGTATAAATTTTGGCGTTTTTGATGTCTAGCTTCAGCGCCTACTTGCTCAAGATTCCTTCGGTTCGTCAATGGAAAGCAAAGATCAGCTTTCCATATCCCGCCCCTCCAGGACTTGTCGCTCGTGAGCAAGGCGCTTGCGCTTTTCTTACACTGACAGGGAAGTATAAAATTTTATGATGGATGAATCATCGACGTCGTCAAAATGTTGAAGAAATCAGTATAAGTGTAACTAGGCAATAATCCTGCATCTAAAGGCTTGGCGCTAGCCAAGTTTTTCTATATTGTAATGTACTCTCGTGATTATTGTTTGTCAATTATCGATTTTGTTACAACGAGGGTGTGTCTGTTAGTGAAGGACGGAGTCGGATTGAAGCGGGGAGGTTTTGAGAAAATAGGCTTCCATACAATGGCGAGTTTGACGCTTTAAATTTGCATTTAAATAACTGCTTGATCCTTCATACCCTCTGCAGACATAACTGTAGCGGGAAAACATACCGTCATTTTCCTGGAAGGTTACACGAATACGATTTTGATGCATGTATTGTTTGATATGGCGCATGTCTTTGTGCAGCATACGTAATGCCTCCTGTATCATGTCCAAATAAGGATCTTTCACTTTAAACGCTCCACTTTCAAAGAGCTGAAAGTCTTTTTCAAGGACTTTTTTTACAAGAGGAAGCAAAATAAAATAATGAATCATAATATGTTCTTCTTCTTTAATTTGCACGGTATCCCTCTTTTCATTTTTGCGAACGTTTGTTTGTATATTTATTATAACGAAAGGTTGTTTTATTATACAAGTGGAGTTTTTTTCCGTTAATATTTCATTTAAAGAAAAAAAGCTGAGATCAGTTATTTAAATAGAGCAGTAACATAGGTTATAATATAAGAAAGCGCATACAAAAAATAAAAACAGATGCGTCCTTAATAAAAAATAAAGCCGCGCTTTTTTTAAAAGGAAGTCGCGACGTGGGGATAAACATTCTGTGCTCGGGGTTTGAATGGTTCGGGATCTGGAGAAAGCAGAGATAAAACCAGCCGAACAGCTCGTAAAAGACGTGGAGATAGAAAGATTTGAAAAATGAAAAATGTAAAACGTAAAGGTTGTAAGCTCTCCGAAGGAAACAAAGGGTGCAGAGCAGCTATAAAAACCATTATAAAAGAATGATAGCTTTGGTGGCTTCTGCGGTCATAAAAGAACTCATTAGGAATAGGGAAGAGGAAAATAATGGAGTTTACAAAACTGTGAAGGAATTTCCGTTGTCTGTATCGAATGAAATAATATAATTAAGAAAGAATTGTATAACAGCCCGCATTTCTAACACAGCCGGCACATATATATGCAATAACACACTGCAACATTTACTGTAATGGATTCAAAACCCAGAAGCTAAATCAAAAGCATGATTCATTTATTTCAAGCCGTCTCTGTTGTTAGCTCAATCTTCTAAGCACTTTCCATGTCTTATAACAGGAAACAGTTTTGCAATTTTAAGTTTTAGAAAAATCTGATAATTTTTTCTATGAACACGAGACAGGAAGCAGGCACCAAGATTAAACTTCAATAGAAAGATGTAAGCAAAAAGCGTTTAGAGGAAGCGCCATGCGGGTATGTAGTCAGTAAATAAATACATGCTTGAGCCCGGGCCAGTACTTCATGCGCGCGTCGCCCGCCAAGGACAGGACAGAAAGCCAAATACCGGTAAAGTCCGGTGAAAGGATAGGGGGTTCGACGAAAATGTTACATCCTACTCATGAACAGCATTTTATGAAAAAAATAAAGTCGGCAAAGCATGGCAGAAGGCCGTCAAGACAGGTGCTTCAATCGCTATATGCTCAAATGACCATGGAATACGCTGTTTATTCCTTTAATAAGGAGCGGCTGCAGCGCATGATTGACAAAGCATTAGATCAGAAAGACCCGGAAAGTTTTCAAGCATTAACAAACCAATATAATGCCTTAATTGGAGAATACAAGTTTGGTAAAGTAATCTCTGAACAAGGATATGAAATTGAGTTGGACTTTAAAGTGAAATAGAAAAAGGAACACCGTCAGCCTGATTAAGGGCTGGCGGCATTTTTTTTAAAAAAAGGATAAAATTTTAGCATGGATGAATCATTAAGACAGCACAGCCAAGTTTTTCTCATACAGGCTTCGTCTCGATAAATACTTCTGCAACTTGTCTCATATAAATAAAAGAGTTGTGGAGAGAAGGGGAGGCCATATGAAAAAAACATTTGTTGTCGGGACATTCTTGCTTATTGTGGCGGCATTTTTGGGAGAATGTTTGGAGTTCTTGATTAATATGGTGTTAGCCCGTGAACTGGGAGAAAAAGGACTTGGTTTATATATGTCCATTCTTCCAACGATCGTGTTTTTGGTTGTTATAGCGAGTATGGAGCTGCCCATATCGATTTCAAAAGCAGTGGCAGAAAAAGAAGAGACATACCATAGAAGTTTGCTTTACCATACGATACGTTTTACGATTGCTTTTATGGTTGCTTGTTTAGCAGCGGCCTTTATTGTGTTTCCGCTGATCCCGGTTTTTGATAAGTATCATATAGCATTGCCGTACTTATTATTGATTCTTATTCCTGTCATCGCGTTTTCATCGATTGCTAGAGGTTATTTTATGGGAACGCAGCATATGGGGAAAATTGCTATAGCTAATTTTTTAAGAAGAGCAGTCCAGCTGGTCCTTTTAATAGCTGTATTTCAGTTATTCCATTTTGAAGCCGATGTTGCTATTCTATTAAGCTTGTGCACCCTGATTGGTACTGAAATCGTTGTGTTTTTATATTTGTTTGTATTATTTTTAAGAGAAATGAAAAGGTTGAAAAAAACACCTTCTGAGCCTATGAAAAAAACATCCGTTTTACACACACTTTTGGCTGTTTCCCTGCCGACTACAGGACTTCGAATCTTTCATGCTGCTTCCTTTGCGGTTAAGCCGTTTTTGATAAAAGCAGCTCTTATGAACGCAGGAGTGGTAGAAGAACAGGCTACTGTGCAATATGGAAAGCTGGCAGGGGTTGCGTTTACGATTGGGTTTTTCCCAGCTTTTATTGCTCATTCATTACTGATTATTCTTATTCCGACTGTTTCTGAAGCATATGCCAAAAAACACGTTTCTTCGTTAAGCGTCCTTTTAAATAAAATTATGGCGGGAACGTTTGTCTATGCTGTCCCGGCTGTTTGGATTTTTTATTTTTTCTCAAGCGAATTGACGAGCCTGTTTTTTGAAAAGTCGCCTGCAGCGGTTTATTTGCAGCTTTTGGCTCCTTACTTTTTCTTTCATTTTTTTGTCATACCGATGCAAGCTTTTCTTATCGGCCTTGGACTCGTAAAGGATGCGTTTCTTCATTCTATTTGGTCTACGACGGTTTCATTTATTCTCATGTATGTACTCGGCTCCATGCCGCAGCTGCAAATGGATGGGATCATTATAGGAATGAATACAGGCATTGTTATTCTTACGTTTATGCATTATGTGACGATTCGAAAACGGTTGGATCAGCCAGTAGGGTTAAGTTTTCGAGAAATACATGAAGGAAAAACATTCTAAAAAGTACGTAGAGAGGAGACTAGAATGGAAACCGATGAACAGTTCATCGAAAAAAATGGATCTACAATCTTATCCTTCTCTAGCGTAAGCTTGTGCAATTATATATACTAAATAAGAGAAAAAGAATTTAACGAGAGACCAGGAGGCAATACTGTTGATTTTATCGGACCAAACGATCAAAACCATGATAGACCAAAAGGAGCTGCAGATCGATCCCATAAAGGAACATCAAATCCAGCCAGCATCCGTAGATATACGACTGGGTACTCATTTTTTAAAAATTGATGAGAATGCGATTGAATCCATAGCTCTTGATGAACCGGCAAAATACGTAGAATTTGAAAGTGAAGAAGTCATCATTCCGCCTCATTCCTTCTTGCTTGCTACCACAACAGAATATATCCGGCTCCCGGATCAAGTAACTGCATTTGTGGAAGGAAGAAGTTCCATCGGCCGGATGGGGCTGTTTATACAAAACGCCGGCTGGGTCGATCCCGGCTTTGAAGGAGAAATCACTCTTGAACTGTATAACGCTAATCGTCTGCCTATCCGGTTAAAAGCTGGGCGCCGAATAGCTCAGCTCGTGTTCGCATTTATGGATAAAAAAGCAGCGGTGCCATACCAAGGGAAATATCAAGGACAGCGAAAAGCAGTCGGAAGCCAAGTATACCTTGATGAAGAAACAAGTGAAAAATGACTTCAAAAACAAAGCCGCCAAGGAGCTGTCTCAAAAGCATGGGAGACGGCTCTTCCAGCGGTGTGTGAAAACAGGTCGTCGTTTTGTAAAAGAACTTGTTGGCAGCAGATCAATGTCTGATTGTAAGAACAATTTTTTGACTTTTGACACTTAGCAGAGATTTCAGGTAAAATGGATTAATGAGTGAGGCGGCAGCACGGCTTCTGAAAGTTTGGTTATCTTGAATCGGCTTATTAAAAAAAATTTATTAGAAAAACTAGACTTACCGTCAAGTCCAAATGGAGGAAATCGTAGTTTTGCTTATCCTTTCATCCTTTAAAAATCCTGGTTTAAAAAAAGAAGGCATCCTCTAAGTGAATAACGCTTAAAAGATACCTTCCAATCGTTTTATTTTAAGAAAAAGTGGTCGATGTGTCCTTTTCCGGCTTGATATTCTTTGATGACACGCGCAGCTTCTTTTTGTGACCGCGCAAACTTGTTTTCAAGAAAATCCACAAAGAATTTCTTCATTTGTATTCCTTCTTTCTATTCATTATGTCTTCATTATCCTCCTCCATAAATTTTTTCGCAAAATCTAAATATAAATAGGAAAACGGAAACATTTCCTGTGAAAACGGATAAAATACGGTATTTCCTTTATTTTTCTTCCGATTACTCTTTTTTTCTTTTTTATCCTTTTGAAATTCTTTTGAAAAAGGAACAATAGCGAAACGATTATGAAGTTTTGGGATTTACTTGGTAATTGGCTTTGGTGGATTGTTCTCGGCTGAAAAAGTCACCGCAGAAGAAATAAAAACGAATCACACGTTCGTAAGCTGCAATCATTGCAATGTCACTACCTTCAAGGTTATTATTACTCTAGGACGAAAAAGTTAATAGAACTTTATAATACGATCTATAAGACGTAAAGGGTTCGGTTCATCATAGAATCGAGCCTTTTCGTTAGGAAATCCTATAATGGGAATAGTGCATTCGAAGCCAGGAAGTTTTAAAAAGCTAAATAAGGCTGAAAATGTTATAATAGGAATGTTGTCAACAAATAATAGCCAGCTGAAGACAGACGGTAGTCTTACAGCTATATAAATATATTAAAAGTTGTGTCTTCAAGCAGGCACATGGATAAGAAAGAGGGATTGGCCTTGAGTTTTACTAATGAAAAGGCAGTAGTCGTATTTAGCGGCGGCCAGGATAGTACCACCTGCTTATTTTGGGCGCTTGAACGATTTGAAGAGGTCAGTGCTGTCACTTTCGATTACGGCCAGCGCCATCGTGAAGAGTTAAAGGTAGCGGAGTCCATTACAGAAGAGCTAGGTATAGAGCATAAAATAATGGATATGTCATTATTAAATCAGCTTGCTCCAAACGCCTTAACAAGAGATGATATAGAAGTTCAGGACGGCCAAGATGGAGAATTGCCATCTACCTTTGTTGAAGGAAGAAATCTGTTATTTTTCTCCTTTGCAACGATCTATGCGTCTCAAAAAGGGGCAAAACACATTGTGACCGGGGTTTGTGAGACAGATTACAGCGGTTACCCCGATTGCCGCGATGTGTTTGTTAAATCGCTGAATGTGTCTTTAAACCTGGCGATGGATAAAGACTTTGTACTGCACACCCCGTTAATGTGGCTCGATAAAAAAGAAACATGGGAGCTTGCTGATAAACTTGGCAGACTTTCCTATGTGAAGAAAAAGACATTAACCTGCTATAACGGCGTCCGAGGGGATGGCTGCGGAGAATGTCCAGCATGCAGGCTGCGTCAGGCTGGTTATGAACAATATATTAAAGAAAAGGAACGGGAATAATAATGCTTCATCAATTTTACCCGCAAGTACAGCATGAATACCGGTATGAATTGAATAAGGATATGCACCTGGCAGCAGCGCATTTTATCCCTGCAAGCGCTGCAGGTAAATGCACAAATATTCATGGACATACGTATGTCATTAACCTGACCATCGCGGGAGACGAATTGAATGACACTGGCTTTTTAATCGACTTTAAATTGTTAAAAGACATTGTTCATAAGCGATTTGACCATTCCTTATTAAACGATCACAACGAATTTGGCGAGTCTCAAACAAGTGCAGCAGATACGTTTCCTACTACAGAAGTAGTGGCGAGGACGATTTGGCAGCTTGTGCAGCGCGAGTTAGATCAATGTCAAAACAATCCGCGCTGTCTTCAGGTGCTCGTGCGGGAAACCCCGACAAGCTATGTGGTGTACCGCCCGAAGAAAGGGGATTTTTCATCATGAAAAAAGTCCCTGTATTAGAAATTTTCGGGCCGACGATTCAAGGAGAAGGAATGGTTATCGGCCAAAAAACAATGTTTATTCGGACCGGCGGCTGTGATTACCGTTGTGCTTGGTGCGATTCGGCTTTTACGTGGGATGGTTCGCAACAAGCGGAGCTGTTAAATGTTGAAGAGATTATTGAAAAGCTCGAAAGCATTGGTGGTGCTGCTTTTAACCATGTTACGATTTCAGGCGGAAATCCGGCTCTTCACAGCGGATTGGCTGAAGTCGTTCAAGTACTGCAAGAAAAAGGCATAAAAACGGCTGTAGAAACACAAGGTACAATATGGCAGCACTGGATGAAAGACATTGATGAAGTAACGATTTCTCCTAAACCGCCCAGCTCTGGCATGGATACAAACTGGGAGCAGCTCGACGAATACATTCGCCAATTAAACGATCGGAAAAATAAAGAAGTCAGTTTAAAAATCGTCATATTTGACGATAAAGATTTGGATTATGCTGCAGGCGTGCATGAGCGTTACCCGCACGTAGCTATGTTTTTACAAACAGGTAATGAGCATCTCGAAACAGCCGATAACAGCTGGCTGTTATCTCATTTATTAAACAGATATGAAGAACTGGTGGAAAAAGTTATTGCTTCTGAGCGTTTAAATGAAGTTAAAGTCTTGCCGCAGCTGCATACATTGCTGTGGGGAAATAAACAAGGAGTGTAAGAAATATGCCCGAAAGAAAAGGTGTAGAGCACCTTTCCCACTTGGGAAGTGAAGATACGAGTTATACGTTTGAATATGATCCGTCTCTATTAGAGACGTTTGAAAATAATCATCCGAACCGGGACTACTTTGTAAAATTTAACTGTCCGGAGTTTACTACGCTGTGCCCGAAAACAGGACAGCCTGATTTTGCAGCCTTATATATTAGTTATATACCTGAAAAGAAAATGGTAGAAAGCAAGTCATTAAAGTTGTATTTATTTAGTTTTCGCAACCACGGCGGCTTTCATGAAGATGCGATCAATATGATTGTTAATGATCTGGTGGAATTGATGGATCCACGCTATTTGGAAGTGTGGGGGAAATTTACTCCGCGCGGCGGCATTTCGATTGACCCGTATGTCAACTACGGCCGCCCCGATACGAAATATGAAGAAATGGCGTCTCAACGGCTGCTATATCATGACATGCATCCAGAAAAAATCGATAACCGCTAATCCTGACCTGATCCGCAGATTTGCTGCTGGATCAGGTTTTTTAGCATAAGAAATCATACATTCTGTTGTTTTTGATGCATGGATCAACGCCCAGCTCGCACGCATGCACATAACAATATATGCAAATGGTTAGCAAAGATAGTTTCTGCCCCCCTCATTCTAAGCTGTGCTCTTTCTTCGAGACTTTCGGGAGTTGTATAACCGGGTGATCTTGATAGTATTTTTCAGGAAGCCAGCAGTTTTTGACTCTCGATAACAACTAACTGATCAATGGGCATATTTAATTTTTTATCCCATATCGAGAAGGAATAGAAGGCAGGGACCACAAGAAGATAGCTGTACCGTTTAGAAAAATCAAAAGCAGTATCCATTAGGATAGGCGCATACAGCTCTTCTAGAATGGTATACATATAATCGGTCAAACGATCGCGGCTCAATAAATCTTTAGCGTTTTCGTTTAAAACAAGCTCGAAACAAATGTAATTTTTTTAAAAGGTAAGAAATTATAAATATGGGGCGTTTTACATGTCTAGCTCAGCGTCTACTCGCTCGAGATTCCTTCGGTTCGTCAATGGAAAGCAAAGATCAGCTTTCCATATGCCGCCCCTCCAGGACTTGTCGCTCGTAAGCAAGGCGCTTGCACTTTTCTTATTTATCCTCATCCGATTTTAACTGGAGATTTTTCATGTTTATCATCCATCTTATTAAATAAGCAGCGTCCCTTACCGTAAGGGATGCAAAGTGGTGTACCAAAAAGCGGATCTTCGGTTACCTGACATTCCATTTGAAATACATTTCTTACTAAATCACAAGAAATAATGTCTTCAGGCTTTCCTTGTGAATAGATGGTTTTATCTTTAATAGCAATAATATGGTCTGCATACCTGCAAGCTAAATTAAGATCGTGCAGCACCATGACAATGGTTCGGCCATTTTGTTTGTTTAAATCAAATAATAGATCAAGAATGTCAATCTGATGAGTCATATCAAGGTAAGTTGTAGGTTCATCTAAAAATAATGTTTCTGTGTTTTGAGCAAGTATCATAGCAATCCAAGCCCGCTGCCGCTGTCCGCCGGAGAGAGAATCGACAGGACGATCTTGAAAATCAGCCATATTGGCCGCTTCTAGTGCTTTTGTTACAGCCTCTTCATCCTTTTTTGACCACTGCTTTGCCCAGCTTTGGTAAGGATAGCGCCCTTGTTTTACGAGCTGGAGTACGGTCAGACCTTCAGGTGCTGTTGGGCTCTGAGGCAGAACAGCCATCTTTTTAGCTATTTCCTTTGTACGCATTTTTGAAATATCGGCACCTTCTAAAATAATCTGACCGGCATCTGGTTTTAAGAGACGGGATAAAGAACGCAGAAGAGTAGATTTCCCGCAGCCATTACCACCGATTAATACGGTCACTTTTCCCTTTGGAATCGCAACGTCTAAAGAGTCAATAATGGTCGTATCACCGTAGCCAATCGTGACATTTTTACCTTCAATTGTTTTCATTCCATCTTCTCCCCCTTAGGATCTGTTTTTACTTTTATATAATAAATAAATAAAATAAGGAGCTCCGATCGTGGCGGTGAATACACCGGCTGGAACCTCATGCGGTGAAAAGGCGGTTCGGCCGAGTAAATCAGCCCCCATAACAAGGATGGCACCAATAAGAGCAGATAAAGGGATAAGTGCTCCATAGGAAGAACCGACAAGACGCCTTGCCATATGGGGAGCCATTAATCCCACAAATCCAATCCCTCCTGCAAACGCCACCGTAGTACCGGCTAATCCTGTGCATAAAATAAGCATAAGGATCCGGTCCCGCTGAAGGTGAGCTCCAATGCTTAAAGCAAGTTCTCCTCCCAACGTTTGAGCATTTACTTTTCTAAAGCTTACGAGTGTCAATAGAAATAAGAGAATAATAACAGGAGCAATCAATTGAACGTCTGTCCAACTGGCCCCGTTTACACTGCCTGTAAGCCAGAGGTTGGCTTGGGCAGCTCTATGTATCGGGCCTAGCATCATAAACATCGTTGTTAATGCTTGCGTAAGCGTTGATAAACCAATGCCAATCAAGATAAGACGTATCGGGGAAATTCCGTTTTTGTAGGAGAGAAAATAGACGATAAACCCTAGAGCGACCGCCCCAAGAAATGCTGCTAACGGCATCCATTGGACGCTCACGATAAGGGAGTGATTATCGTTGCTGAATAAAGCAAGAAAAAGAACGACAGTCACACCTGCTCCCCCTGTAATTCCAATTATATCTGGTGAAGCCAGCGGATTTTTTATCATACCTTGCAGTATTGCTCCAGATATAGCAAGACCTGCACCGGCAAATAAGGCGACAAGCAGTCTTGGCATCCGCAAGGTCTCAATGATGAGCTGATCACCTGGTTCCCCATGTCCGAACAACGTTTTCATCACTTGAAGTGGATGGATAAAAGATTCCCCTATAGAAGCGGAGACAAGAAACAAAACCAGCAGCACACATGTCATGAAAACAATGTTAAAAATTGATTTTTGGTCAAACATAAATGAAAATCGATCGTTTTTCGTTCGGAAAACCTTATTTTTGCTCATGATTCTTTCCATCCTTTTCGGGCTAAATAGACGAAAAAGGGAGTGCCAATAATAGCGGTCATGACCCCGACTGGAACTTCCTCCGGCATAATAATAAAACGTGCACTAATATCCGCTAATAAGAGTAATACGGCTCCAAGTACACCAGAATATGGAATAACCCAGCGATGATCCTGACCGGCAATAGCGCGTGCAAAATGGGGAACAACAATACCAATAAAAACAATTGGTCCTGCTACGGCGACTGCCCCGCCCGCTAAACCGACAATCAGTATTCCAGCTATTGCTTTTATAACAGCGATCCGTCCCCCGAGACTTTGGGCAATATCTTCTCCCATGATAAGTATGTTAATGTGACGTGAAATAAGGAGCGATCCTGCCCAAGCACCGATAAAATAAGGGAGCACCGGATATAAGTATTGAAGTCCTCTTCCTTGTACAGAACCGGCCAGCCAAAATAGTACTTCATCTAAAGCTTTTTCATTTAGAACAAGCAGACCTTGTGTCAGGGAAGAAAACAATGCTGCAATCGCTGCACCGGCAAGTGTCAAACGAAGCGGAGTTAAACCTTCTCGTCCTAATCCTCCAATCGTATAAACAATAAGAGAAGCTGCTGCAGCACCAGCAAATGACACCCAGGTCATTCCTTGTAACGAAATAGATGGAATATATATGACAACCGCTACAATAAATAAGGAGGCTCCAGCATTAATGCCAAAAATGCTGGGAGAAGCGAGCGGATTTCTCGTTAAAGCCTGCATGAGCACCCCGGCAATCGCTAGAGATGCCCCTACACAGATTGCAATAAGCGCTCTTGGAATTCTAGCTTCAAGGATAATAATATGTGTGTTAGACTCTTTAAAATGTTCAAAGTGAAAGAGGACTTCATACAAGTGATGCAACCTTACCTCGGTGTATCCTAAAACGATACTTCCCATTGTAGCCAAGCATAACACTAGAATTGCTGCAACGAATCCCCATCCCTTCATTTTCGTTGTTTTTATTTCCATATTTAACCAAGTCCCTGTTTTGAATGATGTTTATAATAGTAAAATATACACTCTCTACATTAATTCTTCCGGCTCCCACTGTCAACGATTTTGAGAATCATTATCAATTTTTGTTGACGAAACAAAGTATCTATATTATGATACGATACGTAATTGAAAATAATAATCAGTTGCAGGGAGGATACATAATTATGAAAAAAACATATTTTGCATTCATGTTTGTGTTAGCAAGTATTTTATTATTGGCAGCCTGCGGAACAGATGAAGACACAGCTGCGTCTTCTGATTCTAAAGATGATAAGGCAGAAAAAGAGTTTGAAAGTTACACGGTAGAGCACGCAATGGGGGAAACAACCATTGAGGAAGAACCGGAAAACGTCGTCATTTTAACAAATGAAGGGACTGAAGCTTTGCTCGCCCTTGGCAAAAAACCAGTTGGGGCCGTGGAATCTTGGACGGGCGACCCTTGGTATGATCACATCTCAGATCAAATGGAAGGGGTAGAAGTAGTTGGTGATGAATCCAATGTTAATATTGAAAAAGTGGCTTCGTTAAACCCTGATTTGATCATTGGAAATAAAATGCGCCAAGAAGATATTTATAATCAGTTAAATGAAATTGCGCCAACCGTGTTCTCTGAAACATTACGTGGGGAATGGCAAACGAACTTTAAACAATATGCTGAAGCATTAAATATGGAAGAAGAAGGAGAAGAATTACTTACTGAGTATGATGAGCGTCTTACCGATTTTGCTGAGAAAGCAGGAGAAGACACTCTCGATCAAAAAGTTTCCGTCATCCGTTTTATGCCTGACCATGTCCGAATTTATCATCAAGACTCTTTTTCAGGGGTCATTTTGGACGACATTGGTTTTGACCGTCCTGAAAACCAAAAGAGTGATGATTTTATAGAAAAAGCAACAAAAGAGAGCATTCCGGATATGGATGGAGATGTACTGTTTTACTTCTCGTATGAGACAGGGGACGGGGCAGCAACAGAACTTCAAGAAGAGTGGACCGAAGATTCATTGTTCCAAAACCTTGACGTTGTAAAAGAAGGAAATGCTCATCAAGTGAGTGATGCTATTTGGAATACAGCAGGTGGTTATCTTGCTGCTAATCTGATGGTAGACGATCTCGAACAATATTTCATAGAAGAATAAATAGGCACAGGAGATAAGTGTTAGACCCGGGGTATATGACTTCGGGTCTTTTTTAAAAGGTAAGAAATGATAAATATGTGGCGTTTTACATGTCTAGCTAAAGCGCCTACTCGCTCGAGATTGCTTCGGTTCGACAATGGAAAGAAAAGATCAGCTTTCCATATGCCGACCCTCCATGACTTATCGCTCGTGAGCAAGACGCTTGTACTTTTCTTGAACTGTTAAGAACGTTTCATTTAATTAAAAAAGTATGAGAAAAATTGCGGCTTCCACCATAGGACTTGGTGAGAAGCCACATTCAAAGACAACTTCTGGCATATTTTCCTATTTATTATAGTGAACGGTGACGTTTTAAGTATCAGCTAATTTTCTTCGGTTTTCTGATTGTGGAGGTTCTTCAAACCACCCTTTTTCGATTACAAGGTCAGCAGCGTTTTCTGCAAATGTTCCAAGTTCAGACAGAAGGCGTGCATATAAAAAACTAATATCATGTCGTGGGCTCGCTCCCATAGCAAGACCATAATTACTGATACCAGATGCAGTAAGAAACGATATCATAAATAACATCAATTTATCTGAAAACGGTGCTTCTTTTGACTTGGTTACACCCGAATCCCAAGGACCAGGGGTTGGTAAATGGTCTTCCATTAACTTTTGTGAAAATTGTTTTTTATGTTTTTCTGCTATCTTTTGTCCTTTCCAAATAAACTCTTTAATATCATTTGACTCAGCTGTTTGAGCAAAACCGATCATAAGCATATGTCCTAATATGTTTGTATCTAAATTGGTAAAAAGATGTGTGATCTCTTGAGCAGTTAAAGGTCTCCGTTTTGTCGTAAAACCAGCTAAAAAATTTTTTTTATGAACAAAACGTACTTTTTCAGGATAAGAAATATAAGGGGACCGGGTATATATACCTTTATTTTTTAATACTTCTAAAGATTTTTCATCAAGTATTGTTGTCGTCTCAGTACAATGCTTGTATAAAGAGCGTACGTCGTTTCGAGAAGCTAAGGAATATGCTAAGCAATAGGTTCCCAACCCTATTTTTGCCATGCTTTTCAGGAAATTGATTATAAAAATATCAGTAAATAGACGAGGAGCGTTTAAGTTTACATCTGTTTCAGTAAAACCTTGCGGGATGGGAAACTGCTCAGCATGAAATATGTCTGTAATAATTTTATTGTAATTTTTAGAGTAGTGCAGTCCATCTTTAATTACTGATTTAATTTCTTCATCTTCAGCTGTTTTTAAAAAGTATTTAAGTACGCATATAGACATGGTGTTGTTTAAATAAGAAGTCCATAAAGATGCTATTTCGGCAGATGTTAAGCGGGTATAGTGTGATGTGTCCATATTTCCTCCTGTAATGAAAATTGAATTTTTTTCTCCAGACTCCCCTCTTGACCTTGATTTCCTGTCCTTTCATTCACTTATTGGCTTTATTTTTTGAAGAGGTGAATAAAATTATTCTGCTTATTGCTCACCAATAGGTTTTTGTCCCTAAATTTTCTTTACGCCGTCTTTGTGAATTTCTTCTTTTTCATAAACCGACGGGTTACGTTCGATTAAAATAATTGCAGAACGAGAGTAAGGATTGCTGTGAAATGAACCTCTGCTTTTTGAATGTCTCCTTAAACAAATAAACTCCTAATACAAAAGCAATACAAGAACGAGAGAAGCAGATATGTCTTGATATTTCTATGTTTGCAAGTAGAACAAAAAGGAAAAAGACTTTCAAAAGATGTGCAACAAATAACGGGAGGCATATGGATGAAAGGAGCATGGACAAGTACCTGGGTTTTGTTGTTAATCATCCTGACTTCTGGCTGTCGAATGGACGTTTTGGACTCGGCTGGCGGCGTGGCCGAAGAACAAAGCCATTTAATCGTTTTTAGTTTAGCGGTTATGATGATAGTTCTTGTGACCGTGTTTATTCTGTTTGCAAAGTTTATATGGACGTACCGGGAACATTCAAAAGCAGACAGGTCTGATCATACGCTTCGAAATGACAATAAAAAACTCGAAATAACGTGGACGATTTTGCCGGTGATTGTACTCGGAGTATTAGCTGTGCCGATGTTAATGCAAACATATGATTTAGAAACAAAAGCGGATCGTGATGCTTTCCGGGTAAACGTAACTGGTCATCAATATTGGTGGCAATTTGATTATCCGGATCAAAACATACGAACGTCACAGGAGCTGCATCTGCCTGCAAATGAGGACGTTGTAATTGAACTTAAATCATCTGATGTCATTCATTCCTTTTGGATTCCGCAGCTGGGAGGAAAAAAAGATGCCATCCCGGGCGAAACAAATGAATTGTATTTAGAAACAGGCGATCCTGGAGTGTACGACGGAAAATGCGCGGAGCTCTGCGGTGCAGCTCATACGGATATGCGCTTTCAAGTTGTAGTAGAAGAAGAAGAGGATTTTGAAGCATGGAGTGAAGCGGTAGGGCAGGATATAACACCAGAAAAAACAGAGCCGGAGGAAGAAGGAGCGGTAGATGAAGGGGAACGTGTTTTTCAAGAAAATTGCCTGGCCTGTCATGCTGTTGATGGTGCTGATAAAGACAATGACAGAGGGCCTAATTTAGCTTTATACGGGGAACAAGAAAAAATTTCAGGTATGATGGCGAATAATAAAGAGAATGTAAAAGCCTGGCTTCGTGATCCCGAGTCGTTTAAACCTTCAACGGAAATGCCAGCCTATGACAATTTAACCGAAGAAGAAATGGATGCATTGGTAGATTATTTGCACAGTATTAAAGGAAACAAAGTAGAAGAAGGCAGGGATTGATATGAATTCTATCCCCTTTTTTAATACAGAAATTGATTTAGTGTCGGACGTGATTTTTGGACATGTTAGCGCGCTGCTATTAGGAGCAGCAGCGATTTTTTTCCTCTCCTATAAAAAGAAGTGGGGAATCCTTTGGGATTGGATGCGAACAACGGATCACTTAAAAATCGGGATGATGTATTTGGCAGCTTCTTTCGTTTTTTTCTTAAGAGGCGGGCTTGATGCTATGTTTGTCCGTCTTCAGCTCGCATTTCCGAATGCCGAGTTTTGGGTATTTCAAGGGGAAAAATATAACCAAATGATGACTACCCACGGGACGACAATGATCTTTTTTGTGGCTACCCCTTTATTAATCGGTTTAATGAATGTGGCGGTGCCACTGCAAATCGGGGCAAGGGATCTTGCTTTTCCTTTTTTAAATTCCTTAAGTTTTTGGCTGTTTATTTGCGGCGGCGCGCTTATTAATATCAGCTACTTATTAGGAGGTTCGCCGGAAGCAGCCTGGACATCATATTCGCCATTAGCTATAGGCGGGTATTCGAACAATACCGGGAACAACTTTTATGCGCTGGGACTTCAGGTTGCCGGTATCGGTACGATTATGACAGCTATCAATTTTATCGTCACGATTGTGAAAAGGAGAGCTCCCGGTATGACCTATATGAGAATGCCTTTATTTACGTGGGGGAGCCTTGTTGCCGTTATATTAATATTGCTCGCTTTTCCGGCGCTTGGGGCCGCTGTTTTACTTTTAATGTTTGATAATATATTTGCGACTGAGTTTTTTGCAGGAGGAAGCGGAAACCCGCTTTTATGGCAGCATTTGTTTTGGATTTTTGGCCACCCGGAAGTATATATTATTGTTCTGCCAGTGTTTGGGCTGTTTTCAGATATCATAAGTACATTTTCTAAAAAACCCGTGTTTGGTTATTTGTCGATGGTTATTGCGTTAGCCCTGATTACATTTCTTAGTTTCATGGTATGGGTGCATCATATGTTTACCGTCGGCTACGGTGCGACTGTCAATGCGATTTTTGCCATCTCAACCATGCTAATTGCTGTTCCTACCGGTATTAAAGTGTTTAATTGGTTGTTTACCATGCGGGGAGGCCGAATACGTTTTCCCACAGCGATGCTGTTTTCGGTTGGCTTTATTCCTACGTTTGTGATTGGCGGAGTAACGGGAGTGATGGTAGCTATGGTAGCAGCTGACTACCAGTATCATGACAGCTACTTTGTTGTCGGCCATTTTCACTATGTAATGGTTGGAGGCACCATTATGGGAGCTTTTGCTGGTATTTATTATTGGATGCCGAAAATGTTTGGTTTTCTATTAAATGAGAAGCTTGGAAATATTCATTTTTGGACCTTTTTAATCGGCTTTCATCTTACTTTTTTCCCGATGCATTTTATGGGACTAAACGGGATGCCGCGCCGAGTCTATACGTATCTCCCCGAAGATGGGTTGTTCGGCTTAAATTTTGTAAGTACAATCGGCGCATTCATCATGGCAGCGAGTGTGCTGTTATTTTTATATAACATCTGGTACAGCTATAACACACAGCCAAATGAAGCAGGAGGAGATCCGTGGAACGGCCGTACATTAGAGTGGACGATTGCTTCGCCTGCGCCTTCTGATAGGTGGAAAAGACTACCGGTTATTAATCATAGAGAACCTCTTTGGGAATCCAAAAAAGCAGGCAAGACAGCTTTAGAATATGCAGAACACGAGGAGCGTCATGTAGAAGAACATGCGAGCAGTCTGCCCGTTATCATCAGTGCAGCCCTGTTCATTGCAGCATTCGGCTTTGTGTTTGAAGTGTTCTCCATCGCAATAGCTGGCTTAGCAATAACGTTTGGCATCATGATTTATCGTTCACTTACGTTTGACAAAAATGTCGAATGGTCTGGAGAGGATTCGGAAGACGGTCAAGGCAAAGGGGGGAGTATACATGGCTGAACAAAAAAGTGCATCACAAATAAAATCGTGGACAGAGCCTGATGACAGGCTGGGCATGTGGCTGTTTATCGCAGCGGAGTCGGTCGTGTTTCTTTGTTTAATTGCCACCTTTCTTGTCTCAAGCAAAAGTACATTGAATGGCCCGGATGCTGCAGAACTATTAGAGCTTCCTCCAATTTTGATTCCAAGCTTTCTGTTGTTATCAAGCAGTTGGACGTTTCATTTAGCAGAAAAGAGGATGGAACATAGAAACATAAGCAACACGATGCTCTGGCTTAGTATAACGCTCAGCTTTGCTCTCGTCTTTCTTGGGTTTGAGATCTATGAGTTTTTTGAATATGCCAAAGAAGGGTACACCCTTTCTGAATCTCCCTTTCTTGCTTCTTTCTATGTGCTTGTTGGCACGCATGGAGCCCACGTTCTGTTTGGTTCGGTCTGGATGGGGCTTTTACTTTGGCACCTTTATACAAAACGAACAATATGGACGAATTGGAAGCGTATAAGAGCATTCGGGTTGTATTGGCATTTTGTCGATGTGGTGTGGGTATTTATTTTTACGCTCGTTTATATTTTGGGGTCCCAGGGAGTTTATTAAAAAGAAGAGGAAGCTGACCGAATGATAGATCAGCTTCCTTCTTTTCTATTTTAGAAAGGTAAGAAATTATAAATATGCGGTGTTTTACATGTCTAGCGCAAGCGCCTACTCGCTCGAGATTCCTTCGGTTCGTCAATGGAAAGCAAAGATCAGCTTTCCATATGCCGCCCCTCCAGGACTTGTCGCTCGTTAGCAAGGCAATTGCGCTTTTCTTAAAAATTTTTCCCTGATAGGAAAAGATAAAATTTAGCTTGGATGAATCATCGCCGTTGTCAAAATGATGAGGAAATCAGTAGGAAATCAGTATAAGGGAAACTAGGCAATCGCCTTTGCCTAAAGGGGTGGCGCTAACCAAGTTTTAACTAATCAGGGCGTTTATGCTTTTGTTCTGCAGAGCTGTGCGCTTCATCTTTTATATCGTTCATTTTTGATTGCAGTTTTTCATATTTGACATGGCCAAGTTCGCGAAATTTTTCTTTTCTGCCGCGGTAGGCAGCGACCATTTTCGTTGGGTAATTAATAAAAAGACTAATGCGGTTAGCTACTTTATGGCGAAGGGAGGAACCTTTCATTGGCGCGCTGAACAATGTTCCAATAAAAGCGATGAAAAAGCCAGCTCCAGCACTTCGAATGAATGTTTGTTTGCTGTTGTTTTTACGGTTCATCCGTTTATTTGTCATTACGGGTTTCGCTTCCTTCTTTGATTTCTTTTAAGGCTTTGCGCTTTTGGGTAAGGTAGTATATGAGCGCCGCGGCCCCGTATAGTCCTCCAAGATCTTTCTTCTGAGATGCTTCTTTCCCTTCTTCGGTATTTTTTTTCCATGAGACGGTAATGTCCGCTAATGAGGAAGAAAGTTTTCTTGAAGCTTCTCCAGCATCCCCAAGAATATGAAACAAAGGATTCAACGCACGCATTTTTTCATTTAAATCCAATAGGGTTTCATTGCTGTTATGAATAACAACCCCTGATTCTTTCATGACTTCATCTAATTGATCCGGCAGTTTTTCTACCGTTTTGTCGATTCCGTTTAAAACACTGCTCAAGTTATTTAATGCTCTTATTAGAAAAATAACGAGCACTGCGAAGGCAATTGCGACAATAAGTAAGCTGATTCCTAGTAGATCCATTCCTTCTACCTCCAATTATTATGTGTAAAATAATCATCTATAAAAAAACTTCGACATTTTTTCCTTAATTCCTCTCGCTTTCTACAATATCTAAAAGGCTTGCGATATAGTCACCTATAAACGGCATTGTTTCAAATTGAGCCAGTATAAAAAATAATAACGCAATAATAAGGGCGGTGCCAACTGTTAACCCTACTCCGCGGGCAGCTCCGGCGATCAAATTTGTTTTTATTACTTCTGAACGTTTCGTGTAATGATAGGCCATATCTCTCATCCGGGATTTCGTAGTAATGTCATCAAGCTGTACTACAAGCTTTTCTAGTTTTTTTACGTCTTCATGGTTAGTTGGGCGCCTTTTTTTCTCAAGCCGGTAGTTTTTATTATCCTTTCGTACTTCCACGCTATTCCCCCCTGTTCTCGCCTGTTTCATTATGTTTTACCCTGCTGTTCATTTCTTTAAACAGTTGCAGGGGAACTTGAGAACGTGTGCTTCTCCTATGTTAGCAAGGTTTTAGCAAAGTTAAACGGCTTGGCGCCGGGAAGTATGGCGGAAAACGCGAGTACTACCCATTACTCGCCGTTGCGGACTGGGCGAGCTCTGTTACGTGCCATGTCGCAGATGTCAGCGGATTTTCGGGATTATAAAGAAAGATGGTGATTGAATTGCTTTCATATGGCTGCGATTAGGTTCCAATATATACCAATACTGACCAAAAACACTGATTTACTCGCCATACCTAGCCAAATACTCGCCGTTAACGTCGTTTTACTCGCCAATGCGGATCGGGAGAATTCTGTTACGTGCCATGTGGCAGATGTCACCTGGTTTTGACGGTTATACAGAAAGATAGTGATTGAATTGTGATCATATGGCCGTGGTTAATTCCATTATATTCCAATACTATCCAAAAATACTGATATATTCGCCGTTAACGCCGATTTGCTCGCCATTGCGGATCGAACGGCATTCTGTTACGTGTATAGGCACAGAAAATCCATTTCTGAAAAACGGATAATCCCAGTCTGTCAGAAATATGGGTATTTTACCATTGCAGTTAATTTTCTTGATTTTCCAATTGCATCCGAATATGCGGATTACTCGCCGTTTTCAGGCAAAGACTCGCCATTGTAAGCGTAGTTTGCATATGCTTTGATCCTTTAACAAAGGTAAAACTTCCTAAGTACAAAAAAGCTGTTCCCTGTCTTTTGGGAACAGCCCTCGGATCAATGATTGGTTAAATACTCATAGGCATTACGCATCATTGGTTCATTTTGTACGTACGTATCAAATAATAATTTAAGTGCGACAGATTCATCTCCGCAAGTTTCGATTGCCTCCATATAAGAAGCATGAAGAAAGCGGTCATGTTCAAGCATTTGTTTCATTCTTTCCTGTTGAAAATCCATGCTCTCTCACCTCTAACGAAAGCGGTTGATTATTTATAACCATAGTATGCTGTGTATTAATGGGAGGTTTTCCGCTTTTATAATGGTTACACATTAACTTCTTGAAAGATTTGGTTGTAAGCAGCAGCAGAGTCTACATCTTTTTTTGTGATCCCGCCTTCATCCAGTGTTGAAAGCCTCACAGTGATGGAAGTGTGATCAATGATGATATTAGGGTGATGCTGCACGTTTTCGGCATGATGAGCTATTTTTTCAACAAATGAAATGCCGGTAAGAAATTGCTGAAACGAGAAATTTCGCTCGATTGTTTTGGCATCTGCCCTATTCCATTCATTTAGATCACTTAATTTTTTTTCAATTTCTTCGTTGTTTAACGTACTCATTTTCACCATCCCAACCTAATGCTGATACATCATTTTTACCACTTTCAGCATGTTTTTAAACGTTGCAATTTTTTATTTTAGTTTGAAAAAGGGTATGACTAGAGGGAGAGAAAGGAGACGAGAGAATGACAAATAAACGACATGGCTCAGCTTACACAGAGTACGGTGTGCTAAAGGAAGTATTAATGTGCTCTCCAGAGGAAATGCGTATTAAAAAACCGATAAATGAAGTACAAAAGTCTTACGAAGATGAAAATATCGACCAAGAAAAAGCGATAAAAGAACATCAATTTTTAATAGAAACATTAAAAAACCACGGGGTTACCGTTCAGCTTATTCCTGCTCTATCAAAGCTGCCAGAGCAGGTATTTACAAGAGATCTCGGCTTTGCCACAGAAAGAGGCATTATTACTGGTAAAATGGAGACAGATATTAGGGAGCCGGAAATAAAAGAATTTAAAAATTGGCTCAAGGCCCATCATTGGGACTATTTTTCAATAGATGAGGGGTCTATTGAGGGCGGGGATGTGTTAATTGACGAAGATGTGATCTATGTAGGGGATAGCAGCCGTACGAGTGAACAAGCAGTAAAACGGTTAGAAGAACTGTTTCCTGCGAAAAAAATTATAACGATTCCTTTTGATAAGAAATATCTTCACTTAGATTGTATTTTTAACATTCTTTCTCCAGGAACGGCACTGCTTTATCCCGACGCCCTCTCTAATGATATTGTCCGCGATATATGCATGCGTTACCGTACGATTACGGTGACAGAAGAGGAGCAATTTAGACTAGGCACAAATGTACTTTCAATAGGCAATGAAACTGTGATCAGTCTTCCGGAAAATAAAAAAGTGAATGAAGATATGAAAGAGATGGGGTTTGAGGTGCTTGAAATCCCTTTTTCAGAAATCATTAAATCCGGCGGTTCTTTTCGCTGTGTAACAATGCCGCTTATCAAAGGAAAATGATAAATATTTCATGAAATAATTGAAGCCTGGCTCTGCCAGGTTTTTTAATATTTTTCGTCCCGAAGGCTGGATGTGGGAGAGTCAGCTAAATTTTTTCTTGTGTTCCATGATAAAAATTTTTAAACTATAGAAGAAAGAAACGTTTTCTAATTATATTTGACAGATTATAATTTTTTTTTTACAATCTAAATACAGACTGACTGGTCGGTCTCGAGTGTTATAGTATGTAATCGCTTACCTTGAAAACAATAAGAAGACGAAGCAAAAACAGAGAGAAGGTGCATGTGATGTTTAAGAGAATATTAATAGCCAACCGTGGTGAAATTGCTGTACGTATCATCCGTGCCTGCCGCGAGCTTGGTATCGAAACAGTAGCTGTACATTCTGAAGCAGACCGAGAAGCCCTGCATGTTCTTATGGCTGATGAAGCATATTGTGTAGGACCTAACTCTTCTGCAGAAAGTTATTTAAAAAAAACGAATCTAATTTCGACCGCCCTTAAAACAGGGGCAGATGCAGTGCACCCGGGATATGGGTTTCTTGCAGAAAACGCTGAGTTTGCAGAAATTTGTGCTGATCACGACCTAGTATTTATTGGACCATCCCCAGAAGCAATCAGCAAAATGGGGGCAAAAGCAGTGGCTCGTGATACGATGGAAGCAGCAGGAGTGCCAATCGTTCCTGGTACGGATGGAATTATTGAAAACGAAGAAGAAGCTGTAAAAACAGCAGAAGACATCGGCTATCCGGTAATTGTAAAAGCAACAGCCGGCGGCGGCGGAAAAGGGATGAGAGTTGCTGAAGACCCAGAAGATTTGAAAAAAGCGATAAATATGGCTCAGCAAGAAGCAGCCACCGCTTTTGGGGATAGCGGTGTATATATGGAAAAATTTGTAGAAGAACCTCGTCATGTAGAAATTCAAATCATGGCAGATTCTCACGGAAATGTTATTCATTTTGGAGAAAGAGATTGTTCCATTCAGCGAAGACACCAAAAGCTGGTGGAGGAAGCACCATCCCCTGCTCTCGATGAAGAAACAAGACAAAAAATGGGAGAAGCAGCTATTAAAGCCGCAAGAGCAGTGGATTATTGCGGAGCAGGCACGGTGGAATTTCTGCTTGATAAACATAAAAAGTTTTACTTTATGGAGATGAATACTCGAATTCAAGTAGAGCATCCCGTAACCGAAGAAGTAACTGGTATAGATTTAATTAAAGAACAAATCCGTGCCGCTGCAGGAGAAAAATTATCAGTTGAACAAGAGAACATTCAAATTGACGGCTGGGCCATTGAATGCAGAATAAATGCAGAAAATCCTGCCAAAAACTTTATGCCGTCTCCAGGGAAAATTGATATGTATCTTCCGCCAGGCGGTTTGGGTGTACGCATAGACAGCGCTGTCTATCCGGGATATTCTATTACGCCGTTCTATGATTCGATGGTTGCTAAACTAATTGTGAGAGGAAAAACAAGAGATGAAGCGATTTCCCGGATGAAAAGAGCGTTATCAGAATTTGTGGTAGAAGGCGTGGATACAACGATTCCGTTCCATTTAAAATTAATGGATCATCCTTCTTTCAAAGAAGGAGATTTTAACACGAAATTTCTTGAGCAGCACCAAATTATGGATTAAGACCGAAAGCAGGTGATAAGAATGCCGGCGAAATCCACGAAACAAAGGATTACAGAGGCTGCTCTTCAACTTTTTGAAGAAAATGGCTTTCATGCGGTAACCGTGGATAAAATAGTAAAAGAAAGCAATACATCTAAAGGCGGGTTTTATCACAATTTTAAATCGAAAGATGAGCTTCTTTACACCATCCATGACTCGTTTATTACATATGTCATTGATAAAGCAGCAGAAGCTCATGCCAGCTATCATACACCGGCGGAAAAACTTTATGAAACCGTGCGTTCTTTCGTGAAAATGTTTGAAGTATACCGGGCTCACGTCACTGTTTTTTATCAAGAAAGTTTGTATTTATCACCAGACTATTTTGATAGTATTAAAAAAAAGCGTGACATCTACAAAGATATGATGTTTTCTGTTGTAAAAGAAGGCAAAGAACGAGGAGAATTCAGAGACGAACTGCCTGTCCCGATCACATCGATGGCCATCTTCGGTATGATTAACTGGACGTACAAATGGTACAAAGCCGACGGACAATATTCGGTAAAAGAAATAGCAGACATTTATGCAGATTTGATCATGCAGTCGCTTCTAACCGAACAAGCAAGAAAAGAACCTGCTTATCAACGTTTCTTTTTACGAACTAATCGTGTAATGTAATTATTTTATTTTTAATCCTCAATAAGGGAGTGTAGGAAAACATGTATAAAGTTAACGAAATTAAAGAATTGATTCGGGCACTAGACAAATCCAGCATAGGAGAGCTTGAAATCCGCGGAGAGAACAAAGAAAAGATTACAATCAGAAAAGAAGGAGCGGTGCAGACAGCAGCTGTTGAAACTATTCAAACACCACAACCGCAAGCAGTTCCTAGTGTTCCACAGCCGGAAGCACCAGCACCAGCTGCACCTAAAGAAGAATCACAAGCAAAAGCGCCAGAACAAACAGAAACACCAGCAGCTAAAGATGATTCTCTAGAAGAAATAACTTCTCCAATGGTCGGTACCTTCTACCGTTCTCCATCTCCAGATGCTGATCCGTACGTAAAAGAAGGAGACAAAGTAGGCGAAGAATCAGTTGTGTGCATAGTAGAAGCAATGAAATTGATGAATGAACTTGAAGCAGAAATTTCTGGAGAAATTGTAGAAATTCTCGTTGAAAATGGGGAGCTTGTTGAATACGGCCAGCCGCTGTTCCTAGTAAAAACAGCTTAACTATACACATGTCAGGGGCATCTTTTTAAAAGATACCCCTTTTATGCCAAAAACGTTGAAAGCGTTTCAATACAAAAGTGACAAGTACATAGAAAGGGAGGCTGTTTTCAATGAGTGATATGTTTGACCGGATTGATGAAATGGAACGAAAAAAAGAAAAAGTCAAACTAGGCGGCGGGGAAGACCGAATTGATGCACAGCATGACCGGGGAAAGCTGACCGCACGAGAGAGAATTGATCTTCTAGTAGACGAAGGAAGCTTTGTCGAACTAAATCCGTTTATCGAAAACCGCGGGATGGATTATGGAAAAGCGGAAGCACCAGGAGAAGGTGTAGTTACTGGATATGCGAAAGTATATGGAAAATTAATCTTTCTGTTTGCGCAGGACTTTACCGTATACGGCGGGGCGCTAGGAGAAATGCACGCCTTAAAAATTGCAAAAATGATGGATCTTGCTGCAGAAAATGGAGCGCCGATTATCGGGTTAAATGATTCTGGCGGGGCTCGTATTCAAGAAGGTGTCCTGTCTTTAGACGGTTACGGCCATGTTTTTTACCGCAATTCTATCTACTCAGGCGTCGTTCCGCAAATCTCTGTTATTATGGGACCGTGCGCAGGAGGAGCTGTCTATTCACCGGCGATTACGGACTTTGTCTTTATGGTAGAAAAAACAAGCCAAATGTTTATAACCGGCCCAAAAGTAATTGAGAGTGTAACGGGGGCAAAAATTAACTCTGAAGATTTAGGAGGGGCTAAGGTACATTCGAGTAAAAGCGGGAATGCTCATTTCACCGCTTCCACAGAAGAAGAAGTGCTGCAGGACGTACGCCGGCTGATTCAATATCTTCCTTCTAATCATCAAGAAAAAGCACCGGCTCAACCGCCTAAACAAGCAGTGGATCTAGAAGAACGAGTGGAAGAACTGCTCGATATCGTACCGGTGGACAGCACAAAAGTATATGACGTAAGAAAAGTAATTAAGCTGCTCTTAGATGACGAGTATTTTATGGAAGTACAGCCCGGATTTGCTAAAAATATTGTTGTAGGTTTTGGAAGAATAAATGGAGAAACTGTCGGAATTGTTGCCAATAATCCAAAAATGATGGCGGGCGGCCTTGATATCGATTCCTCTGATAAGTGTTCGCGTTTTATCCGCTTCTGTGATTGTTTTAATATTCCGCTTATTACTTTTGAAGACGTCAGCGGATTTATTCCAGGTGTTCAACAGGAACACGGCGGCATTATCCGTCACGGGGCAAAAATTTTATACGCCTATTCCGAAGCAACAGTTCCCAAAATTACGGTGATTTTAAGAAAAGCCTTTGGCGGGGCTTATGTGGCACTAAACAGCAAAGCAATTGGAGCAGACATGGTATTTGCCTGGCCTAACGCTGAAATAGCTGTTATGGGGCCGGAAGGGGCTGCCAATATTATTTTTGCCAAAGAAATAAAAGAAAGTCCTGATCCTGAAAAAACGCGTCAAGATAAAATCCAGGAATACCGTGAAAGATTTGCCAATCCGTATATTGCAGCCGGCAATGGCATGGTAGATGATGTAATCGACCCGCGCGATACGAGAAAATCGCTTGCCAGCGCGCTTGAAATGCTGCAAAACAAAAAGAAACAAAATCCGCAGAAAAAACACGGAAATATTCCTTTGTAAAAAGAGGGGGAAACAAGCATGGATGAAACACTCCGCTCGGTGTTGAGAAATATTTGTGATTTTCCAGTTCCTGACGAAAAAGCCTGGTACGAAGCAGCACAAGCTTCCTTAAAAGGAAAATCAGTAGAAAAGCTCCTCTATACGAAAACAGATGAAGGAATTACATTAAAACCGCTTTATAGAGAAGAAGATAGAGAGAATCTCCCTTATGCTGACACGCTGCCTGGTCAGCCGCCTCACATAAGAGGTATCCATGCAGCTTCTGAAGGCTCCCTACCATGGGAAGTTGCCCAAGCCGTGTGGGAACGTACACCTGAAGCGGCCAGCCAGGAAATAAAAGAAGGACTGCAAAAAGGACAGCATGCAGTGAATTTGGGCTGGAATGCAGGGGTAAAAGAAGGAAGAGAGATGGAGGGCGATGAGATAAGTGATACAGGCATCCTTGTTTCAGATGCAGAGGATATGCTTACGCTTTTCCAAAGTGTTGATTTAGAAAACACGCCCATTTATTTTGAAACAGGTGCCGATCCGCTTCCGCTTTTTTCCCTATGGGCTGCTGCGCTTCAGAAAGCTGGCGTTTCTTCCCCGGCTTCAGGCAGCGCTGCATCCGATCCGCTTGGCAGCTGGGTAAAGGCAGGGAAGCTTCCGGCACCGCTAAGTACATGCTATGATCACGCAGCAGAAATTATAAAATGGTGTGAAAACAGGAGCATCCACGTAAAAACAGTGCTTATTTCAAGTGAACCATACCATAACAGCGGAGCTAGTGCCGTTGAGGAGCTTGCTTATACAATGGCTGCTGCTGTTTCATATATAAAAGCACTTAATGATAGAGGTATTTCACCGGAAAAGAGTGTATCCTATTTCCAATTTCGTTTTCCAGCTGGTTCAAACTTTTTTATGGAGATCGCTAAGTTTCGAGCAGCCCGTGGCCTTTGGTCTAATATTCAAAGTGCATTTGGAATCGGTGAAGAAAAACGAAGCATGTCTCTGCAAGGGACCACCTCTAAAAGAACAAAGACCGTAAATGATCCTTATGTCAACATGCTCCGTGCGACAACCGAAGCGTTTTCGGCAGTGGCCGGAGGAGCTGACTGTTTAGAAGTAACCCCATTTGATGCGGCTTTTCAGCGTCCGTCTTCTTTTGCCAAACGAATTGCCCGCAACACCCAGATTATTATACAAGAGGAGGCCTATCTTGGACGCATAATGGACCCTGCAGGCGGTTCGTACTATGTAGAGAAATTAACCCATGAACTAGCAGAAAAAGCTTGGTCTTTGTTTCAAGAGATCGAAGCAAGCGGGGGCTTAGCACAAAGCCTGCTAGATGGAAAAGTACAAGAACGTGTCGCTAAAGGACGCAAGCAAAAAGAAGAACAAGTACAGAAACAGCGTAAAGTATATGTTGGCGTTAACAAATACCCGGATATCAATGAAAAAGCTGTATCGGTAAAGCCTGAAGATGACGAAAAACAAGTATCATCCTTTTTAGAAAACAATCAATCTAAAAAAAGAAACAGAGCTGGGTTAGAATGGAAGAAAGGAGAAAAAAGCATCCTAGAAGAAGCGATAGACGCTGCCGCAAAGGGCGCTTTGATCTCTGAGCTGGCTCAACATTACAGCAGCCAAAACAGTTTTATTACACCTTTGCCGCCTGTACGAGAAGCAGAAACATTTGAAAACCTTCGTCAATCAGCTGCAACTTATGAAAAAAAAACGAACAAACCTCTGTCCGCTTTACTGGTTACATTAGGTCCGTTTGCTGACCATAAAGCACGAGCAGACTTTTCAACAGGGTTTTTGCAAACGGGCGGTTTCCATGTAAAACAGACAGAAGGAACAGAGGATGCCGAACAAGCGAGCGCGGCTGCTATATCAAGAGAGGAATCCATTGTTGTTTTATGCGGGCAGGACGGAGCATATGAAGCACTCGCTGCTGGGATTATTGAATCGATAAAAGAGAAAACACCGGAAAAAATAGTGCTATTAGCTGGGAAATTATCAGAAGATCAAGAAAATATTCTTTCTGATAAAGGATTGGACGGCACGATTCATCGTCATTCCAACGTCTATAAAACATTAAGCTGGCTGCAGCAGCGTGCGAAAGGAGCGTCTGTTCAATGACAACTCCGGATTTTACAAAAATAGATTACAACGACGTGCTTGCTTCTCATGATTTTTCAAAATGGGAGGAAGAAGCACGAGCAAAAACGGGAAAAAATGCCGAAGACCTGGCTTCTCCAACCGTAGAAAATATAGCGTTGAAGCCGCTTTATACAAAAAAGGACACAAAAGACCTCCCGCATACAAACTATGTCTCTGGCATTGCGCCCTTTTTACGAGGACCTTATCCTGCCATGTATAAAACAAGGCCTTGGACAGTGCGGCAGTATGCAGGTTACTCAACTGCAGAAGAATCTAACGCATTTTACCGCCGTAATCTAGCCGCCGGTCAAAAAGGGCTCTCTATCGCTTTTGACCTTGCAACGCACCGCGGGTATGATTCAGATCATCCCCGTGTTGTCGGAGATGTCGGGAAGGCCGGCGTTGCTGTCGATTCTATTCTTGATATGAAAGTGCTGTTTGACGGTATTCCGCTCGATCAAATGTCTGTATCCATGACGATGAACGGTGCCGTATTGCCGGTGATGGCATTTTATATTGTTGCAGCAGAAGAGCAAGGAGTAAAACAAGAACAGCTGACCGGCACGATTCAAAATGATATTCTAAAAGAATACATGGTTCGGAATACGTATATTTACCCGCCGGAAATGTCGATGCGCATTATAGCTGACATTTTTGCTTATACGTCAGAAAACATGCCGAAATTTAACAGCATTTCGATTTCTGGTTATCATATGCAAGAAGCTGGGGCTACTGCTGACCTTGAGCTTGGCTATACGCTTGCAGATGGATTGGAATACGTTCGCACAGGTTTGAAGGCAGGCCTTGACATTGATCAGTTTGCGCCTAGACTTTCGTTTTTCTGGGCAATTGGAATGAATCACTTTATGGAAATAGCGAAAATGCGGGCAGCCAGGCTGCTGTGGGCCCGCTTAATGAAACCTTTTAACCCGAAAAATGCAAAGTCGATGGCCCTGCGTACACACTCTCAAACCTCGGGCTGGAGTTTAACGGAGCAAGATCCATATAATAACGTTATAAGAACGTGTCTCGAGGCAATGGCTGCAGCTATGGGGCATACCCAATCGCTTCATACCAATGCACTTGATGAAGCAATTGCTCTGCCTACCGATTTTTCAGCGAGGATTGCAAGAAACACCCAGCTTTACCTTCAGGAAGAAACAGGGATTACAAACGTAGTAGACCCATGGGGCGGCTCATATTACGTGGAAACGTTGACGGCAGAGCTTGTAAAAAAAGCCTGGGAGCATATTGAAGAAATTGATGAAGCTGGCGGTATGACAAAAGCGATCGAAACGGGTCTTCCTAAAATGAGAATCGAAGAAGCAGCTGCCCGCCGCCAGGCTCATATTGACTCTGGCAGGGAAACGGTTGTTGGTATTAATAAATATCGATTAGAAAAAGAAGACCCGCTTGATATTTTAGATATTGATAATTCAGCTGTACGCCAATCGCAAATGGAACGTTTGAAGAAGCTGCGTGCTGAACGGAATGAAGAAAAAGTAAAAGAAACGTTACACGCACTGACGAAAGCCGCAGAAGATGGCAAAGAAAATTTATTAAAACTGGCTGTAGATGCTGCCAGAGCAAGAGCAAGCCTTGGAGAAATTTCAGATGCGATTGAAAAAGTATCTGGAAGACATCAGGCTGTGACACGCTCGATCAGCGGAGTGTACAGTGCGGAATTTGGAGAGGAAGAATTAATGGACGATGTAAGACAGTTAACCGATGAATTCGCCGAAGCAGAAGGCAGACGACCACGTATTATGATCGCTAAAATGGGTCAGGACGGTCATGACCGCGGCGCGAAAGTGATTTCAACTGCTTTTGCTGATCTTGGCTTTGACGTAGACATCGGTCCGCTTTTCCAAACGCCGGAAGAAGCTGCAATCCAAGCGGTCGAAAATGATGTTCATATTCTCGGGATGAGTTCGCTAGCAGCCGGACATAAAACATTGCTTCCTCAAGTTGTAGAAGAGTTGAAAAAGCTGGGAAGAGAAGATATTGTCGTCGTTATTGGCGGTGTGATTCCGGCGCAGGACTATGAAGAATTAAAAGAAAAAGGAGCAGCTGCCATTTTTGGGCCGGGTACGGTAATTCCCACCGCAGCCAAACAAGTAATGGAAGAAGTAAATAAACGTTTAGAAGAAGAGGAATAAATGGAAAGGGCCAGTGGGAAAGGAGGGCCCGTATGGACAAGCAGCGGCGACCACGCACAAAACGAAGAAGATCTCTTTCTGTAGAAGAGTATGTACACGGGGTGCTAAATCGCGACCGGGCAGTGATTGCCCGGGCGATTACACTTGTAGAAAGCAATTCTCCGAAGCATTTTGAAACAGCCCAACTAGTGCTGAAACAGCTTATGCCATACACAGGAAAAGCGATTAGAGTAGGCATCACCGGTGTGCCTGGAGCAGGGAAAAGCACACTGATTGAGAAATTTGGATCGATGCTGTGTGAAGCTGGGCACCATCTAGCAGTGCTTGCCGTTGACCCCTCTTCTAGCGTGAGCAGAGGCAGTATACTTGGGGATAAAACAAGGATGGAAACCTTGTCTAAGCATCCTAATGCATATGTCCGTCCGTCCCCATCTGGCGGAACACTAGGCGGCGTCGCAAGAAAAAGCAGAGAAACGATGCTGATATGTGAAGCAGCCGGTTATGATGTTATTTTTGTAGAAACCGTTGGAGTGGGGCAGAGTGAAATCACTGTTCGTTCTATGGTAGATTTCTTTTTGGTTCTTATGCTTACTGGCGGCGGAGATGAACTGCAAGGAATGAAAAAAGGCATCATGGAAATAGCCGATGCAATTTTTATTAACAAAGCAGATGGGAAAAACAAACAAGCTGCTTTAAATGCGAAAGCTGAGTATAACCGCTTGCTTCACTATTTACAACCCGCCACTCCCGGCTGGGAAACGAAAGCTTATACTGTTTCTGCTCTTACAGGAGAAGGGGTTCCTCATATTTGGGAAATAATAAAAGACTACGAAGAAAAAATGAAAGAAAGCGGATTTTTTCAAGAACGCCGAGCCTCTCAGTTATCAGAGTGGATGGACCGCTTGATTGAAGATGAATTAAAAATGTCATTTTATCAAAACGAAAAGGTAAAATCTCAATTGCCATCGCTGAAACATAAAGTAACAGCGGGCGAGCTGCCTCTAGCTCAAGCAGTGAAACAGATGATGGAAATATATCGACAATAAAACGAAATAGGAATACGCCTTACTTTTTTTGATTGGTACGGTAATGACAATGATTTGTCTTTCTAGTAGATATAACTGCTGGAAGGACAATTTTTTTATTTTTATAAGTAAAACAGTTCTTGGCGGCAAGCCAAGTTGCTAGTCATAACAGTTGTTTTTTTTTAAATATAATTGTTTAATTATTTTTAAAATTTCATTGAATTAGAGACAATATTTGTATTATAATCAATTCAAGGAAACTTTGTTTCTTTAAATCACTTAATTTCTGAAAGCGTTTTAATAATGTTAGTACAGTGCACTGCTACTACAGATAAGAAAAACTACGATTACGCCATTTGAACGTGGCAGTAAGCCGAGTTTTTCTAATAAGGAGGTGGTTCACGAGGAGGAAAAAAACATAGTCGTCTTATAAGGACGGGGGAGGAGCCATATTTTCTTTGGTCTGTACTGTGGCAGTTTCGGCTTGTAAAGGCAAGTGCTAAATAAAAAATGAAACGCACGACAACATAGTCAGTATAAGATCTAATAGATTTTTTCTAAAAAAACATGTTTATCATAAAACCTCAATCGCAAAAGTGTTGTTTCATCTAACGATTATACGAAAGGAGGGCGGAGTTTACTTTAGGGCTAAGTTGCTGGCAGTACATAACGAGTAGATTTGTTAGATTTATCCTACTAACCAATGGCTCCAATGTTTTAAGTATAAGAAGATTAATGAAACCATGAGACCGTCATGAGTGTTCTGATTAATTTTAATATTAAAAATATTTACTGGGGGAGGTTGTACATTTGCATTATATAAATAAAACAAAAACTACTTTCATTACTCTTTTGTTATTAGCAAGTATTTTATTCTTGATAACAGCATGCGGCGAAGCTGGAACAACTAGCGAAGAATCAGAGGATCAATCCGATATCATTGTAGATACAGAAGAAACGACCGCAGAAGAGGGCGATACGTTATTAAATTTAGCGGCAAATCCATCTGGAACAACATGGAACTTTTACTTGAATCAAATGGCTAATGTCATGAATGAAAATGTCGATGGACTCACGATATCTGCTCAAGAATCTGGCGGCTCTAATGGTAATGCTATTGCGTTATCAGAAAAAGATATTGATCTTGGTTTCACGGAAGCATTAGTAGCTTATGAATCTTATAATGGAGAAGGCCGTTTTGAAGGGGAAGCGAATCCAGATTTACGTCTGCTTTGGTTCGTTGCTCATTCAAGTCTTCATTGGGCTGTAACCAAAGACAGCGGAATCAAAACCTTTGAAGACCTAAATGGGAAAGAATTTAACCCTAGTACTGTCGGCGGCGGTGGAGAATATATCACTGAATTAGTATTTGACCATATGGGTATTTCTCCTGACTACCATAGAGCACAGCTTTCTGATGCAGCGGAACTTGTAAGAAATAATCAGTTAAATGGTTTTACTTATAATGCGACACCACCGGACCCAACGTTTACTGAAGTAAATGTTGAACAACCTTTACACATGTTGTCTTTAGATGATGATCAGCTCGACTCTATCTTAGAAGAATTTCCATTTTTTGTTGATGCTGTTATTCCTGATGATGCCTATGACGGTGTTGATGAAGCCCAAACAATTGGTGTATGGATGGGAGCAGCCATTTTAAAAGAGATTGACCAAGAACTAGTTTATGAAATGTCTAAAGCCTATTGGGAAAATATCGAAGAAGTCGCAGAAGTCTTTCCATTAGCTTCTGAAAGTACTCCTGAACAAGCGATTGAAACCGCTACCATTCCTCTTCATGCGGGAGTTGTCCAGTATTATGAAGAGATAGGGTTAGACGTACCAGAAGAATTAATTCCACCTGAATATGAAGGTTAAACCAATAAAGAAAATGGAAGAAGCGGGAGCGTATATTCTATATACCTCCCCATTTTTTACACTGATAGGAAAGCATAAAATTTTAACATGGGATGAATCATCGACGTCGTTAAAATGTTGAGGAAATCAGTGTAAGTGCAACTAGGCAGTCGCCTGCACCTAAAGGCTCGGCGCCAGCTAAGTTTTATTTAAAAAACGTGATGCTTACTAATGGCGGCATTCATGTAATGTTTTAAAGATAATAGGTGGACATTTGGAGGAGGGGTAATAGTGGATATCAAAATGGAGGAAGAATTAGAAAAACATGATTTTGATAAAGAAGAAGACATGTCGAAGCAGATTAACCTTTTTTGGACGATAATCTTAGCTGTTCTATCGATTGGATTAGTTATCTTTCACCTCTACACAGCGATTACTGGTATTGTGGTGTTACAAAACAGCATTCATTTTTTATTAGCGTTATCCATTGCATACATTATTTATCCGATGTTTAAAAAAAAGAAAGCACCAGGAACGTTTGGGCTGCCTGTTTATGACATTATCTTCCTGCTATTAGCTCTTTTCGTTAACTTCTATTATATTATTCATTCCGAAAGGATCATTTATGAATTAGCTTACTTAAGGCCTACTGATTGGGATGTTATTGTTGGGTTTACTGCGCTTGTTTTAGTGTTTGAAGCCGCACGCAGAGCGATAGGAATAGTATTTCCGGTCGTAGGTATCATCGCTGTCATTTATATGTTATTTGGGCCGTATTTTCCAGGGATTTTTCAACATCAAGGCTTTAGCTTAGAAAAAGTGATTGCTGAAATGTATATCGGGCAAAATGGAATTTTTCAAGGGACATTGTTAGGAGTGTCTGCCAAAACAGTAGCTATTTTTATCCTGTTCGGAGCTTTGCTCTTGGTTACAGGCGGAGGAAACATGTTTATTAAATTAGCGATGGCGATTGCTGGCAGGTTAACTGGCGGGCCAGCTAAGGTTTCTACCATAGCCAGCGGTATGTTTGGTGCCATCTCCGGAAGTACAGCAGCAAATGCTGCAACCACCGGGATATTTACCATTCCCCTTATGAAGCGAAATGGAAATAAAAGTGTGTTCGCAGGAGGGGTGGAAGCAGCTGCGTCTTGCGGCGGGCAAATACTTCCGCCGATAATGGGAGCAGCCGCTTTTGTTTTAGCGGAAGTAACGCAAATAAGTTATGTCATTGTGGCAGCAGCAGCGATCATTCCCGCAATCATGTTTTATTTAGGGCTATGGGCATCCGTTCATTTTGAGGCGAAAAAATTAAACCTCAAACCTATAGATGCAAAAGATATGCCTCGTTTAAAAGATGTTTTGTTTAAAGGAGAGGCTCTTACCCTCTTTGTTCCGATGTTTGTTTTAATATTGCTTTTAGTTATTGGCTATACACCAACATTTAGTGCTTATTGGGCAATAATAAGTGCAGCAGTTTTATTTATTATTCAGTCTTTCTTACAAAATCAATGGAAAGATGCAATTTCTAAATTGAAAGAAGCTTCGGTTCAAGGCGCAAAAACGGTCACGTTAATTGCTGTAATATTAGCGGTCGCTCAAGTAATTGCAACGGTAATAGGAATGACAGGGATTGGAAGTAAACTTTCTAGCATTATTGCCCAAATAGGAGAAACGTCTCTTTTGTTAACGTTAGTATTAGGGATGATTGTAACGATTGTATTAGGTATGGGAGTACCGACCATCGCGGCATATATGTTAGCTGCTTCAGTTATTGCCCCTGCATTTAACAGCTTAGAGTTGTCTTTATTGTCAACCCATATGTTTATTCTTTATTTTGCGATACTATCCGGTATTACCCCGCCCGTATCGTTAGCAGCTTTTATTACTGCAGGTATTGCAAAAGCACATTGGCTAAAAACAGCTTTAAGTGCGTGTAAAGTAGGATTTGCAGGTTTTCTTATTCCATTTATGTTTATTTATAATCCTGCTTTTCTAGGACAAGGGAGTTTGTTGGAAGTAGTTGGTGCTATTCTAATAGGGTTAGTCGGCATTTCCGCATTGGCCGCTGCTTTTATTGGTTATTTCATCACGAAGACAGGCTGGGTGCAGCGGTTAATATTAACAGCTAGTGCATTATTATTAATTACCGGTGGGACGGTTACTAATATTATAGGTTTTACATTGTTTGCGGTTATTGTATTATTTCAATGGAACAACAAAAACAAAATAAACAAACAACTTCGTTCAGAAATAGCATAAAAATACAAGCAGGCTGGTTGAGCGGCCTGCATCGAGAAATATGTAAATAAAAACAAAAGGCTGCCCAATACTGGTTGTTCACCGGTCACCGGTTAACTGGAGACTGCCTTTTTAAGTCGAAAACATACATAATATTTATGCGAAAAACGATATATTTTAGTAATGGAACAAAGGAGGGGATGCAGCAGGGGAGGGTATTTAAAAAAGCACTCCTTATTAAACAAAGGAGGAGCCAAACACCATCATAGTAACACCGACAAATCCAAGCACAATCGGCAGGTTTTTTACGAGATAAAATCTCTGGGAAGAATCTTTCAGCAGCATGAAAAACCTGTCGGCAACAAAGAAAAGAACGGCAGCTAATACAGCCATGATAGTAATATCTATATTCTGCGTTACAATATAAGCAGTACAAGCCCCTGCAATGTGAAAGAAAAAAGATAGAGGTTGAAAGTGCCACTTAATCCGGCGGGCAAGCCAGTCGGATGCAAGTGATACAATGGAACCGTAGAATACAATCGGGGTTAAAGAGAAAAATCCGTAAATCGTAATGCTCTGCAGGATCTTTCCTATCATGCCTATGTCAGTGGTTGTTGGGATCGGAAAAAGTACTCCCATTAACACCAGAAATAGGGTCCACACCGTAAGTCCTGTCAGCATTTTATTCATGTTGCCTTCGCCTCCGCTATTTATTTTTATATAAGACAATATCTACCAGTTCTATATCCGTATTGTATAAAAATAAACAGAAAAAGAGCATATATTTCATCTTTTAGTTGTTTTTTAATATTTGTTAATGAATTGTAAAGAAAGGGAAGATATCGATGAATCGATTTTTAATTTGGTTCATGCATCCAGACCGTCAAAGTTTTAACGGCGCTATTCTCGATACTTATGCTGATGAGTTAAAAAAACAAGGAAAAGAGATAGACATTCGCACGATTGCAGATCTCGATATGTCCCCTCATTTGTATCGTGAAGAGTATAAAGCTTCTATAGAGGGAAAATACCCGGAAGTAATCAAAAACGAGCATGACAAAATGAAATGGGCAGAAGTCATCACTTTTATTTTTCCACTTTGGTGGGGAAGCTTTCCCGCTGTTGGAAAAGGCTTTTTAGATCGTGTGCTTTCTTATGGTTTTGCTTATGAATTGGATGGGGAAACACCAGTGCCGCGCATGAATGGCAAAAAAGCAGCCGTCATTTACACGACTGGCACTCCTAATAAAGAATTTATAGAAAAAGGAAGTAAACAGCGGATAGAAGAGACGTGGAAAGAAGAAATCTTTGACTTTTGCGGTTTTGACTGTCTGCCATTTTTACATTTTGGTGATGTGATACAAGCTTCAGATACTAAAAGACAGCAAATGCTCGAAAAGGTAAGAAAGTATGCAAGAAAACATACAGATATGCGTTGATTTTTACTGTTATCATTTAGGTGAAGAAAGTCAGGTAAAGGTTGGTCAAACAGAAAATTTAAGATACAGCTTGCATAACATCATCTTTACATAAGGAAAATAATGTAATTATTATTATATCATAAAACCATGAAACAGGAACAGGTATTGAAACATTTCCGCTTCTTTCACGTCTGTTCTTTCAAAGAGGTGAGTCCATGAACTGGAAATGTTGTTTGTATTTTTCTGTGCTCGTGCTCCTTTTAGCTTCATGTTCGAATGTAACGAACACGATAAGGAATTGTCCTGATGCTGCGATTTCCTGGATGGATCTGTTAATGATAAACGATCTGCAATATACCGGAGAAGTGGAAGGCACGAATGAAGGGGCAGAATTGGAAAAAGGAGAAGTGATTGGGGAAGTGGAGTATAAAATGGCGGACAACGCATGTTCTAATCATAAAATGAGAAATGGAGATGCAGCATTTCTGCCTGCAGGTACAGAAATTTATAGTATCAAAGGGTATGATGCTGACTTTCGGGTGCTTGCCGATGACAAAGTTTATCAAATAAGTGAAAACCCTAAAGCTCAAACCCTTGCAGATTTATACGACATAGAAGGAAAAGTGGATAAAATAAGTATCGAAAGTATAGAAGACGGAAGTCACATATCCGATTTTACACCAATGAACACAAACGCCTTCATAGAGGAATACCTTTCGTTAGAATACACAGGTATAGAAGGCATTGAGAAAAAACGAAAGAACAGCAGCCGTACCTTTATACGTATCCATCTAAACGACGGCACTTCATTTCGGACGACTTACTATATATCAGAAAATGTCTTGAATCCTGGAGCATATGGTACAGAGAAAATGAAAAATATTATGCTTGAAGAAACGAAGCGGGCGAGGTCTGATTAAAACAGCAGCCGTATTTTTGTTTTCCCAAACGACTGGATAAAACCCAGCTAGTCGTTTTCTTTTGCAGTGTTTGCTTAATTTTTAATCGGGTAGATATTGTCATGTTAAAGATGATTATTTAGATTTTTCCCCTTAGAAATCCATAAAATATGTTGAGTGATACTTGCAAGAATAGGCAGCTCTAACAGGGGGCCTATAACCAAGGTTAAAGCAATTAAGGGCTGTTCAGGAAAAGCTGTTAAGGCGATTGCTAACGCAATAGGTGAATTTCTCGCTAAGGTCGTTAAACTAAGACTTGTTCTGTCAGGGTAGGCAAATTTCATCCACTGTCCAATTTTTTGAGTAATAATAAAATTAAAGGCAAAAAATAAAATAATGGGCACAGTAATTTGCCACATTAATTCCAAATTATTAAGCAGTAACTGACCTTGAGAAGCAAACATAGCAATAATGGCAGTGCTTAGAAAGATAATTGGCAGCACGCTAAGATTTGATATAAGCTTTTCTCTAAACTGCTGCTTGTTTCTCAAAAACCCTTTAGTAAAAATGGCTAAAGCGAAAGGCACGAATAAAACAATTAAAATACTTTCTCCGAAAAACGCGAGGTCAATGATTCCTTTCGTACCACCAAAGAGAAGAAGATAAATTGGCAGCAGTACAACCTGTAAGATTAAGTTTAAAGGTAAGATAGCAGTGGATAATGCGGTATTTCCTTTTGCTATCCCTGTGAAGATTAAGTACCAATCTGTACAGGGGGTAACCATGAGCATAATAAAACCAATATATAAGGCTGGCTGGTCTCCTAAAAATAACGATGCAAGCAGCCATGCCAAAAAAGGGGTCCAGATAAAGTTAATGGTGACAGAAATATATGTAAATTTGATGTTTTTAAAAGCATTTCTTATATCTCCAATTGGAATCTGTAAGAACGTAATATAGAGCATAGCTACTAATAAAGGACTAATAAAGCTTCCTGCATTCATTTGTATTCGTTCAACTTGCCCTATGCTTATTCCAATAATGACTGATAAGAAAATAATAAACGTATATAGTTTCTCCACTACATTCATTGTTTCGCCACCGATTGATAAAAATAGTATTTTCTATGATCTTATCATAATCAGGTTTAAATAATCATTCAGAGCGGTGTTAAAAGTTGTGCAGTTTGCGCCATCGATCATGTCAACTGTCATAATAGCGTAATGGGCAGGGGAAAATAACTTCTGCTAAAGTACAACTTCTCAAATGTAATCGTATTGCATCGCACCCTGGATAAGCAGCTGTCCATATATGAATGGAAATGAATAATATATAACATGTTGCGGAAAGTTAAAGGAAAAGGTAAAGGAGTGTTTTTGATGACAAGAGGCCAAACGAGAAACAATAAACACAAAAACAAAGCAAGATTGTCGCAAACTCCGAAAAAAGATATCGTGGCAAATGATGGGTTAGATGTGGAATATTCCGAAGAGCTTGCAGACACTGATGATTTAGAAGCACAAGAGCGTGCCAGAGAGGCAGATGAACGAGCACACGATCGTCCGCTTGATGAAATATAAAGAAAATCCAATGGGTCAGGTCCTGCAGGGGTCTGACCCTTTTTAAAAAGGAAGAAATGATAAATAGTTGGCGTTTTTGATGTCTAGCTTCAGCGCCTGCTCGCTCGAGATTCCTTCGGTTCGTCAATGGAATGCAAAGATCAGCTTTCCATATGCCGCCCCTCCAGGAATTGTCGCTCGTGAGCAAGGCGCTGGCGCTTTTCTTAAATTATTTCTTTTTAGAACACTCAATACCTGCTGATGACTTTTGTTTATATAAATAGAAAAGAGGGCCGTGGAAATGGTTTGCACAGGATGCTTAAGAAGACTGCTGCATGGCGGAAGGAGACGGCTTTTTCGGACCAGAATAGCTCTGTACCATCCGCTGCAAATCTTTGTGTGCTTCTCTTACTTTTATCGTTTGGTCCAGAATTTCCTGAAATCCTTCCAGGTCCTTGTCTGACGCATTTAATACCGACTTAGGGATGCCTTCTGCGATCTGTTTCAATGTGAGATCACGGTTCACCAACAACGACCACCTTTCTTAAGTTTATAAAGTCTACTTAATACATTTGTGGCAAACCTCGTTTTTTCCTGCAAAATCAGCGATGAAATTATCTACAAATATCTCCATGAAGGTATAAATTCTGATCAGTTAAGCAAAAAATTCGAAATATTTAGGCGAGAAGCTATAATGAAACTAAGTACATTTAATGGTAAAGGTGGCTAATACGTTGAATGGTTTGTTATGGACATTAGCTATTGCACAATTTCTCGCGATGCAAGTATGGTTTAATTTTTCTGCGGTGATGCCCATTGTAGAAGAAGAGTGGGGCTTATCCCCAACCCAGTCCGGAATCATTGTTTCATTTTTTCACATAGGCTATGTGGCGGCAGTATTTTTTTATAGTTTTTTAAGCGATAAATACAATCCAAAGTATTCGTTTATGTACGGTGCATTATTAGCTGGAATATCAGGTATTTTATTTGTTTTTTTGGCTGACGGATTTATCTCTGCTCTGCTGCTGCGCTTATTGTCTGGAATTGGGATAGCAGGGATTTATGTGCCGGGCATGAAAATCGTTGCGCAAATGGCTCCCCCAGAAAAAAGAGGAGCAGCGATGGGTGTTTATGTAGGGTCGTTGGTGGTAGGCTCTGGTTTTTCACTACTTGTTTCGGGAATGCTCATTAACCTAACTGGCTGGCAGGGGGTTATTTTGATTACGTCTTGTTCTGCTCTTGTGGCATCTGGAATGCTTTTCTTTTCTAATATTCCAAATAACTTACATATAGAAGGCCAGCGATTAAATATGGCACTATTGAAACGAGTGCTGACGAAGAAAAATCTGCTCGTTAATGTTAGTTATACTGGGCACTGCTGGGAACTGTATGCCATGTGGGCCTGGATCGGGCCGTTTCTCGTTTATTATTTTGCAAATAATGAGGTTGAAAATGCCGTAAGTTATGGTAATCTTACAGGATCACTCGTTATTATGGCAGGAGGATTTGCTACGTATCTTGGCGGTAAGATGTCTGACAGGTTCGGACGGCTGAACATTATCCAGTTATTTATTTTTGTCAGTATTGTTTGTTCCTTAGCTGTTGGCTGGTTCATTGAAATTCCAATCTGGATATTGCTTCCGGTTGTTTTTATTTATGGATTTACGATTATTGCTGATTCTCCAATTTATAATACTGCATTAACAGAAATTGCTGATCCTGATATTATCGGCACTGCGCTTGGAATTCAATCGGTTATGGGGTTTAGTGCTACGATCTTTTCTCCTGTATTGTTTGGTCTTTTGCTGGACATTTATAATTGGGGAACTGCTTTTACAACGATCGGACTGCTTACGTTTATCACACCTGTTTGTATATGGCTGTTAAGGCGTCAGTTAACGACAAAAGATATTAATGTAAATTAAGCTGTTAAACAGTTTTAAAGGTGGGGAGTCGTTTGAAAACCAGGGTTATGTTCTTTATTGCCTTTTTGATGATTATGGTATTGCTGGGGTGGTTTTATCGTCACAATATTGCCCCAGACACCCATTACGTAGAAGTCCAATTTGCTACTATCACAGCTTATTTCATCACGATTTTGTTTGCTGTTACCCTTTTTATTTCTAAAAAGCAAAAGATGCTTTTTTATACATCGTATGTTATTATTTTTACCATTACAGCCGCAGGAATTAGCATGTGGGTTGTCCGTCCTTATGTTATTATAAATGATGAAGTACCAAAAAGGATGGAAATATTAGATGCTTATTTAGAAGAAACTTACCCTGACAGGGATTGGGACATCCAAAAAAGTGAATCCACTTTTGACAGCCATTATTTGTTTTATGTTACGTTTGCAGAGGAAGCCGATTATTCTTATGCTTACCATATGTCAGATGATGTCATAAACGGCAAAGACGAAATACAGAGTACGGGCGGACGTCCTAACAAATAAAATTTTTAAAATTTGGCTTGAAGTGTTATATTTTATAAATAGACTCATTTTAAAGTGTGATAAATCGAAAGGGGACTTACGAAACCTATGGAAGTACAAGCTCAATCTACACCGAACCCAAATGCTGTGAAATTTTCAGCAGACCAAGTCATTTTTGATGGCAGCACCTCTCTTAAAAAAGGCGATGAAACCGATCACCCTATTGCAAAAGCGCTGTTGCAAATTGAAGGCGTAGACAATATTTTTGGCTATAACGATTTTGTAACAGTAAACAAAACAATGGATGTAGAGTGGGATGATTTAATGCCTAAAATCCAACAAGCATTCGACGATAATGAATAAAGAAAAATAAAACACTCTTTAGAAAATGCTCGCCTTCAGTTTGAAAGGGAGCATTTTTTACGTTAAAAAGTTCAATTTTGTTAATGAATCTGGCATAAATGTTAATATTTCCTAAAAGAAGAAAAGTGGTGTGCTATGAAAAAAGGGACTATTTATAAAAGCAAGCACGGAAAGAGAAGGCTGTTAGATTATTATAAAACTTAGACGTTTTTTTTCCTGGCAAATACGTGGTAGACACTGCAATAAAAATTATTCCTAATCTCGTTATTTGTCATTCCTTTGAAATGGGTCATTTTCCATCAGAACAGGTACGAACGCAAATAAACACTGAGATAAAGAAATTTTTAGAACAACACTATTAATCTTTCTCGCATAAAGGAGGCCCTTTTGACATAGTTACTTCATAAAAGACATTACTAATAAAGGAAAAAGGGCGGAATACTTTGAAAAATGTTCTTTTATTTGCAGACCCCGGCGTAGACGATGCTTTTGCGATTATCTATAGTGTGCTCCATCCAGATATCAATGTAGTCGGCATTGTAGCAGGTTATGGAAATGTTGAAGTAGAAATTGCGACGAGAAACATTGCAACGATATTGAATTTGTTAGAAGTGGATATACCGATATATGGAGGAGCTAACCAGCCAGTGTCGGATGTGTATGTGGAGTTTTATCCAGAAATACATGGCGTGGAAGGGTTAGGGGATTTTGAGCCAGAAGGATTAGGATACCAGTTAACCAATTTTACAGACTTATATGAGGTTTTTGATAAATATGAAGATATATCGGTTGTAGGAATCGGCCGAAATACAGGATTAATGATCAGCTATATGCTCGGAAAACAGAAGATGGAGCAGGCAAAGAATTATTTTATAATGGGAGGCGCTTTTTTAACACCAGGCAATATTACACCGGCCGCTGAAGCTAATTTTTATGGAGATCCGGTTGCAGCTAAATTTGTGTTTGAAAATTTAAAAACCCGGGTTTTTCCTTTAAATGTAACAAACAGCGCTTATGTCACCCCGGAAATGATAGATTATATTATTACGTATTCGCCTCTAGAAAAGCTTAAGCAGCCACTGCAATTAATGTACAATTTTTACTACGAAGCCTATCAAGAATTCATTCCAGGGTTAAACGGAGCTTTGTTTCATGACTTACTACCGTTTATGTATATAACCAATCCGGAGATGTTTTCTTTTGTGGAACGAGAAATTTATATCGAAACCAGTTCTGGACCGGGACGGGGAGCAAGTATCGCTGATTTTCGTCCGAGATATGAGCCAAGTCCAGCAGCAGGCGGGGAGGAAGAAGAAATAAAACATAAGATCGCATTACAGATGGATTATAACAAATTTTTCCGATTATTTTTGGAAACGTTTATTCAAAATCTCCCACCTGAAGCAGGTGAATAAATGAGGGAGCGGCAGGGATAGAAGGAAGTTGTGAAAAGGATCGGGCCTGAAGCCGCTCTTCCTATCGACAGACCCAGAGGCGGGTAACGATCTTTCTGTGATAGATAAAAGAGTAAAAAACAAGTTCTTCCTCTCTCCTTATTACTTTTCCTTAACTTGTTAAGCAGCGGGCTGAATGTTCTGGCTTTACATTACTTTTCCGTGTCCAATAGACCCATTATTGTTTATATTAGCACTGATTTCCAGTATCATAAAATGGAACTCGACCATAAACGAAATCATAGATATATAAGAAGCAAAAAGGAGATTAATATGTTCGGCAAAAAATATTTACCTATGTTTATCTGCCTGGCATTCATTCTTTTAGCCGCCGTTGTGATATTTCCATTAAAAGAAACAACAGTAGAGGATAATTATTATTTAACATTGATGGGAGACAGTTCGACTTGGAAAATAAACAATTATCAGCTGGAAATTACGCCGGAACATTTAATTGCTGGGGATGGAGAACTACATATGAAAGATACCGATGAGTTTCAATCGGAATTTTTTTCGATCGATGTTCATGCGGTCATTAATAATGAAGATAGAAAAATTCAAGGGAAGTCTGTTTCTGGACATGTAAATATGGCAGACATGACGACTGGAAAAGTGGAAGGCGGAACCTATTATAATGATAAAGGCGAACCTATCACGCTAGAGGATATCAACGAAATATACGCTATGGTGGAATGGTATGATCCATTAAAAGAAAAACAGATGAGTGAAAAAATAGTTTTATATGGATAAGAAACGTTTAGTGTTTTGCAGTCGTTACACAGGAAACTGTTACATACGGAGGAAACGACATGATGAGAAACGTACTATTTTTTATTTTATTGCTCACAAGTATGGTAATAACTAAAACAGGTTCCGTACCAGGAATGACGGGATATGTAGTCGACAAAAGAGGGGATGAAGTTCTTGTAGTGGCGTCAGAACCGAAGGATTACAGTGATACCGGCGGACAAGAGGAATTTTATAGTGCGATCTGGTTTTCCAATGCAGCAGATAACGCAGATATAGGGCATAAGGTAGAAGTGTGGTATGAAGTAGTGGCTGAATCGTATCCCGGTCAAGCAAAGGCGGATCATATGGAAGTTCTCCCAAGTGAAAAGCCAGAAGGGGCGCATCTCACAGAGCAAGAAGCGGTAAAGCAAGCTCTTGATGAAAAAGATATACAAGGGCTTCCGGCCTTAACCAACATAGACTATCAACCGGATCGTAATCAATGGATGATAGAAATAACGACACATGAAAAGACGCATACGATAACAGTTGGTGATAGATAAAAAATCGCTAAAGAGCGTTACGTATGGAGGTATAACTTGAAAGTTATAGAAAAAGTAATAACCACGTTTAAGTGCTTTTCTATTTGTTTTGGGATTCGCTACCATAAATGAAAAAGGAGATATGGAGAAAAAGATAAGTGAACGTGAACGTTATCCTCCCGCTTCCTTATAAAATGAATCCATTATGTATGCTAATAGTTTTTTCATTACAAGTAACCGTCAACAATACGAATCATACCTCCCGTAGATCGATATAAACTCCGGTGCTCCCTCGTTTCACACATTTTTCAGCTGAACCTAATTACTGATAGACAAAAAAAAGTGAAAACGTTCAATATATAAGTACAGGGAGTATTTTATGAATTTTTGTTAAATGATTCCCAACCCGCTAGGAAAAAAATAATTATAATTTTTAATTAATATAGGTAATAAGAATAATAAGGAGTTGGCGGCTATTAAAACGGATAATGGAATGAATAATAAATGTCTATTAAAAAGAATTAGTTATGGAACTAATAACAATCAATTTGGAGATTTAAGGATCCCCGTAGCGGGGGAAGGACCTTTTCCATTAGCAGTGATTATTCATGGCGGTTTTTGGAAAAAGCAATTTGGACTAGAGCAAATGAATGATTTTGCTGAAAAATATGCTTCTCATGGTATAGCGACATGGAATATAGAATATAGGCGGGTAGGACAGGATGGCGGAGGGTGGCCAGGAACATTTTTAGATAGTGCAAGGTCAATTGAATCGCTAAAAATAATTGCAGAAGACCATCCTGTAGATTTAAAACGAGTTATCATTATCGGTCACTCGGCTGGAGGGCATTTAGCATTATGGCTTGCTGCTAGGAATAAATTATTATCAAATAGCATATTAAGACAACAGGATAGGATGCTAGAACCTAAAGGTGTTATTAGTCTTGCAGGTGTGAGTGACTTGATCCTAATGTATGAGATACACCAATGGAAAGAAAAACTGTTTGGAGTTATTGAAAATCCTACGAGAGATTTAATAGGGGGGAAGCCGAACGAATATGCTCAACGCTACGCTGAGGGTTCCCCTAAAGAACTTTTGCCTATAGGGATTCCTTTAGTTTTATTTCATGGAGCCTTGGATGTTAATGTACCGATCGGTTTAAGCGTTAATTTTAAAAAAATAGCGGAGAGTGCTGGAGATAATGTGGTGTTGAAAACGTTCCCTAATATAGAACATTTTGAACTGATAGATCCAATGTCAGAAGTATGGTCTATTATATGGGACCATACGGTTAGCTTGTTAAATAACACATAATAATTATAAAAAGGAAGTTCCGCATCAGCGGGACTTCCTTTTTTGTACACAGTCAACTGGAGTTGGTAATATCCTGTACAGAGAGGAGATAATCTATATTGACGTTTAGCTCTGTGTTTGTTTCTCCAAGCTCTCTTAAACGTTCTGCATCTTCAATAATTAATTCATTATTTATGATACTGATAATACCTTCTTTTTTCCAGTTGTTTAATATTTTGTTCACACTCTTACGCGAAATACCTAGGTACTTAGCGAACTTGGTTTGGTTAAATGGGATCAACCTACCAACTTCTCTGTCTAACTTTATCGTAAAATGTGCTATTTTTTGTTCAGCAGTGCATCCCATAAAGGCAATAATTTCGGCCATTGTTCGAAGCTTGAAAATTAGAGAATGGGTGAATATGAGCTTGGCTGATGGGAACTTTCTACACAATTCGTCAAACTTGGTGTTGGAAAAATAATAGACAGTGGAGGGCTTTAAAGTGATTGCGGAAGCTAAATAAGGTTGATTATATATCCCCGGTTCACCAAAAAGCATTCCTTCTGTTATATAATTTATTGTGTGTTCAATACCTTCAGGTGAAATAATAGAATTGCTAATTAATCCTTTGTCTAGATAATAAAAACCCTTTCCCTTTTCTTGCTGACGATAAATAAAGTCACCTTTATTAATATTCATCTTGTTTCCGTAACTTAAATACGGCTCCCAAGTGAAGCGTAGTTGCTTCATATAATATCACTCCTCAGCAAACAGACCATCAGCGTAGAATTGCAGAGCTGATGGATTTCTAATGACTATTGATCTTCCCAGCGTTTCAATATAACTGTTTTCTTCCCATTCTTTCATAATCTTATAAATTGTTATTCTAGTAACCCCGGTACATTTTGCAAGCTCATTACGTGTTAAACGTATATCAAATTGGTTGAATTCATGATAAATATTTAATAATAATTTTGCTATCTTTTGTTCAGAAGGTAGCTTGCTTAAACAGATCTTTTCAGTAAGAATGTTTAATTCATTAATAACTACTTTTAGGAATAATCGGCTAAGCTCAGGATGAGCGAGTAGTAACTCTTTAACTGTATCGTAATTAAATAAATAGAGAACTGAATCATTAATTGTTTGGGAAGTAGTATAGTGAACAAGCTGATCCATGGTCTGAACACCTAAAAATTGACCTGGAAGTGAGATTTTTAATAGTAAGTCATCCCCGTTAGCTGTTTTAGTCGTAACTTTCACTAATCCTTTTTCAACATAATAAATACTATCACCGACTTCGCCTTGCTGGTAAATTACTGTATTTTTTTTAATAAACGTTCTTTTGCCGTATGTTACAAATTCTTTCTCATTTAATTTACCTGAATTAGAAACAAGTACTGTCATATAACCCTCTCCTTCTTATGAACCAAAATTAGTATTTATAGGGACAGAAAAGAAGGGTCGACATATTGAAAGAAAAAGCCCCCTTTTCCATTATACTTTACTTTACATTTAGAATTTTGAGAATTTTTTTATTTAAAGTTAAATAGGTTACACCTTCCATTGGTTTTTTTTAATAAGATTAATATACAAATTAATCCTAGTCAATTACGTCTAGTCAACATAACACATAGGTGGTGATATATTAATAACGATAGAGACTAAAAATATAAACGAATAGCGGAAAACAAAAAAGAAAAGGGGATGATGGATGTGGCAAACCAGGAAAATAATAAACTACAATCAATAATTATCAATGGACAAGAGATTACTTATGATATTAATGGGTCGGCAGAAGGACCAGTAATAGTTTTACTTTCAGGGTGGTGTCAAGATCATAGGCTTTTTGATTATATAGTCAAACCCTTATCTGACCAGCATAAAGTTATTCGCATGAACTGGCGCGGACATACAGACCCACAAAGTTCACCAGGAGATTTTGGAGCAAAAGATCAAGCAGATGACGTTATTGGGGTTTTAAATGCTTTAGATATTGATCAGGTAATACCTGTCTCTACATCACACGGAGGTTGGGCGAACCTCGAAATAACTGAAAGGCTGGGGACGCAGCGAGTTCCAAAATCTATATTAATTGATTGGATTATGGTAGAAGCAATGGAGGAATTTACAAAAAACTTAAAAGAGATTCAAAATCTAGAAACGTGGTTTATGGGACGTCAAAGTTTATTTAATCACTGGATAGGTGTTAGCCATAATCAAACTGTTAAAGACCACCTTGATATAGAGATGGCCAGCTGGGGGTATGACATGTGGGAACGTGCCTGTCGTCAGATCGAAAAAGGTTATCAAATCTGGGGATCCCCGCTTAATAGAATGGCTTCACTTCCAGAGAAACGTCCTATCGTTCATATTTATTCTCAAGCAGCAGTAGAAGGATATGAAGAAATACAGAAAAATTATAAGGAAGAGCATCCATGGTTTGACTTTATAGTTGTTCCAGGGGACACTCATTTTCCTACATTAGAATCTCCAGAGGCAGTTGTTAATCATATTAATGAGTTTGTGTCTGCAAGTTCACTTATCCGATAATATTGAGGAAACAACCATGCATTTACAAGGACCTGTAGGGTCCTTGTAAAATTGAATTAAAAAAGATTGTAGTGAGTATGAAATGTATGTCTTCCAAAAGGTTAATGTGATTAATATTACGCTACAAAGCAAATCAATTAAGTGGAGGACCGTCTGTATGAGCGAAAACGGGATGAATGAGAATGAATTTTCTAATGTGAAAAGCAAAAAGAAAACCCTTTTCTTAGGTATTATACTAATGCTCGTTGCTGCCTCACTCTTTGGTACATTGGGAACTTTGACTAACTTTGCTCATCAAGCTGGATTAAGCCCTGTGGCGTTCGCTATGTGGCGTGAACTTTTAGGTACTGTTTCTATGTTTATACTATTAACTTTAGGTGTGGGAAGACCTCCTAAAAAGGAACGTATACCAATAACGCAGGTTCCTGGACATCAAATTCGCAATATTTGTTTTGCTGCCATCGCGTTTTCAGCCTACAGTTTAGCAATGTTTTATGCATTCGTAGAATTAACTGTAGCTCTTGCCCTGCTTTTGTTTTATGTGTTTCCAGCAATTGTAACAGTAATTTGTGCTATAACTGGCGTGGAGAAGTTAAACTCCCCGAAATTAATTGCTCTATTACTCGCTTTGGGTGGGGGAACGTTGGCTGTGGTAGGACAGATGTTTGGCCAAACAGTTCAAATTAGCACTTTGGGTATAATTCTTGCTCTTGGGGCAGCTGTTGGGATGTCGATATTTTATTTAATAGGCCGTAACGGTTATCCCAATCTTCCCCCCGCACATGCTACTACCTTTTTTTTAGCAGCAGGTACTCTAGTTTTTGTAATTTGCGGGGTGGCCTTTGGAGAAAAAAGTGCTCTTCTTCAACCTTTTCACGACTCTTCAGTTTGGTTTCTTCTAATTTTTGCTGGATTAGTTGGTGCTGCAATACCTACTATGCTAATGCTAACAGGTATTCGTTTAATAGGGGCATCAAGGGCATCTACTTTACAGATATTTGAACCAGTAATGGGAGCAATTCTTGCAGCGGTTTTTCTTGGGCAGCAAATTTATTCTATTCAAATTATAGGAGGTCTTCTCATCCTCACAGCAGCTTATATATTGCAACGAAAATCAGAACCTATTGATAAGGTCTCTATACCGCAATCAGAAATAAAAATCCAAAATATAGAATGAACGTAACATGGTTTATTTTCGTTACACCTATAGAAGATAGCTTGAGATTTATAATTTCGAGCAACTTTGAGGAGGTAAGAACATGAAAAAAAGGTATGCGGAAATAGCTGGTGCTGGTATTTCTGGTCTAACTGCTGCCATAGCATTAGCTCAAAGAGGGTGGAAAGTTAGAATTCATGAAAGGTCTTCTAAGCTTAGGGAAATTGGCGCTGGTTTGTATACATGGGAGAATGGTTTAAAAGTATTAGAGACAATTGGTGCTTTTAATGAGGCATGCAGTGAGCTAGATATGATGGAACGTATGGATATGGTAAATGAACATCAGGAATTAATACATTCCATTCCTTTCTCATCAGAAAATAGGTTTACAGTCATATCAAGGCAGGGCTTATATAAAGCACTAATTAACAGGGCTCAGGAAGAAGGAGTGGATATCTATACAAAATCACCTGTAGCGGGGGCAAAGTCACACGGTGAATTAATTTTAGATGATGGCAGACAAATTTCAGCAGATTTAATTATAGGTGCAGATGGTGTAAGGTCTAAAATACGTAATTCTTTAAATCTGACCAAGAATGTTGAAACCATGGATGATGGAGCTATCAGAGTGTTAATTCCAAAACGAAAAGATGATCCAGATAAGATATCTACAGAAAATTGGTCAGGTTATCGAAGGATAGGAGTGACTCCATGCGGACCAAATTATGTATATGTATTCCTTACTGGTTTAGCAAAAGATGAAGCACTTTCTGTCCCTATTAATAAAGAGATTTGGCAAGAAGCATTCCCACATCTAGAATCTGTAATTGAAAGAGTAGATGAATTTGGCAGATTAGACTATCACTTTTTCAATGTTTTCTGTAAAAGATGGTCGTCAGGATCTGTTGCACTATTGGGAGACGCAGCGCATGGGATGTCGCCAAATTTAGGTCAGGGTGCAGGGACTGGCATGATGAGTGCGTTAGAACTCGCTGAATCATTAGAAAGCTACAATACAATAGAAGCAGCACTAGATGCGTGGGAAAAAATAATTCGCCCAACAATTGATAATACTCAATATTATGCTCGACTGTATAGCTTAGCTGCAACAAAATGGCCTAAAGAATTGTTAACTGATCGTTATCCATTGATTCAGGCTGCGATGGAATCACGATATTTAGAAGAGAAAATTAGTAAGGCAGCTTCCTACGTTATTTCCTCTTATCGCTGTGGGATAAGACAGACAACTGAAAAAATATAAAAAGTTATAATCTATGTTAGCCATTTACTAATCAATAAGTTATAATCCTTTATATTGGAAGGGCGGGAGGTGATCCTGCTATTCATATAAAGGTTTTTTTTTACTTTGCGGCAATCCCAGTTTCTAATGATAAATGACAATTATAAAATTAATCATATTGGAGTTAAAACGAAAAAATGCTCTTACTTAGAAATGGCAAGTATACCGAAACGAATATATGTTGTTTTCGAGGGGGCTTGCGCAATTGAATTCTGATCCGTTCTACCATTGGAATTATGAATTGCAGCAATGAAGCTGGGACAAAACTAGAATAGTCAACTCCCACATGTTGAAGGAGTGACCCGTTTAATAAACGCAGTGTATCAGCGTAGTCAAAATACGTAGACTCCAGCGGGAACAGCACGAGCTGAAGATCCCACAGGAAAGCGGTTTTTGCTTTCCGAGGAAGCTGAAGCCGTGCCCGCGGAAAGCGAAGTATTTTGACGAAGCGAGGAAATGAGTTGCCCTCCCTTTTATTTCCAAGGCTGCTATTGTTGATATATTTGATAAAATAGATATCTTTTATAAGAAAAAATGGCTGTGAAGGGAGTAAAAATCAGCATAATAGAACTATTTGATTTATATCGCATATTTTACAAACAGCCCTCAGATCGAGAAGATACAAGGGAACATTTGAAACAGTTATCAATAAATAACGAGTCAGTCGTTTTCATAGCACTTGAAAAACGATAGGTCTATCCATTTTTTCGTCTGTAAGTATGAGGCGGACGTGGGTATAAAACGATTTATTTATGAAAGAAAAGGCCCGAAAAAGGGATATGGTGAAAAACTTTAAAAAAAGCGGTGGAGATGCTGAGAAGACAGGTGGAAATACGATTTCGCTCGAAGCAGGAAAGAAAAATGTGACGACGCAAAGACTTCAAGAAATTCTAACTATTATTATGACCTTTTTTTCTCATGTTCTAAATAACAGGGTAATACGGTTCATAAAATGAATGCGCAAAATAAGGCGGTCTCGGGCCAATCTTGGGTAATACAAAGGCATAAGAAAGATACGTTACTTCTACTGTTTCATCGGATTCGTTAACGAGGAGCAGCTTTACTTCCGGGCTGAAGGTATAAAGCAATAGATTCACCTCTTTTTCTACTCAATTGATTCTCCGCCGTTGACATGAAGCACTTGGCCGGTCATAAAACGAGAATCATCAGAAGCAAGGTACACATAAGCTGGAGCGAGTTCAAAAGGCTGTCCTTGCCGGTCCATTGGATTATTAACTTGAGTCACTTCATCAGCAGAAAAACTTGCCGGAATTAACGGCGTCCACACTCGTCCAGGAGCCACCGCGTTTACACGGATCCCTTGGTTTATAAGATTGTTAGCTAAGGCGCGGGTAAATCCAACATTTGCTGCTTTTGTTGCGGTATAATCAATCAGCTGTTCATTTCCAGCATATGCTACAACAGAGGAAGTATTAATGATAGAGCTTCCTGCTTTCATATGGGGAAGCGCTGCCCGGGTCGTGTAAAAATGAGAGTAGACATTAACTTTAAACGTTTCATCAAATTGGTCATCGGTTATATCAAGCAGGCTTAATTGCTGAAATTGAATGCCAACATGGTTGCACAGCACATCAAGACCGCCTAACGTCTCAACTGTCTTCTCCACTATTTCCACACATTGGCTTTTTTCTCGAACATCCCCTGGTAAAAGGATACAACGCTGTCCCAATTCTTCGATTCGCTTTTTTGTTCGGTTGGCATCTTCATGCTCATCTAGATAGGAGATGGCGACGTCTGCACCTTCCTTTGCAAAAGCAATCGCAGCTGCTGCCCCTATCCCGCTGTCCCCTCCCGTAATGAGAGCAGCTTTACCCTTGAGTTTTTCACTTCCTTTGTAATGGGGATTTTCAATAATAGGTTTTGGCACCATCCATTTTTCGACTCCAGGCTGACGGAATTGCCGCTGCTCGGGTACTGTTACCGGAACTTCCTGGTAACGCGTTATTTTTCCATAGTTCGGATACATCGGATATGATTTATCTTTCATAGTAGCTTGAAACATTTGCTGCATGTTCTGGATTTGCTGCCACGTATATTGTTGACTCATAACTTCCTCCTGTAATGACAATTTCTTCCTACCACACATGTTATGATGATATGGTAACAATTATGAGAAGCTTGTTTTTGAAGGCAGCGAAACGTCCCCTTCGCTTTTGTCGTAATGTAAGAAAAGAGGGAGGGGTTATTTGTCTTGGTGTCCGAATTGTTATACGGAATACATGGACAGTAAAAAAATGTGTTCAGATTGTAAAGTGGAACTTCAAAACGAAATAGAAATAGAGATCGAACGGTATGAATTTGTGGAGATGGATTATGTTTACACAGCTGCAAGTGACATAGAAGCTAATATGTTTACAGAGCTGTTTGAAACGAATGGAATACAAACGATGAAAAAGTACCGAGAAGCAGGAGGTTATTTATCTGTTTACATGGGAGAAACAAGCTTTGGTATTGACTTATTTGTGGACAAAGAAAAACGTTCTTTAGCAATAGAAATCCTGAAACCTCTGGAACTAGAATCGATTGAAGAAGATACAAAAACAGAAAAATCCTCATCATGGCTTAAAAAAATATTCATTATCTTTTGCGTTATTTTATTTCTTTTATTATAAGGTAAGAAATAATAAATAGTTGGCGTTTTACATGTCTAGCGCAACCGCCTACTCGCTCGAGATTCCTTCGGTTCGTCAATGGAAAGCAAAGATCAGCGCCCCTCCAGGACTTGTCGCTGGTGAGCAAGGTGCTTGCGCTTGATTGATTACCGCCAAGTTCAAATGGCGGAAGACATAGTTTGCTTATACTTTGATCCTTTAACAAAGGGAAACATTCCTAACGTAAAAAGAAAGGAAGAGGACAAAAGTGAAATCAGCTATTTTCATGTTGATAATTGGAGCAGTTTTTCTTGCTAATGGATGCAGCAGCGAATCGGCAGAACCGGATAAGGAAGTCCCGGTTTATCATAGCGCAGAAGAAGCAGCAAAAGGGTTTGTGGAAGAAGAAAACATTTGGAAAAGTACAGCTTGGATCACCACAAAAGCGAATGAATACATATTATTAGCTGAAGAAAGGGAAAATGTATTTTTCGTAGGAGCTGTTACAAACGAAGATGGGTATCGGTATCACGTTTTATCAGCACGAGCTTCTTACCGTGGTCCAGACGGGGAAGCAGTAGAGGGTGGGGGATCTTTTGAATGGACAGAAGATCATGACATGGAGGAACCTTATACGCTTCATATAAGCATGGAAGAAGACTATAAATTACCCGATAGTGAGTATACATTTGATCTCATGAACAATAAAGACGAGAGTGTGATTGCATCGGTTGAATTTCTTAAAGGGCTTCGACAGGATGAAGAGGATGCAAATGGACGATGAACGTATATTAGATAGAGGTCAAAAGAATTAAAAAACTGCAGCAAGTCATGAAGTAGAGAAAGGATGAAAGTAAGAGTTGACAATAATTATATTATTAATACTTGTCATTATTTATTTTTCTATCGACATTTCTTTACGGAGAAAACTCCAAACAAAGCCACGTAAAGGATTTTTCCATAATAATTGGGAAGGTCGTAATCGCTTTTTCTTGATATCGGAAATAGTACTCATTATTGTTTTCACTATAAGTATTTTTGCTGGCATAAATACCATTCCCGCCTATATTATTATATTTATCTACTTTTTTACCCTCAACATTCTTAGGGGCACAGAAGAATGGTTGTTTAAACGTCAACAAAAAGAATATTATCATACGTGGCTGGCCGCATGTTTTTTTCTCATTGGGTTTATTTTATTGTTAAGTGAAAAATGAAAAACGATTCATTCACGGGATTTACGAAGGGAATTTATTTGGCTGTACGCGAGTTTGTCTAATCGTTCTAGAGTAGGAGACTCCAAAGAAAGGAATGAAAAATAAAATGGGGCAATCAGAAAAGGAAAAAATGCTGCAAGGTGAATGGTATCAGGCTGATGACCCGGAATTACATAGAGAACGCTTGCATGCTCGTAAGCTTACAAGACTATTTAATGAAACAATAGAAACAGAAGAGAGCAGACGAACAGAATTATTAACAGAACTGTTCGGGGATACAGGAGACAATGTCTATATAGAACCGCCTTTTCGCTGTGATTATGGCTATAACATATCTGTTGGAAACAACTTCTTTGCCAATTTTGATTGTGTCTTCTTGGATGTTTGTCAAATTCACATAGGAGATCATTGTTTGATGGGACCAGGGGTTCATGTGTATGCAGCGGCACATCCTTTGAGTCCGCATGATAGAAAAACAGGTGCAGAATTTGGAAAATCCGTTCATATCGGCCGTAATGTGTGGATTGGAGGAAGAGCCGTCATTAATCATGGCGTCACGATAGGGGATAATACAGTCATCGCTTCCGGGTCCGTTGTGACAAAAAATGTAGCTGATAACACTGTTGTTGGCGGAAATCCTGCAAACATATTAAAACACCTATAGAAAAAATAGAAGGAAGAGGAAGCTAAAAAGATGGACAAAGAAACGTTATTTGAATGATTACGAGGAATAAATGTAGAGTATGAGCCAGGAATCAATCAAGAGATAAATGATTTTTTCGCTGATGGGGGACGGATTATTGGGTTTTCAAATAAATATAAAAATGATACATATAACATTTCAATCCTTTAAAAGGAATTTGATTACCAAACTATTCGTGAACTGTTTTCCTCTTTTGTACATTTTATTGAATAATAGTGAACTTATTATGTAAGTGTGCGAGGTTTAGAAAGAATGAAGTACACCATGCTATCTAAAATGAATGAATGTAACAAAGATTTTTTATGTGAAATTGATTTTTACTAATGTAATACATTTTATTGGTAGACAGTAAAAGTAAAACTGCGTGATGCAGTTTACCTCATGTTTGTGTATTATTTTATGAGAGGGACCATTTTATATTGACAACTAGTTGATATGACCGAATCAAAATGTCAAAAGGCTGCTTTTACTTTAAGATATTGTTTCTTTTAGAATTCTGTTATCTTACGTTTTATCTGGTTACATGCAAAATGTTTACAGAGGTCCATTTTATTGGACTGGCAATTGCATTTTACGGGAAAGAAAAGTTTCATTTATGGAATAAAGGAATGATTAATCTTTTCCCTTTTTATGAAGTTAGAAGTATATCGTTTAATGGCGGCGGTCCCTTCAGCCGCCTTCTGCTGTTATTGGCCGGTTTGGTTGGTCCAATCGGAAAACAAGCCGCTGCCGTTACAGCCTGGACACTCTACAGAAGGAGTCGTATTATAATATTCAACCGGATAATAAAGGTCAAAACCTCTGCCGCGGCAGTCCGGACATATTCCTTTTGCTTCCATATCCGCTAAATACTTTTCCTGTCTTGCCTTTTTCCATTCTTTAATCGAAGAAAACAGTCCCATGTCATTCACCTCCGTTTAAGTGATATTGTATACGCTTTCAATTTCATTTTGTGAAAAATATTTACTTTTTATACTCCATTTTATTCATGTGTTGGAAAATTGTTATGGCAGAAGCGGTTATGCGGCAATCACTAATTTCTATAGTTGGGCTAGTGTGTATAAACTTTTGACGAAGTTTCATATGATGATTGGTGAGAAAAGCAAAGGGGGCATGTTGTATGACGTACCGGCCTGGAAGACGGCATTCAGATCTTTTTAGAGAAGTATTTGATACATTCCATGACTTTTTTCAAGAAGATTTCTTATCTTCGATTAAAGGTATAGGAGATAAATTTAATGCAGACGTTCGTGACGAAGGCAGCTGTTTTTTAGTAGAAGTGGCTCTGCCGGGCTTTCAAAGTGATGGAATCCATATTGAATATGGAGATGATTATGTAGCCATCAAAGCTGTGCACGATCAAACAGATAAAGTCGAAAGTGATAAATTTTTTCGGCAAACGTCTCAATACGGAGAATTTCATAAGAAGGTTTATCTTGGTTCTATCAAAGGGGAAGAAATCACAGCATCTTTTTCTAATGATGTGCTCATACTGCGTGTTCCAAAAAATGATAAATCTCTGTCTCGCGGACGTTTTTTAAATATAGATGAAAATCAGCAGAAGTGACCAGATAAAATAGGAGGGGGCTCGGCTAATTTAGGCGGGTGCCTCTTACTTCCACATGATGTGGTGACTTCTGCGTTGCAAACAGGACGTTCGCGAACTTAGCAGAAGTACCTTAACCTTAGCCGAACTTCCTTTTTACAGGGCATTTTGCGCTTTTGTTCATAGGTAAGAAATAATAAATAGTTGGCGTTTTACATGTCTAGCGCAAGCGCCTACTCGCTCGAGGTTCCTTCGGTTCGTCAATGGAAAGCAAAGATCAGCTTTCCATATGCCGCCCCTCCAGGACTTGTCGCTCGTGAGCAAGGCGCTTGCGCTTTTCTTAAAAGGTAAGAAATAATAAATAGTTGGCGTTTTTGATGTCTAGCTCAGCGCCCAGCCGCTCAGGCGCACACGATAAAGAGGAACTTTTGCTAAAACCGCGACGTCCTGTCGCAACGCAAAAGTCAACACCTCCTGTGCAAGCCAGTTCGGCGTTGTCACAGGACGTGACGCTCGTAGCCGAACTTCCTTCTTTTAAGGCGCTTGCGCTCTTCTTATCATTTTGTTGATCTCAAGCTGCTTCAATTATGTGTAGTGGGATTTCAGCAACAAGCATAAAAAGAAAGGAGCTGCCTTTATTCAGACAACTCCTTTGCAGCTTGTTTTTGCAGCTGACACATTATTTAACGGCGGCTTGACGGTTTTCTTGAATGCTTTCATAAGGAATAAACCGAGCCGTTTGTTTTTGGTTTTTCACGTCATAATGAACTAGCAGTATTTCTTGCTTATTTACGATTTCGCCTGTTTCAAGATAAGAATGCAGGGAAAACGGAAGCAGTTCGGTCACTGTGTGTTTATGCCAATCCTGTTTTTTCAATGAGACGGGTAAATGAGGGAGTTCAGGCTGTTCGGCAAACAAATTCATTAATTCAGTGTGCTCTTCTTTTGAAAGCGCTGGTGTTCCCCATGATTTTCGCGGCTTGTGCTTTTGGTGCAAAAAGTAATCATAGGTCATTAATCCTTTGATCACTGAGAGGTTTTTTACACCGTGATGCTTTAAAAATTCCTCAAGGCGGAGGAAAAGGTCTTCGAGCTGGTGTCCGATGCGGCCCCACCCTTTTTGATGCCAGTAATCGCCGAATTCCTGGAAGAAGTCAAACGCACTCGGAAAGCTTTGATTGACTAGGAATTCAATCGTGTGATCCATGCGATGATCGTTCCAATATTTTTCTAAAATGTCTTCTACTCGCTTAATTCGGGCAATGTCAGCAAAACTTAGTACGTCATTGCTTAGCATTTCATACGGAGCATTGTCCATATATACATAGCCGTGGTCTTCAGAACGAATGCGCAACCCAGTGCCTCTGAGCATTTTTAGAAAGCCGAGCTGGAGTTCTTCTGGTCCCATGGCAAACACATCATTAAACGTTTGTTTAAAACGGCCGTAATCTTCTTCCGGCAGACCAGCGATAAGGTCAAGGTGCTGTTCAATTTTTCCGCCTTCTTTTACCATTGTTACGGTTCGTTCTAATTTCTTAAGGTTTTGATGGCGTTTTACTAATTTATTCGTTGCATCATTGGTCGATTGAACGCCAATTTCAAACCGGAAAATCCCCGGCGGTGCATTTTCATTTAAAAAGGTAAGCAGTTCAGGCGGCATTATATCCGCTGTGATTTCAAATTGAAACTGACAGCCTTGATGGTTGTCTATTAAAAATTGAAAGATCTCTTTTGCATACTCACGCTGAATGTTAAATGTACGATCCACAAACTTCACCATTTTTGCACCGTTTTCTATTAAATAAAGCAGATCTTTTTTTACTTCCTCTATATCAAAATAACGAACTCCATTTTCAATAGAAGAAAGACAAAATTGACAGCTGAATGGACAGCCGCGGCTCGTTTCAAAATAAGTAATCCGTTTGGATAATGCCTCTTTGTCTTCATCAAAACGATACGGGCTCGGCAGATCTTCAAGCGGAACTTTCGGACGGGGCGGGTTCATTCTGACTCTGCCGTCTTTACGGTAAGCTGTTCCGAACACCATATGATACTTCTCTTCTTCGTTAAGTTCCTCAAGGAGGTGTTTAAACGTTTCTTCTCCCTCTCCCATCACGATAAAATCTACTTCAGGCAGACGCTTCATCCAGTAATCCGTATCATACGAAACTTCCGGACCGCCAAGTACGATCGTGATGTTTGGATCTATTTTTTTCAGCATAGATACTACTTGAATGGTTTCTTCAATGTTCCAAATGTAACAGGAGAAGCCAATCACATCCGGTTTTTTCTCAAACAGGTCTGTTACAATGTTCATGGCCGGATCTTTTATCGTATATTCTGCTATCTCTACATGGAAGTCCGGTTCTGCATAAGCCTTTAAATAACGGAGGGCCAGGCAGGTATGAATATATTTAGCGTTTAATGTACTTACAACGACATTCAAACAAAATCGCTCCTTTTACTGCTATTTCATCGCATAAAACACTAGGAATATGATATCATATGTTCGGCTTTCATTTCTCCCTATGTAGTAGTAATGAAAATTTATGGCTGTTCAAAGGATGGTAGGAATGATTTTGACGCTTGAACCGTGGTTGTTTCATTTAGTATTATCACTTATTATTTTGATCGTGACATTTCTTTTAGGGATTGCTCTTCATTCATTTATGAAAAAAAAGGAAAAACCTAAAAAGAATGTGGAAAGACTGGCTTCCATCATACTTGCAGTCATGATGGCTTCTCTATACTTGTTTGTAACGGAAGTCTATACAGACAGAGCATCGCAGGGAGAACGGGTATTATCTTTAGAAAACACCGAACGAATAGAAACAGAACAGGCTGTGATTATTCCATTTGGTGACTATGCGGTGCTAGAACGGCTTTATGATTTTGGGTATACGGTGGAAGACGAAGTCAAAGGAGAGTCCTACCGAATGACATTTGTTATTGAAGATGAAGCTTCTTTTCTCGAAGAATATAACGTTTATATTAAAGGAAATCACATGTTTGCAAATCGAGCTAGATTTGCTTTTCCTGAAATATACGAAAAGGAATGGAAACCATCTATTCAAGAAAATGTAGAAACGGACAATACAATTGATTTTCCAGGAGTGGCTGTAGACATAGAATTGCTTTCTTAAGAAAGTTGTTGGGCATCTGTTTAGTGGACAGATGCCCTTATTTAGTTCGTTTCTACCGATTTTCTTAATCGTTTTACTGTAAATAAATTATTGTTTACAAGCTTTATAGAATCCTATAAGATAAATATAAATATTAGAAAATTCCTACATATAAAGAGGGGGAGAAAGAAAATGAAAAAAAAGTGGCTGCATTTGCTTTTAACTGGGGCTTTGTCTTTAACCGTTTTAGCAGCGTGCGGAGCAGGAGAAGAGGATACTGCTGGTGAAAACGAATCAGGTGCAGGCGGCGAAGAGGAAGAAGAAACAGAAGCCGAGACAGAAGACAGCGTCGTTGTTGGCGCCACCCAGTTTGTGGAACATCCTTCTTTAGATGAAGCTTATGAAGGATTTAAAGAAGGATTAGCAGATCAAGGGTATACAGAAGGAGAAAACATAGAATTTGATTATCAAAACGCGCAGAATGACCAGAGTAATACAGCGACAATTGCTAATAATTTTGTGTCAGAGAGGGTAGACTTAATTTTTGCCAACTCTACGCCAAGTGCACAAGCAGCATTGCAGGCAAGCTCAGAAACGCCAATTATTTTTACTTCGGTCACAGATGCTGTGGATGCGGGTTTAATTGAAGATGCAGACTCTCCAGGTGAATTAATAACAGGCGTTATGGATTTACATCCAGAAGCGATTGAGATGACGGTAGATTTTATTTCAGAATACTTTCCTGAATCAAACATAGGGTTGATTTATAATTCAGGCGAACAAAATTCTGTTTCTCAAATTGAAGCAGTGGAAGCGGCAATGGAAGGGACAGATTTAGAGTCAACGACAAGAAGTGTTTCATCTTCGGCGGAAGTACAGCAGGCAGCTGAGTCACTTGTTGGTGATGTAGATGTGATGTACATTGTTACAGATAACACGGTTGTATCTGCTTTGGAGACGGTAGTGGATGTGGCTGAAACACAAGATATTCCATTAGTAGTAGGAGAACCCGATTCTCTTGAGCGCGGCGGGTTTGCCACGTTTGGTATTGACTACCATACGATTGGCTACCGTGCCGGTGAAATGGCAGCAGAAGTATTAAGCGGGGAGAAGACACCAGCTGATATTCCTGCAGAACACCCTGAAGACATGGAGTTATTTATAAATAAAGAAGCAGCAGAGGCCCAAGGGGTAGAAATCCATGAGGACTGGGAAGAAGAAGCGCAATTTATAAACGAATAAAGCGTCAGGCTTGGCCAGCCTCTTTAAGGGGCAACAGGCCAGGCTTTTTGTTTATATTGGTAGAAAAGGATAAAATGTTCGCATCTTTTGAAGTCTAGCATAAGCTCATCCAGCCGTGCTTGGGAAGGATCTCGCGAGCAATAAGCTTATGCTATGCTTTGGAGAGAGAATGGGGGAAGGAAAATATGTTTGTCTCCATGTTTGGAGCAGTTGAATCAGGGATTATATACGCTCTAATGGCGCTTGGCGTCTATTTGTCCTTTAGGGTCCTGGATTTTCCGGACTTGACCGTAGACGGAAGCTTTGTTACAGGGGCAGCAGTAGCAGCTGTTATGATCATTAATGGACAGTCCCCGCTTATCGCTACTGTTGTCGCGGTGATTGCCGGGTTTTTAGCAGGATGTGTAACCGGACTTTTGCATACGAAAGGAAAAATAAACCCATTATTATCGGGAATTTTAATGATGATTGCGTTGTATTCGATTAACTTGCGTATCATGGGGCAGTCCAATGTTCCTTTATTAAACGAAACGACTATTTTTACGTCGATCACCTCATTTTGGGAGAATTTAAACTTGAGTGCCCCATTTAACAATATAATCGCCGCCCTTGGAATCTCAGGAACGCCAAAAACATGGGGAATACTATTTTTCTCTTTAATTATTACACTAATCATCAAATTTCTTACCGATTATTTTTTAAAGACAGAAGTCGGTCTTGCATTACGAGCTACTGGGGATAACAAAAAAATGATTCGCAGTTTTTCAGCCAATACAGATATTCTTATCATAGCAGGGCTGGGGCTTTCCAATGCATTTGTTGCTCTTTCTGGTGCCTTAATTGCACAGCATGGCGGGTTTGCAGACGCTGGTATGGGGATCGGAATGATTATTATAGGCCTTGCGTCGGTCATTATTGGCGAAGCCCTTTTTGGAACGAAGTCTATTGCACGCACAACACTGGCTGTTATTGGCGGAGCCATTATTTATCGAATCGTCGTGTCGCTGGCATTGCGAGTAGACTTTTTGGAAACCGGTGATATGAAATTAATTACAGCAGTTATTGTGGTAGCGGCATTAGTCACACCAAAAATACTCGAAGCACAGCGTGAAAAACGAAGAAGACTGCGCAAACGGCGAGAAATCACCCAGATGGCTGACACGAAGAAAGGGGAGAAAGGAAATGCTGCAACTTAGTCAAGCATCGTTAACGTTTAATGAAGGAACGATGGATGAAAAAAAAGCGTTGCAACATGTTAATCTCAATTTAAACCAGGGTGATTTTTTGACGGTGATCGGCAGTAATGGTGCTGGAAAATCAACGCTAATGAACATCATTTCCGGTTCACTCCTGCCTGACACAGGTGATGTGCTCATAGACAATAATCAGGTAACTCACCTTCAAGAGTATCAGCGTTCTCAATTAATTGGCCGAGTGTTTCAAGATCCAATGGCAGGAACGGCCCCTTCAATGACGATTGAAGAGAACTTAGCAATGGCTTGGTCGCGCAATAAAAAACGCAGCTTGAAACCAGGAGTCAGCAAAAGAAGAAAATCTCTTTTCAAGGAACATCTAGAAACGTTAAATCTTGGCTTAGAAGATCGGCTGACAGCCAAAGTAGGACTTTTATCAGGCGGAGAACGCCAGGCTTTATCATTATTAATGGCCACATTCACAGAACCAAAGATTCTGCTTTTGGATGAGCACACGGCAGCGCTTGACCCGTCGCGAGCTGAGCTAATAACCAACATCACTGCAGAAGTCGTAAAAAAATTTAAGCTGACTACATTAATGGTCACCCATAACATGCAGCAAGCTCTTGATCTAGGTAATCGTTTAATTATGATGGATAAAGGACAGATTATTTTAGATGTAGATGGAGATGAAAAACAATCGTTAACGATCGAAAAATTATTAAATGAATTTCAGAAAATCCGCGGTGAAAAAATGGCTAATGATAAGGCGGTGCTCAGTTGATGGTTTTATCTACCTCAAAAGATAGAACTTTTCCTCAGCATTAAGTTAAAGAAAGGGGCAGTTAAATGAAACTAGCTACGGTTGAAATACATAAGGAAGAAAAAACAGCAGCACTTGTGAACGAAGAATATGTCATTGATCTCGAGGAAGCTGGAAAAGCATATAATGTGGGTTATCGTTTTCCTCGCACGATGTTAGAAGCGATTTGTGACGGAGAAAATTTTTTAGCAGAGGCCGAGAAAATAACTGCTTCAGCCTATAATCATTTAGATGCTTCCTATGTTTATCCGCTTTCTTCTAAGGAAATATCATTGAAAGCACCTATTCCAGTCCCGAGAAAAAATATTATTTGTGCAGGGAAAAACTATGCAGATCACGCCATAGAAATGGGAAGTGCTGCAGATATTCCTGATCACCCGATCATTTTTACGAAGTCACCGACAACCGTAATAGGACCGGAAGACACGATTGATCCTCATATTGATGTGACGGATGCGTTAGATTATGAAGGAGAAATTGCTGTCATTATTGGAAAAAAAGGAAAAGGTATCAAAGCAGAAGAAGCAGAAGATTACCTATTTGGCTGCACGCTGTTAAATGATGTGACAGCAAGAGATTTACAGTCCAAGCATAAGCAGTTTTTTCTAGGGAAAAGTCTCGACACGTTTTGTCCAATGGGACCGGTGATTGTTCCCCTCAAACATTGGAAAGGGAAAACGATGTCGTTAAAGACGCTCGTAAATGATGAAATTCGACAAGAAACAACAACGGATAAGATGATTTTTTCTATCTCTCAATTAATTGAAGTTATTTCCCGGGGAATGACCTTAGAACCAGGAGACATCATCGCCACAGGAACACCTGCAGGGGTGGGAAAAGGGTTTAATCCACCGAAGTATCTGCAAGAAGGTGATGAAGTAGTAGTGCAATCAGATAGAATTGGAAAGTTAAAAAATACAGTGAATAAAAAATAGAGCATGCCTTTTTTACAGGCTGTTCTATTTTTTCTTGTAAGGTAAGAAATTATAAATAGTTGGCGTTATTGATGTCTAGCGCAAGTGCCTACTCGCTCGAGATTCCTTCGGTTCGTCAAAGCAAAGATCAGCTTTCCATAATGCCGACCCTCCAGGACTTGTCGCTCGTGGGCAAGGCGCTTGCGTTTTTTTTACACAATAAAATGATTAAGGTAAATTATGTTTTCTAATCGATCGGTATAACAAACGGCAATTCCCAAATTAATTCAGAAGAGTCGGAACGTTCGGCAATGATCGTAAATGGCTCCTCTAGTTCAACAGCAAATTCAAATTCTCCTTTAAAATAATGCTCTTCTTCGGTTATGGAGTTAGTAAAGACAGGATAAATTTGCTCTCCTTCAGATAATATACTCCATTCTACATTTTGAATATCTAATACATCTGTTGCGGTTAATGTGAGCTTATTGTCATTCCATTCCATGTCTTGAATCGTTAATTCATCACGGGAAATAGGAATTTTGTCCTTTTTCACCTGGTCAAAGCGAACCGTTTTGTTTGGATGTAAAACCAATTGTGCCGTTGATATCAATTGCTCGCTGTCATGATGAAGACTGGTCGTGAAAAATTGCTTAATGCGGAGTACGTTATTTTCTTCTTGATCTGTTTTCATTTCCGTTTCTTGATATATTGAGTGTTCATTTCCGAATTCATCTTCAATAACTTTAGAAAATGTCATGTCTATATCAGACGGAGAAAGTTCACGGCTTTCATCCGGGGAAGTAATCGAGTAGTGTAAGAAAAATCCGTCTTTGCCTTCATATCGGCTTTCTTCTAGTTTTTCGAATTCTATTTCATAAAGCGAGTTAGAGAAGGAAGTGTTGAGTTCTTCCTTTAGCCTTTCCTCTGAAGACGAGGAACTGCAGCCGGCAGCTATAAAAAGAAACAATATCATAAAGAGATAACACCTGTTCATGGTTGTACACATCCTTCTTCCTCTGTCTGCATTTGAGTCTATTTTAACATGAAAAAAGGTGAGGAGAAGGAAAATTGTCGAACAGTGTAACTCATTTTAGTTTCCTTTCGTACAGGACAATAATCACATTTGAAGAAAGGGATACAAATTTTCAAGAACATACCTCAATCAAGGGAAGGAATGACATACAAATGGATAGACATCCTGTCATTGAAAAGAAAGATTATTTTCTAAATCAGTACAGCAGTACTATTGTAAAGAAATAAGGTATGGGAGGGAGCTAGCCATACAATACGGCCGATCCATCGTTTCATCCCCTTTTGAAAAAGGCAAAAACGTATTTCAGTCGATTCTCACATCAAAAAAAGAGCTATCCTAATGAGGACAGCTCTTTTTGCTGCTTATTTTGCAGCCGTTTTCGGTTTTCTTTTTCGTTTTTGCGGCATATCAGGCATTTCATTAACAGACACAACGTCTTCTACCTTTTTCTCAGGCATACTCCAATGCTGTTCATTTCCTGGAAGGTCATCGAACCAGGCAGCATTATCTGGGCAGTCAAGTGCCATGAATTTACCGTAATTGCCATCGCGGGATTGGTGATATTTTAAATATGCTTTTCCGTCATCAATTGCCAAAATTTCGATTTTTCCAGAAGTATGACTCATGGAAAGACGGATACGTTTTCCAAGTCCGCTCGTTTTTGCTTTAGCTTTTTCCACCGCATCATATGCTTCTTTTAAAGTAAGCACAAAGTCGTTGTTTCCGGCTACCGGACGATTAATAAAGAAATAATAAGGAGTTACGCCTGCCCAAGACAACTTATCGAGCAGCTCCGCCAGGTCGTCTGGATTGGCGTTGATACCTTTTAATACAGGTGTCTGGTTTACCACTATTGCTCCAGCATCATGCAGTGCTTCAAATGCTTTTTTCGCTTCCTCTGTAATTTCACGCGGATGATTAACATGAGCCATAATATAAATGCGGTTATCCGGCGTGGAATATTCACGAATGAGTTCCAAAAGAGATTCGTCTTCATAAATTCTCATCGGATTAAAGACAGGAAGCTTTGAACCGATACGGATAATTTTTACGTGCGGAATGCTGCGCAGCTCTTCAATAATGTAACGAAGCTTCTTTGTTGCAAGAATTAAAGGATCTCCACCCGTAAGCAGAACATTATTAATCTCTGGATGATTGCGGATATATTCTAGTCCAGGATCCACATCAGACATTGCTTCTTTCACGTCATTACGGAACAAGCGTTTACGGAAACAATAGCGGCAATAAGCGCCGCACACTTCAGAACAGATTAAAAGGGCAGTCGTTTCATACTTATGCTGACAGCCTGGCACTGCATAGTTAGTGTCTTCATCAGAAGCGTCCCAGCGTCCGTATTCAGAAAGCTCACCTTCATTTGGTATGACTAAGTTTTTAATGGGATCATTCGGGTCTTCCCAATCAATAAGGCTTAAATAGTATTCGTTTACACGGAACACAAATTTTTCAGTGATTTTTTTTAAACGTTCGCGCTCGTCATCTGGAATTTCTTTAATTTGATCAATTTTGGTAATGTACTTTGGTTGTGCCAAAAGCCCCCACACCTTTCTAAAACTTAATTTGTACATCTTTTATGGTATTCAGTTGAAGTATAACAGTGAGGGTTAAAAATAGTCAAAAAAGAAAGAAAAATTTAAATTGCAAAAGAAAATGAAGGAAAAGTTTCTAACAAAAAAGACAAATAGCCCAAATTGAAGTTTGACATTCATAAAATGTGGATATTGAAATAACAAATTCATATAATATGAAATATAAACTTCAAAAATAAATAAAATGAAATTAGTACTTCACAAAAACTTGTACTTCTATTAGAATGAAATGTAGAATTCATAAATAAATATTTTTGAAGTTAAAAATTCATCAAAAGAGGAGCGTAAAAAAATGGCCGTTCAGAAAGTAGAACATCCCATTTTAGATTACAAGGAGGAAACACCTTCTTCACAAGCATTTATGAAGGAAGCAGAAGAAGTAATGCCGGGCGGAGTAACGGCAAATATTAAATATTTTGAACCGCATCCTGTTGTTATGAAATATGGAAAAGGTTCGAAGCTGATCGATATGGATGAAAATGAGTATATTGATTATTTAATGAGTTACGGATCGCTTGTAACAGGACATGGACACGAACATGTGAAAAAAGCGATTATGGAACAAATCGAAAGAGACGGTACATGGTTGTTTGGTACACCGCATTATCTTGAAGTGGAAATGGGGAAAAGGCTTCAAAAGCACTTTCCGAGCATGGAACGCCTGCGTTATACAAATTCAGGTACAGAAGCAACATTACTTTCCTTAAGGCTTGCAGCAGCCCATACAGGAAAACATAAAATAGCAAAATTTGAAGGCCACTATCACGGCGGATATGACCAAATGCTTGTAAGTGTGAGTCCCTCTGTTCGAGAAGCCGGGAATGCAGATGCTCCTTGTTCATTGCCTGAATCTAAAGGGATGCATCCATCCCATACTAGAAATACAATTACATTGCCTTTTAACAACTTGAAAGCATGTAAAAAAATATTATTGCAGCATAAAGACGAAATTGGTGCTGTCATGATTGAACCGGTGCAGGCAGGGTTTATACCTGCAGAAAAATCATTTATGAAAGGTTTACGTCAAATTACAGAGAAATTAGGTATGGTTCTCATTTTTGATGAGGTTAAAACGGGTTACCGTACTGGTCTTGGCGGCGCTCAGAACATTTATGACATTAAGCCTGATCTAACGACGTTAGGAAAAGCAATAGGAGGAGGATACCCAGTAGGCGTTGTCGGGGGAAAGAAAGAAATGATGATGCATAGTGCTCCATCACAGGGATCAGATGTTTTTGACAGCAGCCAAAGCAAACGTTCATCATCCAAAGATGTATTATTTCATAGCGGCACGTATAACGGTCATCCTATGATTCTTGCAGCAGGCATGGCGGTTCTCGATATTTTAGAAAAAGAATTAGATGATGTCTTAAAGCAGACTGAAAAGCTGAAAAACGGCATTAACGAAAAGCTTCGCAAGTACGGCGTACAAGGCGAGGCGGTTGGCATAGGGTCTATTTTTAGTGTAGTATTAAATAATAAAGAAAAGATACGAAACTATCGAGACCTTCAAAAAACCGACCTGGCCACCAGAAAAGAAATAGATTTTCGATTACTGGGAAAAGGGATTTATGTGAAGCCGATGAATCGTTATAGTGTGTCGACAGCTCATAGCGATGAAGACATTAATCAAACGTTAGATGCATATGATGAAGTGCTGAGGGAGGTTTATGAAGGTGCTCGTTTTTAAAACAAATGTTCAGGCTTGGGTAAATTGCGAAGTATTTATTTGCCCAGGAGGTGTTGATAGACGTTTGCTGAGAAACGCTGCGGATATCTGATAAATGGTCAGCCAGCTTTGATTTCATGGCTGACTGTAAAAAAGCGTAAAGGTGTTATAATACCTTGTCCTTGTCGCTTTTGCCCTCCTTTCTGAACAAATTAATTGGTTTTAAAAAGGAATGAGGGCTGCCATGCTTGAAAGTGATGTATACCAGCGCATTATGGAACTTCAAGATCAAATGAGCAAATCCCAGAAAAAAATTGCAAATTACTTAATTAATTATTCAGAAACAGCCCCCTTTTTGACCGCATCCAAATTGGCAAAAAATGCGGGAGTGGGGGAGGCTACAGTCATTCGGTTTGCTGTTTTTCTGGATTTTAATGGGTATCCAGATATGCAGCGTCATTTGCAGGAAGCCTTGCAGCGAAAATGGACTTCAGCTGAAGTGTTTGCTCATACAACAGATGAAGAAGATCAGCCTGAGAATGCTGTAACAGAAATACTCGCAGATGATATGCAAAATTTGAAAGAAACGCTTCAGCAAATGGATTCAAAAGTATTTGAAGGTGCTGTAAATGATATTATTAGAGCAAATCGAATTTACATTATAGCTTACCGCAGTGCAGTGAGCATCGGTTCATTTTTGGAATTTTATCTTGATCTCGTCTTACAAAATACGGAAATGTTAAGGGAAGCAGATGGGGTATCTGAGCATTTGCTTGATATTACTTCGGATGATTTAGTTATTGGCTTTGGTTTTTCTCGTTATACGAAACGGACGGTTGAAGTTTTAAAGTATGCAAAACAACGCGGAGCGAAAACGTTAGTGTTGACGGATCATTTGTTGTCACCGCTCGTTCCTTACGGAGATCGAAAGTTGCTGGCCGCTACTGAAATTAATTCGTTTATCGATTCATTTTCGGCTCCATTAAGTATAGTGAGTGCCTTAATTACAGCGGTCACCCGTTCAGAACACAAAAAGGTGGAAGCACGCTTAAAAGAACTTGAAGGATTATGGGAAACATTTGACGTTTTTTATGATTAAAAAAGCCGAATGGATGGAATAACCATCCGTTCGGCTTTCTTTCTAATCTTGTTTTCTTTTTCTGAATTGTTGAATCAAATAAACCAATATGATTAATCCAAGACCAGGCATAGAAATATAGAGGTCCGGCAAGAGCAGCATAATACCACCGGCAAGCAGCATTAAACGCTCGATAATATTGTTCTTAATTACAAAGTAATTAATCATTCCGGCACTAATACCAACCATTCCAATTAATGCGGTAATTAATGCAGGAATCAATGTAGCTGCTGTGGCATCCTGCAGGACAAGTACTGGATTGGTTACAAATATATATGGGATAACAAATGCTGCTATTGCTAATTTAACAGACGTTACCCCTGCTTTCATCGGGTTGGCCCTGGCAATACCTGCGCCGGCATAAGCCGCTAGACAAACAGGCGGAGTTATATCAGCAACAATACCAAAATAAAAGACGAAGAAGTGAGCTGCAATAACAGGAACATCTAATGCAATTAAAGCTGGCGCTGCCAATGACGCTGTCACAACATAATTTGCAGTAGTAGGCAATCCCATGCCAAGAATAATACAGGCAATCATCGTAAAGAACATTACAAGGAAAAACTGTCCGCCTGCTAAATCAATGATTCCATTGGCAATTTTGCCGCCAAGACCGGTAAATACCACTACTCCGACAATAATGCCAGCCGTTGCAACAGCTGCTATAACTGGAAGGGCAATTCGCGCCCCTTGTTCGAGAGTATATAGCATATCTTTAATGGACAACCGTGTTTCTTTACGGAAAAAACTAATCACAAATGCTGTGAAAATCCCCCACAATGCCGCAGTGGTCGGAGTGTAGCCGCTATACAGCATGAACAAAATAGCGACTAATGGCAGCAAAAGATCTGCTTTTTTTAATAATGACTTGGCAGAAGGCAGTTCGTTTTTAGGGAGACCATAAATATGCTGCTTTCTGGCTTCAAAGTGCGTACCGATAAAAACACCTGAGAAATAAAGCAGAGCTGGAATGAGAGCTACAAGAATAATCTCATTATAGGGAACACCAATCGTTTCTATCATAATGAAGGCAGCAGCCCCCATTATCGGCGGCATAATCTGTCCGCCAGTGGATGCGGAAGCTTCTGTTGCCGCTGCAAATTCAGGTTTAAATCCTGCCCGTTTCATCATCGGTATAGTAAAGGAACCAGAACTGACTGTGTTAGCGACGGAACTTCCGGTTACCATACCTTGTAGACCGGAAGCAAATACAGCTGCTTTTGCGGTGCCGCCGGTAAATCTGCCAGTCAAACCAAATGCAAGATCATTAAAAAATTGACCAATGTTGGTTTTTACGAGCATGACACCAAAAAATAAAAATAAGTAAATATAGGTAGATGATATTTGTACAGGTGTACCAAAAATCGCTTCACTAGAATACACCAAGTCAGTCATCAGCCGGTCAAATGAAAATCCTGCATGCCCGAAGTAGGGAATGCCGTTTCCCCAAAGACCATATGCAATGGCAAGCATCGCGATAATAATAATGGGAAGTCCTACAGCACGTCGGGTTGCTTCTAATAGAAGGATAATAAAAATTATGGCTACTGCTTTATCAAAAGTATCAAAACCTGTCACCACAGAAGAACGGAACAAATCATCATAATTGAAAACGATATAAAAGTTGGCAAATAATGCTGTGAAGGCAAGTATGACATCATACCAGGCAATTCCTTTGCGGTCCGTCATGGATTTTTTAGCAGGGTATAGTAAAAAGATAAGCGATAACCCGCCTGCTAAGTGAATAGCACCTTGAATAACGGAACGATAAGGATTGCTTGCTGTCCATAAATGAAAGATTGTTAATGCTACTCCGATAACTGTAACTAAAATGCCCCATTTTCCAAGATTCGTCCGGTATGTAGATTCTTTGTCGTATTTTTTCAACAATTCATCTTGGGTTAACTCTTGGTCGGTTTGTTTATTATTCGCCATTAACAGTCACCACCTCAACAAATTTATTTGAATATTTTTTCTAATTAAAGGGGGGATAAACAGGCTGCTCATAGCCGGCAAAGGCTGTGACTTCAATATCATAACAAATAAAATAGAATTTGTCTGTGACAAGACTAAGGTGGTGCTACTTTTCTATATTATATTATTAGGCAATCCTAAAAAAAATCCTTTGAACAAGAAAATTTTTTCATATTATATCCAAACTAAGAAAAGCGCAAGCGCCTTAAAAGATGGAAGTTTGGCTACGAGCGTCACGTCCTGTGACAACGACAACGCCGAACTGACTCCCATCCTGGGAGCCCGCGACAGGTTCTGGAGCTTTCGCGCAGGGTCGCCTGCGGCCCGGAGTCGAAAGGGAAGGCATAAGACGTTCAGCTCATTTTAATGAACCTCTACTAAGATCGCACACGACAGGACGTTCCGGTTTTAGCAAAAGTTCCTCTTTATCGTGTGCGCCTGAGGCTGGGCGCTGAAGCTAGACATCAAAAACGCCAAAATTCTTTCTTACCTAATGAAAAAAGGCCGGAAATACTCCGGCCTTGTATAGTCTATATTACTCTTCTTCCTCCGTGTCATCTTCGGTATCTTCTTCAGTATCTTCTTCGGCTTCAGCTTCGCCTTCCTCTTCCTCTTCTGCATCGCCAGCGCCGTCAAGTAGTCCTTCTTCTTCAAAATATCTTTCAGAACCAGGATGAAGCGGCATATCGTCTGCTCCGTTCATGATGTTTTCCATTGTCATGAATTGTCCTTGTTCATGAGAAATGCTGTCTGCATTTTCATAAAGCTGCTTAGTAATTTCATAAGCTGTATCTTCATCAACTTGATCAGTAGAACCTACAAGAACAGCGTAAGCCGTTACCGTACTTACTGGTTCATCAAGGAAGTCATAAACATCTGCTTCAATATCAAGCTGACCGTAATCACTGTTTTCTTCGACGTAGTCCAGCGCTTCGCCTTCAATTGGAAGGATAACAACATCACGCTGAGTGGAAAGCTCCGTTACGTTCCCTGCTGGCAGACCAAGAAGTCCGAAGTTAGCATCTAAATTGCCGTCTTGAAGACGACCAGCTGCATCTCCAAATCCTTCCTCATAAGCGTCATAATCGCCTTCTTCAAGACCGTGAGCTTCAAGAATGAGTTTGGCTGCAGAGTTCGTTGCACTTCCAGGAGGTCCAAGGTTTACACTTTTTCCTTCTAATTCTTCAATAGAAGTAACACCAGTATCTTCAGTGGTTACAACCTGCATTACTTCTGGATAAATATGTCCCATAAATCCAAAATTATCAATTACGGTACCGTCAAAGTCACCTTCACCTTCGAGAGCTTGAAGAGCAGTAAGGTGAACAGACATTCCAAGCTGCATATCACCACGGCTGATTTGAGCAAGGTTGTCCACAGATGCGTCAGATGATACGGCACTAACATCAAAACCTTCGATGTCTACGTTATCATTCAAAACATTCGCAATCTCCTGACCGAGCGGGTAATACGTTCCACCAGTAGATCCTGTGCCAAGCTGGAGTTCAACCATTGCATCTTCGCCGGCTGCTTCTTCTTCTTCGTTGTCGCCGCCAGCATCTCCACCGGCATCTCCGTCATCTTCCCCGCCTTCATCTCCGCCGCCGCAAGCTGCTAGCAGCATTCCGAACGTGAAGAGCATAGCTAATAGTAAAGACCACTTCTTGTTCATTTTGTATCCCCCTTATATCTTGTGATCTGAACATATGTTCACGTCTTATTTAATCAGAAAAAATAGGTATTGTCAAAATATAACTATCGCAATGGTTGACAAGAAACAACAGGGCATAGCCCCATCATAAACTGGTAATATTCAAGTAAACATTATAAAGGCTGGGCAGCTTGTGAAAGGTGAAAACGAAAGCGGATACACAAACCGAAATATATGGAGAACCGTATAGAAATAGCTCGATGAAATGGTGTGAATTTTTCTAATTAAAAAGAACTGCGCGCATGCCATAGCAAACGGCGCAGTTCTTTTTCTATATTAAGGGGGGACTAACGTATACGCTCTTCTGTATTCGGATCGAAGAAATGAACTTTGTTCATGTTAATAGCCATATCTACTGTATTTCCAGATGTAATGTCAGAGCGGGAGTCCACACGGGCAATCACTTGCTGTCCGCTAATGTTACTATACAGAATAGACTCCGCACCGTTCATTTCAGATACTTCAATATCCATGGAAAGCTTGGATTCAGGAGAGGACTCAAGGAACAAAGGCTCGTCATGAATATCTTCCGGACGTACGCCTAATATTACTTTTTTGTCTGCGAATCCTTTATCACGCAGAACTTTCAATTTTCCTTCTGGTACCTTAATAGAAACATCGCCAATTTTTAATTGGCTGCCATCTAAACTAGCATCTAAAAAGTTCATGGATGGTGAACCGATGAAACCGCCGACAAACATATTTTCTGGATTATCGTACACATCTTTAGGAGTTCCAACCTGCTGAACGATCCCATCTTTCATAATAACGATACGTGTAGCCATTGTCATTGCTTCGGTTTGGTCATGTGTTACATAAATGGTAGTTGAATCTAAGCGTTTATGCAGTTTGATAATTTCTGCGCGCATTTGGACACGCAGTTTTGCGTCAAGGTTAGAAAGTGGTTCGTCCATTAAGAAAACTTTTGGATCACGCACAATCGCCCGTCCTAAGGCAACACGTTGACGCTGACCGCCGGATAACGCTTTTGGTTTACGATCCAAGTATTCTTCTAAGCCCAAAATTTTGGCGGCGTTATCCACTCTCTCTTTTATATCTTGTTTCTTAAATTTACGCAATTTCAGCCCAAACGCCATATTGTCAAATACATTCATATGAGGATATAATGCATAGTTTTGGAAAACCATGGCGATATCACGATCTTTTGGAGGTACTTCATTCATGCGATCGCTATCAATTAAAAGGTCACCATCTGTAATGTCTTCGAGTCCAGCGATCATTCGAAGGGTTGTAGATTTACCGCAGCCGGAAGGACCGACGAAAACGATAAATTCTTTGTCTTCAATATCAAGATTAAAATCGGAAACAGCAGTAACATCACCATCGTATTTTTTATAAATGTGATTTAATTGAATTTCAGCCAATTTCCCCATCTCCTTTTTATGTATAAATATAAGAAAAGACTAAGACTTCCGCTATTTGAACTTGGCGGTAAGCAAGTTTTTCTAACTTTAATGTGATGGTTAAAAGTATAAGGATTTAGATAGCGCTTTCATATGGAAAGGTTGTACGAAATGAAAGCGGATTCTTTTGTGCACTTTGACGAATTATGTTTGTCGAGTCCTTATGGCGGCAGTTGTCGTTTTGCTTATACATTGATCCTTACTAAAGGTAAGCAATCCATAAAAAAGAGCAGAACCATGTATGTTCTACTCCCAAAACCTTTTAATCAGGATGAATAGTGCAGCGGCATTAGGGAACTGTTTAATATCAATGCCGATTTGATCTGTTATCTTATCAAGTCTGTATTGCAGTGTGTTGCGGTGCATATGAAGCTCTTTTGCTGTTAAACTAATATTTAAATTAGATAAAAAGAAATAATAAAGTGTTTCGATTAATTCTTTTTCGTTTTCAAGGTTAGCGAACGTGTAAGAAAATAATCGCTTTTGGTCATTTCCTTTTAAGAGTGGAAATACAAATGGCAATATTTCATATGCGTTAAAAGCGCGATCTTTTGGAAATAGCTGCCGGGCATAATCGAAAAGTGTTTTTTCCTGCTTAAATACAAAACGGATGTCTTCAAAAGCATGAACTCGTCTTCCGGAGCAGACATATACATCTATTAATAGATCTGTTGCAAAAATGCCGGCCAGCTCTTCGGTATTAAAGGCGGGCAGCTCTTGATCTTTTGATTCTTTTACAATTACAACAAGAGAATGGGTATGTAAAAAAACGCATTTAAAGGCGGTATCAAAATAAGAACGTAATAGTTCCTGCAGATCGAATTTATTATCGTATAATTTACTGCCTTCTATGTGATAAAAACGAAAAGAAGGAAATTGTTGTAAGGGAGGAAGAGGCCCGTTATCTATTAAATAGGAGTACCAGCTTATATCCATCGGGTCAAAGGAATCTGTTTGATTTTCTATTTCTAAAAATACCTCTAACACTTTTCTTTCTTGCTCTGTCATTTCATCTTTTTTAATGGCTGCTGTTTTATTTTCGTTTAGTTTTAAAAAGACATATAAGTGCCGGTCTAATGGCCGTACTTCTTCTTCTAACAGCAGGGATGGAAATATATTTTTTAATTTATCTATCATATTAGTGAACGGTCCTTTCCAACAAATCTTGTTATTATCGTACTAATTTAAGCAGTGATTTTCCAGATGGAGTCACAGAAACATTTTAACCATACGATTGATTTTTTAAGAAAATGACATGGTGCCATGTTATAATGAAAGGCGCTCGAATGCCCACGATAAAAAAGTAAAGTAAACCTCGTGTTCAGGTCGTAAAAATCAGCCTGTGTAGAAGTCAGTTCCTAGTTGCCAAAAGAAGTACTTTTTTAAAAGAAGCAGAGGAGATAGTACAGTTGGCGATTACAATTAAAAATGCGGCTAAAAAGCAAATGTTGCAGCGTCAACTGTATCACAAGTGATAGCAAGTAGCAGCGGAATTACGGTAATATGGAATATGCCGGTACCCATAACCGTAGGAAAGGCTGCAAACAAGTTCTAAACCAAGCCTATCACGAGGAAGTAGAAGAAGGCGGACAGGAAAGCTATTATAATGTCTTTATTAGAACCTTCGACTGCACTTGTGGTCGCAGATGATCTTATGGCATTTGGTGTGCTTGGTATGCTGTCTGACATGGGCGTTAGTGTACCTGATGAGCCTATAGTTTTAACAGCTTCATGATCTCTTAATTATCATCTCCTGCCAACAGTAGATATTCATATTTTTAATCTCGGTTCAAAAGCAGTTGACTGTTTGATAAAATGCTTGATAAAGACAGCAAACCAACCGCCGTCATTGTGCCTCATAAGCGTATTAAAAGGCAGTCGTGTAAAAAATATACAGGTCAGCCATTAAAACGGTAACCTGTATTGTGAAAGAAATACATATTCAGTTGGCCATTAACTACTTGTCAAAAGCCAAGTTTTTCTATTATCCAAGAAGGGAAAACAATATTCGCATCCAAAAGGTAATCAGAGCTTGCTATCAACAATATGATATAATCAGGATGCAAATTTAAACATGATGTGGTGATGAAATGCCCCAGGGTAAGTTTTTTCGGATTTGTTATGGAATTATTTTATTATTGCTCATCATTTATTTGGGCACGCTGGTTGATTTTATTTTTCAGCCGATTGTTGTACTTGTTACAACTTTATTTGCACCAATTGTTATTGCGGGTGTTTTATTTTATTTGTTCAGGCCGATTGTCAATACGCTGTCAGAAAAGCTGAAAATACCAAGAGGGCTCTCTATTCTCATTATATACTTATCATCTGCAGGAATTCTAACCATGCTCATTTTACTTGTAGGACCAGCTCTTCAAAACCAATTTACTGGTCTGGTCAATAATGCGCCGCGTCTTATTAATGAAGCGCAGCGTATGATTGTGGAACTTCAGAACCAGGAGTGGTTTAATCGGTTTCTTGATGAAATGGAAGGATTTTCGTGGAATGAAGTTACATCTCGTGCAGCAGAATACGCGAACGAAGCGTTATCTAATTTAGGCAGCAACATTGCTAGTGTTGTTGGGATGATTACTAGTGTTGTCATTGTGATTATAATTCTTCCATTTATTCTTTTCTATATGTTAAAAGAAGGTGAAAAGGCGCCGGAGTTTATTTTACGACTTCTTCCGGCCAAACAAGAAAAAGAAGGCCGCCGCATTTTAAGTGATATGGATACAGCGTTAAGTTCTTACATACAAGGACAAATTATTGTTAGTTTTTTTGTAGGAATTTGTGTTTACATCGGCTATGTTATTATCGGTTTAGATTATCCGCTTGTTTTGGCCGCCGTAGCGATGTTTACCAATATCATTCCGTTTATTGGTCCGTGGATTGGAACGTTTCCGGGTGTCATTGTTGGTTTGCTTGATTCGCCATTTATGGCTTTACTTGTTATTATTGTTGTAGTAATTGTCCAACAGATTGAAAGTAATTTTATCTCACCGCAAGTAATGGGAAGAAAACTGCATATTCATCCTTTAACAATTATTTTATTATTGCTTGTAGCTGGACGTTTTGCCGGTATTGTCGGCCTGTTGCTTGCCGTACCGGCGTACGCTGTTGCGAAAGTATTTGTCAGTCACACCTACCGGTTGTTAAAATTAAGAAATAAGCCGCCTGATGATGATTTAACCTAAAAGAGAGGGATATACATGGCATATGATTTAGAGGGCATTGAACAGATTGAAAAAGAAGAATTAAAACGCTTGTATGACACAAAAGAAAAATCGCCGATTATTATTGATGTAAGAGAACCTTCGGAATATATAGAAGGACATATACCGGGGGTGCCGCTGCTTCCAATGAATCAAGTCCCGGAGGTCATTGATCAGATCAAAAAAGATGAAAGCTATGTTCTCGTGTGCAGAAGCGGGAGCAGAAGCCATCACACAGCTCTTTATTTTAAAGATAACGGGATTAATAATGTGAAAAATTTTGCTGGAGGCATGCTGGCTTGGGATAGTGAAACGGAAACGGGCATGGAAAACCCAGTGGAAGAGATTGGACAATTATATAATAAGAAGTAAGGAGAAAGAACGGGTTATACAGAGCCCGTTCTTTTTTGATAGGCAGCAAAGTGATAGACGAACACTAATGATTCAAGAGGAGACTGATTACTATATTAAATGGTTGAAAACAGGCAGGTAAATGAAAAGGTCATTATCGAATAGGATGGTGGAATTACTTTTATTTTTTGTAATTATTGTTTTATAAAAAAGAAAATAAGGAATACTACGTGCAAAAGCAGTCAAAGGGAGGGACAAAGATTGTTTTGGACGATTATTGGTATTCTAATTGCTTTGTGGTTGTTAGGGTTGGTTTTTGAAATCGCAGGAGGATTAGTTCATATTTTACTTGTTGTCGCATTAATTGTACTCATTTACAGGCTTATTACTGGAAAAAATCGAGCATAAAGAGAAAATACAGGTCTTATAAAAAAAGAAAAAGGCCTGTTTTTTCTGCTATCTATTTTTACTTATTATACTCTATAATAGAGAGAGAAACTTAAATAGAGAGAGCAGGAGAGGAACGGGGATGAAGAAAAAAACGTGGTTTGTACAAGTTCTATTATTAGGAGCACTAATGTGTCAAACGAATGGTGCACAAGCAGCAATGCCGTTTTCAACGGAAGCAGAGCCTCCTTCCGAGGAGCAGGAAGTGGACGAGGAGGAACATGCACTATACATAGATGGGCAGCTTCAAACCTATGCAGGACAGCCGATATTTCATGAAGGAATTCTTTATGTGACTGCTCAAGCCGCAGTAAAAGCTTTAAATGATAAAGCTGAAATAGAAGAAGGTCTGCCGTATACGGGAAGCTCTTCCCCATATGAATACTTAGAACAAAATAATGACGTAGAAGAAATTAACAACAGAAAAGTCGTTAGAGTAAATGATTTGCAATCCCTAGGGATAAAAGCGGAATGGCTTGATGATCCAGGAAGACTTCATTTAGAAACAGCTGATTTGCTCACCCTGGACAATCTGCAAATAGGTGATTCGATGGATGAGGTCAACAGCCATTACGATGTCCATTGGAACACAGGATATGGACAATCTGCCGATTATATAGGTTTCTATGGAGATATGCATGAATTTACATATACCGACCGTTATGGAAAAGAACGTTCTGGTGATGTTCCTGAAATACAATTAGAAATAAAGGACGATACGCTGACGTATATCATTATTTCTTCTTCATCCTATGAAACTGCTAGGGGAATTACAGTAGGAGATTCGTTGTTTGATGTAAGACGAGCCCATGGTTCGGAGTATGTAGAAGAAAAAGCAGATGGAAAAACCGTGTATATCTATCATGTAAACGGCGGCAGCCTTTGGTTTATTGCAGATGACGACCGTAATGTAGAACGGATCAGTTTGTGGGCTTTTCAGCTGGAGGGATATGAAAGGTAAATAATAATTAATTTCTCAACACTTTTAGGTTTATTCTTCTTTAAATAGGGAAAAAGGATAGCAGCAGTTAAAAAAAGTATATTTTTAGGACAGGGGGAATAACCTATGAGGAAAAGAAGTGTATTACTTTCATCAGCAGTAGCTGGCGTAGTAGGAACAGCTACATTTTTACTTCGAGATGAAGACAAGCGCGGCCGTTTAAAACAAGCTTCCCAGCGTACGATTGCAAAATGGAAAGGCAATACGAAAGAAGATGAAGATGAACAATTAAATGAAAAAGTCGGTCATTCTGAACCGTACGATTTTGAAGATAATAAAATGGTTTCAGAGGGTGCCATGCATTCTGTACACCACTATAACAAAGCACAAGAAGAAGAGGAAGAACCACTTCAGACAACGATGGAAGAAAAATAAGTAAGAAGACATCTTAAAGAAAAACACAAAGCTGTTCCCCCGCTATTTGATTGTAACGGAGGAACAGCTTTTTCATCGTTTAAGAGAAGATTTACTCTTTTAAGCCAAACTTCAATCAAGTACAATAAAAAAGGATTATCTGATTGATAATGAATCATGTAACACAACAAAAGGAAGATGCTGATGGTTACTATAAAGGAAGAAGTGTTATCTGACATACCAGCATTACATATTTGTAAAGCAGAATATGAACAAAAACCTTTACCGACATTAATATTTTGGCATGGGTTTTCAAGCGGAAAAGAACACAACTTGCATGTAGCTTTTCGTTTGGCAAAAAAAGATATAAGAGTTATTTTACCAGAAGCCATTCACCACGGTGAAAGAAATCTAGGACTTACAGAAAAACAAAGAATACTGGAATTTTGGTCGATCGTTTTGAAAAGCTTAAAAGAAACGGAAACGATAAGAAATGAATTGGAAGAAAAGAACTTAGTACAGGAGGAAAGGTTATTTGTCGGAGGCACTTCTATGGGTGGTATATTAACGTGCGGAGCTTTAACAGCATTTCCGTGGATAAAGGGCGGTATTGTGTTAATGGGAAACCCAGCATGGGAAGTGTTTGCAAGAAATCAAATTACGAGGCTCGACCAGCAAGGGGCGCTGCCGTTGTCGGAAGAGGATGTAGAAAAACAGGTGCAAAAGCTAATTGAATTTGATCTATCCCAAAACGAGCAAACGCTGGGAGACAGACCACTTTTCTTTTGGCATGGACGTGACGATAAAGAGGTTCCTTATGATGAATCGTACGCATTTTATGAAAAAATTAAAGAATACCGGAAAGAGGATGCTAGTTTGGTTTATCAACTCGATCCTTCTGCCGGGCATAAAGTGTCACGCGATGGAATCATCGCAATGACAGAGTGGGTGGCCGATTATATATAAAATCAACTTCGAATATGGATAGGGGGTGTCAAACCCATGATTACGAGCAATACTACCTTATCACAAGAGTTACAAAAAGTAGCCGTCATTATTTTAGGTGCCGTCATTATGGCAATTGGTTTAAATCTCTTTTTAATTCCGGCAAACGTTTTTGCCAGCGGGGCTACAGGGATTGCCCAAATATTAGCTGAGCTGCTTCCACTTTCAACAGGTATGTTTTTGTTTCTTATTAACATCCCTATTGCCGTACTTGGCTGGATGAAAGTTGGAAAACTGTTTACTTTTTACAGTTTTTTGCACGTAGCCTTACAGACATTTTTCCTTGAAGTGATCCCGGTTCAGACACTCTCAGAAGATATCTTGTTAAACGGAGTATTCGGCGGGGTCATTACCGCAGTTGGGGCGGGAACAGCGCTGAAATGGGGTTCATCTGCAGGAGGGCTCGATATTGTAGCACTTGTATTAGCACGGGTGAGTGACAGGCCTGTTGGTACATATTTTTTGATGATGAACGGTATTATAGTTATGACTGCGGGACTGCTATTTGATTGGGAAAGTGCATTATATACACTTGTTACATTGTACGTTGGTTCAAGGGTCATTGATACGATTCATACCCGTCACGTAAAAGTGACAGCCTTTATTGTTACCAAAAAGCCTGATGAACTCAGAGAAGCGATTCATAAACATATTACAAGAGGCATTACAAGAATGCCTGCGAAAGGAGGATACGACGCTACCGATAAAGAAGTACTAATGATCGTTATTACGCGTTATGAACTGTTTGCGATGCAGCAGGTTATTAATGAAGTAGATGAAAATGCCTTTACAAATATTGTAAACACGGCCGGCATATTTGGGCTGTTCCGTAAAGATTAAACGGAGTAAAACCGTTTTTTCCAGTCATGGATCTATGTATAGACAGAATACGTTCAGATCATGAATGTTCTCTAAAAGTGTGCAGTAAACCCCCCTATCCCTTTGAAATATCTGATGCTATACGAGAAGAAATTTGTATAGAAGCTAGACTCCTATATGAAACGGTTTTTGGAGAGAGGCGATCAGTTTGAATAAACCACTATTTTTCATGGTAGTTTTCTTTTTAACATTTTCAGGAGCAGCCTGCGCAACATCCGAGGAAGATGGGACAGGAGGTGAAACAGAAAAAAGTATGGGAGAAAATTGGAAGCTCACAGGAGAATTTGATGTGGATTCAGACAGCTGGCGCATGGAACTCGAAAATATCTCAGAACATCCTTTAGAGCTGCAATTTAATAGCGGCCAGGAAATAGAAGTGGACATGAAAAAAGACGGCCAATCAGAGTCTGTTTATCAATATTCAGCTGATAAAATGTTCACCCAGGCTTTAAAACAAACAACGATCGAACCAGGTGCGTCCACAACATGGTCTGACGATATCTCGCAGAAATCGTTAGAAAAAGGGTCTTATACGGTCATATTTGAAGTCCTTGCTCGAAAAGTGAACGGAGAAAAACCGGAAAAACCATTAAAAACCTCTGATACGTTTACGATTAAATAGGGCAGTCCAAAAACGGCGGAAAACATAAACGTTCCGCCGTTTGCTTGTACTTAGAACATAATTAACGATGTTAAAGGGTCAAAGTATTGAAAAATGGTGTGAGAGCTGTTAAAACAGCTATTGATCCAAGTACAACGAATATAAGATTTCCTCCTAGAAAGGAAATTAAAAAAGCAACAGCCATTCCGGTAAGTCCGAAAAGAACATTTTCATGAATGGTCAACACACCCGGAAAGATGAGGGCACCTAATGCAGCATAAGGAACATTCTTAAGAATTCCTTCTAACCTGGGCGGAATGCTCTTAGCGTTTAAAAAAACAAGCGGCAGCATTCTTGGAATATATGTTACGAGGGCCATGCCTACAATAATGAATAGTAATTCCATGCTCATTTTCTTTCCACCCCGTTTTTCTGGTCTGCATCATTGTATTTGTTATTTAGCGGTTCAATGAATTCAAGCACGGTAGCTGCGATTAAGGTTGCTAAAATAATAGCCCAGCCTTCAGCCATGATGAAAGCAAACACACTATTTAATACGGCGGCTAACGCTGCGAGAAAAAAGATTTTTCGATGTTTTTTTAAAGATGGAGCAAGCAAAGCAATAAATAAAGCATACAAAGCAAACGCCAAACTTTGCTGCAGCATCTCGGGAAGCAGCTGACCGACAGCGTGCCCTACTCCTGAATGAATGACCCAGCTAGCATACGATATGAAAAACACGCCATAAACATAGCCGGTATGAACGGTGCCTTCTTTGGTAGAGGCAACAGCAAAGACTTCATCGGTTAAACCAAACGCGTATCCAGCTTTCTTTAATGGATGATCTTGTACAGCTTTTTCATTTAACGAAGCGCTCATTAAAAAATGGCGGATATTTACGATAAACGTTGTAAAAATAATTTCAATAGCCCCTGTTCCTGCTGCAAGCAGGCTGAGAGCCATGTACTGGGCCGCACCTGCAAAGACGAGCAGACTCATCAGCATTGTTTCTTGGACGGTAAGCCCTGTCGTTTGGGCTATAAAACCAAAAGTTATGGCAGCGGGAAAATACCCGAGCGCAATGGTGGTCCCATCTTTCATACCAGCAGCAAAAGAATGATTGGTTGTTAGCGTTACGGCCGCTTTCATGTATCGGTCCCCTCTCCCATAAATAAATTATTTATTATTGTATGTTATGGTATATTTATTGTATGTTATATTATACTTTCTTTCAAGGTGATCATATGGAAAAAGAACAATTAACGGCTCAGATTGGCAGCCGGCTAAAAGAAATTCGAAAACATAATGGGTTAAATTTAGAGGAAGCTGCTTCCATAACTGGTGTAAGCAAGCCTATGCTAGGACAAATTGAAAGAGGGGAATCTAATCCGACTGTAGGGACGTTATGGAAAATTGCAAAAGGTTTAAACGTACCTTTTACATCTTTCATTGAAGCAGAACGTCCAGCTGTAACTAAAGTAGATTACAAGGAACTCGAAACGCTAGAAGGAGAGCATGGGGGCTTTCATGTGAAACCCGTATTTTCAAAAGACCAGTATACACCGTTTGAAGCGTTTTATGTGGATATTGATCCTTTAAAAAGCTATTATTCAGAAGCTCATCCAAAAGGGGTGGAAGAATATATTTTCTTAAAGGAAGGGACGATGCAGGTTCGTGTTGATAAGAATTGTTTTACATTAGAAAAAGGCGATGCGCTTCGGTTTGAAGCAAACAAAGATCACGTCTACGAAAATATAGGGGAAACACCAGCCAGTTTTACCATGATTATTTATTATGCTCGTTAGTTCAAAGAGGCTCACATTTTCTCAAGATTTCCTATTGATAAATAGCTGCTTAAAAACGGGGCCTGGCGCCGCTAAATGACCATTGGAAAGAAGGCATGGTTTTAAGCAGATTACCTGGCCCCGCTTTCTAGAAAACAGCTCTTTTCCTGTATAAGAAATAAATAATGTATAAAATAAGACCAGAATTTATTCAGCTCCAGCTTAAAATCTAAATCCATACCGCTTAGAAACGACATCGTAAAAACCAAGTGAATTATACAATGCTTTGGTAGCTGCATTACTGATGCCTGTTTCTAATTCGATTCCTTTAATTCCATGATTTTCAGCCCAGTAAATAACTTTTAATAGCAGCTTTTTGGCAATTCCCTGGTTACGGTGTTCTTTATGTACGAACAAATCATTCAGCCAAATATAATACCCCCCTTTATCAAGACTGATGCCAAGATTTAAAAAAGCTGCTCCGAGGATCGTATTTTCGTACTCCGCTACAAATATATGGGCACAAGAGTTTTCCGTTAAAGAAAGATTGATGGAATCCATTAACAATTCATACGCATTCTCTTTTCCAATGGATTCCATTTGCCCCATTAATAAGTCAGCTACTTTCTCGCGTGTTTCTTGGTCAGCATCGTTAGGAATTTCATAAATTTTCAACTGTGCTTCCTCCTTTACTGATAATCAGCAGGGCGTTTTAAAAGACCATGTATATATTAACACAAATTCTTGTAAGACTTATTGGTCCATTGCCTGGGAATGTAATTTTAATTTTTCTTCAAGAAAAATGGCAATTCCATCTTTTTCATTTGCAGCGGTAATTACATCAGCTGCTTGCTGTGCTTCTTTGGATCCATTGCTCATAGCTACTCCGATACCTGCTTCTCTAAGCATCTCCAAATCGTTATCTTCATCTCCAAATGCAATAACATCATCCATTGAAACGTTACAATACTCGGCTACTTTTTGTAATCCTGCTGCTTTGTTGTTGCCCGTTTTTATGATTTCTATTAAATGATGCGGAGCGCCCCAAGAACGTTGTTCAATTCCTTGGGCATGTTTTCCGGAAATTAATTCTCTTAACGCTTCGGCACTTTCTCTTTTTGGATAGACGAGAAGAGAAGTTGGGTTTGTATGAAGAACGTTTTTTAAATTTCCGTGAGCTGCAGGCTCCGTGCTTAATGCTAGCATGTCAATAAACGTTTCATCGTAATCGTGCAAAAAGACGTCGTCAATCACTTCTGCCATAATATTATTGACCTGAAATGCCTGACATGTATCAATAATTGTTTTCGCTGTTTCTAAGTCAAGCGGAGAGTGATGAATGCCAAAGGAGCGGTCGCCGGGATGATGTATATAGGCACCGTTAAAATTAACAATCGGGGTATCTAGGCCTAATTGCTGGTAATACATTTTACTCGCCCGGTAAGGCCTGCCTGTCGCAATCGCAATCATATGTCCTTCCTTTTTCACGTTCTGCAACGTTTTATACGTACGAGTAGATATTGTTTTGTCATCTTTCAACAATGTACCATCGAGGTCTAGAACAATTAAATGTTTACGCATAGATTGGTTCCTCCGCTCTTTGTCAATAATGATAAATGTTCGGTAGTAGTGTATGCATGTTCATCAGATTGTAAGAAAAGTATCAAAAATTTACAATGGAGAAAGCATAACACTATAAAAAAATATGCTATATTTAGAGATGAATGATCCGCTACCTATTTTACTTTAGTTGAAAACGAATTGAAAGCGCACGCTGCATGCTTTGGCATGGAAAGGAGGAGCGCTCAAATAATGAAGGAATTTTTTTTGACATTTACGTTTCGAGCCCTATGGACACCCGAACTAATTATCGTGCTGGCAGCAGTTGCTTTTGTATATTACTGGATAACTGTTAAAAAGCGACATACGTTTATCGGTGCAGAAAAAATATCTATAAAACAAAAGCTTTGTTTCCTTTTCGGCCTGCTTGCCCTTTATCTTGGCTGGGGCAGTCCATTGTATATTGCAGGGCATTCCATTATTACTATTCATATGACCCAAATGGTGCTGGCTTATTTTGCAGCCGTTCCGCTTTTTATTCTTTCGATTCCTAAGTGGGTGCTGCACACGTGGGTGCATAAGTGGACAAAAAAAGCATATGTGACGTATCAGATTGTTATGAGCCCGGTAATTGGTTTGATTGGGTTTAATGCGTTATTTTCGTTTTATCACATACCGATGGTGTTTGACTCTATTATGCAATCTCCTATACTGCATAGTGTTTATCAGATAGCGCTTTTTGGCACAGCTTGGCTGATGTGGTGGCATATGCTTGCTCCGCTGCCTTCTACTAATCAGTTATCTGATTTTCGGAGGATTGCTTATATTTTTGGAAATGGCATATTAATCACACCGGCATGTGCACTTATTATATTTGCGGGCAGCCCATTATATGAAACCTATACGAATCCGGCTGTTTGGTCTAATGTAATGGCTTATTGTCTTCCGCCGGGAGCTGAACTTCCTGCTGGTTTGATGAATACAGCTGGCGGTGGGTTTTCATTTTTAGATCCGCATGCTGATCAGCAGCTTGCAGGTGTTGTAATGAAGATTACACAGGAATTTGTATACGTAACAACAATTGGTTATGTGTTTAAACAGTGGCTCACCAAAGAAAAACTGCAAGACGGCGAATTGACTATCAGTGATATTCCAGCTCATGCAGATCATTTAAAAAACCGCTGATGTATGAATATTATTTCACTGGCTGAAGAGGGCTTATCCCGGAAAGTATGCCGGATAAGTCTTTTACTTATACTTTAGAAAGTTTGTTAAAGGAACAAAGTATAAGCAAAACTACGTCTTCCGCCATAAGGACTTGGCGGAAAGCCGAGTTTTCCTAATGAATAATAAAGTTATGAACATATGTAAAGAGGGAGATATATGAAACACCAATTTTTATTAGTAACACTAGGGTTGTTAACCCTTTTATTAAGCGGGTGTGCCTGGCTGTATGACAGCGGACAGTCAGCAGAAAACGGATCAGATTTATCTCACCTGGATTTAGAAATCAAGCCTTTTTCTTATACCAATCAGGCGGAAGAGACGGTAACCAATGAAGATTTAGAAGGGAAGTACTGGATTGCTGACATGATTTTCACGAGCTGTCCAACCGTTTGTGATTTAATGACACCGAATATGCTTAATCTGCAAGGAGAGTTGGAACAAGAAGGGCTCGATGTCCAAATAGTCTCCTTTTCTGTAGACCCAGAGTTTGATAACCCGGACCGTTTAAAAAATTACGGGGAAAATTACGGCGCTGATTTTAGCAATTGGCATTTTTTAACAGGGTACAGTGATGAAGAAATAAAAGAGTTAGCTAACGAATCGTTTCAAAGCACCGTAGAAAAAGATCCTGAACAAGATGATATTATTCACTCTACTAAATTTTTTCTGATTGATCCAAAAGGCAATATTATCCGCAGCTATGACGGCCTTGAAAACGATGCAGATCCGATCGTAGAAGATGTGAAACGTTTGTCAAACAGCTGAAGAAGATAAATCAATAGTCTTTCTATAGACAAGGTGATACACTGGTTTATGGTTTCTTATTAATAATAGAAAAGGAGGGGAATCATACATGAATCATTTCTTAAAGAAAACGTTATTTCTAGTCCTCACTGCTGTTGTTGCTGTGACATTGGCTGCATGCGGCACAGATGAGGAAGAAGAGTTAACGCTGCAAGATGAAGAATGGGAAGACGTCACCATCTCCGCTAAAGACCAGCCTACTGTCTTTTTCCATTTCACGGGTGTTGACTGAGGACACTGTGTATCGCAGCTCGTGCAGCTGCAGCAGCACATAGACTCTTTTGACGATCTTGATGCAGATATTTACGCGATTAGTAATGATTCTCCAGAACAGCACAAAGAGCTAAAAGAAGAAGTCGGTTTTACTTATACGTTTTTGTCTGATGCTTCAATGGAGGTCATAGAAAAAGCAGAAATGGCAGGAGAGAGTGCATCTGTCCGCGGCTTTTCTGTTTTTAATAAGAATGGTGAATTAATAACTTCGGAAGAAAATGATTTCTGGGGAGATGAAATCGAAGAAACCGAAGAAAAAATTAGACAAGCATTAGAATAACATAATAAATACTGCTTTTGTGCCGACTGCTTTGGCATGAAAGCAGTATTTTTTTTAATGTGAAAAACGCCGCTAATACGAGAGAAGTACTGAATGAAAGTAATGAGTAGCTGAAAGAAAAGGAAAAAGTGCCGAATGGAGTGGAAAAAGCGCCGAATAACCAGGAAACCATTTACACGTTTCTACTGCTTTAGGAGACTTTAACTTTGTAAAAGGACAAAGAATAAGAAAAACTACGACTTCCACCATAAGTACTCGAATGCAAAAGAATGTATATAAATACACATCCTACATAAATACAGAACATGGGCTGATTTTTTTAATAATCCTAATGAAGGAAGGTATTAAAAGAATATTAAAAAGAGATTTGAAAAAATATAAAAATACAGTTGCATTAATATATATTCACACTTATAATAAACATCAACGGAAAATGTATAAAGATAAAACGAGGTGCAAGTTTATGAAAGCTGCAATAGTCGGAGCAACTGGATATGGCGGAATAGAATTAATTCGATTGCTTCACAATCATCCTGAAGTAAAGAAAATTGCTGTCTTTTCTTCTTCCCAAGAAGGCAAGACGATGGCTGAAAGTTATCCGCATGTATCTGAAATTATAGACGAAACATTAGAAGATATTAATGTTGACCATTTAAAACAGCATGATGTCGTGTTTTTATCAACACCGCCTGGAGTGTCTGCTGATTTAACCGGCCAGCTCGTGCCAGACACAAAAGTAATAGATCTTTCCGGAGATCTTCGTTTAAAAGATGCATCTGTTTATGAGAAATGGTACGGAAGAGCAAGTGCAGAGACATCCTTATTGAAAGAAGCAGTGTATGGGTTGACAGAGTGGCGGAAAGAAGAAATAGAAAAGACCGATCTGTTGTCAAATCCGGGCTGCTACCCAACAGCAGTGCTGCTTGGTTTGGCTCCGCTCGTAAAAGAAGGAGCCATAGACGCTAATCAAGTGATTATTGATGCAAAATCAGGTACAACAGGAGCAGGACGTTCGCTTAATGCCATCACACATTTTAGTGAGATGAATGATAATTTCAAAGTATACAAGGTAAATGAACATAAACATACACCAGAAATAGAGCAGGAATTAAGCGGATGGATGCAAGAAAATGCAACGGTGACTTTCACACCGCATCTTGTACCTATGACACGCGGGATTATGGCGACAATGTATGCTCCATTGCATAAAGGATGGACAGAACAAAACGTGAAAGAAATATATGACAAAGCGTATAATGAAAAAACATTCGTCCGAGTAAGAAAAAGCGGAACGTTTCCATTTACAAAAGAAGTCTACGGAACAAATTATTGTGATATCGGCGTAACCGTCGATGAGAGAACGGACAGAATAACAGTCGTTTCTGTAATTGATAACTTAGTTAAAGGAGCTTCAGGGCAAGCCATTCAAAACATGAATGTCATGTTTGGAATACCAGAAGAAACCGGTCTTTATTCCGTCCCAATTTATCCATAATATTCAAATTCAGGGGAGAGAGAAGCATGAGCACTTTACAAAATACAGAAGAAATCGTAGAAGTGAACGGAGGAAGTATTATTACTCCTTTTGGTTTTACAGCAGCCGGCGTTCACACAAAGGTGAAGCGTAAACGCAAGGATCTCGGTGCCATCCTATGTGATGTGCCTGCTTCGAGTGCAGCTGTTTATACGTTAAACAAAATACAAGCAGCTCCCCTGCAGGTTACAAAAGAAAGCATCGCCAAAGAAGGGAAACTGCGTGCGATTGTAGTAAACAGCGGCAATGCCAATTCTTGTACAGGAGAACAAGGACTGCTTGATGCATACACGATGAGAGAGTCTCTAGCGGATACATTTGATATGCCGGATCATCAAGTAGCAGTCACATCAACAGGTGTGATAGGCGAGCGTTTGAAAATGGACAAAATTATTCCGGGAATCAAAGATCTCAAACCAATGCCTACTTTTAAAGATGCCGATCAATTTAATGAAGCCATTATGACAACCGATAAAGTTAAAAAGCATGCCTGCTTTCAAACGATGATTAATGGCAAGCGGGTAACGTTTGGCGGAACAGCGAAAGGCTCCGGCATGATTAACCCGAATATGGCCACGATGCTCGGCTTTGTTACAACCGACGCGGCCATTGAACCAGATGATCTTCAGCAAGCGTTAAACGAAGTGACCGATAAAACGTTTAATCGCATTACCGTGGATGGTGATACGTCTACAAACGATATGGTAGTAGTAATGGCGAGCGGCCATGCTGGAAATGACAGTCTGCATCCTTCACATCCAGAGTGGGAGAAGTTTAAAAAAGCGCTGCAGCTGACATGCGAGGATTTGGCCAAAAAGATTGCAAGAGACGGCGAAGGGGCAACAAAGCTCGTTGAAGTGAATGTTTCAGGTGCCAAAACAGACGAAGAAGCTGGAAAAGCGGCTAAACAAATTGTAGGCTCAGACCTTGTGAAAACGGCAATTTACGGGACAGATGCAAACTGGGGGCGCATTATCGTAGCGCTTGGATACAGTGAAGTAGAACTAGACCCAGAGAAAATCGATATATCACTAGGCTCTATCCAAACATTGAAAAATAGTACGCCTGTTTCCTTTTCAGAAGAAGAAGCAAAAGCATATTTAGAACAAGAAAACATTACGATTACGGTCGACTTAAATATCGGAGAAGGTTCAGGGAAAGCATGGGGATGCGACCTTACCTATGAATATGTAAGAATTAACGCGGGATACCGCACGTAATAAAAACAGGGGAGAGGAACGATGAACAATGGAAGGCATTGTAGTTATTAAATGCGGGGGTTCCACGGTAGATGAGCTGTCACCAGACTTTTTTCATAGCATCGCCGCGATGAAAAAAAAGGGGAAGCATCCAATCATCGTACACGGAGGCGGCCCTGCAATCAACAATATGTTAGTACAAATGCAAATCAAACCAGAATTTGTCGACGGATTAAGAAAAACAACGGGAGACGTGCTTGAAGCAGCCGAACTTGTTTTAAGCGGAAAAGTGAACAAGAAAATTGTTGCTGCTTTTCAGCCAACACAAGCAACAGCTATCGGCATATCAGGGATTGATGGCGATTTAATCAAGGCGTCACCTATTAATCTAGAAACATTAGGGTATGTTGGAAAAGTAGAAGAAATTAATGTCCGTTTTCTGCAGCAATTAATTCAAAATGATTTTATTCCTGTCATAGCGCCAATTGCGGCGGATACAAACGAAGGCAAGTTAAATATAAATGCCGACGTAGCAGCCGCTGCTGTAGCTCGAGCCATGCACGCGGAAGAATTAATTTTTGTAACAGATGTAGATGGTGTGTTAGTCAAAGGACAATTAGCGGAAACGTTAGCTGTCACAGAAGTCAACGCTTTAGTAGAAAATGGAACGATATACGGCGGCATGATTCCAAAAGTTCGAGCTGCAGCTGATAGTTTAACAGGCAAGCTGGAAAAAGTGACGATTGCTAATGGGAACGGTAAAAATACACATGAAGACGGGACATTAAAAGGAACAACAATTATAAAGAAAAAAGCAATAACATCATAAACCAGGAGGGAACCGGGAAATGGAATCCAATAACCAATCAAAACACGAAGAACTGCTTTTCCCGACATATAAAAGATGGAATATAACGTTTAAAAGTGCTTCCGGTTCAACCATAACCGATCAATCGGGGAAAACGTATATAGATTTAATGGCTGGAATTAGTGTCGTAAATCTAGGCCACGGTCATCCGGCTGTACTTAAAGCAGTAGAACAACAGCTGCATGAAGGCTGGCATGCATCTAATTTTTTTCATTACGAAGGGCAGCAGGAAACAGCAGAACTGCTAACCGCTCATTCATGCGGAGATCTTGTATTTTTTGCTAACAGTGGAGCAGAAGCCAATGAAGGCGCCATTAAACTGGCAAGAAAACATACAGGGCGAAAGAAGATCATCAGCTTTCTCCAGTCCTTTCACGGCCGAACATTTGGCAGTATGGCAGCTACCGGACAGGACAGCATTCATAAGGGATTTGGACCGATGCTTGAAGGGTTTGAGTATCTGCCATATAACGATGTGAAGGCAGTGGAGAACGCTGTAGATGAAGAAACCGCTGCTGTAATCGTAGAACCGGTACAAGGAGAAGGCGGAGTGATACCGGGAGAGCATTCGTTTTTACAAGCGGTAGAAAAAGCCGCAAAAAAAGCTGGCGCATTGCTGATTTGTGATGAAATACAAACGGGACTTGGCCGAACAGGAGCTTTTTTCGCACATGAACACAGTGGTTTAAATCCAGATGTAATTACGACCGCAAAAGCACTGGGAAATGGAATTCCAACGGGAGCTGTTATCGGAAAAGCTCATTTAAAAGAAGCTTTTGGACCGGGAAGTCATGGGACAACATTTGGCGGAAATCCTCTTGCAATGGCTGCAGCACAGGCCACACTGCGTACTTTAATTGAGGAAGATTGGAGCAGAAAAGCAGCAGCAAAAGGGGAAACTTTACGAAAGGAATTAAACGAGAGACTTTCTTCTCTTAATATAGTAAAAGATATTCGTGGAAAAGGCATGATGATTGGTATCGAATTAACGGAACCGGCAGCAAATACGATACTGAAACTGCAGGAAAAAGGAGTTTTGGCCATCGCGGCCGGGCCGAATGTTTTACGGCTTCTCCCGCCTTTGACCATCGAATGGGAAACGCTTATGAAAGGCGTTCATGCAATAGAAGAAACGCTGAAAAACAAATAGAACACCTTTCGCTGGCAGCACCGCTTGTAGCAGCGTCAAACTTACTCCCCCTCTTGGGAGCTTAGACAAACTTGTTATTAGAATGAGGAGGAACAAGAATATGAAGGGATATATCAAGCTAGAAAGTGGAGAAATATTTGAAGGAACCATTGCCGCTGACACCCAGGAAGAAGTATATGGTGAAATAGTCTTTTTTACCGGAATGACTGGTTATCAGGAAGTGATGACCGACCCTTCGTTTCACGGCCAGATCGTCGTGTTTACGTATCCCCTCATTGGAAACTATGGATGGAACGAAAAAGACTATGAAAGCATTAAACCGCAGCCAGCAGGCCTGGTGATCAGTGAAGCATCTCCTGAAGCCTTTCATTATGAAGCAAAACAAACCATTGAAGAAGCAGCTTCAAAAGCAGGAGTTCCTTTATTAAAGGGAGTCGATACACGCTCTCTTGTAAAAAGTATCCGAGAAAAAGGGGATATGGGAGCAGTTATGACCACCTCTCCTGAAAAAACGGAAGTGAGTTCTTATGAGCCGATTGGTGAACAAATGCTTATCGATGAAGTAACAGTCAGAGAACCGTTTACCAAAGGAGAAGGAGATCATCACATTGTTCTGCTCGATTTTGGCTACAAACAATCAATGGTTAGAAGCTTAGTGAAAAAAGACTGCAAAGTAACGGTTGTTCCTTATGATATATCAGAAAAAGAATTGACAGACCTGGAGCCGGACGGACTACTGTTTTCTAACGGACCGGGAAACCCTAAGCAGTTAAACGAATGGCTGCCGCGATATCGAAAGCTTGCACAAACCTATCCATCCCTTGGCATCTGCCTTGGTCACCAGCTTTTGGCGCTTGCTTTTGGCGGAGACACGGAAAAACTTCGCTTCGGCCACCGCGGAGCAAACCAGCCAGTACAGGATACACATACGAACAGAGTGTTTATGACTTCACAGAATCACAGCTATGTTGTAAAAGAAAACAGTCTGCCTAAAGGAGAATTTGCTGTACAGTTTAAAAATATTAACGATGGATCAGTAGAGGGCCTCTCCCATCTAAAACACGATATTATTACGGTACAGTTCCATCCAGAAGCACATCCTGGACCGGCAGACAGCGAAGAAATTTTCGATCAGTTTCTCGAACATCTTAAGAAAAAAGGGAGAGAGAAAACCTATGCCTAAGCAAACAGAGATAAAGAAAGTGCTGGTCATTGGTTCAGGACCGATTATTATCGGGCAGGCTGCTGAATTTGACTATTCCGGAACACAAGCCTGTCTTGCCCTTCGTGAAGAAGGTATGGAAGTTATACTAATAAATAATAACCCGGCTACGGTCATGACCGATGAAGCATGTGCCGATAAAGTATATTTTGAACCGCTCACCGTAGAATCAGTTGAGAAAGTGATTCAAAAAGAGCAGCCGGACGGCCTTCTTGCTACACTTGGCGGTCAAACCGGTTTAAACCTGGCTTTTGCCTTAGATGAACAAGATATTTTGGGCAAATATGGGGTAACCCTGCTCGGAACGCCGATAGATTCGATAAAACAAGGAGAAGACCGCGAATTGTTCCGGTCTCTCATGCAAGAAATCGGTGAACCAGTGCCTGAAAGTGAAATAGTAGAAAAAGAAGAAGAAGCACTGGTGTTTGCAGCGAAAACCGGCTATCCGATCATTATTCGTCCTGCTTATACGTTAGGCGGAGGCGGCGGCGGTATCGCCCATGATGAAAAAGAACTTCGCTACATTATCACAGGCGGCCTTGAAGCAAGTCCCATCAATCAATGTTTAGTAGAAAAAAGTATTGCAGGCTATAAAGAAGTAGAATATGAAGTGATGCGGGATGAAAACGACACCTGTATTACTGTGTGTAATATGGAAAACATTGATCCGGTCGGTATTCACACGGGTGATTCGATAGTAGTCGCCCCGTCCCAGACATTGACCGATGTAGAATATCAAATGCTAAGAGCTGCGTCTCTGAAAGTCATTCGAGCGCTTGGTATTGTCGGCGGCTGCAATATTCAATTTGCACTCGACCCATACAGTAAAAAATACTACCTTATCGAGGTGAATCCGCGTGTCAGCCGTTCGTCGGCTCTTGCCTCTAAGGCAACGGGTTATCCCATAGCAAGAATGGCAGCTAAACTTAGTGTAGGTTATCAGTTACATGAATTGCTCAACCCTGTTACCGGCCATACGTATGCAAGTTTTGAACCGGCTCTTGATTATGTTGTCGTGAAGTTTCCGCGCTGGCCGTTTGATAAATTTGATACTGCCGACAGAAAACTGGGTACTCAAATGAAAGCAACTGGAGAAGTAATGGCGATTGAGCGTAATTTAGAAGCTGCCCTTCAAAAAGCAGTCCGTTCTCTTGAAATAAAAACGAACGGTTTGACTCTGCCAGGATTATCTAAAAAAACGACAGATGAACTTTATAATCTTCTTGACAATCAAGATGATCAGCGGTTCTTTGTGCTGATGGAGCTGTTAAGAAAAGGAGAAACAGCTGTTTCGCTTCATGAGAAAACAGAAATAGATTTATTTTTCCTTCAATCTTTTCAAAAGCTGGCACAGCTTGAGAAGGAGATTCAAAATAACAGCTGGGATGAGATAAATGCTAAAAAGCTTTTAACTTGGAAAAAAGCAGGCTTTACGGATAAATGGCTGGCCCAGCAATGGAACATCGAAGCGGCAGAGATATATAAACAGAGAAAGGTTTGGGACATTCTCCCTTCTTACCATATGGTAGATACGTGTGCTGCAGAATTTACCGCAGATACACCGTATTACTATTCAAGCTGGTACAAAAACAGTGATAGAAAAGAAGAAAGCGGGAAACCAAAAATCTTAATTCTTGGATCAGGCCCTATTCGTATCGGGCAAGGGATTGAATTTGATTATTGTTCGGTCCATGGCGCTATGGAAGTGCAAAAAGCTGGATATGAAGCGGTTATTATGAACAACAATCCTGAAACGGTGAGTACTGACTTTGAAATGGCTGATCATCTCTATTTTGAACCATTAACAAGTGAAGACGTTCAGCATGTAGCGGAAGTTGAAAACGTAGAATCTATTATTGTTCAGCTAGGAGGCCAGACAGGGATTTCCCTTACCCAAGAGCTTGAAGAAGCTGGACTGCATGTTCTTGGTACATCTTATGATACGATTGACCAGCTCGAGGACCGGGGCCGCTTTTATGAATTGATGAAAAAAGTAGACGTCCCTCATATTCCTGGGATTACTGGCTACAATAAAGCTGATGTAATGGAGAAGGCTAATCAGATTGGATATCCGGTATTGCTGCGTCCATCTTATGTCATCGGCGGACAGGGCATGGCGATTCACACGAGTGAAGCGGAGCTTGAAACGTATTTAACAGACAGTAACAAAAGTGTAGAATATCCTATTTTGATTGATGCATTTCTACCGGGAAAAGAACTTGAAGTGGACGTACTGACAGACGGCTATGATATTTTCATCCCGGGGATTTTTGAACATGTGGAGCCTGCTGGGGTCCATTCTGGAGACTCTATGGCGGTTACGCCTCCGTTTAGTGTGAGCGGTACGACCAAAGCGCTTTTGGTCCAATATGCGCAAAATATAGCCAGAGGAATGAACTTTAAAGGAATATTTAATATTCAGTTTGTTTATGAAAATAATACGTTATATGTCATCGAAATCAATCCGCGCGCTTCGCGAACGGTCCCGATTTTATCGAAAGTCACCGGCACTCCGTTAGTCGAAGGAGCTGTTCATATGCTTCTAGGTCGTTCCGTAAAAGAATGGGCAAACGGCAAAACCGGATTAAAAGAGGAAACGCCGTATTACACTGTGAAAGCGCCTGTGTTTTCCAATGACAAATTAGCCGGCATTGATCCTCTCTTAGAAGCGGAAATGAAATCAACGGGAGAGTTAATCAGCATTGCCAAAGATAAAGAAGAAGCATTCCAAAAAGCGTTTGCCTGGTCTGAAAGCCAAGTTCCGCTGCTATTTAAAAAGACAGGGATCATTTTCTGTGATATTCATGAAAGTCATGCCAAAGACTGTGCCCCGGCCTTACAGCAATTAGTCAAGCTGGGTTACACACTTGCTGCTGAGGAAAAAGATCATGCAGTCGAAAACAAAATGTCTTTTTCAGAATGGATCAGCGACAAAGAGGCGGCAGCATATATAAGTCTTCCGAAAACGGGCTATTCTAATGGAAAAGAACGCCGTCAGGAAGCATTAAAACAGCGCAAAACTGTTGTTACCAATACCGACACATTAAAAATAATGATTGACGCGATGACAGGTGAAAGAAAAGAACCACAGGCAATGGAAGAATGGCTGAAAGAGACGGTAACGGCCCAAGAAGGAGTGTAAAACTTATGAGTGAACAAACGGTCATACAGCCTCCCGCAAATCTTATCGGGAGGGATGTTTTAACCTTGCTCGATTTTACGAGTGAAGAAATCAACGACCTTTTGAATTTTTCCGAGCAATTAAAGGAAAACCAAAAACAAAACGGACAAACCTTGCTGCTGCCAGGGAAATCTCTCGGAATGATTTTTGAAAATGCTTCGACGAGAACACGGGTTTCTTTTGAAGTAGGAATGACTCAGCTCGGAGGCCACTCTTTGTTTCTTAGTCCAAGAGACTTGCAAATTGGCCGCGGCGAGCCGATTAAAGATACGGCCAACGTGCTTTCCCGCTATCTAGATGCGATTATGATCCGTACAAACTCCCATGAAAGCGTCGAAGAATTAGCGGTTCACTCTGATGTGCCGGTTATTAACGCACTGACCGATTTGTATCATCCGTGCCAGGCACTTGCAGATTTGCTGACTATAAAAGAGCATAAAGGCAAGCTTGAAGGTTTAAAAGCGGCCTTTATCGGTGATGGAAACAATGTCGCTCATTCCCTGCTCATTGCTTGTGCTAAAGCAGGAATGGATGCAGCTATTGCTGTTCCTAAAGGGTATGAACCGGACGATAAGGTGTGGAAAGAAATTCAGCAAACCGCAGAAGAAAACGGAACAGAGCTTGTATTGACTCACAACCCAGAAGAAGCAGTAAAAGATGCCGATGTGATATATACTGATGTATGGGCGAGTATGGGGTATGAAGAAGAACAGGCAAAAAGAGAAAAGGCATTTGAAGGTTTTCAAATAAACGAAGAGCTTTGTGCCAACGCCAAAGAAGATTATATCTTTTTGCACTGCCTGCCAGCACATCGCGGCGAAGAAGTAGCTGCTGAAATTATTGACGGAGCTCACTCTGTTATTTACGATGAAGCGGAAAATAGACTGCATGTACAAAAAGCGATTCTAGCATCAGTTATCGAATAGTATAAAAGCTGCTCTAGCCGTACGCGCTGCTGTTAGAGCAGTTTTTTGTACGTTAAGAATCAAAGGATAAGCAAAACTACGACTCGACCGTTTTCACATGGAAGCCAAGTTTTTTGTATGAAAAAACATTTTAAAGAACAGGCAAATAACCGATATTAAACGAGATTATAACGCTTTAAAACTAAAATTGCTGTTTCATGGCAGATGGTGGCGGCACCTCTTGGCCGCTATGTGGTTTCTAATAGCTGTGTGTCATGTCAATACGCTCTTGAAAAAATATCTTTGCGAAATTCCCTAAAATATAAGAAAATGAAAGTCATACTACCGAATAGGGAGAATACTACATATGGAGTTGAGAACCGTTTATGTGAGAACACTGCTTTTTTGTGTCATTCTCATATTAGCCTTTGCCGTATTGCATTATATTTTTAAAATAGGAGAAGGGATGTCTGTTCTTCTTTCGCTTGCTGCTGCCTTTTTAGGAGAATGGTTTTATACCAAAAGTAAGTCATAGAGAAACAACGCTTTACATATGCATTTCTTTGTTAAGGTATTAGAAAGCAGGGATTTTAGGATAAGAAACGAATATAAAGAGTGCTGAGCAATCTGCAATTATAATTATCTTCTACTTTAGAAAAGTTTAACTTTGTTAAAGAATCAAAGGATAAGCAAAACTACTACGACTCTGCTTATTGCTTATTTTAAAAGGAGCGTTGTTGGTTATGTTTTCAAACCGAAAATCCATAGGGGCCATAATCGTTGGATACACCGTTTTTCTGCTTCTTAGTGCCTGCAGTACAGATATGTCCACTGCGTCGTCAGACTACAAAGCTGCATTGCTTTTAGAAAGTACTATCGACGACGAGGGCTGGAATAACAAAGGATATCACGGCTTGTTGAATATTCAGTCAGAATTAGATATGGAAGTCATGTATGAAGAAAATATTTCGAGTCTTGGTGCAGTAAAAACTTCTTTAGATACGTTGCAAGAAGAAGGGGTAGGCCTTGTATTTGGCCATGGGAAGATATTTGCGAAGATGTTTGACGAACTGAGCGAAGATTATGCTGACATGCATTTTGTCAGTTTTAACGGTGAAGTATCAAACGAAAATGTAACTTCTATTCATTTTGATGGATATGCTATGGGTTATTTTGCTGGCAGGTTGTCTGGGGAAATGAGTGATTCAAACACAGTAGGAGTGATAGCTGCTCAGGAGTGGCAGCCGGAAGCAGAAGGATTTGTAGAAGGAGTCCAAACGAAAGATGCTTCTGTCGAGGTGATCAGCAGCCATATTGAAAGCTGGGATGACAAAGAAAAAGCCCTTCACACGTTAAATGATATGTTAGACAAAGGTGCGGATATTATTTATCCGGCGGGGGACGGATTTCATATCGAAGTGATTAATAAATTGAAAGAAGAAGGATTGTATGCTATTGGCTATGTTGGCGATCAATCAGATTTAGGCGAGTCTACCGTGTTGACGAGCACCGTACAGCATGTGGACGAAATGTATAGAATGGCAGCTGAAAAGTATCAAAACAATGAATTAGACAGCGGAAATATAACGGTTGATTTTCAAGAGGGGGCCATATCGATGGGAAAATACAGTCCGCGCATCCCAGAAGAAGTCCAGCAGCAATTAGATGAAGAGGTAGACGAATATAAACAAACAGGAGAGTTTCCAAACGAATAGATCCGGCCCACTGCTCCTTGACGCTTTAGGTAGAAAAATGCTTGAATAATACATGAACATACTAGCAAAACGTTAAATGAGGTGTAATCATGGATCAAGAATTAAACATGAGGTTTATGGAAATTGCGATGAAGCATGTGCAGGAAGGACGGGCTTTTTTAAATGAAAAGGGAATTGAACTAGATATGCATGATCTGCAGCCTGCTCTTGAAATGCTGATGAGTGTGATGAATGAAGCCTACAATATGGGCTATGACGATGCAAAGAAGGAATAATAGAAAGAGCGGCAGGTAACACCTTTCTTTTTTTGTCATATAGTGAAAATATCTAAGAGAAAAAGAAAGGTTGTCACCTTATGTACCCATATCTGTATCATTATGGCCCATATCGAAATAATGAGCACCACCAGCCTCCCAGAAATCCATACTATCCGTTTATCCCATTTCTGGCAGGGCTAGCTGTTGGTCCTTTACTTTTTAACTATGGCGGTTACGGCGGGCCGTATTATGGTCCAACCTACGGTCCTCATTACGGCCCGACATTTGGTCCGAGCTATGGCCCGAGTTTCGGTCCCTCGTATGGCAATTACACCGGTTATGGTCCGCCGCCATTTACCGAAGACTATTAGCAAGTAAAAAGCTGTTGTTTATAATCACTAACCTGCAAGGGCATCGAGCAGGTTAGTTTTTCTTTTTTTCGGCTATTAATAAGAGGGCAACCAATATTTCTCATAAGCTTTTTTGAGCACCTAGACGTATCTAGACAAAGCAAAATTTTTGGTTTAAAATTAAAACCAGGTCATAATATGAAGTATAAAATAAAGATTTTTCATAAGTCATATGAGGATTTACCTGCTTTGCAGTGAAATGACTGATTTATATGGTAATGCAGAGATAATAGGAAAAGTTATAGAAGAATTACCCGATTAGAGGAGGAGCGTAATACATGCGAAATGCTGGAATCTGGGGTATTGGCAGTTTCATTGAGGGGCGAGAAATTACAAATACGGAATTCGAAAAGACGCTTGACACAAGTGATGAGTGGATACGTTCAAGAACTGGAATCGAACGAAGAGTGTTTGCTGAAGAGGAAGTAAACACCTCTGACATGTCATACTATGCGGCGGTAGAAGCATTAAAAGATGCAGACCTAGATGCCTCAGAAATAGATTTAATATTGGTTGCTACCGTAACACCTGATTATCCATTTCCGTCTGTGTCTTCCTTACTGCAAGACAGATTAGGAGCTGAAAACGCAGCAGCTATGGATATTAGTGCAGCCTGCGCTGGTTTTATTTATGGATTGGCGACAGCGGATCAGTTTATTAAAAACGGAACCTATGAGCACGTGCTCGTTATTGGCGCGGAAAAATTATCAAAAGTAGTGGACATGAATGACCGCAACACAGCTGTTTTATTTGGAGATGGTGCAGGAGCAGCTGTGATGGGACCAGTAGCCGAAGGGAAAGGAATGCTCGCATTTGAGCTCGGTTCGGATGGGTCAGGTGCAATGCATATCCGTCAAGACCCAAAGCTTATTATGAATGGTAGAGAAGTCTTTAAGTTTGCAGTTCGTCAAATGGGCGAGTCTTCCTTAAATGTTGTAGAAAAAGCAGGGTTAACAAAAGATGATGTTGATTTTCTTGTCCCGCATCAGGCTAATATACGTATAATGGAAGCGGCTCGAGAACGACTTGACCTTCCTAAAGAAAAAATGGCCGTTACGGTAAACAAATATGGCAATACCTCTTCTTCTTCTATTCCAATTGCTGTGGTAGAAGAATTAAAAAATGGTAAAATAAAAGATGGAGATCTTGTAGTAATGGTAGGTTTTGGTTCAGGGCTAGTATGGGGAGGAGCAGCTATTCGCTGGGGACGGTAACCTCACCCTTTTATAGTGGAAATTCAGACAAAGGAGAGAAAGGACATGAGTAAAAAAAACCGAGTGGTTATTACTGGAATGGGATCTGTAAATCCAGTCGGACTGGATGTAAACACTTCATGGAAGAATATAAAAGCAGGGGTCTCGGGTGTCGGAGAATTAACACGTGTGAATAAAGAAGATTTTCCGATGAAAGTTTCAGCTGAAGTACAAGATTTTGATGCTTCGTCCTTTGTAGATAAAAAAGACGCTAGAAAAATGGACCGATTCACTCAATTTGCAGTAGCGTCAACGCTCATGGCTTTAGAGGACGCACAATATACCATTACAGATGATAATGCCCACCGTATCGGAGTTTGGATTGGTTCTGGGATAGGCGGTATGGAAACATATGAGCAGCAATTTAATAAGTTCCAAGAAAAAGGCTACAAAAGAGTAAGCCCATTCTTTGTGCCAATGATGATTCCAGATATGGCTTCTGGTCAGGTTTCCATTGTGACAGGAGCAAAAGGGATTAACTCTTGTACCGTGACGGCTTGTGCTTCTGGTACGAATTCTATTGGTGATGCTTTTAAAGTCATCCAGCGAGGAGATGCCGATGCGATGATCACAGGAGGAGCAGAGGCGCCTATTACCAATATGGCTGTAGCCGGTTTTTGCTCTGCAAAAGCAATCACAACGACTGAAGATCCAGAAAAAGCTTCTCGTCCATTCGATAAAAATCGCAGCGGTTTCGTAATGGGAGAAGGGGCAGGTATCCTGTTGATTGAATCATTGGAATCTGCACAAAAAAGAGGAGCAAACATTTACGCCGAAATAGTGGGCTATGGTGCAACAGGAGATGCTTATCATCTAACAGCTCCTGCTCCTGAAGGAGAAGGCGCCGTTCGTGCGATGAATCAAGCTATTGAAGACGCTGGCTTACAGCCGGAAGATTTTCAATATGTAAATGCCCATGGGACAAGTACCCCTTACAATGATAAGTTTGAAACGATAGCAGTGAAAAAAGTATTTGGTGAGCATGCGAATGAATTGATGATGAGCTCCACTAAATCAATGACCGGCCATCTTCTCGGGGCAGCTGGTGCAGTAGAAGCGATATTTACGATTAAAGCAATGCAAGAAGGCACTGTACCGCCGACCATCAATTATGAAGAAGCCGATCCTGACTGTGATTTGGATTATGTGCCTAACGAGCACCGAAAAGCTCCTGTCACAGGAGCATTAAGCAACTCTTTAGGATTTGGCGGCCACAATGCAACCTTAGCCTTCAAAACATTTGAAGAGTAACAAAAAAAGGGATGCGCTCTTTCCAGATTTGGAAGGGGCGTTTTTTCTGACAAGCTGGGCGCTGTTATCGGAGTAAATTAAACAGACTTTTAAGGTTTATTTTTTTATTATTAAGCTTTAGAGTGATCCCGCCGATAGGAGGTTGTTTGTATTGATTACAAGTAGAATAACAGAAATTTATGAATACTTATATGGTTATCAGGCAGCAGTTCCATATTAATTGGAAGTCCAAAGATTTACTTAGAGACTCTGTTTGTATCAACCAAACGAATACAACCAATAAAGATCCGGACAATCCAAAAAGTAAAAGAAAGAACAGATATAGTGTGAAAACTGTTCCAGCCTTTACGAAATCTTACTAAGTTGGTATTCTTTTCAAGTCAATTTTCAGACAGTGCCATAGGCAAACTAAAAAGGAAAACACTGTATTGTAGTCTTCAAGGGTTTCATGTCGCCCCCAAAACGTCCTTGAAGATAAATGTTGCGGCTGGAGTAAGCCTAAAAAAAATATATATTTAGCTGCTTAGTATAAGAAAAGGGTAAGCGCCTTGCTCACGAGCGCCAAATCCTGTAGGGCGGCATATGGAAAGCTGATTTTTGCTTTCCATTGACGAACCGAAGGAATCTCGAGCGAGTAGGCGCTTGCGCTAGACATGTAAAACGCGAAATATTTATCATTTCTTCCCCTTTTAAAAAAAAGACTGTTTCTGCAGTCGGTCATGACTGAACAGAAACAGCTTAAAAAATTTATTGTCTTCTTAGTATTCTTCCTCATCGTCTTCTTTTTCACTTTCTCCTGATGCGGTCTGCACACTTTCTGATGTCTTTCCATCAAAAAAGTTGTGCAGCTCTTCACTATTTTCCTCCATATCTAGCTCCAGGACAGAGCCGGCATGGCTGTAGCTTTGATTGGTGTATGTTTCTTCCACTGGAATACGAAGAGTATTAATATCCTCAACTGGATTTAAAAGCACATCTTTTCCGAGTGAAAGCATTTTGCTAGTAGATACATCTGTCTCAAGATTCGGGCGAATTGCTCCGATGATTTGCGGGACTTTTGTGACGCTCGCAAAAGATAGTAATTCATCTTTTAATATACCAAGGATTTCTTGCTGGCGTGCTACACGGCCGAAATCATTATTACTATCACTTCTGTAACGCACATATTCTAAAGTTTTATCCCCATCTAAATATTGGGTGCCTGGTTGAAAGTCAATGCTTACTTCTCCAGAGTTATCTTGATAATACATACGTTTTTCAATATCTACTTCTAACCCTTCTGGAGCCACGGTATCAACAACATCAACGAAACCATCAAAATTTACTGTGGCGTGATAATCGATATCAATGTCGAAATTTTCTTCTATCGTTTCTCTTAGCAAATCGACTCCGCCATAAGCAAAAGATGCATTAATTTTATTATTTTGGTGCCCGGGTATTTCCACATAAGAATCTCTCATGATAGATGCCAGTTTGACATCTCCTTCTTTCGGATTTACATTGGCTAACATTATGGTATCAGTCCGAGCCGAGCCAGATTCTTCATTGTCTACACCTACTAAGAGAAAATTTAGATTTTCTGAAGCAGCTTTCTGCTCCGCATCCTGGTTATCGTTTTCTGAAGCAAAAGTGCCAGAATCGGAGGCAGAATCTTTTGAAGAAATATCATTATTAAACTCATTTTTTTGGTTTTCATTAGCAAAAGGTTGTCCACCTTTTGAAAACGTTGATATCGCCGCTGCACCTGCTACAATAATTAACAGCGTTAATACGAATATTTTTATCTTTATAGACGATGATTGTAATCTCTTTTTCTTTCTCACCGTATTAACCCCCCTCAGACATTCAACCTTGATTATAACAGAAGTTTTTACCTTATTTGAATATAAATTTACAATATAGCGTGAAAATCCGAGATTTTTCTACAGCATTTTACATTTGAGACTTAATATAGGCCAGTGCTTCCTTTCGATTGGTAATTTCACCATTTAAAAAGGCCTTTTCTAATTGAAACAAATATTCTTTAAAAGCAGGACCAGGTGTAAGGCCGGCAGCTTTTAAGTCATCCCCGTTTACCCAGCGCGGCAGCTTTTTTCGTTTCGTGCGATAAACGCGGACGATACGTGCTTTCCTTTGTTCCCCAGAGCTTTGCAAAGCCAAAAATGCAAGAAATAAGGCGTCATCATCAAGATGAAAAGCGAATTCATGAAAAGCTCCTTCAGAAGTAAACACATCGTCTGTAGCATCATTCATTAACACGGCGAAATCACGTGCTGTTTTTTTCTGTGGTTTCGTAGCAGAGATTCTTTCAAGACGTTTTGCAGTCTCCTCGTTTTCGGTATATAAACAAGCAGTAATGAAAAACCACTCTTCTTTTATACTTAGTCTTCTTTCTTGTTGTTCCCATTTATTAAGAAGAAGGGAAAGGACTGCAGAGGTTTTTGTACTCCAAATGGACCCAGGCAGAAATTTGTTTAGTACTCCAAGCTCATGCAAACGTGACAAGCTTTCAGCAGGATTGGTTTCTTGAAAAATATGTTTCAATTCTGCGATTACACGTGTATGGGACAAGGCAAAAATCGATGCCGCGGAGTGGCGTAAAAATGCTTCTGTTTCTTCATCCATCCGAAAAGAGAAGCGGGCTTCAAACCGGATACCCCGTAAAATACGGGTAGGGTCTTCAACAAAGCTGAGGTTATGAAGAACACGAAGGTTTTTCTTCTTTATATCTTCTAGTCCATTAAAATAATCAATTAATTCTCCAAACGAATCGGGCTCTAAGGAAGCCGCCATAGCATTCATCGTAAAATCACGCCGGAACAAATCCTCTTTGATATTTGAACGGACAACGGTTGGAAGAGCGGCTGGTTTTTCATAATACTCGGTTCTTGAGGTAGTAAAATCAAGTTTGGAGCCATTTTCTGTTTCTACGGATGCTGTTCCAAACGCTTCATGAGGCGTAACAGTTCCGTTTATATCGTCGGCAAACGCTTCTGCAAAAGAAATACCATCTCCTTCAATAACAATGTCAATATCTTCGCTAGGGCTGCCCAATATTAAATCACGAACAATCCCGCCAATAATATAAGCTTTCATATTCTTCGTTTCTGCAAGCGAACCTGCTTTCTTAAGCAAGGCAATAGTATCTTTTGGCAGCAGCGTTTCTATTTGTTCTCTTATATTTGCAGGTGCCCGGTTATCTTTTGAAGAGCGATTGTGCATATATTCAATGACATCTGTGCGAGAGACGATCCCGATAATTTTTTCATTTTCTATGACAGGGAGACGTCCAATGTTGTATTGAATCATGAGCTGCTGAATTTGTTCAAAAGATGTATGTTTGGTTATCGTTACTGGGCTCGTACTCATATAGCCTTTGACCGGAGCATGGCCAAGATTATGGTAATTGGCTTTATCCACATCGCGCCGAGAAATGATTCCAATTAATTTCCCGTTTTCATCTACAACAGGAAAGCCGTTATGTCCGTAATAAAGCATTTGGTTTTTAGCTTCATTAATCGTTGTATGTTGTAAAATGGTTTTCACAGGAGCAGACATTAGAAAATCAGCGCGTACGGCAGTGGAAATGGATGTATGCAGCAGTTCCTTTATCTCTTTTATAATAGAAGAAATAGAACGTTTCTTAACGGACGCTGAAGCTGCTTTTTTGTGGCCGCCGCCGTTAAAATGTTTTATAACTGGCAGTAAATTCATTCGGTCTGAAGAAGACCGGCCAATAATAAAAATTTTATTTTTCATGCTAGTAACCGTAATCGCCGCATCTGCCCCGGTTGTTTCAAGAACCCTGGATGTAATAACATTTAAGTTACCGACGAAATGGTCAGCTGAAAGGCTTGCAATAACTATATGAAGCCCTTCTTCGTCTACGTTTTCAACTGAAGATAAATACGCTTGAAATGTTTCTTGTTCGATTGCGGTCAATGCTTCTTCTGAAAACTGCTGGACAAGATCAAGCTGCATCCCTTTTTCCTTTAAAAATACAGCTGCTTTAAGATCACGTACAGTTGTGTCTGGATAAACGAAAGACCCTGTATCCGTATAAAGACCAAGTGCAAAAAGGGTCGCTTCATATGAACTAATTTCCATTTGCTGTTTGATTATTTCTTCAATCAATATCGTAACAGCTGCTCCTGTATTTTCTACGACATATGTAACATGCTCCTGTTTATCCTCTTCTACAAGCGGATGATGATCATAAACCGTAATTGGGATATCAGAAGATAATGCAGATGGTGCTTCTGTACGGGAAAGATGAGCCGTATCGGTTAGGATGACATGGCTGACTTTCTCCCAGTCAATATGGTTTTCTGATAAAAAATGAAAGTTGTCCCGATATAAGGCTAAATAGTGACGAACTTGATCAGATTGCTGCTTAGGCAGCACCATGGCAGCCTCCGGATTGAGCTTAGAAGCTGCGACCATAGAAGCAAGTGCATCAAAATCCACCTGGTCATGCGTTAAAATGATTTCCATCGGTTCATTCCTCCACCTTGCAGTATTATCCGTTTTTTATGCTCATGATATAGTGATGAAATTCATTTAAAGCAAAGGTCAAAATAGATTCTGTCGTGTTTTTTGAAGCGTCTACGCCTGCTTCATCAAAATATCGCATAATATCTTCTATTTGATCTTTTTGTTCTTTATATAAACGCAGATGAGTAAAATACGTCTCGTTTCCTAAATGTTTTGCTTTATTATTAATCTCACGAACGAGATCATCATAATCAGCCATTTTTTCGTAAAGTTCTTTTTGAAGATTTTCTCGATGAGTAGACATAATCATCTCTCCTGCATAAATTAATAATGAAAAGTGCAAATCCCTTTCTAAGATATAAAAGGGTAGTGTCGAACAATCGTTACAAGGAAATTCATGAAGAAAAAAAGGGTTTCTAATCTGTAATCCAGAAATTTTCCCTATTTAATGGGAGAAATGCTATGTAACGATTGTTCCATTAAGCCACTGCGCTTTTCCTATTATAAATCATTTGTTGTTTTTTTGTCTCTTAGAGCTGTTTGAAAAGGGAGCGAAAAACTATGATCGCCAGGCTGTTTATGATGACTGTCGGCTTCGGGCTTGCAGCAGGAGGCGGTATCAGTTTAATTGCATATATGAACTATATTCCGGCTGGACTCACTTTGCTGGACTATCTGATGTTTATTTTTCAGCGTACCGAAGGCGCTGTATTTGCTGCAGGACTTTTTATGATTGTCGGAAGTATTTACTGGCCGGAAAAAAATTAGCAAGAAAAGAAAGGGCAGAAAGAATAAAACATTTTCTCTCTGACTATACTGTGGATACTAATGGATAGCAAGGAGGGTTTAACCATGGCCCGGATCCGTGATGTCTGGATTAATTGGTTTGAAGGTGAAGAAAACGGGTACAATGTTTGTCCTTTCCATGAATGGCACTCTGAAGATAGAATAGAAGTGCTTGATCAAGGAGAAATCGTAAAAGTAACAGAAAGATTATTTGACTACATTGAAAATCGTATGGAAGATGTACCAGATGAGCTGTTAAATGAAGTATTTCAAAAAAGCACACTCCGAAAAAACATGACAAGAATCACGCTCGACTATTGTTTCATTATGTATGATGGCAGTCGTGTCTTAGCTGTCGATACGCTTGGGTACAAAACACCAATCAGAAAAAGCCGTCTTACGCCAAAGCATGAAAGAATGACCAAAGAGATAATGGATGAAACAAAGGCAGAGTGCTTTGATTTAACAGAGCCGCCTCCGCCAAAAGAATATCACATTTTATCTCCGCACCCAAAATATATGGCTGGTCTAACAAGAAAAGAACGACAGCTTAAACAATTATTATTTATGGCACTTGATCAGCTCTACACATCAGGAGAATCTGCAGAAATTCGTTATTGGTATACGGAATGGAATCCTGCCCGGTATGAAGAAATACAACACATCGATAAAGAAACAGCATGGCAGACTTTGTATCAGGAAGTGAAAAACGATTGGTCCGATGCACATTATGAACTTTGCCAAAAAATGATAAAAGGACAGCCATTTTTTGAGAAAATCTGGAACTTGCATCATGAGGAAGAAGTGAAATAATGATTGGCGAAGGCGAAGACAGAGGAGTAGTTCGACGTAAACTATCTTTAAATGCGTAAGGTCGTTTAAAAACTGCCGGCCGTCTTTACAGAATGACTGTCTTTCCATATAATAAAGAGGAAAAGAAGGTGAGACAGGAGGGAAAGTTGTGGACGGACTAGCTTATTTTTCGATGCAGGCCTTGACGGTTTTGTACGCGGTCGGCACCATCGTATTTAGTGTGATTGTCGGTAAAATCTGGAGGAAACAAAAAGGTTACTAAAGAGAAGCTGACAGAAATAGCTTATTTAAATCATACATGGAAAAAACAGAACAATGACATAGTTGATGTTTAGATGTAAGAGACTGAGGCTGTCCCATAGGGGATGGCTCTTTTTTTAAAAGGTAAGAAAGCATTCCTGTAATAAAGCAAAATGAGGTTTGGAAAAAAAAGAGCCTCCTTGGTAGTATACGATATGTATCACAAAAGACCCTTAAATTACCCAAGGAGGACTCTACATGAATTATAAACAAAATGAAAAGATTGGACAAGTAACAGAGAAAACGTTGATTGTATAAGTAACCATGCCCAATGCTCATTATAAAACCGATCTGTGTTCATACCATATAAAAACGGAGGTGTAATCGCCTCCGTTTTTAATACTTTATTTTCTTTTTCGGCCAAGTCCCATCGCGCGTTCTGCTTTTTTCAACGTTTTGAAGGCTGCGCGATTAGCACGTTCAGCTCCTTCGTCTAAAATATCATCTAGCTCATCGGAGTGAATCAATTCTTCATGACGTTCGCGAATCGGCCGGAGCAGTTCAGCCGCAGCTTCAGCGACTTCTTGCTTAAAGTCCCCATATCCTTTTCCGTTAAAATCCTTTTCAATCTCTTCCAATGTTTTACCGGTAGAAAGCGACAAGATCGACATTAAATTCGAAACGCCCGGTTTATTTTCACGGTCAAACCGAATCTCATTTTCAGAATCTGTAACAGCACTTTTAATCTTTTTGATAATGGTTTTTTCATCATCGAGCATCGAAATAAACCCTTTTTGGTTTTCATCGGATTTGCTCATTTTTTTCACCGGGTTTTGAAGAGACATAATACGTGCTCCGACTTTCGGTATCTGCACTTCTGGAACAGTGAAAATGTCATTATACTTATGGTTAAACCTTTCTGCAAGGTTTCTCGTTAGTTCCAAGTGCTGCTTTTGATCCTCACCAACAGGAACGATATCGGTATTATACAATAAAATGTCCGCCGCCATTAATGGAGGATAAGTAAGTAAAGCAGAAGACACGGCCTCTTTTCCTTCCGACTTATCTTTAAACTGGGTCATGCGTTCTAGCTCACCAATATAAGAAACACACTGCATCATCCAGGCAAGTTGAGAATGAGCCGGAACTTCTGATTGAATAAACAAAGTAGATTTCTTAGGATCAATACCGGTCGCTAAATAAAGAGCAGCAAGGCTTCGAATATTCTGCCGCAATTTTATTTTATCCTGCGGGACCGTAATCGCATGCTGGTCTACAATGCAAAAAAAGCATTCGTGATCCTCCTGCATCCCGACAAAATGTTTAAGCGCTCCTAAGTAATTTCCAAGCGTTAACGTTCCGCTCGGTTGAATGCCTGAAAAAACTCTTTTCATTTCTGCTCCATTCCTTTCTATGTATCCTAAAACTTTCATCTTTTATCTGCCTTTTTCTCTTATACATCATATCGAAAGTAGAGTTCAGAGTAAACCGCTTGGACCTCGATATGCATGTCTCTAAAAGGGCGCGCATATACTATGGCAAACAAGCAGAGGAGACGAGGGCATGCATATTCATATTTTGACAGCTTCTTTCGGTAATGGCCATAATCAAGCTGCTTTCCTATTGAAAAAGACGGCTATTGCTCACAAAGATACCGTTTCTGTATATCATCCGCTCGAAACGACCGCGCCTTCTTTATATAAAATGAGTAAAAAAGTGTACGGCGGATTACTGTTTTCATTTCCTGAGGCGTGGAGAAAACTTGTACTTGCTAAAAATCCATCATCCCTCTCTGCTGTTATTACTACTCTGTCTCGTCTATATCAAAAAAGCATAGAAAAAGCGCTGCAAGCAGATTTAGTCTTGTCTGTTCATCCTTTATTAACAGCTTTGGCAGCGGAAGTGAAAAAACGAAAACAATTATCTATACCGCTTTACAGTGTAGCGACCGACTATTGGACATCTCCTTTGGCAAGTCATCCTTTTGTTAATGGAGTGTTTGTCTCCGAAATAGAAGATACAAAATGGGCACGGGAAGACCAAGATGTTTTTCCGGCAGGTATTCCAGTCGAAATAGGAGAGAAGCATGTAACGAAGAAAGAATGCTGCCTGAAAAACGGCTGGGATCCTAAAAAACCATTGTTATTAGTGTCCGGCGGAGGAGAAGGTATCTTTCCGTACCGAAAAGTTGGAGAAGAACTAAAGAAGTTAAAAATTCCTTCTACTATTGTCATGCTAAGCGGTACAAGCCGCTGGAAATTTGATACGACTTCTTATCAGCATGATATACACATGCTGCCATTTACGGACTGTTTTACAGAATATTTACATGCTGCAGATCTTTTGATTAGTAAGGCGGGTGGAATGACTATGACAGAAGCAGTATTATGTGAAGTTCCGATATTGGTATATTCCCCGCTACCGGGGCACGAAGAACACAATGCACGGTGTTTAACAAATAGACAAGCAGCATTTTGGGCAAAAACACCGTTAGAAATAAAACAGAAGACAGAAGAACTACTGCTGCATCCTTTGGAAATAGAGCGGGCCAAACGACGGCTGCGTCACATTAAGAAAAAAAACAGCGCAGAAATTATTATATCCATAGCAAAATTCCACGCGTTACAAGCGGTGCTTCCATCCCAAGTACATGGCAAATACCGGGACAGCCACGAATAACAACACGGCCAGCGGCCATTCTGCTAGATTATTAAACCGATAGGACAAAAGTACAATAAGAGCGATGGCCCCCGTTAAAATATATAAAACGGTGCGGAAAAATACAAACACTTTCTCACCTCTAACATTTACTTTTTGAAGAAAGGAGATACCTTATGAACTATGTTCGAAAAAGACTGATGTTTCTGTCTTTATGTGGTCTTATATTACTTACTGGTTTATTTTATCAAGCCTCTCAAAATCCATCAAAAGAAGCTGTTCAAGTAGCTGCAGGTTATCCTGTTGTTGAAACCGGACGCCAGGCACCATCGGTTGACCTTCCTGGGTTGGACGGACAAACGTATAATATGGAGACGTTTAGCGGGAAGCCAGTACTATTTACTTTTTTTTCAAGCTGGTGCGGCATTTGCCAAGAAGAGCTTCCTAAGTTGTCCCGCTACTATGAGGAAAAAAAAGATACCTTAAATATCGTCGCTATTAATGCCACGACACAGGAATACAATAAAGAAGATGTAAAACAGTTTGTACAGCAGGCAAAGCTTTCTATTCCGGTCTTACTAGATGAGGAAGGGGAAGGGATCGAAGCTTTTAGCGTAACTGGCGTACCAGTTTCTTTTCTTTTGGATGAAAACGGAATCGTCATGGATACGTATTATGGACCGATTGATCAAAGCAAGCTTGAAGAAGCGTTAGGAATGTAAGGAAGAAAATAAAACGTCTTCCCGCATGATTTCAATCATGGCTCTCTATCATTTTCCTGCATAATTTTTTACACAAGAAGAGATACTACTCTCAAAGTGTAAAGGAGGAATAAATGATGACGAATAAACATGGCCGTCCTCGTCAGAACCGCGAAGAAGAAATTAAAAATATCATAGAAGATACAGAGGAAAACCTAAACCGAACGACTGAATTTGCAAAAGAGCATGGAGCGGCTCTTAATGAGGATGAAATGCAGCAGATTGAAGAAAAGAACGAGCATAGAAAAGAAACGATGGAGAATTTGCAGCAAGCAATCAACAAAGAAAATGAATAAACCAAAAAGGCAGGAGCTCCGCTGTTCAGAACTCCTGCCTGCTTTTTTTGAAAGGTAAGAAATGATAAATAGTTGGCGTTTTACATGTCTAGCGCAAGCGCCTGCTCGCTCGAGATTCCTTCGGTTCGGAAATGGAAAGCAAAGATCAGCTTTTCATATGCCGCCCCTTCAGGACTTGTCGCTCGTGAGCAAGGCGCTTACGCTTTTCTTACATTAGTAAACAAAAATCAAATAACTAGAAATAAAATAAATAACGATTAGTAAAGCGGAAGGCCATGTATATAGACGAAAAAATCGTTTTCGGCCGCGAAGGATAGAAAATAATACGATTGCAGCTAAAATTGTAACGGCGGCAGCTGTAATTTGATGGGATGCGCTGGAGGCAGCAATAATTGGCCCTGAAAAATAAGCAATATCACTTACGGCAAGTAAAATCATGTTAAAAAGGTTGCTCCCAAGGATAGAACCAAGCGCAAGATTGTGATTTTGCAGCTGCAGGGCAATCAATACAGCAATCGCTTCAGGAAGCGACGTAGACGCAGCAATAAGAAAACTGCCGACAAAGCTGGAACCAAGACCAGTAACAGCTGCAATTTGGTCCCCTGTTATGGTGAGCAAGGACCCTGCCAATAAAATAACAATCGCAGCTATGAAAAACCCTATTTTTGCATGGCGAAGGGATAGAGCATAGGACGGGCTTAGTTCTTCTTCTTTTTCTTCTTCAGGGATATCCGCTTCACTAAAACGATTGATAACATACATGCCTAATACATAAACGGCCAAAATCAATAAAGCATCCAAACCGATTCCAAAAAGTGAAAGGTCTGTTCGGATAAATAATGCAGCCAAAACCATCAGAGAAAGAAAGATTCCTAGAGTTGCTGTGTAAGTGTGCGACATAGCAGTTCTAGAAAATAGTTTTTCTTTTCGGTAACACATGTCAAATGCAGCAATGATGAGTAAATTAAACATATTACTGCCGAGGACATTACCTACAGCAATGTCGGGGTTGTTTAAAGCAACAGCCGTTATACTGGTGGTCACTTCTGGTAATGACGTGGCACCGGCAAGCAGAATTGTTCCGACCATCAGTCCGCCCCATTTTGATTTCATGCTAATAACATCAGCATACGTAGACAATTTGACCGCAGCTGCGACCGTTATTGCCGCTGCAAGAAAAAAATATAAAAATAGCAAAACCATCTCTCCTTTTTAAAGGTAAGAAATTATAAATAGTTGGCGTTTTGATGTCTAGCGCAAGCGCCTGCTTGCTCGAGATTCCTTCGGTTCGTCCATGGAAAGCAAAGATCAGCTTTCCATATGCCGACCCTCCAGGACTTGTCGCTCGTGAGCAAGGCGCTTGCGCTTTTCTTATATGGGTAGGCCGACCCCGTAATTGCACAAAAAAAGACCTTTTTATGAAAATCCTGCTAAAAAGATATAGCAAGGTTCTCATAAAAAGGTCTTGCGTGCTTTATATATCATAAAGCCAAACGAACCGAGCGCTCTTAACGCTGTCATGACGATTCGTTTATCCTATTGGACGCTACTCCCCTTTTCATTCATGAAAATTTTATCACGGTAAGGCACATTAGTCAAGCTGGAAAAAACAGCCTCGTTTTAAGTTCATAATATGGAATCATTTGTTAAGATAGGAAAAACAGGCTGACGGCCAATAGATTTACTAACGTAATATCTTTGCCAGAAGGTCATTACATTTGTAACTGTTCCCTTGACTCCATTCAGTAATACCTTTTTACCCTCGAATTGTTTAGCATTTACCACCAAATTTTCATATGAAATTTTGCAATGGAGCAGGAATTTGCGGGCGATTCATCAAATTGTTTAGAGTGGTACATCAATTTTTTGTAATGTAAAGGGGACAACTGCATATGAAACTATTTGCCGTTTTTTTATCGATGAAAGATCAAGAACTTAGCCAAAAGCATCGTCCGGCTCATCTTGAATTTTTGCAAAAACAGCATAAAGAAGGAAATGTGGCTGCATACGGCCGATTGGAAGACGGGGCAGGCGGTCTCGTCATTTACCGGACAGAAACGTATGAACAAGCAGAGGAATTAGTAAAAAAAGATCCATATGTTGTGGAAGGAGCGCGCGGCTACGATATCCATGAATGGAATATGATTTCCGATAATTGGTCGTAAGGAGGCATTAAAATGAAAAAACTGGGCTTTATCGGGCTCGGCAACATGGGAATGCCGATGGCTCACAATCTTATAAAAGCTGGTTATGAAGTATACGGATTTAACCGTTCAAAAGGGAAAGAAAAGACGTTCGAAGAATTTGGCGGCAAGGCAGGATTAGAAATGAACGAGCTGGTCAAATCAGTAGATGTTGTTATGACGTGTCTGCCAATGCCAGATGATGTAGAACGTATCATTCTTGGAGAAAATGGTGTTCTCGAACACGCGGATGAGGGTTCGCTGATTATTGACTTTAGTACCGTTTCTCCATCCCTACATACACGTATTGAACAAGCAGCAGAAAAAAAGGGTGTCCGCTATCTTGATGCTCCTATAAGCGGCGGAACAACCGGAGCTGAAGCGGGTACACTGGCGATTATGGTTGGTGGAAAGGATTCCGTTTTTGAAGAAGCGAAAGAATATTTTGATGTGGTAGGGGCTAATGTTACACGTTGCGGGCCGATTGGGCAGGGAACCAAAGTAAAGCTGCTTAATCAGTACATGGTGGGATTACATACCGCTGCTGTTGGCGAAACGTTGTATTTAGCTGAAAAATCCGGTCTGGACCATGATCTTGTGTATAACGTATTAAGCAATGGTTTTGGTCAAAGCAAAATATTTGACCGCCATTACAGCCACTTCATTTCCCAAAATAAAGATGAACCAGGCTTTGCTCTGCAGCTTCTATTAAAAGATCTTGGGCTGGCAAAAGAAATGGCAAGCGAATCCAATGTTTCGCTGACGGCTGGTCCAAATGTACTGCAAATGTTTGAACAGGCAAACGAAAAAGGCCTCGGAGAAAAAGATATGAGTGCTCTTTATCAGTATGTGAAAAAACAAGAGCAATAAGTATATCTTGAAAAATATTACGAATGGAAAGGAACCTCTAGAAAATGAAAAGAGGTTCCTTTTTGATAAGGAGAATAAAAAGAAAAATATGGAAACGCTTATCTAGATTCACGATATAAGCATTTTTTCTTTTTCAACGGGGAGATTTTATGAAGAGGTATTTTTCTTCGCTATTTTGTATGGCAATGAGTTTAATACTTTTATCGGGATGCGGAAGTTCTAATAAAAGCCATTCACCTAAAGGAACTGACTGGAAACCTTCAACATATGAAACTGTCAACAACCTTGATGGAGTAACGATGAATGTAAAGGAAGGAACGGTCTCCTCTACTGGATTGACTGTAATATTTGAGAATAACTCTGACAAGCAATGTATCTATAGTGAATATTTTTTCTTGGAAAAGAAAATCGAAGGTAGATGGTATCAAGTCCCTGTTACCCTAGATGATAACTATGGATTTAATGATATTGGCTATGACTTGGATTCTTCAGATGTTAGGGAATGGACAGTTGATTGGGATTGGCTCTATGGAAGTCTGGATAATGGTGAATATCGGATAGTAAAAGATATATTGGATTTTAGGAAGGCGGGGGACTATGATAAGTACGATTTGACAGCTGAGTTTACAGTAGATTAACCAAACAAAATGTATTAATACGAAGGTTGTGAAAGGCTGTACTTAAAGTAACGGGGTGCGTTAGTTGAAGAAGCCTAATATCTCTGGAGCCTACGTATTTTGACTACGCTGATACATTGCGTTTATTAAACGGGTCACTCCTTCAACATAGGATTGTTCGTCTGTAGAGTTGACTATTCTAGTTTTGTCCCAGCTTCATTCTTTTTCTCCATAATATCAACCTTAAACTTTAACATAGCTAAATATAAAAAAGCGAAAAGCCATTTTAAAGGCTTCCCACTCATACATATATTTGTATGTACCATCATCTCTTCCGGAGCGGGAAACCCGCCATCCGGATATAGATGGTTATGCTGTTTCATTATACTTCACTCGTTTGCTCATATGCTTGTGAAACTAATGCTTGGTCTATCATTTCGTCTAATTGTACAATTTTCTTTCTAGCTTTGCTGTCAGAAATCTTTCGGTAGTGGTGGTTGCCAGATGGTTCTTCATCCATTTCGTCTGCGAGAGCTACAATTTGCTGCAATTGGCTGCGATACAGCTGTCCTTCTGGTAAATAGGAATCCGTATGCAGCAAAACAGCAAGAGCGATTTCTTTTGCAATTTTCCGCTCTTCTCCAAGACGAATCAATAACTTGTGCGCTCGTTCAGCACCTTTAATGGCATGAATGTCATTTTCTCTGTACAATTCAAAATCCCATTCACCGTTACGATACCAGGTGTAATGACCCATATCATGCAGAAAAGCAGCCTTGACAGCAAGATCTGGATTTACTCCTTGTTGCTTTGCAAGCCGGAAAGCATGATAAGAGGCAGATATAGCATGAGCAAGTCCTGCTCTTTTTACATATTTTTGAGTAATTGGATGCTCAAATAGTTGTTCTAGCGTTACGCTTCTCATTATCATCCCTCCTGCACTTTCTCTTTATGAATCTGAATTTATTCCTACTATTATAACGATTCAACCGATGAAAAACAAGAGGGATAATCGTCTAAGTTTATATTTTAATGCGGTATTTTTTCCATTTTTCGTCCACTTTTTTAACGATATCCGGGTGCGGGTTTACTTCATCAGGATAGAAAGGTTTCATTCTTGCATCAATAATGATTGGACCTTTATAACGAATATTGTTTCTTAAAATGTCTGCTTCTGCATATAAATCATAGGAGGGATCAAAACGAGTAAAGGTCGTCCATAAAAAAGTACTTTGTGATTGAGCAATATCGGCATCGTCGGTCAAAAATACCATTTGCCAATCAGACAATTGTTCTTTTGCGGTTTCGAGCAGATGGGAAGCGAAATGTTCATCCTCTTCATACGAAGTGCCGGAAAGAACAAGGCAGCCGCCGCAAAAAGGTTTGACTTTCGATATTCCTGGTATGCCGCCTCCTGTATATTCACGGCGTAATTCTCTCTTTGGTTTTCCTAAGCCGGTCATAATTGCTTTTGACCCCACATTAAATTTACGCCCGGTATAATCGAGTGTATCCATTGATGTATCATTTAAGATAAGTAGATCACGTTCCGGTTGAAACCGTTCGAGTACCGCTTCCATTAATTGTTTAAATTGAGCAAGCTCAACGGTTTTATCAGTAACCATTAAAAATTTCGTTAACGTCAGCTGGCCTTCACCCATAATCCGCAGAGCATGAGCAAGTCCTTCTTTGTAATAAGATTCACGAACTACTGCTCCTGCCAGAGAATGAAAGCCTGTTTCTCCGTACGTCCAAAGGTCTTTTACGCCATTCATCACGACAGGGAAAATCGGACTCATTAAGCGCTGCAAGTATTCGCCGATAAAATAATCTTCTTGACGAGGCTTTCCTACAATGGTTGCTGGATAAATCGCGTCTTTTCGCCTCCACATTTTCCGTACTTGAAAAACGGGAAAATCATGGGCAAGCGAGTAATATCCATAATGGTCTCCAAATGGTCCTTCTGGTTCGCGAATGTGCGGCGGCACCTCTCCTCCAAAAGCAAATTCAGCTTCAGCCAGTAAGTGATGAGGGTGATCTGGCACCTCTGTCATTGGAAGCTTGTCATCAAGCAGCAAAGATCCAAATAAGAGCTCTGGAACAGCTTCTGGAAGAGGTGCAATCGCAGATACAATTAATGCCGGCGGCCCTCCAATAAATAGAGTTACAGGAAGCGCTTCATTTTTTTGCTCGGCCACATGGTGGTGGAATCCGCCGCCTTTATGAATCTGCCAGTGCATTCCAGTCTTTTTAGGCTCTTTGATCTCAATACGGTACATGCCAAGGTTATGTTCGTTTTCATCCGGGTGCTCCGTATAAACGAGCGGCAGTGTAACAAATGGATTGCTGTCATGCTGCCACGTAGTAAGAGCTGGAAGGTCTTGCATACTGAAAGATTTTGTTTCTATTTGACGAACAGGAGATTTGCTTTTCGGGAGATTTTTCATTCCCATCCGCATAAGCTGTTTAAAAAGACTCTTTTCCTGCCACATCGCTTTAGGAGTTGGAGGAACAAGTGTATCCATGGCGCTTACTGCTTGTTTAACAAACGCTTCCGGTTTTGGTCCAAACGCCATATCTACTCGGCGCGGGGTTCCAAATAAATTTGTGACAACTGGAGTTTTTGAACCTTTTACATTCGTAAATAAAAGGGCAGGACCTTGTTCGTCAATCACCCTTCTATGTATTTCCGGAATTTCTAGATAAGGATCGGTTTCTGTTTTTATTTCAACGATTTCTTTTTCTTTTTTTAATTGTTTAATGAATGAACGTAAGTTGTGATGCACCAGTATTCCCTCCGATTCAACTCAAGATGACATAAGTAAAGTATAAAGAAGTTGGGATTCAAAGTATATGAATAAGCTGTGAAGAAAGCAGGAAAATAGAAAAGTTAAAAAACTTTCCATTTTTTACTCTGGAACTATTGGTGAAAATTGTTATTCTATGTATAATTTGAGATAGAAAGATTACAAATTCAATACATAGATTTCAAAAAGTGTGAAAAAATATGTGTTTTTTGTGTGAAAATATAAATGGAAATTATTTGAAAGAGAGCTGGGGGAAATGAAAAGATTTTTAATGGCATTCGGTGCTGTATGTGTCGCAGCTGGCGGTTTTTTTCTAACAAATGATACACAGGGAGAAGAACATAAAACAATTACATATCATTCCCACAAAAAGACAATGGAAATGAATAAAGATATAGAAGAAAATATGTCACGATTTTATTATGACAGCGGTTACGATTTTAGCTATCCTGAAGATGGGGTGCGAGGCATTTACGTGACAGGGCATTCTGCAGGGGGGGAGCGTTTTCAAAGATTAGTTGATCTTATAGATTCCACTGATCTCAATGCAATGGTTATCGATATAAAAGATGATTACGGCAATTTAACATTTGATCCGCAAGATGAAGTAGACCTGCCAAACATAGGAAAAAATATGATCAGTGACCCGGTTCAATTAATGGATGCTTTAGAAGAAAATGAGATTTATCCAATTGCTCGTATTGTCGTTTTTAAAGACACTGTTTTGGCAGAAGATAATCCAGACTGGTCGTTTAAAGAAAACGGAAACGTATGGAAAAATGGAAAAGGCGAAGCATTTGTCAATCCTTACGTGAAAGATGTTTGGGAATACAACGTAAAAATCGCAAAAGAAGCGGCAAAACTCGGTTTTAAAGAAATCCAATTTGACTATGTCCGTTTTCCAGAAGGGTTTGAAAAGCGTGATGAAGTCCTTGATTATTCTAGAGGCGACTTTGGGAAAGAAGGAAATAATATACAACAGCGAGTGACAGCGGTTACCAAATTTGTAGAATACGCTCGTGAAGAACTGCAAAACGAATTTGATGTTGATGTATCGGTTGATATATTTGGTTATTCGGCTACGCTGGATGAAGCGCCAGGAATTGGGCAGAACTTCTCCAAAATATCCGATAATGTAGATATTATTTCATCCATGATTTATCCGAGTCACTGGACACCATATTTTGGTATTGATAAACCAGATCTTCATCCGTATGAGTTAACGAAAGAATACGCAAAGGTAGAAAATGAAGTGCTGGGCGATCTCGAAAATCCACCTGAGTCAAGACCGTGGATTCAAGATTTCACCGCAAGCTGGCTGGGGTCTGGAAATTATAAACCATATGGCGTGGAAGAAGTCGAAGAGCAAATCAAAGCTTTAAATGAACAAGATATCGACGAATTCCTATTGTGGAATGCTAATAACAATTATACGGAGGGCGTTGATTACACCCCGTAAATCATGTAGAAAGAGCTGTTTCTGACTTGTAGGAACAGCTCTTCTTACTGGGTAAGAAATTATAAATATTTGGCGTTTTTGATGTCTAGCTTAAGCGCCCAGCCGCTCGGGGTTTCTTCCCTTTCGACTCCGGGCCGCAGGCGACCCTGCGCGAAAGCTCCAGAACCTGTCGCGGGCTCCCAGGATGGGAGTCAGTTCGGCGTTGTCACAGGACGTGACGCTCGGAGCCGAACTTCCTTCTTTCAGGGCGCTTGCGCTTTTCTTATGGACTTGTGCATGCAAATACGATCCACAGGCAAAGCTAATTGTAAATAATCGATCGAGATCAAAATTGAACAACGAAGAACAAGAGTTACAATCAGGCAGTATTCGTTTTATAATAGAAGAAATACAATAACGGAGGTTCCAATGACTAGAACAAACTGGTACGAAAAATTGAGTCAATACTTTCCGGTAGAAGAGATGAAATCAAAAGAGCACATGGAGCTTTTGCTTGAAGAAAAAGGAGACGTTTACCACAAAGATGAAGGGCCTCATCACGTGGTAATGTATGTGGAAACAGAAGAGTTTATCTTTATTGACTATCTGTTTGTCTCGAAAGAATCACGTGGGCAAGGGCTCGGCCAAAAAATTATTGACCAGCTAAAAACAAAGAAGAAGCCGATCATTCTAGAAGTGGAGCCGCTTGATTATGATGATACAGACACAGAGAAACGATTGAGATTTTATCAGCGGAGCGGATTCAAACATGCATCATCGATTGGTTATACCCGAAAATCTCTTGCCACAAATGAAGAAAACACTTTAGAAATATTATATTGGTCGCCTGAAAACGAATCCGAAGAAAGTATTTATGAAAAAATGAAGCACACGTATAAAAATATTCATACGTATAAAGATAAAGAACTATACGGCCAATCTTATCAAAAAGTAGATGAGGTATTATCGTACAACGAACAAGAAGAAGCTTAAATGCACTTGTTTTTCCCAGTAATGAGACCTTACCTGAAGGAGGGTAAATCATGAAAAACAAAGAAAAGCACAAGCGTAAGAAAAAGCGTGAAGTTTTAAAAGAATTACTCCGAAAGAACTTAAAGGATTGGAATAAACTTCCACACCCAAACAATGGTTCAGCCACTTCTTCAAAAACATCTGCCTGACCTTGTGTTTTCATCAATCAGACCCAGTTTCTTTAAAATGAAACTGGGTCTGATATTTTCATTTTCTAGAAAATAATATTTTTTGGCGTCTAGCTTTAGCACTAGCCCCCGCGAGCATACTTATGAAAATGTCACAAACTTTTCACATTTTGGAATAAAAAAAGGTTTTATCATTGAAAAATGAAGGAATGAGAAAACAAAAGAAAGAATGAAATAGGTGAAAGGCCCTTGTGTACCATAACTATCCTCTTTACATAGGGAGAAATCGGGATTGAAAAGATGTTGGATAAACAAAAACGATTTTTGAAAACTCTTTTCAAATTAGAATAATTATTGTATAATTACAAGTGTAACAAGCTGAGAGTATTCACATTAATAAATATAGATCGTTTTATCTTTGTGTTTGTATGAATAGGAAGGGAGAGATTGATCCATATGGTTACTTTGCTAACATCTCCGAGCTGCACCTCTTGCCGAAAAGCTAAAGCGTGGCTTGAAGAACATGAGATTCCTTTTGAAGAGCGTAATATTTTTGCGGAACCCTTAAGTGTCGATGAAGTCAAAGAAATTATTAGACTGACAGAAGATGGCACTGATGAGATCGTATCAAAACGCTCGAAAGTCTTCCAAGAGTTAAATGTTGAACTTGAAAACCTTCCGCTGCAGCGTTTGTTTGAGCTGATCAGCGAGCACCCAGGATTGCTTCGCCGTCCTATTATTTTTGATGAGAAGCGTTTACAAGTTGGGTACAATGAAGCGGAAATCCGCCGTTTCCTGCCTCGGAAAGTGCGCACATTTAATTTAATGGAAGCACAAAAACTAGTTAACTAATTCGTAAAAGATACGAATAAATTAAAATGTACACTTGAATCAATTTCATAATTGTGATTTTGATTATTAAAAACGAACATTCTATCGAGTGTAGCGGAAGGCGGTGACTCCTGCGGGATAACCTTGAGCTGAAGACCTTGCAGGCATCTTGCTGCCGAGGAGGCTGAAGCCAAGCCTGCCGCAAAGAAGCCACTACGATAACGAACAAAGAGTTGGAGGAGATGCCGCGCTTGTGCCCCAAGGGTGAATGCGTTCGTCTGAAGCTAAAATTGAATGATAATGTAATGTTCGTTTATAATCATATAGAAATGGATTATGAAATTCATTCACTTAGATGAAAATTAAAACTTCTACTTTTTTCCATTCAGTAGAAGTTTTTCTGTTTTTTTAACGTTTAATGCTTGTTATTCTTCTATTGGTATCATAAGATAGGATAAAACATTCATTTTTTGTTTAAGGTAAGGGGTAGTAAGTTGTGTTTTTCCTTGACAACTTGTGTTCTTTCCTTGAGAATTAGTTTTTAATAGCAGGATTGACCGCGTTTTCTCTTTCAGACGCTCCGCTCCCTCATAAAATCATCGGCGGGATGAGCATTAGTCCTTAACAACCTTATTCTTATCGTATACAATAATAGTAATACCGACGATAAGATTATAGTTGCCCGTCTAAGGGTATGTTCTTAATAAAGAGAGAGAACTTGGAAGCGGTATCCACCTTACCTTCAAAGGAGGGAGAAAATCGTGGAAATCGAGAGAATTAATGAGTCGACGGTCAAATTTTATATCACGTATAAAGATATAGAAGATAGAGGATTTGATCGGGATGAGATTTGGTACAATCGTGAACGTGGAGAAGAATTGTTTTTTGAAATGATTAATGAAGCGCATGATCGTGAGAACTTTGAAATTGAAGGACCTTTGTGGATTCAAGTGCAAGCCATGGATAACGGGATGGAAATTGTAGTTACGCGCGGCCAGATTTCAGATGGCAATGTGAAGCTTGAAATTCCTGTCTCCCAAAATAAAGGAGAAGACATGCCTGTAGATGATAACATTGTAGATATGCTTGATGAACAATTCCGTTCTTCTCAAAAATCCAGGCAGGCAAATGGCAACCAGGACACCGAAGAACTCGAAATTGTCATTTCCTTTTCAGACTTTGAGGATTTACTGGCACTAAGTAATGCATTTCTGGCTGAAAATGTCCAAAACGAAATTTACCATTTTGAAGGAAATTATTACCTTTACTTGATGTTTGATAACCATTACACAGAAGATGAACAAGACGACATGGTTAGTCATGTATTAGAATATGGGGAAGAATCAGATGTATCCATTTTCCGTATCCGTGAGTACGGAAAAACCGTTGCGGCTTCCAAAGGATTGGAAACGCTGCGTGAAAATTTCTCCTAATAAAATAGTAACTGCCGGCTCCCATCAGGGGCTGGTTTTTTTATCGTTAAAGGAAAGTTTAACTTTGTTAAAGGGAAAAAGTATAAGTGAAACTACAATTTTTAAGATTTTAAAAAAGGAAATGGTGTAAGTGTGAAGAAGAAATTATAAAAGAAAGGAGGTTGACATGTTTACAGCTTTAACGAATAACGGTCAAACGATATCTTTGTTGACCACCCCTCGTGAATGCTTTCCCTCACATTATCCGCCCCCCTATTATTGTCCGGCCTGCTCTCAAAACGTTATTCTAAAAAAGGGGACCAAACGCAGATGGCATTTTGCTCATCAAAGCGGCTCTCTTTGTGCTTATCAATCGGAACCCGAAACAGAAGAGCATCTGGCTGGGAAATTAGTGTTATATCAGTGGCTCAAGGAAAAAGGTCTATCGCCATCTGTGGAAGCATTTATCTCTTCGATTCGGCGGACAGCTGATGTATTATTTACATGGAAAAATAATAGTTATGCCCTCGAATTTCAATGTTCCTCTATTTCTTCAGAAGAGACGATCCAGCGTACAAAGGATTATTACTCTGTCGGAATAACCCCTATTTGGATATTTTCTCTTTCTCGTCTGCGAAAAATGGAAGGTCCTCGTTATGTGATTCATTCTTTTGAATGGATTGGGCTGCGTGAAAGGCGAAAGGATTTGCGCCACGCTTTTATTTATTTCTCTCCTGAAAGCTCTTCTTTTTATTACTTGTTTCCAAGAGCACTGCCTGCTAATTCTGCTGTCTTTGGGGATGTCTATACGATGCCGATTATTCATACTCCTATCGAGCATCTTATCTATCTGCCAAATACATTAAACGGTCCCCTCACATGGTCGGCAAACTGGATGAATCAAAAGAAAAACTGGCGTTTTCACACCAATCAATGGAGGGGAAAGCCAGATAAAACATATATGCGGCAGATATTTGCTAAGCATCGTTCTGATCTTCCGTTTTTTCCTTCTGAAGCAGGCTGGCCATCGTTAAGCATGGAAGCATTTCAGACTTCGTCCTATATTTGGCAGAGCTGGATTTTGCTTTGTTTTCTCCCCAACATTCCCCTTTATCAACGTTTTTCTTCCCGCACCATTTGTCATGAAATCCATTCTCTTATTTTGAACGATAATTTTATTATTCGTGAGCTCCCTTCTATTTCTTCTCCTATAGAAAAAGCCGTCTTTTTTTATTTAGAACTGTTACAGCGTATTGGAATATTGAAAAATACTGGAGCAGGCTGGAAAAAGGTAAAAAATATATTTTTGCCGATATCTCTAGAGGACGCATTCAAAATGGATAAAAAGTGGAGCAACATCATATTTTACAAAGGAATAGTGAATTAAACATTGGTGTTTATTGGATAAGTTCGGTAAAATTGGCAGTAACTACTGGAGGTGTTTCCATGAGTGAACAGGCAACTAAACAATTGCCAAAAAGAGATGAAGTACCAAAAGAATACACATGGAATTTAGAAGACATTTTTGCTACAGATGAAGCATGGGAAAAAGAATTTAAACAAGTGCAAGAATTGATGCCTGATCTTACTTCTTTTAAAGGGAAACTCGGTGAATCAGCAGACACGCTTTATCAAGCGTTAACAAAGCAAGACGAGATTGCTGAACGGTTCGGCCGGCTGTTTACTTATGCTCATATGCGCTATGATCAAGATACAGGAAATTCATATTATCAAGGTCTTAATGACCGGGCATCAGGATTAGCATCCAAACTAGGTCAATCGATGGCTTTTCTCGTTCCAGAAATCTTATCTATTCCAGAGGATAAATTAAGCCAGTTTTTAAAAGAACATGAAAAATTAAAACGATATGAACATGCTTTAAATGAAATAAACGAGCAGCGTCCGCACGTTTTAAATGAATCAGAAGAATCCATTTTAGCACAAGTCGCTGAAGTAACAGCTAACCCCGGTAAAACATTTGGAATGTTAAACAACGCGGATATAACATTTCCAAACATCAAGGACGAAGACGGAGAAGAAGTACCAGTAACCCACGGCAGGATTTTGAATTTCTTTGAAAGTGATAACCGGCGTGTGCGGCGTGATGCCTTTGAGGCCGTGTATGGAACCTATAAAAAGTACAGAAATACTTTGGCCAGCACACTGAACGGCCAGGTGAAAAAGAACTTGTTCAGCGCCAATGTAAGGAAATATGAAACAGCGCGAAAAGCCGCTCTTAGTAAAAACCATATACCAGAAATCGTTTATGATCGGCTTGTCGAAACAGTAAATAAGAACTTGCATCTTTTGCACAGATATGTACGGTTAAGAAAGCGTGTATTAAAACTAGATGAAATACACAATTACGATCTGTACACGCCGCTTGTAAAAGACGTTGATATGACTGTGACTTATGAAGAAGCGAAAGAGCTTGTATTAAAAGGGATAGAGCCGCTCGGAGAAGATTATGTCAAGATCGTAGAAGAAGGATATAAAAATCGCTGGATCGATGTGTATGAAAATAAAGGAAAACGAAGTGGGGCATACTCATCAGGTGCATATGGAACGATGCCATATATTTTAATGAATTGGCAGGATAACGTGAACAACATGTTTACGCTTGCGCATGAGCTGGGGCATTCGATGCACAGTTACTTCAGCAGAAAACATCAGCCGTTTCATTATTCGGACTATACCATATTTGTGGCAGAAGTGGCTTCGACTGTTAATGAAGCATTGTTAAACGATTATTTATTAAAAACAACCGAAGACAAGAAAAAGAAAATGTATTTATTAAATCATTTTCTCGAAGGGTTCCGAGGAACTGTATTTCGTCAAACAATGTTTGCCGAATTTGAACAGCTTATTCATGAAAAAGCTGCCGCAGGAGAAGCATTGACTCCCGATCTCTTAGAAAAAGAGTATTACGGGTTAAATGAAAAATACTTCGGAAATGATATGACAGTAGATGATGACATTGCGCTGGAATGGTCGCGCATTCCGCATTTTTATATGAACTTTTACGTCTACCAATATGCTACCGGCTATAGTGCAGCTGCTGCATTATCCAGGCAGATACTTGAAGAAGGAGAGCCGGCTGTAAAGCGCTATTTGGAGTTTTTAAAATCTGGAAGCTCGGACTATCCAATAGAAGTATTAAAAAAAGCTGGAGTTGATATGACATCTCCTGAGCCGATTCAAGAAGCGATGTCACTGTTTGAGCAAACATTAGATGAGATGGAACAATTACTTGAAGGATAATAAATCAAAAAAGCCCGCCGAATATTTGATTCGGGAGGGCTTTTTTAGGAGACACTTTTGCGTTTATAATCTAAATTCAGTGCCCGGCGATCGGGCGTAACTATATAGAGGATCTTTTGCTAAAACGTCGAACGTCCTGTACTCTCATAAATTAATGCCTTTAAATCTTCTTCTTTCACTGAAAAACAAGACAGTGAAAAAGATGGATAAAAACAGTAGAACGCTGCCTATGATAACGGGAAGAAATTTCATCAGTCCTAATACAAAAAGAATAAAGCTAATAATAATGCAGACGATACCGATTAAAACTTTTTTCATAAAACAGCCCTCCCTCAAAACTGATTGCTTTACTTATCAGCGTATGAGCGGAAGGACAAGTGTATACGTTGTTATTCGCCGATATACCGCCAAAACGTTCCATATTTGACGGGAACGCGTTCAATTTTGCGCTGGAGAACTAGTTTTTTTAATTGAGCGTTGGCGTCACGTTCATTCCAATCGAAAACGACAGCAACTTCCTTTGTGGCAACAAATTCATACCGTTTCAGAAATTCTTCTAGGTTCATTTTACTTGAAGGCTTAGGGATTTCTCCAAGCATTTCTTTCAAAATGTCAACATACACTTCATATGGGTAGAGTCCGGAAACTTTAAGCCCGCCGTCCTCAACGCGATCATTAAAAAAAACAAACGTAGGAGCGCGCTCAACTTCCATTTCTTTGGTCGTTTTCATATCACATTGCAAAGCTTTAACGGCACAATGAGAATGAATGTCTTTTTGAAATTCTTCCATATCAAGACCAACGTTACGAGCACATTCTATGAGTATTTTTTCATCCGCAATGTTTTGTTTGTGAAGAAACAGCATTTCGCGAAGCCGGCGGAAAAATATGGAAGCAAGCTGACGACCTTGCATTTCTGCTGCTTTCATTGCTATTGACGGAGCATATGCCGATTCGATAGGGTTTTCTAACCAAATATCCCCGTCACAAGACATTCCTGTTCTACTTGCTGTTGCTTCATATAAATCAGCCAAGTTTTTTTGTTCTTTCACTTGCCGTGCTTCGGTTTTGTTCCATGAATCAAGGTCAGCTGCAACGAAAAAACGCATCGAAAAATAATGACCGTATTCCAGGACAAGTTTTTTTAAAGTGGGTTCAAACGCCCAGCACTCCGGGCAGAGTGGATCTGTAAATATATATAATTCGAGCTTCTTTTTGTGCTTAATATTCGTTGATTCTTCCTCAGGAGAAAGGCCGCAGATTCCCAGCTGTTCATCACAATGTAGCTGTTTATCTTCCTTCATTGATGGTCCAGACTCCTTTCTGTATTATTCTTCTGGTGTGTTAATCATATGTTGCGCTGTAAAGGTTAAACGTTGAAAAAAATCCTCACGCAGCTGTCCTTCTAGCCCGATTTCGTCCATTGCTTGCTCCATGCATAAAAGCCAAGCTTTTGCTCTCGTTGGAGTTATCGGAAAGGGCAGGTGTCTGGCTCTTAGTTTAGGATGGCCGTGTTCTTCTGTATAAAGAGGAGGACCGCCTAAAAACTGAGTGAGAAATTGTTTTTGTTTTCGAGCCGTTTCGGTTAAGTCATCCGGGAAAATAGGATATAGGTCCGGGTGGTTTTTCACATTTGTATAAAAAACATCCACCAGGCGGTTCAGCGTTTCGTGCCCGATTTCTTCAAACGGTATTTGATCTTTATGCATTATCAGTGCTCCTTTCTTTGCACTTTCTTTCTTTTTACCCATGAGGAAACACTTGATATAAAATAACGGGAAAAGAAGAAGAATGCAAGAAAAAAGGATTGTTCCCTAAAGCAGCATGTAACGAATGTAAGGAAAACACACCCTGTTTATGTGGCTTTTTGCGGCGGTCAGCTTTTCTTTTATTGTAGCAATGCTGTTTTAGAACAGCAAATGATTTGGCTTTGCATATGGCGTTTAGGTTATAGAGAAATTTTTCCAATTATAAAATGATTAAAACGTTTTTCTAATAAATGAAAAAGAGCACCCCTTATAGTTAAGTACTATTAGGGATGCCCTTTTGAAAAAATTATATGAGAGACTGATATGTATTCATGACTGCAGGGACATAGTTTTGCGTTTCTTTGAAAGGAGGGATGCCGTTAAAGCGGTCCACGTTGCCAGGTCCGGCATTGTAAGCCGCAAGCGCTAGAGAAGTATCTCCGTTGAAACGCTCAAGCATATCTTTGAGATAACGAGTACCGCCTTCAATATTTTGCGAAGGATTATAGGGATCCTCCACGTTTAAATAACGAGCTGTACCTGGCATAAGCTGCATAAGTCCCATTGCTCCGGCATGACTCTTTGCGTTGGGATCAAATCCGGATTCTTGCTTGATAACAGCATGAATCAAACGAGGATCTACTCCGTATTTATTCCCTGCCGATTCAATCAAGGAAGCAACTTCATTCTGATTAGAATGTTTATCGGCTTGATTTGTTACACTGCTGGTTTGGGCAAAGCTTTCTGTATGGTGTGTCTGAAAATATGGAGACGCTGCTTCCGGATGTAAAAATAAAGATTCTGACGGTTGTGAATCGAACGAAGCAGCATTATTTGTTGTTAACTCTTCGTCTAAAACGTTCTGAAAAGCAGAAACATAGGAAGAAGGATGGATACCGGATGACGACGAAAGATTTGTTATAGGACTCATCAACTGCAGCAAAGGAGAAATAGCCAACCTTGTCACCTCATAAAAGTATTATAAATATCGAATGTATTATAGTTAAAATATACCAAAAAATGATTGACCCGGCAATCTGATGATGTGCGCTTTTTTATTGTATTTCTTGTTTTTTAGTGAAAAAGCGTTTGATTTTATTTGGGGTTGTTCGATAAGGAATATTATATGTCGTTAACACTTCATTCAGCCAGTTATCTACTTCTTTTAAGGAAGGTCCTTCGATTTCTACTTCAAAATCTTCTGTATTCAAATAAACGCTATGATCTAAAAATAACATACCGGCTTGATAAGGAACGTGAGTACGTTTTGTTTTTAATGTGCCAAGCATTTTTACATCATCTAATGAAATCGACAATGTCTTCTCTAGCTGAGTTTTCACTTCTCCTGCAGGCAGACGGCTAAAAGTGAATGCTTCCACTGCTTCTTTTTTGGTTAGCGGCTGGTTTGTTTCTAACAATCCTTCCTTAGCAGGTTGTTTTAAAGTGAGCTCAAACTGGCTGTTTTTTTCACGAATACGAAGTGCCGCTCCTTTATTTTTCAGTTCATAGTCACTTGTATCAAAATATGTATTAGCCTGCCAGAAAAAGTCTTCGTCATTCACGTTAAATGCCTTACAAAGTGTCTGAAATTCAGCTTCTGTAAGCAGATTTTTCTTCTCTATTTCGTTTTCCTGTGCCATTGGTGTCATCCTTTCTTTATGTTTTGTCAAAATCAAAGACGCGGGTTGTGGTTGTATGATACCATATCGTTTGGAATTAGTTTAGGCTGCCACGATGTTCATAACAAGATATGGTAAAATGAAATGTGGAGCAAGCAGAAAATGAGGTGTAATAATGGAACATGTATTAACGGTAACGGAAACAAAGCTAAAAGATAATCATTTAATATTACTTCCAATTGAAGAATGGCCGGAAAAGGAATGGAATACATTAAAGGATGGAATGCGCATGCTGGCTGATTCTGACGCTTTGACGTTTGTATACGTCCTGGATTCAGAAGAAGCATTTGTCCAGCTGCGTCTGCCTAAACAAATATGGCCCGAGCTGAAAAAAGCTTACGAAAATGGGTGGGACGTAAGTGCTGGCGGCCCGTCACTAATAAAGCTCGAACAATTTCATTCTGAAATGGAATATTTGCTCGATAACATCCCTGGGAATGGAAACTATGGCTCTGATATGGTAGAAGCTGTCGAAGAAGCATTCGACGTGAAAGCATAACCTGACGTTCGAATAATGGAATGAAAGCTTTGAGACAGCATTGCTATATACACTAAACATAGGTGGTGGCTTGTAATGAGTAACTGGGATACGTTTTTGTCACCTTATAAACAAGCGGTAGAAGAGCTGAAAGTAAAACTAAAGGGATTACGGGAACAATATCAACGGTCTTCAAAACATACGCCGATTGAATTTGTGACGGCAAGAGTAAAGCCTGTCACCAGTATTTTAGAAAAAGCACAACGAAAAAGCATTCCTTTGGACCGGCTTTCAAGAGATATGCAGGATATTGCAGGGGTAAGACTTGTTTGCCAGTTTGTAAATGACATTGATACGATTGTTGATCTCATTCGTTCGCGAACCGATTTTAACGTTATGGAGGAAAGAGATTATATAAAAAAGAAAAAAGAAAGCGGCTATCGTTCGTATCATATGGTGATTGAATATCCAGTACATACCATCGATGGAAAAAAAGAAGTACTTGTTGAAGTGCAAGTACGTACGATGGCGATGAATTTTTGGGCAACCATAGAACACTCTTTAAATTATAAATACAGCGGTGAAATTCCTTCCGATATTAAAGAGCGGCTGCAAAGCGCAGCCGAAGCAGCTTTTAAGCTTGATGAGGAGATGTCCAAGATAAAAGGGGAAGTGCGAGAAGCGCAGCAAATTCTTATTAAAAACCGTGAACAACATCACCCAAAATAATAATGACAGAAAGGAAAGGAGGCGTTTCTCTTGCATTTCGCTGTTACCTCAAGGGGAGACGATACATCAAACGCATTACAAAAAAAAATCACCGATTATTTACAAGAATTTGGCTTGACACAAAATAACGAGAAACCCGATATTGTCATTACTGTAGGCGGAGATGGCACCCTTTTGCAAGCATTTCATTATTATCATGAATTCCTTGAAGAAACTTGTTTTGTCGGGATTCATACCGGCCATTTAGGTTTTTATGCGGACTGGAAACCAGAAGAGGTCGAAAAACTAGTGATTCACATTGCAAAAACGCCTTTTCAAGTAGTTGAATATCCTCTCCTAGAAGTTGTTGTCCGTCATCATGATGGTCCGCATGCCGATCGTTACTTGGCACTGAATGAGTGCACAGTAAAAACGATGGAAGGATCTTTAGTGTGCAATATTGACATTAAAGGGGAAAAATTTGAAACATTTCGGGGGGATGGTCTGTGTATTTCCACTCCTTCTGGTAGTACCGCGTATAATAAAGCGCTAGGAGGAGCCATTCTCCATCCTTCGCTCGCTTCCATGCAGCTTTCTGAAATGGCATCTATTAACAACCGTGTCTACCGTACAGTTGGTTCGCCGCTCATCATGCCTCAGCACCATACATGCCTTCTTAAACCGCTGAATGACGTGGAAATGCAAATAACAATTGACCATAAATCGATGGTTGATCAATCGGTAAAATCGATACAATGCCGGGTAGCGGAAGAGAAAGTTAGATTTGCGAGATTTAGACCTTTTACGTTTTGGAAAAGAGTCAAAGAATCATTTGTCGGTGAGTAAAAAGATGCAATATAGGCATAAGCTTGAATGGAACGTTCCAACGATAAAGGAAAACATATCTGTCAAAGAATTTTTACGTGATCAAAAAGGCATGTCTCTAAACACGTTAAAAGCAGCAAAAATGCATGGCAGCATTTTATGTGACGGCCGCCATATAACGGTGCGCCATACGCTGCAAGGAGGAGAAACTTTGAAAGTCTTCCTTCCGGCTGCTCCTTTTCCGTCAGCTATACCGCTATGTTCTATGCCGTTAGATATTCTTTTTGAAGACGATCATCTTTTGATTGTAAATAAACCCCCGGGAATTTCTACATTGCCGGGAAGAGAGCAAGAAAAAGTCACCCTTGCAGGAGCTGTTTTGAATTATTACCGGGAGCAGAACATTTCTTCCTCCTTTCATGCTGTATCAAGATTAGACAGACAAACGAGCGGCGTCGTGGCTATAGCAAAGCATGCTTATGCGCATCACCGTTTAGCGTCTTTTTTTCAAACGGGAAAAGGGGATAAACAGTACATCGGAGTAGTAAAGGGTAGGTGGGAACAGCCGGAAGGGATAATAGATGCGCCTATTGTAAGAAGTCCAAATAGCATTATTGAACACCAGGTACATCCGGCAGGAAAACGAGCCAAAACAGGGTATCACGTAATGAAAACCATAGATGGCAGCGATGTAACATCATTTACTTTATACACCGGCAGAACCCATCAAATCCGAGTTCATGCAGCGTATGCAGGGCATCCTTTATTAGGAGACAGCTTGTACGGAGAAGCCAGCTTCTATATAAATAGGCAGGCTTTACATGCAGAAATGCTTCATTTTTGTCATCCTGTTTTTGAAAGCTGGCATACTGTTCACGCCAAGCTTCCAGACGATATAGCGCAGTTAATAATGGAAAAACAATAACGAGGCAGGGCTCTTTATTAATATGAAGCGCCTTCCTCATTATTTGTTTTCTCTTATGTTTTCAATGGTTTCTTCAAGTATTTTTTCTTCCTCTTCATTATATACATTAATGAAAAAGGTATCTTCGATCGTTGTCTTTTCCAATTCTTCTTCGACTGAAAAGCTTTCGCTGATAAAATAGCCTCCTCCTTCTTCTATAGAGAACCGTTCAGGTATACCTTGTTCATTTGTATTGAAAAGAATTTTTTCCGATCCCAATTGATCGGCTAGCTGCTCATCTTTAATAGTGAAATCGGCATATAGTTCATTGGATGATCGATCCCCTTCATTTTTAAGCATTGCGTAAACAGTCAGCGTACTGCGATCGTTATCCGTCAAAATATAACTTTCTTCTTCATCCAGATGAATGGAGGATTCTCCTTGGCATCCCATCAAAAATAAAGTACAGCCTATAATGATGTATAGAATAGATGCAGTGCGCCTCATAATTATTCCCCCGCTTTTTGATTCGGTGTATCTTCAAATGTTCGAAATTTTTCTGGCACAAACGGCATAGTAGAAGGCGTATGACTAAATGTCATTTCAGGGTAATGCAATGCAGTTAACTTCCCGCCAAATACGCATCCTGTATCAATATTAATTGTTTTACCCACTATTCGAGGTTCTTTAACCGGCGTATGCCCATAAACAATCAGCCGTTTTCCTTTGTAAGCAGCAGACCAGTCTCGTCTCACAGGAGTACCGTCTGAATTTTTTTCCCCAGTAATATCCCCATATAATACAAACGTTTTCACGGATTTATTTTCTTTTCCAATCATATCTTCACGAATACCGGCATGTGCAGCTACGACTTGATCATCATCAAGCCGTTCGTAGAGCGGGGCATTTTCATATAAGTCCATAAAAGCTTTTCGAATAAATTTGTATTCTCTCCTGGAAAGAGCTTCAAGCTCAGCTGTGGTTGTCTCCAAACCATGTTTAATCATGACGTTTCTTCCAAGAAAATAACGATACAGCTTATCGCAATGGTTACCAGGAACGTAGTAAGCTGATCCCTGATAAACCATGTCAGTAATTAATTGTATCACAGCGACAGAATTTGGACCTCTATCGGTTAAATCCCCTATAAAAACAGGCAGACGACCGGCAGGATGTGTATAAATAGAATCTTTGTTTTGATAACCGGTCTTTTTTAACAAAGTAATTAATTCATCAAAACAGCCATGTATATCTCCTATAAAATCGTAGGCGGTCATACCTGTTCTCCTTCCAAGATTTGACTTAATGTATTATAGCATGAATAATAACAAAAGTTATGAAAACATCCTAATATAAAATGCGTACTTCTGTCTTCCTACTTTCTCTCTATATGGAAGATTTAAACATGATGTTTGTTTCCAGGTTGGGATAGAGCAGAAAAGAATGATATAATGTGATTGTTACCAGGTGATAAGAGCAACTGTTGAAGTTAAAGAAATCTATAATAAAGGAGCGATCGTTATGAACCTGTCATTAGAAGGGCGTACTTATGTCGTTATGGGTGTTGCCAATAAAAGGAGTATTGCATGGGGGATTGCACAAAGTCTCGCAAAAGCAGGAGCAAGATTAGTGTTTACATATGCAGGCGAGCGTCTGGAAAAAAACGTTAGGCAACTGGCAGATACACTGGATAGGGATGATTCCGTTATCTTGCCGTGTGACATCTCTGATGATGATGAAATTAAAAAAGCATTTCAGCAAATTAAAGATGAAGTTGGCGTTATCCATGGACTCGCGCACTGTATCGCATTCGCTAATAAGGATGAGTTGGATGGCGATTACTTAAATACTACCCGTGAAGGATTTTTACTCGCCCATAACATTAGCGCCTATTCTCTTACAGGAGTCGCAAAAGCTGTTCGGGAGCTTGACCTTATGAGTGAAGGCGGTTCAATTGTAACGATGACATATCTCGGCGGAGAAAAAGTAGTGAAAAACTACAATGTTATGGGAGTCGCAAAAGCTTCACTCGATGCAAGTGTCCGCTACCTTGCAAATGACCTTGGGAAAGAAAACATTAGGGTGAATGCCATTTCAGCAGGTCCGATTCGAACACTTGCAGCAAAAGGGATTGGCGGATTTAATGATGTGCTAAAAGAAATGGAAGAAAAAGCTCCGCTCCGAAGGCCTACATCTCAAGAGGAGGTAGGAGATACCGCTCTCTTTTTAATGAGTGATTTATCCCGAGGGATTACGGGTGAACTCATCCATGTAGATGGCGGCTACAACAAAATTGGAATGTTTAATTAAGCTTTAACTCAAAGTCGTGTTATTCATTTAAGGATGCACGGCTTTTCTTTGTTGACGGTAGGACAAAAGGTTCGGTATGATTATAGACTGAAGCTTATAAGAAGATGGGGTTGGGGTATGAATGTCAAAAAAGTTTTAAATAACAACGTCATCATTGCTGAACATCCAGACTATGAAGAAGTCGTCCTTACCGGCAAAGGATTGGGATTTGGTAAAAAACCCGGTGATACCGTAGATGACAGCGGGGCAGAAAAATTTTTTGTATTAAAAGACCAACGGGAACAAGAACAATATAAGCAGCTCTTAATAGAAATAGATGAAGCGTTTATCGGCTGCATGAATGAGTGCATGGCAATGGTAGAGAACCGGTTTAACGTAACGCTTCATGAACACATTCACGTCGCACTGACCGATCACTTATATTATGCTGTTCACCGCCAGAAACAAGGTCTTGAGGTGCGAAATCCGTTTCTAGCTGAAACCGAGATTGCCTATCCAGAGGAATTTCAAACGGCACGTGAGCTGCTTTTACACGTAGAAGAATGTACGGGTACTCCGATGGCAGAAGGAGAGGTCGGCTTTGTTGCTCTCCATATTCATAGTGCCCTGACGCGGCGCTCCTTAAAAGAAGTAAATGAACATACAATGCTAGTGTCAGATTTGGTAAAGCTTATTGAAGAGACGTTTGATATTTCGATGAATCCAAAAGAATTAGACCATCAACGTCTGCTGCGTCATCTGCACCAGGCTTTAGAAAGAATTCAAAATGATGATTATGCTGATGAACCGGAATCTTTAAAAAATGTGTTGAAAAAGGAATATCCGTTGTGCTACAATTTGTCATGGAAATTAATTAAAATGATGCAGCAAGCACTTCGAAAGCCGGTTCCAGAAAGTGAAGCGGTATATTTAACACTCCACTTGCAAAGGCTTTCAAGACAATCATATAAATGAACTTATCCAATTACTATTCCGTGTTACTGGTTATGCAGGCATGAGAGAAATAGATTGGTTCACTGATAGACAGGACTAGTGTACATTCGTACACTTATGTCTTTATTTCAGCGAACCGATTTCTCTCATGCCTTTTTTGTATTTTGAGGGAAGTTTAATATTTTGTCGTATTTAGGCAGTTCCTTTAATAGGACAACAAGCCAAGTTTTCCTAATACTTTAGGAAAATTAGGTTTCATAAGGATCAAAGTATAAGCAAAACTATGGCTTCCGTCATAAGATTGGACGGCAAGCCAAGTTTTCCTAATTATTTTTCGTATTATTTGGAAACAGTATTAATTAGCGATTGGAGAGTTTATGAAACGATGGGTGCTTTGCATCAAGAATTAAAGGAGGACAAGAAAAATGTTTAAAAATGCGTTTGGTGTGCTTCAGCGTATCGGGAGAGCACTAATGCTTCCTGTAGCTCTGCTTCCGGCGGCAGGTTTACTGCTAGCGATCGGAACAGCAATGCAAGAAGACAACATGATCAACATTCTGCCGTTTTTAGATTCAGCTCCTGCACAATTGATTTCAGATCTTATGTCTGAAGCTGGAGGTGTAGTGTTTGATAATTTGCCTGTTATCTTTGCGATTGGTGTAGCCTTAGGTCTTGCAAATGGTGACGGGGTTGCAGGTCTGGCAGCTCTCATTGGCTATTTTATTATAAATGTAACGATGGGCGTCGTTGTTGGTGTGGATGCTGACATGGTAGGGGACAGCCCGGCGTATGCGGAAATGCTCGGAGTTCCAACCTTACAAACCGGGGTTTTTGGAGGTATTATAGCCGGGGCTCTCGGTGCATTTATGTTTAACCGCTATTATAATATTGAGCTGCCGCAGTATTTAGGATTTTTTGCAGGCAAACGTTTTGTTCCGATTGCAACAGCGTTTGGCGGATTAATTATTGGTGCGGTCCTTACTGTCGTTTGGCCTCCTATTCAAGAATTGTTGAACGGAATGTCATATCTAGTGACCGAAGCAAACACGACAATATCTGCCTTTGTATTTGGTGTTATTGAAAGAGCACTTATTCCATTCGGCTTGCATCACGTATTTTATAATCCGTTTTGGTATGAATTTGGCTCTTATGTTAATGCTGCAGGACAGACGATTACAGGCGACCAGCAAATTTTCTTTGCTCAATACCGTGACGGTGTCGAGGAATTTACAGCAGGTACCTTTATGACAGGAAAATTTCCTTTTATGATGTTTGGTCTTCCCGCCGCAGCACTTGCTATCTATCATTGCGCTAAACCAGAAAACAAAAAATATGTGGCTGGTATTATGGGATCAGCGGCCCTAACATCGTTTCTGACTGGTATTACCGAACCGCTTGAATTCAGCTTTTTGTTTGTTGCGCCGCTTTTGTTTGCTGTTCATACAATCTTTGCCGGGTTATCGTTTATGGTAATGCATTTGCTCGATGTTAAAATTGGCATGACGTTCTCTGGCGGGGTCATTGACTACTTCTTGTTTGGTATTATTCCAAACGCCACAGCATGGTGGCTTGTCATCCCAGTAGGTCTTTGTTTCTCTGTTATCTACTATTTCGGCTTCCGCTTTGCTATTACGAAATTTAACTTAATGACGCCTGGACGCGAAGATACAGCTGAAAACCAGGAACAAACAACATCTGAGGGCAAAAACAGCGACTTGCCGTATAACGTGTTAGAAGCTTTTGGCGGAAAAGAGAATTTAAAAAATCTGGATGCTTGTATTACAAGACTCCGTATTACTGTTAATGATAAAAGTGAAGTGAACAAAGACCGCTTAAAACAGCTTGGTGCTTCCGGAGTGATGGAAGTCGGTAATAATGTACAGGCTATTTTTGGACCAAAATCGGATGCTTTAAAATCTCAAATGCAAGAAATCATCGAAGGCGGAGCACCTTCTGAGCCGTTAAATAAAGAACCGGAATTTGACCCGAAAAAAGAAGCAGAACCTGCTGTGAAACCAGAAACGAGCGGCCCTGTCTCTATTGGAAGTCCAGCAAACGGTGAAATTCTTTCCATTGAAGAAGTACCAGACGACGTTTTTGCTGGGAAAATGATGGGAGATGGATTTGCCATCAAGCCTTCAGACGGTGAATTTGTTTCGCCGGTAAACGGAGTCATTAATAATGTATTTCCAACCAAACATGCGGTAGGAATTAAAGCTGACGATGGTCTCGAAATTCTGCTTCACATTGGTATTGATACCGTTAATATGCAAGGAGATGGCTTTGAAGTATTTGTAGAAGAAGGAGCCAGCGTACAAAAAGGACAACTTTTAGTGAAAGCAGATCTTTCACTGGTTGAAGAGAAAGCTAAATCGACGATAACTCCGGTGGTTTTTACTAACTTAACCGAAGAGCAATCCGTAAACGTGAAAAAAAATCAAACAGTCACTAAAGAGGATAAAAACGTAGCAGAGATTCAATAATACGTCATCCTGCGGTTATTGGCGAGTAAATAGTGATCGTCGGCGAGAAAAAAGACGTTTTTTGGCTAGTATTTGGCTAGGAACGGCGAGTAAATAAGCATATTCGGAAAGTGTTGTAAAAAAAAGGAAATTCCCATCCGCTATTTGTGATTCCAGCTTCACTTAAAAAAGGTAAAAACGCGATTGAATAATCTTCTGACGCTTTAAATCATAAATAAGGAGGGAATTTTCCTGCCTTTTTTACACTTTAAGATCAAAATACTCGAATATTGGACTCGGCGGTAAGCCGAGTTTTTCCAATATAGGAACGTTTAGGATGCTGCGCTTTTCTAATACAATACGTTTTGCTCTTCCTAGAAGAACTGGCCGATCAGCCATGGCCAAAAACCGCCGCCTTGCCCTGGACCACCATACGGCGGACGTGGAGGGCCACCGCCGCCTGGACGAGGAGGAGTAGGACCGAAATAAGGACTGATCCCTACTAAATCGCCATGATAGACTTGTAAATATCTGCGCCGATAAAATGGCGGCTGATAAATAAACATCGACACCATCCCCGTACGACGATTATAGTCAAGCACATAAGCAATAACTCTTCCGTATCCAGGAATAAATGTTTGTATCCATTGATTGACATATCTTCCTATCACAACTGGAGGAATATATTGAACAGAAGGCTGCTGCTGGCGATAGGGCTCTGGAAAGCTTTCACCATGATAAAAATGCACGATCATCACCATCCTGATTATTTATAAAAAGGAATATACCTGTAACAGCATATGGTGGAATAACAAATCTGTGCATATATCTAGAAAGCGAAGTGAAGTTTAGGTATGCGACTTAATTACAAAATCTAACGCACCTTTCTAGGTAATACGCATATAGCTATGGTGAGAAGGATTTCTCAATCTTCCTTAGAAAGGGAGGAAAGGCAAATGTCCCACGGTTATTACAACAGTTTCACTCTCATCGTTGTACTGTTTATTTTGCTCATTATTGTAGGCTCTGCGTACGTTTGCTAATAACAAGCCATTTTAGTGGTGGAAAAAGTTCTGGCCTGGTAGAAAACGGCCAGAACCTTTTTGCATTAAGGCAGACGAGCACCAAAACGAAAATAATATAATAACAAGTAAAACAACAGCTGGGTAAAAACTAGAAATAAAGGAGAGCGGCCGGCCATTTCTCCAAGCATCGGTGTCATAATACCTGCCATTAAACCATTGCAAGCCCCCGTCATCGCAGAATCAAAGTTAAATAAACTACCAAACAAAAGCCCGCAGCTTAAGCCAAGCACACCTGCTGCGATACTTGTTTCAATCAGAAAGCCAGGATGCATATAAGTAAACAAAAAGCCTGTACAAAGAGCAAATAATGTTACTGGGGTCATAATTGCATTCATAATAAACGAGGAGGGCCGCCATTTTTCTTTGCGCTCAGCCAAATACATATATAGTGAAATAATGAGTAAAATATTTCCCCCAAAAAGAAACCAAAGCATTTTATCCCTCCTATTACCCTTCATATACTTTTGAGCGACAGCTTATCCATATGTTTATGCGCCAACAAATTAAAGGTTGCTAATGAAATCCATAAGAATGATCATCAACCACAAGCATATAATGAAGCAGGAGCTAAACAGTGCTTGCGGGGAGGTAGGAGAATTGATGGAGGAAAAAAAGGAAAAACAGGCCGAGCCGTTGTATTATATTGAACAGCCTACTTTTTCAAATATCGGCGGAAAGTCACAGACATTATCGGTTCGCAAAAAAATAGGCAGTAAAACCGAGCAAAAATCAGATAAAAAAGAAAAAAAAATGAAACAAAAAGCAAAACAAAAAAAGGGACAACAGGATCCTATGGAAACAAACGAACAAGAACAAGAAGAAATAAAAAATGAGATAGAAGAATTCGAGGATGAGCAACAGAAAGGATCCAATCAAAAAACAAATAAAAGTGTGCAAGAGATGCTTGATTATATAGCAAAACTCCCTCATTTTATTCAGCCTGTTGTTGCTTGTGAAACGAAAGAAAAACATATACAAGGAAAACTATTATACGCAGAAGATGGGGAAGTGGTGATGCAGGATAGAAGAAACTTTTCTAGAATTACTATTCAAGACAAAGACATTACAGATATGTACATTGTGAGTTTATAAAATATACACACAATCCTGGCTTGACGGTAAGGCCAGGGTTTAAATGAAAAAGAAAGGCAGAGGGAACAGGGGGGCGTTCCCTCACCTTATATATATTTGTGATTATCTGCATTTGTGCTTATCGATGTCGCCTACTAAGTTTGGATCAAGGCATTGAATAGCGCAGAAGCAATCAAGATCTACTTCAATGCAGAATCTTGTGCGTTCAAGCTCATCAATATCACACAAAGATTCAGGGTCGACACAGCAGTCCGTAAATTCTAAGTCGTTATCCGGACGCAACAAAGATAGTGTGGCACAGCAGTTCTTTTCATCTACCTTTTCTACACGGAAGAAAACAGTTTGGAAGCAGTCATCTCTTCCAAGTGCACCTGTAGCGAAGAAATAATTACCTTTTTTGTTTTGAAGAACAAACGGAACAGTATCCAAACCGTTGTTGTTGCCCGTAGGACTTAATAAATTGTTAAAACAGCTGTTTCTGCAATCAGATCTATCATCTACTGCATCCTGAGCTTCTTTGATGGCAACAACGGCATCGCAAACGCAGCTTCCAGCATCGCTGTCGTGTTTTCTGCAACCCATGTCTTTCACTCCTTTAGCTTCTTTTCTTTACTATCATATATACGAATGACTAAAAAGGTGTTAAATATTCCGCTAATGATGAAGAATTGGGCGAGTGCCTTAAAGGAGATTAAAACACAGAGAAAAGGGTATACATAGAATAAAAGAAACGTCATTGGGCCGGTTATCCTTTGGGTAAATGGACGTCGTCCCTGCATACAGAGCATTTAAGCCTTTCTTATTATCTAAAGGTCCAGAAAACCTGTCGCGGCAGACCAAGGCGCTTGCACTTTTCTTAAAAGGGAAGAAATGATAAATATTGGGCGTTTTTGATGTCTAGCTTCAGCGCCCAGCCGCTCAGGCGCACACGATAAAGAGGAACTTTTGCTAAAACCGCGACGTCCTGTCGCAACGCAAAAGTCAACACCTCCTGTGCAAGCCAGTTCAGCGTTGTCACAGGACGTGACGGTTTTAGCTGAACGTCTTATTTCTTCCCTTTCGACTCCGGGCCGCAGGCGACCCTGCGCGAAAGCTCCAGAACCTGTCGCGGCTGACCAGGGCGCTTGCACTTTTCTTATGAAAGAGGTGAGAAGGATGGGGTATGTAGCACCGACTAAAAACGAGCAAGCAGTCAATTATGGAAGTCGATTGGTGGAGAATGAACCATCTATTCGAAAAATTCAGCCAATTCAACCAGCCACATGGCAGAGAATAAGTTCTCAAGATACTAGGAATGCTTATCACTTAGAAGAAGATATGGAGCGTATGAACAAACGAAGAGAAATCGAACAAAAATTTTATGGGAAAGGCCGGCGCTTTGACGCCAATGCATGAGCATAACCAAAATCAATATATATCATTTTATGTCTCCTTTGAGGCAAAGTTTCCGCATTCATATCTGTTAAAAATCTTCAACAAACTTGGATAGGACGAATAGAACTGTTACACAAACAGTGAGCTTTCCTTAGGAGAGCTCCTATTTTCATTTGGAAATATTTTCTTTTATAATGTGTTTATACAAAAATGTCCGCCATTTTAACTTGGCAGTTTAAGAAAAATACCTATAAAGGAGTTTAAAATGGAGCTTGTACGTATAAAAGAAAATATTTATTACATTGATCACGCAGTTAATATGGGATATATCCAAAACGGCGGCAAAGGACTTCTTATTGATTCCGGGATTGATAAAGGAACAGGTAAAAAAGTCTGGAAACTCTTAAAGGAAGCAGGTCTCCCTGTTACAGACCTGCTCATTACGCATGCTCATGCTGATCACTTTGGAGGGGCTTTCTGGTTAAAAGAAAACGGTAATGTTACAGTACATGCGACCCAATTTGAGGGAGCGGTGTTAGAAAATCCAAGACTCGAACCAATTTACTTATTTCAAGGTGTTGAGCCTCTGTCTGAATTAAGAAATAAATTTTTAGAAGGTCCGCCTGTTAAGGTAGATCATTATGTAAAAGAAGGTCCCTCTGTTCTTGCAGGTATAAAAGGAACGCTGTACGCCTTACCAGGGCACAGCTATGATCAAATAGCTTTTTATATAGATGGCATACTTTTTGCGGCGGACAGCTATTTTGCAAAAGCATATTTAGAAAAGCACGTGATACCATTTATGGTTGATATAGAGAAAGCACAAGCCTCCCTTCAGTTTCTGCTTTCTTTGGAAGGAGAGGGAGCAGTACCAGGACACGGAATGTATGAAACGAATTATAAAGAGACTGTCAAACAAAATATAGACTGGCATACCTCATTATTAAAAGAACTCGAACAGGAATTACACGAACTAAAGGACATGCCGGTAGAATCGCTGACGAGCCATTTTCTACGCAAAAAAAATATACCAGTGCCAAATATCGGGGCCTGGGTTTTATTTCGAACAGCCGTATTAGCTTATTTGAAAGCATTAAAAGAACAAGGAAAGGCTGAATTTAAGATGAAAGATCATCAGTTTATTATTCAGCCAATCCAGACAGAAATTTAGACAGACCGGGACTCGGCTGAAAGTGTTTTTTTCATTTCAAGGTGAGGAATGCCAGCATCCATAAATTCTCCAGAAGTGACGTGATAGCCAAGCTTTTTATAAAAACCTGAAGCACTAATCTGAGCATTTAGTTTCATAGAGTGAACCCCTTCTATTTTAGCTTTTTGTTCGACCGCTTCCATTATCAGACGTCCTGCTCCTGTGTGGCGGTGAGATGCAAGCACACATATGCGTTCAACTTTTGCGTAACCATCTGCAAAACGGAGCCGTCCTGCTCCAACAGGGCGGCTGTCTTCATAAGCGACAAAGTGTACAGCTGTTTCTTCAAATTCATCTATTTCTTCTTCTTCTGGTACCTTTTGTTCTTGTACAAACACTTCAAACCGCACTTTAAATGCGTCGTTTAATTCGAGCTGCTGTTCAGGAGAGACTTCTTTCACTTTTACATTCACAGTTATTCTTCCTTTCCTAAATGAAATGTTTCATAAACGGTCCAACACTTATCTTCTAACTGATACAAAAGCTGTATCTGGTCTATTATTTCTTCATGATGGATATCTTTCATTTTCAGTTGATCCACCACATCAAAATGTTCATCGTTTGTTAAATCCTGGCCAATCGTCAAATGAGGAGTGAATTCTTCTTTTTCTTTGCTGTTTTGTTGTTCATTTAAAGCCTCATATAACGAAAGAAGGATGTCATTTGGCTTGATTTTAAAAAATATTTTATTTTCTTTTGGATAAAATGTATCTGCTTTATAGATTGTCAGCGGAAAAGGAGGTGTTTTTGACGAAATGGTTTGTATTCTTTGCATTTCTTGCTCAAGCTGATCTTCCTTTAGTTCATAAGGAGGTTTCAACGTGACATGCGGCGGTATCCATAAATAATGGGTATCATAGCGTTTACGATAATTGTTGGCCATGTCTTGTATTTGTTTTGAAGGAAAACAAGCTAAACCATATTTCATCTTTCACCCTCCATTTTGGTCATTCTATTGTTTCATCCACCAGGAATGTTTAATTTTGTTAAAGGACCAAAGCAAAGCTACGACTTCCGCCATAGCAAGCCGAGTTTTTTCTAAGCATTCGCCATAAAAAGGCAGTTCCAAAAGGTTTTTTCAGCTGAAATACTCACCCACAGGGCACAAGTGCGGCGACATCTACTCCAGCTCTCTTTGTTCGTTCTCGTAATGTCTTCTTTGCCGCGGGTAACGCTTCAGTTATCTCGTGAGCAAAGACCGCTCACTGCGGGATCTTACTTCCACAGGTTCTACGTGGCACATTCGTCGCCAAAACCGCCACGTCCTGTGCGTCGACGTGTGCGGTTTTAGTAGAAGTTCCTTTATCTTTGCTTTTCCCGTTGGAATCTACGTGTCTTTCAGCTGACGTTAATTAAAAAATTTAGCAGACCCGATTTATGGATCAACCCCGATTTTAAATAAAATACTTTATGTTTATTCCCGTTTTATTTAAAGATCAAACATAAATCGAAGAGCTTGAGGGAGGTCTTTTTCCCAGTATTTCCAGAAGTGGCCTCCTTCAAATTCGTTATAAAAATAACGGGCTGTTCCTTTTTTAAAGATTTCATGCAAACGGCGGTTTGGGGTAAGAAAATCTTCTATACTGCCATTGGTCGTTTTTACTTCCGTTTCTTCTGTACCAATCGTATGATAGATATCAAAATGATTCCATTCTTTATTTTTTTCCACTAAATGTAAAACATTTTCATCGACATAAGGAGAATGCATCATTACTCTTGAAAACGAGTTAGGGTAGGAAAGAGCAGCCACTAATGAGATAGAAGCGCCTAATGAATCTCCCATTAACATTCGTCCGTGAGCGAGCCGCCAGGTAGAGTATGTATCTTCTAAAAAGGGCAGCAGTTCTTTAACCATAAATTGCAGATAAGTATGGTGTGTTTCATTATCTGGGTGATACCATTTTCTTCGTGTTTCTACAGAAGGATAAGGAACGCCGACAACAATAGTGTCTCTTGCTCCTTCTTCAATAGCTGCTTCCATTTTCCGTCCGATCCGTCCGAGCTGGAAATAATCTCTGCCATCTTGGGCAATGGCAAGATGATATGTATGTAAAGGACTATAATGGTGCGGCAAGTATACAGGAAGCTCAAAAGTATGGCGTAACAGGTCACTTTTAAATTGCAGGGATGTCATTTTACCGTTCACGATGTTTATCTTCCTTTCCGCACGGTAATATCGAATACGTAGATCTTCACATATAGTAATAAATATCAAACTAATCTTTATTGTATCACATGCAGAAATGAAACAAATATTCCACGCATATGATAGAATGGAAATAAGAGGAGGCTTTTACTATGAAAAAACCTGTACCTTGTGATGTAGTCGAAGATGCTGCTCGTAAAGCATTAAAAGAAAGAGGCGTTGAGATTAAAGATATCGCTGATATCGTTTATGAAATGCAAGTAAAATACGCCCCTAATTTAACAAAAGAAGATTGCTATGAGAGTGCAGATGCTGTTCTTTGTAAAAGAGAAATCCAGCACGCCATCCTTGTGGGAGTCGAATTAGATAAGTTAGCAGAAAAAAATATGTTGTCAGAACCTTTGCAATCTTTAGTGGATACCGATGAAGGTCTTTTTGGCGTAGATGAAACGATTGCGCTTGGATCTGTATTCGGATTTGGAAGCATTGCGGTAACGACATTTGGATATTTAGATAAAGAAAAACATGGCGTTATAAAACGGCTGGATGAAAAAAAAGAGGAAGTGCACACGTTTATGGATGATCTCGTAGCAAGTATTGCTTCAAGCGCATCTGCTAGATTAGCGCATAGAATGAGAGACAAAGAAGAGAATAGAAGAAAAGATCAAATTAAAAAACGAGAAGACGAAGAATTAATTGGCTGATAAAATATTATAAGTGAAGAAAAAAGAGGGCTCGCAGGAAGGAAACGAGGCCTCTTTTTACACTGTTAGAAAATTTAAGTTATATCGGCCAATTCGTCTGAACACATTTGGCGACTGCTGCGCCGGGAGCAGGACGTTTGCGGACTTAGCAGAAGTTCCTTTAATTAGGTGGATTCCTGCACAGACAACAAGCCAGTTTTTCTTATAAAAAATACGCACAAGCCGTGATTTTTTTATAGAAATGGGATAAAATAGTAAGGAAACAAACCAAAAGGAGTAGGAGATAGTGCGATGGCATATAAACCACGCTGGATCTACTGGAAACAAACATTTCGCTCCAAATTTCAGGCGGGGTGCTTGAAAGCAAAGCTGGAGGAAAACTGGCATAATGGCTATGAAATTGGTCCATTTGTAGAAATCCGTAAATTAAAAACGAATAAATACGTGGTGCGCTATACATACGATGAAGCTTAGCGCATCTTCTTAATATTAGAAAAGCTCGGCTTGCCGCCGAAACCTTATGGTGAGACGTAGTTTTACTTATACTTTAGAATCCCTAGAGTAAAAAAGCTGACACGGGAAAAACAAGCCCGGTCAGCTTTTGTATTTATACAACGTAGTTAAGCTATCTGTTTATTCTTTTGGGGAAACCATTTTAGATGGATCCACGACTTCTTCAAATTGTTCCTCGGTTAACAATCCGCTCTCAAGTGCTGCCTCTTTTAGCGTTTGGCCTTTTTCATGAGCCGTTTTAGCGATCTTTGCTGCATTTTCATAACCAATATGAGGGTTAAGAGCCGTCACGAGCATTAATGAATTACGCAAATGCTCTTCAATTTTTTCATGATTTGGCTCAATGCCGACAGCGCACTTATCGTTAAAGGAAATCATAGCATCAGCCAGTAAGTAAGAAGACTGCAGGAAGTTATAAATAATTACTGGCTTAAACACGTTTAATTCAAAATTCCCCTGGCTGGCTGCAAAACCAATCGTTGCATCATTTCCCATTACTTGAGAAGCAACCATCGTCAAAGCTTCGGACTGAGTAGGGTTAACTTTCCCCGGCATGATGGAGCTGCCTGGCTCATTAGCAGGAATCGTAATTTCACTAAGTCCGGAGCGAGGACCGCTTGAAAGCCAGCGTACGTCATTGGCAATCTTCATCAAGTCAGCGGCAAGTCCTTTTAGAGCACCGTGAGCATAATTAATCTCATCATGGCTTGTTAAAGAGTGAAATTTGTTTGGAGCAGAACGGAACGTTTTTTCTGTCACCGTGCTGATTTCTTCTGCTACATATTCACCAAATTTAGGATGAGCATTAATACCAGTACCAACAGCAGTTCCGCCAATGGCCAGGTCTTTGACATGATCAATGCTTTGTTTAATCATGTCACTGCTTTTTTCAAGCATGCGGTGCCATCCGCTGATCTCTTGTCCGAGCGTGAGAGGTGTCGCATCTTGAAGATGAGTACGTCCAATTTTAATGACATCTTCAAATGCTTCTTGCTTTTCTTTTAACGTGTTTTTAAGTATGTCAATTGCCGGCAGCACATCATTTTCTACTTTCTCGACTGCTGCAATATGCATAGCGGTAGGGAACGTATCGTTTGAGCTTTGGGAGCGGTTGACATCATCATTTGGATGAATGGTGAGGTCTTCTCCTTTATCTTTTAAAATTTCGGTTGCCCGGCGAGCTAAGACTTCATTCATATTCATGTTGGACTGCGTACCGCTTCCTGTCTGCCACACAACAAGAGGAAAGTGTTCATCTAAATTTCCGCTTAATACTTCATCTGCTGCTGCTGCAATCGCATCAGCTTTTTCTGCTTCAATTTTTCCAAGACGTTTGTTAGCAAGAGCTGCTGACCTTTTTAGAATGGCAAAAGCATGAACAACTTCAATTGGCATAATCTCTTTTCCTATTTTGAAGTTTTCAAGGCTTCGCTGAGTTTGAGCTGCCCAATGTTTATCAGCGGGTACTTTCATTTCTCCAAGCGTGTCTTTTTCAATTCTGTAGTCCATGTTGAATGCCTCCTGGTTTTTTTGTGTGTTTCTGATTAATGCCCACCTAACATTTTCGGGAGGAATGTCGAATTCCCTCTTTATAGAGTAGAAAAAAATAGACAAAAAGAAAACCCCAACGATAAGCTTAAGTAAAAAGACTTAATTTTTTAAACATTTTTCTTCACATTTTCAATAATGTGACGATATAAGTAAATGAAAACATGGCATTATGAGAATTTATAGTTCTAAAGTCCTTTTTAATTAATAAGCTAGGAAGGTTGGTGTTCATGAAGTCTATTCGTGCAAAACTAATTGGAGGTTTTTCAATTATACTGGCACTCTTGCTAGTATTTACCGGTATTGTATTTTATTTTGTAAACGATACCAATAGTCAAATTAACCAAGTGGTAGAAGAAGATTTTTCTAAAATTTCCGCATACAAGGAGCTGGCTTATAATCTTACGGAGCGAAATTCTTTAGCCCTGTCTTATATTTTAACTGGAAAATTGGAGTATCGTGAAAGTTTTGATGAATACTCAGAAGAAGCTAGAGCAATTGAGGAACAATTGCTCAACATGGTTAATGATGAAAGATTAGATAATATTGTACAAAGGAGCCAAGTTTTTGAACAGCGTACCGAAGAAGATGCTTTTCAAAGTTATGATGAGGGCAAAATGAAAGCCGCCGAGTCGATCATGAGTACGCAATTAACTCCGCTTGGCACTTATATCAAAAACGACCTGCAAGAATTGATCGAAGAGGAGCAGGCAAGTGTCGATAACAACGCAGCCGCGCTGAATAATCAAGCAGGTTTTATATCTTCGCTCAGTGTGATTATAGGGGCTGGTGCCACATTATTAGGACTGGTGGTTGCTGTTATAATTGCAAACAGAATGTCACGTCCGATTAAAGAAGTTTCTGAGAAAGCAAATCATTTATCGAATGGAGATTTAACAGTAGACCATATTAAAATAAAATCCAAGGATGAAATTGGTCAGCTGGCCGCTAATTTTAATGATATGGCAGATAACTTAAGAAGTCTGATAGGCTCTACACGAGAAGCGGCAGAACAGGTTGCATCTACGTCTGAACAGTTGTCAGCAAGTTCTGAAGAAACGTCTGCTTCCACGAATGAAATTTCAAGTACGATTCAAGAGGTAGCGAATTCTTCAGAAACAGCAATGTCTAATTCCAAACAAAGCATGAAGGCGGTGGAGCAGCTTTCAGGAGATATTGAAAAAGTTTCAGAGTCTTTAAATGAGTTTACAAAAAAGTCAAAGGAGACAGAAGAAGCTGCTGAAAGCGGTAACAATGAGATTAAGCGTTCGTCAGAGCAAATGGGTATCATTAATTCAGAAGTACAGGAAACAGCAGAAATTGTGAAACAGCTCGGAGACCGGTCTACAGAAATTGGTTCTATCATTGAAACCATTACAAATATTTCAGAACAAACAAATTTGCTCGCTTTGAATGCAGCTATTGAAGCAGCACGGGCTGGAGAACACGGTAAAGGGTTTGCAGTGGTTGCTGATGAAGTACGAAAGCTTGCCGAAGAATCAAAACAGTCAGCAGATAAGATCACTAGTTTAATCGAGACGATTCAAGAAGAAACGGAAAAAGCCGTAGAAAAAATGAGCCGCGGACAAACAGAAGCAAAAGAAGGGGTGACCGTTATTGAACGAGCCGGAAGCGCTTTTGAAACTATTCTTATGTCGGTTCAAGAAATCGCCCAGCATATAGAGGACGTCTCCGGAGTGTCCAGTCAAATGTCAGCTAATTCAGCGAAAGTATTCCATGCCGTGGAAGGTATGAACGATGTAGCTGAATCTACTGCAGGAAATGCCCAAAATGTTGCTGCAGGTGCTGAGGAGCAGCTCGCCGCTATGGAAGAGGTGTCAAGCTCATCCGAGGAGTTAAGCCGAATGGCGCAAGAGCTTCAAGAAGAAGTAAATAAATTTAAAATATAAATGGGAAGCATGCCATTCCGTTACCGGAATGGCATGTTTACTATGCTATAATGAAATGTGAAACCGCTTAGAAAGAGAGGGAATAAGCATGACAAAACCCTATGTTTACCTGACACGAAAAATGCCAGCATCTATCGTTGAAAAATTAGAAGCAGAATGCGATATCGGGATGTGGGAAAAAGAAGAAGAACCAGTTCCAGAAGAAGTACTAGAAAAAGAGATGCAAACAGCTGATGCTCTGTTTTGCACAATTACAGATCCAATCAATAAAGAGAAAATAAAACAAGCAGAAAACTTAAAAATTATAGCCACGATGGCCGTAGGGTTTAATAATATTGACGTAGAAGCTGCTGCTAAAAAAAATATCCAAGTAGCTCATACACCGGGTGTATTATCAGAAACAACTGCCGATTTGACATTTGCTCTTATAATGGCAGCAGCGAGAAGGATTCCTGAAGGCATAGAAGTGATTAAAAATAATGAATGGGGGGCGTGGGCTCCTTTCTTTTTAACCGGACAAGATATTCATCATGCCAGGCTTGGAATTATCGGCATGGGCAGAATAGGAGAAGCTGTAGCAAAACGAGGAACTGGTTTTGACATGGATATCGTTTATCATAATCGTTCTAGAAAACCAGAAACAGAAAAAGAAATAGGCGCGCGTTACGTAGAATTGGATGAATTACTCGAAACATCCGATTTTGTCTGTGTAATGACTCCATATACCAATGAGACACACCATATGATGAACCGTGAAGCTTTTCAGAAAATGAAAAACACGGCAATTTTCATTAACTCTTCCCGCGGAGGAACAGTGGATGAAGAGGCATTGTTTGAAGCATTAAAGAATGGAGATATTCGCGGAGCAGGGCTTGACGTGTTTGAAAACGAACCGATTTCAGCCGATCATCCATTGTTGTCGCTTCCAAATGTGACAGCTCTTCCGCATATTGGCAGTGCCAGTGAAAATACAAGATGGAATATGGCAGAAATGACAGCCAATCACATTCTACAAGGGCTTAGAGGAGAAAAACCAGATCATTTAGTTAGCTTGTAAAGGCACTGGTGAACTTTTAAGGATATAGTGTTTCTTTGATGCCAAAACAAAAAGAAAAATCTCTGTAAGGAAATAGGCTGATCCTTACAGAGATTTAAGATTATTCTTTTTCTACTTTAGTAAGAAATTCTTCTAATTTGTCTTGTGTTTCTTTTGTCAGTTCTTGGATAGTGTCTGTATCCGGCTCTTCTGCTTTTGCTTCATCTATTAGCGGATAAAGACTTTCTTCGATATTTGTATAATCATCCGGGTATTTTTCACCTACAGGATCTTCAATGACATCCCAGTTTTCCTCTACCTTTTCGCCTTCAGCTTGAATGTTTTCAAGATTATCTGAAGCATTTTCTGCTGTTTCATTTAAACTGTCTAGACTTGATTGAACTTCTTCTATCCCACTTGCTAAATCTGCTTCTGATCCTTCTTCTTCATTGCTGTCTTCATCTTTTTCTGCATCTTCTTCAAGATCTTCCTCTGCTTCGGACTCTTCCTGGGTTACATCTGCTCCGTTGTCGTTTTCTTCAGCCGTTTGGTCCTCTTCTGCTGTACCGCAAGCTGCAAGTAAAAGAGCAAAACTTAATATGATGGAAAATAGAAGTGTTCTCACGTGCGCATCCTCCTTTTGCTGTTTCATATCTATTGTCTGGTATATCCTGCTCTTATTCTTTTTAAACTCGTTCAGAAGACCTCCGAAAAAGTTATGAAAGATAGCGGACGAAGGTTGTAAAATAAACGGGTACAAGTATCCGCTGCTGCGTTAAGAAAAGCGCAAACGCCTTGCTCACGAGCGACAAGTCCTGCAGGGGCGGCATACTAAAAGCTGATCATTGCTTTCCATTGACGAACCGAAGGAATCTCGAGCGAGTAGGCGCTTGCGCTAGACATGTAAAACGCCAACTATTTATAATTTCTACCCTTTTAAAAAGAGCTGCCCCTCGTTTGGGACAGCCCACGCGTAAAGCCTGTATTATAATTTTCGTTCTTCTTCTCGTTTTCTCTGTAAGAAAAACGCAGTTTCAGCAGCAACAATGCCGGATAGGCCTAGCAGTCCAATTAAGTTTGGTGCAGCCATCAAGCCGTTCATTATGTCAGCTACTGCCCATACCGTATCAAGCTCTAATATGGCGCCAAAGAAAATAGCAGCAACAAAGATGACCCGATAAACCATGATGGAAGAAGGTTTCTTCGTCAAATAATAAATACAGCGCTCTCCATAATAAGACCAGCCAAGCATGGTAGAGTAGGCAAAGAAAACAAGGCCGATGGAAACGATAAAGGCACCGATTGGCCCTAAAAACATTTCAAAGGTTGCCGATGTCAATGCAGCCCCATCTACATCGGAATTTGCGTCCAAATAAAGCTCTCCCATCACAAGCGATATCCCAGTGATAGAACAGATAATAATCGTATCGATAAACACCTGGGTCATCGATACTAATGCTTGCCGGCCTGGATAATCGGTGCGGGCGGATGCTGCAGCAATCGGAGCCGAACCAAGCCCGGCTTCGTTTGAAAATACACCGCGGGCCACCCCCATTTGAATGACAGCACCAATCGCACCGCCAGCTACAGCCTGCCCAGTAAAGGCATCGGTGAAAATTAAGCTCACAGCAGATGGAACAAGATCGAAATTAAACAGGATAAGAATAAGGCCTCCTATAACATAGAAAACGGCCATTACCGGGACGATAAACGCTACAACCCGTCCGATCGATTTGATTCCGCCAATAATAACAATTCCGGTTAAAATCATAAGTATGATACCAGTGGCCCAATACGGGAAACTCCAGTTTTCCTGCAGCACATCTGCCACGGAGTTGGATTGTACTGTGTTGCCAATACCAAAAGAAGCGACAGCAGCAAAAATGGCAAACAATACGGCCAGCCATTTCCAGCCAAGTCCTTTTTCAATGTAGTACATGGGACCGCCCGCCATCTCGCCGCGTTCATCTTTTGTGCGGTACTTAACAGCTAGAATCGCTTCGGCATATTTGGTAGCCATCCCAAATATTGCTGAAATCCACATCCAAAACACAGCCCCTGGTCCACCAACTACAACGGCAGTGGCAACCCCAGCAATATTACCAGTTCCGACTGTGGCCGCCAGCGCTGTCATTAAAGATTGAAAGTGAGAAATATCTCCTTCAGATTTCTTGTCTTGATTTTTAGTAAAAACCAGTTTTAAAGCATAAGGCAGCGTTTTAAACTGTAAAAAAGTTAAGCGGAATGTTAAATAGACCCCAGTACCTACTAATAAAATAAGAAAGGGAGGCCCCCACACAAAACCGCTTATCATGTCTAAAATCTCATTTACATTCAATAAAAATCCCTCCTATATTTGTTTTTTCTATTTCATCCCCGTTTAATTTTTTAAACGGGGAAGGAATAGCACTAATATTAGTAGTATTCTGATAATATGGAAGATATTTTCAGTATATCAGACTAATAACGATGTGAACAAAAAAATCTCAAAACTTGGCTTGCCAAATAAAAACTTTTTAAAATCCAAAAAATGGAGATATGGAAAGGTTATTTCTTTTTGCATGAGGCACAATTACATAACAGAATCAAATGGAACGCAACGGACGATGCTTGTGTGTTTTTTTATGTTTGTATAAAAAATGTCAGGGTATTTAGAGAATAAATAGCAATGAATAAAACGAGGTGATAACAAAAATGCAGCTTTTGAAAATGATAGGGATAGCTGGCAGCTTGCGAAAAGATTCTTTTAATAAAATAATATTGAGGCATATGGCAGAACAACAACGGCCGAAAACAGTCAATTTTTCGATATACGATTTGAAACATATCCCTCTATTTAACGGAGACCTTGAAGAAAATGGTGATCCCGAAGCAGTCATACATTTTAAAAAAGCAGTAGATAAAGCTGATGGATTAGTGATTGTGACGCCTGAATACAGCCACGGGGTTCCAGGTGTATTAAAAAATACGCTTGACTGGGCAGCGAGTGTAACAAACCAAAATGTGCTGGATAATAAACCAGCTTTCGTTTTAGGTGCTTCTCCTTCTCCGCTAGGGACGGCTTTTGCTCAAGCACAAGTGAAACAAACCTTAGCAGCCGCTGGAGCGCTTGTGCTGCAGCAGCCTGAGCTTTATATTGGGAGCATTCAAAACAAACTAGACGAAGCCGGCAATCTTACAGATAAAAAAACAAGCAAAGCGCTTGGTCAATCAATGGAGACGTTTATTCAATGGATACAAAAAATGAATAGGTAAGCATACAATAGTGAATTGCCGCTTTGCGTGAATGTAGAGCCAAATTCCTTCGTTGCAGCGCCAATTCTTCTTACTCTTTACTAAAATGGGAGTTGAGCCTCAAAATCAAGCGTTATATTTAATAGAATCCCTTATGCAATGGGCTGTTTGGCTCTTTTTTATGTTTCGCATCACTGGGCGAATTTACCTTGAAAATTCATACAAGAACCTTCATATTTGACAGAAAAGGGGGTTCGGCATGCGATACGATATACAACCAAATGAACGAGCTTTCTCAACAAAGGAAGTTGCAGAAGAAGTGGGAATTGCAACAACCACTGTTCGAAAATACGGTCAAATCTTAGAGCGGAATGGATATGAGTTTTTTAAAGATGGTGATAGGCGTATTTTTGTTCGATCTGACATCGAAGCTGTTATTGTCATACGTGATACGGAAAAGCCCATAGATATAACAGCTAAAGACCTTGCCTATCAACAGACAAAAAGATTAGAAGGATTCAATAAAACCGACCTTGCGATATCTGATACATATGATATGTCCTCTCAAGATCCCAATCAAGTTAAAGATTTATTAAAGGTTTTAGCCAATGAATTAGCAGCCACACGGGAGATGAATGTTCAACTGAAAAACGATATGTCCCAGCTTAAAACAACGGTTTCTAAGCTCCAGCAAGATCATCATGTTATAAGCTCTGGTGTTGGAAATGCAGCTCAAAAAGCTCAAGCTAAAATGGATAAAATAACGGAACAACAAAAGAACCATTACGAACTCTTGCTGAAGCAAGAAAAACAAAAAAGTGAATTGTTACGAAAAGAAATACAAGCTATGCGGGACGAGCAGCAAATAGAATGGCGTTCACAAAATGATTTTAATAAACGTTTAGAAGAAGCAGTACATAAACCTAAAGGGATATGGGAGAGGCTTATCTCCAAATTCCGTAACTAAGCTGGTTAAAGTATGATTGAAATGAAAAAAGGTAAAACGTTTGTTACGTCAAGGCATTTCCTCATCCATAGGAAAATTGGACTTGGCAAAAAAGTTGATTATGACACATATGATGGATTGTTTATGAGGATGAATAAAATGATTTTGTTCAGATTATCATGCAAAACATGAGAAATGAAACTAGTCATGGAGTTGATACACGAAAAAGCATATGAGTCCTAGATATGAATCATCGCTGGACAACTATATTCCAATAGTAAAGGAGCTTGGATTTTGGATCCTAAGCTCCTTATCTGGTGGTGAGATATCATGTGACATGAGTAGCTAGATTGTGTAGGTTGGCACTCAGATACTTTATCACCGTTGTAATTCCTTTTGACGAAGTTCAACGCGGCGGATTTTTCCGGAAGTAGTTTTTGGGAGCTCCTTAATAAATTCAATACGGCGCGGGTATTTATAAGGAGCCGTGAGCGCTTTTGTATGATCCTGGAGCTCTTGTATTAACGATTGTTCATTTTTAACGTTATCGGGATCTTTTAAAACGATATAAGCTTTTACAATACTGCCGCGGACTTCATCTGGACAAGCTACGACGGCACACTCTTTTACCGTATCATGTTTGGTGAGTGCATCCTCGACTTCAAACGGGCCAATTGTGTAACCGGAACTGATAATAATGTCATCACTGCGTCCTTCAAACCAAAGGTAGCCATCCTCATCTTTAGACGCCTGGTCACCGGTCAAATACCAGTCTCCTCGAAATGCAGCTGCTGTTCGTTCCGGATCTTTATAGTATTCTTTAAAAAGAGCCGGACTATCTTTGTGAAGAGCAATGTCGCCGACTTCTCCTGGTGCTGCCGGCTGTCCTTCATCATTAATCACTTCCACTGTATTTCCTGGCGTCGGTTTACCCATTGAACCTGGCTTTATGGTCATATCGAGCAGTGTACCGACTAAGAGCGTATTTTCTGTTTGTCCATAGCCGTCACGGACATCAACATTAAAGGCTTCTTTAAAAGCTTCTATGACAGGACGATTAAGCGGTTCACCAGCAGAAACAGTGCTGCGCAGATCTGGTAACTTATAAGCAGACAAGTTATCGACTTTTGACATCAGCCGGTATTCTGTCGGAGTGCAGCAGAGCACTTGTATTTTTTCTTTTTCGAGCAGGCCAAGATACGTATGTGGATCGAATTTTCCCTGGTAAACAAACGCCGTTGCTCCCAGGGTGATTGTCGATAAAAACGGACTCCATATCCATTTTTGCCAGCCAGGTGCTGCTGTCGCCCAGACGATATCATTTTCTCTTACACCGAGCCATTCTTTAGCAGCTGTCCGCACGTGAGCATATGCCCAGCCGTGGGTATGTACCACCCCTTTTGGATTTCCTGTCGTTCCTGATGTATAAGAAAGAAAAGCAATATCATCACGGGAAGTATTTTCACCGCTGCATTGGTCGCTTTGAAGCATAACGGTTTCTTCAAATGGTTCCCAGCCTCTTTGATTTTTGCCGATAACAAATTTCTTTTGCAACGAAGGCGTGCTTTCTTCTATTTTGTCGGTCTCCGCTGTCGCGTTGTGATAAGCGATGACACCTTTTGCTCCAGAATGGTTGATCCGGTAAGTTAAGTCTTTAGCCCGGAGCATTTCTGAACAGGGGATGGCTACAATACCTGCTTTTAGACAAGCGAGGTAGGTCATATAGGCTTCTGGAAGGCGCGGCAGAATAATAAGAATCCGGTCACCCTTTTCAAATCCGGCTGCAGCCAGGGCGTTAGCGTATTGATTGGTTCGCCGGATTAACTCAGCGTAAGACACTTCCAGTCGGTTGCCGTCTTCACTTAACCAGCGTACCGCAATCCGGTTCTCATCATTTGTAAACGCTTCCAATTCATTTGTTACATTGTACTTTTCTGGAGCAATTAAATCTTCTCTGTTCAAAAAATCCCCTCCCTTTAAATCTAAAAAGACTATGTTCTCGTTTCATTATACTAAAATAAATAAAATTTTGAAATCTTTTTTGAAAGGCGTTTGAATTAGATGAAAATTTCACGTAGAGCAAACAAAGGCTTCCACCCCTAAATTTGGTGGAAGCCCAGTTATTTATCGGTGGATGCGAGAGCTATTTATAATGGCCGCCGATTTTTTGTGCGCGCAGCTGAGCCTGGCCTGCATTGGTAAGAGAAGAAGCATAAAGGAGCGTGCCATTACCAAAACGTTCTTTTAATTCATCTACTGTTTGATTCAAAGTTTCGCGGTCGTGAAGGGAGTGAAACAGGTTGAGCTGGCGAAAAGTGTCATCTGCGAGCTGGTCGAGCGTAATACCGACACTTCGTAAGGGATATTCGTCCCAATGCTCATGAAAAAGCTCGGCAGCCGCATCATAGATCACTCTTCCGTCATTGGTGTAATCCTCGAGTTTTTTCTGGCGATGAAAGCCAGCCGGGAAGTCAAAATCATGGCCACCTGCACCGGCTGACACCGTGGTGCCCATGTAGCCGTTCTGTCTGGCACGGCGCGCCACTTCTTCACTTAGTTCCCGCAAAACGACTTTCACTTCGTCCCACGTATAATAATCGCGCGGGAGCGTCATATGATGACCAATACCTTTGCGGCGGATATGGGTGTCGACTGTTACCGGAGAGGGGTCCCATCCGTACGTCGTCCGCCAAAGCAGCTCTCCATTAATGCCCCAGCGCTTTTTCATTTGTTCGAGCGGAAAGCGGGCAAGCTGGCCGATGGTGCGGATGCCCATGTTGCGAAGGTGGCGCTCCATCCGTTTTCCCACACCAAATAAATCCCCAATCGAACGCGGCCACAGCTTCTGCTGTAAATTATTTTGAGATAACGTAAAAATGCCTTCTGGCGATTTTTTTGCGAAATGGTCGCAAGCCATTTTGGCAAGCACTTTTGTCGGACCAATGCCAACACGGGCGTTTACGCCGAGCATTCGTTTAATCTGCCGTTTCATACGCGCTGCTGCTTTCACAGGATCGCCCCCGAACGGTTCAAGAGAATAGGTCATTTCCACAAAAATTTCATCTACACTGTACGGTTCGACTTCATCACTGAACATTTCAAGCACGGAGGCAATTTCAACCGATGCATTTAAATAGGCCTGCATACGTGGTTTAATGACAACGAGATCCGGACATTTATTTTCTGCTTCCCAAAGAGCTTCAGCTGTTTTTACTCCCCACTGTTTAGCAGTCGGGCAGGCTGCCAGGATGACACCGCTGCGGATTTTTGGGTCTCCTGCCACCACGACGGGTTTATTTTCAAGATCGGTGCGGCAGACCTTTTCAAAACTCGCATAAAACGATTGCATATCCACTAAAAAGACGATCCGCTCCATTCTCATCGCTCCATTAAAAAGACTCGATATAGTTCTATTATATGGGAACAAACGTTCTTTAACAACAGTAGACATTTTCCATCAGCCGCTGCCAGAATTCTTTTTAAAAAAAGATAGCCCGTGATATAATAGCTTTACATTCGTCGAGAAAGGAGGAGAAGATAATGGAAATGGAAAAGCAGGTTTTAGGAGCGCTTCACAACATTCAGGAAACTCTAAGAGAACATGGACAAATGCTCTCAGCCTTAAAAACGGGCCAGGAAGAATTAAAAGCAGAAATAGACAGCGTGAAAGTACAGAATGCCAAAGAATTCAGCGAAATAAAAGACCGGTTGGAGAACCTTGAAGCAAGCCATGACGTACTAAAAGATGAAACATGGACAAACAAAAAAGATATATACCGCATAAAAAACACATTAGGTTGTTTAAAATGAACCCGCTTTTCCCCTTAGAATCCTTTCCGAACTTGTCTTCCTTACGTTATGATGGGTATAAAAAGGAGTATTTTATGATAGATGCTCATATCCATTTAGAACAATACGAAAACATTGAATCCAGCATAGAAAAATGGAAAAAAGCCGGCATCCAAAAAGTCGTAGCTGTTTCCAATAATCTCGCTTCTTCCTACAAAACACTAGAGCTAAAAGAGAAATTTTCAGACTTTATTTTGGCAGGTGTCGGTTTTCATCCAGAGAAAGGTCTGCCCAAAGAAGCCGATTTTCAAGAATGGCAGCGTCTTGTATACCAGGAGCGAGATAAAATAGCATGCATAGGAGAAATTGGTCTGCCTCATTATGAGCTTGAGCAGCTCCCAACTTCTATCGAACAACACATTAATTTTTTAAATAGATGTTTGCACACAGCAAAAGATCACATGCTTCCGGTTGCATTGCATGCGGTTCATGACAAAGCAGAAATCGTATATCAGCTTTTGCAGCAAGAAACCCCGCATCTGCCCGCTCATTTTCACTGGCTGAAAGCACAGCCGGAAGTTGTCCGGCAGATTACCGCCTCCGGTTATTACATTTCTCTTACCCCAGAAGTTTGCTACCGCCATAGAGATCAAATGTTAGCTTCCATGATTCCAACCGAACAAGTATTAATAGAAACAGATGGGCCATGGCCGTTTGAGGGACCTTTTAAAGAAAAACAAACGACACCCTTGTTTCTTTCAAATATAGTGTCATTTTTAGCTAAAGAAAGAAATAAGAACAAACAAGCAATCGAAAAGACAATCGTACATAATACGCTGAAAATGTATGGGTGAGCAATTATTCTAGACGTTTGAGAGACATAACACGAGGGAAAAGAACAAGCACAAAGACAACAGAGAATAGATAGGAGGCGTGCTAAAATGAAAGTAGACCAATTATTTAATGAACAAAACGAAGAGATTCAATTTGATTCCGGTGAAATTAAGGTGAAAAATGATGATCCTGAAAATTGGGAAGTAAAAATATATGGAGTCGAAAACCAGCGCTTTTTTATGGAAGGTCTGCGAGACAACCGTAAAGAACATCTAACGTTTGAAACAAACAAAGGAACGATGAATGGCATCGTAGATATTGAAACCTTTGACTCGGCCTCTGAAGAAAACGTGGTAACCATGAAAGGGACAAGCACATTAAATGGCTACAAACAATAAAAACGAAGAAAAGGAAAGGACAGCTTTTAAATGTCCTGCCAAGTAAAAAAAGCCTGAACTGTCCATGACAGTTCAGTTTTTTTTTCTTTTGAAATCGAGTCATAATCTGCTGCCAGACAGGTCAAAATATCATTGTGTAATCAGTCAAACCAATAGCGAGAAAAGGGGATGCGGAAATTATGACAAAAACGAAGCGGGATATTAACTATAAAACAGCATTAATTGGCTGGAGTCTCCCTTCAATCGAGGCGATCGACCAGATGAAACGGCCATTTGTGATCGTAGGACCACCGGGCATGGAAGATTATGCAAAAAAATATGATCTTCCCTATATTTCGTGGGACTTTGAAGATTATAAAAAACGAGTATCAATGGAAGAAGTATGTGATCACTGTGAAGAGTTGTTTCATGCATTAGAAAATGAAAATGTAAAGCTTGCTGTTCCGTTATTTGAAGATACAGTCGAATGGGCTGCCGCTATTAATGCTCGATTGCAAAATGACCCGAAAATCTTCAAACACAGCTTATTGTTCCGTGATAAAGCAAAAATGAAACGGCGGGCGCTAATGGGAGGCTTAAAAGTAGGAGTATTTGAAGAAGCGCGGACGAAAGAGGAAGTAAAACAATTTTTAAGACGAGTAAATGATGCGCTATTGAAAGAAGAAGAAGAATTAGATCCTATACACGTAAAAGCATTTAACAAAGCAGGCGATGTCGGTCATCGTGTTATTCGTTCTGAACAAGATGCTGAACAGCTTGAAGAGGAGACATTTCCATGTCTATTAGAAAGTCACCTTGATGGTGTCGAGGTATCTTGTGAAGTATTTATTCATAACGGAAAAATCCGCTTTTTAAACATTACGGAATATATCGTATTCGGTTATTCGATGATGGCCCCGCCTTCTCCTCCAATAGAAAAGCAGCGAAAGAAAATTCGCGGTGCCGTTCAAGCTCTGATAAAAGCGTTTGATATCAAAAATGGTCTCATCCATCCAGAATTTTTTATAGACGAAAATGGTTCCATTAGTTTTATTGAAGTAGCGCACCGTATACCAGGGGGAAACATCTTTGATTTAATCCAAAAAACGTATAATTTCAATCCATATCAAGCCCATATTCTTGTTTCGGATCCAAATACGACCGATGAAGAACTGAATAAATTTTTCCCGAAAGAACACAAATTCAAAGGGCATGCAGGCAGTTTGATGGTTTATCCGCGAGTGGAGAAAATTGAAAAATTAAACGTACCGCAAGAATTAGAAGAGCACCCGGGATTTGACCGTCACACTATGTTTACCCCTGTTCAGCGAAAAGTAGAAGAGTCAGAAGGATTTGGAAATCCTCATGGAGTTGTCTTCTTCCATCATGATGATTGCGATCACGTTAAACAACCACTGCAAGATTACGCACAACATGATTTCTTCATATAAAACAACATTTTAAATGTAAAGGTGGGATAAGAAAATGGCTGTACAAATGAATACTGGCGGAGAAATTAACACATTTGAAGCTGCTTTTAACAATTTACAACAGGCTGCTCCGTATGCAAAAGAAATGTATCAAAATCATGTATTTCAAGTGGCCAAAAAGTTGGCAGAAACCAGGGAAGGAATCAAAGAATTATATGAATTTGCCCCCAAGTTTGAAGAAGCCGGTGTGTTTGAGGGAGGACCATGGGAAAACCCATCTAAATTACAGCCGGCCTTGGTGAACGGCTCCTTACGAGTAGACGGTGTCGAATCCATTGTGGCGCTCTTGAGCGAGCTTCGTATGCTCGCACTTGCAAAAGAAACGTATACTCACGAAAACGTGACGGCAGAAGATGCACATGAATATTTAAACGAAGTGATGGCTAATAATTTAGATTTTATTTTTCCAGAAGAAGTAGATGAAGACGGCGATGAACAAGGCAAAGAAACAGAGAGGGCGCAGCGCCTTTTCGAATTGGTTGTTGATGAATTAACACTACAATCGATTTCGAGCACGCTTATATCAGAGATTAAACGGCTTACCGTACAGCGTCCGATTATGACCAATCGGATTCGTGTCATGATCCGAAAAGCAGAGCAATTAATGCATGAAGATGTTGATGAACAAGACAGAGAGGAGATTGAACGCTTTCATTATGCTATTTCGACTCTCACTCCTTTGACTAGAGAATTTGAGGACTATGGAGAGTACAGGCAGCAGCTAAAAGAAATAAGTGAGGAAGAATTAGAAGAAGAAGCAAAAGCTTTTGGCAGCTCCTTGCACGATACCGGACTTGTTTCTCCTTATCATGTTGTTTTAATGAGGCATTTAAATCGAAATGATAAAAAAGAATTAATGAAATTTGCTTTAGGACTGAGTGATAATGGTTATGCTCACCTAGAAGAACATTATGAGATGGTGCAGCAATTAATAAAAGTTGCGGTTCACATACCTACAAGGCAATCGATATATGGACTGGCGCGTCTTTTAGAAAGAGGAGTCTTGTCCCAAACCCCGGTAAAGCCTGGTTTAAGACGTTTAATTGAACTTGATATTAACCAGGATGTCCGTAATACGCTCATGGATGCGACGCATAGCAAAAAGGAAGGGCTGACCGCCAATGATGTATTGACAGCAGGTGTTATGAGTGTGCTCGGTCAGCCGCTTGGAATAGGCCAAGGATTAAATCCTACCTGTCAAAGCGCAAGAGCTCTAAGTCTGTGGTCTATTCATGCGCCGGGCTATTTGCTTGAATTAATACCAAGAGCAGCTAGAGATGGAGATATTGATGTTAGTTTTGAAGGGCAGCCTATCCATTCAAAAGATTTGCCGGGAGGACTTGCTCCAGAGCTGCATGAAGAATTAGATCCAGTTTCCCTTGTTCTGGTTCCGCATTTAGATCGAATTTATGCGGAAATGGTAAGACGCGTACAATTTAGAGGAGATGACCCACATAAATGGGTAAATCCAGCGTTTTATGGTGACTGGATTCCAAAAGGGTTCAGTAAAGTGTTTCAGCATAACACGCAAAACATCGTCGATTATCAAGGATTTGTCCGTTTATTTTATGCAACCCATCACCCAGAGTACAATGAAGGCCACGAAATGATTTATCCTAATCCTGTAGGGATCGCTATTACAACCGTCTATGGAAACTTTTTAGGATTCCACGCGATAACGATTCAACGGATTGCCAAAGACTCCGAAGGTAATTACCGCGTGTATTTTTATAATCCTAATAATGACAGTTCTCAAAATTGGGGACAGGGAATTGAGCCTGCTGTACAAGGACACGGTGAAATAGAAGGAGAATCTTCTCTTCCATTTCATGAATTTGTTTCACGTTTGTATGCTTTTCATTACAATCCTTATGAACAAGGTGATTCGTTTGCGGTTGATTCGAATAATTTAGAGGAGATTGAACGTCTTGCTAAAGAAAGTTGGGGGCAAGAATTTCAATGGTTGTAATAGTTAAGTGGTACGAAGCTGTCTGTACCAAATATTCATCGACTCAAGTTGACCAGAAATGTTGCTGTTGCGGACCATCCGGCCTCCATAGGTAAAGCCGTGATAGATATTTACTACGTTCATGCCAAGCGATAGGGAACGGGAATAAGAAAACAAGGTCCATATCTTTTTTTGCTGCATCAGGCGAATTAAAAAAGAAAATTGATAAGAAAGCAGCCCTTTGTTTCGGTGCTCTTCTATCGTGGCGCAATCACTCATTTCTGCTGACTGAAACGATGGCAGGACATCAGCTGAACAGGCACTGATAATCCGGTCTTTATGCTCAATGACAGTAAAGTATACTTCGTTTTTCATAACTCCACGAATAAAGTCTGGATCATGCATCGGAGTTGGATACGTTTTAAACACAGAACGATATAACCGAGACATCTCTTCGGCATCGTTCTCGGTAGGACGGCGCATCGTGTACTTGGCGGGCAGAATCGATCTGCCTGCTTTTTTTGTCACCGCACAAGCCTGCTCTATCACCCTTTTTTCCTTTTGAGGGTCCACAGTATAATTACGGGAAGGATGTAAAAAGAAGGAATAAATGAAAGCATCTTTGCCTTTGAAAAATCCTTTAATTGCTCCTTCTAATTCAAATTGTTTTAAAGATTCCCTTGTTCTATCTTCTTGTGTCACATAAAAAATCAGTTTATCACAATGCTGTGTTCTTGCGACTCTTTTTAACGAATCAAGGAAAAGAGGCATTTTTTCTTCTTTTGGTAAAGCATAAATTTTTATACGTTCGCTAAATGGTTCTATTTGCATATAATTGGTTAATAACATCGGAAAATGTTTTATGAGTTGATTCATGATAGCCCTCCAGTCTTCCGAAAAATGACCGGTGTTATTCCGGCGTGTCGTACTATCTATACGAAGGAAAACAGGGAATTAGAATGTAAATATTTTTGCAATTTAATGAAACAAAAAGCCGTTCCCGAAAAATTCAGAAACGACTTACCTAATCATACAGGGTGCGAAGCTATTCTAACTGCAATGGGCTTTTATTGGCTGGGAGGAGTGTTGGTTTCCATGTACAACGGCAAAGTTTTGAACGGTCATACCATGTTTTTGCAGAAGTCGTATGCTCAGATTTTTAGACACTTTATCTGGAGCAACAAGGAAAACAGTATCAGCATGAATAGTGTTAATATGTCTTTTTAAATAAGGATACGGCAAAGTATACGCTTCTTTTACAGGGTAGCGGTCCGCCTCCTGATAGTCGCGGATGTCCAGGATTACCATGTCTGATGGAAGCGGCTTATCCGGAAGTGGAGCGCATTTTATACCAGGGACCGGTATCCATCTTTTATATCCAACGACCAGCAGTAAAGCACCTAGTAGAACGATGATCGACCACGTCAATGAGTTTCCCTCCCGAATGTTTATCATCATGTACTGATAGACATTAATTTCTTACTGGAAATGTATCTTTATACTCCAGCGCCTGTATTTGTGTTCCAGTCATGTTTTACTTTATAGGGAACCGGGTATGAAGAGCAAATAAAATGCATGTCACACAACAAGAAATAGTATACTACAAGGACAAGCTGTTGGCATAGAGATAAGAATAGAAAAATGCAAATGAATTTAGAAACAGTAGAATATTTGATACAGTGAAGGAAAGATATAGCAGGAGGTGATCGGAATGTCAGAGGAACAACAAGAGCTTATTGATCGCATATATGCTGAGCTAGAAAAGGTAATTGATCCTGAACTCGGCGTCGACATTGTAAATTTAGGACTGGTGTACGGTGTAGACCTTGACGAAAAAAAAAATGTATTTATCACCATGACATTGACGGCTATGGGATGCCCGCTAGCTGGAACGATTGTAAATGATATAAAATCAGCACTAAAGGATCTGCAAGAATTTGGAGAAATTAATGAAGTCGATGTAGAAATTGTGTGGAATCCACCTTGGGATAAAAGCAAGATGTCCCGTTACGCGAAAATAGCACTTGGCGTACCGGAAAATTAAAAAGAAAGCTGTCCGGCTAAAAGTGGTACCGGACAGCTTTTCTTATGGGACATCATGTCCCATCGAGGCATGAAGTATTTCAAACCATTGATCCCGCGTAAGAGTATACTTGCTTCCTTTTAAAGCTGCTTGAATACGATGTTTCTGGTGCGAGCCGGTGATAGGCATAACTTGGCAAGGATGCTGATAAATCCAGGCGTAAAGAGCTTCATCGATAGAAGAGGCATCTATTTCTGATGCAATTTTTTTCGTTGCTTCTCGAATCCGAACTGCTTTAGCATCTGAACTAGTAAAAATCTTACCACCGGCAAGCGGCGACCAGACCATGATCGGCATCTTTTTTTCTAAAGCATAATCAAGTGTGCCGTCCCAAATATTTTCAAGCTGATAAGCAGAAACTTCAACTTGATTTGTGACAAGCTCCACATTCATATGAGATGACAACATTCGCAAGTGGCGGGGTTTAAAGTTAGAAACACCAAACGTACGGACTTTTCCTTGTTTATGTAATGTGTTAAAGGCGTCTGCCATTTCAGCGGGATCCATCAGCGGATCAGGTCGATGAATGAGCAGCGTATCAATATAGTCTGTATGAAGGTTTAGAAGTGAACGTTCAACCGACGCTATAATATGAGTTTTACTAGTATTGTAATGATGGGTTTTATGCGCTGGACGGTTTTCAGATGGGAGAACAATGCCGCACTTCGTTACGATCTCCATTTTCTTACGCAGTGAAGGAACTTCTTTTAACACCTTGCCAAAAAGCTCCTCACAAGTATAGCTGCCATAAATATCGGCATGATCAAAGGTAGTAATCCCCTGTTCGATGTTCCACTCCATCAATTCCTGCAGCTCTTTTGTCGAAAGCCCCCACTCATTTAACCGCCATAAGCCGTGAATAACAGAAGAAAATGATAAATCATCCGTGATCTGAATACGTTTCATGTTCTCTCTCCTTTCTTTGTCTTACATATTCTACAGAAATCAGCATGTATGGAGAAGCAGATCTGTTACGTTTAAAGTAAGAAAAAATCAGGAATAGTAATAAACAAAGAAGGAGGCTTCACATCATGACAGACGAAACTAAATCAAACAAGGAACAGGAAACAACAGAAAATCTAGAAAAAAGTATGCATAAAGCTCATGGAGTGACGCAAGAAGAATATAAACGAAGTCTTGATAAAAAGATTGAAGTGGAAAAAGAAAGAGAAAAAGATTATAAGAAAAACAAAGAAATCCAAACTGAAGTCGACAATCATATGAAAAAATAGGACAAACCGATGAGGGAGAGGAACAATAAGATGATTAAAAAATTTATTAAAACAGCCGTGATTGGATACTTGTTTCGTTATGGCAAACGGTTGTTAACACGAAGAAAAAGGGGATATTAAAAAAAGATCGTACCCACAATTACGGCTGGGTGCGATTTTTTTGAAAGGTAAGAAATTATAAATAGTTGGCGTTTTTGATGTCTAGCTTCAGCGCCCAGCCGCTCAGGCGCACACGATAAAGAGGAACTTTTGCTAAAACCGCGAACGTCCTGTCGCAACGCAAAAGTCAACACCTCCTGTGCAAGCCCGTTCAGCGTTGTCACAGGACGTCCTTCCACACGAATGTGGTGACTTCTACGTTGCACACTCGTCGCCAAAAACGCCACGTCCTGTGGCATTGGCGACATTAGCACATCCTATGCGTCGACGTGTGCGATCTTAGTAGAAGTTCATTAAAATGAGCTGAACGTCTTATGTCTTCCCTTTCGACTCCGGGCCGCAGGCGACCTTGCGCGAAAGCTCCAAAACCTGTCGCGGGCTCCCAGGATGGGAGTCAGTTCGGCGTTGTCACAGGACGTGACGCTCGTAGCCGAACTTCCTTCTTTTAAGGCGCTTACGCTTTTCTTAGCTCTATTATATAATTTGGGCTATTTTCTAAAATAGAGTGTAAAAACGAAATTTATACAGAAAATACATAGTAAACAGGACCTTAAACGGAAAAGGGTGTTTACATTGAAAGTTGCAGAATTGCTCATTAAATGTTTAGAAAATGAAGGCGTAGAATACATGTTTGGAGTGCCGGGAGAAGAAAACATCGATATTATGGATGCACTTCTCGATTCAAACATTGAATTTATCGTAACAAGACACGAAACCGGTGCAGCTTTTATGGCTGGAACGTATGGCAGATTAACGGGGAAGCCCGGTGTTTGTTTAGCAACGTTAGGGCCAGGCGCTACCAATCTTTTAACCGGTGTGGCAAACAGCAATATGGACTTAAATCCGATTATTGCTATAACCGGGCAAGCAGGTCTTTACCGGCAGCATAAAATTTCCCATCAGTACTATGATTTAGTATCGATTTATGATCCTGTAACAAAATGGAGCGCTCAAATAAAAAAAGCAGACATTGTACCTGAAGTCGTGCGTAAAGCATTTCAAGTAGCCACTCAGGAAAAAACGGGTGCGGCCCATATTGATGTTCCAGAAGATATTGCAGGGATGAAATTTGACGCAGCTCCGCTGGAAATTACTGCTCATTCTATCTCCACAGCTGGAGAGCAAGTGATTGAAAAAGCTGCTTCTATTATAAACAAATCGCAGCACCCTCTTATTTTGGCGGGAAATGGAATAACACGGGGCGATGCAGTGGAGAGCTTACGGACACTCGTGAAAAAAACGAACATACCTGTGGTTCACTCTTTTATGGGAAAAGGCGCACTGTCATTTGAAGATGAGTTAAGTTTATTAACCGCAGGTATAGGCGGTAAAGATTACATTACCTGCGGCTTTAGTGAATCAGATTTGATTGTGGCGATTGGGTTTGACATGGCTGAATATCCGCCAAGAAATTGGAACCCCGAAGGAGCCGTTTCTATTTTACACATTGACGCAGAAGAAGCAGAAACGGATGCACATTATCCTGTTACATTAAACGTAATAGGTGATATCAATGAAAATTTAAAAAAGCTGAATCAATTTTTGTCACCTACAGAAAGAGATAACAGCTGGGTGAGTGAAGTTCGTAAAGAAGCACTGAATGAATTAGAAGAATTCAAAGAAGACAATCATTTTCCAGTAAAACCGCAAAAAATTATTTCAGACTTACGTTCCGTATTAAAAGAAGACGACATCGTGATTTCGGATGTGGGTGCTCACAAAATGTGGATGGCAAGGATGTACCATACGTATCAGCCCAATACATGTTTGATTTCAAATGGCCTGGCATCAATGGGAATAGCTGTTCCTGGGGCGATTGCAGCGAAAATGGTTCACCCCAATCGCACAGTTGTAGCCGTTTGCGGAGACGGTGCTTTTCAAATGACAAGTGCCGAATTAGAAACCGCAAAACGATTAAACCTTCCTATTATCGTTTTATTATGGAGAGACGAAGGATACGGATTAATTGAATGGCATCAAATGAGAAATTTTAATCGGTCTGCCTATATTAAATTCGGAAATCCAGATTTTATCCAGCTCGCTTCTTCTTATGGTTTTGAAGCCCTGCAAGTGAATAAAGCAGAAGATGTCAAGCAAACCTTAGAAAAAGCCATAGCAATGAAGAAACCTGTGTTGATTGACTGTCCAGTCGATTATAGTGAAAACATGAAATTAACGAAAAAATTAGGAGATATTATTTGTTAATTATAGGAGGGAAAGCATGCGGATTGGTTCTATTATAGATGGGATCGAACGAAAAGAAGAAAACCGGGAGACGCTTCCAGTACGGAACCCGTACAATCAAGAAAAAGTAGCGGATTTGGCTTTAGCGGACGAATCGGATTTAGAAGAAGCCGTAAATAATAGCTTTGAAACGTTCCACTCTATCATGAAAACGATGCCGGCACATGAACGTTCAGATATTTTAAGAAGAGCAGCTGACCTGCTTGAAGAACAAGCGGAAGATTTTGCTGAAACCATCGTGCAAGAAGCAGGTAAACCTATTACGTTCAGCCGTGCAGAAATTAAACGATCCGTTCAAGTTTTGCGTTTTTCCTCTGAACTAGCCAAGCATATAATGGGCGAAGTTATTCCCATGGATGCCGCTGTAGGCGGGGAGAATAGAATAGGTATAGTAAAACGGGAGCCTTTAGGTGTAGTCGGAGCGATCACGCCTTTTAATTTCCCATTAAACTTGTCTCTGCATAAAATCGCTCCGGCTATAGCAGCAGGAAACACGATCGTGTTTAAACCTGCTGAAAAAACACCAATTACAGCGTATAAGCTGGTTCATTTATTTCAAGAAGCGGGTCTGCCAAAGGGGATTTTAAACTTACTTATAGGAACAGGCGAAGAAGTTGGAAGTCCGCTTGTGGCACACGATAAAGTGCATAAAATTTCATTTACTGGGAGCTTGCCAGTAGGAAAAAATATCCGTGAAAATGCTGGGTTTAAAAAAGTGACGTTAGAATTGGGGTCCAATTCACCCAATATAATATTTGATGATGCTGATATTCATCAAACGGTAACGGCTCTCGTAAAAGGGGCTTTTGCTTTTTCTGGCCAGGTCTGTATATCAGCCCAAAGAGTGTATGTACAAAAAAATGTCTATGACACATTTCTTAAAGAGTATGTCAAACAAACAAACGCATTAAAAATTGGAGATCCAAAGAGGGAAGAAACAGATATTGGCCCGATGATTAATGAAGAAGAGTCCAAACGTGCAAAACGCTGGATTGATGACGCGGCAGAAAAAGGAGCGAACATTGAAACCGGCGGGACACGAGATGGGACCATCCTGACCCCGACCATTATGACGAATGTGGATAAAAATATGAAAATTATCGGTGAGGAAGTGTTCGCACCGATAGTATCCGTCATTCCTTTTGATAATGAAGAAGAAGTGATTGCATTTGCCAATGATTCCATTTACGGACTACAAGCTGGTGTTTTTACAAAAGATATCGACCGAGCGCTGCGTTTAGCTGATCAATTAGAAACGGGCGGAGTATGGATTAATGAAATTTCTACGTACCGTCAAGACAATCATCCCTACGGCGGTGTGAAACAAAGCGGAATAGGAAAAGAAGGCGTTAAATATGCGATAGAAGATATGACTGAAATAAAATTTATCGGGATAAAACGAAATGGATGAGCTGTCCGCGGTAATACTGAGCTTCGTGCAGAGACGGCGGTGCTCTCGACAACTGGAAATATTTACAAATACTCACCATCCAAAAATTTAGATTATCAGCAGCAAAACAGCTGGCAAAGTTTTACCAATCTTCTTCAAGCGGCTGTGAAAAAAGACATCCAGATAAAAAATGGATGTCTTTTTCTATGATTCCCTCGAAAAAGTAGAACTAAAGGAGAGCGGCGAATGGTATTACTGGTTGAAGAAGCTTCGTTACAGAGATGGCGCGCTCGGTTTATTTCTGGAAAAAATTTCAAATACTCGCCGATTTCGATGATTTACTCGCCGTTTGCGACGGAATACTATCCAAAAACCAGAAAATACTCGCCAACCACAAAAATAGATTAATTAGCAGCACCACAGCTGGCTAAGTAGATAGAAAATGGTCGATACTAGTCCCCGCTCCTGGGTCTATAGAGGAAAAATGATTTAAATACAGAATTAATTAAAGAGTGAATCATTTAAATCTTACTAGACCCAAGGAGGCCGATATGGAAAGATGCAGTCTATGGTTGACAAAAGAAGAAATAGAGCCAGAACGATTAAAAGGAGCAACCGTCGTTGTGATCGACGTGCTGCTGGCAACAACAACGCTTGTTACGATCATGGAACGTGGAGCTCGTCGTGTACTGCCAGTAGAAAGTATGGAAGAAGCTCATCATTTGAAGTCGCAGTTGGATCCTTCCACTACTCTTACTGGGGGAGAACAAGGTGGGAAAGCTGTAGACGAATTTGACTGTTCTCATTTGTTAGATGACTACATGCCAGAACGGGTAAAGGACAAAGATATTATCTTTTTATCTACCAATGGAACCCGTGCGATCAAGAAAGTACAAAATGCGCAAAAGATAATTCTGGCTAATTTAAGAAACGTAAATGCTGTCGCAGATTATCTTAACCGTGAGTCGACAGAAAATCTATACATTATATGCTCCGGTGCCAGCGGCCATTTTTCAATGGAGGATTACGTTTGTGCATCATTAATTTTATCCCAATTGCATTTAGAGAATGTTAAATTAAACGATGCGGCCATGTTTGCTTTGGAACAAGAGATAGATTTAAAAGAAAAATTAAGAGAACTTATAGCAAAAGGCCGTGTAGGTCATAATACTCTTAAATTAGGACTAGAAAACTTATTTGAGTTTACGGTGGATGTCGGTGCTTCTAATTCCATTATAGGCGTTAATCAGGAGGGGGAATTATATTTTCTTTCTGTCGGCAGTGAAGTGAGATAATCTTTTAGATAGGTGAATGCATTCCATCATTCATTTCTATATCATTATAAACGAACATATTATAACATTTCCTCGTTTATCATTCGATTTTCGCTTGAGGCGGACGCTTTCACTCTCGGGGCACAAGCGCGACATTTACTCCAATTTTCTTTGTTTGTTATCGTAGTGTCTTCTTTGCCGGGGCGTGGCTTCAGCCTCCTCGGCGCAAACTCCTGCGGGGTATTTAGCTCAAGCTTGTCCCGCATGAATCGCCGCCTTGCGCTGCAATCGATATAATGCTCATTTTTGATATTCAAAATAGCACTTATGAAATTGATTAGGTATAAATAGTACATGAAAACCTTTGCCTATAAATAGGGACAAAGGTTTTTTGTACGCGGTTATCTTTGCTGCCTAAATTCATCTTTCAGGGTACATGCGTTTTTCAATCATAAGTCAGATTCTTTTATCCAGCTTCTTGCTCTTAATGCTTTTACAATATGATTAATACCAACCATATAGGCCGCATTTCTCATTCGGATGTTTTTTTCTTCTCTCATTTTTATGACATTTTCAAACCCGAAAACCATTCGTTCTTCCAGCTTTTTGTTTACTTCTTCTTCTTTCCAATAATAATTCATTTCATTTTGAACCCACTCGAAATAAGAAACCGTTACCCCGCCAGCGTTACATAAAATATCAGGAATAACAAATATATTTTTTTCTTCAAGAATTTGATCTCCTGCCGGTGTAGTTGGTCCGTTTGCAGCTTCAGCGACAATTTTTGCTTGTATAGCGGGGGCTGTATTTTTGGTGATTTGATTTTCGATCGCTGCTGGGATGAATATATCAACCGGCAACCCAAATAAATCTTCATTAGTTAATGGATCAGCTTTTGTATATTCACTCACACTTCTCCCATCTTTTACAAAAGATAATAATTCAGGAATGTCTAATCCATTTTTGTCATAAATGCCTCCTTTTGCATCTGTCACTGCAACCACTTTAACTCCTAATTGATATAAATATTTTGCTGTCATGCTGCCGACATTTCCAAATCCTTGCAGGGCAGCGCTGGATGCACTTAAATCCATTCTGAGAACTTTGGCTGCTTCTCTTATCGTTAATACGACACCTCTGCCTGTAGCTGCTAGTCTTCCTTGCGACCCGCCAATAATAATCGGCTTTCCTGTTAGCATCCCAGGGATGTTATAGCCTCTTAACTGATCATACTCATCGACCATCCAGCCCATCACGGTAGGACTTGTATTAACATCTGGCGCAGGAATGTCTTTTTGAGGACCAATAATGGGAGTTATTTTTCGAATGTACGTACGACTTAATTCCTCAAGCTCTCTTTCAGAAAGTTCAGCTGGGTCCACAATGACCCCGCCTTTCCCGCCCCCAAGCGGCAGATCCAAAATGGCTGACTTTAATGACATCCAAATAGACAAGGCTTTTACTTCATCAATATGAACGTTTGGGTGAAAACGAATGCCGCCTTTGGTAGGGCCGAGTATATCAAGGTGCTGAGAACGGTATCCCGTAAAATTTCGAATATTCCCATCATCCATACGAACAGGTAAAGAAACTTCAAGCACTCTAATCGGTTTTTTTAATAAATGATAAATATTTTCATTAAATCCAAGTTCTTCGACTGAACTCTTTAGCAGTTCTTTCACAATCTCTAACGGGTTTTTATTATGTGTCGTAATATCTGCTTCGACTTTATCATTTTGCGTCATCCTATAACCTCCTATAATCAGGCTGCATATTAATAAAGTCCCGCATTTACCCTTTGGATATGTAAGTAATATACCGACAAATATTTGCCTGTAATGTAAGGAATACTATAAGGAAATCTTCGCTATAAGGGGACTGATTAGGATGATTAAATCTAATATGACGATGATTTTACGTTTAGAAATACATAAGAAAGCCATTTCTTTTGGCCGCATCGCCACTGCTATTAGTGAATCGGGCGGAGACATGGTGGCTATTGATGTAATCAAAGAAGGTCCGGAAACGACAGTGCGAGACATTAGTGTTCATGTCCATCATAAAAAAGATCAAGACAATATTGTTCAATCGATAAAAACTTTATCAGGAGTTCATATTCGGCACGTCTCCGATCGGACTTTTTTAATGCATTTAGGCGGTAAAATTGAAGTTATCGCCAAAAAGTCCATCGATAATAGGGAAGAACTTTCTCACGTGTATACACCTGAAGTAGCAAGAGTCTGTATGGCTATAGAAAAAGACCCCGCCCTTGCATATAATTTAACGGTGAAAAATAATGCTGTTGCCGTCGTTTCAAACGCTACCGCTGTCTTAGGATTAGGCAAAATCAAACCTGAAGCAGCGATGCCGGTCATGGAAGGAAAGTCCATGTTGTTTAAACAATTTGCGAACGTAAATGCATATCCCATCTGTTTACAATCCCAAGATTCAGAAGAAATCATTCAAACCATTAAAGCAATTAGTCCTTCATTTGGAGGAATTAATTTAGAAGATATTGCTTCGCCTCAATGTTTTGAAGTAGAAGAAAGGCTTAAGGAAGAGCTGGATATTCCCGTATTTCATGATGACCAGCACGGTACAGCCATTGTTGCCCTGGCTGGGCTTTTAAATGCTTTAAAAGTGACGAAAAAAGAATTAGCAGATTGCAAGGTTATCGTTTGCGGTTTAGGGGCAGCGGGAATCTCAATTACAAAAATGCTGTTAACGGCAGGGGCTGAAAATGTTATTGGAGTAGACAAAGACGGGGCACTAACTCGTGAGAAAAAATACGACAATAAAATGTGGGATTGGTGTGCGAAAAATACAAATCCTTATGGTGAAAAAGGGGCGCTTTCTGCGGTTATAAAAGATGCAGATGTATTCATCGGTGTTTCCGCTCCAGATATTCTTGATGTGGAAGATATCAAAAAAATGGCAGATCAACCCATCGTGTTTGCGTTAGCAAACCCTAGCCCTGAAATTTCACCTGAAGTAGCAAAACCCTATGTGAAAGTAATGGCTACTGGAAGATCGGATTTTCCTAATCAAGTGAATAACGTATTATGTTTCCCAGGAATTTTTCGGGGAGCTCTTGATGCCAGAGCAACTGACATTAATGACGAAATGAAACTTGCAGCAGCCACCGCGATAGCTTCTGTCATTGATGAAGAAGAACTGAATGAAGACTATATTATTCCAGGAGTATTTAACGACAAAATTGTTCCAAGCATCCGTGAAGCGGTTATGAAAGCCGGTTATGAAACAGGAGCAGCTCATCGTTTCAGTTGAAAAAGGAAGCAGCAAGTAACTCATTTAAATAGTTTCCGCAGAAGTTTTCCAGCTTGTTTTCCTGCTGCTCGTCTGGCTATACGTTTACTGGCTGTGCCGCGCTTTACTGCATTTACGTCTCCTAAAATACGAGAAATCAAATAAAGAACACGGCGTACTTTATTAATACTACGTTTTCACCTCCCCATAACCAGCACTCATTCATTTAGGGTTTTATGTATTGCTCGAGCTTGCTTTTTGCCACTTCTAAAGAAATGGGAGCATTAGTGAGCACTTCTAGCATAACATCTGTTTTCCCTTGTTGGCGCAAGTAATAAAAGACATTTGGTTTTGTTGATTTCAAAATCGACATTATTTCTAAAGTAGGGAGCGGATTGTCTTTTGTTTCAATTCTTAAAAAATACCTTAGGAACATTTTGAAGTCATGAACAGAATGTTTATCGTCAGGATACGTGTCTATCATTTCTTGAAATTTCTTTATGGCTTGAGTTACTTCATCATTATTCATTGATGTGACCTCCTTTTTGCTTATTTCGACAAAATGCGATTAATTTTAAAGGGCAGCTAAAAAATTTATTTGAAAGCAGTATGTTTACCCATCATACTGAAAGAAAGGGAGGGAGAATTATGAATAGATTCCATTGCTGTGCAACCTGCAGGTGGTATGAAGTAAGAAAAACGAAAGGAAAAAAAGCAACCTATCACTGTATCAGGCTTGGCTATGAAACCCATCCTAAATACCAATTCAATTGCTGGGATCCAAAAGAAAAGGTACGAAAGCGAATGGAACAAGAAGGTGATTAACAAAGCCAAGAGGTGCGTTCTTCAAAATTGGTATAATCGATTTCATTCAGCCAGTCATAATCCGGGACTTGAATGCGTTTAGACTGTCGTCTTTTCTCAAGCTGTCGTTTTGCAAATTCGATTTTTTCATATTCTTTAATTAATGCTTCCACCACTTTGTTCATGTAAGCAGATCCGTAGCACACTTGTTTATCTTTCCATATGTGTTGAAACAATTTATATAAAAGGTCTTCGCATTTATATATTTTATTATCTTGTTTAAATCTTTTTTTAAAAGAAAAAGATTCCTTATCCAAATCTAGTTCTAAAACCATTGGAATATCAGAATTTTCTGAAGGGGCACGCTCTGAAAAAGACGGTCTGAAATCAGAACGGCCTGACATTGCAGCCTGCAAAATAACAATCAAATTGCTGCTGTTGCCGCCTGTTTTGTCTCTCATTACAGGAATGCGTTTAATAACATTTTTCTTTTCAAGGGCAGATAGTGCATAATTAGTCATGCGTTCGCTTTTTTGTACGTGGGCGGCTATGTTTTTCACTTTAATCCAGCTTACTCCTGGGTATTTTAAAGAATGTTGGGCTAGAATCGTAAGAATGTATTTTTCTGTGTGATTCATCTTAACGGATTTGATATGTTCTAAAACGTGGTTATTCATTTCTTCAACTGTAGTAAAAGAAACGTGCTTTTTGGCAGCTTCATGGTGGGCAGATCTTGTCATAAGTATTTCTCCTTTTTCATCTTAATAAAGTTTCTCATCTTATAAATGGATGCGAAAAAGACGAAAGGGGGAAAAGAGAAACAAACAAGTCCTAAAAAAATAGTCCTTATTCCTTCCTTCATTATTAAGAAAATTCAATAAAATAGTAGGTTTTTTGAAACACTATATTGTAAATCGATACCTCTCTTTGTACGATAAAGTCGATTTATTTCAAAGGAGGGGAAAATATGTCAAAAAAACCTATATCATGTCTGTTATCATCTGCTGCCGCATTAACGGCGCTGGCATTTACTAACGGGGGAGATGCTGCGGCGGAAGAACACACGGATGAACTTGTTATCATGGGAACCAGTGATGTACATGCCCATATCCTGCCGTATGATTATATGGCGGATGATGAAGACGAAACGATAGGCCTTTCTAAGGTTTATAGTGCTGTGGAAGATATTCGCAGTGAAAATGAAAACACCATGCTTTTGGACAATGGCGATATTATTCAAGGAAGCATCTTAGGAGACCGGCTGGCTTCTGAAGGTTTAGCTGATGATGAAACCAATCCGGTCATAGAAACAATGAATATCATGGACTATGAAGCGGCTGCAGTCGGCAACCATGAATTTAATTTTGGTCTTGAATTTTTAGAAGACAGTGTGACAGGGGCCGATTTTTCGTGGTTGTCGGCGAATGTTTTACAGGAAGAAAATGACGAGCCATTGTACGAGCCTTATACGATTATTGAAAAAGAAATCAACGGAGAAACATTAAACGTTGGGGTTATTGGCTTTGTTCCTCCTCAAATTATGACGTGGGACCAAACCCATTTAGAAGGGGAAGTATACACAGAAGAAATTACAGACGCTGCTGAAAGGTTTATACCAGAGATGAAAGACGAAGGTGCCGATATTATTGCAGCGATGGCGCATACGGGAATTGATGTCTCGGAGGAAGCGAGTGAAAATGCCGGGTACCAATTAAGCCAGGTGGAAGGCATTGATGCCATGATACTTGGCCACCAGCATAATGTATTTCCTGGGTCTGATTCATATGAAGACATCGAAGGAATCGACGCAGAAGAAGGAACGATTAACGGTGTTCCGGCTGCAATGCCTGGCTCGTGGGGAAGTCATCTTGGGAAAATTACTCTAACGTTAACAAATGATGAAGGAGAATGGAACATAGTAAATTCAGCAGCGGAAACAGTAGAGATTGCTGAATACGAGTCTCATGAGGAGATAGAAAATTATATTAGTGACGTTCATGAAGAAACGATTGAGTACGTGAATGCCCCTGTTGGAGAAACAGACATAGACTTACATACTTATTTTTCACGTGTGAAAGATAATGAAGTCGTTCAATTAATCAATGACGCTCAGCTTGATTATATGGAAGAGCAAGTGGAAGGGGAAGAAAAAGATTTGCCAATGCTCTCTGCAGCGGCGCCGTTTCGAGCTGGACGTGACGGTAATTTTACAAACGTGGAAGCTGGGGATATTGCGATTAAAGACGTAAATGACATTTATGTTTACCCGAATACACTTCACGTTGTAAAAGTGAACGGGGTTGAACTTGAAAACTGGCTCGAGCGCTCGGCAGAGAATTTTCAGCAGATTGACCCGGAAGGAAAAGAAGAACAGCGGTTAGTGGATCAAAGTTTCTCCAGCTATAACTTTGATATTATAGAAGGCGTAGAATATGAAATTGATGTAACCGAACCTGCTGGGGAGCGGATCAAAGATTTAACGTATAACGGGGAAAGTGTGTCAAATGAACAGGAATTTCTAGTAGCTACCAATAACTACCGTGCTGGCGGAGGAGGCGGTCATCTCGCGGATGCCGACCAGGAAACGGTACTTGCTACAACTGATGAAAACCGGCAAATTATCATTGACTATATTATGGAGCAAGACGGCCCGGTTTCTCCAGACCCGACAGATAATTGGCAGCTGTCTGATATTGAAACAAGCGGAGATGTTATCTTTGAAAGCCCATCTGAAGCAGAATCTTTAGCTTCTGAAACAGACGGCGTCGACTACCTCCGCGAAACAGAAAACGGCATGGCTGTGTTTGCTTATCGGTTTAACGCAACAGAAGAGGACGACGAAGAAAATAGAGAACACCCTGGAAAAGGGATTGGCAAGCCGGATCATGCTAGGAACAAAGGAAAGCCAGATCACGCTGGTGAACCAGGAAAGCCGGACCATGCTGGCAATCCGCACGACGAAAACGAATAATCAGAAATAGAACGGCAGCGAAACGTAAATCGTTCCACCTTTTCAAACAAAACGGCCGGCTCAAAAAAGGAGCCGGCCGCATTCTTTATTTTATTGGGTAAGGAAGTATACATTTTGGCGTTTTTGATGTCTAGCTCCAGCGCCCAGCCGCTCAGGCGCACACGATAAAGAGGAACTTTTGCTAAAACCGCGAACGTCCTGTCGCAACGCAAAAGTCAACACCTCCTGTGCAAGCCAGTTCAGCGTTGTCACAGGAC
>NZ_VTOK01000005.1:222965-266801 GCF_009765375.1 Alteribacillus sp. YIM 98480
CACGTCCTGTGGCATTGGCGACATTAGCACATCCTATGCGTCGACGTGTGCGATCTTAGTAGAAGTTCATTAAAATGAGCTGAACGTCTTATGTCTTCCCTTTCGACTCCGGGCCGCAGGTGACCCTGCGCGAAAGCTCCAGAACCTGTCGCGGCTGACCAGGGCGCTTGCTTTTCTTACTCTTCATATTCTTCAATTGTCCAAGAATGTTCAAATTCCACACAGCCTTTTAATGTCTGTGCTACCGGGCATTTTGTTTCAAATACGTTTAACACCCGTTCGGCTGCTTCTCGTTTGCCTTTAGGAATTTTAAGGTCATAATGGCACTGGATTTTCGTAATTTTTAGGACGCCTTCCGGAGCTTCAATAGTACCTTGCACAGTTGTTTTGACTTTGTCCGGGTAAGGTGGGATTTGACGCGCATACAGCGCGCCGGATAATGTTCCGGTTAGTCAGCCGCCTGCTGAAGCGACGATGTGGTCCAAAGTTGAAGGGTATTCCGTTTCCGGTTCGACTCCGTAAAATTCTTTCACTCCGCCATGAACCCCGTAATGAAACGGTTCTTCAAAACCGTCTATGTACGCCAGTCTGTGGGGCGGTTTGTCTTGTTCAATCGTGATCTTTGTAAGCGCAATTGGATCCGACATAAGATACCCCCTTAAAATTAAACTATTATTTTAGATACCCGTCTTTTTTTATTTTTAAACATCAGAATGGTATGATTAATTTTAAAAGGTTAAAAAAGGAGGAGGAAGAAAGATGTCATCTTCATATTCCATACAACACTTGGCTGCAGGGCGTCCACAGCTTATGATGTACCAAAACGGTAAAGTCATGAAAACAGGCATACAAAAACAAAGTGTAGAAGAAATATATGCAGCCGAACACGGAATAGAAAATGATGATGTGGCCGATAAAAAAAATCACGGCGGGACCGACCGTGCAGTTTGTATTTATCCGTATGATCATTATTCCAAATGGGAAAATGAATTTAATGCGACGCTTGCTGATGCAGCATTTGGGGAAAATATAACCGCTTGTAACATGACAGAAGAAAAGGTATGCATAGGGGATACCTATAAAATAGGAGACGCCATCATCCAGGTGACACAGGGCCGCATTCCATGTGACACCATCAGCAGACGGACAAATATACCAAATCTTTTATCTAGAGTAGTGGAAACGGGCAATACAGGCTTTTTATGCCGGGTCTTAAAAGAAGGGACCATAAGAAAAACAGATCCCATTGAACTCGTAGAACAGCATCCAAATCAAGTTACCGTGGCTTTTTCTCTTCATACGTTTTTTCACAACTCTAAAGATCTCGAAGCCATGAAAAAAATAGCAGCAGTCGATGCTTTAGCGAATTCCTGGTGGGAAAAACTGGAGAAACGAATTAGCCTGTTATCGAACTGAGCGGTTTCTGTGGAGAATCGCGTTTAGTTCTCCGCCGACAACAAGAGCAAGACCAGTCAAAAAGAGCCAAAGCATAAGGACAATAACGCCGCCGAGGCTGCCATACATATCGGAGTAATTTCCAAAGTTATTTACATAAAAAGAGAAACCAAGCGATACGGCCTGCCATATAATGGTTGCTGTAATGGCCCCAGGGAGGACATGCTTAAATGTAATTTTTTTATTAGGGGCAAAGTAGTAAAGACAACATAGAATGGTGATCATAACGAAAACCGTAATAATCCAGCGAACGATTTTCAATAGTGACTCGGTTTCAGCTGGCATGAATACATAATGAGAAACGGCATTAAAAATCACTTCGCCAAAAATAAAAAGAGCAAAAATAATAAGAAAGGTTACCATCATACCGATGGTTAAGAAAATAGACAACAATCTTCCTTTAATAAAAGATCTTGGGTTTTCTACGTTGAACGCTTCATTCATAGCTCTGATGAAAGCGTTCATTCCAGTAGAAGCCGACCAAATCGTGCCTGCGATCCCGAAGGTAAGCAAGCCGCTGTTGGAATCGCTGACTATGTTTAACACATTTTCTTCTATCATAAGAGCGGTATCGCGGGGCAGGGCGGTTTCTACAAACATCATTACTCTTTGGCCGTCCATGGATAAATGAGGAAGAATAGATAAAAATAAGATCATCATCGGAAAAAGAGCAAGCATATAATAAAATGCCTGTTCAGCTGCTAGTCCTGTTGCTCTGTCATCTATCATTTCCTGTTTTAGCGTTTGACCAAAAGAAAAAATTTGATTGATTTTCATGTCTAATCTTTCCCCTCTATATTCGTCAGCTTCCTTGGTTCTTTATACTACTTTTTTTCCCATTATTTTGCATTAAAAACCTTTTAAGTCTTAAATTAACGCTCATAACCACATGAAGAGAGGAAAAAGTAAACGCAAGGAGGGAGAACTATGTCTGATAAAAGAGAACAGCCAGAGCGCATAAAACCACAACCAGAAATCGAGCAGCCAAATGTAAGGGAAATTAATGAAGAGACACCTCATCCGGGTACAGCAATGGTAGAAAATCATGCGGAGCAGCTTCGCTATAAAAACGCAGACAGCATATATGAATAATGACAGCATGAGCTTTCCTTTGGCAGGGGAAGCTCTTTTTTGAACTTTGTAATGTTTGATTTTGTTAAAGGATCAAAAAATAAGAAATCACCAATGGCAGCCTTTCATGCAGAAGCACGGGAATATGAAAATAAGTAACGCTGCTGCATAGACATAACCCAAAAATACTCGTTTAAGAAATGCACAAGCGCTCTGCTCACGAGCGACAAGTCCCGGAGGATCGGCATATGGAAAGCTGGTCTTTGTTTTCCATTGACGAACCGAAGGAAACTCGAGCGAGTAGGCGCTTGCGCTAGACATGTAAAACGCCAATTATTTATAATTTCTTACCTATTAAAAAAGAATCTTTACAGTTCAAAAATTCTGATTGTTATGATAACTTAAGATTATGACTAGAAAGGGAGTGAAAAAGTGGCATCGTTTAATGCAGAAGCTATTACGGTAGAAAATGAATCGGCTGCAATGGAATTATATTACCGGAAAGGCTGGACTGACGGATTACCAGTCGTCCCTCCAACAGAAGAAAGAATTCAAGCGATGTTAGATTTTGTCGGCATGAAAAAAGACACCGTCATTGGTTCCATTCCTGAACGCGGACGTGTGTTTACGGCAGAAGCAGCAGCGATTAATGCAGTGATGGCAGGCTGCTTACCCGATTATTTTCCGGTAGTGGTTACGGCTGTTTCAGCGATGAGTGATCCAGACTTCGGATTACATGGCCCAACGGCAAGTACAGCCGGCGCTGCGATTTTAATCATTGTGAATGGACCTATTTCTAAAACGCTTGCGGTGAATTCTGGAGAAAATCTATTCGGACCAGGAAACCGTGCGAACGCGACCATAGGACGAGCGGTTCGATTACTTATGATAAATGCGGGCGGATCTAAAGAGTTTGACCGGGCCACTTTAGGGCACCCAGGTAAGTTTACGTACTGTATAGCAGAAAATGAAGATACGGAGTGGGAACCTTTGCATGTTGAAAAGGGGTTTGCCAAAGAAGATAGTACCGTAACCGTGTTTGCGGCAGAAGGACCAAATCAAATGAACAACCATTCTTCTTTGCGGCCAGAAAATATTTTACTTACCTTAGCAGACCGAATGACCGGTCTTGGCACTTTTAATATGGGCGGAAAAACCGAAATGGGAGTGGTGATTTGCCCAGAGCATTACAGAGATTTAAACAAACAAGGATGGAATAAAGCATCTGTGCGCCGTTTTCTCTATGAACATGCAAAACGGCCGCTAAGTGATTTAAAAAAAGGCGGTTATATAGAGGCGCCAATGGAAAAACAAGATGAAAAAACAATGGTACATGCCGTGCCTTCTCCAGAAAGCATTCTTTTGCTGACAGCAGGAGGGGAAGCCGGCCGCTTTTCAGCTTGCATTCCAGGCTGGTTCGGCGCTAACATTTCGCGAGCTGTCACAAAATCAATTCTGACAGAAACAGGTTTCACCTGACAATGCTGATACTAGTCAATCGGTGATTGGCTCAAATTGAATCGAAAGCCAGAGGAGTGATTTGATGAGCATTACCGTCTATAATCCAACTAAGAGCCCAGTGCCAGAACAAGCACAAACAGCACTGAGACCTACTTCACTAGAAAACAAGACGTTAGGCTTAATTGATAATGGTAAACGAAATGCAGACACCATTTTACAATATATTGGCAGGCGTTTAAAAGAACATTTTCAGTTAAAAGAAATAATAACAGTAAAAAAGTCATCGTTTTCTCATGCCATCCCAGGTAGGGAAGCAGACCAGTTGAAAAGGCAATGCGATTTTGTTATTTCTGGGATTGGTGATTGAGGTTCCTGCAGCTCGGGCAGTTTGCTCGATGGAATCGTGATGGAGAAAAAACACGTACCTGCAGCAGTCATCGTAACCGAACCTTTTATCAGCTCAGGAAAAGCGATGGCCACAGCTCACGGTTTACCTGATTACTCTTTTGCTGTCATTGCGCATCCGATCGCAGCTACAAAAGTGGAAACGCTTGAAAATTGGGCGGAAGATGCAGTAAATGAAGTGGCTGAACTGTTGACAGCTCAAAAGACAGCACCTCGGTCCTAACGATCACACACTCTCTCTGTAAAAAACGTTTATTAGCTTAGTTTTAAAATAAGCAAATGGGGAAAGGTAACAACAAATGCAGAGAGAGAGGATGATACAAATGATTAGAACGATTTTAATGATTATTGGATTAGTAGTGGTAGTTAGTGCCATTATAAATTGGGCATTTTAGTACGAACTCTTGTACTTTTTATAATTCATAAATAAATAGCACAAGTACTGCAGAGGGTTCGTCATTTAAATGAATAGGAAAAACGGAGAAGTATTTATATCCTTAGCTATAAAGAAGAGGCCGCCAGGGAAGCGGCCTCTAAACCTTTAATGATGATCTTTTTTTTCAAATGTTTTACAGTCGGTTTCATGCTCTGTAGAAGCTTTTTCACCACTATGGCTTACTACATAAATTCTATCGGCAGAACAAAGGTTTCCTTCTGCCCAATAATGACAGTTGTTTACTTCACATAGCACATCTTGCGCCATATTTCTTTCCCCCCTTATGTTTACTTTTCGCAAATACAGGGAAAAAGATACGCAGCAAAGGCTGAAAGTTTGTACGTTTATTATGCTTTTCTAGGTCGTTTTTCGTTCAAGCATAAATTGTTCGAACGCCAGCTGTGCTTTTTTAGCAAGGCTGATATTCGCACCAACGTTTAAACACTCTTCTATAAATTCAGGGTCTTCGTCTCGGCATGGCAGTCCCTGTGAATGCAGGCGCCAATGGACAAGCTCATGTAATAGAGACTTTAATACACCTTCTTTGGAACGTATTGCATTACGCTTGGTGCTCATTCGAATAATACGTTCTCCGGTGCCGCGGTCATAAATAAATACGGCATTTTGTACACTCCAGTTGGTATGTACAAGCTCAATCTGGTCGTTGTACTCCACTCCCCATTGCTTTAAACACATGTCATTTGCCGCCCCGTACAACTCTTCTAATGTGAAGTTACCACTTTCCACTTATCTCTTCCTTTTCTAAAAAAATCTATACCAGTTTATGGTACCATAATTCAAAATAATGAACATCAATATGAAAAAATTTATTTCCTAACATTTTGAATGATTCATCCATGCTAAAATGTTATATGTTCTTATCAGTGTGAAAAAAAGCAGGCTTCTGTTCGCAACAAGAACAAAAGCCTGCTCTTTTATCTTATACAAATTTTCCGTGATCTGGCACAGCTATGTCGTCAAAGCGGCTGACTAAGGTTTCTAACGCATGTTTTAATTCTTTTCCTTCCATTGGAAGTCCATGCCCTGTAACAGCAGCTTCTGGGTCGAGATTTTTTAATTGTTCAACAGAAGAGCGGGCTGCTTCCCAATCCGTGGTAAGATAGCGGGGCGGTCCGCTGATTTCTTTTTCTTGCATCATTACTTTATACAAATATTCTTGTTTGACGGTAACAAATGCATCACCAGCAATCAGTGTACGATCTTCTTCATGGAATAAAGAAATGTGCCCAGGTGTGTGACCCGGCGTGTGAATCCAGCGCCATCCCTCCATTTCAGGGACAGTGCCATCTGCAGGAAGTGTTTGTACGTTGTCTCCTAGATCAATCCCTTCATTTGGAAACATACGTGATAATTTAGCAACAAGACCTCCCTCAACACTCGTATCAGGCTCTGGATAATTCTTCGCGCCTGTAAGAAAAGGCATTTCCTGTTCATGAGCATAAACAGGAATTTTCCATTCTTCAGCTAATTCTTCAACTGCTCCCACATGATCAAAGTGGCCGTGTGTCAAAATAATAGCTTGCGGGGAATGATTTTTTCCGAAATGCTCACGAGCTGTTTCTTTAATAATATCAGCAGATTTAGGCATACCGGCATCAATTAAAACCCATTCATTTCGCCGGCCTGGAAGCTCATAAAGGCAAAGGTTTACCACCTGGTTTGTATAACAGAACAGATGGTCTGCCACTGTCTGCCCTAATCCATTCGTAACCGAAGTGACAGGAATCAGTCTGTCTTCCATCGTCATACCTCCTAGAAAAAATAACTAGCTATGGTTTACCTTTTACATTTCTCTTATGGAATAAACAAAATGAAAACAAAATTCGGCATAAAAAACGATCGGTGAGACAAAGTAAAGATATGTTTTAAAAAGGAGTGAGTGTTGTTGGGTAAAAGAAAGTGGACGAATTTTTTCGTCATCATGCTTGCTGCCGGAACGTTATTTAGTTACTCTGAACAGGCAGAGGCGTATGGCATTCATGCCGAGCTGAAAAACGTTGACCTGACGGAGGAACAAAAAGAGGAGCTTTCTACTTTGCACAAAGATATTATTGAAAAGAAAAAAGAGCTCGTAGACAAATATGTAGAATTCGGTATGATCCCAGAAAACAAAAAAGAAAAAATAAAAACGCATCTTGATGATCGTTTTAACAGGCTTGTGGAAAATAATTTTCAGCCTTTACGGGAGAGAAGGTTTCATTAAATAGGAGAATGTAATATTCGTTTTGTAAAATTAAACTTTTAAAAGTAAAGGCAGATAAAAGCAGAGGTCTCTTGCTTTTATCTGCCTTCTTTAGGTTTTCTTCGATTCTAATGGCACCATTCCTATCTTTTTTTGAATGTTATTAATTCTGTATTTTTCTCTGCGGTTTGTTTATTGATAGTTATCGGAAGAATAAAACGAATTTGTTGTTTTATTGTAAAACAACTGTCATAGCTGGGCCATAGCCATTTCTAATGTATTTTTCCAAAATATAAATTTATGTAGAAGAATAAAGTACACCACGAAATATTTGTGATGTACCTTGCATAAATTATGATGGCTGCTGCAATCGACTACCCTCATCCAGTGCTGCCTGTGCTTCTGCTTCGCGCTTTATCAAGACGGTAAAAGCGCTCGAATATTTTCTATTGCTCGTCAGCAAGGCGCTTGCGCTTTTCTTAAAAGGTAAGAAAATATAAATAATTGGCGTTTTGCATGACTAGCGCAAGCGCCTACTCGCTCGAGATTCCTTCGGTTCGTCAATGGAAAGCAAAGATCAGCTTTCCATATGCCGACCCTCCAGGACTTGTCGCTCGTGAGCAAGGCGCTTGCGCTTTTCTTATAAGCAGGACAGGACTGTTTTTTATAGAATACTTAAAAGAGTAAAGAAAGGAGTGCTGATTGATGAAAAGTATTCACCCGTACATAATGGTAGAAAATTGCAAAGAAGCAATGGAATTTTACGAAGAGGCTTTAGGCGGTGAAATAAAAAACGTACAGGCTTCAGAAGAACATGGCGGGAAATATATGCACGCAGAACTTCATATGAATGATCAAATCATTCATTTCTCAGATGTCTTCCAAGATTATGGAAAGATAACCCAGGGAAATAGTGTTTATGTATTACTAGAATTTGAAGAAAAAGAGGAAATAAAAAAAGTATATGAATCCCTTCAAGTAGGAGCAGAAGTAGGGGTGGAGCTGCAAGAAACGTTTTGGGGAGCGCTTCATGCTAACTTAATTGATAAATACGGAATTGGCTGGATGCTTAATTGCCAGTTGTAAGGGGGCCATTATGGCATACCGTAAAAAAAAACCTGCCTTAGGTTTCTTTGGATCTTTTCTTTTATGCGGCTGGGGAACATATCGTCTGCTTACAGAATCCTTTGACTCCTACACATGGCTTATACCACTTATTATTGCTGTAACAGGCGGCATCGGTGTTGCGGGAAATGCTGTAAATTATTTCCGCTCAAAAGGAAGTGAATCCAGCTAGTAGGTAGACGGAGACCTATATCTCCGTCTTTTGGTTATGAGAAACCATTAGGTGGATTTTGTTGGAGAAGTTCATTATCTTGTAAATCAAATGCATCTAGAGTCATTCCAAAAGTACCAGCGCTGCTATTATAGCCTACTGGAAATTCAGTATCTACCGTATCTCCAGGACGCTGCCCATAACCGTTAGGAAAGAATGCTGTATTGGAATAGACCTGAATTTGGTTTTCAGACGGTATATTATTTCCACCTCCGCCGCCAGCAAAATAAACTGCCAGTCGGGTTGGGTCATTGTTTTCAAAGTAATTGTTTTGGATTAATAGTTCTTCTACTAAAGAATAGTCCACGCGAGTTGTTAAAATAATACTGCTTCCGGAATTTGTTTCATGATCAATGTTGTTATCCTCAATAAATAAACTAGTAGGTCCTTCTAATATACTGTAAAAGTTGACAAACTGATTAAAACTTCTCATCGTGTTGCCGGCGACATTGATTGTTCCAGAGACTGTATAGGAAACAATATTAGGTTCGAAGATAACAGCTCCTACACTCGTACTGTTTCCTTCGAACGTATTATTTAATACATTTGTAGTTCCCCTTACCATTTGAAAACGAAGACTTTGCGTATTTATAGCATTATGCACAAATTCATTTTCTTCAATGGTGAGGTTCTCAGCCCAAAAATAACCGCTTCGGGTTGTTCCTTCTACAATATTAGAACTAATTGTAATATTTTCATAGAGATTATTAAGTGCTCGTAATGGCACTCTAATAATAGCATTATCCCCGGTGACAGCTCTGTTGCTGATTAAATGCAAACCATTGACAGTCACATTATCTGATTCAATAAGCAGTGCATTAGCATTCGTTGAAGGATCAAATATCACTTGAGGAGTGGACTCTGCTGACGACCCGTCTAATATTATGGATTGATTAATAACGAGCTGAGAGTCAATATTATACACTCCTTCTAAAACATGAACAGTACCTCCTTCAGCTGCAGCATTCATGCCTTCTTCGATCGTCCCAAATGGATTTTCTCTTGTACCATTTCCTCCTTCAGCCCCTGCCTGTACATAAATATTGAAAGGATCAGAACTAATTTGAGCAACAGCGTTTAAAGACATATTAGTGACATTTAGAGTATTTATATTAGCTGTGGTTACAGCAGTAAGTTGGACTTGATAAACATGGGTTCCCGGTGGAGGTGTATCGACCCAGCTTATCGCAGGAGTATAGGTGTCGTTTGCTGTGGTATTTGTGCTGAATTCTCTAAAACGATTAATCTCTGAACTTGTCAGTGTCTCTGGAGCATCACCTAATCTCTCTAACGCATAGGAAATCTCCAACGAATGACTAGTTGTATTAGCTGTCTCGAAATATATTCTTGCAAATGAATCTAATTTAATACTTTCCCCTTCTAAGGTGGTTAAAGGAGGCAGTTCTAAAGTTGTTGTTGTACCTGCAGGAAGAAGGGATACACTCTCGTTGGATTCATCGGAGAACAAACTAGCCCCTTCTCCTGGAGGTCCTTGCTCGCCTTGGATTCCCTGTACGCCTTGAGGTCCTTGCTCGCCTTGAGGCCCCTGTACGCCTTGGGGGCCTTGCTCACCTTGAGGTCCTGGTTCTCCTTGAGGACCCGGAGGCCCTTGAGGCCCTTGAGGTCCAGGGGGGCCAGGAGGACCAGCATAATTAGGTGGAAAAAAATCACAGCTTTGGGGAGCTGTACGTCTATTTAAAGAACGTGTGTTTAGATTTGAACGGGTCTTTTTTCTTAAAGGAATTGACCTTAACCGTGTTTGTCTATTAAGTGGACGATAACCTTTCATAAATAACATCCTTTTTTGTACTTTAGTAATGTTTAACTTTGTTAAAGGATCAAAGTTTAAGCAAAACTACGACTTCCACCAAGGACTCGGCGGCAAGCCGAGTTTTTCTACTTGTTGTATGCTTGTTTTACTTAATAACATATTAAATTCTTAATAATATTGATTGGATTATTGAAATAATCACAAACCTATTTTGCTGTCTCCAATAGAAAAATGGTCAATAGCTGGCTTTCAGAAATTGTACCATTGATCGTGCTTCTATCATCAGCATGATGGAGTGCTATCTAATAGCGAAGCGGCTTCTGCAAACCGAGCCCAAAACAGAAAGCAAATCCTCCAAGACAAAAAAGAGAAGAGGAGTTCATTCCTCTTCTCCGTCTATTTGCAGCACATATTCGATCAGGGCATTTTGTTCTTCTTTTGAAAACCCGCGTTTTTCATCGGCCCAAAAAGCATGACCGCTTCCCTCTATATTTAATGTTCTTAACTCGCTTGAAGAATGATTGGCATCCACTACTTGCTGACGTAGTGACTCATCAACTAAAGCCTGCATGCTGTTATATGGGTCTGGTCTTTTACCTTTATGAAATGTACCAGGTATGCCAAGGTCCGTATTTTTGTCTCGTCCAACAGCCACCCCGCCATCATGTAGATATGGAGCCTGCCAGTAAACTCCAGCCAGACCTTTTACCTTATAACCGCCATCCGAATCATTATGAGCAAAGGCTAATTCCACATCTTTTTGTGAAAAATTGTCAGATGGTATGTTTAATTTTTTCGCTGCGGTCGGCACGGGAACGGGGGTGTCTGGTGAATAAATCGATGCCTTGTCCCACACCTTTTGTGTCCCGGCTAATGCTTTTGCTCTAGATGGGTTCGTTCCTGCTTCTTTGGCGGGGATGATTTTATTATTCGTTTTATAACGTCCTGCATGGCATTTTATGCAGCCTGCGTCTTCAAATACTTTTCTTCCCTGGGCGATCGTTTGTGCGTCGGTGTCTCTGTTTGGCTTTGGCGGGACGAGCGTATTTTGAAAGGCAGACACGGCACTGTTTTGTTCATTAACCCGGTAACCTGGACTTGAAACGACTAAGCCATCTGGAGCAGCAAGTGTCACATTTGGGAAAGTCGGGAGTTTCACTAGATCATTTACTCCGGGCGTGTCAGGATGCGGTGCTGCTTTTTTTAAAAATTCACTAGGTTTCTCTCCTGAATCGGGACGGTACCGGAAGTTTTTGTTGGCCGCGCGCTGAAGAATCGTCCCAATATAGACTTCTTTATCGATATCAAACATCCCTTTACTAATAGAAGATTGAGCCAGGGAGTCTGCACCTTGCGCATGTACATTATTGCTAAGGGTCGTTAAGCCGTTAAATGCACCGGCCATTCCCATTCCGCTCCAACTGTATGGATGATCGCCAAAAGTAAAAGAATCGCCGACTTGTGTAGGATTGGCTTCTTGGTCAATCGTTGCATCAAAAAAGCCAGGCGGCCAGCTCATCAACGTTTTTTCTACATCTTTTTCAAGCTGATCGGGATCGGGTAACGATTCCGTTTTTCCATCCGAATTTTCAATAGAACGACTAGAAGCTGTTATGTAGGCTTCAAGGTTTTTTTTCTCGGTGTGAGTAAAATAAGCTGCGGAATTGCTTGCCATCGCCATTAAAAGACCGACATTAAAATTTGTATTCGTAGCTCCTTCTACCACTTTCCCGGTTGTCGTTTCAACTTGGGCATGGCAGGCTGCACAGGTGACTCCTGCTTTCAATTTTCCACGGTCCAGCGTTACAGGCATACCAAGCGGCACGATCGATCCTTTTGGTACAGCAAGCCCTGTGTCTATTTTTTCTCCTTTTTTAAATGTTTCATCTCCTACTTTCACTGTTTCACTTAATTCTACCTGCAAGTTGTTTGTTCCTTTTCCTCTTAAAGCAAGTGCTGCTTTCGAAATATTCCAGATCGATATAGGACCGTCTAGTATCCCCATCACATCTGTAAGAAACACTTCATTACCAAATGTTTCTTCATAAAACACCTCACGTCCGAGCTCAAGAAAGTCGTTGTCCACTTTCACTGCACCTTCTTCAGGGGATAGTTTCTTTTTCCCCTCGACAGATGCACGAAGCGTGTCTGCTTCTTTTTCTGAAATGCTTTCTCCCCAGACGTTATACGCTTCTTCCGGCCTGCCGTTTTTATAAATTTCTTCATTATTAAGTACTTTATCGAACGAGGGTGTATAAGCAAACCGATAATGCCCTGTGAAAAAAGCAGTAACTCCTCCAAGGAGGAAGATGATAAAAACAACCCCAAAAGTCCAAAGAATAAACTTTTTCCGCATCTATGATTCACCTCGTTTTTAAGAGTGCCCAACTTACGTTTTCTTATTTGAAAATGAGTTAAGTTATATGTCACAAAAGGTTAATATAAACAAAAGTTTAACAATATATTAATATGGTTAAAGAAAGATAGCTGCTAACAATCCATGCAGGAAAGGATGATTGGAATGGACAAAGAAATCTATCATTTTATTCAGAACGTAGATGTGGACCAAAGAGATGACAAAGTATTTTCACCGGCTGAGATTAATGAAGAGCTGTTTGACAATGAAAAACCACTTGAAGACGTCCTAGCCTCGCTAGAAAAGCTTGCCGAAGAAGGAAAAATAGCAAGAACAGAAGGAACGACGCAAGACGGTTATAAAGGACAGCTGTTCACGAATAAAACGTAATAAACTGGACTGAAAAGGAAAGAGGCATCCTTGTCCATTTCATGACAAAGGTGCCTTTTTTTTATAAAGGTAAGAAATTATAAATAGTTGGCGTTTTTTATGTCTAGCTTCAGCGCCCAGCCGCTCAGGCGCACACGATAGAGAGGAACTTTTGCTAAAACCGCGACGTCCTGTCGCAACGCAAAAGTCAACACCTCCTGTGCAAGCCCGTTCAGCGTTGTCACAGGACGTACTTCCACACGATGTGGTGACTTCTACGTTGCACACTCGTCGCCAAAAACGCCACGTCCTGTGGCATTGGCGACATTAGCACATCCTATGCGTCGACGTGTGCGATTTTAGTAGAAGTTCATTAAAATAAGCTGAACCTCTTATGTCTTCCCTTTCGACTCCGGGCCGCAGGCGACCCTGCGCGAAAGCTCCAGAACCTGTCGCGGGCTCCCAGGATGGGAGTCAGTTCGGCGTTGTCACAGGACGTGACGCTTGTAGCCGAACTTCCTTCTTTTAAGGCGCTTGCGCTTTTCTTATACCACTTTCGCCATAAGGATCTCGGCCAGCAGGTGGAGTTTTTTTAAATGCGGCTGCCAAAACCTGATATAATCGCACATAGAATGTTTCAAATGGAAAAAAATTCTAGAATAATTGAGATTTTCACATACTTTTTCATATAAATAAGCAGATATTTCATCAATAGTTTATAGTGAAGAGTTGATGGGTGTGATATAATTCTGAAAGTCAACTAAATAAAGATGTTTTTTTTATTATATTTATTAAGTAAAAGTAAACAAGACGTAAAGAATCTCATATAATTTGATTTTCTAGTTTCTAATGTAGCTAGGAGGGCTTAAAATGAAAAAAGTTATCACTTATGGAACATTTGATTTACTGCATTGGGGTCATATTAATATACTAAAACGCGCAAAGGCCTTAGGAGATTATCTCATTGTAGCTATTTCAACAGATGAGTTTAACGCATTGAAAAATAAGAAAGCATATTATTCATATGAACAGAGAAAAATGATTCTAGAAGCAGTCCGCTATGTAGATGAAGTTATTCCTGAAGAAAAGTGGGAACAAAAGGTAGAAGACATCTTTGATCATAAAGTAGATGCTCTCGTTATGGGAGATGATTGGAAAGGAAAATTCGACTACCTTAAGCCTTATTGTGAAGTCATTTATTTACCAAGAACCGCTAATATTTCTACAACCAAAATCAAAAAAGAACTGCTTCTTGCAAATGCTTATTAGAAAAAGAGAGGGTTTTACTCTCTTTTTTCTTTTTTGTTTCAATGAAAAAAAACGTATATAATAGATCAGGCAATATATCGTTATAACTTTTTGAAGCAGAAGGGTATTGAATGAAATGAAAAAACGATTTAAAAAACTAAAGAAAAAATTCAAAAAAACATTTACAAAAAAGTGGAAAAAGGCAAAGAAATCTAAAAAGGTCCGCCGCTTTTACAGCGGAGTCTCTAATCTTGTCGGACGTCTGCCGAAGAAGGAAAATATTATCGTATTTGAAAGCTTTTTAGGCAAACAATACAGCTGCAACCCTAGAGCGATTTATGAAACACTTAAAGAACAAGACAGGAACTTTATTTATTATTGGAGTATCGATCATCGTTTTAAATCACGCTTTGATGAGCATGGGGTGCGTACGATTACCCGCTTTTCATTGAAATGGTTTATCGTCATGATGCGGGCGAAATACTGGGTGTTCAACAGCAGGCTTCCAAAGTGGATCGCAAAACCGCATGACACGGTGTATTTGCAAACCTGGCATGGTACGCCATTGAAAAAATTGGCGTTAGATATGGAAGAAGTACTGATGCCTGGGACCACAACGGAAATGTATAAGCGGAACTTTGTGGCAGAAGCAAGCAGATGGGATTATCTCGTATCGCCAAATACGTACTCTTCCGAGATTTTTAGAAGAGCCTTTCATTTTGAACAAGACCTGCTGGAAACAGGCTATCCTAGAAATGACTATTTGTTTCATTATACAGAGGAAGATGAGGAAAAAATAAGAGAAAGGCTCGGAATTCCCGACGATAAAAAGATGATTTTATATGCACCAACGTGGCGGGATAATGAGTATCATTTCATCGGAAAGTATAAGTTTGCGGTTCAGATGGACCTTGATCGTATGCGTGAAGAACTTGGTGATGAATATGTCATCGTATTAAGACTGCATTATTTAGTTTCCGATAAACTTAATTCGAAAGACTATGAAGGGTTTGCATTTGACGGCTCCAATTATCCAGACATCCGCGATCTCTATATTATTGGTGATCTGTTAATTACGGACTATTCTTCGGTCATGTTTGATTTTGGCGTTTTAAAAAGGCCGATGATCTTTTATGTGTATGATATTGAAAGCTACCGCGACCAGCTGAGAGGCTTTTATTTTGACTTTGAAAACGAAGCCCCCGGCCCGCTTGTTACGACAACAGAGGAAATCATCGAAGAAGTAAAACAGGCAGACACGATACGAACCAGATTTAAACCGCATGTGGAATGGTTCGAAAATACGTTTCATTCACTAGAAGACGGAGAAGCTTCTAAACGTGTCATCGAGCACGTCTTTGATAAGCAGTGAAGGATATAAAAAGAAGGTATGACGATGAAATCTGTTGGTACGATTATAAAAGAGTTATGGCAGAGCATCTATCTTATTAACCGTCTCGCTCTGTATGAAATTAAGATAAAAAATAACAATAATTATCTCGGTCCGCTTTGGGAGTTAATTACACCAGCCTTTTTTATAGCGATTTATTGGTTCGTGTTTGGGTATGGGATCCGGGATAATGAGGATGTAGACGGCGTTCCTTTTCTCAGCTGGATGATGGCCGGTATTACTATCTGGTTTTTTGTCCAGCCTGCTGTCACACAAGGATCCAAAGCGATTTATACGAAGATCCGCATGGTATCGAAGATGAGTTTTCCTACTAGCGTGATTCCTGCTTATGTTGTCGTATCAAAGCTTTATCCGCATTTTGTCTTATTATTAATAATTATTATTTTTATGCAGTTTTCAGGATACCCGGTGAATATGTATTATTTACAGTTTCCTTATTTTATTTTCAGCATGCTGATTTTAATTATTGCCGTGGTCCTGATTTTTTCCACCGTTACTACGATTATCCGTGATGAGCAAATGTTTATTCAATCGACGATTCGTGTTTTGCTTTATTTAACACCGTTTTTATGGGTAACAGAAGTGCTTCCGGACAACATTCAATCGTTAATGCGGCTTAATCCGCTCTATTATTTAGTAGAAGGATACCGAGCTGCCTTTTTCGGAGAATCATGGTATTTTATTGAGCATTGGCAATATACGCTGTATTTCTGGAGCATTGTAATCGTTCTTTTTGTCATAGGTTCGATGCTGCATATGCGTTTTCGCCGTCATTTTATTGATTTTTTATAAAAGGCTGCAAAGGACGTGTATAGCAGCATATAGAAAATGTAGACGGATGTGATAAAGATGACAAAAGCGATCGTTGCTAAAAATGTGACGAAAAAGTTTAAACTATATAACACCCAATCCGAACGCTTAAAAGACCTTTTGCTTCCGAAAAGTTTCGGAGAAGAATTTTACGCGTTAAGAGATGTTTCTTTTGAAGCAGAAAAAGGCGATATTATTGGATTAGTCGGGGTGAACGGATCAGGGAAATCTACCCTGTCCAATATCATTTCAGGTATTGTTCCAGAAACGAGCGGCGAAATCAGTATTAACGGCGAAACAGCTATTATTGATGTGTCCGCCGGTTTAAACAACAAATTAACCGGCAGAGAAAACATTGAACTAAAATGTTTGATGCTTGGCTTTAATAGAAAAGAAATCAAGAACATGGAACAGGATATTATCGATTTTGCCGAACTTGATAAATTTATTGACCAGCCGGTGAAGTCTTACTCGAAAGGGATGAAATCACGGCTTGGCTTTGCGATCAATGTCAGCATTGACCCCGATATTTTAATTGTTGATGAGGCTTTGTCCGTTGGGGATAAAGCTTTTGCGAAAAAAAGTCTTGAAAAGATGAAAGAATTTAAAGAACGCGGCAAAACCATGTTTTTCGTCAGTCATTCGATTGCACAAATGAAAGAGTTTTGCAATAAAATCATGTGGCTTGAATTTGGCGAAAAGAAAGCTTATGGAGAAATGGAAGACGTGCTCGGAGACTATGAAGCTTTTCTGAAAGAGTATAATAAGTGGTCAAAGAAAAAGAGAAAAGCATTCAGGCAGAAAGGGTTCGAGCGGCAAAGCAAAATCAAAGAATTGGTATGATAACGTGCCCCAGCGTGAGGTGATAGCTGGGGCACTATTTTTGTACATTAGGAAGTATAAGCAAAACAACGTCATCAGCCCTAGGGCTTGGCGGCAGCCCAATCACTCTAATGAAGAAATAGCTGAATGAATGGCACAGGTAAGAAAGCATTCACTGCCGTATCTCTTCAAGCTTATGCAGCAGCTCATCTCTTTTCCATGTTTTATCAGGATTCAGCCAGCGGCCATTATAGAAAAACGAAGAACGGCGTATGCCAAAACATATCGCTTTGCATAATTCAGAGAAGCTGATAGACCCTGCTTTCCAGTGGCGCAGAAAATAAACGAGAATAGAAAATGTGTTTCTCGGGTCAAGATAAATGATTTCTGTTTCGTCCCCGTATTTATTGCGAATATCACGGTAAACGATCCCGATCTCTTCCATTTCCTCACGAACGTCTTTAAATGTATCGTGCATACTGATGAACCCGTCATCAGTAATTCCGCCGCATCAATCTCCGCCAATGTGAGGTGTCATGCGGATGACCATTACTTCATCTTTCATACGCTCTCTCCTTTCCAAAAAAGGATCGAGCACGTATACTTTATTATAAGTATCTCGTCTAAATTGAGAAGAAGTCAAATGTTAATGTTTTTAATATGTAAACTTTATTAAAATTTAAGTTGACATATGAGCCGTCTTGTTTTACATTCTCCATATACTTATCTTAGGAGGACGTTGAGAATGAAAACGAGAAATATGATGTATGTGGCTATGTTTGCAGCAGTAGTCGGGGTTCTTGGATTAATGCCGCCAATCCCGCTTCCATTTACACCTGTACCAATCACAGCGCAGACACTCGGTGTCATGCTTGCTGGTTCTTTACTTGGTGCAAAACTTGGGGGAGGAAGCATGCTTCTCTTTTTAGCATTAATCGCAGCAGGGATGCCGATTCTTTCCGGCGGACGCGGTGGTCTTGGTGTATTGTTTGGCCCAAGTGGAGGCTACATCCTATCTTGGCCGCTTGCAGCATTTCTCATTGGGTTTATGATGCAAAAAGCCCAGCCGACCTTAAATTTAGCGAAAGCGATCATCATTAATATTGTCGGCGGTATCTTCGTTATACACGTTTTTGGAATTATTTATCTTGCTTTTATTACGAATATTTCTTTATGGGCCGCGGCTGTGTCATCCTTAGGATTTGTGCCGGGAGATACAGTAAAAGCGATCGTTTCCGCCACTATTGCTGTAAAAATTGCGAAAAGCCATCCTTCTTTATTAAAAGGAAACAATAAAGAAGAACAATCAGCGAAAAAAGCTGGCTAAGAGAGGAAGGAACGAAACATGTCGATTGCCGCTTCGTTTGTGAAAAACGCAGAAACAAATCCTGGAAAAACAGCTGTCTCCACACCACACAGGTCCGTAACGTATGGAGAGCTTCATGAAAAAACAAATCAAGCAGCAAAAGCGCTGCGGCAGATTCCTGTAAAAAATAAAAAAGATACACCGCCTAAAGCCGCTGTACTGCTTTCAAACAGTATAGAGTTTGTAGAATTATTTTTAGGCGCAGCGAAAGCAGGCTGGCTTGCGGTGACGTTTGATCCGAAATGGTCAGATAAAGAGCTTGCCGCCATTATAAAAGAGACGATGCCAGAAATTGTTTTTATCGAAAAGCAATTTACACATATAAAAGACGAAATCCCTGCCTCTATCGAAGTGATTGTGTTAAGAGGAAAGGAAGCACCCTTTCTAACCTATGAACAATGGCTGGAAAACAGCAAAACAAATGACATTGATTTACCGGAAGTGACGGGCAGCACCTTGTTTTACATGGGATTTACATCAGGAACCACCGGTCTGCCAAAAGGGTTTATGCGAACCCATCGTTCCTGGACGGAAAGTTTTCAAGAAGGAGATAAAGAACTAAAATTACAAGCATCTGATCATATTTTAGTGCCAGGGCCGCTTGTTCATTCGCTGTTTTTATTTGCTGCTCTTCATGCCCTGCATCGCGGAGCTGTATGCTTTCTTGAAGAAAGCTTTCAGGCCGAAGCCGTTATCAAAAGAATAAACACGCAGCATATTTCTGTCATGTACGGAGTGCCGACGATGTTTGAAGCAATCGCTCAGCGTTTAGAGCAAGGAGAAACAAAACCAGGTACGCTCCGAACATGTATAGCGTCTGGTGCGAAAATGGCGCAGCACCGAAAGACAGTGTTAGAAAAAACATGGACAAAAGCTGAATGGATTGAATTTTACGGCGCATCAGAACTCAGTTTTGTCAGCATCCTGCACCATAAAGATCGTTTTAGAAGTAAAAATGCGCTAGGGTTTCCTTTTTCTAATGTAGAAGTGTCGGTTCGAAATGAAAAGGGAGAAGAAGTGGAACCCGGACATATTGGAGAATTGTTTGTACGAAGTCCGATGGTGTTTGCCGGATATTATCAACAGATTGGTTCAAATCCTGAAGCATTTATTTCTTCAGGAGATTTAGTACAGCAGGATGAAGACGGGTTTTTACACCTTGCCGGCCGCAAGAAAAACATGATCGTTACCGGCGGATTGAACGTATACCCAGAGGAAGTAGAAGAAGTGCTGACAGCAAGTCCAATGGTAGAAGACGCAGTTGTTACCGGGATAGAAGATGAATATTGGGGAGAAGCGGTTGCAGTGTTACTTGTGGCTAAAGATCATGTGCAAATAGAAGATAATATCAAATCTTTTTGTAAAAATCATCTTGCCAGCTACAAATGTCCCCGTTATGTTATGACAGCCGATAAAATCCCGCTCACAACAAGCGGAAAGCCATCTAGGCAAAAAGTAAAAGAGAAGATCGAAAAACAATTTCGGTTAGAAGGGCAAGGTCAGTTACAATGAACAAACCAGTAATCGTAAGTGCAAAACGTACACCGATAGGAAAAGTGGATGGCATTTTACGAAACACAGCACCAGAACAAATGGCAAGTACTCTTATTCAACACGTTGTCCGGGAAAATGATATCGATCCTGCTGCGATAGATGATGTGATCTTAGGAAATGTTGTCGGACCAGGCGGCAATATCGCCAGGCTTTCCCTTCTAACATCAGGCCTTCCGGTATCCGTTCCTGGAGTAACAGTAGACCGCCAGTGCGGATCAGGCCTTGAAGCAATCAGCATGGCAGCACGGTTTATCCAAGCAGGAGCAGGTGATGTTTACATCGCCGGCGGCACAGAAAGTACGAGTCTGGCACCTTGGAAAATGGAACGGCCGAAAAATTTGTATAAAGGAATGCCGCGGCTGTATGAAAGAGCTCGTTTTTCTCCGGACAGCATAGGGGACCCTGAAATGGGAGAAGCAGCAGAAAATGTAGCCAGGGAATACGGGATTTCCCGCAAGGATCAGGATCAGTATGCATTAGAAAGCCATCAAAAAGCTTCGGCTGCAGCAGAAGAAGGGCGATTTGAAGAAGAAATCGTCTCCGTGTCAGGCCTAAAACAGCAAACCGATGAATGCCCGCGCAAACGAACAAGCTTAAAAATGTTAAACCGCTTGCCAGCATCTTTTGTGGAAAATGGAACGGTAACGGCTGGAAATTCCTGTCCATTAAATGATGGAGCCTCCGTTGTTTTAATAATGTCAGAAGAAAAAGCACGCGAATGGGATCTGCAACCGCTGGCAGAAGTAATCGATACGGTAACGGCCGGAGTAGATCCAAACGTACTAGGGATTGGACCTGTACCTGCAGTAGAGAAATGCTTGCGGCGAAATGGTATAACTATCAATGATATTGATGTAATGGAATTTAATGAAGCTTTTGCCTCGCAAGTGCTGGCATCCTTGCGAGAACTTAAAATGCCGCTTGAAAAAGTGAACGTGAGTGGAGGAGGCATTGCACTTGGACACCCCTACGGTGCTTCAGGAGCTATTATTACGACTAGACTTATGACCGAAATGAAAAGACAGCACGCCGAAATAGGCCTCGCCACGATGGGTATCGGCGGGGGGATGGGAATAGCATGTCTTTTAAAAAAAAGATAAATATTTCTTATCGAACAGCCCGGATCGTTTATGCAGAAACGGTCCGGGTGTTTTTGGTGAAAAATGCCATTTTTTCAATTATGTTAAGAATGTTACAGTATAGTTAAGAGCACAAAAAAGGGGGAAACGTACGTGATACAAATAAGAAAGTGGGCGATATCAGCATGTATTGCTGCACTCCTAGCACCAGCCACAGCAAATGCTGACTCTCATCCGTTCATCGATGTAAACAGTGAATTTTGGGCACAAGAAGAAATAGAGTTTCTGGCTGATGAAAAGGTGGTTACCGGCTACGACGACGAAACGTTTCGTCCGAATGATCCGGTAAAACGCAGTCAAGCAGCGTCTATGCTTGTCGAAGCACTGGAACTAGAAACCGAAGATCGACCGACACCAGATTTTATAGATATTCAAGAAGATTTTCATGCTTTTGACATCGTCGCAGCTATTCAGGATGAAGGAATTATTCGTGGGAATGATGGTTATTTTCTACCTAATGAAGCGATGACGCGCGGACAGATGGCAGCTGTGCTAAATCGTTCTTTTCCCATTTCAGCAGGCCCGGAAGCTGTTAAAACATTTAAAGATATAGAGGAAGGCCATACTTTTTATACAGATATTCAAGCGATAGCAGAAGCCAGAATTACAACAGGCTACGAAAACAATACGTATCGACCAAATGATACGCTTACTAGAGCGCAGTTCTCCGTGTTTCTAGCACGAGCATTAGCACCTGAACAATTTATTGATGAAGCAGAACGTGAAACGTACGCCAATTCACGTTTCAACTTTGAAGTGACGCACCCTGCTGATTGGCCCGCTGGTGAAGAAGCAGCGAACGGAGATGGAAAGCTTCTATATGAATCAGATGAAAATCAAATTAGAGCTTATGCCACTCATTATATGAATGACCAGGCCCCTGATATCTCAGAGTATCGTTCCATCATTTTAGATAACGGCAATGGCTATTACAAAGAAATAGAAAAAGACAATACGGTTGAATTTGATATGTTCAGACTAAAAAACGATATAGAATACCATCTAAGTGGAGAAGTGTCTCTTTCGTTCTTTGAAGAAAACGAACAAGAAATCAAAGAAACCATTTTAAGTTATGAAGTGGTGGATGACGCCGTGCAAGAGAAAGCAGAAGCAAAAGCGGCGGCAGACGAAATGGTTGAAGCGTTAAAAAATAAAAATAGCGAGAATTTCGCCTCTTTCGTACATCCAGATAATGGAGTAAGGTTTTCACCTTATGCTTATGTCGATCCAGAAAACGACCAGCACTTTTCTGCAAAAGAAACAGAAGGGCTGTTCGAAGAGGACACAGAGTATTTGTGGGGCCATTATGATGGTTCCGGACACCCGATAGAGCAGGATTTCTCTAGTTATTACGAAGAATTTATTTATGATCGTGATTTTCTCAACGCTGAAGAAACATCAGTGAATGAGAGAATCGGACAAGGAAATACGATAGACAACAGTCAAGATGTTTATCCGGAAGCATTTATAGTTGAATACTATTTTTCAGGTGACGAAGAGGAATACGCAGGCATGGATTGGAAATCGCTTCGAATAGCGGTAGAAAAGCATGAGGGAGAATGGTATGTTGTCGGAGTTATCCATGATGAATGGACCATTTAAATAGAAAAAGAGGCCGGCCCGAAAAGATAAGGGGGCCGGCTCCTTTCTTGTCTTTAAGAAAGTTTAACTTCATTAAAGGATTAAAGTATAAGAAAAACTAAGGATTTTTCCATTAAGGTCTTGGCAACAAGCCTAGTCTTTCTAATACTTTTAGGAATGTTTAAAAAGCATAAGAAAAACTACGACTGCTGCCATAAGGACTCGGTGGCTGGCCTGACTCATGTATTCTGCTTACATTTCTTTAACAAGATCCCTAATTGTTTCTCCTCGCGGCATAGGGCCAATGGAAAGCTTGCCGTTTTTGCCAGTCTCTGCGAGAGTCATGCAGCTTAAGCCTGGCTTTCCGTTTATCATCATATTACACGTGGCGCAAAGGCCGGTTCGGCACGAATAGCGGTATGCAATAGTTGGGTCGTGATATTTGTAAATATCTTCGACCACGTCTAACACAGTCATCCCTTTTTTATACTCCATGTCAAAGTTGTCGGTTTGCCCTTCTGATCGTTTGATTTCTACTTTCATGCATGTCACTCTCCTCTCACCGGACAAAGGGTACATTGCAGCAAACCATTACTTGATGTCACGCAAGTATGGGAAGCATCAGGGTTTTGAGCTGGAAAGTCATTATTGTAATGAGCTCCTCTGCTTTCTTTTCTTATATTCGCCGCTGCTGTTATAACTTTTGCTGTGCGCAGCATATGAGAAGCTTCGATGAAGTCGAGCACTTCCCTAGAATAGCTGTCTTCAGGATTGGTGATGGAAACGTCATCGAACGCCGCTTCTATTTTCTCAAGCTTTTTGTCTGCTTTATTTAGTCCCTCTGTCGTTCGAATCACATTCAAATAGTTATCCATTATATTTCGGATGTTATTTTTTATATCAAGTGGACGGAGGCTGCCTTTTGCTGAGGTAGATAGTTTTTCTAATAATGATTCGGCGTGATCGGGCAGCACTGGCTGATTCTCAAGCATCGTTTCTTTAGAAAAAGATGCTGCTGCTTCTCCTGCTCGTGCTCCAAACACAAGACATTCAGATAAAGCATTGTTTCCGAGACGGTTGCCGCCATGCAATCCGCCGGATGTTTCTCCAGCCGCATATAATCCTGGTACATCTGTAGAAGCATCGCTGTTTATTTGTATCCCCCCCATAATAAAATGGGCAGCCGGGCCGACTTCGGCGCACTCTGCAGTCAGGTCTACCCCGCGGTTGAGACACAACGAATATTCATGCGGAAAATAAGATTGTATGGCTTCCAATTGGTCTCTTGCATCAAGCCAGACGCTCCGATTTGACGAGCAGTGTCCGGCTGCTATTTCTTTGCCGATTGCAATGGAAAGTTTGTCTCTTGTTGTATTTTCCAACGTTTCTGGTTCATACCTTTCCATAAAACGCTCTCCTTGAGCATTATAAAGTTTGCCAAGGTGGTAAAAGCTCATGCATAATCCATCGAGGGAAGCGGGCTTCATTAAGCTTACCGGATAAAATTGAAGCTGTTCCATGTCAATAAGAGATGCTCCAACACCTAGACCTAAGGAGAAACCGTCTCCTGTTGCCTGCACCGGATTGCTTGTAATGGAATATAACTGTCCGATTCCGCCTGCAGCTAAAATCACAGTTTTGCTTTGAATGAAATACGGTTTATTTTCTCGTAAGTCATAAACCACTGCCCCGCACACTCTGCCATTTTGTTTTAGAAGTTCAAGTGTTATAACATCGCTCCAGCGAGTAAGGCAGTCTTTTTTCTTAGCGGCTTTCGTCAATGTTTGTAATAATCCAAGTCCGGATTTTCCTTTTTTCGCGCTGATGGAGCGGGGAATAGTATGGCCGGATGTTAAGGACACGGCAACTTCTTTTGCTTCGTTTTGATCGAGTTTCAGTCCCCACTCGTTCATTTCTCGGAGCCGCTTTTCAATATCAGTGGTTAATGCCCCAATTAGAGAAGGAACGCTTAAACCGCGTCCGCTTTCATAAATATCTTTTCCATATGCTGTTGGACTGTCTTCTGGGACAGACCATGGGCCGATCCCGGCAATTTGCACCGCTCCCACCGTCGAACCGCTCTTTCCAAATGCTCCTTTATCAATAACGAGGACATCTGCATCTTGTTGGGAGGCATAAACGGCTGCGGCAAGTCCAGCAGCTCCCGAGCCAATCACAAGTACGTCAGTTGTTGTATGTTCCATGTTCTGAGCACGCTTCCTTTGTAAAATATTATTGTTGTTTTAACATTTGCATGATTCTAGAAAATAGTCAAATGTCTTAGATGGGCAAAATGTACCCTTCTTTTGACGAATAGGATGGTTACAAATGAGGAAAAGTGAGAGAAAGGGAATTATTTTCTGTTACTTTCAAATTAATAAAGGAATCGTACTTGCTTTATCGAAAAAATATACTATCATGTAATTAAAAGGGGGATTACATATGAGTGATGCAAACGTGAAAAATGGTCTGGAATCCTTGCCGGAAGTAGAGAGAGAAGTGTATTACTTCATGGAGAAAGAGTATGAATTGTTAGAGCAGGCAGGCGAGAAATACGACGAAGCCGAAAATGATACGTATGTTGAAAAGAAAGCAAGCAAAGCATTTGATATTTCTGAAGAAGAAGCAGGGAATATTTATGCAAGAGCTGAATCCCAACTAAGACGCCATCACCTTTATCAAGCATCCGAATAATCGGGTGCTTTTTTTAAAAAGGTAAGAAATTATAAATAGTTGGCGTTTTACATGTCTAGCGCAAGCGCCTACTCGCTCGAGATTCCTTCGGTTCGTCAATGAAAAGCAAAGATCAGCTTTCCATATGCGCCCCTCCAGGACTTGTCGCTCGTGAGCAAGGCGCTTGGGCTTTTCTTATGGGAATGTTTAACTTTGTTAAAAGGATAAGCAAAACTACTACCTCTTCCACCAGAGGATTCCAAGGAAGGCCGAACTTTTCTAATTTTGACCAGCTGCCAATTACTAAAAAACTAAAAAAGAGCTGCCCCAAATTGGGACAGCCCTCCCCAGGAGATTAGCAGTCGTTGCAGTTTTCTTCACGGTTGCCGCGGTTATTCAGGTTGTCAAGATCGTCTTGAAATTCTGATTCACAAGCAAATTCCGTGTTCATGTTGTCCATGTGCAATTCACGCTGATGATTTTGGTTTCGTTTTCGGTTCGCCTTGTTAAGCTCCCGATTTTTCTGATCTTGTCGGTTTTTATTCTCACGATGTGCCACTTATCATCATCTCCTGTAAGCCGCTTTCCCTTCAATCAGCATAATGCTCATCAAACGAAAGCAGAAGTAGAGGGAATGTTTTGCCCTCGTTTTATAAGATGTACTGCTGCTTCAGTAAAAAACCATGTAAATTTTTCAAAAATAATAATATAGGACTTTTGTAATGAAATACAGAAAAGTAAATATTGCACTCCACTAGACCCATGACTTTTGGTATACTTCCGTTTGGACAGAAAAAGGAGTGGAAATATGAAGAAGAAAATGTTTACGATTAGAAAGAAATTAATCATTAGTTTTTTATTGGTCGGTCTCATTCCGCTTATTGTTTCATCTATGTTTATTTATCAATTAAGCAGCAATGAAATGGTGGCAAAAGAAAGAAATGCCATGGAAAACATTTCGTTAAGTACAGCAGAAGGGTTAGAACAATGGCTTGATAAAAGGCTGGAAGAAGTAAAATTAACAGCGCAAACGGAAAATATTATATCAAATGACTTGGACGAACGGTTAGGGTTGATGAATTATGTGAAAGAACAGGATGCTGCTTATGAAACCGTCGTTTTTACAGATCCTGAAGGAATCGTTCGTGCCCACACTTCTTCCGAAGAAATCGGTTCATTAGATTTGTCAGAGCGAGATTATTTTCAAAACGGTATGCAAGGAGAAGATTCCATTTCCGATGTTCTTACTTCCAACTCGACAGGCAATCGGATTGTCGTCGTTGCCACGCCTGTAATGGATGATGATGATAATATTATTGGGGTAATGAGTGCATCTCTTAATTTTGAAGCACTAGTGGAGCAGTTTTTAACAATGACAGATGAAAACATGGAAGGGGCAGAAGCTATACTAATTGATAAGCAAAATATTATTCAGCTCCATCCAGAAGAAGAACTCATAGGACAAACGGTAGAAGAAGCTGGTTTCAATGAGAATGTCGTGTCCATATTTGAAGAAGGAAAAACGTCAAACGGCGCTTCTGAACTGAAAAATAACGGCGAAGCAGCGGTTATGTCGTATGCTCCTGTGACACAAGCAGGATATGGTTTATATTTAGCAACGCCGATGGACCATATTTTATCAGTGACAGATCAGATCCAGCTTTTTTCCATTATTATTCTTGCTGCAGCAAGTATCCTTCTCGTATTAGCAGCTGTGTTGGTCGCTCGAAAAATCAGTAAGCCTGTCCAAATCATCACGGAAAAAGTGAAACGGGTGGCGCAAGGCGATTTATCAGAAGATCGTGCTGTCATCCACACACGCGATGAAGTAGGGGAATTAGCTTATCACTTTAATAAGATGACAGAAAATTTAAAAGCCATCATACAGCAAGTCGAACAAAATGCGGAATTAGTCAGCTCTTCTTCTCAACAATTAAATGCGAGCGCTGAACAATCAAGCCAAGCGTCTGAAGATATTACAACATCGATTCAGCAAGTCGCAAGCGGAGCAGAAACGCAAAAAGTCCAATCACAGGACAATGTAAAGGCATTAAAAGAAATAACCGACGGAATTCAGCAGATGGCATCTTCAGTAACAGACATTGCACAGACATCAAGCCTTACACTGGAAAAAGCAGAAGAAGGCGGCAAGTCCGTTCAAAATACATATCATAAAATGGAATCTATTCTTGGGGCGGTCGAAGAATCCAATAAGGTCAATCAGGCCCTAGGCCAACGATCTCAAGAAATAGAAAAAATATTAAATGTGATTTCCGATATAGCAGAACAGACGAATCTGCTTGCTCTTAATGCAGCGATTGAAGCAGCAAGAGCTGGTGAACACGGTAAAGGTTTTGCGGTCGTTGCCGAAGAAGTAAGAAAGTTAGCGGAAGAATCCCAGCAATCATCCAATCAAATTGCCAGTATTATTAGAGACATTCAAACAGATATGGCTGAATCCTCCGAATCCACTAAAAACGTAACCAAAGAAGTAGAAGATGGAATGGAGGTTGTTAATGAATCAAGAGAAAAATTTGAAAACATTCATACGTCCACACTTGAAGTGGCAGAACATATAGAACAAATGGCTGCTTCATCAGAACAATTATCTTCTAGCAGTCAAGAAATATCGGCGGCATTTGAAGAAATGAACCGTATTTCAGAAGAAGCGTCAGCTAGCACGCAAACGGTAGCAGCTTCGTCAGAAGAACAACTCGCCTCGATGCAAGAAATCGATTCTTCTGCTCAATCGTTAAGTCAAATGGCGGCTGAATTACAAGAAGTCGTTAACCAGTTTAATCTAAAAAAAGATAATACGAAATGATAATAAAAAGCTATCTAAAGGGGAGTTCCCCTTAAAGATAGCTTTTTACTTTTATTGAACTGCATCTTTCGCCATAAAGAATTTTGTCAAATGGATAATTTCTCTTTATTATTTGATCTCCAGGTCCGAGTCAGTGGTTGTACTTGAGAACAAGAACTTCTTTTTTAATAGGTAAGAAATTATAAATATTTGGCGTTTTACATGTCTAGCGCAAGCGCCTACTCGCTTGAGGTTCCTGCGGTTCGTCAATGGAAAGCAAAGATCAGCTTTCCATATGCCGACCCTCCAGGATTTGGACAGGGCGCTTGCGCTTTTCTTACAAAGTGTTTGGGCTTTTTTCTTTGTTTTTTAGCTTTAATAAGCGAAGTCCGTTTAAAGTAACAAGTAAGGTAGCTCCCATATCGGCGAAAATAGCAATCCACAGCGTCAGCCATCCTGGAATAACGAGCAGGAGGGCGAGCAGTTTAATACCAATTGAAAAAACAATATTCTGCTTAATAATGCGGAGTGCTTTGCGGCTGAGCTGTACCGTAAATGGAAGTTTTTCTAAATCATCTGCCATAAGTGCCACATCGGCCGTTTCAAGCGCCGTATCGGTCCCGGCACCACCCATCGCAATTCCTATTGTTGCATTGGCCAAAGCAGGAGCATCATTAACCCCATCTCCAACCATTGCTACTTTCTGGTTTTTTTTCATCATGTTTTTAATCACATCAAGTTTGTTTTGAGGCAGAAGTTCGGATTGAACATGTTTGACTCCTGCAATTGTACCGATCGCTTGGGCTGTCTGTTCATTGTCTCCCGTTAACATGACCGTTTCTTTTATACCTAATGCATGCAGACGCTGAAGAACAGCTGGGCTTGAGCTCCGTATTTCATCTGCCACAGCTAGAACTGCCGTTATTTTCTCATTGGTTCCCATTACCATCACGGTTTTACCTGTTGTTGTCCATTCTTCCATGAACTGATTGACATGATCTGTTAATAATGCTTTATGGAAAAAAGATGGCTTCCCGACATAATACATAGTGCCGTTAATGCGGCCTTGAATGCCGTTTCCAGTAATCGATTGAAACGCTTCTACGTTTACGTTTTTGTAATCAATCTTTTGCTCATTAGCCTGTCTTGTGACTGCTGCAGCAAGCGGATGCTGGGAATGATTTTCTAACGCTGCCAAATAAGAAAACATTTCTTCTTGATCGTCAGCGAAAATAGCAATGTCAGTAAGAGAAGGGACCCCATACGTCAGCGTACCGGTTTTATCAAATGCGACTGCTCGAATAGCTCCCATTTCTTCTAAATAGACGCCGCCTTTTATAAGAACACCATTTTTTGCAGCATTGCCAATCGCTGTTACGACAGAGACTGGAGTAGAAATAACGAGTGCACACGGACAGCCGACGACAAGAACAGCCAGCCCTTGATAAATCCAAATGCTCCACTGTGCTCCGAATAATAAAGGAGGAAAAATGGCAACGAAGAAAGCAGCCGCTATAATTGCAGGCGTATAATACTTAGCAAAGCGGTCCACAAAGGCTTGCGATGGTGCTTTTTCAGCCTGTGCTTCTTCGACGAGGTGAATGATTTTAGCAAGCGTTGTATCTTCCGCGCGTTTGGTAACTTCTATTTCTAAAAAACCTTCTTCATTAAGCGTACCTGCAAAAACATCATCTCCGGATTGCTTTTCAGCTGGAACCGATTCTCCGGTAATGGCTGCTTGATTAATCGTAGAGACGCCTTTTGTAATACGTCCGTCCATGGCAATTTTTTCGCCGGGTTTGACAAGCAGCGTGTCTCCAATTTGTATATCATCCACTGGTATGACAGCTTCTGTTCCATCTCGTCGTATAAGCGCTTCATTCGGTGCAATCTCCATGAGTGACGTAATCGATTGCCGCGCTTTATCGATCGAAAACCGCTCAAGCGCTTCACTAATCGCAAACAAAATAACAACAACAGCACCTTCTCCGTATTCACCAATCAGCACCGCTCCAATAATCGCCACCGTCATTAATGTTTTCATATCAAATCGCAGGCGAAAAAGGTTGAAAAGTCCTGTCCGGAACAAAGAATGACCGCCAATAACAATGGAAGAAAGATAAGCGAGAATCGTATAAAGATGATGTTCTCCAACAAACATATGAGAACACACACCAGCTGCCAACAGCAGTAAAGAAATCATTAAGGATGCATGCTTTTTCCAAAAAGGCTCCTTTTTAACCGGCGTTTGATCTTTTTCATGACGCACGGCTATATTTTCAAAGGCACCGGCTTTTTCCAGTTTTTCGACAGATACGTCTCCATAAACGGTTAACTTAGAGGCGCCAAAATTCACATCTGCACTGTTCACACCATCCAGGTGCTTCACGTTTTGCTCAAACGTGTCTGCGCAGCCTGCTCAGGTTAAGCCTTGTATGCGGTAAATTTGTTTTTTATCAGTATCAGGCACGAAGCTCACCCCCCTGGGCATTTGCACAATCAAATGAATATTTGAATATATTCTCATGTTACTCAAATAGATGTTTGAATGTCAATGAATTTGAAAGGAAAAATATGAGCATCTTCATAGGGAAGAGAGCCCTCTGCTGCAGAATATTAACGTGCGTAAAAAGATGTTCGTTTCGATAATAAATTTGAGCTAAAACGTTCCTCCTTTAGAAAAACATCCGGAAAGGTTCCGGATGCTTTTGAAACTGGATGCTGCTGTTTTACAATTCATGTACATCAATCGAAGCGCCGTTTTCAAAGGTTTGTTCAAATAATAACTTGTCCATTTTTTCCGCCACTGATTCTGGAGAAAGGAGTTTACCTTCATCTTTATAAGATTGGAACGTTTCGACGGCTTGAAAATCTTCTTTTGAAAGAGAGCGAATGTTTTCTTGCATCGGTGTATCAACAATACCCGGAGCAAACGATAAAAAACGTACAGGGGAGGCTTTGTTCTCTTTTTGTTCAATCGCACAAGTACGTGTGAACATATCCAACCCGGCTTTTGTCGAACAATATACACTCCAGCCGTGCATCGGATGATGAGCTGCCCCTGAAGAAACGTTTAATATTGTTTTAGGAACGTCAAAAGAAGGGCTTGCTTTCACAAATGAAGATGATAAAATCATCGGAGCGAGCAAGTTTAATTGTACGGCAGCTTCGGCTTCTGCTGACCCCCATTTGTCTGCAGGAGCAACTGGCTCCACCATCCCGGCATTGTTAATTAACGTAAGAGAAGAAACGGTTTCTTGGTTAATGTTTTGAAAAATAACCGGAAGAATCGCTTCCACTTGATGTCTATCCGTTAAATCGCAGGAAAAATGATCAAGTGAAGCCCCGGTTTTGCGAGCTTTTTCTGCTAAAGATTCGTCTTTTGTACGAGAAATAGTATAAAGATGGACATTGTCGTTTTGTAAAAAATGCTGCGCCGCAGCGAGCCCAATCCCGTGAGACGCTCCGGTAAGAATAATGTGATCCAATTTTAGTACCTCCTAAAAAAATAGTAGTTTATTACTGTAGCAAAAAGGGAATGAAAGGAAACTAAACAAAGGTATCTCCACATATTGTTTCCTTCTTTGTATAATGAATTAGACATCTAACTAAATCAAACCATTACATTTTCAAAGGTGAGTGATAACCATGAACTTAGCATATCAAGAAGGACAGGATATGAAAGCATTTTTGACGGAAAATAAAGATCAGTTTGAACATGAATTACTGCAAGAGGCAGTGAATGTGAGAGAAAAAATCGAAGAAATTCAGCTGATCGGCAATATTAATCTTATAGATAATGCTCACAAATTAGTAACATATGTCGTTGAACAAAAAGAAGCAGAACTCATTGAATTTTCAAGGCAAGAAGGAGTAGCATGGGCAAGGTACAAGTTAACCTTAACTTTTAAACTCGAATGGGTGCAGGCGATAAGAAGAACACTGTGGAAATTCCTGCAATTCTATAGTCATTTGAAGGACAATAGCAGTGACGACACGGATGATTTTTTTGTGTTAGAGAAAAAAATTAATGATTTCATCGATAAATTCCTCAATTCTTTTTTTCTCAGCTATTCTAAATACAAGGATAAATTGATTGAATCGCAAAGCAAATTGGTGGAAAACCTCTCTGTACCGATTATTCCTGTTACAAGCGCCATGTGTGTTCTGCCTTTAATCGGAACGATCGATGAATCAAGGATGAAAACAATTGAAGAAAAAGTATTGATGGAAATAGGTGAAAAACGGATTCAAACGTTAATCTTAGACCTATCTGGAATCGCAGACATGGAAGAAGCCGTCGTCGATCATTTAATGAAAGTCATTGAAGGCGTCTCCATCATGGGAAGCAAACCGATTATTACAGGCGTACGCCCTGAAGTGGTAAGAAAAATGATTGATTTAGGAATTAACCTAGAAAAAAAAGCAGAAACAAAAGGAAGCCTTCAACAAGCGTTATCTGACTTTTTTATAACGTCTTCAGCTGAAAAATAACGAAATCCTCTGTGAAATCAACTGGTTGTCATTTGACATGATAGAAGATGGACAAGCAACGATGCCTTTGAGAGGGCTTATATAGAAAGTGGAAGGGGCCTGGTTATATACTTGCGCTCCAATTTCAATCGCCCCTTCTCATTTTTAAAGAACCATCATTCAATGTTTTCATCGAATGCCTCAGGTGATTGAAAAAGGAATTTTTTTCTGCCAACTCTTTTCATTCCTAACGTCATCATTGCTGGTTTTCTTGCTCATTGCCGGACGAAGAGCACAAATCTATTATAAGCTTCATACCCTTAATGAATCGATTCCAAACAAATAGATGGTCATAATGCTTAGACTAGTATTGTAATAAAATGAATCCTATTATTTTATCCGGCGTGCTGACGCTGAAGTGTTAACTGCAGCGGTCCTCAGCCATCAAAGCGAGTTATTTGTAGTGAAAATGGCGAGTAAAAGAGAAGTATCGGCGAGTAAAAGTGCAAAGTCGTCGAGTAAACCAGATAATTCGGCTAGTATTGTAAAAGAATGGAAATGAAATCATCCGGCAAATTCAGAGCCATCATTCCATCTGGCTTATTCTCTTTACTCCAAACTCTAAATTGACCCTCATCAGTCTGAATAATACACCCATTGTTAGTTCTCCCTTTTTTCCTCCCAAATCTGTATACGTTCTTCATGACTAACCTCTTTATGTACTTGATGCAGCATCCATATATAACCAAAGGGATCCATGAATATGGCGTTCGATACTCCGTAGTCAGAAATCTCAGTCACCGGTTGCACCTCTGTACAACCTAAATCCATCGCATTTGCATAGGTCTCTTTAATATCTGGGACAGTAACATTAACCCAACTAGTTTTAGGGTCGTCAGGATTTGGTGCGATCAAATGGAATTCTGGGTTTTCATCTAACATATGAAAGTGAACGTCGTATAGGATAAAAACTGCCTCATTTTCACCACGAGGAAAGTTTGAAACCTCCACACGCTCGATATCAAATATATTTTCGTATAATTCCAATGCTTTTAAGCTATCTTTCACCACCATATTAATTTCTACCCCAACCATAATGAACACACTCCTTTTATAAGTTAATAAATATTCTATACCTCACATTTTACCTAGTTTATTAATCAAAGTATACAACTTCAATATTAATAACACAGTAATTATGATTTTCTTATTGTACTATACTGCCCATTATCTACAGTATAATTTTCCATCGTTTTCAGCGTATTTAGAGAAATAAACATAGCTGATTATTAACCTTGCGGAAGGATTATATACAGTAATTATTTATATATTCACGTACACAAAAACAAACACAAACATACTCAGTGGTTGATCCGTTCTATTCTCCTCATGATTTCATTCGTGTGCTTCTATCAAATTTGTGCTTTCTATATATAAAAAAGATGCACTTAACAATTGAATCACAAAATAACTCCATTTCCCTATAAAAAAGTGGAACGGGGTTCACTTTTTTAAGATTTTCTTAGTTTGTTGATTGGAGCCTGCTATCGAGAGGAAGAATCTATCATGAAAGAAATCGAATTCGCTTAAACAATTACATTAATCGTAAAAAATACTGTTAGTAAATCTTGAAAAATTAATGTAAAACATTCATCCAAGTGGGGATGTAACACCAAGTCGAGAAGATATTCAAGTTGCTGAAAGAAGCAAAAAGAAATATAGCAGGCAACTAGAAAGAGCGAGTTCTCCATACAGTGGGTTCAACCGGCAAGGATAGTCCCAAATGGTGAGTAAAAGCCTCGCAATGGCGAGTAAAAGAACAAGAACGGCGAGTAAAAGTATGAAGTCGGCGAGTAAATCGCTGAATCCGGCTAGTATTGTAAAAAAATGGAACTTAGGAAACTATGCAATCAGCAAAACAAAGTGGATATCTCTACCATTCCAAGTGATTTGACGAATAAACTGCCGGTGTCTGTTCAAAATCGCTGCTTTTTTGATTCATTGTCTTCAAATTTCTCGGCATCTATGCTTCGCAGATCTTCAGGCACATAAAAACAGAGCGGGAGGCCCATTTCGACCGTACCATGAAGGACCACATTTTCCAGAGATGTGCCATCCACTCTGAAAGGTAAAAAAATGGGCATGACTCCTGAAACAATCCCATTTTTTTTCAACTCTATTCCACTTCTGTTAAAAACGTATAGGAAACAGTGCCTTTCACGTTTTCATATGACCAATCAGCAACGACCTCATAAACATATTCTCCTGTCTTCTCCGGTAATGTAAAAGAATGGTCTTTCAACGATCCTTCCGTATTCCGCCCATCCTCGTTCCATATGTACAAGGTCAACTGCGGTTTATGTTCGCTGTTAAACGTAATCTCTGCTTCGGTTTCAGGTTTAAGCGCTATGGCCTCCATAATGTCGGCGATTTGCATCGGAGAAGGAGCATCAGTTTGAACAGCCTGACTATCCCCGTCATCATTTGTTTGAATCCACTCGTATCCCCCGCTTTTCATTCCATGCTGCGTATTATTCATTTCTACTGTTCCAGTAGGTATGGGCGGCGGAAAAGGGTCCTCACTGCGGTTAGATGTTTCAAGCACGCCGCATCCAGAAAGCAATATCGCTACTCCAAAAAGGAAAGAGTATACGGATTTGATTCTCATCACCCCCTTTTTACTCTTAGACGTTAAACCCTCATGTATTGGTTTCATTTTTTGGACGTTTACATACATTTTGCTATATTCATTCAGACAAAGGCTGTCCTAAAAAAGGATAGGAATCGGCCATAGAGAAACAATAGGTTTGTCATGATACGTGCGACAAAGTTAGTTTTCATTGTTATTGAAGCATCACCATGAGGTAGCCTAAGATGAAAATAGTCTCAAGTTATTATTTTTAATACTTACTATAAACTTTCCTAAAGGCTTCCGCCATTTGACTTGGCGGTAAGCCAGAATTTTTAAAGAAAGGAGAAAACAATGGCTCAATCAAATGCTAAAGTTGCAATACAGAAGTTTGGAAACTTCCTCAGTTCTATGGTTATGCCCAACATTGGTGCTTTCATTGCCTGGGGGTTAATTACTGCGTTATTTATACCAACTGGTTTTATTCCAAATGAAAGCCTTGCCAGTTTAGTGGACCCAATGGTTACCTATCTGCTGCCTCTTTTAATTGGTTATACAGGAGGTAAACTGATCCATGATCAGCGCGGCGGTGTGGTCGGTGCGATTGCGACGATGGGGGTTATCGTCGGTGCACCGGATACGCCGATGTTTTTAGGTGCTATGGTTATGGGACCGCTTGGGGCATTTGTTATTAAAAAATTTGACCAGGTGATCGAAGGAAAAGTGAGAGCGGGATTTGAAATGCTCGTAAACAACTTCTCCTCTGGTATACTTGGCGGGGCTCTTGCGATTCTGGCGTTTCTCGGTGTAGGACCAGCCGTTGATGCGTTTACAGAAATACTCGTTGCAGGTGTGGACTGGCTCGTTATGGCCGGATTACTTCCGTTAACAAGTATTCTCATTGAACCTGCTAAAATTCTCTTCTTAAATAATGCGGTTAACCATGGGGTGCTCTCCCCCATCGGTCTGGAACAGGTGCAGCAAGGTGGAAAATCGCTTCTGTTCCTATTGGAAGCAAATCCAGGTCCAGGTCTAGGTGTCCTGTTAGCTTTCATGCTGTTTGGAAGAGGAACGGCAAAACTGTCAGCTCCAGGAGCTGCAATCATCCATTTTTTTGGCGGGATTCACGAGATTTATTTTCCGTACGTGTTAATGAAGCCGATGTTGATTGTATCTGTAATCCTTGGCGGAATGAGCGGCGTGTTTACACTGGTACTATTAGGCGGAGGATTGGTTGCGCCAGCATCTCCTGGTAGTATTATTGCAATTACCGCGGTTACTCCTCCAGAAGGGATGGCTTATATCGCGAACTTCGCAGCAGTTATCGTAGCAGCGGTCGTGTCTTTTCTGATTTCTGCTGTAGTACTGAAATCAAGCAGAAAACAGGATGAAGATATCGATGAAGCGACAAAGAAAATGGAACAAATGAAAGGAAAAGAAAGTTCGGTCGCTGGACAAGTATCTGCTAGTAAAGGCACAATGCCAGAAGATGTAAATAAAATTGTGTTTGCTTGTGATGCTGGCATGGGATCCAGTGCAATGGGGGCGTCTCTTCTTCGTAAAAAAGTAAAAGCCGCCGGCCTGGATGCTGCGGTAACAAACACATCGATCAGCAACCTCCCAGCTGATGCAGAAGTCGTGATAACACAAGAGGAATTAACAAACCGGGCCAAAAATAAACTGCCGGATGCTTATCACATATCCGTCGACAACTTTTTATCAAGTCCAGAATACGATAAGCTTATTGCCGGGATGCAAGGCGGTATAACAGAAGAACAAGCAGAACTTGTGGAAGAATCGGAAGAAGATGCCGTAGACACAGAACCTCATATGGATGAAGATGACGATCTGCTACTCGAGGAAAACATCTTCATCGGCCAAGAGTTCTCTACGAAAGAAGAAGCGATCCGATTTGCAGGAGAGGCATTAGTAAAAGCGGGTTATGTCGAAGAAAATTATGTAGATGCGATGATAGAACGAGAAGAAATCACCTCTACGTATATGGGCAATAACGTTGCGATTCCGCACGGCACCGAAGACGCTAAAAAAGCTGTCCTTAAATCCGGTTTTACCGTCGTACAAGTTCCAGACGGAGTGGACTTTAACGGCGAACAGGCGAAATTGATCTTCGGTATAGCAGGAAAAGACGGCACTCACTTAGAAATCCTATCCGGCATTGCCGTCATTTGTGCTGAACAGGAAAATGTCGATAAAATGATAGAAGCCAAAACGGCAAAAGAATTAAAAGAAATGATCAACAGCAAATAAGTAATGAAAAAGAGAAAGGCGGGTTATCCTGCCTTTCTGTTCTACATTTTATACGTATAACGAAGACCTCGGCGCAGCCAAGTTTTTTTAAAAGGTAAGAAATGATAAATAGTTGGCGTTTTACATGTCTAGCGCAAGCGCCTACTCGCTCGAGATTCCTTCGGTTCGTCAATGGAAAGCAAAGATCAGCTTTCCATATGCCGCCCCTCCAGGACTTGTCGCTCGTGAGCAAGGCGCTTGAGCTTTTCTTATTGGGTAATATAGTCTACATTTTGGCGTTTTTGATGTCTAGCTTCAGCGCCCAGCCGCTCGGGATTTCTTCCCTTTCGACTCCGGGCCGCAGGCGACCCTGCGCGAAAGCTCCAGAACCTGTCGCGGGCTCCCAGGATGGGAGTCAGTTCGGCGTTGTCACAGGACGTGACGCTCGTAGCCGAACTTCCTTCTTTTAAGGCGCTTGCGCTTTTCTTATAAAGAAAGGAGTGTTCGTATTGGTTATTACATCCAGAGAAAAATCCATTATTGATTTAATCGTAAGAACCTCTGGGAAGCATACGGTTCACTCTCTTTCTGCTTTTTTACATGTGAGTGTAAGAACGATTCAAAGAAACCTGAAGTCGATAGAAAAAATTTTAAACGAATATGATTTAACGCTGAAATATACCGAGAATGAAGGACTTTTTATCGATGGGAAAAATGAACATATATACAAACTAATACAAAACATAACGGATGTTGACCCCATTGATGAAACGCCTGAAGAAAGAAAGCTCAGTTTACTGGTTACATTACTTCATGAAGGCCCTTCTTTTAAAAAGCAGGTGCTGGCCAAGCAGCTCGGGGTAAGCACTGCCACTCTAACAACTTATTTGGATGATTTAGCAGACTGGTTAAGTAAATTTTCTATTACCCTTACGAGAAAGAGGGGAGTAGGGGTAGAACTCTACGCAGATGAAGCCAGCAAACGCCGGGCACTGGCAAGCTTCGTTTTCGTTTACTTTTATGAAGACATCATAGAAAACTTGTATGTGCTGCAAAAAGGGAACTATTTAAAAGAACCTGTTCTTGGGTATTTTTCACCTGAATACTTGTTAGCGGTTGAACAAATAGTGAATCAAACGTTGAATAATGAACGGACAAAATTAATCGACAGCGATTATATTGGATTGATCGTTCATATATGCTTGTCGCTGCAGCGAACCGAAGCTAATTTTGTTTTGCAGGATGATCACACGGAAAAGGAAGATACAAATGAATACAACGTGATGGAAACAATATGCAAAGAGTTGAAAGAAAGATTTTCGGTTCCGTTAACGAGCAGTGACATTCATTTTCTAACGGTTATTTTAAAAGGTTCTAAAGTACAAGCTGAAGGCGCCATCTATTACGACAGCATCCTGCTCGGCCAGCTGATTAAAAACGTTATACAAGATGTTTCCGCTCAGCTGCATGTCGATTTGTCTGATGATTTTTCATTGTATCAAGGTTTACTCGCACACATGGAGCCTTCGATCTTTCGGTTAAAACAAGAGATGGAATTGTTCAATCCGTTAACCGAAGACATTAAAAGAAAATACCCGGTGCTATTTATGGCTGTGAAAAAAAGTTTGGAACATGAATTTAACGATATTGATTTTCCAGATGACGAAATTGCCTTTATCGTTCTCCATTTCGGTTCAGCCCTTTTGATGAATGAAGAAAAAGTAAAAATAAATGCCGTCGTCGTCTGTCCAACAGGAATTGGCGCGTCGAAAATGCTGGCCAGCCGTATTCAAAAAGAGCTTGCCGAAATTAACAATGTGGACATTTTATCAATGAACGATTTTCACTCTGCCAATCTCGAGCAATATGATATCATCCTTTCTACGGTAAGACTGCCATTTACTGATGTAGAATACACGTTGGTAAGCCCGCTCTTAAGCGACAAAGATATAGGATTCATCAAAAATCACTTACAAAATAATGTAGAAAAACTGACGAGAAAAAAACAATATTTAAAACCAGCTATACAACGGGAGCCAAAAACTTCTTACCACGCATCCGAAGTACGAAATCTGCTGCAGGAAATTAAAGAAGTTCATTTCAGCATGGAAGCCATTCTCAACAATTTCCGAGTATATCGAAAACAGGAGGCAGAGGGTCATAAGAACGTTTTAAAAGAAATGGTTGAACAAACAGAGCAAGATGGGCTTATTCAAAACTCGAATAATGTCATGCGGCAGCTCGAGGAACGGGAGAAAAAAGGAGGTCTTGGGATACCGAACACCAATATGGGCTTATTTCACTGCCGTGACGAAAGTGTACAGGAGCTGATATTCCAGGTCTCCCATTTAGATGAGCCGTGTAAAGTGAAAGGGATGGACGACGGGGAAGTACACATGAAAAGCCTGCTTTTAATGCTAGCCCCCGTAAACTTGAGCAAGAGAGAACAAGAAATACTTAGTATTATCAGCACAAGTTTGATTGAAAATAACACATCTATGATGATTTTCTCATCGTCAAACGAAGCGATGATTCAAAAGAAATTAGAAGGTTTATTTTTAGACTATTTACAACATAATTTGATAAAGGAATGATAATGGTGAAGCAAACCGTTCATCTTGGAGCAGGAAATATTGGAAGAGGCTTTATCGGTGCATTATTTTCCCAATCGGATTATCATGTAACCTTTGTCGATATCAACGAGCAGCTCATTAATAAAATAAATGATGAAAAAAGCTATCAAGTCACATTAGCTGCCGAAAAAAAAGAAACTATAACCGTCGATAATGTGACGGGGTTAAATAATCTAACTCAAGAACAAGATGTCATAGAGGCCATTCAACAATCCGCTTACTTGACGACGGCGATTGGCCCGAATATTTTACCAAAAATTGCCCCGTTAATGGCCCGCGCTATATCCAAGCGCGTCCGTTCAACCGATGAGAAGCTGTATGTGATTGCATGCGAGAACCAAATCGGTGCGACAGACATGTTAAAAAAGCATATACTCGATCATCTTGACGAAGAAACGAAAGCTAGCCTCGAAGAAAGGGTATATTTCTTTAATTCTGCTGTGGACCGGATTGTTCCGATTCAGGAGGACGACTCACTGGATGTGCTGGTGGAGCCCTATTATGAATGGGTCGTGGAAACAAAGGAAAGCATTCCGCCAGTTAAAGGAATGAAGATGGTGGAGGATCTTGATCCTTTTATTGAACGAAAGCTATTTACCGTCAATACCGGCCATGCCGTTATTGCTTATCTTGGCTACCTGAAAGGAAAATCCACCATAGATCAAACGCTCGCCGATGAAGAAATAGCAGAGCAGGTCAAGGAGACACTGAAAGAAACCGGTGCCTATTTAGTAAAACAATATGGTCTTGATAAAGAAGAGCATGAGCGTTATATAACGAAGAATATCGAACGCTTCAAAAATCCGTATTTGAATGACAGCGTTACAAGAGTAGGACGCGCCCCCATCCGCAAACTAGGTCCTGAAGACAGATTGATTCGACCAACAACAGAATCACAAAAAGCAGGCCTGCCTTACTCGAACCTCGCAAAGGCAATCGCTGCAGCGCTCTTGTTCGATGATCCAGAAGACGAACAAGCAGTGGAAATCCAGGATATGCTGAAGAAAAACGGCCCTCGGCATGTTCTAAAAAAAGTGAGCGGGCTAGGTGAAGACAGCGACATCACCAAAGAAGTTATTAAGCAGTATGAGGGGTTAAAAGGGTAAATAAGATACTTGAGAAACGCAGGAGGCTGCCGAAAAAATCGGCAGTCTTTTTTTAAAAGGGAAGAAATTATAAATAGTTGGTGTTTTACATGTCTAGCGCAAGCGCCTACTCGCTCGAGCTTCCTTCGGTTCGTCAATGGAAAGCAAAGATCAGCTTTCCCTATGCCGACCCTCCAGGACTTGTCGCTCGTGAGCAAGGCGTTTGCGCTTTTCTTAGGTGTGCCACATATACACACTTTCTTTATGATTCCGTGAAGAAAGTATAGTAACAGCTAGCTAAAGTCGGCAGCGAACCTCACTTTTAATAAAAAAGAGGTAACCGCCATGTACGGGGGAAGCGCGGTGGTCGGAGGTTAACACCTCCAAAAGGATCTAATCTTTTAGGTGAATTTATTTGAACAGAAGCACCGTAACGATGGTGGAAGTTTTTTCTCATCTATTTTATTACAAAACATTTACAGAACTATTTATTAGTGGTACTTTAGAAAAGGTACAAAATGGAAAATGATCTAGTTAGTTTGTTAGGGATTCGTTAGATGGGTTTCCCGTCGATTACGCCAAGGGTTCAGCGAAGACAGTGGGGGATGTCTCCATTGGTGGCGGATACACATTCATCGAAGAAATAAAGTGAGCAGAAGTGGAAGATGAACGAAGACGGGGGTTATATTATGAAATGGTTTATTATCACATCCGCAGCAGCGGCGATTATCGTATTATCCGCTGCAGGGTTCTTTGTTGTACATTTTATGGATAACACCACAAAAAAATCAGATGGAGGAATGATGAAAGCATCCGAATCAGTCGTGCAGTTTAAAGAAAACCAAGTTGGACCAGAAGAAGACATGTTTGTTGAAGAAACAATCAGCGAAGCACATGTCTTGTTAAATGACATTACTGGTTACGGCGACCATACGAAATATTCGAAAGTAAATAATAATATAGACGCCTATGAAGAAAATTGGGAAGACATTTCACTTCATTTGGAAAAATATTCAACTTTAGCGTTGGAAGCGGCAGAAACGATAGAAGATGCTACCCTTAGAAAAGATGTTGAAAACTTTGCAGCTTTAGCTTGGTATGCACAAGAAACATATAATTATGATGCGTTGTTGTACTCCCACAGGGTTATTCACGACCTTGACGTGGCTTTCAACAATGAAAACAAAGCTAGATTTTGGAATTCAGTTAATATCGCACTAGATGAAGGTGAATCTACTAATAATAGTGAGAAAGTCGAAGAAATTGTTGAAAAAGTAGAGATGGATCAATAAGGCGACACGGATTAAAACGAGATAATTGGGGGTCGGTCTTTTAAAAGAGAAAGAGGGATTCGATATTCATTATGTAAGCTATGAAACTAACAAAAAATGTGACACGGAGTTTGATTTCGAAGCTATTATGACAGATATAATTGAGAGAAACCCTGAAAACACAATGCTCGTGAACATTACTTCAACGAAGACATTCATATTGTAGTTGAACAGATAGACGGAAAGGCTTTAACCGCCGTATATCAGAACTCTTCCTAAACGTAGTCATGAAGAAATTGAAGAAAAGTATAATTTTGAACGATTAGAACCATGAAGCCGAACCTAAGAAAACATGTATGCGAAGGGGGATATTGATGAAATTCGTTCAGGCATTAAAGCCAATGAAATCGAACGAACTTTTTAGTTTTAGAATATTTATATTGACGATGATTACATTTTTAGTGCACTTAGCTTTAATGTTTTCAATAGGTGGTTTTCCTGTGGACTATGCGAATAATTCGGCCAGTACGGTGCGGGAATCTGCTTTGACGATGGTGTTGATTGTTTTCTTCATATATCTGATATTTGTGTTCGTTCCTTCGTGGTATATTTTCAGAACACAAATTCCTTTGCTTGTGAAATATACATTTATAATTATGTTCCCAATTTTCATATTCAGTGCGTGGGAAACCAACTTTTCAAACGTAAACAATTTCATTCAATATTTTCGAACAAACAAAATGGCTTCGACTTATATGATTTACACGTTGCCTTTACTTTGCATAATTGAAATATACGGAAGACTTCACAAAATGTGTGAAAGAAAAGCGAAAGCAGAATCCGAATAAACGAAAGGGGAATTCGATAGCGTTTCAGAACGCTTGGAACCTGAATGATGGGTTCGTTATTTTTTGCAGAGATGTTTATTCTGACGCTATTAGTCTTGACTTAGCTGCTAACTGTTCGGTTAATTACGAAATTTTGGCGGCATATAAGCGCAATTTTCCCTTGCGTATAAGCGGTGTTAACCGTTATAATATTCAATGTGCACGAAACAAATGAAAGTTGTTTCTTCGACAATTTCGTTGAAACGTTGATTTTCCACCTACTTAATGTCATATAACGTAACGTTCCGTTAGCTCAGTTGGGAGAGCGCCACCTTGACAGGGTGGAGGCCGCAGGTTCGAGCCCTGCACGGGACACCATAAACAAAAACGCTGAACCCCTC
>NZ_VTOK01000006.1 GCF_009765375.1 Alteribacillus sp. YIM 98480
CGATTATCAAAAAACGATAATCGGAATCTTTTTTACTATTTCGGGCTAGTTATGTCCCAGCCCCTTTTAGGAAATTCCATATTTCATTATTTTTATTCAATAGAAGTTAATAATGATGGGATTTCAGATAAGCTTTTTACTTCCCAGCCAAAAGAAATAGAGGGGTCAGGTGTTGATCCTTCACGATTGATCCAAATGTTTTTTATGTTTGCACGATTAGAACCGAGTATGTCTGTGTTTAAATTGTCTCCAATCATAATAGCTTCGCTGGCTTCAAGCGACAGTAATTTTAACGTATGTTCAAATATAGACGGATCGGGCTTGCCAATGCCAAACGCGCCTGAAACTAATATGTATTCAAAAAAAGGAATAAGCTGCGGGGTCATAGTAAGTTTTTCATCTTGTAAAGTTGGAGACCCATTTGTTAATAAGAATAAACGATAGTCTGTTTTTAGTTTCGCTAAAACTTCTAAAGTGTCTTCATAAAGAAAAGGCAGTTTTTTACGATGGTAGCGATATTTTTCTGCTAACGTTCGGCCAAGTTCTTGATTTTCAATTCCATGTTTAAGCAAGGCATTGGTCCATGCTTTTCGTTGATATTCAGGCATTAATTTATTCATCTTTCGAAAGCCTGCGTTCGTTTTGTCAGAAAACTCTCCCCATAATCCTTCAAAAGGGTTAATTCCAATTTTTTTTGTAAAAGGATACGTTTCATATTCTGCGTATAATGCAGCTGCTTCCTTACGTAACGTTTGCTCTAGATCTCTATGATCAACACCAGTCTCTTCTTCGGCTTCTAAACAAACGATCCTTAATGCTTCTTTTACACTTTTTTTATCCCATAGCAACGTATCATCTAGATCAAAAATTAAAGCTTTTAACATCATCTGTTCTCCTTTCTTCGACACAACGATATTATAACCCTTAAAAGATGAGAAAGCATTAAAGAAATTTGTCTTCAGCACTTTTATTCTCTATTTTTTGTTGTACAATAACAATGAAGGTTCACATTTTTGACATTTTTTTTAAATAGAAAATATTTTTTATGTTATTTTTATATCTGTTTCTACATATTTATATTGCTTGTCATAAAGTGTCAAATTTTCACCCCTTGCTTTTGAGAACGCGCTTACAACGTGTTAGAATAAAAGTACAGAATAAATCATGTAAAAGAAGTAATATAAAAATGTTAAAAGCAGGTATACATCCTGAGGGGAGTGGTTGGAAAAGATTGCTTATAAAGATTATAGATCATTTTCTTTAAAGAAATGCTTTACATAATTTTTTCAACCTTACCAAATATCACTTAGCAGTTGGAGGTAGAACCCGATGAGTAATAATTCAGCCAAGCATGATGAGCCGTGGCAGGAATTTTATGGTCCCAACCTTGGTTATTTAATGGACCTTTATGAACAATATAAAGATGATCCATCAGCCTTAGAACCTGAAACAAAAAAATGGTTTGACCAATATGGTGCTCCGCAGGAAGAACAGACAGTGCACACAAATGGTGAATCTGTAGGAACTGCAGAAGAAGTACAGCCTAGAGCAGATACTGTTGTTAAAATTGCAGCTGCTGTAAAGCTTGCTGAAAATATCCGTATCCATGGACATTTATCTGCAGATGTTAACCCTCTTCAAGAGCCAGGTGAAGAAACCTCTTTTTTGAAAATTAATGAGTATGGATTGACAGAAGAGGACTTAAAACACCTGCCGGTCCATGTTATCTGCCCAGATGCTCCGGAAAATATTTCAAATGGTCTAGAAGCTATCAATCATCTAAAAGAAATGTACACGAAGTCTATTGCTTTTGAATTTGATCATGTACACGATGTTGAGGAACATCAATGGTTAAATCGCCAAGTGGAATCTGGAGATATTTACAAATCTTTATCTGAAGATAAAAGGAAAAGAATTCTAAAGAGTTTAACGGAAGTAGAAAGTTTTGAACAATTTCTTCATAAAACATTTGTTGGACAAAAGCGTTTTTCTATTGAAGGCGTCGACTCCTTAGTGCCAATGCTAGATGAGTTTGCACAAGATTCGATCCAAGACGGAGCTAGAAACGTAATGATCGGAATGGCCCACCGCGGGCGGTTAAGTGTATTGGCACACGTGCTTGGAAAGCCGTATGATCTTATTTTCTCCGAATTTCAACATGCCCCAAATAAGGATTTAGTACCTTCTGAAGGTTCAATAGGAATAAATTATGGATGGACAGGGGATGTAAAATACCATTTAGGTGCTCACAAGAAGATTGAACAAGAATCTTTTGATTCCCGTATTACGCTGGCAAATAATCCAAGTCACCTGGAATTTGTAAACCCTGTTGTAGAAGGTTACGCGAGAGCTGCACAAGATGACCGCTCACAGCCTGGTTTTCCACAGCAGGACACGAATAAATCAGTTGCTCTTCTCATACATGGGGATGCGGCTTTTCCTGGGGAAGGTATTGTTACTGAAACGTTGAATATGAGCAGGTTAAAAGGGTATCAAACAGGTGGTACTCTGCACATTATTGCTAATAACCAATTAGGTTTTACTACGGACACGCATGACTCAAGGTCAACAACTTATGCAAGTGATCCTGCTAAAGGCTATGAAATCCCAATTGTTCATGTTAACGCTGATGATCCTGAATCTTGTATGGCTGCTATCCATTTGGCTTATCAATACCGACACAGATTCAATAAAGATTTTGTTATTGATTTAATTGGATATAGAAGATTTGGACATAATGAAATGGACGAGCCGGCAGCTACACAGCCTTATTTGTATAACGTTATACGAAAGCATCCGACTGTTCGTGAAATCTATGCCAAATCATTAATTTCTGACAATGTCTTTTCTGAAAAAGAAACAGAAACATTAAAAGAAGAAACAATAAAGTTTTTGTCATCCCAGTATGAAAAAGTGGCTGATAATAAATCGGATGAACCAGAAAAAGTAGTTATACCTGAAGAAGTAGAACAAAGACTTCCTGTTGTTGAGACAGGATATAATTTAGACGAATTAAGACAAATTAACAAAGAGTTAATTACTTGGCCTGAAGGATTTAGTGTTTTTCCGAAATTAAAAAAGATTTTAGAGCGCAGAGAAGAGGCCTTGGAGGATAATGGCAAGATTGATTGGGCACATGCTGAAACGTTAGCTTATGCCACGATTATATCGGACGGAACCCCGGTACGATTAACGGGTCAGGATTCTCAAAGAGGGACCTTCGCCCACCGCCATATTGTCTTGCATGACCATAAAAACGGTGATATTTACTCTCCTCTTCATACATTATCAAAAGCCAAAGCATCTTTTGCTGTTCACAACAGCCCGCTTTCAGAAGGATCTATTGTTGGTTTTGAATATGGATACAATGTTCATGCACCTGAAACGCTCGTTTTATGGGAAGCGCAATTTGGTGATTTTGCAAATGCAGCTCAGGTCATTTTTGATCAGTTTATTTCGGCTGGCCGTGCAAAATGGGGTCAAAAATCAGGCATGGTGCTGCTGCTGCCGCATGGATATGAAGGTCAAGGACCGGAACATTCAAGTGCAAGGCTGGAACGCTTTTTGACTTTGGCTGCTGAGAACAATTGGAATGTCGCGAACTTAACAAGCTCAGCTCAGTATTTTCATCTGCTTCGCAGACAAGCAGCTACTCTAGGCACAGAAGAAATGAGACCGCTCGTGTTAATGACACCAAAAAGTCTTTTAAGAAATCAAAATGTAGCTTCTTCGCCAGAAGAGTTTGCAAATGGGCGTTTCCAAGCCGTGTTGGAAGACCCTAAAACAGGAAAACAAAAGGATAAAGTAACTCGAATTGTATTTGCTTCTGGAAAAATGGCAGTTGACTTGCATGAAGCTATTGAAGAAGAAAGTACAGAAAACGTTCATATTATACGGATTGAAGAATTATATCCATTTCCTGGAGAAGAAATTCAAGATATTGTACGAGAGTATAAAAATGTTAAAGAATTTAAATGGGTACAAGAGGAGCCAGAGAATATGGGGCCTTGGAATTATATCCAACCGCTTCTGCGAGATATCGCTCCAAATAACGTATCCACAAGTTATATTGGCAGAAGACGCCGGTCAAGCCCTTCTGAAGGGGACCCTAAAGTACACAAAAAAGAACAGACACGGATTATCAACGAAGCACTAACAGGAAAATTATAAGGAGGACTCATCATCATGGCTGAAATTAAAGTACCGGAGCTAGCAGAATCTATTACAGAAGGAACAATAGCAGAATGGTTGAAACAACCAGGTGATCAAGTAGAAAAAGGAGAAAATATTGCAGAATTAGAAACAGATAAAGTAAATGTAGAAATTACTTCCGAAAAATCTGGAGTTCTTCAAGAGCTTCTCAAAGAGCCAGGAGATACGGTGGAAGTTGGCGATGTTATTGCAGTGGTTGACGAAAATGGCGAGGCAAGCGGAAATGAAAAAAGCGGGGGAGAAGACAAAAAAGAAGAAGTCAAAGAACCTTCTGAGGCCTCAGCAGAAGACTCTGCAAAACCCCAAAATAATAATGATGAAAATAATGAAGAAGATTCATCAACAGACCGTCCGGTAGCTTCACCATCTGCTAGAAAGCTTGCCAGAGAAAAGGGATTAGATCTAAACCAAATTCCAACGAGAGACCCTCTAGGAAGAGTAAGAAAAGAAGATGTAGAAGACTACGAGAAAAATAAAGCGGCTGCCTCAGCAAAAGCTGACAGCGGTGCTACATCTAAAAAAGAAAGTGCTCCTGCCCAAAAAGATGAATTTGAAGGCAAACCAGTAGAACGTGTGAAAATGTCTCGCCGCCGTCAAACGATTGCTAACAGACTAGTAGACGTACAGCAGACTTCAGCAATGTTGACAACCTTTAATGAAATAGACATGACAGCCGTTATGAATGTAAGAAAAAGAAGAAAAGAAGCTTTTCAAGAAGCACACGACGTTCGTTTAGGTTTTATGTCATTCTTTACAAAAGCTGTTATTGCTGCGTTGAAACATTACCCATTATTAAATGCAGAAATTCAGGGAAACGAGATCATCAAAAAGCAGTTTTATGACATTGGTATGGCTGTTTCTACCGATGACGGTCTTGTCGTTCCGGTTGTAAGAGAGGCGGACAAAAAATCATTTGCTGAATTAGAACAATCGGTAGTGGATTTATCGAAAAAAGCAAGAGACAATAAATTAACTCTAAAAGACTTACAAGGCGGATCGTTCACGATAACAAACGGCGGTGTTTTTGGTTCCTTGTTATCTACACCAATTCTGAATGGGCCGCAGGTAGGTATTTTGGGAATGCACAAAATCCAATGGCGCCCCGTTGCTATTGATGAAGAGAAAATGGAAAACCGACCAATGATGTACATCGCGTTGTCTTATGACCATCGAATTGTGGATGGTAAAGAAGCTGTAAGCTTTTTGGTTAAAATAAAAGAGCTCTTAGAAGATCCAGAAACTCTTCTTTTAGAAGGATAATTATTATTTTAAAAGCTTTTCCTTGCAAATTGAGGCAGGGAAAAGCTTTTTTACACTGATAAAAAGTATAAAAATTTTAGCGTGGATGAATCATCGACGTCGTCAAATGTTGAGTCAGCCCTTTCATATTAGCTTTAAAGGATATTAATTTGGAGGGCTTTTCAGCCTAAAATTCGACAAAATCTCTCTCATTTTACGATTATTAATCATATAATATCATTAACCAATGTTAAAACAATTTAAATTAAATTTTCTCTTTATATCTATTGATATATACCTATATCTTCGTGTTATAATCGCCTTGTGAAAAACTATAGTGAACATTTTCTTAAGGAGGTTTTTTTATGACTCGCATTAACATGGACAAAAAAACGGTCAGCTGGATTAAAAAAAACGGCGGTATTGTAACACTGCATCCATTTTATCCGTTTAACCAGAAAAAACAGCGCGGGCCAGTAGATGTTATGCTTACATTTGATAAGCCGGAAAGCGATAACACTTTTAACATTGTACCGCACGAAGGGGTAGAAGTGTATATTCATAATCATCTTCGCATCAAGAATCAACTGAGACTTCGTATTAGCGGATTTGGACCATTTCAGCATCTTAGCTGCAGCGGTATAAAACATTTCCGAAAAAATACTGCTGTTTAAGTTTTCAGAAAAGCAGGGAATTTAGAGGACAATATAAAGATACAAATAGTGTAAGGAGGTTCAATATATGAGTCCTCCCATCCGGAGATTGTTAACCATTACGATGGAATAACAATCTCTTTTTGTATGTGTAAATAGTAACCAAACTGCTTGTACAAGTCCGCGCAACACAGTTGCACTCCACGTTTTTTTTGGTTGCCCAACCTTTTCTTTTGTTTTCCATTTTGCAAATATGCCTTTTCCTTTTGTAAATATTTATATAAAATATAATAAGAAAGCGAACATATGATTCATTTAAATGTGACTATAAAAGAATTGTTTTAAAACGGAGGCGTTCAATATGGGGGCAGTCTTTTACATAGGAAGAACAGGAACGGGTAAAACACATGCTATTCGAGCAGAAATGAAAGACAAACTCAACAAACAGCCTAAAGACGGCCCGCCAATCATTTATTTGGTGCCTGATCAGATGACATTCCAAGCAGAATACGATCTTTTACAAAGAACAAACACAGGGATGACAAGAGGCCAAGTTTTAAGTTTTTCACGAATGGCATGGCGGATTCTAAAAGAAACAGGCGGGATAACCAAAACCTATATTCAGCAAACCGGCATACAAATGGTGCTGCGAAAAGTGATTGAAGAACAAAAAGATGGTCTCCGTTTATATAGAAAAGCATCTGATAAAAGCGGATTTATTGAACATTTGGAACAGTTAATAACAGAATTTAAACGCCAGGTTGTTTCGGTAGATGTGCTTGAGAAAAAATATTTAGATTTAGAAGCAGAAACCGACAAATCAGCGCAAAATCAGGTATTAACAGATAAACTCCATGATATTGTTAATATATGGAAAGGTGTAGAACTGGTTTTAGGAAATCGTTATGCAGGAACGGAAGATTATTTGCGCCTCTTAGCTAAAAAAGCAGAAAACTCCTCATTGTTAGAGGAGGCAGAAATATATGTAGATGGTTTTCATTCGTTTACACCGCAAGAGCTTAACGTTTTACAAGCCCTCATGAACAAATCTGCACATATAACCTTTGCACTGACTTTAGATAAACCTTATGACGGGGAACCTCCGCATATGTTGGATTTATTTCAACAAACTGGAACGACTTATCAAAAATTAAGAGAACTATGTAATCAAACGGATTGTAATATAGAGGAAACAGTAGTATTTAAAGAGCAAAAAAAATATAAAACGTTAAACTTGCGGCACCTAGAAAAGTATTTTGAGAAACGCCCAACGATACCAGGCGAATCAGATAACAGTATTATGATCAGAGCAGCAGTAAACAGAAGAGCAGAGATTGAGGCTTGTGCAAGAGAAATTATAAAGCTTGTACAAGAAAAGGGATATCGTTATAAAGACATTGCAGTAATTACTAGAAATATGGAAGATTACGGAGAAATGCTTAGTGCTTCCTTCCATGATTACAATATACCTTTGTTTAACGATCAAAGACGTCCTATGTTGAACCACCCTGTTATTGAATGTATACGTTCTTCTTTAGAAACGATTTCTGGAAATTGGAGATATGAACCGTTATTTAGATCGTTGAAAACAGATATGTTTTTTTCTATCGAAGAAGACTGGGAGCAAGAAAGAGAAAAAGTGGATATGTTAGAGAATTATGTACTTGCTTATGGTATTAAAGAAAAACATTGGAAACAAAAAGGGCTTTGGGGATATGTAAGCAAGAGAACATCAGCAGGAACGGAGGAGCAGCGTAGGAAAAAAGACGTTGATTATGAGCGTACAATAAATTTCCTCCGTGAAAAGTTTTCATCCGCTCTATTGCAGTTTGAACAACGTATAAAAAAAAGAAATACCTTAAGAGAATTCAGTGTAAGATTATTTGAATTTCTAGAAGAGCTGAATGTACCTCATAAAATTGAAAAGTTAAGAGACAAAGCTAAGGATGCAGGTGATCTGGCTAAAGCTAGAGAGCATGAACAGGTATGGGGAGCAGTTATTGAATTATTAGAGCAAATCGTCGAAATGGCCGGGGACGAAGAAGTGTCTTTTTCTGATTTTCAAAAAATAATAGAAGCTGGACTGGAGTCAATGAGTTTTAGTATTGTGCCGCCTGCTATTGATCAAGTTACTGCAGCAGACATGGAACGTTCGAGGCTGACAAATATTAAAGTCGTTTTTTTACTAGGGGTGAATGAGGGAATAATTCCTGCCACATTTGAAGAAGAAGGCATACTCAGTGATGAAGAAAGAAAATGGTTTGAAAAACAAGGGATGGAGCTTGCAGATGATTCCGGCCAGCAGCTTCTCAATGAGCAGTTCCTTATTTACCGTGCTTTAAGCTTATCAGAAGAGAATTTGTATATTAGCTACCCATTGGCAGATGAAGAAGGAAAAACTTTACAGCCTTCTGTAATTATAAACCAATTGAAAGATATCTTTCCTGATATAGAGGAAAATCTACTATTCAACGAACCTAACGAGTTTACACAAAGTCAGCAAATTGATTTTGTAGGCCCTCACCGGAAAACATTGTCATTTTTAACATATCAGCTTCAATTATGGAAAAAAGGATACCCGATTTCCTCTGTTTGGTGGGACGTATATAATTGGCATATAAAAAATGATCCGTTTGGAAGGGCTCCATCTGTGTTAAATAGTTTATATTATACGAATCAACCTGTTCATTTAACTAGTGATACGAGTAAATATTTGTATGGGGAAAAATTAAAAGCAAGCGTTTCAAGGATGGAAAAATTCGAGTCCTGTGCATTTTCTCAATTTGCATCCTATGGTCTCGGTTTAAAAGAACGGGATGTTTATAAACTAGAAGCACCCGATATTGGCCAGCTGTTTCATGCTGCCTTAAAAGATATGACCGAGGTTATAAGAAAAGAAGGAAAAGACTGGGGAGAACTTTCTCCAAAAGAATGCCGCCAGATAGCTAAAGAATGTGTGGCAGCTTTAGTTCCTAAAATACAGCGGGAAATTTTGTTAAGTACGAATAGATACAAATATTTACAAAAGAAGCTTGAAGATACAGTTGGACGGGCATCGGAAATGCTAAGTAAACAAGCAAAAGCATCTGGATTTTCGCCATATGGATTAGAACTTGGCTTTGGTCAGGAACAAGAACTTCCTCCTTTACGTTTCACCTTGCCCGATGGATCGGAAATGGAAGTGGCTGGAAGGATTGACAGGGTAGATACGGCTGCTGGGTCAGAAGGTATTTTTGTGAGGATAATTGATTACAAATCGAGCGAGAAAGACATTAAGCTAGCAGACGTCTACTTCGGATTAGCCCTTCAAATGCTGGTTTATCTTGATGTTGTATTATCATTTTCTGAAGATTGGATTGGGGATAAGGCACAACCAGCAGGAGTACTGTATTTCCATGTCCATAACCCGTTTATTCAAGCAAAACAGGGCTTGAGTGAAGAAGAATTAGAAAATGAATTTCTCAAGCGGTTTAAAATGAAAGGGCTTCTCATGGCAGAAGAGGAATCAGTACGGTTAATGGACCAAACCCTTACGACAGGACATTCTCAAATCGTTCCTGCAGCTATTAAAAAGGATGGCTCATTTTACAATAACTCTTCGGTTCTGCCCTCCCATAACTACGAATCACTCAGGCAGTTTATTCGTAAGAAACTTCAAGATATTGGCTACTCCATTATGCAAGGGAACACGGAAATAATACCTTTTAAAAACCAGCAAAATACCGCTTGTTCATTTTGTTCTTTTAAAGCTGTTTGTCAATTTGACACTTCTTTTGAAGCAAATGACTACCGCGTGTTGTCTAAAAATAAAAAAGAAATACATTCTTATTTGTTTGATAACGAGCAGAAGAAGGGGCATGAATAATGAAAATGAAGTGGAAGCCAAAACCAGATGGAGCATCATGGACTGATAGTCAATGGGAAGCTATCTCTGGATCAGGGAGCAGCCAACTTGTATCAGCAGCTGCTGGCAGCGGGAAAACAGCAGTGCTTGTAGAACGAATCATTAATAAGATTACTGATAAAGATCATCCAGCAGATGTCGATCGGCTCCTGATTGTAACATTTACAAATGCAGCTGCAGCAGAAATGAAAAACCGCATCGCTGAAGCATTGGAGCGAGAAATAAATAAAAGCCCTGGTTCATTGCATTTACGCAGGCAGCTAGCGTTATTAAACAGGGCGCAAATCTCTACTCTCCATTCATTTTGTATGAGCTTAATACGAAAATATTATTACAAAGTAAACATAGATCCTAAATTTCGTATTTTAGATGAAATTGAAGGGGAACTAATGAGAGAAGAAATTCTAGATGAAGTGTTTGAAGAACAGTACAGCAAAGAAAACAATACTTCATTTATCGATGCTTGTGATAGGTTCAGCGGTGATAAGTCAGATGAGGGCTTTCGAAACGTCGTTCGAAATGTATACCGTTTTTCAAGAGCACATCCCGACCCAGATCACTGGCTCAGTAAAATGGCTTCTTATTATAACTTGGCAGAAGATCAAAACATGGAAGAGTTAGAATGGGTAAAAGAAATTTGGAGAGAGGTGAAGGCACGTCTATCTGCCTCTATTGAAGCTTTGCAAAAAGCCAAATCATTATGTGAATTAGATGGCGGCCCTGCTCCTTACTTAGAAACAATTGCAGAAGATGAAAAAATGCTTGAAACATTGCATGGTGCTAGTACTTGGGAGAAGCTGTATAATTCATTTCAGTACATTGCATTCAAGCGTTTAAAAACGATTAAAAAGAATGAAGGTGTAGAAGAAACCTTAAAAGCTCAAGTAAAAGATATTCGAGATAAAGTAAAAAAAGAGATTAATAGTATAAAAACAGAGGCATTTGACGAGCATCCTCACGTTTTACTTCAGGATATTAAGGAGATGGCTGTCCCTGTACAATCGCTTGTAAATACTGTTCGTTTATTTGCTGAAAGCTATCAGGCAGCTAAAGAAGATAAAGGCCTTGTCGATTTTTCTGATCTTGAGCATTTATGTTTAGCTGTATTAAACGAAGAAGATTCAGAGGCTGTTCATGAATGCCGGTATCGTTTTGAAGAAATATTAGTGGACGAATATCAGGATACCAACCATACCCAGGAAGCGATTCTTCAAACGATTTCAAATGGCGATAATTTATTTTTGGTAGGTGATGTCAAACAAAGTGTGTACCGTTTTCGTTTGGCAGAACCAGGACTTTTCCTAGAAAAATACCAAAAATATAATCAAACCAATGGCATTCCAGGTTGGAAAGTAGACCTTGATCAAAACTTTAGAAGTCGTACAGAAGTTTTAAGTGCTGCTAACTTCATTTTTAAACAGCTTATGGACGAAAAAGCTGGAGATGTAAAATATGATGAAGCTGCTGAATTAAAAGCTGGAAATAAAGAGTATCAGCACATGGAAAATAGAGATCCAGAGCTGGTGCTTATTAATAAGGGAGATCCATTAGAACAGTCAAAAGAAAACGCCGATGAAGCAGAAGAAGACACTGAAACAGCGCAGTTAGAAGCGAGATGGATGGCAGGGAAAATAAAGCAATTAATAAATGAACAATATCAAATACTGGATAAAGAAACAAAACAATTACGCAATATTACCTATCGCGATGTTGTTATATTAATGCGTTCGATGCCGTGGGCTTCTACAATTATGGAGGAATTTAAAAAAGAGGGTCTGCCTGTTTATGCAGAACTGAGCGGTGGTTATTTTCAAGCAGTAGAAATAAATATTATGCTGTCTTTGCTGCAAGTAATTGATAATCCAAGACAAGACATTCCTCTAGCTTCTGTTCTGCGCTCTCCTATCGTCGGAATGAATGAGGAAGAGCTGGCACAGATTCGGCTAATGAATAAAAAAAATACATTTTTTGATGCACTAAAAGAATCCGTCATTGCAGGACCAGCATCGGTATGGAAAGAGAAAGCACTATTGTTTTATGAAAAACTTCGTGTGTGGCGAGAGCGTGCTCGCAGTGAATCATTATCTGAATTTATTTGGGATCTATTACAGGAGACGGGATATTATGATTTTGCAGGAGGTTTGCCTGGAGGAAAGCAAAGACAAGCAAATTTATTAGCTTTATATGACCGAGCAAGATCATATGAGAAAACGTCTTTCCGGGGATTGTTTCGATTTTTACGGTTTATTGAGCGTATACAAGAACGCGGGGATGATTTAGGAACAGCCAGAGCGTTAGGAGAACAAGAAGATGTCATTCGGTTAATGACGATTCATAAAAGCAAGGGACTCGAATTTCCAGTTGTTTTTATTGCTGGGTTGAATAAGCAGTTTAATTTTCAGGATGTTCACCGTAACGTACTTCTTCATAAGGAATTAGGTATTGGAGCCAAGTCTATAGATCCCAATCAAAGAGTGATCAAAGAATCCATCCCGCAGCTGGCCGTCAAAAAGCGGATTCATCGAGAAAATATAGCAGAAGAGATGAGAGTTCTTTATGTAGCTATGACCCGGGCGAAAGAAAAGCTAATCTTAGTTGGTACATTAAAAAAAGCAGAAAAAACATTGAACGATTGGTTAGAGTATAGGCAGCACGGGGAATGGATTCTGCCAGAGGTAGATAGGTTAAAAGCCAAATCATATGCTGATTGGATAGGTCCTGCGCTGTTTCGTCATCATTCTGCGAAGGCCTGGCAGCAAGTGGAAGAAAGCTGCGGATTTACGGAGGTTTACTATTATCCTTCCAACTGGAAGATAACGTTTGTTGAACATCAAGACTTACAAGAAGCAGATGAAGACATTGTAACCGTGGAACAAGAAGTCGAACAAGCTTTAAAACAACAGCAGCCGGTAAACGCTCAGAGTGAATATATGGATGATATAGAAAAAAAGTTAAGCTGGTCCTATCCTTATCAAGCTTCCGTCAGCCATCGATCGAAACAGACGGTTAGTGAATACAAAAGGACTCTTCAAGATGAATACAGCGAGCCGGCTTTTCAGCCAGCCTTTCAATCTCAACACGCAGAACGTCCTTTATTTATGCAGCAAAAAAACACTAGGCCGGCTGAAAGAGGAACAGCAGTCCACACGGTAATGGAGCATATTCCACTTGAAACAACGATTTCAAAAGAAAACTGTCAGCATTATATTACAGAATTAGTATATAAAGAACTATTAAGTGAAGAGCAAGCCAATATGGTGGAGGCTAGTGAAATTGTTTCGTTTTTTTCCTCTTCTCTTGGAGAAAGAATGAAAAAAGCTTCCCAAGTTTTTAGAGAAATCCCTTTTAGTTACGGATTGAAAAAAAGCAGTGATAAAGATTTGATTTTAATCCAAGGGGCAGTGGACTGTGTGTTTCGCGATGAAAGAGGGCAGCTTGTTTTGATTGATTACAAAACAGATGCGTTTAAAAGCAGGTTCCCAGATAATATCAACACAGCTGTAACAATGATGAAAGACAGGTATCAATCGCAAATGGATCTTTATCTAGAAGCTTTATCCAACATTTGGCAAGAAGAAATACAAGAAGCGTATCTTTACGCTTTTGACGGTCATTATGTGATTGATATGATGAATTAGGGAGAGGTTTTTATGAGAGTTCTGCATACAGCAGATTGGCATTTAGGGAAAACGCTTGAAGGCAGAAGCAGGATGCCGGAACAAATTGCTTTTTTTGAGGAACTTGAAGCGATTATCAGAGATGAAAAAATAGATGTGTTATTAATGGCTGGTGATGTGTTTGACTCTGTGAACCCGCCTGCCTCAGCTGAAGAATTATTTTATGAAAGCATGGCAAACTTCAGTGAAAAGTATAACATGCCAATTATTATTATTGCTGGAAATCATGATCATCCAGACAGACTCCAAGCAGCCAGAAAGATCGCAAAAAGTCAAGGGATATATATTTTAGGTTACCCAGGCACAGAACCTGTAAAAATACCAGTAAAAGAGGAAGTGCTTCAACTAGGAGCTCTTCCTTATCCTTCTGAATCACGTATGCAAGCTGTATTTAGCAGTTCAATGGAAGAGCAGTCTTTACAAAGCGCCTATAACAAAAAAATGAAACACCTTTTTCAGCAGTTAACCCAATCATTTAAGAAAGAAAACGTTTGTATGGCGATGAGTCATTTGTTTGCAGCTGGAGGCGCATCGAGTGATTCAGAAAGACCGATTGAAGTCGGAGGAGCATATACGGTTTCGCCTTCATCATTGCCTAAAAATGTGCAATATACAGCTCTTGGACATCTTCACCGTCCGCAAAATATTCACGGATCCGATGGCTTAATAAGGTATAGCGGATCACCCATTGCTTTTAGTTTTTCCGAATCAGGCTATTCCAAATCAGTAACTATTATTGATATTAAAGCTCAAAAGACCCCTCATGTCAAAGAGATTCCACTATCTTGCGGAAAGCCATTAGTGAAGTGGGATGCTCGTTATGGACTCGAAGAAGTCTACCAGTGGTTAAATGAAAAAAGAGATGATAATGCTTGGATTGAACTGGACTTGCATATTACAGAAACACCTTCTATGGAAGAAATACATCATATAAGAAAATCACATGAAGGAATCATACATATTCATCCGGTTTTTCCAGACATGCAAAACAATATAACCTCAGAAAAAAGAAAAGAATTTCCGATTGATGAATTGTTTAAGAAGTTTTATGAGAGGCAAACAGGCGGGGCTCAGGCCGATGAAAAACTAGTCCGATTATTTTTGGAGCTCGCAGAAGGAGGAGAATAAAGGTGCGTCCTATAGAAATCACAATTAAAGGTTTGCACAGTTTTAGAGAAAAGCAAACGGTGAACTTCTCTTCCCTATGCGAAGGGGGGGTCTTTGGAATATTCGGTCCCACAGGAAGCGGAAAATCTTCTTTATTAGATGCAATGACATTAGCGTTATATGGCAAAGTAGAGCGAGCCTTGAACAATACGCAAGGTATTATTAATCAAGCAGAAAAATCATTATCCGTGTCTTTTACCTTCGAACTTGGTCATAAAGGACATGCTTCAACTTACAAGGTAGAACGCAGCTTTATACGTACGAGTGAATTTAATGTAAAAACGTCCCTCTGCCGTTTGCTTGATATGACAAAAGAACCTTCTGTATTAGCTGATAAAACGAATGATGTGAATAATCAAATTGAACATTTGCTTGGGTTGTCCATAGATGATTTTACAAGAGCGGTAGTACTTCCCCAAGGTAAGTTCTCGGAATTTCTAAAACTTCGCGGAAACGAAAGAAGAAAAATGCTGCAGCGATTATTTCATTTAGAGAAGTACGGAGACGAGCTAATTAAAAAAATTAAAAAGAAACTTCAGGAGGTGACGCATGAAAAAGAAAAAATAGAAGCAGAACAACTTGGACTTGGGGATGCATCGAAAGAAGCATTACATACGGCAGAAGATAACCTTAAATATTGGGAAAACGAACTTCAACAGGCCGTAATGAGAAAAGAGCAAACAGAAGAAAAGTGGGACCAAATAAAACAATTAAGGGCTTGGCAAAAAGAAAAAGAAGAAGCCGATCAAGAGCTTTTAGAATTAGAAAAGCAAGCACCACAAATAGAAATCTACAAAAATTATATACAGCAAGCAATAGAAGCAGAGTCGCTTCTTCCATATGCCAATGCTTTCCTCTATGCCGATAAAGAACAGAGAGAGTGGAAAAAGAAAGCTGATGATACAGCAAATAAGCTTGTTGATATATTAGTCAACGAAAAACATCTGCTTTGTCAGTGGGAAGAATTTCAACAAGAGAAACAGTCAAAAGACGAAGAAATTGCCTCTATCCGTCAATCTATTGATAAAGCAGAGGAATTAGAAAAAGAAGTGTCTCAGTATAATCAGGAAAAACAAAACATAGAAGATGTGTATAAGACATTGACAAATGAGTTGGATGCATATCGTAAAGAAGCGGAAAATATAAACGCACACGTAATGAAATATTCAGACGCAGTAAAAACACTTAAAGATCGACAAAACAAATTGCTAGGAACCCGGGAAGAAAAAAATACATTATTTAGAGCAATACAAGAAAAACAACACATATTGCATATCAATCAACACTTGGAAAATATAAAAAGAGAAGAAAGCGACAGGAAACAACAAACAAACAAAGCTTTCGAAGACAAAAAAGAAGCAGAACAACAGGTTAACAAAGGGAAAGAAACATTAACTGCACGATTTTCTCAAGTGTTGTATTGGTATGATAAAACCGCTGCAGAAAAAGGGTGGATAGACCAATTTTTACATCATCTGCAAAGATGGTTGAAGGAAGAGGCAGACAAAGAAAATCATATGAAAGCTAGGGAAATGTCGTATCATTTATCTACTCATTTGAAAGAAGGCAGCCCATGCCCGGTGTGTGGTTCTTCTGAACATCCTGCTCCTGCCGTTCCAGAAGAAAAATCTTTGAAATTCACAGATGAACATGTCGTTGAACGAGAAAAATTAGAAGAATGGATCAGCAAACTTCAAAGCTATCAATTAGTAATGAATCAGAGAGAATGGACATTGCAGCAAACATCGTCTTCTATTGTGGACCAAATGGGAGAAGAAATAGGAGCATCTCTTGCTAAAGAAGAGGATACGGATGATTTATTTTCATTAAAAAAAGCTGACAAATGGGAGGAGAAAATACAACGAAAGCTCGTACAATGGGATAAAGAAGAGGAAACCCTTTCTCGACTGCAAAAAAGCATCGAAAAAGAATTAAAACATTATTATCAAGCGATAGAAAATAGGAAACAGCACGAGTATGAATGTGATAGCAAATATTACGTACACAAAGAATTAGTAGAAAAAAGAATGACTGCAGAGGTAGAACGAGATAGAGCGAGGCAGAAGTGGGAAGAGAAATTCCCCTCTTATTCGTTTGATGCATTAGAGGACAGATATGAAACCCTCCAGCAGAATGAAGAAGAAGGCGAGCATTTACAAAAAAGGATAGAGGATGGCACGAAACAAATTGAAGACTTACAAGGTCGTTATGATGATTTATTAAAGAAACTCCATGCGATAGAAGTAAAACAAACGGAGGCAAAAACACAAGTTGATCAAATGACTGCTTTTGTAAATGATAGAGCAGCGCAGCTAGAAACAATCTTACAGGGCCAGCATTTAAACACATTAAAAAAGGATGTACATGATCAAATAGCTGCCTGGCAGAAAAAAGAGAATCACTTGAACAGCGAATTAGAAAAATTAAAAACAGAAAAACAACAAACAGAGCAAGAAAAAGCGGTTGCTGAGCATTCTTATGATGAATCTGTATCAAGATTAAAAAAAGCGCGGATCGATTGGCAAGAGAAAGCGGATAGCAGCACATTACAGCTTCATCCTGCTGCTGTGAGCGACGCTATATTGAGTGAACAAGAAAAAGATGAATACGAAAAGAAAATTAAGACGTTCGAACAGGAAAAGGAAAAATGGAAAAGAATAAAACAAGAATTGGTGCAAAAATTATCTGATCGGTATGTTACAGACAAAGAATGGGAAGTGTGGAAAGAGACTTGGCATGCTATTAATAAAAAATTAGATGATATAAGGGAAAAAAGAGGAGCTGCATCTAAAAGTTTAGATGAAATAAAACAAAAGCACGCATACTATAATGAGCTTGAAAAGGAAAGAAAAAAAAGAGAAGAGAAAGAAAACCAATATCAACAGTTAGATACTGTTTTTCGTGGGAAAGGCTTTGTTGAATTTTTAGCAGAAGAGCAGCTTGTTCAAGTAAGCCGGCTCGCATCTGAACGTCTGTATACATTAACTAATGGACGTTATGCCATTGAAGTAGATTCTAGCGGTGGTTTTATTGTGAGAGATGATGCCAATGGTGGAATAAAAAGACCTGTTACGACATTATCAGGAGGAGAAACGTTTTTAACAAGTCTTGCTTTGGCATTAGCTTTATCGGCTTCCATTCAATTAAAAGGGCAGTATCCATTGGAATTTTTCTTTTTAGATGAAGGATTTGGGACCTTGGACCATGAACTGCTAGAGACAGTAATGAGCGCTTTGGAAAAGCTTCAGACAGATAATTTATCAGTTGGTGTTATAAGTCACGTACCAGAGCTGCAGGAAAGACTGCCTAAAAAATTATTCGTCAAGCCAGCTGAACCAGGCGGCCCTGGAAGCAAAGTTTACATCCAAGGAATGTAAGGGGTTTTGCAAAATAGTTTCAAATAATATTATTATGTAAAGTGAATATAATAGAAAGAAACAAGCACTGAATAGAGATTAGTGCTTGTTTCTTCAATTACTCTTTGTTGTTTAAAACATGTGAATGATCGGCAGAGATAATTAATCGTTTACCATTCTCTACTATATTCTCTTTTGCTTCTGTGTCTTTTGTCAGCTGCCTAAATATTCTGTTCTTGTGAATACTGGTCGTTAACCCTTGCACCGGGCGCGGTTGTGCTTCAAATACACGAAAAGGATGCATTTCTAACATCGCAGTCCCATCATTTTTTAATTCATATTCAGCAATAACGCTGTCCCGTGTTCTTGTCCAGCCTTGATCAAAAATAAAATTACCAAGTGAATACATGATGAGTGTATCGTTATAAACATCGACTGATTGAAGAACATGGGGGTGATGCCCAATAATAATATCGGCTCCTGCATCCGCTATGGCATGAGCCAATTCTTTCTGGCGGGTGGTGGGGGAGCTGTCGTATTCTTGTCCGCTGTGCAGATGAACCAATACTAAATCTGCATCTTCTTTTGCTTTTTTTATAGCTGGGATAAAATCATCCGGATCTGATGTTAATATGCCGGGTGTGTTTGGGCTGCCACTTTCCATATCAGCATAAACAATATCGTTTATACCTAATGTAGCCACATCAAGCTCCTCGTATTGATTAACTGTATAACTTTCCGATGAATTTCCGTTTTCAACGACTCCTGCTGGATCAATTGAAGTTTGTCGAAAAGCATCGAGCGTAGCTGAAAATCCCTCTGATTTATAATCCATCATATGATTATTCGCCAAGTTCACTGTAGAAAAATTTAATTGTTCTAAAGCGCCTAATGACCTTTGTTTAGAAGACAAGTGAATCGTTTTATTAGCTTGTTCAAACTCGTCTTCGTTATCTATAATTGGGTGTTCGAAATTGCCTGTTGTATAATCACTAGAACGTAATATACTTTCAGCATAAGCAAACAGTGAAGTGTATCCATGTCGTTTAGTTATTTCTTCGACATGGCGGCCAAGCATAATATCGCCAACCATAGACGCCGAAAACACCGTATCATCTTCTTCTGGTTTGCTGCTTTTTTCAACAGCTTCAGGCTCAGACCAACGGATAACAGAAATTAATAAAATACATAGTAATAATGCAATCCAAGCTTGATGAAATCCTTTTTTCTTTTCTTTTTTGGTAATTGCTAATATCTTTTCTTTAAATGTTAACTCTTTTTGTTTCATCATATGGAAACCCCTAAATAAGATAATATAACGTTATAATACCGAACGTAACGGCAGTAAGCACTAAAGTACTTGTAAATGTCGGGATGACACCTTGTTTTTGCATTGTATTTGCAATAAGGCCTGGCACGATTACACCTAATCCCCGAAATTCATATATTTCAAAAGGAAGGACGGGATAAAAATAATCAAACAGCAGCTTTAACACAATTCCTGTACAAAGCATGGCCGCAAATTTTCTTCTCCCGTAAAGCACCATAAATTTAGATAATCCAAAAGTGACAATCAAATAGGTGACCAGGCTTATAATAAATATCGTTAAGAGAAATACAGGCTGATCAAATACAAGTGCTAAATAACCGGGAACGATTAGCCCGGCAGGCATCACACCTGTTTTCTCCGCATATATTAAACTGAGCACAACGCCTATTACTAAGGCGATGTATAAATCTGTACCAAACAATGACATTGCCTCCTCATCAACTTACTTTATTGCTATCCAAGATATTAGGAGAAGATTGAAGAGCATTTATAAATGCCTCTCCGGCACCATGGATATTTCCTATTCCAAATATTGTTGCATGGTTTGCTTCGTTTATAACTCTATCTAGTACAGCGTCTGGTTTGGTTCCTTCTAAATTAATAACTTTTTCAAAGGGAAGGTTCCCTTTTTCATAATCAGACAATACGTGGTGAACGTTCTTTCCTATTAGTATCAATTTTTCTCCATGAAGATGAGGAAGCACGTTATCACTGAAGTCTTTAGTACGGTCGACTCTGTCTTCTCGGCAATTCATAATAACAATAGGATGCTCGGTCATAAATTCGGATGACTTAATCCTTTCCCAGATGGAAAGAGTGGAGTGAGCATCATTAGCGGCAAAACTATTAATAAAATAAGAAGATTTTTGAGCACCGTCTTTGAATGCTGTGATCTTAAGAGCACCTGGGTCCGGATTTGCGTTTAACATTCCTTTTAAAGCTGTCTCTTTATCAATGTTTAAACTTTCCGCCACGGCTAAAGCCACTGCTGCGTTCTCCGGGAAAATCATATAATCGAATGTATGAATAAATCCTTCTGGCAATTTATTCGGGTCAGCACAAATGACTTCGGTGTTTCTTTTTTGTGCTATATCGTAAAAATAAGAATAAAACGGACCATCTGTCGTGATTAATGTGCCGTCATATGGAATAGTCGAAGCAAAGCCGTCCGCCACATGCTGAAGGGTAGGGCCCATTACATCCATATGGTCTTCATATACATTTAAAATGACACCAATATTTGCTTGTAAAAAATGTTTTTGAAGAACGTCTTGATATTCTGGATTAATCGCCATGCATTCACTCACAAATGCTTCTGCTCTTTGGGCCGAAACCTGTTGTAAAATTGTTTTTTGTTCTTTAATGTTTGGTCCTTCTAGCCTTCTTACGATAGGTGTTTCTTGTCGTTGCCAGTCAATAAGGCGAGCAGAAGTGCCCGTTGTTTTTCCGAAAGTCTTGTATCCCGCTTCCGTTAACACGCCGGTTATCAGGCGGGTTACGGTAGATTTGCCCCGGATCCCATTTACGTTCACACGAACGGGAATCGTATCAATTTCTTTTTGATGTTTTCGTTTTTCTTGATAGCCGAAATAACATAAAATGGCACATGCCATTAATATAAGAAGCATGGCTTGTCCTCCTAGTCAGCCCTGTATTTCTAATGCTCTTATTTACTCACACCGTGCATAAAATGGGGCGTCCTTTAACTTCATTTGATCGGACGCCTGATTTTGCATAAAATTACTTTTTTAATCGGTTAAAAAACTTTCATCTTCCTCTTCCTGTTGGAGTTGAGAATCGATAGCTTCTGATTCTTGCGGCGTTAGATTTTCATCATGTTTAAAAAAATACATGAATAATACTAGACCTAATAAGAATAAATAAGGAAGTATTGTTTTTAGTTTAGGCATAAAAACCACACCTGCAAATATTAATTAATATCGAATGAACCTTCTCTTCGTTCATCAGCAATTCCAGTCATCTCCTGTTTGTCGTAATCTTTTATTAAAGCTGAAACATTTCCGAAATAGGTGCTTACACCTTCCACTTGATAATCATATCCGTAGCTTTCTAGTTGTGCAATAAGACTCTGGTCCTCAATAAATGCTTCAGTATCTTCTAGATGAATCAGGTCTTTCTCAGGGTGAAAGCGACCGGCATTAACGGTGTCCTGGTAATCTTCTTCCAAGTATGCCTGTCTAATCAAAAACTGGGATAGAACACCAGGAATACGGTTGCCCCCCGGAGTGCCTATTCCCATAACAACTTCGGAAGTCTCATTTTTTATAATACTAGGGGCAATAAAACTGCGTGGACGTTTTCCAATTTCTATATAATTAGGTGAATTTGGATCATCGCTGAAGTTGCCCAAGTTGCTGTTCATCCACATGCCATCTACCATGTTTCCCGAGCCGAAGAAATTTCCTAAAGTGTTTGTAGCTGAAACTGTTTTTCCTTCTTTATCAATGATGACAAAATGAGTGGTGCTTGTATGTTCTTGCATATTGTTATCCTGTTCTACATCTAATATAACTTCTTCGCTTAATCTGTTTTCGGTGACATAATTCGCACGTTCCCTAATAAAGTCATCACTTGTCAGATGGTCAACATTGACATTTTCAAAATTAGGATCGCCAATGGTGTTCAATCGTTGATAATATGCTTCCCTTGTAATTTCGCTCATTAAATGTATATACTCGGCCTTATTGTTGTTTAAATAGTTTTTAATATTCAAATGTTCGGCCATGCCAAGCATTTGAATGAAGGTTGTTCCTGAAAGTGGAGGTGGAGCAGAATAAACGGTATGATCTTCAAATGTCCCTTTTACGGGTTCCTTTTCATCTACAGTATATTGAGACAGATCACTGCTGTTAATATGGGGAACTTGGCCAGATATACTGTTTGAAACGTTTCCTTCGTAAAAATCATTTAAACCTTCTGTTTGTAACTGTTTTAATGTATTAGCTAAGTCTTCTTGCACAAGTGTTTCTCCAATTTCAATTGGTTCTCCTTCAGGGTAAAAATGAGGTACTTCTTCTGTCTGAATCCGGTGTGCTGCATTTTTTAAGCGGTAGTGTAAATCTGGGTTGACCTTAAATCCATTCTCAGCATAAGAAATAGCCGGTTGGAGCAGCTCATCTATTGGCAGTTCTCCATGTGTTTCATGTATAGTCTGCATCCCCTTAACAAATCCAGGAATTGCGATTTGGTCAGCAGGATTTTGGGTTGAAGCTGTTTCCCGGTAATCATAAGTGATAGGATCGTTTTTTAAAGAAGGCATATACAGCATGGCACCGCCGCCTCCTAAGCCAGAGCCATAAGGTTCTGTGACTGCTAAGGTGAAGGAAACAGCTACTGCAGCATCGATGGCGTTGCCTCCTTTTTCCAAAATATCCATTCCGGTTTCAATTGCGTAGTCGTTAGAGGAACTTACCCCGTATCCTTCAAATTCTTCTAAGGAAACTTTTTGTGCGTCATCTTCAAAATCGGGTGATGAGTCCTCAGCATTTTCGTTCCACGTATTAGACATGAAAAAATAAATAGCGAAACCTAGTATGATGATCCCTGCTAATATATTAGTAAGTTTTGTGGCAGACAAATTTTTTTGGCACTCCTTTCAAAAAACGACAACAACTCTATGTTGTATATCCTAACAATAAAGGATTTAAAACGCCATTGGATCGAAAATAATTGATAATATTTGATATTCTTTTAGATTTCTTTCTATTTTTTACTAAAATGCGTAAACTATAAAAGGTAGTATGAAAGTGGGTGAAATCATGGAGGAATTCATACTGGCAAGTGGATTATCTGCATTTGCCACCGGATTAGGAGCAATTCCTGCGATATTATTAAGAAACACAACTCACCGAGGAAAAGATATGCTGCTTGCTTTTAGTGCAGGAATGATGATGGCAGCATCTATGTTTGAACTTATACCAGAGAGCTTAAACCTTGGTGGTTATGAGGCTGCTTTTATTGGAATATTTCTTGGAATGTTGATTTTAACATTATTAGAACAGAATATTCCTCATGAACATATTGAACGGACCGATAATAATGAGTATTTTGACATTAAAATGATTGATCGAAAAGCACTGCTTATTATAATGGCCATCACGCTTCATAATATACCGGAAGGGTTGTCTGTCGGGGTAAGTTATAATAGTGGGATAGAAGGTCTTGGCTTATTGATAGCTCTTGCTATTGGGGTTCAGAATGCGCCGGAAGGTTTTATCATCGCATTCTTTTTAATCGAACAAGGAGTTAAAAAAAGCCATGCATTTTTAATAGCTTTAGGTACAGGTTGTATGGAGTGGATTGCAGCTTTTGTTGGTTTTTGGTTAACGGCGGTTGCAAGTCAGTTAGTTCCCATAGGATTAGCTTTTGCGGCCGGATCTATGCTATATATTGTGTACAAAGAATTAATTCCCGAAAGTCACGGGGATGGATATGCATTAAGTGCAACGTATTCATTTACAGGCGGGCTGCTATTGATGGTAGCTATGACATGGTTTTTTTAAAAGGTAAGAAATGATAAATTGTTTTTGATGTCTAGCTTCAGCGCCCAGCTGCTCAGGCGCACACGAGAAAGAGGAACTTTTGTTAAAACCGCGACGTCCTGTCGCAACGCAAAAGTCAACACCTCCTGTGCAAGCCAGTTCAGCGTTGTCACAGGACGTCCTTCCACACGATGTGGTGCCTTTTACGTTGCACATTCGTCGCCAAAAACGCCACGTCCTGTGGCATTGGCGACATTAGCACATCCTATGCGTCGACGTGTTCGATTTTAGTAGAAGTTCATTAAAATGAGCTGAACGTCTTCCCTTTCGACTCCGGGCCGCAGGCGACCCTGCGCGAAAGCTCCAGAACCTGTGGCGGCTGACCAGGGCGCTTGCGCTTTTCTTAGTGAGGTGAATCAACGAGGTGGACAACAATAAATTAGAAAAAATGCTTGCATTAATAAGTTTTTTCGTTGGAATTATTTTATTCCTTTCGTTAATAAGACAGTTAATAGATTTTTTTTGAAGAATTAGTCTAGGAATTTTGAAGTATTTATTCTAAAAGTTAGGTTTGAAAATATAAATGATAATGATGCTGACAGCCTGGGTTATATAAAGCTTTGCACACAGGGCAAGAATAGTTGCATTTTAAATATTCTTGAATGGTGAGTTTATATCCGCAAGCTCCGCAAAGAATGGCTTTTTGGTTCCATTGATCTTTAGGCCATTGTAGAGGGGGGTGATCGCATATTTGTTCATGACATTTATAACAGCAGAAAAAATCTCCACAGCAAAAAAATTGAATAGCAATGATATCTTCTTTCTTATGATAGTGGGCACAGCGGCTTTGTTTATCCGGGCGGACCCCTTTTACAACGGTATTACCTATATTTACTTTCATAATAACCCTCTTTTTGTGCAATGATAAAACAGATTACAATTAGTGAGAAAACGTTGCCTGCTTCTTAAACTGTATGCGTTGTTGACAAGATAACTTTATTCATTCCTAAGACAGTATAACAAAAAATCAGGAAAAATAATGTTTAATTTCATAGGAGGAGGGTATATACATCAATGTCTCTTATTTTATTTAGAGGTACTAATATTTCTGTCACCGAATGTTCATTGACCGTTTGGTGTTGATGGCGTATTATTAAAGTTGGAATAAAACCAAAAGCTAATTTGTGACAAAAGTTAGAATTTTCATTCAATTAATCGACACATTGTTGCTTTTGTGTTATATTTATTCTATGCGTTAATGTTCAGAATTTTCTACATTACATGAAGGAGATGGTTCATGGCAACGGTGTAGAGTATTTTTTAAGGAGGAGATCGTATGCCTGTAAAAGAAAATCAAGAAACACTTGTAAGAACCAAAGCAAAAGAGCTCTGCAGTGCAATGGAATTAAGGGGTTGGGCAAGCACAAAATTTGTACCTACTCCGCCTTATGGATATACGCTAGTGAGTATGACGGGATGTCGTGCGTGGTTTGGCAAACGGTGGGGCATGATTTGCGATGATATGGAAGATCATCTTAAACTTGTATTAGATATTCCAAGAGGAAGGTCATCGGCTGAAGAAATTTCTGAACGGTTAAACCTTCCATTAGTAAGCGGCAACAAAGGGAAAAGCGGAGTTGAAATGATTGATAACCGGGATCGTATTACTGTAGTTCTCTATCTGTTTACAGATGAATTAAAAAATACGCAATTCCGGAATAGTGAAGTAATGGAATTTGTTAGTGATGTTAGACGTTGGTCCTGCCTGTAAACTTCATAATTAAGAACCACACAGGGCGTCACCCTTCTCGGGTGCGCTTATTTTTTTGTGAAAGTAATTTTTCCATCGAATATGGTAAAACATAATAATAGACGTCACTGAACCTTTTTAAACCGAATGCGTCAATCCCTTTCATGTTGGAGGTCTTTTTAGAATGACACTTAATAAAACAGTAATTATTACAGGTGCAAGCAGTGGAATAGGTGAAGCAGCTGCAAGAAAATTGACTCAAGAAGGAGCCAATGTTGTGCTTGCTGCTAGAAGTATAAATAAATTAAAACAATTGCAATCAGAACTAATCAATAATAAAGGAGAAGTGATTGTTCGCCAAACAGATGTTACTTCGTTAGATGAAATGAAGCAGCTGGCCGCTTTCGCCATAGAATCATTTGGTAAAATAGATGTGATGTTTAATAATGCAGGTTTAATGCCGCTTTCTTATATGAAAAACACGAAAGTAGACGAATGGAATCGTATGATTGATGTTAATATCAAAGGTGTATTGAATGGGTTTGCAGCAGTATGTAATCATATGCTTGCCAGAAATCAAGGTCATATTATTACAACTTCTTCTGATGCAGCACATAAAGTTTTTGTTGGATCTGCAGTTTATAGTGCTACAAAGCATGCTGTGTCTGCTATTATGAAAGGATTGAAGCTAGAAATGGCAAGGACGGATTTACGATTTACGGCGATTTCTCCAGGAGCTGTTGCTACTGATTTAACGAATACCATTACGGATGAAAATATTTTAAAGAACATGAATGAAGAAGGGATGCCTTTTGAACCTCTGAAAAGTGAAGATGTAGCGGAGGTAGTATATTATGCTGTCACTCAGCCTGCAAATGTAGATGTAAATGAAATAGTGGTGCGTCCTGTTCATCAGGATGGATGATACGTTCACATTTGTAACATTTTTATGTTTCCATTAAAATGAAGGTAGAAAAAGAAGAGGGATGATTGAAAAAAGGGGGAGGCGTACATTGGCTTGTATTTTGATCGTTGTTACAAATGCTGGCAACGTAATAAATGGAAGAGAGACGGGAGTATGGTTATCTGAATTCGCAGAATCTTATCTCACTTTTGTTGATGCTGGTCATGAGGTTATTATTGCAAGCCCAAAGGGAGGAGAAGCTCCGATAGACCCAAAAAGCAAAGGAGAGGCGCTTCTTAAAAAGTGGGAAGAAGCAGCTGATGTTTTAAAAAACACTATCTCTCTTGATAATTTAGACAGTGAAGACTTTGACGGTATTTTTTTAGCAGGCGGTCATGGAACAATGTTTGATTTCCCTAGTAGTGAACGTCTTCAATACATATTAACTGAGATGGCAGAAGATAATAAAGTGATAGGAGCTGTGTGTCATGGTTCCGCTGGTTTCACACATTTCCTTTTACCTGATGGAACTCCATTTTTAGAAGGGAAGCGGTTAACGACTTTTACAAATAAAGAAGAAAAAGAAATGGATTTAGACAAAGATATGCCTTTTCTATTAGAGTCTAAAGTAAGAGAACTAGGGGCTACTTTTGTCGCTGCTCCTATTTTTACAGAAAATGTAGAAATGGATGGAAATTTTATAACCGGTCAAAACCCGCAGTCAACTTTACGAACGGCTAAAATGTTCTTAGAGAAAATAGAACAGTAAGAGGGGCTGGTTATGACCGAAGAAAAGGCTTATAAAATTTTGCAGCGTTTTTTTACGGATGAATGAATGCAGTAGGAAAAACGAAGAGTCTTACGGATTTTATATCGTCATTTAAAAGAACAATTGAATGTATTAGGTGTTAGAGATCAACCTGAAAGTGCAAATAATAAGTTGGAACGATGTAAAGAATTTGCTTATATGCCTGGAGATAATATTTTAAAAACTATGCAATATGTTTTTAATGCGGCTCGAGGGGAACGTATCTTAAATAAAGATGAAGCCCGCCTGCATCTTCAACGTATTTACAAAACATTATATCAGCCGGCTGGGAGAAACGTCCTGTCATACCAGAAAGTTTTTGGATCACTCCGTTAGGGGCAGCATGTTTAGCAGCAGAAGAAGGGGTAGAAACTATATTTGATCTTTTAAATGAAGTAGAAAAAGCAGAGAGGGAATAATTAACAATTGGAATCAAACCATGAAACTTTATTAAAAGTATAGGAAACTTTCTTTATAAATGTTACAATATTTAAAAGTTTAGAATCAGACAAAATTTGAAAGACGGGGTGCGGAATGAAAGCGTATCGTCGTAAATTTTATTATTTAGGACAAAACCAGCGGACGATGGAACCTATGAGCATGGATCGTATTAGACAAGCCGGATTTGATATAACAGTAAAGAGAGATGACTTGCCTTACATGATTAGCTTTTGCCGTGAATGGCGGTCGTTTTTCGAAAAAACAGCAAAACATGTTCATCCTCTTTATCGTCCTTATATAGAAGAATCTTCTTCCTTTTTTGATGATCAGGTAGAACAAATGACACTCTGTACGGCACCGCATCATGATACAAACACGTACATTCTTCCTTTCACAGATCTGGTTTCAGCTTTAATGCTTGCATATGATGCATTTGACAGAGTTCTTGATGCCTATCAAAGTATGCCTGCTCATTTCGAGACAGCTTTGAAGTATTACAGGCAATTTTCATTAAAATCAGACACTGATAAAGCTCAGTTTATTTTAAATCATCTGCCAGATCTGAGATTAAGTGTTGAATGATGAAGTATTAAAAACTCCGATAGATTCGGGGTTTTTTTTGTTTCGCAATGTTATTCAACTAGACAATTTTCGTAAAGTATATGTATTAAAACGATTGAATAGTCAAAAGATATATTAGCAGGTTTCTTACTGCACATAATATTTAATTGATATTTACTTTTTTGAACTTGTTTGATAAAGTATCAAATGTCCTTCCATTATAGGGAAGAAAGCGTTTTCTGTAATGGGAAATATATAAGTGGTGGTGGAGCTATGAATTTTTTGTGGGGCTTAATGGGGATTGTATTTATTTTGTTTCTTGCTTTTCTGTTATCGGCAAGAAAAAAGTCGATCAATCCAAGAACAATTTTAGGTGGACTCGCTTTTCAAATATTTTTCGCATTTATCGTTTTATACTGGCAGGCAGGAGTAAGCGCTCTTGAAGGAGTTACAAGGGCTGTGCAAAGCATCATAGATAATGCTAATGAAGGTATTCTTTTTCTATTCGGTGATTTACTCGAATTAGAAGGTGTTGTAAATGTTTTTGCTTTTCAAGTATTACCGGTCATTATTTTCTTTTCTTCATTAATTGCAGTCTTATATTACATTGGCGTTATGCAGTGGATAGTAAAGATTATTGGTGGATTTTTGTCTTTTGTACTTGGAACTAGTAAAGCAGAGTCGATGTCTGCTGCCGCAAATATATTTGTTGGTCAAACGGAAGCACCTCTTGTCGTTCGTCCCTATTTGGCAAAAATGACAAAGTCAGAATTATTTACTGTCATGACAGGAGGACTTGCTTCTGTAGCAGGTTCAGTATTGTTTGGATATTACGCTCTTGGAATTCCATTAAACTATCTGCTAGCGGCGAGCTTTATGGCAGCTCCAGCCGGTTTAATTATGGCAAAAATGATGATGCCAGAAACCGAAGTATCAACTACAACCGATAAAATAAAAATTGAAAAAGATAAAGAATCGCAAAATGTTATTGATGCAGCGGCTAGAGGAGCTTCTACAGGGCTGCACTTAGCATTAAACGTTGGTGCGATGCTGCTGGCTTTTATCGGTCTCATCGCATTAGTTAACTCTCTATTAGGTTTAGTTGGCGGATGGTTTGGTGCAGAATACTTAACGCTTGAACTTATTTTAGGATTTATTTTTGCCCCAATAGCATTTATGATTGGTGTTCCTTGGGCAGAAGCCTTGCAAGCCGGAAGTTTTATAGGTCAAAAACTTGTAGTAAATGAATTTGTAGCGTATGCAGCATTTGCCCCGGAAATGGAAACTTTTTCTGAAAAAGCACAGGTCATCATTACATTTGCATTGTGCGGATTTGCGAACCTCTCTTCTATGGCTATCATTCTGGGCGGTATAGGAGCGCTTATCCCAGAACGACGCAAAGAATTAGCACAGCTCGGCCTTCGTGCTGTTGCTGCAGGTGCTTTAGCATCTTTATTAAGTGCTGCTATTGCTGGTATGTTTGTTTAAATCATTCGCAGCCAGTCCTTCGCTTAGAGGGGATGGCTGCTTTTATTTATACTTTAAGTCTGTTAAAGGAAAAAGTATAAGCAAAACTACGGCTTTGCCATAAGGAATCGGCGATAAGCAGAGTTTTTCTAAAGAGGTAAAAGTACAAATATTTGGCGTTTTACATGTCTAGCGCAAGCGCCTACTCGCTCGAGATTCCATCGGTCCGTCAATGGAAAGCAAAGATCAGCTTTCCATATGCCGCCCCTCTAGGACTTGTCGATAGTGAGCAAGGTGCTTGCGCTTTTCTTAAAAAGTTGATTCGTTTATGTATTGTTGATATGATTTTGAAAGAACGGGGTGGGGGCAAACATCTAGTCATCGTTTTCTTGAGTGGAAAAAGATAGGAGGCAAAAAATGATACATAAAACATGGACCGATTCAAAAACAAAAAAACAGCTGAAATGTGTGCATGCGAATGCTAAAAAATATAAGGTGGACCGGGTGCTGACCCCCGGAAAAACATATGACGTTAAAAACGAAACAGAGGAGTTTTATTTTGTTATTGACAACTCCGGTAAAGTTGGCGGCTTTAAAAAAGATTACTTTGAAGAGCTTTAAATAAAGGAAAATTTTTCTCCAGAGCATAAAGGTTACGCCGCTGCTTTGGAGTTTTTGTTACATAAAGGGGGATGGGGAATGAATATATTTTATCGATTAAGCCGAATAGGCAAAGACAGAGAAGAAACATCAGAAAAAACAAAATATCCGGAACTTCAAACGAGGTATTATGCAGCTTCTTTTTCTCAAGTTTTTAAGAAAGTAAAAGAATTAGAAAACGAGGAAATAATGGGCCGAATGATTAAAGTTGATGAAGCAAGAGGGGAAGTTCTTGCCGAAGCAGCTTTAGGAAAAGATCAATTTGATGTAGTATTAACGGTCATTCCATTGGAGTCTAATGTTACTGTTTTAGATGTAGTGTCTTCCATTCGAACGAAAAGAGGAGATGGGGGTAAAAATTTTTTTATTATAGATCATATTTTGAAAATAATGGACAAATCACTCCCGCTAAAATATGTGTAAGTGTTTATAAGTAATTATAAGCCATTTGCGAAGAAAAGCAGATGGCTTTTTGTTATACTTAGGAAACTAGGTCTTTAGACATAATAATTCGTAAGTCGAGTTTTTCTATTTTCGGAAATTATATTCACACGAAATGTGGATAACTGTCTCTGCGTTGTTTGATTCATGTCTAGCTTTAGAATCAGGGCGCTTGTGCTCTTTTGCTCTGTTGTTATACTTCAGCAGAATTCAGGAATAATACAGTTTTTATTTGTCTCCTCTGTGAGGACGAAACAATGAAGCGGAGATTTGTTTTTGTTTCGCTTTATTATATTAGGAAATATCCTGGTACGGCAGAGGAACTATACTGATAAAATTATTTTGTTCGCCATCTATTTTTTCTTTTTTCTGCAATCATGGCATTTAACTCACCACCGGCTAATATGGAAAATCCAGAAATATAAAACCAGATCATTAAAACAATAATGTTTCCAAGACTGCCATAAATCACCGAGTAATCGTTATTTTCTACATAAAAGAAAAAGCCAAGTGAACCTGCCTGCCAGCTTATAAGCGCAAATACAGCTCCTGGAAAAGCTTCTTTTGGAGAGATTATTCTATTTGGAACGGTTAAATAAATGTATAAAAGCACGAGTCCAATAACAATAAAACTCACGCCCCAGCGCACCCATTCCCAGATATACATAAAAAAGGCATCCCATCCAATGAGGGAAAATAAAAAAGAGCCAAAAGGCCTTCCGTAAATCGGAAGCAAGAGCGAAATGATAATCGCTAATAATATTGACATCATAAGACCAAACCCAATGATAAACATTTTATATAACGGTGGGTACGATAAACGGTAAGCGTGGTTAATCGCTCTTATAATGGCAAATGTCCCCAATAACGATAGCCAAACGGTTGCAATTGAACTAAAAGAAAGAGTGTCAAAACGCTGGACATCAATAATGGTGTTAATATTAAAAGTAATAATATTAAGCGTTCCAGGAGGCACGTAAGGAGAAATAAACCTAAGAACATCATTACTTGAAATAGGTAAGAAACTAATGACACTTAAAATAAACAGAAGCAATGGAAACATGGCCATTAAAAAATAATAACCGAGTTGTGCGGACACATCGAAAATTCTATTTTCTCTAATACGTCTAATGAAATGACGGATAAATGTTATATACATTCCTGATGCCTCCTATCCTAAAAAACGATATTTTAAAGTCTGTGCCCAATCAATCTTCCTTATATAGTATAGTTAAAAAAGTACGATGATATTTCTTAAGTGTTAAAGGAGTTTCACTTGTATGGATGATAAACATAAAGATAAGCTTGATGAATTGTATGATGAAAAGTATGAAGAAATTTCTTACGAAGAATTTAAAGAAGCATTAGATGAGGAACCGCAGCGAAAACCATCTGAAAACATGAAGAAAAAGAAAAAAAGGCGAGGCGTGCGCATTATCGCAGTTTTATTAACACTGATGCTTGTTTTTCAAGTTTCGGCAATGTTGTTTGACACATTCCGGCTTGACGCTATCGAGTTTTTAAAAACATCTTATCGGCTTTCTCAGGATGAAGACATTCAGGAGTGGAAAGAAGCAGTTGTTACTATACAGGGGGAAGGAAGATTTGGGCGTTCGAAAGGAACCGGTTTTTTTATTGAAAAAGAAGGGCTTGTTTTAACAAATCATCATGTGATTGAACAACAAGACACAATTGGCGTAAATACAGAAGATGGAGAAATCTATGAAGGGGAGTTGGTAGCCAGTGACGCCGAAAAAGACCTGGCTTTAGTCGAAATAGAAGAAGAGGAGGGATTTAAAGCCTTGCAGCTGCAGAATAAAATATCTGAGGAAAATGAGCACATTTATGTGATTGGAAATCCGCTTTCTTTTACTAAAATAGCGAATGAAGGAAAAATTTTAAGTAAAGAGACAACGAGAGAAAACGCGTTAGGTATATCAGCTCCAATATACCGTGGGAACAGCGGCAGTCCCGTTATAAGTGAAAACGGGGAAGTGACAGGGGTTGTTTACGCAAAAAAAACGATTAATCATCCAGAACAAGAATCCATTGGTTTAGCTGTTCCAATAGATGACGTACACTCTTTTTTAGAAGAAATGAAAGAATGAAATTAACATAGCCGATACTGAAAATGTGTCTCAAAGTAATTGGGATTTTACTTGTTAGATAAAAAGAGGCCGTACTGCTTATGAGCAGAAACAGCCTCTGTTTTTTTATTTCTTTTGCATCTTTTGATCTTCGATATATTCATCATACGTCGTTTGTTTATCGATAAAGCCCTCTGGAGTGAATTCAATAATCCTGTTTGCGATCGTCTGAATAAATTCATGGTCGTGTGATGAAAATAGAACCGATCCTTTAAAATCAATTAACCCATTATTTAAAGCTGTAATTGATTCGAGATCTAAGTGGTTAGTTGGTTCGTCTAAAATGAGTACATTCGCACCACTTAACATCATTTTAGAAAGCATGCAGCGTACTTTTTCTCCTCCGGATAACACGTTTGCTTTTTTAAAGACTTCTTCACCTGAGAAAAGCATTCGCCCGAGAAAGCCGCGGATAAATGTTTCGGTTTGATCGTCAGGAGAGTACTGTCTTAGCCATTCGACTAAATTTAAATCAACACCGTCAAAATAAGGGGAATTATCTTTAGGAAAATATGCTTGGGAGGTTGTTAATCCCCATTTAAACGAGCCGCTGTCTGGTTCCATTTCTCCGGTGAGTATTTTAAATAGCGTGGTCTTCGCAATTTCATGATCTCCTACAAAAGCTACTTTATCTCCACTGTTTAGAACAAAGCTTACGTTATCAAGAACTTTTACGCCGTCAATTGTTTTTGTGAGCCCTTCAACAGTAAGCAAATCTTTACCAAGATCGCGGTTTGGCTTAAACTGTACGAATGGATAACGACGGGAAGAAGGCTTTATATCATCTAACGTAATTTTTTCTAATGTCTTTTTCCTCGAGGTAGCTTGTTTTGATTTAGATGCATTCGCACTAAATCTGGCGATAAAATCTTTTAATTGCTTAATTTGCTCTTCTTTCTTTTGGTTTGCTTCCTTAGCCATTTTTTGCGCGAGCTGACTGGATTCATACCAAAAGTCATAATTTCCTACATATAGTTCAATCTTCCCGAAGTCGAGGTCTGCAATATGAGTGCACACTTTATTTAAAAAGTGACGGTCGTGAGAAACGACGATAACTGTATTTTCAAAGTTAATTAAAAATTCTTCTAACCATTGAACAGCTTCAATATCAAGGTGGTTTGTCGGCTCATCCATTAACAGTATATCAGGATTTCCAAATAAAGCTTGAGCAAGAAGTACTTTTACCTTTTCTGCACCGGTAAGTTCTGCCATTGTTTTTTCATGAAGTTCTTCTGGAACTCCAAGCCCTCTAAGGAGCTGGGCAGCCTCTGTTTCAGCCTCATATCCATTCATTTCTGCAAATTCAGCTTCAAGTTCTGCTGCTTTCATACCGTCTTCATCGGAAAAATCAGGTTTCATGTAAATCTCATCTTTTTCGTGCATGACTTCATACAAGCGGGAATGCCCCATAATGACAACATCAATCACCCGCTTCTCTTCATAAGCAAAGTGATCCTGTTTTAAAACGGCGACGCGCTGGCCTTTGTCTATATGAACATGCCCGGATTGAGAGTCAATTTCACCAGATAGGATTTTAAGGAAAGTAGATTTTCCAGCACCGTTGGCACCAATCAAACCGTAACAATTACCGGGAGTAAATTTAATATTTACGTCCTCAAATAGTTTTTTATCTCCATATCTAAGCCCGACGTTTTGGCAAGTAATCATTCACATACATCCTTTTTCTATAAACTATAGCTATCATAACATATATGCCATCGGAAACAATATTTTTGACAACGCGTTCGGATCAATATAAACTATAATGGCCGTTATAAAACTTGTTGGTTTTATCATGACCGATTAGTCACTAAAGAATCGGAGGAAATAAATTTAAAATGGATAAAAGAGAGCGTCTCATTGTTTCTGCTATGCATCATTTTTCGGAAAAAGGCTACTTCTCTACTTCTGTTCAAGAAATAACTTCATCTTGCGGGGTAGCAAAAGGAACTTTTTATAAATTTTTTCGGTCTAAAGAAGATTTGTTAATCGAAGTTTTTCGTTATAATCACCAGCAAATGCTTCTTCGTGCAAAAAATGTACACTTAGATGATTCTTTATCTCCGAAAGAACAACTAATAAAGAAAATATCTTTAGAACTAAACGGTCTTTATGATAATAGAGAATTTTTTCTATTGCTGCATAAAGTCGTTTCTGTTCAAGAACACAAAACGATTATGCCGCTTATGAAGAAAACAAAAGCAGCGATGATGAACTGGCATAAAGAGTGGCTCTTAGAAGTATATGGAGAATATATTCAAAAGCAGGTATGGGACCTTGTCCTGTTTTTACAGGGAGCCTTGAAAGAATATATAAGTTTAATGGATGAGACAAAGCATATCGTTGATACAGAAAAAGCCGCTAGAAAGATGGTGGCTCGTATCGATGTGTTAGTGAATTATTCCGGAGATTTCGAACCTATCTTAACGAAAGATGTTATGAAAGATTATGAACAAATAGCAATGGAGCCAGAAAAAAAGACAAAAGAAGAAGAACGAAGGGAGCTTTTGGAACAAATAAAAGTGGATATTAAGCGTTCTTCTTTTCCTTCATCTACGGAAAAAGAAATGCTGCAAGCCGTTCAACTTTTGCATGAGGAATTTCAACAGCAGGAGCCCCGGACCTTTTTAATGAAAGCTCTCGTTTCTTATATGAAAGAAAACGCTAATTTAGAAGAAAGCCTTTTTGCATTAGAACAATTTATTGTGAAAGACATGGAGTAAAATTATAAAAAAGAAGGCGTATAGTATGACAGATTTAAATAATAGAGGAGAAGAACAGAAAGAAATAAAAAAACTTCCGATTATGGCAGCGCTTATGATTGGAGCGTTCGTTGCTATCTTAAATCAAACGTTATTAGCAACAGCAATTCCTCCCATTATGGAAGACTTGCAGATTTCAGCGAACACTGCTCAATGGCTGACTACGATTTTTATGCTTGTAAATGGTATTATGATCCCAATCACTGCTTTTTTAGTGGAAACCTTTACGACAAGAAAATTATTTTTGACCGCTATTAGTACATTTGCAGCAGGTACGCTTATTTGTGCGGCAGCCCCCAATTTTTCTGTTTTAATGATAGGAAGAATAATTCAAGCAGGCGGTGCAGGTGTGATGATGCCGTTAATGCAAACGGTCATTCTTCTTATTTTTCCAATGGAAAAACGGGGCGCTGCCATGGGATTTATTGGGTTAGTTATCTCATTTGCTCCCGCTATCGGACCAACGCTTTCTGGGTTTATGGTAGATCATTTCCACTGGCGGACATTATTTTATATTGTTTTACCGATTGCAGTCTTAGATATCATTCTTGCCTATTTTGTACTAAAAAACGTAACAGAGCAAAGATATCCAAAAGTAGACATCCTTTCTATTGTTTTATCTACTCTCGGTTTTGGCGGTATTTTGTATGGATTCAGCAGTGCAGGAAGTACAGGATGGGGAAGCATTCCTGTTGTGTTGACGATGGCAGTAGGCATCGTTTGCCTGGTTTTGTTTTCATTCCGTCAATTCCAATTATCACAGCCTATATTAGAGCTTAGAGTATTTAAATACGGAATATTCACCTTAACAACCGGGATCGGTATGTTAGTATTTATGTCTATGATTGGCGCCGCTACAGTGCTGCCTATTTATATGCAGGATATGCGTGAATTTACCGCTATGGAGTCTGGTTTAATGATGCTGCCTGGAGCCGTTTTAATGGGAATTATGTCTCCTGTAACAGGCAGGATTTTTGACAAAATCGGGGCAAGAAAATTATCCCTTACAGGGCTTTTTCTTATTACAATCTCTAACTTTATGTATACGGACCTTACAGGTACAACATCGTTCACTTATATGACGATTATGTATTCGCTTCGAATGGCAGGTATTGCTATGGTAATGATGCCAGTAACCACAGCCGGTTTAAATGTACTTCCGAAGCACTTGATTCCTCATGGTACGGCAGTAAATAATACGATGAGGCAAGTTTCAGGTTCGATTGGGACTGCACTTTTAGTAACGGTGATGACAACGACAGCTATGGGAAAGGGACCGAATATAAATGCAGAGGCTCTCATTCACGGGGTGAATATGTCCTTTTGGGTGGCGTTTATTTTTGGTCTGATAGGTTTTGTGCTTAGTTTTCTTATTAAGAACAAACAAGCTGTTTCCTAAATACAGATGATTAAACAGGCAGGTGTATGCTGCCTGTTTTTAGCATGGTTAACTACTTGCATCAGCAATGGACTCCGAGCAGAACTTCTTGTTTCTAGTAGGCATGGAAAGGTTAGATTGATATAATTTTATATAGATAACAAAAAAGGAGGAAACGGAATGGGTAAAGGACTTGAAGGCAAAACAGTAGCAATTGCTGCTTCTCGGAAAACAGATGAAATGACAGCTCTGATTGAAAAGCAAGGCGGTACCGCAGTGGTTCGTCCTTTACAAGGAACAACTTTTTTAGCAGAAGAAGACATACAGCCGGATTTTAGAAAAACACTTGATGAACAGCCGGACTGGTTGATTTTTACGACTGGAATTGGAACAGAAACATTGCTTCATGTATCTGAGCAATTAGACCGGAGAAAAGATTTTGAGAAAATTCTAAGAGAAGGAAAAGTTGCAGTAAGAGGATATAAAACAAAGAATGCTCTAAAAAAAATTGGTATTATTCCTGAAGCAAGAGATGATGATGGAACAACGGCAGGTTTAATAAGTGCGATGGAAAACAAAGACTTTACCAACAAAAAAGTTATGGTTCAGCTTCACGGTGTGAAGGCTCCTCGTCTTGTGGAATTTCTTAAAAGAAAAGGGGCTTCATCTGTTACGGAACTTCTTCCTTATCAACATATCCCGCCAGAGAAAGAAACCGTGGAAATGATATGTAGAGAATTGCGTCGGGGTGAAATTGATGCAATATGCTTTACAACCCAGCTCCAAGTGCATTCCTTGTTTCAATATGCACAAGAGCATCATTTGAAAGAGGAGCTGATTTCTATTTTTGAAAATCAAACAACAGCTGTTGCTGTAGGAAAAGTGACCGCCGAGGCATTAAAAGAAGTAGGAGTAAAAAGGTTGTTAGCCCCAGAAAATCAGAGGATGGGAGCTATGATTATGGAGCTTTCCCAATCCTATCAAAAATAGGGGAGGTCGCTTATGTTTGAAAAAACAATAGACCCGCGCATATCTGAAACGGATGGAGCAGGCCATATCAATAATACAGTTATTCCAGTATGGTTCGAATCGGGGCGGGATCAGATATTTAAGCTGTTTACCCCGAGTCTGTCATTTAAAAAATGGAAATGTGTCATTATTAAAATGAATGTAGATTTTGTTGGTCAATTGTTTTATGGGGAACCGGTTCAAGTGAAAACGTGGATCAATAATGTGAGAAATTCGAGTTTTGAAATCTATGAAGAAATTCATCAAAGAGGAGAGGTGTGCGCAAAAGGAAGCGCTACTTATGTTAATTTTAATTTTGACAAGCAAAAAAGCGAGCCGATCCCTGAACATATAAAATCCGAGCTTAAGCATCATTTGTATGAAAAATGAAATTAAATGAACCAATCCTCTTTACGGTTAATATTTAAGAAATCTTTTTGGTCTTTTGGATAGAAGAGAGAATGGACAGTAATAGACTGGATAAGCGGATACATACTTTTTTTATTTTTATTTATCAACTCTTCTATGATAGGAAGACATTGTCTGTTATACATCCCGTGCAAAGGCTGCTGTTTGCTGCCCGTAACGGGAACAAAAGCATCATATGGCTTATCTGCTTTTTCAGCATGAGATATCATCGTTTTAATAAAACAAGAAGAAACAAATGGGGTGTCAGTGGGTAATAGAAATACCCACTCGTTTTTCTTAGCCAAATGGAGTAGTGCAAAAAAAAGTGCGTACAACGGACCTTGATGTTTTTTATCTTCTACGAGAATTTCAGCTTTATCATTGTTAAAAAAAGGAGCCAGCTGATCATTGGTTGAAATAGCTATATCGTCTATTCCACCAGCTTTAAAGGCATGAATACTATGTTCATAAAATGAAAGACCGTTGTACTTTTCAAACATTTTTGGTTTTCCATAACGTGAAGATTGACCGCCAGCAAGCACAATACCTGATATATTCATTTGCTTGTTCCCCTTTGAATACTTATACGAAAGAAATAGGGGTTGTCCCAAAAAGGTTAGTTTAGATATGAAAATCATCTAAGCAACTGGGATATGTGAGACTCCTGCGTGAAAGAGGGCAGTGTGAAGACCTCGCAGTGAGCGTGTTCTGCTCAAAGGAGGCTGAATCGTTGCCCGCGGAAAGTGAGTATATTCCAGTTGCGTTTTTTGAGAACTACTTATGGGACAGCCCCTTTGTTATTCAGCTAACGCTTTCATTTTTTTGTCTCGATCCAACCGTTCTGCTTCATCTTTTAAATCATATTTTTTTAACAGATGAAATAATTCATTTAACGTATTTTGAGAAGGATGGTCAGCTAACAGCGTGTTACAAGATTGATAAACAGAGGACGGGAGGAACGGTTTTTGACTTTTAAGCTTTTCAGCAACAGATTCTTTTGTGTGGTCAATATTGCATGAACTCATTGGACATTTCTCCTTTTTCATTTTTTTTAATTCTAAAATTATGAGAGTAAACATTAAAAGAAGACCCGCGTATAAAACCAACGGCTGTAATGTTTAAGTCTTCAGCTAACTTAATGGCTAAATCAGTAGGAGCAGATTTAGATAATACGAGACCAACGCCAATTTTTGAGGCTTTTGTTAACACTTCTGAAGATAATCTGCCGCTGAAAACAAGGATTTTATCCTTAATAGCAATATTTTGAAGCAGGCAGTAACCGTAAAGTTTATCTAGAGCATTGTGTCTTCCGATATCGGCCCGGTCTACAATGATATGATCAGGAGTGCAAATGGCTGCATTATGAACTCCGCCCGTTTTTTTAAATACTTGGCTGTTTTGCTGCATTTGTTTCATTAAATGAATACATTGGCCAGCAGTGAGCGAAGCAGTACTCATAGAGGTTTTAGAAATTACTGCGTCATTTTGAAAATAAAACTGCCGGCTTTTTCCGCAGCAGGAATTTATTACGCGTTTGGAATAAAATGATGGATTTTTAGTGAGTTTTTTATTTAATGCTACGTACGCAAAGCCTTTATCTTCATCTATTTCAAGAGAGGATATTTCATTTATAAACAAAATGACACCTTCTGAAGCAAGAAAACCAACTACCATTTCTTTATAGTGCTGTGGTGAACAGACCATGGTTGCAAACTCTTCTTTATTCACAAATATAGTAAGAGGGACTTCAGAAACGATATCGTCTTCTGCATCCTGAAATTGACCGTCACGGTAGGCAGTAATTGTTTTTTTTACGCTTATATGCTGTTTCAACCCTTTCCCTCATTTCCGCACAATGATTAGAAAAACATGGCTAACTTCCAAGTTCTACCATAGATTCATTTATACAGCTGACCGAATTATGTTATAAATTCTTAATTGAAAGTATAAACATAACTTTTTTGAACTTACAACCCTAAAGCTCCACAGAACGAGAATTTTAGTCTAATCGTTTAAAATGATTGAAAAGTTATCCAAGATAGGATATATTTTTTATAGTTCAGAAAACTGTAACAAGTAAAATGCGAGATAGCGTTCCTGTTTTCGATTTTAACTGTTGCAGAATTGAAAGCGATTACTTTGGTTGAAGAGCAGCGTACCTGCCTGATGCTAAAACGTCGTATTTTTGGCAGATAGGTGTGAACCTATTTGTTAGAAAATTACGGCTTTTTTTGTTTTTTATGAGGAAAAAGAAGGAGGAAAAGTAATTTGGCGGATTAGTAGCTGCTGCCTTTATTATTTCACTTTTCGTTCCAATCGATATCAAACAATTGAAACGCCAGCAGAAAGACAAAGTGGCGAGTTGACAATTTGTCTGCTTGCTAATACGCTGTTTTTAGTAAAAGAAAATATAGGAAAAACAAATTATGTATAGGGAAGTAACATAATCGGAAAAGGATTGGCAATGAACATGGACAAACACGAAGCAGAATTCAGTAATTTAGTTCGGGCTTTTCGAAAAAAACATATGGGAAAAGGCCCAAGTAAAATCAACACTACTTTCTGTAAAAATTGGGCTATTTGTGAATTAGAAGGAAATTTATCGCCAGTAGAAAAATTTATTGCTAATGCAGACGAAGGAAAACAAATGTTAAGAGAAGCACGGACGGAAATGGTAAAAGAAATGTATCGGCAAAATCATCCAGTAGAAATGGAAGAATACTTACAATGTCATTTTGTTGATCTATTTGTTGATATTGATATAGAAAGAGATTTTGGGATGTCTATTTTTGTGTTCGATGAAAATATTGAAGAAAAGTTTTTATCTAAGAAGTAGGTTGGTACTTGGCTGCGATTATGCTAAAGACCCCTTAAGGATCCTGAAATAAATCCGGCCATTACTTTAATGTTAACCTTTCAAAAAGGGATGGGACATGAAACCGAAGAGGAGACGGAAAACAAAGAGGAACCTCCAGATCAAAAAGTTTAGACGATGTTAAAAAAACTGTGAACTTTTAAATATGAGTTCACAGTTTTTTTACTGACATTGTTATTTTACTTTTCTAAAAAATGCTACATTTTAACTGGAAAATTTAGTATGATTTTTATTAGATAGCGGTTGGGAAGGAAAAGAGGTACATATATGTTCATGAAGTGGTATTTATTTATTGTTGTTATAGTTCTAAGCAGTATTTGGGGAGGGAAACTAGAAGCAGCAGCGGCTGTAGAGCTAAAACAAAGCGAACAAAAATATGATCTGCATTCGTCTATAGATATACTACAAGATAAAGAAGGGATATGGTCTGTGGATGATGTTTCTTCTGAAGATTTTTCTGCTTCATTTACAAAAAATGTAGAAAGTATCCCTAGTTTTGGATACACGTCTTCTGTTTATTGGGTTCGTTTTCAAATAGAAAATAACACAACGATAGATGATTGGGTACTAGAAATAGCTTATCCGCCCCATGACTCTATTGAACTATATAAAATGGTAAATAATCGTCCTTTAAAAGCAGGGGAAACAGGTGATCTAAAAGAATTCTACAATAGAGATAGGAACCATCGTCATTTTACTTTTAATCTGAATCCTCCTGAAAATGAATCACTTACATATTATTTACGTTTTGAAAGTGAAGGTTCGATGCAGCTGCCCCTGACACTTTGGTCAGAAGAAGCGTTTGCGCAAAAAAACCAGATCGAATACTTAATTTTAGGATTGTATTACGGAATATCTATTGTCATGATACTATACAATCTTTTTTTGTTTTTTTCGCTGCGGCTGCATAGTTATTTATGGTATGTTCTATTTATTTTAGCTCTTACGTTCACTCACTTGACTTTAAACGGAGCAGCGTATCAATTTATATGGCCGGAAAGTCCCTGGTGGAACAATCGTGCTATTGTCTTTTTTATGGCCGCATCCAATGCATTGGCTTTTCTTTTTACGAAAAGTTTTTTAAATACTCCAGCTTACACACCTAAACTAAACCAGCTTTTTAAACTGTTTGTTCCCTTTCAATTTTTCATTATGGCTTTGTTAATGATTAGTTATAACGCGGCTTTAAACCTCGTGATGTTAAGTACCATTGTGCTTGTATTTATCGTACTTTCAGCAGCAGGATTTATTTGGAGGAAAGGGTACAGCCCTGCTCGTTATTTCTTCTTCGGCTGGATCATCTTCTTAGTTGGAGTATTTCTTTCTTCGTTAGCAGACGCAGGCTTTATTCCTATTACTTTCTTTACAAAATATGCTTCTCAAATTGGCTCTGCTTTTGAAGTCATCCTATTTTCTCTGGCTCTTGCTGATAAGTTTAATGTTTTACGAATGGAAAAAGAAAAAGCAGAAAGACGTGCAAAAGAGAGCCAGGAGTTAGCTGTAGAGCAGTTGAAAAAGACCAATCGATTAAAAGATGAATTTCTTGCAAATACCTCGCACGAGCTGCGAACACCATTAAATGGGATTATTGGTATTGCAGAGTCGGTAAGAGATGGTGCAGCAGGTCAAGTAAATACATCTTTAAAAAATAATCTGTCCATGATTATACAAAGCGGAAAACGATTGTCTCACTTAGTAAATGACTTGCTTGATTTTTCGAAATTAAAACATAAAGCCATTGAATTGCAATTCAAACCTATACGTTTAAAAGAAGCAACCGACGTAGTCTTTTTCTTATTGGAACCTCTGATGAAAGGTAAACCTATCACATTTATTAACAATATACCTCCAGATTTACCATTGGTAAAAGCAGATGAGAACAGGGTGCAGCAAATTTTGCATAACATTATTGATAATGCTATTAAATTCACCGAAACAGGGTCGATCACTGTTAGTGCTGAAAGAGAAAAGGACAGTGTGCTCATAACCGTTCAAGACACAGGGATTGGCATTAAAGGTGAGGACTTAAAAATAATATTTAACGAGTTTGAGCAAGGAAGTGATGAAAACGTAAGACAAAAAAGGGGAACTGGATTAGGTTTAAGTATTACTAAAAAGCTGATAGAGCTGCATGGCGGAACGACTTCAGTTATGTCAGAACCTAAAAAAGGTACGACTTTCCGCTTTAGCCTTCCCTTATATGATGGAGCGGTAAATAATGCAGCATTTCCACTAGCATATTATGAAAACTATAAAGAGGAAGCGGAAGTAATGGATAATTCCGTACATCTTATAATGAAGAAAAAAAACCAAGGAAGTATTTTAATTGCAGATGATGAGCCAATAAACTTGCAAGTTCTCCAAAACCATTTACGAATGGAAGGCTATGACGTAACGGCAGTAACCAATGGTGAACAATTGCTGCAAAAAGCAAAAACACACGTTTATGATTTAATCATTATTGATGTAATGATGCCTGTTTTATCTGGTTATAAAGTAAGTGAATTGTTAAGAGAAAACCATTCCTTAACAGAATTACCCATTTTAATTGTAACGGCAAGAAATGAATTAGAAGACATTGTTACGGCATTTCGTTTTGGCGCTAATGATTATTTATCAAAGCCATGTTATAAAGAGGAACTGCTGGCACGGGTGCAAACTCTTTTAACGATGCAAAAAGCTATGAAAGATACATTAACTCAAAAAGAAGCATTAAACCATGCGAATAATGAGTTAAAACTTTTAAATCATGAGCTTGAAGAAAGAGTGAAGGAAAGAACGAAAAAACTCGAATTAAAAACAAAAGAACTGCTTAGAATGGAAAAATCACGCCGTCATTTATTGTCTAATATATCACATGATTTAGGTACCCCTATGACTTCTTTACAAGGATATATTAAAGCAATGATTGATGAAGTTATTTCTGTGGATAACAAATATTATTTAAAAATGATTTATGAAAAAGTGTTATTTATTGATCGGTTGATTAGGGATTTGTATGACTTATCACGATTAGAAGCAAGACAGGTAAGCTTTCATTGGGAATATATTAATGTATCCACCTTTATTAATCAGTTTTTACCTTCGTTTGAGTCAGATGTCCGCGCGCAAAATCTTTCCTTTGCCATACAAAATTATTTTACTGCGACAAAAGAAGGAGACGCTATCTATGCTGATCTTGACCGCCTTAAGCAAGTTATGTCCAATCTCATCTATAATGCTGTAAAATATACACCAGACAAAGGTACTATCATTATTGAAGTAAACGATTCTTCTGAGCCTTCTAGACACTTTAGAGAACATGACAAAGGTAAAGAAGAAACAGCTTTCACTTTAGAAGAACCAATTCAAGATCAAAGACACGGCCGCTCGATAGTTATTGGTGTCCATGATACGGGCAGGGGAATAAATCCAGAATCTCTTCCATTTATTTTTGATCGCTTTTTTCGTGAAGATTCTTCTAGACCCTCTAGTGATGGCAATATCGGTCTCGGCCTAAACATTTGCAAAGAAATTGTTGAGTACCATGGAGGCATGATTTGGGCAGAAAGTAAAAAACAAAAAGGAAGCACGTTTTATTTTACCCTTCCTCTTCATCCGCTGATGAGAGAGCACAGCTAGATTCTCAACGTTTTATTTAAAACAATAAAATAAAATAGGAGAGTTGTTAAAATGGGGAAAGAAACGATACTAGTAGTAGAAGATGAAGAAGATATTAGAAATTTAATTCAATTATATTTGCAAAAAGATTATACAGTATTTACTTCAGTAAATGGCAAGGATGCGTTAAAGCAGATCAAAGAACAAAAACCGGACTTAGTTCTATTAGATATCCTCGTTCCCGAACTGAACGGTTTTGAAGTTTGTGCAAAATTGAGAGAAACAGATGAAGAAACACCAGTATTATTTTTAAGCGCAAAAAGAGAATTTGAAGATAAAATTCAAGGTTTAGAGTTAGGGGCAGATGACTATATTACAAAGCCTTTTGATCCTGGGGAGATGCTTGCAAGAGTAAAGGCTCACTTACGAAGAAGCCGCTTGAAAACAAATATACAGCCAAAAAAAGAGCTGTCCCGCTATTTGCAATTTGGAGATCTTTCTATTGATATAGAAGGCTATTCTGTATTTCGAAACGGCGAACCAATTCACTTATTTGCAAAAGAAATGCAGTTATTACTGTTATTAGCAAAAAATCCTCATCAAGTTTTTAGTGTAGAACAATTATATGACAATATTTGGGGGGCTAATCGGTACGGAGATTTAAAAACGGTATCAGTGCATATAAGTAAGTTGCGAAAAAAAATAGAAAAAAACCCAGCAAATCCTGAATTTATTATTACTGTAAGAGGCTTTGGCTATAAATTTCTTCCATAACAAACGTTAATTTTTCTGAATTAATTTTAAAGTTTTAACCTCATTTTAACCTGCTTCTTTTATCCTAAAATTAGACGTCCAGAACAGCCCGGCTTATAGAAATATAAATCGGAGGGGATTTTTGTGAAGAAAGAAATGGCAAAAAAGGAGTTAGATAGAGAGTGGGTAGAATTAATTAAAGCTGCAAGGGACTCAGGGTTAGAGAAAAAAGAGATTCAATTATTTTTGCAAGAGCAAGCTCTTCACAAGAAGCGTTATACTGTTTAAAGAGCCAGGATGCCAGGGGGGGCAAACAATACTTAATAGCTCGAATGAAACAGCCTTGGGCTGTTTTTTTTTGTAAGGTAAGAAATTATAAATAGTTGGCGTTTTCCATGTCTAGCGCAAGCGCCTACTCGCTCGAGATTCCTTCGGTTCGTCAATGGAAAGCAAAGATCAGCTTTCCATATGCCGCCCCTCCAGGACTTGTCGCTCGTGAGCAAGGCGCTTGCGCTTTTCTTATAAGGGACTGTTCAAAAGGTTCTTTAGGGTGTGTCGGCATCTAGCAGCTGGAATAAGCGCTGCTCTCCTGCGGGAAATAGGGCAGTGTGAAGACAGTGAAGGATTTACTCACGAGAAGGCTTAACCGCCGTCCGAAGCCAAGAAGACACTACGAGAACGGAGCAAAGAGAGTTGGAAGATGCCGCATTTGAGTCCTAGAGAAAGCAAGTATATTCCAGATGCGTTTGCCGAAAATTGACTTACAGCACAGCTCCTTACGTTATGGTTTTAATACTACTTTGATACAATCATCATGTTTTTCATCAAATATATCGTATCCTTTTTCTGCTTGATCGAGAGGAAGGCGGTGCGTAATAATATCTGTAGGATCGAACTCTTGATTTATTATTTTATTATACAACTCTGGAATGTAATGGATAATGGGTGCTTGTCCCATCTTTAACGTGATGTTCCTGGCAAAAAAATCACCTAACGGAAAGGCATTATAACGCGTACCATACACTCCTACTATACTAACTGTTCCTCCTTTTCTTACTGCCTGACTTGCCAGTACAATCGGCCCCATTGTTCCCCCTTGAAGTTTAAGGGCTGTTTCTACCATTTCAACTGCAGATTTTTTTCCATCCATTCCTACACAATCAATTACAGAATCTGCCCCTCCTTTTGTTATTTCTTTTAAATGGGTGCCTAGATGGTCCTGCTTAGAAAAATCATAGACTTCCACTTTATTTACATTTTTAGCATGGTCTAATCGATACTGGACATAATCAACTGCGATCACGCGCTTAGCCCCTTTTAACCAAGCAAACTTCTGTGCAAGCAAACCTACTGGACCGCAGCCTAGCACAATAACGGTATCATTTTTTTGCACATTTGCTTGTTCTACACCCCAATAGGCAGTTGGAATAATATCTGAAAGAAACAGAATGCTTTCGTCTTCGAGTTCGCATTCTTCTGGCACGACAAATGGAGTGAAATTTCCATAAGGAACTCTTAATAACTCTGCTTGACCGCCGGGATATCCCCCAAATGTTCCGGAATATCCGAAATATGCACCTGCCTCACCATGAGGATTTGAGTTGTCGCATTGACTCTCTAATTGGTTCTTGCAATAGTAACAATCTCCGCAAGCAATGTTAAAAGGGACAATAACTCTATCTCCTTTTTTCACTTTTGTCACATCAGGTCCCGTATCTTCAACAATTCCCATTGGCTCGTGTCCAATAATATAACCCTCCGGAAAATTAGGAACCATTCCGTGGATTAAGTGAAGGTCTGAACCACAAATAGCTGTACTTGTTATTTTTACTAGTATGTCGTCTTTTTTTTCAATTTTTGCGTTTGGAACTTCTTTTACTTTCACGTCTTTTATTCCTTGGTATGTTACGGCTTTCATATTTGCACCTCTGCTATTGGTATTTATGCATTTATATATAATTGGTACATAAGAAATGGTAGACTGTCTCCTTTTAGATAACCTTTCCTAAATGATTAGATTTATGATATTTGTAAAAAAAGCTGTTACAATAAGAATCGTTATTTGTGCTGATGACTGAAAGGAAGTGAAGAAATGAAATACAAAAAGTTAGGAAAAAGCGGTACAATTGTTTCGGAATTATGCTTAGGTACCATGACGTTTGGAAAAGGAACTTCTGAAAAAGACGCTATTCGCATGGTTCATCAGTTTCTTGATTATGGAGGAAATTTTATCGACACAGCTGACGTATACGTTGGCGGAAGATCAGAAGAAATAGTTGGGGAGGCTATTAAAGATAGACGATCCGATGTAGTACTGGCTACAAAAGTTCGGATGAAAGTAGGAGAAAATCCGAATGATGTTGGATACTCACGTAAACGTGTGGTGGAAGGGGTTGAACAAAGTCTTAAACGACTTAAAACAGATTATATTGATCTCTATCAGCTGCATGTATGGGATCATCTTACCCCAATAGAGGAAACACTCCGAACGCTTGATGATCTCATTTCTTCTGGGAAAGTTAGATACATTGGCTGCTCTAATTTTTTGGCCTGGCAGTTAATGAAATCTTTGTCGGTTAGTGAACAAAAAAATGCAGCCAAATTCATTACCATTCAGCCGCAATATAGTTTACTGCACCGGGAAATGGATAGGGAAGTGGTTTCTCTTTGTCAAGAGGAAGGGATAGGGATTCTTCCGTGGGCTCCGCTTGGAGGGGGGTTCTTAACAGGAAAATACGATTCTTTACATAAGCCAGATCAAGAGTGGCGATTAGTTACAGCAGGGCCGGGTGAATACTATTGGGAAAATAAAGCGCTTGAGAGAAATTTTATCATTCTTGAGAAAGTAAAAAAGATAGCAGCTGAGATTGATAAGACGCCGGCTCAGGTTGCACTAAATTGGCTGTTAATGAAAGAAGGCATCACATCGCCAATTTTTGGAGCAAGAACCCTAGAACAATTTGAAGAAAATATAAACGCTGCTGGATGGAGGTTAAGCGAAGAACACTTTGAAGAACTAGATCAGATTAGTGCGCTGCCTCCGGAATATCCTAATCGATTTATTGAAAAATTTAAAAGAGACATTTAAACAGATTGAGAAGGGGGAAGCTCCCTTCTCATTTTTCTTCTGTCCATTTTTTAATGAGCGGTCCATCTTTACCAAAAACAGGGTCAAGCTCTGGCAGGGGGACATTTTTAATGACCTCCAACACTTCTGGTCTTTCCTTTCGTTCTCCGGTTTTAAGATTATAATTTGATCCATTCGGATACGCACCAGTTATTCGAAAATCGAAACTAGAACTCATCTTTTTGTGGCCGGTTCCGGCAGGAAGAACGATAACGTCTCCTGCTTTTAAATCAAAAGTAGTACCTTTTTTGCCGCCGAGTTTGATGCGGACAGAACCTTTCAAAACGCCTAGTACTTCATGAGAGTTGCTGTGATAGTGGTGATAATCTAATACATCTCCTCTCCAGCTGTTTTTCCAATTGTTATGATAAAAGGTATCTTGGCATGCTTCAGGTTCATCAGCAAATACTGCTGAATACAAAAGGACCGGCAAATTTTCATTATTTGGTATGCTGCCATCATCTGTAAAAGTCATAGAGGTGATTTTTTGTTTTTTCACGTTCATCCCTCCTAGGTCTTCAGCTATTTCTTTATATATCCTTCGTTGTTATTGATTAAATGAATTATACCTTCAAAACTGCTCCGTCTAGGCGTTTTATCCCGCGCAAATCTGCCAGTTCTTTTACTAATTGCAGGGCGGCTTTATCTTTTTGCTTCGCTTCTACCATTATATCCAAAGATTGTCCGTATTGTTTTATAGCATCGATAAGAGGAAGGATAAATGCAAGATCTACATAATCGGCATGACTTCTGTAGGCTGCTTCAGATTTTGGCGAAGAAACATGAATTTTTGGAGGATGCGGTGTATGTTTCCATGTTTTAAATACACGTGGCAAAATCATTTCAAGGTTTTCGGATGAATGCCGATTTGCCTTGTAGTGATGAAAATCAAACATACAAGGGATGTTTTCTGTTTCACAGATATCTAATACTTCAAAAGCCGTGTAGGTTTTATCATCATTTTCAAGAGTCATCTGTTTTTTTATGGGAAGCGGCAGCTGCTGAAGATTCGTATAAAACCGATTAACAGCAGCACTTTTATCACCATATGCTCCACCGACATGAAGATTAATGTAAGCTTCTGTTGATAAATTCATGGCATCTAACAAATGGTAATGATATTTCATGTCGTTTACTGCGTTCGCTGTAATATACGGCTTATCGCTTGTGAAAAGGGTGAATTGATTAGGATGAAAGCTTGTTCGAATGCCATGTTGTTTAACAAGCCCTCCTATTTCCTTATAAAGAGAGGAAAAGGGTGAAAGATAGTCCCACTCGACTTCCTGATGAGTAGCAAGAGGGACAAGTGATGATGAAAATCGATATAGTTTAATGCCGTGTGCAATATTAAAATGCAGGGCGCGTATGGTATGTTCAAGGTTTTTCTTTGTAATATTATACAACGCTCTTTTTCTTTCCTGATCATTCATTTTTTTCCAGCGGCTAAAAGTCAGTGTTTTTGCAGGTGAAGTATTCCAAAGCGAGGTGGCGTGAGCAACATAACCAAGTCGAATAATCATTGCTTCTCTATTTCCTCGGACACCACAAAAGCCAGGTCGTCATTACCAAACAAGGACAAGACCCCTAGCAACGTTTCATTTGATATGTCTTCTGATTCTTCTTTAGGTACCGTTAAATCAATAGCTTGCTCAAGCTGAGGATTATTGCCTTGGTCTGGATAAGCTTTCAGATAGAGCTCCTGAGGATTTAAATGATGGTTAACGCACCACTGAGCAAAAACTAATATCATCATCTTTTCATCCTGCTGGTAGCTTTTAATAATTTTATCTTCAACTTCTTTTTGATTCATTTTATTATTTCCTCCGTAATTTTTATGAGTGTATGTCTATAGTAAAGGACAATATATTCGTTTACAAATACAAATCACTCCTTCGTTCATATTCCCATAAGCATTGAGACATAGTAACAATACGGAGGGATAAGAAATGAAAATACTGCGCTATATGCTCACGCTTACGATATTATTTTCTTTTCTATTACCGGAAACCACTTTAATCTTTTCCGAAGACTCGGAAGTTTTTGCATCAAAAAACAAAACAGTTTGGTTTGATGACGATGATGATCTGGCTCTTTTTACGGAATCTCATGCCACACTTGATTTTCATTTTTTAGATGTCGGGCAAGGAGATAGTACGTTAATTGTTTCTGATTCAGGTGCTGCTATGTTAATTGATGGAGGTAAACCAGAATGCGGCAAAGAAATAGTACGTTATTTGAAAGATGCCGGGGTAGAAAAATTAGAGTGGGTTGTTGCTACTCACCCTGATATCGATCACATAGGCGGTCTAGTTGAAGTATTAGAAGAAATGGACGTAGAAAAAGTATTAGACAGCGGAAGAGAACATGACACGAAAACCTATCAAAAATATAGGAAAATAATCAAGGATAAAAATATAGATTTCTTTCTAGCCGAAGAAGGAGAGCGTGTAAAAACAAAACTGGCCGATCAAGTAAACGTACTAAATGCTTATTCAGATAGTGACGTGCGAAACGATTCCTCCATCGTGCTTCAGTTTGTGTATAACGATACGAACGTATTGTTAACTGGAGACGCGACAGTAGTAAATGAAAAAGATATGATGAAAAAGTATGACGTGGAAGCAGACATTATAAAAGTAGCTCATCATGGGTCGCTTACTTCAACTGGAAGGAAATTTATAGAAAAAGTCGCCCCGGAAATAGCTATTATTCCGTTCGATAAAAAAAATACATTTGGCCACCCTAATGCTAGTGTATTAAATCGTTTGAGAAACACGGGTGCAGATATATATACGACGGAACATTCTGGTCATATTTTAGTCTCTTTGTATAAAGAGAATATGTACATTTCAAAGAAACCTTGGGAAGGAAAAGGTAGAAAATTTCCAACACCCGTACCAAGGATCCACATGACCAATGAACAAACCTACAAAATAGATAAACCAGTAAATATTAACACAGCTTCTAAAAAAGAAATAGCAAAACTTCCGAATATAAGTCCGGCAGCTGCAGAATTAGTGGTGGAATTTAGAGACGAAAACGGGCCTTTTCGCACAAAAGAAGATTTAATCAAAGTAAGCGGGATTGGAAGATATACGTATAAAAAAATAAATAAATATATTACAACCTGAGCTGACTTGTCCTGTAATCTTTTTTCTTTTTATAAAACTGGTTATTTATTTTCTTATAAAAAAATACGGTTAGATAAGAAGAAAAAATGACAGGAGGACGAGTCTGTGCAAATACATGTAGTTGCTCCAGGTGAATCCCTATGGGTTATTGCTCAAAGGTATAATGTTCCGTATAACACGATTTCTCAAGCCAATCAGCTTCCTAACCCTGATCAATTAGTAGTAGGTCAAGCGCTTGTTATTCCTATTGAAGGACGTATTCATTGGGTACAGCCAGGAGAGAATGTTTGGCACGTTAGTCAGCGCTATCAAACACCTGTAAAAGAAATTTTAAGAAGAAATAGACTGCCGTTCCCACAATATATTCCTACTGGTTATCCGCTCTATATTTTAAATGAGTTCAGACAAAAACCATCAGTTGATGTTGGCGCTTATATTGATTTGCAAATAACAGGTGATGAGTCTCAGTCCGTCATAAATGAAATCGGTCAACATTTAACTTTTTTACAAGTATTTAGTTATCATATGAATGACGATGGGACTCTTACTTCTATTGAGGATCAGCCAATCATTAACACAGCTTATGAAAATGAGATTGTACCTTTAATGGTGATCACCAATATTGAAGAGGGCGAGTTTAGTACAGAGCTGGCTACTACGGTTTTAGGAAGTGAAGACTTACAGAACAAGCTCCTAGATGAAGCGCTGGCTACAATGGAGGAAAAAGGGTATTTAGGGTTGGATTTCGATTTGGAATATTTAGGGGCTGAAAATAGAGAACCTTACAATAATTTAATGAGAAAAGCAAAAGAGCGGCTGGATGAAAAAGGTTATTTCCTATCTAGTGCGCTTGCTCCTCAAGTGGAACCTGGGATGCCTGGAGTGTTATATGAAGGACATGATTTTGAAACGCATGGAGAGATTGCTGATTTTGTATTTTTAATGACTTATGAATGGGGCTGGACAGGAGGTCCGCCGATGGCAGTTGCTCCTATTAATGAAGTAAGGCGGGTTATTGAATATGCTGTTTCTGTCATGCCAAGCGATAAAATTATGATGGGAATTCCTTTGTACGGATATAACTGGACGCTGCCATATGTAGAAGGTGAGACACAAGCGGAATCCATTGATCATCAGCAGGCAATTGAGTTAGCTGTTAAATATAATGCTGCTATAGAGTATGATCAAGAAGCTCAATCTCCTTTTTTTAAATATTATGATGAACAAGGGAACGAACATGAGGTATGGTTTGATGATGCGAGAAGCATTCAAGCTAAATTTGACCTTATCAAAGAGTTTGATTTACGAGGGTTTTATTATTGGGTTCTCGGTTGGGAATTTCCGCAAAACTGGCTGCTTTTAGAGGATAACTTTAATGTAAACAAACGAGTATAGGAAAATGCATGAAAATAAAGGATAAGAACATATTAAGGGAGACAACATTACAAGGAGGTAGAAGGAACAAATGGCTCGAATTGGAGTGGAAGAATCCCTTACTGATGTTCAACAGCAATTACAAGAACAAGGACATGAAGTGGTTACATTAAGGCAGGAATCAGATGCAGACGGCTGTGATTGCTGCGTTATTACTGGCCAGGATCAAAACATGATGAATATGCAAAATACAGCGCTTGAAGGGTCTGTTATCAACGCCCACGGTTTCAATTCCAATGAGATTTGTGAGCAAGTAGAACAAAAACTTCACCAATAAGAGTGAATGAAAGCCCGGTCATCTGTGATTGAAAGATGGCCGGTTTTTTTGTATTTTAAGAAAGTTTAACATTATTAAAGGGTTAAAGTATCGAAAAAATAAGGCTTTCGCCATTAAGGACTTGGCGACAAGCCAAGTAATTATAAAATTTCACGCACCGTATTAAACTCAAAAAATAAAAATCATTTGACTAACTAAATTGTTAACTATAAAATATAATTTGTTAACAAAAGAAATTAATTTCTGGAAAGGTTGTTGTTGCTAACAATGGAGAAACTCTACAGCGTTCGAATGAGAGCAGCGGTTGGAGGTGCTCATGAGAAAGGGGGAAAACATATTTCCGGTGGAGAGAGTCTGGCGTCTGAAACAGAATTACAAGAAAAAGCTGATTATTTACTTAAAAAAGCATTTTTACATCAGCGGGGAAAGCCAGATTTTTTTAATCTTGTGATCGAAGATGTGAAGGAGCCAGTCTGCTGCAGTGAACCTCTGCTTGTCTCCACATATAAAGTAAAAGATGCTAAAGATGGCAGAAGTACTGCAAAATATCTTTTACAACAATGCGGATTGACCAATGCAGTGATAAACAAAGCGTTTAACATTCTTGCTAGTAACTTTCATGTTCGCGGAGCTATTCTTATTGATGCTAAAACGGGAAAACGTATTGATAATCGGGATGATCAAGGAGTACGTGTGTCTCAGCTTGATTGGAGACAAAATGATTTTAAAAATTGGTGTGAATTCCATAAAATACATGAAAACTTTCGCCTGAAAGAAGCATTAACTTTAGCTGCAAAAGTATGCAGACATTCTGCAACCATTGCCGAACTTTGCTGGAGCGATGATCCAAATTACATAACGGGTTATATAGCTAGTCCAAAAAGAGGATATGAACGAATCACTAAAATGAAAGAAAAAGGGGATGAAAGAGGCGGGCGGCTGTTATTTATAGACCATGTTCAAGACGTCGATGCCTATGTTTACTATTTAGAAAAAAAACCTTTTATGATAAGAAACGGAGGAGAATAAAATGAATTTAATAGAAAAAAGCAAGCAGCATTTATGGCTTCCATTTACACAAATGAAAGACTATGATGAAAATCCACTAATTATTGAAAGTGGCGATGGTATTAAAGTGAAGGATACGAGCGGAAAAGAATATTATGATGCCTTTTCTTCTGTGTGGTTAAACGTCCATGGCCATCGAAAAAAAGAATTAGATCAGGCGATTATTTCTCAATTAGATAAAATCGCCCACTCCACGTTACTTGGTATGACCAATGTTCCTGCGACAGAGCTTGCTGAAAAGCTAGTTGAAATCGCTCCTCCTGCTTTATCGAGAGTGTTCTATTCAGACAGTGGCGCAGAAGCAGTAGAAATTGCTGTGAAAATGGCATTTCAATATTGGCAGAACCTTGGCCAAACAAAAAAACAAAAATTTATTTCAGTAAAAAATGGCTATCACGGAGATACAATTGGGGCAGTTAGTGTAGGATCGATTGATATATTTCACAATATTTACGGTCCTCTAATGTTTGAAAATTATCATACGCCCGTCCCAAATGTGTACCGCCATCCGAGTGAAGATCCTGTTCAGTGTTCGGAAGAATGTTTAGAAAATTTGGAAAAACTTTTAGCGGAAAACCATGAAAGTATTGCAGGGTTAACTGTTGAAGCAATGGTACAAGGAGCGGGCGGAATGATTGTTATGCCTGAAGGGTTTTTATCTGGTGTTCGTAAGCTTTGCAGTAAATATGATGTATTGATGATTGTTGATGAAGTGGCAACGGGCTTCGGCCGGACAGGAAAAATGTTTGCTTGTGAACATGAAGCAGTGGAACCGGATTTAATGGCAGCAGGCAAAGGACTTACCGGAGGATATTTACCAATTGCAGTAACCTTTACGACCGAAAAAATTTACAAAGCTTTCTATGATGATTATGAAAATTTAAAAACATTTTTCCATGGCCATTCTTATACTGGAAATCAGCTTGGCTGTGCTGTGGCATTAGAAAACCTCCGATTATTTGAAAAAGATTGGATAGTTGAACAAGTAGCTGATAAAACAGACTTTTTGAGAGAATTACTTGAAAATATAAAAGAACTCGACCATGTAGGGGATGTTCGGCAGCTTGGCTTTATGTGCGGAATTGAACTGGTTCTGGATAAGACTACGAAAGAATCTTTTCCTTTTGAAAGCAGAACTGGCTATAAAACATCGTTAAAAATGAGAGAACTGGGCTTATTAACACGACCAATGGGAGATGTAGCTGTTTTTATGCCGCCATTAGTCAGTACGAAATCCGAACTTAATAAAATGACAGCTATTATGAAAGAAGCGATTGAGACGGTGACAAAAGAGGAGGTGCAGCGTCTTGATCAAACCGGCGTATAGGTGGGCCGATCAACAAATAAACGATCTTAAAAAAAGCGGACTATATCGTCATTTACGAACGAGTGAAAGTGGTCCTGCTTCAACAGTTGAAATTGAAGGCAAAGAAATGCTTATGGTGTCATCTAATAACTATTTAGGATTAGCAGCAGATCAAAGGCTTATAATGGAAGCATCCAAGGTGATGCAGCAGTTTGGAGTAGGAAGTACGGGCTCAAGACTAACTACTGGTAATTCTACGTGGCATGAAAAGTTAGAAAAGCGGATAGCTGCTTTTAAAAAAGAAGAGGCTGCTATTGTATTTTCAAGCGGATATCTTGCTAATGTTGGCGTTATCTCTGCTTTAGCACAGGACGGCGATATTATTTTAAGTGATGAATTAAATCATGCTAGTTTGATTGACGGCTGCCGTCTAAGTAAAGCGAAAACAATGGTTTACCGGCATGTGGACATGAATGATTTGAAAAAAAAGCTGCAGCTGGCGCGCAATAATCAAAATAAGTTTATTGTGACAGACAGTGTGTTCAGCATGGATGGCAATCTTGCGCCCTTACCTGAAATAAAAGAATTAGCGGACGAATATAACGCCTTTATCATTGTCGATGATGCGCACGCTACTGGAGTCTTAGGAGAAAATGGAAGAGGAAGCACAGAACATTTTCATGTTGATGTTGATATTACTATTGGAACGCTTAGTAAAACTATTGGTACAGAGGGTGGATTTGCTGCAGGTTCTTTTCCTATCATAGAGCTATTGCGCAACAAAGCACGTTCTTTTATTTTTCAAACAGCTCTGCCGCCGGGAATGGTTGCAGCCGCCATAAAATCAATCGACATTATTGAACAGGAAAAATCGTTACTCTATTCTCTAAGGACTAACATAAAAAAGCTCCAAAAACAGCTTGCTGAAATAGGTTTTGTTACAATGCCAACCCCGACTCCTATCATACCTGTGTTGATTGGAGAAGCACAAAAGACAGTTGCATTTTCTAAGCAGCTTGAAAGAGAAGGAGTTTTTGCCCCAGCGATCAGGCCTCCTACTGTGCCAGAAGGAAAAAGCAGAATTAGGTTAACGGTAATGGCTTCTCACACCGACAATGACATTCAACAAGTTTGCCAGGCTTTTTATACAACTGGCAAAAACATGGGGGTAATATAAATGACAAAAAATGGTATTTTCGTAACAGGAACGGACACTGACGTAGGTAAAACATTTGTAGCTTCAGGGGTTGCAGCTGCTCTGCGGCAGCAAGGAACAGACGTTGGCGTCTTTAAACCAATGTTAAGCGGTATAAAAAGAGAGAATCCTAACAGCGATAGCTTTCTATTAAAACAAATGGCTGGAGATGAAAATGCCTTACAAGACATCACTCCTTTTGTTTTCGAAGAGGCTCTAGCTCCTTACCTTGCAGCGAAACGGGCCGGTGTTTTTGTGAAGTTAGAAGATATAATAAAAAAATGGAGAAATATTCAAGCAGATCATTCATTCTTTATTGTAGAAGGAGCTGGCGGCATCACTGTGCCTTATGGGGAAGAATATTTAGTAAGCGATGTTGCAAAAGAAATAGGTTTTCCTATTTTAGTAGTAGCCAGAGCTGGTTTAGGTACAGTCAATCACACCATTTTAACTGTAGAACATGCCCGCTGTAAAGGTTTAGAGGTCGCTGGTGTTGTTATTAATGGGTTCAAAGAACAAGGGGATGATCTTGCTTCAAAAACTAACCCCAAACTGATTGAAAAATTTGCTCAAGTGCCTGTGCTAGGAGTGGTGCCATGGGCAGAGAATCTCAATAAAGCGGAAATGGCTGCCTTTTTTAAGAAACATGTGAAGCTTTCTTCGATAGAGTATCATGGAGAAAAGGGCAAGCCGAGCACCATCCCTTTTTTTGCTTAAATGGGTTACCAATTAATTCCTGTTTATTTTCATTAGTTCAAGATAGTTAGAAATCCTGCGAATAATCGAGTATTTGAAAGAAAACTCATTCACACAGAGGGAGTTTTTCTAACAATGATAGGAAAGAATAAAATTCTAGCATGGATTAATCTCGACGTCGTCAAAATGTTGAGGAAATCAGTATAAGTGCAACTAGGAAAATCATCTTCACCTGAATGCTTGGCGCTTGCAAACTTTTATAATGTAAAAAAACAATAATGGTTTAAAAAAACGAGCAGGGAAATATCCTATGCTCGTTTTGCTATTATCTCTAAGTTTTTGAAAATTTTTCTATAAAATACGTTGAATTTTTCTAAAAACCTTCTATAATAAATTTAGCTCACAACTAGATTAATAGATTAGATGGCTTCGTTTTGAAAGCCATTCTTTCAGACAGGAGAAGAAAATGAAGAGACATATATTAATTATGGCAGCTGCTCTATTGTGGAGCACTCCGGTTGCTGTAAATGCAGATAGCCATTTGTCTGCCACTCAAGGAGAAGAATCGGTGTTTACTGATATTAGTTCTGCATATTGGGCTTATAACGAAATTGATCGTATGCGGACATTGGACATTTTTCAAGGATATGCAGACGGAACGTTTCGCCCGAGTAATTCAATTACGCGTATGCAGACTATTATAACTGCTGTAAGACTGCTAGGACTTGAAGAGGAAGCAAATGCAAAAGATTTCAGTACTCCGGTTGATTTTAAAGATGCAGAAAACTATTTTGGCAAAGAGCGCAACCAATGGGCTAAAGGTTATGTGCTTGTAGCCATAGAAGAAGGGCTTCTTTATGAAAATGGTGAACGTTTAGATCCAAATAAACCAGCTGAGCGGCTTTGGGTAGCTAGTGTTTTGATTAGAGCGCTAGGATATGAAGAGGAAGCACAGGAACTAATGTCAGCTGATGTCACATTTAAGGACAAGGAAGAAATTCCGAAAGATGCTGCTGGATATGCTGTTGCAGCAGAGAAATATGGCATTTTTTCGGGTTCCAGTAACGGAGAGTTCCAGCCTTCTGTTTCTATTACAAGAGCTCAGATGGCAACAGTACTCGACCGAACGTATAAAAAACTTCTTGCAAATCCACAAAGTAAAATGTCAAAAGATACGTTCATTTATGCAGAAGGTAACGAAGAGAAAATAAAAGAATTGATTCGTCACGGTGAATCGTATCAAGGCGCAGAATACCTTTTTGGTGCAGACCCGTCTAGCACAGAGTTTTTTGATTGTTCTTCATTTACGAAAAAGATTTATGGGGAGATAGGGATAACCTTGCCGAGAACGTCCAGAAGTCAATTTCAGGCAGGTGAAAAAATAGAACAAGAAGAGCTTCAAACAGGTGATTTAGTGTTTTTTGACACAAACGAAGATGAAGGTATTAACCATGTAGCTGTTTTTATAAATGAAGAAACACTTCTCCACGCTACGCGAAGTAAAGGTGTAGATTACACGGCATTCACAGATTACTGGAAAAAATACTATACAGGAGCCGTTCGCGTTATTGAACAATAAAAGAAAAATGAGCCCCCGACCTTCTTACAGAACGGGGGCTTCATTAATACCTTATGAGTTTGGCAGTTATCCGTTAAAAACTTTAACTTTTTCTCGGCTTAAAGAAAGGAGACTATAGCGCACACCCTGAACTCCTTGTCCAGATTGTTTCACCCCTAAGAAAGGGAAATGGTCTGGACCACGGGAAGTTTTGCCGTTCAGCTGAACGCTCCCTACTTCTAATTGATCAGCTATACGGTTGGCGGCGTCTATATCTTGTGTAAATACGCTTGCTTGCAAACCGTATTCTGATTCGTTCGCAATTTGGACAGCTTCTTCTTCTGATTTAACTCGAATGATTGGCAAGACTGGTCCAAAAGGTTCTTCCCAAGCAACGCGTGATTCAGTTGTTACTTTATCTAACAAAGTAGGGGCCAATAGACTGCCGTTTCTATCATCCCCAGTAATAACTTCCGCACCTTTGTCTATCGCATCATCAATCAGCCCTTGTACATAGTCTGCACTTTTTTTATTAATAAGAGGAGTAATATCTGCATTTTCTTCTGGCTGTCCGACTTTCAGTTCTTCTGCCTTTTCTTTAATCTTCGCAACGAGCTCATCCGCGGTGTCTTCTTTTACGAGCACTCTTTTGATTGCAGTGCAGCGTTGTCCAGAATAAGAAAATGCACCTGCTGCAATTTCTTTTGCTGCCTTATCCAGGTCTGCATCCTCAAGAACAATAGCAGGATCTTTACCGCCAAGTTCTAGCACCATTGGAACCATGCTTGCTTTTTTCGCCATATTCATGCCTGTTTCAGAACCGCCTGTAAAGGAAATTTGATTAATTCCAGGGTTGGTAACAAGCGCATCGCCGATTTCAGATCCACGGCCTGTGGCAATATTTACAAGCCCTTCAGGCAAACCTGCTTTGTCGAGTTCTTCAATCATCATAATTCCACTTAAAGAGCCTTGTGTTGCTGGTTTAAAGACTATACCGTTGCCCATCATAAGAGCAGGAGCTATTTTAGATGCTGAAAGATTGACCGGATAATTAAATGGGGCAATAGCAAGAACCACACCTAAGGGAACGCGATTGACCTGTGCAATTTTCTTAGGTGAACCGCCATTATAGCTGTCTCCAGTAAGAAGATCTCCGGTGATGCGGCACGCTTCTTCGGCCGTGTGACGGATTAAGTCTGCTGTACGCACCACTTCATCAATGGCAGATGATTTTTTCTTAGCCACTTCATGCATAATCATAGAGCCGATTTTCTCTTTGTTTTCTACGAGATTATCAGCCCAGCGGTATAGTAATTGTTTTCTCTCATGAAGTGGGGTGTTTTTCCAATCTTTTTGCGCTGCATTTGCAGTTTTTACTGCTTCATCTACTTCCTTTTCTGAAAGCGCTGGAACACTTCCGATTTCTTCGCCCATTGCTGGGGAATATAAGGTGATACGGTTTCCATTTTCGCTTTCTTTCCATTCACCATTTAAAAGAATATTTTTTTGTTCTGTTTTTACACTATTCATTAACATAAAGACCTCCGCTATAAAATGTGTTTTGCTGTACTAGTTATGAATTTTTTCTGTATCAGTTTTGGAGCTTGTTATATACCTTAACAAAAGTTGCCGAAAAAGTTAATTTTCCTGCTTATGTGATCTAACTCTCGTCAACAAAGGGAATGAAAGCGTTACAATAAAGTTCAGTAAAATCAATTTTTTCAAAAAACTTAAAATAAGGTACTAAAGTAATGGTTAATAAGACTTAATATTTAAGGTTTAATAATGTAAAAAGATCTTAAAAAAAGGAAAAAAATAACTTTAACCTGATATATTTGGTGATATATTCCATAAAAATATTTTTGAAGGTAATGGTTTAAAAAAGGATTGTGTAGAAGAGATTTTCAATAGTAATCCTAAACTAGAATAATAAATAGAACTATTTTGAAATAAAACAAATAAAGTATAACAGAATAAAAAATAAAGTATAACAGAATGTTGGGAGTGGATTTTTCTCAGCAAAAATATAAACCGGTTGCAGAAAAAGATGAAAAATAAATAATGACCTATATATTGTACGGATTTTTCAAATAAATTCAGAGGGTTTTGAAGTTAAAATAAAGGTGTGATACATTTAAAAGCGAATAAAAATATTTATATTAATAAAAACATTCGTATTATAATCATAGAGGAGTGAGAGAGATGTTTGGAGCACCATTAAAAGAAGATGCAAAAAAAATAATGATTCTTGGAGCAGGGGAACTTGGAAAAGAAGTTATTATAGAAGCCCAGCGTTTAGGCGTAGAAACAATTGCTGTTGATCAATACGAAGATGCTCCTGGTATGCAAGTGGCCCATAAATTTTATACGATTAATATGTTATCTAAAAAAGAACTCCAAGGTGTTATTGAAAAAGAAAAGCCAAGTTATATCGTGCCTGAAATCGAAGCGATAGATACAGCAACATTAAAAGAATATGAAGAAAAAGGCTATACTGTTATTCCGGCTGCTTTTGCAACGAAATTAACCATGGACCGAGAAGGAATAAGGGAGCTAGCTTGTAAAGAACTGAATTTACCTACAGCAAAATATACTTTTGCAAATAATATAGAGGAATTAAAAGTGGCAGTTGAAAATATAGGCACGCCATGTGTTATCAAACCGGTAATGAGTTCGTCAGGTAAAGGCCAGAGTATTTGCCGATCTACCATGGAATTTGAAAGTGCATGGAATGAGGCTATTGAAAGCGGAAGAGGTAAAAATTCTCGAGTGATCGTTGAAGAGCTTATTCCGTTTGAGGCCGAAATTACTTTGCTAACCGTTCGCTCTGTGAGTGGGACTGCCTTCTGTGCACCGATTGGCCATGTTCAAAAGGATGGGGATTATGTTGAGTCGTGGCAGCCAGCTGACATTGCTGAGGAACAATTAAAAGAAGCAGAAGAAATTGCAAAAAAAATTACAGATTCATTAGGTGGTTATGGCATTTTTGGGGTTGAATTATTTATCACCCCTGAACGAATATTTTTCAATGAAGTTTCTCCTCGCCCCCATGATACTGGCATGGTGACGATGACAACCCAGGATTTGTCTGAATTTGCTCTTCATGTACGAGCGTTGTTAGGTTTTCCAATTGATGATGTTCATCTTGTGAACAGCGGGGCCACCCGGACAATAAAAGCTAAAAATGAAAGCAATGCTTATCAAATAAGTGGAATGGAAAAGGCTTTACATGTACCGCGGACACAAGTAAGGCTGTTTGGAAAGCCGACTGCTAAACCAGGAAGAAGGATGGGAGTCGTACTTAGCTCGGCAGATACAGTCGAGGCTGCGAGAAAGAAAGCCAATGAGGCAGTTTCTTATATAAACATTATAGATAATCACTCAACGTAATATTGTTCGAATCTCCTCTTGCCTATGTGAATACGTATAGGCAGGGGGGGATTTTTTGCAAGAACTACCATTACAGCATTTTTACACGGTCCGTCCAGGAGATACTTTGTATAACATAGCCAGAAGGTGGGCACTTCCTATTGAAACAGTTATAGCTGCAAATAATGTAACCATTCCTGATATGTTATTTCCAGGGCAGCAGCTATCTATTCCGCCAGGGGTTACCTCTTACAGGGTGGATACTGGTGAAACTATATATCAAATATCTCAATTTTATGGTGTACCTATGTCTGTCATTATAAAAGCTAATAGTTTGCAGGCACCTTATTTCATTTATCCTGGCCAATTGCTTTCTATCCCGGCTGGGGTACCTTATTATACAGTACAGCCAGGAGATACCCTTTTTCAGATAGCTAGAAGGTTTAATGTAGTAACAGCAGGGCATAGCAGACCTGAATTAATTAGACAGGTCAACCAGCTGCCATCTGTTGAAATTATACCTGGGATGAGAATAATGATTCCTTTTGCTCCACCCGGAACTGATGGATTAATAGCTTATACATCTGATAAAAGTGGTATTTTCGATATCTGGCTTTACTCGTTATCTAATGGTAAGCACGTTCAACTAACGAGAAGATTAGGAGCTTCTTTTAGTGAACCTATTTGGGCGCCTGACAGTACTCGCATTGCTTTTACAGGTGAAAACCGATTCATTTATGTACTTTATCTAGAAAGTGGTAAGGCGGCCTTGATCGATCAATTTGAAGTAGAAACCCTTTTTACTTTACATTGGTCTCCAAACAGCCAAATGCTTGCTTATACAAAACATGATTACATTGTATTATATAATGTGATTTCTCATCAGGCTCAAAGCATACCAGAGCCTGGTGCAAGTGATGTACAGTGGTTTCCAAGCGGGGAGGAGATCCTTTTTCAAGCCCCTGATGAGTCAGGTATCAGCCAGTTATTTCGCATGAAAACAGATGGCACGAGTAAACAACAAATTACGCAAAATCAAGATTTTCCGCTTCATAATGTTCGCTTGTCCCCTGATGGGCGTTTTGCTTTGTATACTTCCCCTGGAGTTAGTATCTCTATTATTTATAGTATAGACTTGACGTCTGGTGAATTATTTGAAGTTAGAGGCGGTCCATTAGCTAAAAATTATTACCCTGAATGGTCACCAGATGCTGCTAGAATAGGGTATAGTGCTACTGCTTTTTCTGAAAAGGGAAATTTTTCACTTATCCGAACTGCAGGGAAAAGAGGGGAGAATGATCGTACATGGGCAATTTCTGATTGTTTTGCAACGCCGGTGACCTGGTCTTATGACAGCAAAAAAATTGCTTATCTTTCTGGTTGTAAAGCCGAACAATTATTTGCCGGAGAAATGTGGTATCTAGATCTTTCTCATCCAGTACCTATTGCCCTAACAGCTGGTATAAGAATTACTTCTTTTCAATGGTCTCCACAACCTATTAGTCTGCCAAGAAAAACATATTATAATGAAACTTATAATGTAAGCTTTGAATACCCATTAAATTGGCATAAAGTGACTCCAGAACGCTATGAGGGAGAAGATGGTTTTTTCCAGATTGCTGCTATTTCTGCCGGCCCAGATATAAAAGAAGTTTGCAGAAATGAGGCTTTTCATTCCTTAATGCCCTACGGCTCGCGACCTCAGATCATAAAAACAGAGAAACATTCTCAAGAAGCTTGTTTCATTTTTCCATCTAGTGATCAACCTCTTGAACTAGAAGAGCAAGCTGCTTTCATTGTAAGATATCCTTCTCCGGTTTATATACAAGGGGAGCAATACAATTACTTTATTCTATGGGCAAGCAAGGATGAAATCCACGAACTCGTTTCTACATTAGCTTTTATAAATACGTAAAATTATCGTTAAGTATGTTAATGAACTACTTTATGACTAATGTTTATTTTAAAAATGAAAAGTAATATTGGATATTCATTACAACAAGTTTTTTAATGAGCGTTCTTGCATTCATTTGAAAAACATGGTAAAGTGAATTTACTTAAGTTTGTTCATGCTTCTTAAAGTTAGAAAAAGGGATAACCTATTTCGTCTTACCGCAGAGTAGAACAAGATTTAAGAATAAATGTTGTGTGTTTTAAAACACACAAGGAGGAAATGGAACATGGAACAAGGTACAGTAAAATGGTTTAACGCAGAAAAAGGATTTGGATTTATTGAACGTGAAGGTGCTGACGATGTATTCGTACACTTCTCTGCTATTCAAGACGAAGGGTTTAAAACTTTAGAAGAAGGACAAAGCGTTTCTTTTGACATTGTGGACGGTCAGCGCGGACCACAAGCAGCTAACGTACAAAAATAATACACCAAATCAAGCATATACAAGCATATATATGTGAACATCTACTCGGATACAAACCACCAAAGCTTTATTTGGTGGTTTTATTTTATAAGGTAAGAAGTGATAAATATTTGGCGTTTTTGATGTCTAGCTTTACCGCCCAGCCGCTCGGGGTTTCTTCCCTTTCGACTCCGGGCCGCAGGCGACCCTGCTCGAAAGCTCCAGAACCTGTCGCGGCTGACCAGGGCGCTTACGCTTTTCTGATAAATACCATTTTAGAGTCGGCAGAAATAAACAAAGCGCAAAATAGGATTGACAGTAATAGAAATTTATTCTAGTCTGTTTTGTATAGACTAATATTCATAATCATAAAAAACTACATATTGGGAAAAGGTGAAAACAGTCTATGAAACTGTTTTCTTAATAGGGAAGTCCGGTGAAAAACCGGCGCGGTCCCGCCACTGTAACTGGGTGTCTGCTTGCTAAACCACTTTCGGCTTCATAAACCGGAGGGAAGGATAAGTTGATGAAAACCAGGAGCCAGGAGACCTACCTTTTTCAACAACATCGTTTAACCTACGGGTCATAGGGAGGTGTTAAAGTGCGTGGGTTTCACTGCTCTGTTTGACAGCAGGCGCAACCTATTAATCTCGTGAATACTAAGCATCTTTAACATTCTCCATGAAGTGTTGAAGATGCTTTTTTATTTTTCATAAACTTTTACTAATTCTATTAGATAAACTTGACTTGCCGCCGAGTCCTTATGGTGGAAGTCCTAGTTTTTCTTATACTTTGATCCTTTAACAAAGTAAACTTTCCTAAAGTACCCATGAAAGGATGATACGTATGACAGCCGGAAAGATATTTGTAGTTGGCTTTGGTCCAGGTGATGAAGCCCATATGACACACCGGGCAAAAGAAGCAATTGTAGACTCTGATAGTGTCATTGGCTACAAAACGTATATGGATCTCGTCAGCCATTTAATACAAGGGAAAGAGCTAGTGCGTACAGGGATGACAGAAGAAGTAAGCAGAGCCCAAGAAGCTGTCAAGCAAGCCGAAAACGGAAAAAAAGTCTCGGTTATATCGAGTGGAGATGCTGGTTTATACGGGATGGCTGGTCTTGTTTACGAAGTGTTAATCGAAAAAGGCTGGAAAGAAGATGAAGGAATTAGTGTCGAAATTATTCCTGGCGTTTCAGCAATTAATTCTTGTGCTTCCCTTCTAGGTGCTCCGGTGATGCATGATGCTTGTACTATCAGCCTCAGCGACCATCTAACTCCTTGGGAACTCATTATGACAAGAGTGGAAGCAGCAGCAAAAGCAGATTTTATTATCGCTCTTTATAACCCGAAAAGCGGTAAACGAACGCGCCAAATAGAGGAAACGCAGCGGATACTATTAGAACACCGTGACCCGAAAACACCAGTAGGTCTTGTGAAAAGTGCTTTTCGAGAAAGACAGCATATTGTTATGACGGACCTTGAACATATGCTTGAGTATGAAATTGGAATGCTGACAACGGTCATTATCGGAAATAATTCTACGTTTTACTATGATGGAAAAATGATCACTCCGCGAGGATATCAACGAAAATATACGTTAGGAGAAGAAAAACAGCCTTTAAAGCCAGCACAGCGACTGAAACGTGAAGCTGAACCTTGGGCAATGCATGGCGGAAAAGACGAGAAAGTGGATTCATCTGTAAACCCAAAACCATCACCCATGAATTCAGTTGAACTAGCTGAGGAAGCCCTTTTCGCTGTAACAGGGGAAGCTCCTGAAAAACCGGCAAATGAAAGTCCAATTTTTAAACAAACGGCTGTTTTTGAATTTGCTGTATCTCCAGGTGTTTGGAATAAAAAAGTGAATGCAAAGCAGCTCGCATTTTTAGCAGAGGTAATTGGTGAGAAGGGGGAAGTTTCCTATACAACCAGTCACTATTTGCAGGTGTCTCTAGAAACGGATGAGCCGCAGACGATTACAAGAAAGCTTGAACAGGACGGGTGGCTGATTTCCCCTGTTGGAGATGTCATACATGTGAAAGCATGTGACTTTTGTGACGGAGAAAAGAAAGACGGTATCCCATATGCAGAAGAATTACAAGATAAACTGGGCGGTTTGAAAGTTCCTAAAGTAATGAATATAGGGTTTAACGGCTGCGGAATGGCTTGTTATGGAGCGGTCACTGATGATATTGGGATCATTTACCGAAGAGGGGCGTTTGACTTATTTCTAGGCGCCAAAACAACCGGACGAAATGCTCACACCGGCCAGCCCGTAGCGGAAGGTCTTTCCCCAGATAAGCTAGTGGAGACGATGGTAAACGTCATTGAAGAATATAGAGAAAAAGGGCTGCCAAACGAAAGGTTTCACAAATTTTTTAAACGCATACAAAATATCCAAGGTTTCCAATATCAAGAGATGCCGGAACCTGTCAAAGTGGACAATCCATGCGAATAGAGGGAGGAAGCTAATGAAAGCCGTACTTTTTATTGGCCACGGAAGCCGTAAACGAGAAGGAAACGAGAATATATTATCGTTTGTAGAGAAAGTAAAACAGACCATAGACGTACCAATTGTTGAAACGGGGTTTTTAGAATTTGCGGCGCCAACGATATCAGATGGCATTGACGCGTGTGTTAAACGAGGAGCCGATAATGTTGCATTGGTACCTATTATGTTTTTCCCAGCAGGACATTCCAAAATTCATATCCCTCATGCAATGGATGAAGCGAAAGAAAAATATCCAAACGTTCGTTTTACTTACGGACGGCCAATTGGAATTCACCCAGAAATGGTAAATATTTTACAGGGAAAGTTAACAGATGAAACCGGGCTGCCAGAAGAAGGAGATGTGGACACCGCCGTTCTCCTTGTCGGCCGAGGCAGCAGTGATGCAGATGCTAATAGTGAATTGTTTAAACTCTCCCGGCTGCTTTCCGAAAAATTAAATCATCAGTTAGCAGAAATCTCTTATATCGGTGTTACTAAACCAACGGTAGAAGAAGGGGTGAACCGGCTTTCACGACTTGGAGCGAAGAAAATAATCATGGTTCCGTACTTTTTCTTCAGCGGTATTTTAGTAGATCGAATGGATGAGAAACTATCTGCCTTTGAAACCGAATATCCAGATTTGGATTTTTCTATGACGAAACCAATTGGCTTTCATCCTCGGCTTGAAATCATCTTGGAAGAAAGAGCGAAAGAAGCACTTCAAGGAAATGCCAGCTTAAATTGTGACATGTGTCAATACAGACTGTTTGCCATAGAACATATGGGAATTGATCATCACCATCATCATGAACACGATCATGATCATCCTCATAGTCATAATGAGGACAATGAAGATGCAGTTCAAGCGGTGAAAGGAGAACAGCCATGATATTTATGCTCGCAGGCACAAGTGATGCAAAAGAACTGGCTGAAAAGATAAAACAAGATGGACACTCTCTTTTAGCGTCGGTTGTAACAGAAGAAGCTGCTGATAAACTGGAAGCAAGCGGGATCAAGGCAAGAACGGGACGGTTATCAGCAGATCAAATGACGTCAGTGTTAAAAGAAAACACGGCCAGAGTGGTAGTCGATGCCTCTCATCCGTTTGCAGAAGACGCTTCCCGCCATGCGATACAATCTGCCGAAGAAGCTGGTATTCCATATATTCGCTATGAGCGAAGTTCGATTCATACCTACGATAAAAAAGTAAACAAAGTAAATTCTTATGAAGAAGCAGCCGAGAAAGCAGCTGAAAAAGGCGGCACCGTTTTTCTTACAACAGGAAGCAAAACATTAAGCGTTTTTGCTGAAAAACTTGTGAAAGACGAAAATGTAAGAATGATCTGCCGTATGCTTCCGCGCTTAGAAAACATGGAAAAATGCAAAGAGCTTGGTATAGCTCAAAAAGATATTGTGGCGATGCAAGGCCCTTTTTCAAAAGAACTTAATCATGCTTTGTACAAGCAGTTTGATGTCGATGTTGTCGTTACAAAAGAAAGCGGTAAACAAGGATCATTTGATGAAAAAGTAACCGCAGCACTTGACCTTGATTTAGAAGTGATTTTAATTAAAAGACCTAATGTAGATTATGAAAAAGTGACAGATTACCCTGAGGAAGTACTCGATTATCTTCGAGGTTTACTAATAAAGGAGGAGCAGTAAATGGATTTTTCAACCGAATTTAAACCACTAACAGTGCAGCCAACTGAAATTGAAGGAAAAAGCTTTGAAATGATTACAGAAGAGATCGGAGAACACTCTTTTACAAAAGAGCAATATCCTGTTGTTCAGCGTATCATTCATGCTTCTGCTGATTTTGAATTAGGAAGAAGTGTACAATTTCACCCTGATGCTGTACGAGCAGGCGTAGCTGCAATCCGCTCAGGCAAAGGAATAGTAGCAGATGTACAAATGATACAAGCGGGGATCAGCAAACCGAAGCTCAAAAAATTCGGCGGAGACGTAAATGTTTATATATCCGATCCAGATGTGATTGAAGAAGCGAAGCGTTTAAATACGACCCGTGCGATTGTCTCCACCCGAAAAGCGATCAAACAGGCGGATGGAGCCGTATTTGCCATTGGGAATGCACCAACTGCTCTTTTGGAACTTATTCGTCTTGTGAAAAGTGGAGAAGCTAATCCCGGGCTGGTGATTGGAATGCCGGTGGGATTTGTTTCCGCGCAAGAGTCGAAAGAAGAGCTAGCTAAATTGGACATTCCTCATATTACAAATTTGGGAAGAAAAGGCGGCAGTCCCGTAACCGTTGCTGCTGTAAATGCGCTTATCCGTATCGCAGAAGAACAGGTGGCTCATGAAGAAAAAATCCGCACCTAAAAAAGACCCGAAAGATTTACGATATGGGTATACGACAGGAGCCAATGCGACAGCTGCAGCAAAAGCAGCGATGCTAAGCTTGGCTTCTCAAACAAAGATTATGACAGTAGAAATTACGCTTCCAATCGGAGAGCGTGTGACCTTTCATATGAAAGATATAGAATACGATACGGAATCGGCGCAAGCAAGCATTATTAAAGATGCAGGTGATGATCCTGATGCTACACACCAAGCTGAAATTATAGCGTCAGTAAAGTGGAATGATGAGTTAGTCATAGACGGGGGCAAAGGGGTTGGACGTGTGACCAAAACCGGCCTTCCCGTTCCTGTAGGTGAAGCTGCAATAAACCCGGTGCCGCGAAAAATGATAACAGAAATGGCGAAGGAAGTTCTTGGCGAAACAAAACATGCAGGAGCTGAAATTATTATTTCTGTCCCTGAAGGGGAAACCATTGCAGAACAAACCATGAATGGAAGGCTGGGCATCATCGGAGGAATTTCTATTCTCGGTACACGCGGCACAGTGGTTCCTTTTTCTACTGCTGCATTTAAAGCAAGCATTGCACAAGCAATAAGTGTAGCTTCTGAAAGCAGCTGCGAACATATAATACTTTCAACCGGCGGGCGAAGTGAAAAATATGCGATTACGTTATTCCCAGAGCTGCGAGAAGAAGCGTTTGTAGAAATGGGAGACTTTGTTGGATTCAGCTTAAAACAGTGCAAAGCAAAAAGAAGAAAAAGGGTAACCCTTGTTGGAATGATGGGGAAATTTTCAAAAGTGGCGCAAGGAATTATGATGGTACATTCAAAAAGTGCGCCGGTCGATTTTGGATTTTTAAAAGAATTGGCTGCACAAGCAGGTGCTGATGAGAAGCTGCAGCAAGAAGTAGAAAATGCCAATACGGCAACAGAAGCCGGTAATGTTATGAAAGAAGCAGGTTTGGATGACTTCTTTTCCCTTTTGTGCGAACGTGCAGCTAAATCAGGTTATGAGCATGCAGGCGGAGGAATAGAAGTTGAGGTTATTTTAATGACGATGAAAAATGATCTGCTCGCTCGAGTCGTTTATGAAGGACCGCTTGAAGAGAAAGAAGGGAAACAGGCATGACGATTAAGGTAATTGGTATTGGAGAAGACGGAAAAGAAGGCCTTCTGCCGCTTTATCATGAGTGGATCTATAACAGTGAGCGTTTAGCAGGAGGACATCGCCAGCTTTCTTTTTTTCCAGAATATAAAGGTGAAAAAGTCGTGCTGGAGGGAGGTTTAAAACAGAAAATTGACGGCTGGGAGAACAATCCAAAAGATACTGTTGTTCTCGCTTCTGGAGATCCGCTTTTTTACGGAATAGGTGCTTACCTTTCTAAAAAACTTCCTGATGTCACAACTTATCCTGCTTTAAGCTCGCTTCAACTTGCTTTTGCAAGAATAAAAGAAAGCTGGCAGGATGCAAAATTTCTTAGTGTTCATGGCAGAACATTAAAGGGTCTGGCCCAAAAAATTGCGGGACAGAAGAAAGTATGTTTATTAACTGATAAAAAAAACAATCCAGCTGTGCTGGCCCGATACTTGCTGGATTACGGGATGAAAGAATACGAGATCTGTATTGCTGAACATCTTGGTGGTAAAAACGAAAAAGTACAATGGTTTTCGCTTGAAGAAGCAGCGGGCTATGAGGCAGAACCGTTAAATGTTGTTATTTTAAAAGCAGAAAACCCTAAACCAAAGCCATCTATTGGTATTGCCGATGATTTGTTCAAACAGCGCAAGCCAGATAAAGGGTTGATTACAAAAAAAGAAGTGCGGGTGTTAAGTCTTTCTGCTTTAAACTTAAAAAAAGACAGTACAGTCTGGGATATTGGGACATGCACAGGATCAGTTGCTATTGAAGCCGCTCATATATGTACAGAGGGCAGTGTTTACGCAATAGAAAAAAATGAAGCGGACCTCGCGTATGCGAAAGAAAACGCTGCTGTCCTGCGTGCTGATATACACTTACATCACGGAAAAGCTCCTGAAAATATGGAAGAATGGCCTGCTCCTGATGCCGTGTTTTTAGGAGGTACGGGCGGAAACATCAATAAATTGCTGACATTATGTGTGGAAAAAATGCAGCCGCATGGCAGAATCGTTTTGAACGCAGCTACGATTGAGACACTGCATGAAGCCCAGGACATTTTTAAACAACTTGGCTGTGACGTGGATATAACCATGGCTCATCTTGCACGCAGTAAACCTATTTTACATATGACACGTTTTGAAGGATTGAACCCAGTTTATATTATTACAGCGAAACCAAAGGAGATGACAGAATGAGCCGTTACGGAAAAATTATTGGTACAGGAGTTGGACCGGGGGACCCGGAACTTTTGACGATTAAAGCGTATCGTGCTTTAAAAGAAGCGGATGTCGTAGCGTACCCGCGAAAACGAAAAGGCGCAAAAAGTTATGCTTATCAAATAATTGAACCTTATGAACACATGATTAAAGAAAAAATTGGTCTCGTCTTTCCGATGACAAAAGATAAAGAAATACTAGAAAGAGAGTGGAACCAAATCGCTGTAACTTTATTTGAACAAGTGAAAATGGGCAAAAATGTGGCATTTGTCACAGAAGGAGACCCAATGCTTTACAGTACGTTTATTCATTTATGGAAAACCGTAAAAAAACATTACCCCGAAGTTGAAATTACTTCCATCCCAGGGATCTCTTCTATAACTGCGATTTCTTCCAATATTATGGTTCCGCTTGCAGATGGTGATGAATGGACTGCAATTGTGCCCGCAACAGAAGACCGCGATAAAATGAAGCAAGCACTGTTGCAGCATGACGGGATTGTATTTATCAAAGTGGCGAAAGTACTGCCGATGATGATCAGCTTACTTGAAGAATTAGGACTGGCAGATTCAGCAGCGGTAGCCACAAAAGTGACGTCCAAAGAAGAATGGATTTGGAAAAACGTGGCCGAACTTAAAACAGCAGAACTTGAATATTTAACATTAATGATGGTGCGAAAAGAGAAGAAAGAGGTGCTGACATGACTGAACCAATGGTTTATATTATCGGGGCAGGACCAGGGGATCCTGAACTTGTTACCGTAAAAGGAAAACGTCTCATTGAAGAAGCAGACCTTATTCTTTATACGGATTCTCTTGTTAATCCTGACCTTTTCAAAAACATTAAACCAGAAGCTGTTGTACAAAAAAGTGCAGGAATGGATTTGGAAGAAATTGTACAAGTGATGGTAGAAGCTGCAAAGGATGGCAAAAAAACAGCTCGGGTTCACACTGGGGATCCAACCGTTTATGGCGCTATATTAGAACAAATGAAAAAGCTCACCGAAGAAGGTGTAGAAGCAGAAATCGTTCCCGGAGTGAGCTCTGCTTTTGCCGCTGCAGCAAGCGCCGGTCTGGAACTGACTGTACCTGAATTAACACAAACCGTCATTTTAACAAGAGCAGAAGGGCGCACCCCAATGCCGGATAAAGAAAAACTGGTTGATCTTGCCAGCCACCAGTGCAGTATTGCTCTGTTTCTAAGTGCGACTTTGATTAAAAAAGTAGTTCGTGAGTTTCTTGAAGCTGGCTGGACACAAGAAGATGCTGCGGTTGTTGTATACAAAGCAAGCTGGCCCGATGAAAAAGTAGTCCGTACAACGCTTGGAAATCTTCATGAAGACATGCGTGCAAACGGAATTACAAAACAAGCAATGGTGATCATCAGTAAAGCGGCAGATAAAGAACTCATTCAAAGCGGGACTTATGAATCCAAATTGTATGATAAAACATTTACACATGGCTACCGAAAGGGTGTAAGCGCCCATGAATAAAATAGCGGTTGCTGCTATCACTAAACATGGTACCGAATTAGCTCGTCACATTCATAAAGGGTCCCCTCAAGTAGATGTGTTTTATATGAGCAAGTTTGAAAAAGGAGACGAAAAAGAAAAAGGTTTCACTCTTTTTGAAGGATCTGTCCGCAAACAGCTGCCGGCTTGGTTTGAAAAATATGACGGAATTGTCATGATTATTTCTCTAGGTGCGGTTGTAAGAATGATCAGCCCTCTTTTAAAAGACAAGAAAATTGATCCGGCAGTTGTTGTCATTGATGATAAGGGAGAGTTTGTCATTAGTGTCCTTTCCGGGCATTTAGGGGGAGCTAATAGTTTAACAAGACAATTAGCTTCTCAGCTTCATGCTGAGCCTGTCATTACAACGGCCTCAGACGTACAGGGAACCATTCCAGTCGATATCTTCGGACAAACTTTTGGCTGGACCATTGAGGATTTTACCCATGTCACTCCCGCCAGTGCAGCTGTTGTTAATGAAGAACCGCTTCTCATTATTCAGGAGGCAGGTGAAAAAAATTGGCAGCCTTCCTCTAAACCACTTCCGACCCATATGAAAGTAGTATCTTCCATTAATGAAGCGGAAAATGAAACCGCTAATGCGGCCCTTTTAATCACACATAGGGAGCTTTCTGAAGAAGAACAAGCCAAACTGCCCGATACTCATGTTACTTACCGTCCTAAAGTGATTCATGTAGGGATCGGCTGTAACCGAGGGACAAAAGCAGCTGAAATTGAAGAAGTGATTACCAGCACATTTCAAAAATTGCAGCTAAGTAAATCTTCTATAAAAAAAGTGGTTACCATTGATCTAAAAAAAGATGAAGAAGGACTTTTGCATGTGTGTGAAAAGAACAATTGGCCTTTTGATTATTACTCACCGGAAAAATTAAACCGTGCCCCCATCCAAAATCCTTCAGAGGTCGTGTATAAGTATACAGGAGCTTACGGTGTGAGTGAACCAGCAGCTGTGCTTTCTTCCGGTAATGAAACATTGCTGCTAGAAAAAGAAAAGTCAGGAAATGTAACGATTTCTGTGGCTGTTCAAGAGGAATTTGAATAAAAAGGAGGTAAATTAACATGAATCCAAGAATTGTGATTGCTGGCACAGGAAGCGGCGCGGGTAAAACGACGGTTTCCATCGGTTTAATGGCTGCATTAAAAAAACAAGGATTACACGTTCAGGGGTTTAAATGCGGTCCCGATTATATTGATCCAAGCTATCACACAGCTGTTACAAAAAGACCTTCTAGAAACCTGGACAGCTGGATGTTAGAAGAAGAACTGATGAAAAGCGTGTTCCAACAGGGCAGCCAAGAAGCAGATATTTCTGTCATTGAAGGGGTTATGGGAATGTATGACGGCAAAAGTCCAGAATCCGATGTTGGAAGCACGGCTGAAATCAGTAAAATGCTAAAAGCACCTATTATTCTCGTTATAAATATAGGAGCAATGGCGCGTAGTGCTGCTGCAATTGTGAAGGGATTCCAACTGTTATCTCCGGAAGTTAATATTGGCGGTGTGATTGTCAATCAAGCAGGAAGTGAAGGACATGCTAAACTGTGTCAAAAAGCCATTGAAAAAGAATGCGGTATTCCGGTAGTGGGCTATTTAAAAAAAGGAGATGTGCCGGCCATTCCTGAGCGTCATCTAGGACTTATTCCAGCAATTGAACGCGGAGAATTGGATGATTTTTTTGAACAACTGGGAGAAACAATGAAAGCCCAGGTTGATCTTAAAAAAATACAGGAAATAGCAGGACAGGCCCCTGAATGGACGGTAAAGCCTATAAAACAAGAGCAAGCAGACAAAAAGGTAAACATTGCGATTGCTTATGATGCAGCGTTTAACTTTTATTACCCGGAAAACCTTGAGCTATTAGAAGAAAACGGGGCAAATTTATTGTATTTCAGCCCGCTAGCCGGAGAACTTTTGCCTGAAAACAGTCATGCGCTGTATATTGGCGGCGGCTTTCCTGAAGAATTCGCAAAACAACTGGCAGAACAAGAAGACGTGAAACATTCCATCCGAAACTCTATAAAAAGTGGACTGCCTGTATACGCTGAATGCGGCGGCTACATGTATTTAACAGAAGAGATCATTACAACAGACGGAAACAGCTACCAAATGCTCGGTCTTATCCCAGCCGTAGTTACAATGAAAAATAAGCTGGCCGCTTTAGGATATCGTGAAATTACTGCATTAGAAAATACAACTATTTTAAAAGCTGGTGACACAGCAAAAGGCCATGAATTTCATTATTCCGTTTCTGACGTGAAAGACGATTGGAATGATGCTTATCACGTAAAAGCTCTTAGAAAATCCGGTCAAGAAGGTTTTGTGAAAAACAACATTACAGCCGGTTACACCCACGTTCACTTTGGATCTAATTCTTCTATTGCTAACCGTTTTGTCGAGCAAGCTGCAGAATGGAAAGGCGTCCGGGAGGAAGTTAAATGAAAAAAGGATGCGTTTTTTTAACAGGAGCAGGGCCTGGTGATCCTAAGCTCCTCACGTTAAGGGCTGTTGAAACTCTTCGTATCTCTGATGTTGTGGTGTATGACAGGTTAGTAAACCAGGAAATATTACAAGAAGTAAAACATGGTGCAGAAAAGATATATTGCGGGAAACTGCCGAAAAACCACACGCTTCGCCAAGAACAGATCAATCACATTTTAAGTGAAAAAGCACTAGAAGGAAAAGTGGTAACCCGGTTAAAAGGCGGAGATCCTTTTGTTTTTGGCCGCGGTGGAGAAGAAGCCGTTCATTTAGCATCGTTAGATATTCCTTTTGAAGTTATTCCTGGTATCACCTCTGGTATTGCGGCACCTGCCTATGCAGGCATTCCAGTTACACATCGTGCTTTTGGCGGGACATTAGCTGTCGTAACCGGACATTTGCCAAATGAACAAGACAAAGAGCAATGGAGAGCGTTAGCAAAGGGGATAGATACAGTTGTGTTTTATATGGGTATGAATCAGCTTGAGTCAATCACTACTAGATTAATAGACAGCGGGCAATCTCCTGATACTCCAGCAGCTGCTATTGAGTGGGGAACGACAAGCAGACAGCGTACGGTAACGGCTGCGCTAACGTCACTTCCCTCTGAAGCAAGGAAAGCCGAGATCAGCAATCCGGCTATTATAATAGTAGGCGAAGTAGTGCAGCTTCGTGATAACATGCGCTGGTTTATTGGAGAAGCGGATATAGCCTCGGAGCTATCTGCATTTACACACAATGAAACATAAATACCTGGTACCTATCCCTTTTTTATTTGCCGGATTAACTGCATTCTTGTTTTTATCTTTTTTTGCTTCTTTGATGCTTGGTTCGGCCTCTGTTCCAGTCAATGATGTGTTTGGTGTGTTATGGAAGGCAGCAGCAGGTTATAGCCCAGCTGATATGACAACTTATGATCATATTGTTTGGAGCTTACGTATCCCTAGAACGATTTTAGCTCTTACGGTTGGAGCAGGTCTAGCTATTGTGGGAGTTGCCATTCAAGCGCTCGTTAAAAATCCGCTTGCCGATCCCTACATACTAGGTGTATCTTCTGGTGCATCTGTCGGGGCAACGCTTGTCATATTAGCGGGGGCCTTTTCTTTTTTTGGAACGTATGCCGTTTCCGGAGCTGCTTTTTTAGGAGCTTTATTAACAGTAGTAACGGTTTATATACTTGCTCAAAATCGTTTTAAAATTTCTGTATCGAGACTGCTTTTATCAGGAGTGGCTGTTTCGATGATGCTTAGTGCCTTAACGAGTTTTCTTGTTATGATGAATCCGCGAGAAGAAGGCATACAAACGGCACTTTACTGGATGCTTGGCAGCTTATCCGGAGCAGCTTTTGATGAGTTATGGCTCCCTGTAGCAGTAGTAGCTTTAGGTTACTGCTTTTTGCACCAATCGTTTCGTTCATTAAATGTACTTGTCACAGATGATGCAACTGCGCAGTCTTTAGGATTAAATATAGAATCGTTTAAAGCAGTAATCATTATCATTACTGCGTTAATTACTGGCGTACTGGTAGCGTTCAGCGGTGCGATTGGCTTTGTTGGCTTAATGATTCCTCATATGGCACGCATCATCGTTGGAGCAGATCATCGTGTGCTGCTCCCAGCCAGTGCCATGCTTGGCGCTGTATTTATGGTACTAGCAGATATTGCTGCTAGAATGCTAGTGGCACCAGAAGAGCTTCCGATTGGTATTGTTACAGCTATTTGCGGAGGACCGTTTTTTATATGGCTTTTGCGTAGAAGTAATTACGTAGTCTAGGAGGAAAAAGAATTGAAGAAAATGATCGTTATACTCTCTTTATTGTTTCTAGCAGCGTGTCAAGTTGAGAGTAAAGAGACGACAGCAAGTGATAGTGAAGAAATAAAAGTAGAAAACCAAGACGAAGAAATCATTCTAAAAAATGCTCCAGAACGTGCCATTTCTCTTAATCAGCACGTTACAGAAATAATGCTTGCCCTAGGATTAGAAGATCGTATGGTTGGAACGGCTTATTTAGATGACGCTATTCACCCCGATTTCAAAGACGCGTATGAAAAAGTACCTGTTCTTGCGGAGCAGTATCCCTCTCAAGAAAATATACTTGCAGAAGAACCGGATTTTATTTATGGCGGCTGGGAAAGTGCCTTTCAAAATGAAGCAGCAGGCAGCCGAAAGGAGCTTGAGCAATTTGGGATTGCATCTTACCTACATGAGTCTTCCAATAAAAAAAATCCGCAGCTCGAAGATATTTTTCAGGATATTGAAAATATAGGAAAAATTTTTCAAGAGGAAGATGCAGCTGAAACCTTAATCAATGAAATGCAATCTAAAGTTCAAGAAATAAAGAAAAACATCCCGGATACGGAAAAAAAAGAAGTATTTGTATATGACAGCGGAGATTCTGCCCCATTAACAGCCGGACAGAATTTTTTAAACACACTTATTGAAATCGGAGGAGCCGAAAACATCTTTGGTGATTTAAATAAAGGGTGGGCAACGGTCAGCTGGGAAGAAGTAGCTGAAGCAGATCCTGATGAAATAATTATTATAGATTACGGGGACACAAGTGTTGAGGACAAAAAAACCTTTCTTAACAATCATTCTGTCATGAAAGAGCTGAAAGCTGTGAAAGAGGAAGATTTCACCGTTATTCCGTTGTCTGAAGCTTCCGAAGGCATTCGAGCACCTGAAGCATTGGAAAAAATAGTTGATGGCATATATTAACTTTAGCTGTGGTCACTTTCCATTCCATAATACTGAAAGAGCAGCACGTTCTTTTTTGTAACCTAATTAAAATAATTTACCCTCTTTTATAATATACATAAAAAGAGAGTATTGTGGGAGTAGTATCAATAGAAATGATTGACGAAATTCATTCATGTAAATAAATTATGCAGCTTCAATTGGTGCGGGGATTGCAGGGGATTTGATGTAGGTGTGTTCAAGGAATTGAAGTGGAAAATCCAATACAATTAGCTTATTATCACGGACACAGCAGAAAGTTCATAATATGACTGCTCTGCTTTAACTCACCTTATTTGTCATCGGTCTTCTCCTTTCTACGGTTGTAATTATTTTTCTTCTCTCCTGGGGTTTTTGGAAAGCCCCCAGTGAGAAAAAAGTATATATTTATACTCTATTCTGTGACAGGAATATATTGCATCAGCCTGGGGGCTTGGATGGCCGTCGAATTGTTTTAAAAGCATTTGAGGAGTGAAACAATGAAATTTTTTTCAGAGGAAGAAAAACAAGCTGTTTATCAAACTATTTTTAATAGAAGAGATGTACGCAGTTTTCGTAGTGATCCTGTCCCCTCAGAAATCATTGATCGATTATTAAACGCTGCCCATCACGCACCCTCGGTAGGGTTTATGCAGCCTTGGAATTTTATTATAATAACGTCGGCTGAAAAAAAAGATCGATTAGCATGGGCTGCTGAGAAAGAGAGAAAAGCTCTGGCCATTCATTATGAAGGAGAAAAAGAGACGAAATTTCTTCGTTTAAAAGTAGAAGGGATAAAAGAAGCTCCGTTAACGATCTGTGTTACGTGTGATCCAACACAAGGGGGAGCACATGTTTTAGGGAGGAATTCCATACCGGAAACGGATATGCTATCAACAGCTTGTGCTATTCAAAATATGTGGTTAGCTTCGTATGCCGAAGGATTGGCTATGGGATGGGTCAGTTTTTATAAGAAAAATGATGTCCGTAATATTTTGAAAATACCTCCGCACATTGACCCCATTGCCCTCCTTTCTTTAGGGTATACGGATAACTATCCAGAAAAGCCTATTTTGGAATCGGCAAATTGGGAAAAAAGACAGTCATTACAGGATCGGGTATTTTATAATGAATGGAAAAATTAATTAACAACAAGGAGAACCATGTGCTCGAAAAAGTCGCACATGGTTTTCTTTGCCCAGTTAAGAATAAAAACTCTCTTAGGTAATTAAGTTTAATTTTATGAAATGGATGAAAGTATAACAAAACGATTTTTGCCATAAGGACTCAGCGGAAAGCCGGGTTTTGCTAATTTGGCGACAAGTTGAGTTTTTCTAAAAGGAATTATTATGTTTTTGTTGAATGTAGACTAAGGGTGTGAGGAAGAGGCTTGATTAGCTGAATGACTGAATAAATTAATCATAAATAGGACGGCACCGACAACAACCATAATTGAACCGATAATCGTAAAAAGAACAAGGGAGTGATTATTTGTAAGTATCATAACAAAAAGGGTTCCTTGCATAATAGGAAGCCCTAGATTATGCAGCCAAAAATGGATGCTTGCTAATTTAGTTTGACTTGCAGTTGGATATATATAATAAATGATTCCAAATAGCGACATAGACACCCATCCTAATAAATTGATATGGGCGTGGACAGTGGTGTACTGAAATTGTTGAACGATTCCCATATATAGGCCCATACAAATACCAATGACAAAGTACACAACCGCAATTTTTAAAAATCGTGAAGTCATTTAAATAATCAACTGCCTTTCTTTATTAGTATTTAATCCTATATTTGTTTGTGGTATAAAATGACTAAATAATGAAAAATGACGAAAAGTTTTTAAGGAGGCAAATGATGAAAGCAGTCGTACATGAACGCCAATCTGGAATGGACGGGCTTCATTATCGAAACATGGAACAAATGGAACCAAAAGAAGGGGAGGTAAAAGTAAAACTGAAAACTGCTGGTTTAAATCACCGGGATATATTTCTGCTTGAGCGGCATAAACCTACTGAACCTCCTATCATTCTGGGCTCAGATGGGGCAGGAATTGTTGAAACAGCGGGACAAGGAGTTGAAAATGTAAAAATTGGCGATGAAGTCATCATTAATCCATCTATTGGATGGAAACACAATAGCGAGGCACCGCCTGAGGGTTTTAATGTTCTTGGGTATCCGGATCACGGTACTTTTGCGGAATATATTATTATTTCTGCTGATAACGTAGAGTTAAAACCTGCTTATTTATCGTGGGAAGAAGCAGGAGTATTGTCATTGGCTGCATTAACTGCTTATCGGGCTTTATTTACAAGAGGTCATTTGCGTGCCGGTTCAACTGTGCTCATCCCAGGTATTGGAAGCGGAGTGGCGACTTTTTTATTACAATTTGCAAAGGCTGCTGGAGCAGCAGTTTACGTGACTTCTCGTTCAAAAGATAAATGTGAGAAAGCTCTTGAACTTGGTGCAGATAAAGCTATTGACAGCAATGAAGACTGGAATAAGCAATTAAATAATGAAAAAGTGGATATCGTCATTGAATGTGTAGGTGCTGCAACATTTAATAAGTCTTTTGATCAAGTTCGACGCGGCGGCACCGTTGTCACATTTGGAGCGTCTGCCGGTGATAAAGTAGAAATCGATATTCGGAAATTTTTTTATGGCCAGTACAATTTACTGGGAACAACGATGGGAAGCGCTGAAGAATATAGAGAAATGCTGGAGTTTATACAAAAGCATCAAATAAAACCAGTGCTTGATCAAATATATCCTATTGAGCAGTTTCAGGAAGGATTTTATCGAATGGAAAAAGGGGCTCAGCTCGGAAAGATAGGGTTTGATATTAATACTTAGATGATTACGTAATTTGGGAGTTTGCATATGGTATACTTGAAGGAGGTACATGACTATAATGCCATTTGAAAACCTTTTCATAAATGAATTTGGCTCTTGGTATGCATGAGCCCCGCGCAAGTGTCGAAGATTCAGACTGTTCATTCCTGTTTTTGTACTAAGATACGTTTTGGTTTCCCTTCTTCCATTGACATGTAACTGGGAAGGGAAGAAAAGCTGGATACAGAAGGGTTGGTAACCCCTTCTCCTTTTTCAAAACATCGTCGAAAAAAATTTTCTACAGAAACAATTTTCTACAATATTTTAATTCATTTTCCTGTATGATAGTCTGTGTGAATTCATAACAGCTAAGAATCTTTTCCAATAAAAACATGTGTATTAAAAAAGATAGAGGAGATGGAAACAATTTTTAGGGAAATGGTCTTGCTGAGTCAAATAACGTTGAAAAAAAAGGAAATGCATAAGAAAGCGGATCTTTACGGACTGACTGATCCTAGAACAGTAGATTCGAGCCAGGAGTTAGATATTTTACTTAATGAATTCCAAAGGATACAGACAAAATCAAAAAAAAGCTTGTTCAATATTATTAAAGAATTTTAAGGGATTTGGAAAAACTCGACTTGCGGCCATTTTAAAGCAAATCGCCTAGAAACCCCGTGTCCTGCGGAAACAGGCGGTATAGTCCATCCCTTTGTACTGTTGAGCAACTTATTCTTTATCAGTGTAAAAAAGAACACTGCTTTCCTTTTGGGAGGCAGTGTTTTCTCATGAAAAAACAATCATGCATATTAATGTATCCTTTTTCATGAACTTAAATAATAAATGTTTTAAGGGGGAAGGGATCTTGTACTTTGTCCCAACTTATAATGAATGTCTGTGGAACATTCGCAGTAAACGTATAATGACAGTCTATGGTGCAGGAAACATTTTAGTGGAACCAAACATAGCTAAAGTGCAGTTAGGAGTGGTGACTCAAAGTAAAGAACTTAGCGTTGCACAGCAAGAGAATGCGGCAATAATGCATCAAGTGATCACTTCTTTGATCGAAGCTGGAATCCATGAAGAAAACATTCAGACTGTTGACTTTTTCATTACGCCTCAATATGATTATGTGGATGGAAAACAGGAATTTAGAGAATTTCAGGTAACTCACATGATTACTGTCATGATAGATAACATAAATCAGACTGGAAACATTATAGATATGGCTGTAGAAAACGGAGCGAACCGCGTTTCAGATATTCATTTTTCATTAGAAAATGCTCAACCCTACTACCTGCAATCCCTTCGCGCTGCTTTAGAAGATGCCCTCGCAAAAGCTCAAACCATCGCTGAAACGATGCAGCTTCGTCTGGATCCTTCTCCGATTGATATTAAAGAGCAATTTACTTCTCCTGTTGTAAGTGATTCACCTCAAACGTTTTCATTGTCTGCCGTATCAGTTGAACCCGGACAGTTAACCATTGCTGCACAAGTAGAAGTTCAATTTCAGTTTTATTCCTAACTATTATAGTACTTGATATATCTTCAATATCTTCACATAAAAAGACGTAATCATAAAGCCTATGAGATAAATAAGAAAAGTGAAGAAAATGTTCCATTGCCCGTAATAGTGAATCTTATCCAATAAGACACCTAAATATTCCATGCACGTCGTAACGAAGGTAAACACTATTAGCAGCAAATTGCTGTTCATTAGCTGTTTTATTTTTAAATAAGAAAAAAGACAGCAAATAAAGGGAAAATAACCAAAATTAAACGGAAGCACAGGTAAGGAAGGGTTGTCATGAAATGGTGCTACTAACCAAAAGATTTTAAATCCCCAGTCATTTGCTGCAAAAGCAATAGAAACTCCTAATGGATAGAAAAAGACAATAATTTTGGGATATTTCTTATATAAGAAAAAAGATAAGATTAATGGAATAATAAATCCTAACACTATATTAAAAAACATTCCCTTAACCTCCAGATTCGTCTTAATAAACTTTTCCGATTTTTGATTTATTGATTCTTTGCTTTTTGAAGTCAGTATTCTTATAAGAATGAATAGTTGAATTTTGGTCTGGCTATCATCTCATTAGAGGTGATTTTATATGGCTGTAAATATTATATTTGGATTTATTATCCCCTGGATATGCGGCATTTTATTATTCAAAGATGATAAAAATATAATAAAAAAAGTAGTGCCATTTGTGAGTTTTCTTTCTGTCTTGATAAATGTAGCAGGCAATAAATATTGGCTTGTCAAGCCACGAGTTAACAAATGGCAGTTTTTAACTACTTTTCCACAAAATTTCGGTTACTTTCCCATTTTGGGATGTATCTTTATTTCCACTCTATATAAAAAATATACATTTACTGACATATGGGTGATCTTATTTGCTATTTTTTCTACAGCGGTGGAATATGCAATGGTTGTTATACGAAAAGTTGAATATAGCAAAGGCTGGACGATTGTCCATACGTTTTTTATTTATGTTCTGTCCTTGTGGCTGTTAAAAAACTATTATATTTGGGTTAAAAATGGTTCCTAAACGTAACCCGTCTTACCCATTTTTTACATCGGCCTTAAACTATAAAAGGCAACGAAGATTCTTGGAGACAAGAGTTTTTCAAAAGTATCAGGATACCTTTCCGATAGATAGGGAAAAATGGGAGTAAGGAGGGGAAAGTGTTGTTATTTATTTTTGATTTAATGAAAAACGTAGTAAAAGCAAGGAAGCTTACGATTTTCTTTATTACTATTTTATTTATAGCGTTAAGTTCTTTCTTTATTTCGTATTTAGAGCCGGGGGAATTTACTTCACCTTTTCTTGGTTTCTGGTGGGTAATGACCACCATGACAACGACTGGTTATGGGGATTTGGTTCCTAAAACTGTATCTGGAAAGTTATTTGCGGTATTTTTATACATTTTTGGGGTAGGCTTAATTGGTGTAGTGATTGGAAAAATAGTGGAAAGCTTTGGGATATACAGAAAACTAAAGGAGGAGGGGAAATTGAGTTACAAAGGGAAAGATCATTATGTGATTGTTGGGTGGACGGAAAAAAGTCAAAATACAATTAAAGAGCTGCAGCTTTCTAATCCTGACGTTAATATCGTAGTCATCGATTCATCCTCTAAAGCGCCATTTACGCCATCTGCACGGTTGTTTTATATAAATGGAGATGTAACCGATATAGATACTTATGAAAAAGCAAACCTAACATATGCGAAAGCAGTGCTTGTATATTCTCCTCATGGAATGATCGATGAAACAACTGCTGATGGAATGACTTTACTCATTACAAGTTCTATAAAAAGTTTTATGAGACAAACCAATAAAAATGTTTATACGCTCGTAGAAATAAAAAAGGAAAACCATATAGCCAATTTTAAACACTTAGAAGTAGATGAGTTTGTGCTGGCGGGTGAAGCGTTATCTGATTTAATGGCAAGGTCCGCTATGTTCAAAGGATCGAGTACTTTATTTATGAAGCTGTTAAGCAGAAAATATGATGTCAGCTTATGGAACGTACCTAAAAGTGAAAGCTGGGTAACTTACGAGGATGCTTTTGAAGACTTAAAGAAAAAAGGTGCTCATTTAATAGCTGATAAAGAAAACTTCAATATCATTAAACACTTAGATGAAACGCTGCCAATGGATTCGAAACTGTTTATTATTTGTGAGGAACAAGTGTACAAAAATGTAATGGATTCCATGAAGGAAGGTTAGTCTTGAGCAGTAAATCTCAAGACCTTGTATGGTGAACGGATATAAATCATCTTCTCTCTTCTAACCTATTGTGACAGCTTCACATAGAGTAAAGAGGGAGGATTTTTAATGAATACAATGGTGCCGTTTCTTCAAGAGATGTTAGCCCTTTATGGTATGGTTGTTATTGGATATTTAGCAAGAAAAAAGGCTATCTTAAACACACATGCGGACCACACCCTTACTCAATTAGTATTATGTATCACCCTGCCTGCGTTAATATTGTTTTCAATGGATATTTCCTTTTCAAAAGTTTTGGTGCTGGACATGGTTATTCTAGTTTGTTTATCTGTATATATTTTGTTTCTCGCTTGTGTAATAGGCAGGTTTATGAGAAAGCATTCTACATTATCTGCAGACCGGGAAAGTGTTTTGGAAGGACTTATTATATTCGGGAACCAAGGTTTTCTTGGTTATGCTGTCGCTTATATAGTGTTTAACGAAGTTGGTATTGTCTATGCAACCATGTTTAATGTCGTTTATTTAATATTAATTTGGACATATGGTATCTATCTGTTCGTTCGTTCTAAGGATACGATCGATTGGAAAAGCATATTTATTAATCCAGGTATTATGGCTGTAATGGGAGGGGTGGTGATATTTTTTGCCCCCTTCAGCTGGCCTCATCCCGTTTCAAGTTTATTAGAAAGTATAGGCAAAATGACTATTCCTTTATCAATGATTCTGCTTGGAAGCTTACTTAAAAATGTCACTAGTAATGATATAGTAATTTACTTGAAAAACAAGCTAATGTGGCAAGTGGCAGCCGTTAAGCTCATTATTATACCGTTGTTGTTTATACCAGTAATATATTTATTTCCTATCTCTTATCCTCTGATCACCATAGCTGTGCTTATTGCTGGCATGCCATCAGCTCCAACCATTTCGATATATGCGAAAAAATATGGAGGAGACGCACAATTTGCCTCTACGGTGGTATTTTTTACTACAACTGCTGCTTTTGTTACCATTCCGCTTTTATTTTTTTGTATAAAATTATTCTATTGATTAGACACTTTGCTCGCCAATCCTGTAAAGTACGAGGAAGATAACTCAATAAGACTTGATGCAATGATAGGGTGAAAATAATGTCAAAAGAAATATCACTTAAAGTAAAAAACAAGTTTATAAACAAATATAAAAATGGGTACCCATTATTGTTGAAAGAAGCCATTTTAAACGTAGAACAATTAAAAAAAGAAGGAATGCTGCTACGACTTACGGATGAAAACAACCGTTTTCTCGGAAAAGGTTATTATGGCAGGCAAAATAAAGGAGTTGGCTGGATACTGACTCAAAAGGAAAACGAATCAATCAATCAGAATTTTTTTGATAATAAAATAAGTAAAGCATTAAATAGACGCCGTTCGTTTTTTCAGGATAATACAACGACTGCTTTTCGTGTGTTTAATGGAGAAGGGGACGGCATAGGTGGATTAACGATTGATTATTATGACGGCTATTACGTCATTACTTGGTACAGTCACGGTATATATGCGTTTCAGGATTTGGTCATTCGCTCATTACAAAATGTGACGGCCTTTAAAGGAATTTATCAGAAAAAAAGGTTTAACACTGGTGGTAAATATGTGGACGAAGATGACTTTGTTACCGGAGTAAGAGGAGAGTTCCCTATTATTGTAAAGGAAAATGGCGTTCGTGTGGCGGTAAATGTAAATGAAGGTCCAATGACGGGAATATTTTTAGATCAAAGAAATGTAAGAAAAGCGATTCGAGATAAATTTGCAAAAGGGAGAAGAGTTCTTAATACTTTTTCCTATACCGGTGCTTTCTCTGTGTTTGCTGCACTTGGCGGAGCAGAAAAAACAACCAGTGTAGATCTGGCAAATCGAAGTCTGCCAAAAACGATAGAACAATTCAGTGTAAACGGATTAGATTATGAAGCGCATGACATCAAAGTGATGGATGTTTTTAAATATTTTAACTATGCTTTCAAAAAAGGAATTACCTTTGACATGATTATTCTAGACCCGCCAAGTTTTGCCCGTTCAAAAAAGCACACCTTCAGCGCAGCAAAGGATTATAAAGACCTGTTAAAACAAGCTATTAACATAACAGAAGATAATGGGGTGATTGCAGCGTCAACGAATTACAGCGGTTTTGGCATGGATAAATTTAAATCGTTTATTAAGCAGGCATTTAAGGAGACAGAAAAGAAGTATAAAGTGCTAGAGGAACATGATTTACCAGAAGATTTTCAAACAGTTACAGCATACCCAGAAGGGAACTACTTAAAAGTTGTATTTATTAAAAAATATAGTGAATGAAAGGAAGTTATTGAAGTGGCAGCACTCACCGAATTGACAACAATGGAAGATTGGGAACATACTTTGGAAAAATCTAATGAGCAGGCAGTGATGATTATTAAACACAGTACTGCCTGCCCGATAAGTGCTGAGGCATGGGAGGAAGTACAGGCTGGCGTTAAAGAAATAAACGAAACAGAAGCAGAATTTTTATTTGTTAAGGTTATTGAATCAAGACCCGTCTCCCAGAAAATTGCAGATGATATAGCAATTAAACATGAATCTCCTCAGGCTATTCTTATAAAAAACAAAAAGGCTGTGTGGAACACTTCGCACAGTGATATCACAAAACAAGCAATTCAGAATGCTGTACGCAGCTAGTATCCAGAATCTTCGTCTGTAGCATTTTCTAGCATGGTGTGGTCTTCTCGCTGCAAAGGCTTTTCAGCTGGACCTTCTATGACTTCTCCTGTATAGGAAAATCTTGAACCATGGCATGGGCAGTCCCATGTCCTGTCGCCATGGTTCCACTCAACTTCACACCCAACGTGGGTGCACGTTGTATCTACTATGTGAATCTGCCCTTCTTTATCTTTATAAGCTCCTTTTCGTTTGCCATCGATCGTTACAACAGCCCCTTGGTCAACAGCTAAATCATCCGTGTTTTTATAAGGAATATCTAGCTTTCCTTTCACTAAATGTTTTGCAACATCGACATTTTCCATAAAAAATTTCTTTAAACTAGGATCAGCGTAAAAACGGGAAGGTGAATAAAGGGATGTATATGGGTTTTCTTTTTTCAATACGATGTCGGTTAACAATCGTGCAGCCGCTGTCCCATTTGTCATTCCCCACTTTCGGTACCCTGTGGCGATTAAAACTCGGTGCTGTGTCGATGTAATTGCTCCAATATACGGAATTTTATCGAGTGTTGTTAAATCTTGAGTAGACCAGCGATAGATAATGTTTTCTAGATTAAAAATTTCATTTCCAAACGCTTCTAATGCTTCATAATGTTCTAGAGTATCTTTACCTTGACCGGTTTTATGGCTCTCCCCGCCAATCAAAACTATTTCTTCCCCATTAATGGATGCAGACCGCAAAGAGCGTGTTGGCTGATCAACGTTTAAGTACATGCCTCCTGGGTACGCTTCTTTCGTCTTAACACCTAAAATATAAGAGCGGTCAGCATACATTCTCGTTGAATAAAAGCCCATTCCTTCATAAAAAGGAAAGTGGGAACAAGCTAATATATGACTGCCTGTGATTCGGTGGCCGTTTCTGGTCAAAACCGTCGCTTCTTGACTGTCTGCTTCCACATTTACTGCAGTCGTTTGTTCAAATATGAGACTGCCAGCATCTGTAATAACTTTTAAAAGGTGAGCTAAATATTTTAATGGGTGAAACTGCGCCTGATTTGGCATAGATAAGGCATTATTTACACGAATAGAAAAAGGAATACTCTCTTCCATGCTTCCATCTATAGCTAGTTTTTGATAGGCTTCCCATTCTTTTTCCAGTTTTTGTGCATATTGTTTGGTAGTAGCATATAAATACGCATCTTGTTTTTTAAAATTACAATCGATTTTCTGTTCCTTAACGGTTTGTTCAATAAATTGAAGCGCTTCTGTATTTGCTTCATAATACATTCTAGCTTTACTCTGACCCATGTGCTGGATGATTTCATCGTAAATTAATCCATGCTGAGCCGTAATTTTGGCAGTTGTATGCCCAGTCGTCCCATTCAATACATTATCAGCTTCGATTAACGCAACTTTTACTCCTTCTTTTACTAATCGATATGCGGCCGTGATGCCGGTAATCCCTCCGCCTACTATGATTACATCTGCTTTAATGTCATCATGCAGCGTTTTAAATTCTGGTAAGTCTACTGTGTCTCGCCAATAAGGTTCTGGGAATTGTGGTAATTTTTCAGTCATTGGATTCACTCCGTTTCTTTAAACGTAAGAAGTATAACAAGTGTTTACATTTTAAATAAAATCTATAACCCTCATGGATAGATAGAAGGGATGGTAAAATGAATGTTTATAAAACCGTTGCTGCTCAAATTGTCGACATATTAAAACGAGAAGCGATTAATCGGGTTTTTTCCGTTCCAGGAGAAAGTTTTCTTGATTTAATGGATGAAATATATCTTGAGGAAGCTGTAGATTTTGTTTCCTGCCGTCATGAAGGCGGGGCTTCCTTTATGGCGGAAGCGTATGGAAAACTAACCGGCAGGCCAGGGGTGGTAATGGCTACAAGAGGGGTTGGGGGATCGAATCTTTCTATAGGTGTCCATACTGCACATCAGGATTCTACCCCGATGGTCGTTTTTTTAGGACAGGTGGACCGGAAATTTCGCGGACGAGAAGGCTTTCAGGAAATTGAGCTCGATCGGATGTTTTCTCATGTGGCAAAGTGGACCTATGAACTGACTGATCCAGACCGGGCCAATGAAATGATCAGCAGAGCTTTTCGGGTTGCTCAGTCTGGACGCCCTGGTCCAGTTGTTGTCTCACTGCCTGCCGATATTTTAGAAGAAGAAAGTATTTATCATCCACAGCCTCCTTATACACCTTCTCGACCTGCACCTAATCAAGAAGAAATAAGAAAAGCTCTTTATCTGTTAAAACAATCGAAACGACCTTTAATCATTGCTGGCGGAGGGGTACTTCGTTCAAAGGCTGAAAAAGAACTGTTAGCGTTTGTGCAATCATCAAACATTCCTATAATAGCTTCTTTTCGCAGGCACGATATATTCCCGAATAATCACAGGTTATATGCCGGCCACACTGGCTTAGGAACCTTCCCGGAAATTTTAAATACAATGAGACAGGCAGACACCGTACTAGCTATAGGAACACGACTATCTGAAATAACGACCCAAAGCTATTCCATATTTCAAGAGAATATGACGCTTATTCATATAGATATAGACCCGGATACATTGGGAAAAATTTATTCACCGCAGGTAGGTATTGTGGCAGACGCCTCTCAAGCATTGACTGCTTTATTAGAAAATGGAATAAAACCAAATCAGGAATGGGAAAAGTGGGCCATAGAACGCAGGCAGGTTTATAATAAAGCAACTGCTATTACGGAACATCCAAATAGTGAAACAGTAGATATAGCCCAAATCATCCAAAGTTTACAGGAACTTCTTTTGGATGATGCTGTTATTACAAATGATGCAGGAAACTTCGCGGCTTGGCTGCATAATTATTACAGCTTTAATGAACCAAAAACGTATGCAGGGCCGACGTCAGGAGCAATGGGATACGGTCTTCCGGCAGGTATAGCTGCAAAAATGGTTTTTCCTGAAAAAACGGTCGTTTCTTTGTCGGGAGATGGCGGCTTTATGATGACCGTTCAGGAACTCGAAACCGCCGTTCGTCATAAAGTACCGATCATAGCCGTTGTTTTTAACAACAATATGTACGGAACGATTCGTATGCATCAAGAGAAAGTATTTCCTCACCATGTCATCGGTACAAGTTTAAATGAAATTAATTTTAGTAAATTAGCTGAAGCAATGGGCGTGTATGGGCAGCGTATTAATCATCACAGATCATTTAAAGGAGCTCTGCAAAAAGCAATCCAGCACGAAGGTCCAGCACTTATTGAAGTGATGTGTGATCCGGAAAACATCTCTGTTTTGTCCAATCTATCCGATATTCATAAATCTAATAAATGAATAAGGCTGTCATTAAAGGTTAGTGTAGAGGATGAAATTGGGCAGCGGAAGACCGTGCTGTAAAAGACGAGGAGGCTAAACCGTCGCCCGCGGCAAAGAAGACACTATGAGAACGAGCAAACAGTGCTGGGTTAGAGCTCGCTGCTTGTGCCCTAATGGTGAAAGCGAGTATAGACCAGTTGCGTTTGCTGAGAATGGACTTATGGGACAGCGCCTTCGTCAAATTGGGTTTTTTTAAAAGGTAAGAAATTATAAATATTTGGCGTTTTACATGTCTAGCTCCAGCGCCTATTCGCTCGAAATTCCTTCGGTTCGTCAATGGAAATCAAAGATCAGCTTTCCATATACCGCCCCTCCAGGACTTGTCGCTCGTGAGCAAGGCACTTGCGCTTTTCTTATGGGAAGTTGCTCCATAAACCACGTTTAATCATTAAATTTATTGTATCTTCTTTGCTGTTGTAGAGTTAATTTTTTATCCTATGTGGTGTTTCCCATTGTTTTTTAAAATTACACTTGAGTTAAATATAGGCCTAAGGTTTTTGTTTTCTGAAGGATTCAGAAACAGTACAATTAATCTAGACACTCATAATAACCGACTGTTCTGCACATACGTGAGGTGAATCAATGGAAACTGTTTTTATTGTTGTCGTTATTGGTTTACTTATGTATATACCAGTTATAGGACCATACTTTTCTCTTTTTAATACACTCGTTCATGAAAGCGGGCATGCAGTAATTGCACTATTAACCGGAGGGAAAGTGAAATCTATCTCTCTGTTTAGCAGTACAGAAGGGGTTGCAGCGACTCATCATCACCAGTTTGGTCTCATTTTAACATCATTTTCTGGCTACCCATTCGCATCTGCAGTCTCTGTTCTTTTTATTTACATGGTTGAAAAAGAATGGTATATAGGTGCTGGAATCAGCTTATTGGTTTTGTTGGGGTACAACTTGATGTTTTGGGTGCGAAATTTATTCGGCATCTTTTGGATTCTTTCAATATTGATCGGTACCTATATATTGTGGTACCAGAATTATTTGGGTGTCTTAGAGTACCTGATCATCGGTATTAGTTTAGTGTTATGGATTCAAGCATTCTTTAGCTGCTGGCATATTTTTTTAATTAGTTTTAAAACGCCAAAACAGGCCGGTGATGCATCGATTTTGGCTCGATTAACATTTATTCCTGCCCAGCTATGGGGATTTTTGTTTTTGTTACAAGGATCCCTGTTGTTTTTGATAGGATGGGCTATATGGTTTGACATGGACCTTTTATCAAATTGGAGAGAGGTGGTTCAACTGTGGTAGAGAAGCGCCAGGGGATTATAAGACATAAAGCATTATATCCATTATCGCATCATCATCACCGCGCTCTTTTTGTTGCCATGAATTTAAAACGGGCAGGGACTGAAAAATCTCGGTATTCTTTAGAAGAAACGATAGAAGATGCAGCAGCTTTTTGGGATCCGAGTGGAATCAATCATTTTCGTGATGAGGAAGAAATACTGCTGCCGGCTTTTTCTCAATATGCTTCTATTGAACGTAACGAAATAAAGGAAATGCTGATAGAACATGTAGAAATTCGTGCACTGTTTGACCGTTTATTAAAAAAAGAAGACACTCGTGCTGCTTTTTTAAATCAGTTAGGTGTAAAACTCGAAGCACATATAAGAAACGAAGAAAGAGTTATTTTTCCAATGATAGAACAAGCATTGCCAGAGGAAAAATTAAAGCAGTTATTTTCTTACTTTCATGGGCGCCGTGAAAAGTAAACAGTGGATCCGATATACTGTTTTTAAATGGTTAAAACGTGCGAATTACAAGAAATATCATATTGAATGAGGCAAAACTAGAGCTTGAATGCTATTTCATGTTTGGATAATCACAGTATTCGATGATTGTTCCTTCTGTGTCGGCAGGATTCAAGTAAATTAACCGTCTGCCATGTTTATTAATACGCAATGTTTCTTCCATGACTCGTATCTTTTTCATTTCCAGATCTTTTATCGCACTATCTAAATTATCTACACGATAGGCAATATGATGAACGCCTTTTCCTTTTTGCTTTATAAAGCGGGCAATAGGGGAAGTGGTGTTATTTGTTGGCAGGAGTAATTCTATTCGGTTGCCGCTTACTTCCATAATAGCCACTTCACTTTCTACCCCTTTATCCTCACTTCTATAACGATCCAGTAATACTCCGCTTAAGACATTTTTGTAGAAATTTATGCTTTCTTCTAAGTCTCTTACAGCAATTCCAATGTGATCGAGTTCTTTTTTCATATATTTTCTCCTTGTTCTATAGTGGTTTCATTTTAACATAGGCTGTTTTCGTACGCAGAAAAAGGTTTTCCGCGAATTACTAGAGAATATTTTTAATGAAAAGAAACTTATATGTATGGGGGAAACTTTTATGAAAAAATGGACAGAAGAAACAGAAATCGATGCTCCGATAGAAGAAGTCTGGACATTATTAAATGGCTCTTTAGACAATATGCAGAAAATTATGCCAAACGTTGTGGAACATGAACCGATTAACGTTACAGATGAAGGGGTGGGGAGTGTGTACCGGCAAAAATATAAAGAAGGAAAACGTGTGGAAGAATATGAGGTGGAAACAGTAGAATATATGAACACACCGGAATATAAGAAACTTAAAATTGCTTTTGTACTTGCAAACATGTTTGATATTACTGCGAAATACGAATTAAGAAAACTTACGGATAATAAAACCCATTTTATTTATACAACTACTAACCGTCCTTTAAAATGGTTTGTGAACATCATTTTACTGTTTGCTGGAAATAAGGTAACGGCACAGTTTGTGGAACGTGTAAAACATACAGCAGAAGCAGAATACAGCAAAACAGCGTTTAATGTTTAATGGGCGGTACTGTAATTGTTTCATCTTGTAAAGATACGTGTATGTCTAACTGCTGTGTAATCGAGGCGAAAAAAATATTTGAAATGTCGTCTATATCCTCTTCCGCTAGCTTAGTACGCAGCCATATTTCATCTACATTTAAGTGTGAAAGTACACTTGAATAAACTTCCCCTTCTATTATTACCGGGAAAGCAATCAAAGAATGTTTATTTATACCGATATCTGCAGCGGTTACAGTATTTTTCTCCGGTTTTTTTAATACGCTTAGTGCACCGTTTGCTTCTACGACTGCAGTTTCAACTTCCTTCACATCAAACACGTCTTTTTCACGAAGCATTTGCAAAATATTATCAATGGAATACCTGATCTTTTTTATGTTTTTAACGAGAAAGATTCCATTTTGCACAACTACGGTTGGTTCAAATGTAATCAGCCGTCCTACTTTTCGGCTTGATATTTTCCATCTGGCCACGAGCCGCTGCAAAAGACCAACCGCTAAAATAGCAGCAGCGCTAGGAATGTGGTTAATAGTTGGGTCAGCAATATCTGCTCCTACTATGGCTCCAAGTGTAACAATGATTAAAAAATCGAATATAGGAAGTTCTCCGATCGCACGTTTTCCCATGAAAATAGTAATAACTAATAATAAAGGTAAAATTGTAATAATTCTCCCAAGTACCAGGGCGATATCTTTTATGGTTTCTACCAATGTTTCCACCTCGATAACTATGATAGTGATCTATTTTACAGTTTTTCCAAAACTTTTAATACGGATACAAAGTAGTTTTTTGGTTTATACAATGACACCTTTAGGGAAAATATAGATATGACTTTGATCATTTTCCTGAGGAGGAACGAAGGTGTATGAAACCAAATAACTCTATCCCTCAAGATAAAACATTAGATAATACACTGGCTTTGTTGCAGGAAGGGTTTCAATTTATCCCAAATAGACGGAAACAATTGGACTCTGATATTTTTCAAACCCGATTGTTTGGGCAAAAGGTTATTTGTATGAGCGGAAATGAGGCAGCTGAACTGTTTTATGATAATGAACGATTTCAGCGAAAAGGTGCAGCCCCTAAACGCATTCAAAAAACGTTATTTGGTGAAAATGCCATTCAAGGAATGGACGGGGAGGACCATAAACATCGAAAGCGAATGTTTTTATCCCTCATGACACCGGAACGTTTGAATCACATGGTGGATCTGACCCTGAATCAGTGGAAAAATAAAGTTATAGAATGGGAAAAAGCAAATGAAGTGGTGTTATTTGATGAAACCGAAGAAATGATGTGCAGGGCAGCATGTGAATGGGCAGGTATTCCAATAAGAGAAAAAGAAGTGAATCAAAGGAGCAAAGATTTAGGAGCAATGATAGATGCGTTTGGAGGTGTCGGTCAGAGGTATCGACAAGGTAAACATGCACGTAAAAGAACAGAAAATTGGATAAAAGATTTAATAAAAGAAATTCGTTCTGGTGAATTAAATCCTCTAGAAAATACCGCTTCATATATTGTAGCATGGCATAGAGAACGAAATGGAAAGAAATTAAGCCCTCAAATGGCAGCAATAGAGCTAATTAACGTAATCAGACCGATTGTAGCTATCGGCAGGTATATAACCTTTGGGGCTTTAGCGCTGCATGAATATCCAGAAACTCACAAAAAACTAGAAGAGGATAAGGAAGAGTACAGCAAAATGTTTGTGCAGGAAGTTCGTCGGTTTTACCCGTTTGGACCTTTTACAGGCGCAAGGGTACGCAAACATTTTACCTGGAAGCAGTGCCGTTTTAAAAAAGGGAGGTTAGTATTGTTAGATATTTACGGAACAAATCATCATCCAGATCTATGGGAAGACCCAAATGATTTTAAACCAGAGCGTTTTAAGAATTGGGAAGGCAGTCCTTTTCGTTTTATTCCGCAAGGCGGGGGAGACCATTACATAGGACACCGTTGTGCAGGAGAATGGCTTACGGTGATGGTGATGAAAGAAAGTATGAAATTTATAACAACAGAAATGGAATATGAAGTACCACCTCAAAATTTAAATTACAGTATGGTTAGAATGCCTTCGATACCAAAAAGCCGTTTTGTTATTAGAAAGGTTAGACCAAAATAACGTAACATACGTTTAACAGCTAAGAGCATAGTTTGAATCTTTGGTTTTGATAATGTCAGCTTTTTCAGCAAAAAGTCTGCACCTGCTTGTTAATTATTAATATACTTCTGAAAATGGTATGAAATACAACAAAAAATGAGAACTCGTACTAAATTTAATCAAATGGCAGGGATACAAATGATTTGTGAATTAGAACCAGATGCTTTTGACAGATGCATACCATTACTTGAACCAGATAGTCACGTCGAAGCAAAAGCAGTAGTAGAGGGGGTTAACAGCGGGCGGATATTTGTTAATAATTCTTTATCACCGGAAGCAGGAATGGTTTGGCTTGGTAATAATGATGGTTTCTTTTTTATTGGAAATGAAGGGCAGGCCGATTTCAATAACGAAATTGTAAAGTATGTTGAAGAAGTTATAAAGCCCGAAATGGTAGAAAAAGAGCTCTTTTATTTTGAAATGATGGGAAATCATTCTGGATGGCACTCAACCGTACAAAAACTGTTTATCCACCGGTCGTTAACGAGCTGTACGCAACATGTTTTTATTTTAAAGCCGAATGATTATGTTCCTAAAAACACTGCAGTACGTCCTCCATATAAAATAAAAAAGATTACAAAAGCATTTTATGAGGAGGAGCGTAATATAATAAATATTTCTTATTTAGATCGAAAAATTCAAGAATCCTGGTCCTCAAAAGAGGATTTTTTTAAAAAGGGACTGGGGTATTGCATTGTATGTGAAGACGAGATAGTAGGTATCTGCCACACAAATTTCGCTGCAGACAAGAGGCAGTGCATTGCAATTGAGATATCGGAGGCCCATCAAAACCAAGGACTTGCAAAAACAATAGGACACTATTATGTGAAAGATTGTTTTAGACAAGGGTTTCTTCCATATTGGGATTGTATGGATAGTAATAAATCTTCTCAAGCAGTGGCGGATCATTTAGGTTTTACCCATCAGTTTTCTTACCCAAGCTATGCTTTTTCATTCATAAATTTTTGATTTTATTTGTAGATATTTTAAATTCGAAAAATTTGGCTTACCGCCAATTCTTAAGGGTAGAGGCCATCGTTTTTCTCTTTAACATAGTTAAACTATCTGAAGTTTAAAGAAAGGAAGTGCTGGGTTTTGACTCTTAAAATAAAAGTTTATTCTGATTTTGTGTGACCGTTTTGTTTTCTAGCGGAGGTGCCGCTTCAAGAAGCAATAAAAGGTAAAGACGTGGAAATAGAATGGATGCCGTTTGAATTACGACCTTATCCGAATGAAACGCTAAGACCAGAAGACAATTACTTGCAATCAACTTGGAAACAATCCGTGTACCCGATGGCAGAGAGAATGGGAATCGATATTGTCCTTCCCGGCGTTTCACCTCAACCGCATACCCATTTAGCATTTGAGGGGTATCAATATGCTAAAGAAATGGGAAAAGGAAATGTTTATAATGACAAAGTACTTCGTGCTTTTTTCCAACAAGGACGAGACATTGGCAAGATAGATGTGTTAACGCAGATAGCAGAAGAGGCAGGCTTAAATAAAAACAAATATCAAGAGGTATTAGAACAGCGAACGTACAAAGAAAAACACCAAAAAGCATTAACACATGCCTATAAAGAAGCAAATATTACAGCTGTACCAACTTTTATAATTGGTAATACGACCATTACGGGGATGCGTTCGAAGGAAGCACTCGAGCGCATGATCGAGCAGGAAATGTAGAGAGAAAGAGAAAATCAATTTTTGCAAGTATAGACTGTATTAATATAACAAACCCTATCCTTATAGACGCAATAAGCAAGAAGGAGATAAGGATATGGCAAAACAAAATCCAAAAGGTCCGAAACAACAGGAAAAAGTAAACTTGCCTCAAAGTCCGAAACAACCGTATGGAGAGCCAATGGATGGTTCTCATAAAGTGAAAAACAGAAATCATACACGACAAAAAAAGAACGCTTCTCATGATATGTAAAGTAAGGCCCGCATTTCTTACGATGCGGGCCAAATACGTAGGGTGCATTTTATTCTTCCCCCTAAATGAAAGGATTGGGGAGGGAATATAAATAAAAGATATAACGGTCTAATGATATCGAATTTTCATTGTGCTGAATAATCATATACATCCATTTTCGTCTAACAAAGTCAGGTCGCTGCATGGCAATGTTCGCTAAATGGAAAAAGTTTGGTCTGGCAACTATACTTGATAGGTATGCGGATTGAGTGGCATTTGGTTTTCTTAAATCATTTAAAATCTCCACCATTTCACTAGCGGTCGTAATGCCTATGCCGTGTCCAAAATACATACCGTCATCCAGAACAACGGCATTTTCCCCGCGCCATTGCGACATTTGTGGATGATAGTCCGGATTTTCAAAATATACAACGTCCCCAGGAATAAAGTTATTGGTATTTCTAGTTGTTAAACCTAAATCTGGGTCAAAATTCCAACTGTACAATTGAATATTTTGAAAGAGGCGATTGAATAAATTTTCTCCAATAACATGTAATACAGCATGGTAATAAATAATAATCATAGCCGTTGCACATTCAAATCCGTAAAGAGAGCTGTTTGTAAAGATATCTCGAATAGCATCTGACGGCCTTGCTCCAGGTAATAATTCGATAGCACCGATATTGGTTACGAACCAGTACTGCGGGTTTGCTCGAGTCATAGAAAAGATTTCAAATTCCACATTGCTGTCATGTAAAGCTCTTGCGTTTAAAATGATATTTTTACGCAGTTCTACTTCAAAAGACAATACGTTCATAGAAGGAAAGGAATAGATTAATGAATCCTGCATTAACGCTTTTACAATGCTATTTTCTATACTTCCTGACGGCCAAAGGTTCGTCTGTTGAAAAGCCATTCCCGCCACTTGAATCATAAAATACCTCTTTCTGAGAATAGATATTTATTGTAGCTTATTTTCAAACGGAGGCTTTTATGCGTCATTATTAATACAGACAATAGAAAGGCGATCGGACTTCAAAAAATCCGCTGGTGCAATATCTCCTGGACTGCGGTGAGGAAACAAGTTAATTCCTGTCCTGTAATAAGATTGATCAATCCCTTCAGTACATATAAATCTTTTTTTAAAACTTAGTATCTACTTTAATAACATATTTCAAGATCATGCCAAGTATCCTAAGGTAATCATAAGAACTGCCTTTCTTTTTTAAAAGGTAAGAAATTATAAATAGTTGGCGTTTTACATGTCTAGCGCAAGCGCCTACTCGCTCGAGATTCCTTCGGTTCGTCAATGGAAAGCAAAGATCAGCTTTCCATATGTGCCGACCCTCCAGGACTTGTCGCTCGTGAGCAAGGCGCTTGCGCTTTTCTTAATGCTAAATGAATGATATTGTTTAATTGCTCCTGATGGTATCTACTACTTTAAAAAAATTCGTGTCAATCATTTTTGTTTTATCCATCGCTAAGGCTACATGAGTATATGGCGATTTTGTAGCCCATGAAACCAAGTTTGCTTGGCAGCGTGTTGTTTTTTTATAGAGTAATATGTCTCCCTTTTGCACACGCACCTGTTCCATATGTCACCCAAATTCCTTTCATACTTGTCTGCTATTAGGATGTCCATTTCGATTAATATTAAAAAGATGGATGTTTTCGCGTCTTTTTATGTTTTTCAAAGTCCCAGTTTGATAAAAACTTTTTTGCTGAGACGTATCCCGATTGATAAAGGAATGTAATATCTTCATCCGTAAGGTCAAAATCTGTAGAAGTAATCTTTCCTGTCGGGATTTGTATTGTGCGTTCTTTGGTTTCCTCATTGATATGCCTTAAATCATGCGCTTGCATCATTGTCTTAAAGATATTTTTAAAAAGGTGGATCGGGGTAGGAATAACAGAACAGATGTTTATTTCTTCTTTTACAAAACGAAAACCAAATGTTGGAAAACGAGGAGTGGGAACATCAAAAATCCATATAGGAAAATTACTAAGCAGTCCACCATCTAAAATATATGATTTATGATCATCTTTTGTTTTCCAAATAACCGGCCGAAAGAAAAAAGGCATAGAAGCACTCATCATCACGGCAGTTGATATTTTTAAATCCTGCGGGGTCATATTATAGCGTGCTAAATCATCAGGTAATATGAGCATCTGTCCATTTGAAATATCAGAAGCAATAATTTTTAATTTGTCTTCTGGAAGATCTGCAAAGGTGTGGACGCCTTTTTTCGCTAGCAGGGTATCCATCCAGTTTTCTAAATAGTCATTTTTATAAATTCCTAAGTGAATAGTTAATTCTAAAAAGCTCCCTATAAGAGGAATGTGATGGAGGAAAGTTCTGCCGCGAAACTTCGAATAATCCATCTTTTTTAGCAATTCTTGCATTTCACAGCTTTTATAACCGCTAGCTAAGAGGGCAGCAATGGCAGCTCCTGCTGATGTGCCCGCTAGCCGCTGCCATTCTAAATTTTCTTCTTCCATCGCGTGAATAGCCCCTGTAAAGGCAATCCCGCGAACCCCGCCGCCTTCGAATACTGCATCTGCTTTCAATATAACCCACCTCACGATACCGGTTGAGTACTTCTTTTCCTATATTCTGTCTTTGACAGGAGATTCCTCTGTTCATTCTTTTTCTTTATACTTTTTTGGAAGTTTATTTGTGCTTCCGCCATTTGAATTTGGCAGTAAGCCAAGCTTTTCTAATCCGAACTGCTGATCGCTTTCATAAAATAGGCTGCCGGAAGCAATAAACCAATTGCAGCTTCAATAAGAGAAAAGAACCTGGCGCTTCCAACAGGCACAAGGTCTCCATACCCAACTGATAAAATAGTAACTCCGCTGTAATACACCAAATTTAAAAAAGAATGGTCTGCTGGCTCCCCAGTAGGATCATTTACTTTTAAGACTACTGTCTCTAAAGATATTACATAATAAAGGACCGCAAAACCAAAAGTGATACTTAAAAGCACAAAAAACAATTTATAAAAGAGAGCGGGACTTGCATAACTTTGTTTGTATGATTTGTTAGTAAAAAAATAAAACAGGTTTACGAGAAGAAATAAAATGGTTATTCCGATTAAAATGACAGATAGCATCATAACTCTCCTTTCTACACAATAATTTTCTGTTTACCCGATTTGCTTCAAAATAAAAAGTGAATGTAAGAAAATTGTTGACATGCAACCTTTAGGTTTCGTATTTTTAATATGAAACATAAAAGTTACATATAATCCTGGCAGGAGGAATTTATTATGAGTAAACATTCATCAGAAACGCCTGATATTTGTAAAACGACAGTGATTCATGCGGATATCGAAAAAGTATGGGAGGCAGCGGCGACTTCAAAAGGCATAGAGACTTGGTTTATGCCGAATAATTTTACCCCGCAGGCTGGAGCAGAATTCACGCTGCACACTCCTTTTGGACCTACTCCTTGTAAAGTTTTAGAGCTCGAAGCTCCTTATAAACTGGTTTTTGCGTGGGGAGAAGATGGCTGGACTGTTTCTTTCGAATTAAAAGACTTAGGTAATAAAACGGAATTTACTTTAATTCATTCAGGATGGGGAAAGCCAGAAGATATCGTACCTGGCCCAGGACCGGATCAGACGAACGAAGAGATCAGAAATCGAATGGACGGCGGCTGGGACTCATTAGTAAATGAAAAACTTCGAAAAGCAGTGGAAGAATAATGGGGGCCAAAGAGAAACCTGATATATTTCAAGCCATTGCGGATCCTACGCGGCGAAAAATGCTTACGTTATTAGCAGAGTGCGAGATGCCGGTAACAAGATTGAGTCAACATTTTCCAATGAGCCGTACAGCTGTTTCAAAACATTTGCGTATTCTGTCAGATGCGGAGCTGGTAAGCGTAGAGAAATCTGGACGGGAAAAGCGTTACAAACTACAGCCAGACTCCCTTATAGAACTGAAAGAGTGGCTGTCCTTTTTTGAGCAGTTTTGGGAAAACAAAATGGCTATGTTAAAGCATTACGTAGAAAATGAAGATTAATAAAAAAAGGGAGTAAATCCACCATCTAAATAGGTAGAGAAGGGTTTACTCTTTGTTCTTTTTTAGTATGTGGAAAAAATTGACGAAACTGTTCGAACACCTGTATGATAGTATATAATAGCTCATTGATAGCAGATGCTATCACTTTGATAGTGTCTGCTATTTACAGGAGGTGGGGTTTATGAATTCAGAAAGCACAAAGGTCCAGCTGAATGTTCGTGTCCATAAAGAAACAGCTCAATTGCTAGATGAAGTTGTACATTACTATCAGGAAAACACGAAATATGGAAAGGTACATAAGGGAGAAGTTTTAACAGATATCATCGAAAAATCTCATAAAATTATGGAAAAGCAAAAATTGATGACAAGGCGTAATTACTAGAAGCTGAAAGAAGGAGGAATCAACTGTTATGGATTCCTCCCTTCTAGCTGCCATCATCCCAGTCAGCAGATCGTATCTATGCCAAGAGCAGGCGGAACCCGCCAAACACGGCTAATAATAAGATGATAATATTAAATTGTTTTTGAGGAATCAAAGGCAGAAATTTTATACCTAAATAGGTACCCCCAAAGATAGCCGGGATAAGCCAAGCGTTAAAAGATACTGTTTCCCATGTAATTAATCCTAAGCCAATATACATTGGTACTTTAATGAGATTAACGGAAAGGAAAAACCATGCCCCTGTCCCGATAAATTCTTTTTTGGGAAGAGCGATTGCCAGCAAAAATATGGCCATGATCGGTCCGGCAGCATTACCAACCATTGTAGTGAAACCAGCTAACGTACCCATTATTCCTACAAACCATTTTGATTGAGGGATGGCATCGAGCCACTTTGCACCCCAGCGCTCTCTTAAAATTTGAAGGGCTAACATTATTAATATGATTACCCCTAAAATGATCTCAATCGGCCTGCTTGAAACAATAAAATATAATAAAATGAACCCGCTGAACAATCCTCCTAATACCCAGGGAAGTAAAGAAAACAAGGTTTTCCAATTAACACTTCGTCTATAATATGTAACAGCAACAATATCTGCTGTAATTAACATCGGCAAAACGATGCCTATGGACTCCCGTGCCGGAAAAATAGAGGCCATAACAGCAACAACCAAGATGCCAAGCGTAGGCAATCCAGTTTTAGAAATACCAATTAAAATGGCACATAATACGACGAGAATTATATCTAACGTAGTCAACTCAAACATACTTTTGTGGTCACCTCCTTTAAATGAGTAACATGTCTCATTTTAATAGAATATAAAGAAAACTCAATTAAAATGTTTTTAAAATTGCACTTATTGGTTAAAACGTAGACTTTATCATATGCTGCGTTATAATTATGAATGAAATTATCGTCTGAGAACGGGCCGGGGCAGGTGAAAACGTTGGATATCAAACAACTCCAATATTTTATTGAAATAAATCGTTTCAACAGCTTTAGTAAAGCAGCTGAGCATTTATATGTGACACAACCTACTATTAGTAAAATGATTAAGAATTTAGAGAAAGAGTTTAATGTTAGTTTATTTGACCGCTCGAAAAAACGGGTAGTACTAACAGATGCAGGTAAAATTATTTTGGAGCAAGCTCAAGTAATTCTTAACGCGTTTAAGGATTTAGAAAATCAATTAGAAAACCTGTCTGGGGTAAAACAAGGGCACATTCGGATCGGTTTGCCCCCCATGGTCGGTTCTAGCTTTTTTCCGAATATCATAGGAGCGTTTCGTGAATGTTATCCTGCAATCTCGATTGAATTAATGGAAAACGGATCAAATAAGATTGCAGAAGATGTAGAAGATGGAACCCTTGATCTTGGAGTCGTCGTCTTGCCGATTAATAATGATATATTCGATTCTTTTTCCTTTGTAACAGAAGATATTAAACTGGTCGTTCATCCATCACATGCTTTAGTTAAAAAAGAAAAGATAACATTAAAAGATTTAAAAAGAGAACATTTTATGTTGTTGAATAGTGATTTTGCGTTAAGAAACCGAATCATGTCTGCGTGCAAAAAAGAAGAGTTTCAACCTTTTATCGTTTTTGAAAGTTCGCAATGGGACTTATTAGGAAAGATGGCCGCATCTAAATTAGGGGTGACCCTTTTACCGGAGAGCATATGTGATCAATTAAAAGGGGATATTGTAACATTGCCGATTGAACATTCTGATATGTATTGGAAACTTGCTGTCATTTGGAGAAAAGATAGTTATTTATCTCATGCAGCTAATGAGTGGCTTCGATTTGCCAAGAAAAAGCTTCATTCGTAACGTCTTTTCAAATAGATAATGTGCGGGTCTTTATTTTGTAACCGCCACCATAGACAGAAGTTATCTACTCTCATATAATAATTCCATTTTACGCATAAAACGTTTCATACTATTATAAAGACTGTAAATGAATCGTTTTTTGGTAGAAAAGGTGAATGAAAAATGGAAAGAAAGCACCCGAAAGAAAGCAGAGTTGTTAACACTGATCAGGTTTTATGCAGTGATTTAAATAATTACAATACGTTATTTGGCGGCGTCTTAATGAAAAAACTCGATGGTTGTGCCGTATTGTCAGCAAGGCGTCATTCTAGAGCAAAAGAGTGCGTTACCGCCTCAACAGATTCCATTGATTTTTTAAGTCCTATTTATCAAGCAGATTCGGTTTGTATTGAATCGTTTGTTTCTTATACAGGTGAAAGTTCGATGGAAATATTTTGTAAAGTGGTTGCAGAAGATATGATATCGGGAGAACGCCGTATTGCTACAACCGCTTTTTTAACATTTGTAGCTTTAAATGAAAGGAAAAAACCTATTAAAGTGCCGGGAATTTCCCCTGTCACAGAAGAAGAAAAAAAGCTATTTGAAACTGGCCCGGAGAGGGAACAACTGCGAAAACTAAAAAGAGAAAAAAGTAAGGAATTAGCTGGGTCCATCAGTTTGGAAAAACCATGGGAGATCTAGAAGGGGGAAGAAATAATGATTGCATTATCAAGTTTAGAAGAATTATATTCTATTAAAACAAAGCTTAATGAATTAATGCAGCAGCACCCGGATTTGTATGAAGAATTAGTACACGTGACAAGTTTAACACGACAATTGCACATTAAATACCGGTACTTGGGTTGTATATTAATAGAAGAAGATCCCGATATATATGCAAACCCTCACTTAAGAGCATCTGTTATCAATTTGTATAACGATGAAGTACAGAAATTAAAAAATCATTCTCATTTTGAGGAAATTAGAAAATTGTTTTTTCTTTCTAAAGAAATGGAGCATGAAAACCTCTGCAAGTTAATCCTTGGTCAACGTCCAGAGACTTTAAAAGGGTACTCGGGATAAAAAACGTATATGAATAAAAAAAGCTTGTCTCCGATAAAAAGACAAGCTTTTTTAAATGGTTATAAAAGCATTAAAATTTACTACTATTTAACAGATATGGATAAAATAATATGCTATCCTTTAAGGATAGTGTACTTTATACAAAGGAATGGAAACGATGACCTGGGATATATTAAATGTCATAGGAACAATTGCATTTGCACTTAGCGGTGTGATTGTGGCTATGGAAGAAGAATATGATTTAATGGGTGTTTATATATTAGGGTTTGTAACGGCGTTTGGCGGAGGGGCTATTCGTAATCTTCTCATAGGTGTGCCTGTATCTGCATTGTGGGAACAAGGGGACTTATTTGTTATTGCTTTTATAGCAATGACTATCGCATTTATTCTGCCGAAATTGTGGATACATAAATGGATGAAGTGGGGGGTATTTTTTGATGCGATCGGTTTAGCCTCTTTTGCTATTCAGGGAGCGATTTATGCTGCAAATATTGGGCACCCAGTTAGTGCTGCAATTGCAGCCGCCGCTTTAACAGGTACAGGGGGCGGAATGGTAAGAGATGTGTTAGCAGATAGAAAACCAATGTTTTTACGACAAGAAATCTATATCGCCTGGGCGATGCTGGTAGGTTTAATTATTGGGCTGGGACTGGTTGATTCTGCACCTGGTTACATTCTTTTGCTTATCCTAATTGTAACACTTAGAATGCTTTCCGTTTCTTTTCATTGGCGCCTTCCGTACCGGCGAATAAATGATTAACGAGTGAGTTAAAAATGTGTCTCAGTTATGTTATCAATTTTCTAAGTTAGCGCTAATTAATCCAAGCAGGGTTCCCAATAAAGCTCCCCCAACTACTTCAGCCGGCTGATGGCCAAGGAGTTCATTCAACTGCTCTTCTTGTTTTTCATGCCTTAAACTAGGGAAGTCATCTGAAATCACTTCAATATCTTCGTCAATGTCATTTACCAGTGTGGCAATTTCGCCAGTATGACGTCTGATTCCTTGGGCGTCGTACATTACAATAGCACCAAAAATGACAGCAATAGCCGTTTCAATAGACGTGGTTCCTTTATTTGCTGCAATGTAAGAAGCAAGTGAAGCCACCCCTGCTGAGTGGGAGCTAGGCATGCCGCCGGTCTGAAATACAGTCTTCCATTTCCATTTGTCTGTTTTTCTTTTATGTGTAAAAACTTTAAGACCTTGTGCGATACCAATCGCAGATAATGCCGTCACTATTCCTCGATTCATTTGAATTCACCTCTTATATGGTTTTGTAATTCTTAAAGGTGTTATGTGAATTCCAAAGTATAAGTCTTGCATTTTATAAGGTGCTCGAATTTTTGCATTGTTACTTGATTTGTACAATTATTTTATCCCTTAATTCTTTGATTTATCCGGCATTTTTACAGTTAATAAAGACGCCTGAGCGGCTGGGCGCTGAAGCTAGACATGTAAAACGTCAACTATTTATCATTTCTTACCTTTTAAAAAAGGCGTCAAGTGGAGTTTTAAAAATGTATCATATTGACAAATCCAGTTTAGCTTTAGCATCCCAATCCCACGAAAAGGGTGAAAACAGCCTATCTAGGGTATGTCAGGGGCTTGCACTTTACTAAAAAACTGTTTTTTCTTTTCATTAGTATCAAAAACCAACTTGACACATAGGAATAATAAAGATACGATTAAACATAATAATTCTGACGCTAGATTGCAAGTTTAGTCATCCCTGTATTTTCTCATAGATGCTGTCGAGTTTAAACCAAGGATGTGCCTGACTCAAACATGTCACCGGCATTTGATTCTCATACATAATGGTGATGATTTATCTAGCATTATGTCCGTCTGAAAAATTATGGAGATGGATAAAAAATATGCTTTGTGAGGTGGATACTGTTGCAGCTTCTCATAAATAACAGTCCTTTTAGTCAAGAACAAACGGATTTACTTAATCAAGTGTTGCCAACACTAACAGAGGAACAAAAAATATGGTTGAGCGGGTACCTAGCTGCCAACCAAACAGCAGCTGCGCCTGCAGTACAAAATGCTGCTGCATTGCAAGAAGCACCCCAAATGCTCTCGCAAGGTGCTGCGCAAAGTATTTCTAAAGAAATAACTATTCTCTATGGCTCCCAAACCGGGAATGGGCAGAGTATAGCGGAGGATGCAAGCCAAAAGTTAAAAGAACAAGGTTTTGACGTAACTCTTTCATCAATGGATAGCTTTAAACCAAAAACACTTAAGAAAATAGAAAACCTGCTAGTCATCGTGAGCACCCATGGTGAGGGCGATCCGCCGGACAATGCTCTTTCTTTCTATGAATTTCTGCATGGCAGACGTGCACCTAAATTAGAGGATCTTCGTTACTCTGTCCTTGCCTTAGGTGATACTTCTTATGAGTTTTTCTGTCAAACAGGAAAAGATTTTGATAAGCGATTAGAAGAGCTAGGAGGCGAACGTCTTCACGAGCGTGTTGATTGCGATGTCGACTTTGAAGAGTCTGCTGAAGAATGGTTAGACGGAGTATTAGGTTCACTGCAAGAAGCTACGAAAGAAAACGCAGCTGCTAATCCTTCAGCACCATTGCAAGAAGAGACAGTTACAGAAGGAGCTCCATCATCTTATTCTAGAAAAAACCCTTTTCGAGCAGAACTTTTAGATAATATTAATCTAAATGGACGCGGCTCTAATAAAGAAACACGTCATCTTGAACTATCCCTTGAAGGATCAGGTCTTGAATACGAACCAGGAGATAGTTTAGGAATTTATCCTGAAAATGATCCTGAACTCGTGGATAAATTATTAGATGAAATGAGCTGGGATCCTGACGAATTAATTACAATAAATAAAAAAGGAGAACAGCGGACTTTACGAGAAGCATTAATTTCTATTTATGAAATTACTGTTCTGACCAAACCGCTTCTCGAAAAAGCAGCACCGCTTTCTGATAATAGCGGCCTGCAGCAGCTGGTGGAAAAAGGCAATGAAGATAGCTTAAGAGAATATATTACAGGAAGAGATCTTCTGGATTTAGGCAGAGATTTTGCGCCTTGGAATGTTCCGGCAAGTGAGTTTGTTAAGATTCTTAGGAAAATTCCTCCGCGTTTATATTCTATTGCCAGCTCTCCAACAGCAAATCCAGATGAAGTACACTTAACGATTGGTACAGTTCGTTATGAAACACACGGACGGGCACGTACAGGAGTATGCTCTGGACAATGTGCAGAACGTACGGAACCAGGTGACTTGCTCCCGGTATACATTCAAAAAAATCCAAACTTCAAACTTCCTGAGGATACGGATACACCGATCATAATGATAGGGCCAGGTACTGGTGCCGCACCGTTTAGAGCTTTCTTAGAAGAAAGAGAAGAAACGGAAGCAGAAGGAAAAACGTGGATGTTCTTTGGAGATCAGCATTTTAGATCCGATTTTATTTACCAGGTCGAATGGCAGAGATGGCTAAAAGAAGGTGTCCTAACAAAAATGGATGTGGCCTTCTCGCGTGATACTGCGGAGAAAGTGTATGTACAGCACCGTATGCTTGAGAAGAGTGAGGAGTTTTATAACTGGCTCATGGAAGGCGCTGTCGTTTATGTGTGCGGGGATGAACAATATATGGCCAGCGATGTCCATGAAGCAATAAGAACAATTCTGCAGCAAGAAGGCGGCATGAGTGAGCAGGATGCCGATGCTTATATTGAAGATATGCAGCAGCAAAAACGTTATCAACGCGATGTGTACTAATGGAGAGGAAAGGGGATAAACCATGGAAAAAAATAAAGTAGTGGTACCAGCCCAATCTGGACCTCCCAGTGATAATGAAAGAATAAAAAGAGAAAGTAATTATCTACGGGGAACGTTGGAAGAATCTCTTGCAGATCCGCTTACTGCAGCGGTTTCTGCCGATGATGCCCAATTGACAAAATTTCATGGAAGTTATTTACAAGACGACAGAGATGTACGTAATGAAAGACGTCAGCAAAAGTTAGAGCCAGCATATTCCTTCATGGTACGTGTACGACTTCCTGGCGGAGTGGCTACACCGAAACAATGGTTAACAATGGACGATGTGGCTCATAAATACGGAAATGGTACGCTGCGTTTGACAACGCGTCAAACGTTTCAATTGCACGGTATCTTGAAGTGGGACATGAAAAAAAATATGCAGGCGATGGACGAAGCAATGATGGATACGATTGCTGCTTGCGGTGATGTGAATAGAAATGTAATGTGTAATTCAAATCCATACCAAACAGAGGTCCACGCGGATGTCTACGACTGGGCTACGAAGATCAGTGAGCACCTTCTTCCAAAAACGAGAGCCTACCATGAAATTTGGCTTAACGAAGAAAAAGTAGTGGACAGCTCTCAGACTGAAGATGAAATCGAGCCTATGTATGGAGCATTGTATTTGCCAAGAAAATTTAAAATTGGTATCGCTGTTCCTCCATCAAATGACATTGATGTATTTTCCCAAGATATCGGCTTTATTGCGATTGTGGAAGACGGACAACTGCAAGGATTTAACATTTCCGTTGGCGGGGGACTTGGAATGACCCATGGGGAAACGGACACTTATCCTCAGTTAGGACGAGTCATTGGGTTCTGTAAACCAGAAGATTGCCTTGAGGTAGCAGAAAAGATTCTGACTATCCAGCGAGATTATGGCAACCGCTCGAACCGAAAAAACGCTCGCTTTAAATATACCATTGATGCCAGAGGTTTAGATTGGTTAAAAGATGAACTTCATGAGAGATTGGGTTGGAATTTAGAAGGACAACGAGACTATCATTTTGAAAATAACGGAGACAGCTATGGCTGGGTAAAAGGAATAAACAACCGCTGGCATCTTACGCTGTTTATTCAAAATGGCCGAATTAAAGATACGGAAGATTACCAGCTCATGACTGGGCTTAGAGAAATTGCAAACATTCATACCGGCGATTTTAGACTCACTCCAAATCAGAACTTGATTATTAGCAATGTGACAGCTCAAAAGAAACGTAAAATTAATGAGCTTGTTGAAAAATACGGTCTGTCAGATGGCAAACGCGATTCAGCATTACGTAGAAATTCTATGGCTTGTGTTGCTTTTCCAACATGCGGACTTGCCATGGCAGAATCAGAACGTTACTTGCCGTCTTTAATTGACAAACTGGAGCTTATTATGGAAGAAGCAGGATTGCAAGATGATGAAATAACGATTCGGATGACTGGCTGTCCAAACGGATGTGCTCGCCCAACTTTAGCTGAAATTGGCTTTATTGGTAAAGCACCAGGAAAGTACAACATGTATATGGGTGCTGGATTTGCCGGGGAAAGACTTAATAAACTATATCGTGAAAACATTGGAGAAGAAGAAATATTAGAAACATTACGTCCGATTTTATTAGAATATGCAAAAGAAAGGCAGGAAGGCGAGCACTTTGGTGATTATGTCATCCGTGCCGGGTATGTAAAAGAAGTGGAATCGGGATTAGATTTTCATAACTAATAAGAGTGAAAGCAGGGCCAGTTGAGGTCCTGCTTTTTTAAAAGGTAAAAAATTATAAATATTTGGCGTTTTACATGTCTAGCTACAGCGCCTACTCGCTCGAGGTTTCTTCAGTTCGTCAATGGAAAGCAAAGATCAGCTTTCCATATGCCGACCCTCCAGGACTTGTCGCTCGTGAGCAAGCCGCTTGCGCTTTTCTTATTTCACTTTAAGAACGTTTCTAATCTGCTAATTACAATTCAGGCAGCTTTGTAAAGAAAACTGTCTAAATTTTCTTATTTAAAATTGATTGGTAATCCGAGTTTTTTTGTTCAAGCATCTAAGCAAAGTTTTTCACTCCGAATATGATATAGAATATAACTTCTGTAAACAAAAAGAAGGTGTGCCAAATAGTTAAATGGGATCAGTATAAGGTAGAAGTATCTCCAAAAGGCAGAGGAACATATGGAGAAGTATATTTTGGGTTGGATCTTAAAAATAGACGAAAGGTTTGTATCAAAAAAGTTCCCAATGTCACTATTGCGAAGAAAGAAGTATCAATCATGAAAACGTATGGAAAATCAAAGCATTTACCCGTTTTTTATAAATATTTTGAAAAAAATAATCAAGCACATATTGTAATGGAAGCCATTAAAGGCGAAACACTTGGGACAAGTAATTTTTATTATGCAGGGAAAAAAAGAACTCAGAAGCAAGCTGTACGAATCGTTATTCGTATTTTAAGTGCTCTGCAGCATCTTCACCATAAAGGCATTGTACACAACGACCTTTTACCTAAAAATGTAATGATTCATGATGATACCCCTTCTACAGTAAAACTAATTGATTTTAACTTATCCAAACATACAAAAAGTATAACGAGCAGACAAATTGATTTATACAAAGCGGCTCTAATGTGTGTGTTTCTCATGAATGGAAAAGTACCACAAAGAGTATTCACCTTCGCTATGAAAAATGTACAGCTAAAGAATGTATTATTAAAGGGGATGAAGTCAGGCTATAATTCGGCCCAAGATTTTATGGGAGCTTTGCGTCCTTTTTCATAACAGGCCATTCAGTAAACGGTGAGTTTTGGATAGTATGTTGTTTGATTTGCATTTATGAAAATATGGATTAAAAAAAGCGAAATACTAAACATCACCCCGCAAAACAGAATTTTTCAAGGTATTTACCTTTTCTTTTCTTAGCTGTTTTCGGTATGCTAGTAGTAAAGTGATTTACTTCTTAAAGGAGAATAGATTGATGAGTGAAGCAGACAACCTTAAAAGTAAGGATTTAGATGAAGAGACGTTGTTACTTGTTACTCAAACGTTTAAAGCATTGTCCGATCCGACCCGGGTGAGGATATTACATTTATTAACGCAAAAAGAGTGTGCTGTTTCTCAAATCTCACAGGAATTATCATTGCTTCAATCGACGGTATCCCACCAGTTAAGTTTTTTAAAAAAGCTTCGTTTAGTAAAATTCAGAAGAGAGGGGACATCTATATACTATTCTCTAGAAGACCAGCACGTGGTGTCTCTTTTAAACCAATCGATAAATCACTGCCTGCATGACTAAAAAACAAACCATCCTCATAAATGTGCACATGGTTTGTTTTGTTAGTTACACGTATCATCGTGACGGTGAATCATCGCAGGCCCTTCTAATTGGATAGTGGTGTGATGGATGCCAAATTCCTCTCTCAGCCGATCTGTAACGTTTTGCAGCAACTGGTCTCTGTCAACATCGTCATTAACGACAAGGTGGCAAGTTAATGCAGGAAAATCAGAAGTAATCGTCCAGATGTGTAGGTCATGAATATTGACAACTCCGTTAAAATTTTTAAGACAGTCCCTGACTTCGGAAATTTTTACATGGGCAGGATGTCCTTCCATCAAAACATGAACAGAATCTCTAGTGACTCGCCATCCACTGATTAATATAAGAACAGCAACGATGACACTGGCTATCGGATCGGCAATGCCCCAATCAAAAACCAAAATGAGAAGTGCTGCAATTATCGCGCCCACAGATCCTAATAAATCACCAAGAACATGCAAAAAAGCACTTCTAAGATTTAGGTTATCTGAGGTATCCCCACGCATTAAAATAAAAGCCATGATAATATTAATGAAGAATCCGAGAGAAGCGATAGTTAACATGCCGAAACTGGCTACCTTAGGTGGAGCAGCAAAACGATGAAACGCTTCGTAAAAAATATAGGCGGAAATCACCATTAGAGTGATGCCGTTTAAAAATGCCGCTAGTATTTCAAATCGTTTGTACCCAAACGTTTTGGCTGCATCAGCTTTTTTTTCTCCAAGTTTAAACGCAAGCAAGCTTAACCCCAGAGCAGCAGCATCACTTAGCATGTGTCCGGCATCCGATAAAAGTGCTAAGCTGTTGGTTAGTACACCTCCTATTACTTCTATTATCATAAATAAAGAGATAAGAATAAAACTAATGAGTAATGCCTTTTTGTTTGCGTGATGGGAATGTCCGTGATTATGATCCATTCACAACACCTCTTTACAGAACGTATTAGCTTTCATATGTTATTATATGATCATATATTCATACAGACAATGCTTTTTATATGATTTTTTTGTATCCAAGCACCATATCTTTTCCATACTACAAATGAGGTGAATAACATGACAATAGTGCGTCTTGGTTATGTCGCGATGAGTATGGGATTACAAAATGCTTCCCCATCAAAAACGATGACATATGCTCAATTTCAAAAAATAGGAAATAGGGAAGCTGCCATTCGAAAATTAGAGAGAATAGCACTTTCCAATATACAAAATACGTACCGTCTCCTTATGCATAATGCTGGATCGGATATCCATTTTTATCGTTTAACTTCTCGGCTTATTCCACTGGCAAACCATGAAGAATTAGCTGATTGGGATTACATAACACCCATACAAAAAAAGCTCAGAGAACTAGGTTCTTTTGCTGCGAAACATAAAATGAGAATAGACTTTCATCCAGATCATTTTGTACTTATTAATTCAAAGAAAAAAGAAGTATTAAAAACCACGATTAAAACATTAAGCCTTCATTATCAATTGTTAAAAGAAATGAGTGTAGACACGACTCACCGCTGCGTCATTCATGTGGGAGGTAATTATAAGGAAACAGAGAAATCCCTTGAGCGATTTATAACCAATTGGATGGTTGTACCAAAACACCTTCAAACCATGATCATGCTGGAAAATGATGATACATCTTTTACGCTGGAGGATACACTATATTTGTGTGAAAAATTAGGAATACCACTTGTTTTTGACTATCATCATCATCTTGCTAATCATAAACAGTTACATTGGGAAAAGGAGTGGGACCGCATTATTCAAACATGGCGGTATTCTCCGCTGCCTGTAAAAATGCACATTTCCAGTCCTAAAAGCGAGAAAGAATTTCGCCATCATGCGGACTTAATCGATATTAATATGTTTTTAACCTTTCTAAAAGAAATAAAAGGAAGTGTTCCGCAAATTGACTGCATGATTGAAGCAAAGCGAAAAGATGAAGCCCTTTTTCAATTAATGAATGATATTAAAACTAGCGAAGATATCGACATCGTTGACGGTTCAACTTTTTATTTAAAATGACTCCTTTTAAATTTACAGAATAACTTTGTTACCCAATAACTTACAAAAACAACCGCTATATCAATGAAAAACAAATACGTAAAATTCATGCCTTTATGCATCTTTAACAACTCAACAGCATAAGAAATGCCTCCAAAACCATATGCAAATAGCAGAGAAGCGACAGCAGCATACATATAAAAATTTTTATCTCTATTTGTACAATGCTGATACAATAGCATGAATGTCACGGGGAATAAAACTGCTGTTACCGTCACCCCAAAAGGAAGCAAGTGGGTAAGTGTATGGGGATGGACAAGAATGTTATTCTCAGACAGTATGTTGTCCACATTTGCCCATAACATATGTGCGGTGTATCCAAAAAAGCAGATTTCAAATAGCTTCTTTTTGTCAATATAAAAGTATAAGATCACAAGAGGAATAATAACAGTTACCATATTAAACCAAAAATACCATGTATCGAAACTAGAATAAGAAGTCCAGTATTCATTGATGAGTTGATTGAGCTTTTCCTTTTGTTCTATTATTTGATTATAAAGTTGTTCTTGACCCATATCGTGCCCACCTAAGCTGTATTAACATAGCGTTTATTGGTGTTTTTTTTTTTTGATATCCACATGATAAATGCTTCAGCAAAAAACATCACAACAAAAAACGATAAAACAAACAATTCTACTGGTTCCATGACACGAAATGGATTAAACGCGTTTTTTAAAGCAGCTTTTATATCAATCCCTATAACGAGATCCAATCCAATTACTAAACTCATCAACAGTCCCAGCATAAAAAGAGAAATTCCAACTATTTTCACTTCTATCATCTCCATTTATTATGTTTATCCAAATTCGATTTGTTATACGGCTAAAAAATATGGGAATAAATTATGGCTTCCTTGCAAAAAACTAACAAAAACATACAAAGGAAATTGTGCATTATGAAATTTAAGCTGAGAAAGCTTTCTAGACCTATAACAAAGTCAATACCTAAAAAGCCGGGCAAAAAGGAAGAGCCTTTAGATCATTCGCTGCCGAATAATTTAGACGAATTGATGAAAAGAACGGGAAATAGCTCAGACATTGTGGTACGAAAGCTGACGCTTAATAACGATGCAAAATCAAGGGCAGCGATCATTTTTGTCGAAGGAATCGTGGATAATCGGTCGATTGATGATTTTCTCATTCACTCGCTCATTAATGACGATGACTTACACCGTGTCGAAGCCGAGGATGAAGTATTGGAAAAGATTGCTGCCAAAGTCGTTTCTCTAGGAGACGTAAAACGAATCAATGGTTGGGATAAGCTTTTTCAATCTTTGTTTGCTGGAGATACAATCATTCTTGTAGATGGCATAGCTCAAGGGTTAAGTACGTATACCAAGGGCGGCGAGTCACGTTCTATTGAAGAGCCGCCAACTGAAATTTCTTTACGTGGGCCGCGAGAAGGGTTTACAGAATCCCTTCGTACAAATACTGCATTGGTAAGGCGCCGTATTAAAAATCAAGATTTATGGGTGAAGTCGATTACGCTTGGTGAAATGACCAATACTAATGTGGAAATTATGTATATTGATGGATTGGCAAGAGATAAAGTCGTACAAGAAGTGTGTGACCGGTTAAATAGAATAAATATAGACAGCATTTTGGAATCTGGTTATATTGAAGAGCTGATTGAGGATCAGACTGCAACCACTTTTCCAACCGTTCAACATACAGAACGGCCGGACTCGGTTGCAGGCAATCTTTTAGAAGGCAGGGTTGCCATTTTTGTAGATCGTACGCCATTTGTGTTAATTGTGCCGGCCGTCTTTATTCAATTTTTTCAGTCGGTAGATGATTATTACAGCCGCGCTGATATTGCGACCAGTATTCGTATGTTACGAATTCTTATCTTTTTAATTTCTCTATTTGCTCCTGCTGTGTATGTCGCGGCTACTACATTTCATCAAGAAATGATTCCAACCCAGCTGTTGATTGTTTTAGCTGCTCAACGTGAAGCGGCCCCTTTTCCAGCCGTCATTGAAGCTATTCTTATGGAATTAACATTTGAAATATTGAGGGAAGCAGGCGTAAGAATGCCAAAAGCAGTTGGACAAACGATATCTATTGTTGGTGCTCTCGTCATTGGTCAAGCGGCTGTGCAAGCTGGGATTGTTTCTCCGGCAATGGTCATTATCGTAGCTATTACTGCCATAGCCAGTTTTGCTACCCCTTCCTATTCGATTGCGATATCAGCCCGCCTTATTCGATTTGGGATGATGATCGCCGCAGCTACCTTTGGCTTTTACGGGATTATTCTTTCGTTTATTATTTTGTTGGTGCATTTGTGCAGCCTTCGTTCTTTTGGGGTCCCTTATATGGCACCAATGGCTCCATTTATTGCTTCAGGAGCAGATGATACGATAGTTCGGTTACCATGGTGGGGAGGGAAGGAACGACCAAGGTTAACGGTAGATAAAAATTCAATCCGACAAGGAGATAATCAAAAACCAAAACCTCCATCCAGTCGAACGATGAAATGATCTTTCTATTAAGGTAAAGATCGAATAGGTAAGGTGACAACATGAAAATAGGATCAATTATTATTCTATTGCTGATGAATATGATATTTCTTTCGGGGTGCTGGAGCAATAGAGAACTTCCGGACTTGGCTTTAGTTTCTGCCTTAGGAATCGATAAGGCCGAAAATGGTCAATATGTCGGTACGATACAAGTGATAAATCCGGGAAATGTTGCGGGAGGAGAGGGAACACAGGCAACAGGTTCAGAGAGCACCCCGATCACGACGTATACAGCTTCAGGAGGAAACTTGACAGAAGTCAATAGACATGTATCGAGTCAAGTATCACGCAGGCCATATTATGCTCATACAAATTTACTTGTTATCGGTGAAAAACTTGCCCGCGAAGAAGGTATTGCAAAAATTTTTGATGCATTAGAGCGGGACCCGGAATTCCGAACGACTACAAAAGCAGTAATTGCAACGAATAATACGAAAGCAGAAGATATTATTAGTACATTGACAACCATTGATAAAATCCCTTCCAACAAAGTTATTAAAACATTGGAGTCGACCGAACAAATTTTGGGGCAACATATGAATGTGGACACAAGAGATGTACTATCAAAAATGGCAACACCTGATCAAGCCCCAATCATTACTTGTTTTAGCATGGAAGGAGATGAAAATCAAGGGAAGAGTTTAGAAAACATCCAAGCAACTGTACCAGAGGCGCGACTTCAAGCATCTGGAATAGCAGTTTTAAAAGATGGAAAGATGATTGATACCATTACAGAAGATGTGTCAAAAGGGACAATGTGGGTATTAAATAAAATTAAAGCTACTGCTGTATCCATTGATTGGAAAGGAGAAACAGATGCAATCGTTTACCAAGTGACCCGCCAGAAAACAGACGTTACAGCAGACATGAAAAATACAAATAAGCCTAAAATTTCTGTTGAGGTTTCAGCAGAAGGGAGGATAGGAGAAGCAGCCGTACCCGTTGATCTTAGTAACCCTCTTCTATTAGTCGAATTTGAAGAGGCGTTAGGAGAAAAAATAAAAGAAAACATCATGTCCTCCATTCATAAAGCGCAAGAGCTGAAAGCAGATTATTTAGGCTTCGGTGGCGCTGTTCATCGGGCCGATCCAAACGCGTGGGAAAGCATAAAAGGGGAGTGGGAAGACTCCTATTTTCCTGAAGTGGAGGTTGATGTTACGGTCGATGCATTTGTGAGAAGAACGGGGTTAAGAAATGAACCGCTGCTTTCTAATATGGAGAACTGATAAAGGAGGGTTAAAAGTGTGGAGAATGCGAAAATAAACGCAATGCAGCTGTTTGTTCTCATCTTTTTGTTTGAACTAGGCAGCGCGCTTTTAATTCCTCTTGGAACAGAAGCAAAACAGGATGCCTGGCTTGCCATTCTAGCTGGAGTGGCAGGAGGGGTGTTCTTGTTTTATATATATCTACGGCTGTATAAATATTATCCTGATATTCTGCCGACTGAGTATATGCAAATGTTGCTTGGAAAAATTTTCGGGAAAATACTTGCTTGTATTTATATAGTATATTTTTTGTATATTTCTGCAAGAGTCCTCCGCGATTTTGGAGAAATGCTCGTAACGTTTGCATACGAAGAAACGCCATTATTTATAGTAAATGCTCTGTTGCTGCTTACGATAGTTTATACAGTACATAAAGGTATCGAAGTTATAGCCCGTACAGGTCAGCTGCTTTTTGTCGTGCTGTATTTTTTAGCCGTGGCTGGGTTTATTTTGGTCATCGTATCAGGGTTAATAGAAATTAAAAATTTGAAGCCGGTGCTTGAAAATGGAGTAATGCCGGTAGTAAAAACATTTTTTAAGGAGACATGGTATATTCCATTCGGCGAAGTCGTTGTTTTTATTATGATATTTCCTTATATAAACAGACCGAAAAAGCTGAAAAAAGCGGGGATTGCAGCGATTGTTTTAAGTGGGATAAACCTAGTAATTACGATGGCTATTAATATTGCTGTCCTTGGTGTTGACCTTACTTCACGCTCTCAATTTCCGCTGCTAAATACAATACAAGCAATCCAAGTAGCAGAGTTTTTGGAACGCTTAGACGTTTTCTTTATGATTGCTTTAATTGTTGGTGGATTTATTAAAATAACCATCTATTTTTATGCTGCTGTGACCGGAGTGTCCAATTTATTTCATGTAAAAGAAACATCAAAGCTTGCCTATCCGTTAGGGATTGTTGTACTGATTTTATCGTTATCCATTGCAAGCAGCTACACTGAACATATTCAAGAAGGGCTGATGATTGTCTCGTTGTACATGCATTTACCGCTGCAAGTGATTATACCTATCCTATTGTTAATCGTTGCCTATTTTAAAAATAAAAAGAAAGAGCGCTCTAAGTAAAGAAAACGCTCCATGATTTATATAGGGTTATTCTTTTTTTCTAGCCAGTTTTTCTCTGTCTTTTGTCCCGGGGGGTTGTTCGAGCCAGTTGTGTTTAATCATAATATCGGCTCCGCTTTTTGCATATTTCGCAATTTCAAGAGATAATCGTTCATAGTTTAGAGCTAAATCATTTCGCTGGCTGGCTGCTGCGGCGGTAGCGTAATTCCCTGTTCCAGCCGAGCTTAAAAGCGCCATATGAAACATAATTAATTTGTCAGAAAATGTTTTCGTCGTTGAATCGCTCACGCTCAGATCCGGTAAACGAGGCGTTGTAATATCGTTTTCAAGTAAAATATCAGAAAATATTTGAATATGTTTATTAGATATCTCTTTTCCGCGCAGAATATAATCTTGAATTTCTTTGGAGTGTGACGTTTGTGCAAAACTAAGGCTTAGATTTACACCGAGCGAATTGGTTAATATATTTATATATAAATGAGAAATCTCGATAGCATTTAATGGCCGTTTTCTTGTAAAAGGATTTAAACCGCTGTAATATTTTTTGCTCTCCACATAATCCGTTTCTTTTGGTAATTCAATGTATGGGTGGGTTGCATACAGCTCTTTTGATTCTGCAATTTCTGTCGTTTGATTATAAAGAGTGGAAGTGTCTATCAGCGACTGCGTGAAAAAATCTCTTATATCTTTTCTTTTGCTCATACTTACAAACCCACTGTACGTTATCATTCCAACTTTAGACATGTGGTTCACATATGTTAAACAAAACGCATCGGAATATAACCAAGGAGCATTCATATATACATCTTCTTCGGTAAAACCTCGAGGAACTGCATAATCTTCTTCGGAAAAAAGGCTCAATAATTGATCCAAATGCTTAGATGTTATATCATAACCAAATTGAACAGCTGGTATTATATCTTTGTCTTCTAAATGTTTAAGCATAAACCCAAGAATACATTTTGCCATACTATCATTCATATACGTCGTCCAAAGACAACCAATTTCTGCTGAAGTTAAGCGATTTTTTTTAAGCATTAAGTAACCTCCTAAGATGGACTTTAATCGAAATATTTAAGTATGTCTCATTAACAGTATCCATCTGATCACACTCCCTACTACTAATCCAATGGGTAAAAAGAGAATCGGCAGCCAAATTGGGCCTATTAGCGTTCCAAAAATTGTAAATGAAGGAGAAAAAATTAAGCCTATTGTTACAAAATAGGCCGAAAAGGCGAGCGGCAAGTAGGAAAAAGGTTTTTCGCCTCCTCCTGCATCTTTATATGCATCCCATATGGCAAAGAAATAGAGACAAGGATAAAACATAAGCCACTGATAGTTTGTCTGATCAATTGCTTGTTGAATATTTCCGTGAAAGCTTAATACAATCACATGATTAAAATTCCCCATAACATTAACAAGAAACTCTAAAAAAATTAAAATGATGCCTTTCGTATATTTTCCGTTTAATAAATGTCCAAATCCAGGCAGGGCAATACTCCATAGCAGCATTTCTAGTTTTTTACTACTTGTATGATTTACCTTTTTCATCATGTCTATATATTACCTAACATTCAAATTTACATTTACATTTGCTGCTATAAAGGACTGCATATACCCGCGGGTTGTTTTTATACCCACACGATCCCAGCTTGAGGGGCGTTGTTTCTCTAGCAGCCTGACAAGTTGTAAGTAAGCCCATTTGGAAAGGTCTCTGAATCCTGATTTTATTAAATTTTTAGCTGGTTCCATACACTGTCTTCCTCCTCAGTAAATAACGCACATCGAGAATAGTTTGTCGAAAATGAAATGGGTTTATACAGTGTATCAATAAGAATATATAAACGTAGTACTTAATCGAATTTTACGAATACATATAAGTAGTGATTCATTATTAAAACGCATATAACACAAGCTTCTGCTTGATGCACGTTTATCTTTTGATATAATGAAATCTGGATATTCGAATGGATTCGCCAATAACAGTGCTAAAATCTAATTTTAAATAAATTTACATGTTAGAGGGGTTATATTCTATGCCTCATCCGTGAGTAATAAAAAAAGAAATCGTGTACGATTTCAAAGATGAAAGATGGATAAAAAATATCGAACAACTAAGACAAAAAGATAATAAAGTAATCCTTACGTTTGATGACGGTCCAAGCCGTAAACTAGAAGAGATTTTAGATGTTTTAAAAGAAAAACAGGTTCAAGCAGTTTTTTTCTGGAACTCAAGATTACTTTATCCGCAAAGACCCTGGCAAAGAGTTGTACAAGAAGGCCATATAATCGGTTCCCATGCTCATAACCATAAAAACTTGACGACTTTAACGAAAAACGAACAATATAAGCAAATAAAAACAAGTGTGGAAAAAATACAAGAAATCACAGGGATAGACGTTCATTGGTTCAGGCCGCCATTTGGCCAATATAATGAGGAAACAATGGAAGTTCTTAGAGAGTTATGTTTAACACCTGTATTGTGGGAAATTTCTTCTTATGATTGGGAGAACAAGTCTTCTCCTGAAATGATTGTTACGAATGTGGTAGAACACATTCAGGAAGGATCTATTATCCTTCTCCATGAATTGGAACAAACCTTAAAGATACTTCCAGAACTCATCGATCAAATGAGAGAAAAAGGGTTTGAGTTTGCTTTATTATAGAGGTTCTTTTGACCAGCCCCTAATCGGAAGCGGGCTGGTATTCTTTATCTTTCAGGATCTCTACATATCCTTGATCTCCATCGACTCTACCAGCTTGAATTATTTTGATTGCCTCATCAATTTCCAACCACTACAGGGATGTCTTACCACGGGGCTATGACGGATCCGTGAGTCATCAAACTGCTGACTTCTGTTATCAATCCTTTGGCTGACTGAAATAATGGTAGGTTTGGAAATAGTGCTGTTCTGGGCTGCTATGTTCATTGTAAGGAACGGTGATATAAGAAAAATAATCATATTCAAAAAGGAAAAAGAGGTTTGAATGTATTAAAAGGTATTTAAAAAGACTGGGAAAAGCGGTAAAGCTTCCAAACGATAAATAAAAACAGCATATAGCCGAAAAAAGAATAAGCATGATTCCAATCAGTCCCATGTATAAACCACCCTAATCGTTCGGACAATTGTTCAATTAAACAAACCACAACACTAATAAGAATGATAACCACCCCGCGGACAAGAGAAGAAACTCTTCTTGCTGCAAGTAAAAAGAAAACAGTGAATAAAGGCAGAAGTAATAACGTAAATCCAATATTAATCGTAAAAATTTCAGGAAAGAGCCTAATCGGAAAATGATATACTCCTATTCCAACAAAAAGTAAATCTAAATAAGTCCCAACCAGAGAAGCAAACAGCGCTGTTATAATATAGGCATAAACATTATTACTCCCGTTTAAGAAAGATTGCTTTTTTTGCGATGATAGTTGTCTCGATTTTTTCGATCGTTTTACAATAATTATCATAGATATCCCCGCCAGTGCATATTTCGTCTTCCATTAAATAATCCATTATTCTCCAATCATCAAACCAATCGCCTTTTTCCGCTTCAGGATGATCAATATTTTTCCAGGCGAATTGTAATGGAGGGCTGTAAATACGAGGTGCTCCTTTTTTTAGTTTGCATTCTTTGGTTCTTCGCCGGTAATGGTGACCTGGAAGCATTTCGTTCACGTGATGAAAGAGATGTTCCCAATAATCTTTTCGTGAACCTGTGTGAGGTGTTTGACTAGCCCAAAGCAAAACACCATTTAGCATAGCAGGTGTTTGCTGAAAAAGCAGGGAATACAAGCGTTTGCCTAACAGTATCCGCTCATGAAGAGAAGAAAATTGGTGCAGTGTATCTCCTATCAATTCTTGTTCAGCTGTCGTTTTATTTTTATAAAAGGGAAAAATAATATGATTAAAACGCAAAAAATCATACAGCTTAAAACCAATAGTATTTAATACTGTTTTTTTGAAATGAGGGTGCTGTATCACCCTTTTTTCTAAATAACATTGTTCGTTAATCACCGTAGCAATGGCTAAAAGGGAGCAGTCGCCATACTCCCAAAAGTAATTCCACATTGTTTCCATAAATATAGAAACGTTCAAATATGGAAGCAGATAAAAAAGGTTTTTATTGATTTTTAAACATTGCTGATACAGTAGAAATTGTGGATATACATCTTGAAATATTAACCAGTTTCCCCGTTCTAGAAATAAAAAGAAATCTTCCTGTTCTTTTTCAGATAGCAGTCTTGTAAGAAGATCTCCTTTTAAATCTGTCATATACCACCCCCCGTTGCGAGATACCATATGACCTAATAAAGCCCAATGGATTTCAGGATGCTGAAGAAAAAAATTAAAATATGCCTTTGTTCTTGTAACATTATTTAGATTCCATTTATGCGTCATATCTTTAATATCTTTTAATAGGTTTTTTTCCTCGATAGTCAGCTTGTGTTCTGGAAAAGAGTTTGGTTTATTGTTTTTTTTCTTCTGTAATTCTTTTTTTATTTGAATATAAGGTTGTTTCGTCATTTTCTTTTTGTTCAGCCAGCTGATCTTCATCGATTACCCTTCCTTTCCGTCCTGGAATATCCTTGTGGAGAAAGGAATAAGGATGTAAAAAGTGTTTTAAATAAGAGAGGGTAAGCGATCTGATGAAACAAATTGAAGCAGAAGTAAATCGGTTGGTAAACATATTGATAAAAGAGCAAAATCAAAATGGCTCATGGTCCAGCCCATTTGAAACAGGTATTTCAACCGATTGTTATATGATCATCTTATTACGCACGTTAGAAATAAATGATGAAGAATTCATTTACAAGCTGGTTTGTAGAATTCTAAATAAGCAAGAAGAAAATGGATCATGGAAGTTATTTCATGATGAGGAAAAAGGGAATATATCGACAACAGTTGAAGCTTATTATGCTTTGCTGTACTCGGCTTATCGAACAAAAAACGATCCGGGTATGCGTAAAGCAAAACAGTTTATTTTAAAAAACGGCGGTTTAAACGAAATCAATATGTTTACCAAAGTCATGTTAGCATTAACGGGTCAATACAAATGGCCACATCATTTTCCAATGCCCGTGGAATTACTACTTTTGCCAACTTCTTTTCCAGTTAACTTTTTTGACTTTTCTGTGTATGCCAGAGCGAATCTAATTCCGATATTAATAGCTGCTGATTATAGATTTAGTATAAAGACAGAACGGTCTCCGGATCTATCCGATTTATTTTTAAATAGAATTGATTATGGCTGGGAAAGAGAGTTACATGAATTTAGGTCCTTTCTTTCATTTATTCAACAAGGAATAAATAAGCTGATAGGGTATCCGTACGAGCTTCATCAGTTAGCGTTAGAACGCGCTGAGCAGTATATGCTGCAGCGAATAGAAGCAGATGGGACATTTTATAGTTATTTTAGTTCTACCTTTCTAATGATTTTTGCTTTAATTGCAAGGGGCTATTCGATGCAGCATCCTGTTATCAAGAAAGCTGTTCAAGGATTGAAATCGTATCAGATCAGCATAAATAATGAAACTCATATACAGTTTACAACCGCAAATGTATGGAACACCGCTTTAATCAGCTATGGCTTACAAGAAGCAGGAATATCTTCTTCTTCGAAGACGATTCAAAAGGCTAACCAGTATTTATTGTCTAAACAGCACTTTTTATATGGTGATTGGGCTGTTCATAATCAAAACGTGTTACCTGGAGGGTGGGGGTTTTCTGACATTAATACCATCAATCCTGATATAGATGATACAACGGCTTCCTTAAGATCATTGCAATCCTTTATTTTAAACGAACCCATTTATTATCAAACGTGGGACCGAGCAGTTCAGTGGCTTTTATCCATGCAAAATAATGACGGAGGATGGCCTGCGTTTGAGAAAAATGTCAATAAATCTATTCTTCAATGGCTTCCGGTTGAAGGGGGAGGGAAAATGATACTAGACCCTTCAACTGCGGATTTAACAGGGAGAACATTGGAATTTTTAGGGAATTTCACCCATGCAGATCAATACCATCCTTTTGTAAAGAAAGGGGTGGATTGGCTCTTTCAAGATCAGAAAAAGGATGGGACATGGTACGGCAGATGGGGCATTTGTTATATATATGGAACGTGGGCGGCTGTCACAGGATTAAGGGCCGTAAAGGTACGCAAAGATCATCCGTCTATTCAAAAAGCGATCCGATGGTTATACAACATTCAAAATAAAGATGGTGGTTGGGGCGAGTCGTGTAAAAGTGACATAGAAAAAAGATATGTTCCATTACAGGCAAGCACTCGTACTCATACCGCATGGGCCTTAGACACACTTCTTGCAGCAGAAAAGAAAGAGACAACCGGCATAAAGCAAGGAATTCATTTTTTGTTAGAGACATCTGAGAAAAATGATTGGACAACAACGTATCCAAAAGGGCAGGGTCTCCCCGGAGGATTTTATATTCATTACCATAGTTACGAAAATCTTTTTCCTTTACTAGCATTGAGTCATTATAAGAAAAAGTTTATTTCGGCACTATAGTAAATCAACACTAAGTCATAAAGCAACATTCAAAAAGATCAAAAAAATTATTTTAGAGGTTGGTATAAAGTAAAAGGGGCAGTGCAGAATAGGATTACAAATAACTTGGAAGTGATGGAGTTGAAAAAACAAAAAAGTATTGTACTGTCCTTAGTAATCTCAGCCATTGTTATGAACAGCTCCTTGGTTGTACATGCTTTTGAATCAGAAAAGGTTGATAACATGCAGCAAACAACACCTCCTCACTCTCCATTTGATTATATTATACGTGAGCATTATTATGGTGAAATGCTTTCATGGAAAGACGTTCGACCATTAATACCCCGTAAAGCAACATTTCAAGTCATTGATCTAGACACTGGGATAAGTTTTCAAGTTCAAAAGCGTGCCGGTAATCAACACGCTGATGTACAGCCTTTAACAAAAAACGATACGCAAATCATGAAAGAAATTTATGAGGATAAGTGGAGCTGGAAAAGAAGGGCCATTCTTGTAACCATTGAAGATCGTATGATTGCCGCTTCTATGCATGGGATGCCTCATGGCGGAGGGGCATTATCAAATGGGTTTCCAGGCCATTTTTGTATTCACTTTGCTGGAAGTATGACTCACCGTACGAAAAACACAGATCCAACTCATCAACTGATGGTTTTAAAAGCAGCAGGAAAACTAGAAAAATACCGTGATCAGATGGATCCATATGAAGTAGTTGATCTTTTTTTTACTGCCATTAACCAAAGTGATCTGTATTTATTACAGATGACTCTAGCAGAACCTTATAGGGAACATGCAGCAACTATTTTAAAACGCTTCCATCGGATTGGGGCGGCTGCAAAAGACTTACCATATAAAAAGTCCGATCAACTGCCTGTCATAGCATTGGAATTACCTGTAGATCTTCCATATTATGACCTCAGACAAAAGAAGAAGAGTAAATCAGTTACTCTAACCCTTATACGGGATGGATTAACGAATCGTTGGGAGATTTATTCAAAGGATTTTTTTAACTAACATTATTTAATTTCTTACGATGCGGGCCAAATACTTAATACAGGGAGAATTGTAAAGTGAGACCAACTAGCGTTAAACACTAGAGTTTAAATAGAAATAAAAGGCAGTCGATAAAAACATATTAAAAACCAAATCAAACAAAGCCGGTTCCATCATTTATATAGAACCGGCTTTGTTATGTTTAAAGCATTTCTATATAGAGGAAAGAGTATCGATAATAATTATTAAAAGTTACCAACTATTAACAAAATAACCACATTACCACACTTTGGGTACTAACTATATATTACATAATAGATACTACTTTGAGCATTCTAAAAGCTGTAATAAAAGTTCAGCTAGGAGGAATTATATGACAGTAGCAAGTGATCTAAAAACGACAGTAGCTAATTTGAAGAGTGCTCAAGCCAGCTTTGAATCGTTTGCGTTGGCAACGGAAAATGAACAAGCAAAACAAATGTATCAAAATGCTGCCCAGCAAACTCAACAACTGGTGGATAGCGTTTCCCCGCGTGTTCAACAAATTGAACAAGAAGAACCTCAGTATAAAGAGTAATGAAAAGGAAAGAAAGGTTGGAAAACGCAACCTTTCTTTCCTTTTCATCCGATGACAAGTAGATGATAAAACGAAAAGAGTGTTATACATGAAAACCTTAAACTGTTTGCTTTTAGTTATACTTGTACTAAGTTTTGGTTCCGGATGCACCGAAAACCAAGATCAACTTAGCGATAATGAAGAGCCGACAAAAATAAATACAACAAAACCTAAAGACCAATCCCTTTCTAACCAGGCTAAGGACTTTGCCATTGATAAGGATGAAATAACAGATGTCAAGGCTGTAAATACTGATAATGATCTTTTGCTTGCGATAAAGGTAGGACAATTTGAACGTTTTCAAATCAAAAGCATTGAGAAAAAAGTTAAATCAGATCTTGGAAAAAAGTATCCAAATACAACTGTAGAGGTATCTACTGATCAAAAAATTATTTGGGAGCTAGGAACACTTGAGGAAAAATTGCAGAAAGATAAGATAAAAATGAAAGAGTTAAAGGAAGATATTAAGAGAATTAAAGATCTTATGAAAGAAAAAACATAGAAGAATGGAGGTCAAACCATGGCCAACAATAAAAAGAAAAATTTAACTCCTGTTCAACAGGAATATCAAACATTTGAAAATGAGCGAGAAACGAAAAGACCTCTGATCGGGAACTGTATAAAAGCGTTTATAACCGGAGGGATCATTTGTTTAATTGGCCAGGGGGTGCAAACTCTATACATTTATTTTTTCAACTTCACAGAAGAAACAGCAGATAATCCGACAATAGCAACGATGATATTTATTGCATTGCTGCTTACAGGATTTGGTTTTTACGATCGTATTTCTCAATTTGGAGGAGCTGGTTCTGCGGTCCCCGTTACCGGATTTGGAAACGCGGTTATCTCCGCTGCCATTGAACATCGATCAGAAGGGTTTGTGTTAGGTGTAGGCCCTAATATGTTTAAATTAGCCGGTTCCGTCATTCTATTTGGAACGTTTGCCGCTTTTGTCGTAGCAACGATCAAAACGATTCTTATACAGTGGGGTGGATTGTAATGTTAACCGGACATCGCACGTGGATTTTTGATCAAAAGCCCAAAATCACTTCTACAGGAACGACAGGCGGACCTTTTGAAGCAAAGGGAATGTTGGCAGAAGACTTTGATTTCCTCCATTCTGATTTATGGTTAAAAGAAGATTCATATGAAAAAGCCCATAAGGTTTTGTTAGAAGAAGCGTGTGAACGAGCAATAGAAAAAGCAGGTCTTCAAAAGGAGCAGATTCAATTTTTTTTAGCAGGGGATCTTATAAACCAAATAACACCGACAAGTTTTGCCGCTGAAACCCTTGGTGCCCCGTATTTCGGATTGTTTGGTGCTTGCTCCACATCGATGGAAGGACTGGCTCTTGCAGCCTATATTGTGAACACAGGAGGGGCTAATTATATTTTAACTGGAGCTTCTAGTCACAATACAGCAGTAGAAAAACAATTTAGATATCCAACGGAATATGGGGATCAAAAGCCGCCCACCGCCCAGTGGACTGTTACAGGAGCCGGAGTTGGATTAGTAAGTGATAAAGGAGAGGGGCCCTCTATTACATCTGCTACGATTGGTCGAATTGTAAATATGGGGATGACCGATCCCTACAATATGGGTGGAGCAATGGCTCCCGCAGCTGTGGACACGATTGAAACCCATTTAAAGGAACGGAATATTGATCCTTCTTATTATGATTTGATTGTGACAGGGGATCTTGGACACATAGGGAGAGAAGTATCTTACGATTTGCTTAAAAAACATGGGGTAGAAATACAGGAAGAAAATTATCAGGACTGTGGACTTATGATTTACCGAGAAGGACAGCCCGTTTTATCAGGAGCGAGCGGAGCAGCTTGTTCGGCAGCCGTTGTTTATGGTCATTTGTTAAATCGCATGAAAAAAGGGGATTTAAAAAGAATGTTAGTAGTAGCGACAGGAGCTTTATTATCTCCTTTAACAGTCCAGCAAAATGAAACTATTCCATGCATTGCCCATGCCGTTTCCATTGAATATGGAGGTGATTTAAAGAAATGATATTTTTTTGGGCTTTTGTAGTTGGTGGATTAATTTGTGTAATAGGCCAAATTATGTTCGATGTATTCAAACTATCACCGGCCCATACTTTAAGCACTTTCGTTGTTCTCGGCGCGATTCTCGATGGATTTGGTTTATACGAACCTCTTATTGCGTTTGCGGGTGCTGGAGCTTCGATACCTATCTCAAGCTTTGGTAATGCTCTTGTGCATGGGGCGATGGCAGAAGCAGAACAACACGGATTAGTAGGCGTTGTTACTGGAATGTTCGAAGTAACAAGTTCTGGTATTTCCGCCGCTATTATCTTTGGCATGATAGGAGCATTAATTTTTAAACCAAAAGGATAAGGAGGAAGGTTTCGTGACAGTAGGTTCTGATGTAAAACAATGTCTTTCAAGTATTAAAAACGTTAAAAATAGTTTAGCTAGTGTAGAGTTGCGAACAGAGGATGAGAATGCAAAACAAACCTTCCAAGAAACGATATCAATCATGGAGGAGATAATGGATGACTTGAAAAAAAGGGTTGGCCGACTGGAACTGGAAGAAGATCAATATAGAGGTTTTTAGCCTAGCCGAATATTTAAACATAAGAAGGGGGTCATACAGTGCCAGATTGGTTAGATATTGTTGTCCGGTCGTTAATCTTTTTAGTTATCCTTTTTATAATCACAAAAATAGTAGGAAAAAAACAACTTTCCCAACTTTCCTTTTTTGAATATGTTAGTGGTTTTACGATTGGTAGCATAGGGTCAGAAGTAATCATGAATCTTGATCTTAAGGTTATGCATGGGATTATAGGTATTGTAATTTTTGGAGTAATGCCGTTTGTGGCAGGTTATATTTCATTGAAAAGCAAGAAATTTCGGGATGTTATGGAAGGGAAAGGAACCGTTTTTATTAAGAACGGGAAAGTTATGGAAGAAAATTTAAAAAAGGAAAAATATACGATTGATGAACTGATGCAATTACTACGAACGAAAGATGTTTTTCAAATGTCCGATGTGGAATTTGCTGTATTAGAAGCTAATGGGGAATTAAATGTGTTATTAAAGAAAGAAAATCAACCTTTAACAGCAAAAGATTTTGGAATTAAAGTTCCCTCCTTTAAGGAACCACAAACCGTCATCATGGATGGTGAAATATTAGATGAACCCTTATCTACTATTGGTCAAAATCGAAATTGGTTAAAAACCGAATTAGAAAAGTTAGGTGTAACGATCGAAAACGTTTTTCTCGGTCAGGTGGATTCATTTGGACAGTTATCTGTAGATCTTTTCGATGATAAACTTAAAGTTGCTGACTCCGTAGAAAAACCCTTAATGCTAGCAACAATGAAAAAATGTCAGGCGGATTTAGAACTGTTTGCTCTTGCGACAAATGTAGAAGAAGCAAAGCAGATGTATAGTAAAAACAGCAAGAAATTAGAAAAAGCCATAAATAAAGTAACTCCTCTATTAAGAGAATAAGTAAGAGAATAAGATCATTTTATATCTTGCATAGAGGAGTGCTTCCTTTGTCGAATCAACATATATTTTATCTTGTAATATAAAGATATAGATATAATGTGTTTTATGAAAATCGTTTTACAATTCATTTCATGAAGCAAACGAATGTTGTGCAAATATTTTCCATTATGGTTCAAAAACAACTTTCATTGTGTTTCTTTTTTTCTTATTAGAGGCAGTAGCGATTGCTTCCCGATAACGTTCCAACGGAAAGTAATCGGTGATGAGTGATTCAAGGTTTACTTTTTGTTGAGCCATTAAATCTACCGCAATTTGTAATGTTCTTTTTTGTTTCCCATTGTACAAATCCATACCATAAGCGAAACTTCCTTTGATTTCTAGTTCGTTCAGCCAGATCATCGTCATATCAAGTTTATCCACAAAACTTGCTAACCCTAATAAAACAACCTTTCCTCCTTTTCTGGCAAAACGAAGGGCATCATGTAAACTTTTACGATTGCCTACACATTCGTAAACAATATCAGCCCCTCCATGGACAATAGGATCACCGAAAACAGGATGTAATACATTCGCATCGAAAGATTTAGCTACTTCAGAAACATACTCTTGCTGTCTTGATAAAAAAAAGACTTCATCAGCTCCAAACGCTTTTGCTAACTCCGCTTGAAAAGGATACTTCACTAACACCGCCACCTTGCAAGAAATATCTAAGGACCGAATGGCAGCTATAACACAAATTCCAATAACACCGGAACCTATCACAAATACTGTATCTGTGTTTTTCGGAGGATTATGTAAAACAGTATGTAAAGCACAGCTAAACGGTTCAACGAGAACGCCATTTTTATCATTTACCTTTTCAGGAAGTTTAATGATTTGACTTTCATGAGCTACAACGTTATTCCCCCAGCTTCCACCTGTATCCTTGCATGTGCCAGTGAGCAATCCGGGTGAAATCGAGCCGCTGCTCATGTTTTTACAAAGGTTGTAGTTGCCCTGATTACATTCACGACAAAGAGGTGTGATCCCCCTTGCTTTACAAGATAAAATAGGATCAATAACTACTCGCTCTCCTACAGATAAATGTTCCACCTTACTTCCAACTTTTGAGATAGTTCCTACTATTTCATGGCCAATAGTAAAAGGAAATGAAATAAATGGAGATGTGGCAGGGCTGTCTTTTAGAGAAATTAAGTTTAAATCACTCCCACATATGCCGCCATATTTCACTTTTATCTCAACCCATTTATCTGTAGGAAGTTCTGGAGTTCTAACATCTCGTAATTGAACACATGTGAAGGGTCCATTAACATAAAGCGATGGATGCATTTTGCCCATCGCTTTACTAAAGGTATATTTTGGCAAGTTTAAGTTAAATTGTACAGCTTTCATTATAACTACTCACTTTCTTGTTATTAAATTTTCTCTCTTTATACTTTAGAAAAGGAAAAAAGTATAAGTATAACTACGGCTTCCGCCATTAGGGCTTGGCGGCAAGCCAAGTTTTTCTAAAAAGGTAAGAAATTATAAATAGTTGGCGTTTTTGTCTAGCTTCAGCGCCCAGCCGCTCGGGGTTTCTTCCCTTTCGACTCCGGGGCGCAGGCGACCCTGCGCGAAAGCTCCAGAACCTGTCGCGGCTGTCCAGGGCGCTTTCGCTTTTCTTATATTTTATTGCATGGGTACTTGCGGTATGATTTTTCCTTCGATTCTCTCAAAAATATCATCCAAATCCCGTCCTGTAATGGTAAGACCGTGGTTTTTTAAACCAATAACTGTTTGAGACGGGTTTTTCGATTCACTGACTAATCGAGCAACTGATTCTGCTAGTTCCACTGTTCCACATGGATAATTAAATTCCGTAGCCTTAATTCCATCCATCCACGCATGAATATGAACAATAGCTCCTACTTCAGGGTGTTCTTGATAGATCATCCAATGTTCAATCGCATCAACTGAAGCGCGTTTGGGTGTAATACGAGGTGGAACGCTTACTTTCATAGTATTCTTTTGGTCATCGTAACCAGAAATATAAAGAAAATCTTTTCCTATTTTCCTCATGTTTGATTTATCTATCCCACTTGCACTCATCCAAAAGCTATTTTTATCTTTACGGGCACTGAGATTTCCATAACTTAATCCGCCAATTCCATACAGCTTTTTCAGGTGACGTATGTCTCTTTCGGATAATATCTCCTCAAGGGGAAAGGGAGCAGGCAGAAGGTTCATTTCATCTAGTTTTTTTCCTGATACTCCTAAAGATTTGGTAATTTCATCTCCATTCCAGAGGGTTTCCGGTAAATCTTTATAAAAATCATTATCAATAACAAGTTTAGATGAGGCAAGGGGTTCTAACCGTTCAAAAATCTGTTGAAAAACCTGTTCGTCTCTTTTCTTTGTATCAAACGTTATACTGTAGTTTCCTTGTTCAGGAGTCAAAAAGTATAATTGGGTCTCCTTTTCACCATGAACTATATACATAAGGTGATTCGCCAAACTTCTTATTAGATAAGGATAAGCCTCTTTGTGAATGTCATAAGGTGTAGTTTCTGTTTCAACGATAGAAACGACAAAAGTTCCTTGGGATTTTCTTCGGTATGGACGAGGAGCGTTCCTATTAAGTACATGAAACACAAGCTTTATATTATCCTCTGGAGTCGAATGATAAGTATATCCGTGTTCTAAAAATATGTTCCGTACCCCTTCAAACAACCATTGTGAACAAGGGTTTTCAGGTTTTCCTGTAAACGTAAATGAATTCATATTCCATTCCTCCATTTCCTGATTGAAAGTCGTTTGAATGATGTAATAGATTCCATGCTCAGGAATAATATCATCAAAAAAAGCGAAAGTTATACACGTATATTTCAGTCAGCAGGAGGAAAGAAATTGGTCTATAAGGTACTTAAAATCACAGCTAAATTCATACTTCCGCTATTTTTTACTGTCAAAATTGTGGGGCGTGAAAATATGGTAGAAGACGGTCCCTATATTATTTCTTCCAATCATCTTACTAACTATGATCCAATTTTGATTAGTTTAATTTTTCAAAACCACATTCATTTTTTAGCAAAAGCTGAGTTATGCAATCATCGTTTAACAAGCTGGTTTTTTAATAAACTGCGTGTTATACCAGTAAATCGTCACAGCGGTATAGTCATTCGGCCCGTAAGAAAAACGTTAAAACTATTACAAGAAGGAAAAATGATAGGAATTTTTCCAGAAGGAACAAGAGTTGCAAATGGAAAAGAAATAGAGCCGAAAAAAGGAGTAGCTTTTTTTGCAGTTAAAAGCAACGTCCCTGTTTTGCCGGTAGCCATTACTTTTCACAAGAGCAAATTTAGGTTAAGACAAAAGGCTTTGATTAACATAGGTTCTCCGATTGATTTATCATCGTGTGAAACGGTTGATTATAAGGAGTTGGCTTTTGATATATTGCAGCAATCAAAAAAATTAGCATTAAAAAATACCGAAAACGAAGTAATTTTAAAAAAGGAGCAACGCAGTAAGTTAAATAATATTTTTGAAATAATACCTTCACTATTAAAAAAATCATAACGCCTTGCTACAAGAAGGAGTATAGAAAATGTATGCATTTATCATCAATAAAACTTCTGGCAACGGGAAAGGACATCGAGTATGGAAACGTGTAGAAAAAATATTAGAACAAGAAGACCTTTCCTTTGTTGCTCGGTTTACAGAAGGCCCTCAACATGCCCGAGAGATAGTTAAAGATCTTAACAGGGAAAATTTGAAAACCATTATAGTAGTAGGGGGAGATGGCACTATTCATGAGGTTGCAAATGAGCTTGCGTATAAAAATATATCTTTAGGGATTATTCCAGCAGGTTCAGGTAATGATTTCGCCCGCTGTATAGGAGTTCCAATGAACCCTTTAAAAGCTTTAGAACGGATTACTGCAAATGAAACGAAACAAGTTGACTTACTTCATCTTGGCCATCAATATTGCCTAACTGTAACTGGAATAGGTTTGGACGGACAGATAGCTAAAAACGTGAATGACGGAGCATATAAAAAATTTTTTAATCAATTACGACTAGGTGGGTTGTCTTATGTCATAAGCTTGTTAGAAACATTAAGAGACTACAAACCAACCAATGTTCAAATTACCATTGATGGAGTAGATATGACATTTTCAAACGTTTGGCTTGTAGCTGTTGCAAATGCACCAAACTATGGGGGCGGAATAACTATTTGTCCTGATGCTTCTTATAATGACGGTTTTCTAAACCTTTGTATTGTGCACGGAATAAAAAAATGGGAATTGTTGCGGTTGTTTCCGAAAGCCTATAGAGGAAAACATAAATCAGAAAAAAATGTTACTTTTTTACAGGGAAAGGAAGTGCGGGTCCGTTCTGGAACCTCTATCATGGTACATAGTGATGGCGAACAGATGGCGGTAAGTCCCATTCATATACGTATTGAAAAAGATGCTCTACGAGTGGTGTAAGAGCATCTTTTTCATTTAAAAGCGGTAGCTTAAAACATAACTATTCAACTTCGAAATTATTTGTCTTTTCCTTTATCTTCAAAAATATTCTCATATTCGAGAATAAAGAAGGAGTAAAAGAAATCAGTCAGGAATTCATTTACTATTTCGATAGTATTCTTCATATATGAATCCTCCCTCTTAAGATTAAATATTATGGAGATAGAATTTATTATTTCATCAGGTTAAGAATCCACTTTTTTAAATCAACCAAACGTAAAGACTCAGGAATGGATTCTGTGCCTGTCACTAGCATAGGAATATGTGAATCATTTTTATGAAAGCCTCCGTGACTTGCTCCACCTGGATGGGAAGGAGTAACTTCTCCGCTGAATTCGTAGCCTGGTTTGACGGAGGTGACAACAAAGTTGCCTTGATGGGAATGAAGCGTGCTATGGAGTCTCTTTAAAGCGTCAGGGAAGTTTCCAAAATGAATATTGTGCTCTTGTATGTGAAGGTCAAGTATAGAAGGATCACCGTCTACTGACCACGTTTGATTGTATTCATCTTTCATTTCTCCATCTTCTTTGAAATGAAAGGTATCTTTATTGTTTGTTGAAGTAACATGAATCCAATCATTCATTTTCCAGGCAATGATTTCTACTCGATCATCTTCTTTTAATTTCTCAACAATAGTGGTCAGTGGAACGTCCTCGGTATTTAATGAATAAATCAAACAAGACCTCAGGTTATTAGCTACAACAACTTGGTCATCTTTATGAACACCTCTGCTAAGTTTAGTGATTTTAAGGGGGAGTAAAAGCTTCCGTATGTCAACCATTGCTTGTCTGCGATCTTTTTTTACATGGGACTGGCCATTATCCCCAATAAGTATCCAAATATAATTTTTTAGTGCTTCTTCCCATGTTGGAAAAGAGTCTAATATCGTCTGTAAGTTTTTATCCATATCCTTGATCCCTTTCGTATCCATTGGCCCGTTTTTATGAACATTTTTATCATGATCCGGCAGATAGACAAGTGAAAAGTCGGGAATTTCATTATGATCAACCAAATGTGTAAATTCCTGAACGGAAAAATTATTATTAAATCCGTATTTATTCCACACACGGCTGTATTTTTTCAAAGGACTTAGTTTTGATAGTCGTCCGTATACAAACTTCTCAGCAGTAAACGTTTCCACTTGTTTATCTATAGGAACAAAATAACGAATGAAACGAGGAATCGTTAATTTTTGAGGAGTCTTGCCTCTATGAACCAGCGGGTTTATAGAAGCTGAGTGTTTTCCTTGTTCGTGCAGGTCCTCATGGATGGTTTTTACCTGTTTATTCAAATGTTCATTATTTAATCGGTAGAGAGCATCATACATACTTTTAGAGAGACCTAATTTCATTAGATCCATCACGTGGGTTCCATAATTAATAATTCTATTTTCTTCTTTTTTGTACCACACAAGAGCAGGGACGCCGTGCTGATCGGAATACTGTCCAGTTAATAAAGTACTCTCTACATTTACAGACATAGTGGGAAAAGGTGTAACAACGTTGGAAAAATAATTTCCATGTTCCATAAAATATGTAAATGCGGGTATTCTTTCCTCTTTTAAAGCCCGTTGCAAAGGTTTATCCATTAAGGTATCAAGCATTATCATAATCACACTTTTTGAAGAAGGGCTTGAAGACACGTTAATCATCCTTTTACGTTAATAATTACGTTTTACATTTTATGTGATTTAGTATGGAAGGATCAGAAAAGATTATGTAATAAAATAGCTGGTGGATACCTGGTAGAAAAAAAGGGGGATGACCAATGAAAAAATCATTATAAATATTACAAATTGAGGTGATAGTAAAAAGGGTGAGTGACGAGGCTATTGTGAAAGTGAGGTATTAAGATGAAAAGTCAGCCATTGATTTTTTCTGCATCAATTGGACATGGGCACAATCAGGCTGCGAAAGCTTTAAAATACGAATTTAATAAAAAAGGTTTTTATCCAGAAATGGTTGATACATTTCACGTGATTAGCCCAAATCTTCATCACTTTATGCTTAGCAGTTATATTCGTCTATTGAAACTTGCTCCTTTTATTTGGAGAAAAATTTACTTTTATGCAGAAGAGTATCCATTATATTTATTATTAGATCGGTTTGGTTCTTTTTTTATTGAACATTTGTATACGATAATGAATAGGCAGGCTTGTCCGTTTATCATTTCAACTCATCCATTTGTCACTGCTTTTTTATCAAGGGTTAAAGAGGTAAAGCAATTAGATTTTCCTTTGTATACAGTTATAACGGATTTTGGTTTACACCCTGCATATATCAGGAAAGAAATTGATGGGTATTTTACAGCATCACCTGAGATTGAGGAATTTGCTAAGTTGCATAACGTGCCTTCTCACCTTTTTAACTTAACAGGGATACCAATTTCGAACAACGGATCTATACACACATCAAAATGGAAAGTCCGATATGATTTAGGGCTCGATCAGGGGAAGAAGACATTATTAATAGCCGCTGGCGGCATTGGTTTAACAAATTTTGTACATGTTCTGCAGGTATTAGAGCATTTAAAGGAACAGATCCAGATTTTATGTATGGTAGGACATAATCATAGAGCAAAACATAGGATACTTCAAAAGAAAAGTAAGCACATAATTAAAGTGATAGAATTTACAGATCAATTTTTGTTATATTTAAAAGCGAGTGATGGTATTCTTTCGAAAGCAGGAGGACTAACTATGGCAGAAGCGCTTGCTTGCGAAACACCTATTATTATTTTTAATCCGGTTCCAGGCCATGAGGAGCAGAATGCAAACTATTTAACTCATGCGGGTGCTGCGGTAAAAGTAGATAAATATATTGAATTACCCAATGTTTTGAAGAGAGTCTTATATGAGAAAACATATTATACAAATTTGCAATATAACGCCCAAAAGTTAAAGAAACCAAACGCTGCAAATCAAATTGTGGATCGAATACTTACGTTAACCAATCAAAAAAATGTTTCTGTTACAAAAAAACATTAATGCGGGGGCAGAAAAACTTAAAAATTTTCTTCCCCCGCACATTTATAAATCGTTTTTATTGATTCTGTGGACTTTTCTAGACTGTTCCCACTCAAAAGCAATCAATGAAGTGATTCTTCTTTATATACGAGTATTTAACCATGTCATAACATTATTCAAAGCTTGTTGTTTGTGGTTAGCGTGCCAGGGTCTATGGAGCCCTTCTGTATACATAACATGTTTTTTATCTTCAATTGTAATGGAATTTAAAAAGCGATGGACAGAACCTGGGTGAATAATAGGGTCTTTCTGGTCATAAATACACAAAATCGGAAATCGAAATGTTGAGGCTTCCGCTAATGCGTGAATTCCATTACGAAGTAATTCCGTCAGCCAACGCGGCGTATATTCGAATGTAACAAAAGGATCTTTTAATAAAGTATTACTCTCTGGAAAATAGGGCTTTAACTGACGGACTTTTCGCAGTATCCCAGCCCATTTATACGGTTTGATGGATAATTTCGGTGAAACCCAGGAAATTAAATCTAACGTTCTTTTGAAAAGAAAAGGCATACGAAAACGGATCCCTAATGCAGGAGATGATAAAATAAATCCTTCTGCAGTATGGCGGTACAATTGTCCATAACGAATCACAATAAGTCCACCAAAGCTGTGCCCAAATAAAAATAAGGGGAGGGAGCTATATTGGTTATTAAACAATTCGATTAATGTTTCCAAGTCATGTAAATAATCTTTAAATGAATTAACATGTCCGCGTGCTCCTCCCGATTGACCAAACCCTCGCAAATCGGGAGCAATCAATGCAATTTGATGATCCATACATACTTCCCCAATGTTAGAATAACGACCGGAATGCTCTCCTGCACCATGAACCAAAATTAAAAGGGCGCGCGGTTTTTGAGGTATCCATCCACGATAAAACAGGTTTACATCCTCAGCTCCTTTAAAATAACCGTCAATATACATTTTACACACCTCCCCGTGTCTTTTTATAGACTAACCACATTTTTTATCTCTACACTTGAGTGAGTGCTAGTAATTTTTGTACATACCCTGTGAGTTTATGGAAAATAATAATCTGTATTCGATAACAGATTTGGAGATGGTTTCCTTGAAAATAGCTATTGTCACTGAAACATTTTTACCACAAGTAGACGGCGTCGTTACTCGCGTTACAGCTACTGTTAAATGGCTTAAGGAACAAGGGCATACATTGTTGATTATAGCTCCAGAAGGGGTAAATGAATTTGAAGGAATTCAGGTCAAAGGTATTCCTGCACGGTCCTTTTTTATTTATAAGCACAGAAAGGTAGCACTGCCTAACCCAAAAGTCGGACAGCTGCTGAATGAATTTCAACCGGACGTCGTCCATGTGGTAAATCCTGCGCTTCTTGGGATGGCCGGCATTTTTTACGGCAGAAAATGGCCGCTCGTTGCTTCCTGGCATACGAACATCCCGCAATATGCAGATTATTACAAAGTATCATATTTGAAGCCGGTGTTATGGTGGATTTTGAAAACACTTCATAACAGGGCGGATATAAACTTATGTACATCTAAGTCCGTTCAGGAAGAATTAACAGCACGGGGCTTTAAAAATGTCCACTTATGGAAACGCGGGGTAGATCTAAACAAATTTGGAGTACAATATCGAGATGACGATGTTCGATATCGTTTATGTGAAGGTGAGACCGATAAAACGCTTTTATTATACGTAGGACGTTTAGCGGCAGAAAAAGAAATAGAAAAAATTCGTGACGTTCTGGATGGTTCTAATCGTTTTCGGCTGGCTATTGTAGGGGATGGTCCGCATCGAAGAACACTTGAATCCTACTTTCAAGGAACACCGACAGTTTTTACAGGATTTTTGCATGGAGAAGAGTTAGCAAAGGCTTATGCTTCCTCGGATATTTTTGTTTTTCCTTCAAGAACCGAAACCCTCGGCCTCGTTATTTTAGAAGCGATGGCTTCTGGTCTTCCAATTGTTGTAGCGAATTCTGGACCTACTGCTGAACAGGTGTTAGACGGGGAAAACGGGATGTTGTATAACCCGAACATAAAGGGAGATTTAAAAAATACCATATTAAAACTTCAAGATGTGACAGAGAGACAAATGATGGGAAATCAAGCAAGGGAAACCTCATGCGCTTTTGGTTGGGCTGCTCCAAGTCAACAGCTTTTACGTTTGTATGAAAATTTAAAAGATTCGAGCGATAAAGGGAAGGTATTGCTATCTCAAAATTCCTATAGAGAGAGAGAAAGTTAAAAATAAAAATGACGAGCAGGGGATTTTTCCCTGCTCATTCATTAAAATTGTTTGTGCAATGAACAATGTTCTGCTCTCTCAACAGTTTTCCTTGTGTGATGTTAGGCTGATGTGCGTACATCTTTATGTTTTAAACTGTTAAAAATCGATCTTACCCTGCATTTACTGATAAGTTTATTTGAAATTTAGCGGATTCAAGATTTTCGTATAAGTTGTGAGTAATGAACCTTTCTTCATAAAATAAATATTTGATAATACAATTTCTATAGGAGTGAAAATTTAGTTGACTTGTAGAATGGGGGAGCGCAAATGAATGAAGATCACTTAGCTTGGCATGAAACCCTTGAACTCCATGAATTAGTAGCTTTTCAAAGCATTGGTTTGATAAAGTTAAAACAAATGTATCCCCAGGTTAGCAATCGAGAACTTCAGCAGCTTTATGGAGAAGCTATACAATCCTTGGAGCAAAACTTGAATGAACTGTTACAATTTTTTCCGTATGCTCCTAGGGAGCCACAAGAAAGAAATGAAAGAGATCCCATGACAGGATTTTATGCTGGAGATTTACTTGGGCTTGCCAAGACAACTGTTCGCAATTATGCAATAGCTATAACAGAAACAGCTACCCCTCAACTTAGAGAGGTGTTTAAAAGACAATTAAACAGCGTTATTGATTTACACGCTAGAGTATTTAGGTTTATGTACCAACGAAGTTATTATCCCTCTTATAATTTAGAAAAACTGTTACAAAACGATGTTCAAAATGCATATAGAGCACTGAATTTATGAGTTACTTCGGAGATTCCGAAGTTTTTTTGTGCTTTAGAAAATGTTTAACAAAGATTAAAGTAGAAGCAAAACTACGACTTCCGCCATAATGACTTGGCGAGAAGCCAAGTTTTTCTAAAAAAGGTAAGAAATAGTTGGCGTTTTTGATGTTTAGCTTCAGCGCTCAGGCGCACACGATAAAGAGGAACTTTTGCTAAAACCGCGAACGTCCTGTCGCAACGCAAAAGTCAACACTTCCTGTGCAATCCAGTTCAGCGTTGTCACAGGACGTACTTCCACACGATGTGGTGACTTCCGTTGCACACTCGTCGCCAAAAACGCCACGTCCTGTGGCATTGGCGACATTAGCACATCCTATGCGTCGACGTGTGCGATCTTAGTAGAAGTTCATTAAAATGAGCTGAACGTCTGATGTCTTCCCTTTCGACTACGGGCCGCAGGCGACCCTGCGCGAAAGCTCCAGAACCTGTAGCGGGCTCCCAGGATGGGAGTCAGTTCGGCGTTGTCACAGGACGTGACGCTCGTAGCCGAACTACCTTCTTTTAAGGCGCTTGCACTTTTCTTATGAGAATAATGTAGATGCATAAAACTTCCTTACGGTAACACATCCTAATATAGTCTTTGGAAGAAAGGAGGTAATAATGAAACATGTCATTGCGTTAATAATAAAAACGATTCTTGTTCTTTTTGTACTGGTTACTATTTTATCTTTGGCAAATGGTTATGGTGTAGGAAATGTAATCGGGCTAGCTATGATTGTTGTTGGAGCAGCATATATTATAGGAGATTTGTTTGTTTTACAATCAACTAATAATTGGGTTTCAACCATTGCAGATGTCGGTCTTTGTACTTTAGTTATATGGATTCTTGGACCATACGTTTTGAATGCTCATGTTCCATTTATTTTAGCTTTCCTTTCCGCTCTTCTTATAGGTGCTGGAGAATGGTTTTTTCACAAATATGTTATTAATGCAGTTATTACTAAAAATCCAAAAGTGTACTCATAATTTGATAATACCACTGCAATTAAAAGGAATGTGAATGAATTTAATTTGAAAGGACAATATTAACCACGGGGGTGAAAAAATGCAACAGCAACCAGCTGGATTAGGTATCCATGAAAAAGCAGAATTACATGAAATGCTTGTGTTTAAAACAAACTGTTTAACTAAATCGAAAATGATGAAAAATCAAGTTCAAGATACAGAATTACAACAATTGCTGGACCAAGATATTCAAGCATCAACAGAAAATATTTCTCAATTACAACAACTTTTACAAGGATAGGGGATAAGTATGCAAAATTTTAATGATAGAGCAGCTGCTACAGATTTATTACTAGCTGCAAAATCTGGTGTTAGAAATTGTGCCTACGCGATTACAGAATCTGCTTCTCCAAATGTAAGACAGGCATTATCACAACAATTGCAGCAGTCCGTTAATTTTCACGAACAAGTCACGAATTATATGATTGATAAAGGGTATTATCACCCATATAACTTGAATGAACAGTTACAAATAGACCAGCAGGCAGCACAGCAAACGATGCAACAACCCAATCAATAGATAACGCCAAAGGGGGCAGCCAGAAAATGCTTCGGCCTGTGACTGCTAGTTTATATTTAAACTAGCTAGTCACAGGCCGTCTCTTTTTGATGGATGAAACACCGTGTGTCCCAAACCGACCAAAAACACCTATGTGCACCGCTGTTGTTTCAGATACGCGTATAAAAAGTTTTTTCAACTAGAATACACTTCGTTTCGCGGGAAACGCTACAGCGTCCTCGTGAGCAAAGACCGCTCACTACGGGTTTATTGGTTGAGAGGTTTGTTCATGATCAAACGCATAATCCATGGTTTAAAATCTACAATACGCTCATATTTTGGATAGACCTCTGTTCCTGCCACAATCATAGGAATTAATGATTCTTGTTTATGCAAAGATCCATGTGCAGCTCCACCTACATGAAGGGGGGAACCTGTATCTTTAAATTCATATCCTGGTTTTGCAGTGATCACTAAATAGCTTCCCTTGTGAGATGTTAGACTGCTTGAAAGGCGTGCAAGCGCATCTGGATAATCTCCGTAGTTTATTTTATGGTTTTTTACTGTAATATCTAGAAGCCTTTCCTCTCCCGAAATCGTCCATGTTTGTTCATACTGATCTTGATATAAACCACCTTTAGAAAAAGTGAATTTTCCATCCTTCTCTCCTGAGACAACATGATTTAAGCCTTGTTCCTGCCATGCAATAATATCTATTCGTTTATCCTGTTTTAAACTTGCCAGAATGCGATTTTTTTTAACTCCATTGCCGAGGCAATAAACAAACGCCATTCGCTGATTCACAGCAAGTGCAATTTGATCTTTGCAGGGGATGGGAATATTATCTTTCATGATGACAAAGTCTTTCAGGATTTTTCTAAGGTTAATGACATAATGATGTTTATTATTGCCCATAGAAGCATGCCCGTTATCAGACAAAACAATCCATGTACACTCCTTAAGGGCTTTCTCCCAACTAGAATATAGATTTAGAAGCTTTTGTAGTTCACGATCGATTTTTTGAATGCCTTTTAAATCCATCGGCCCTTTAAGATGAATACGTAAATCAAGATCTTGAATGACACACATCGTAAATGGGGGAAGTTTGTTTCTTTTTATTAGATATTTCAACTCCTTGCAGCCTGCTTTATAGTTACCAGAAAACGTTTGGGGAGTGCTGGTTAAAGGATGAAACTTTGAAAAGGAACCAAGCGACCATAAAGGCGGGGCCTGGATATCCCATGTTCCATTACATCCAGTCACCCAGCGTAAAATTGTAGGTAGATGGATTTGCTGAACTGTATTTCCCCGATATACAAAGGCATTAATTGAGGCGCTTGCAAGTTTTCTTTCTGATAATTCTTCATGTATTGTTTTTACTTGATTACTTAAATGAATACTGTTTAATTCAAAAAACATATCTTTAACAAACGAGGAAAATCCCGTTTTTATAATTTCTTTTACTCCGGTGCCATAGTTTACTATTCTCTTTTCATCCTCATGGTACCATAGGAGTGCTGGCAGATGATGTTTGTCAGCATACTTTCCGGTTAATAAGGTGCTTTCTATTGTAACCGACATGGTTGGAAAGGCACTGACAACATGAGGAAAGTATCTGCCTCTTTCCATTAAATATTGCAAAGCTGGAGCATGTCCGGTTTGAACAGATTCCTCTAGAGGAGTAGACATTAATGTATCAATAATTAATAAAATAACTGGTTTTGGAGTTGGACTCATCACGAACCCCCGTAAGATATAACATTAAGTTTAGCATGAATAAAATCGAGAGTTTTATGCATCTTACAGAAGGGACAAATTCATATTACAAAAAGGGTACAAATAGAGGTGGAAAATTTGTGGAAATAAAGGTCATGACCTATAACATTCATCATGGTAAAGGTATGGATAAACAAATGGATCTGAACAGAATTGCCGAAGTCATTCAAAAAAGTGATGTGGATATGGTTGGACTGAACGAAGTAGATAAACATTTTTCAAAACGAAGTCATTATCAAGATCAAGTGGATGAACTTGCCAAAAAATTGAATATGTACCAAAGTTATGGTCCTGCTATTTCCTTAAAATCCAAAAATACTATGGTGAAGAGGCAATATGGAAATGCCCTGCTGTCCCGTTTTCCAATTCTTCACACAAAGACGTATTTTTTTCATTTTATACCTTGGTTAACAGAAGGCAGGTCACTACTAGACGCTGAGATTCAAATAAATAAGAAGGTCATTCAAGTTAATGTTACACATCTTAGTCTTCATCCTTTTATTCATAATAGGCAAACGAATTTTATTATGAATCAATGGAAAAAAAAGACTCGCCCCTTGATCATAATGGGAGATTGTAATATGAAACCAGGGTCAAGGGGATGGAAAAAAATAAACAGGCAATTTCAAGATGTTTGGCATGCAGCAGGAAGTGGAGAAGGGCACACCTATTCATCGATTCGCCCGAGATATAGATTAGACTATATATTTACTAGTCCCGAATTACATATTATTGATGCTGAAGTTGTAACAGCAATGCCAATGGCTTCTGACCATTTCCCATTAAAAACGACTCTTTTTATTTGAAGTCTACACTCTGCCAATTAGTTTTGCCGTGAGCTAAAAACATGGAGATGCTGGGGTAACACTTTGAATTGAAAGTCCTGTACTTGGTATTTTTCCCCATCAAGATTAAGGGCTATGGAATCTGGAATAGAAAAATGTCCTGACTGTATTTTGGTATGCCTTATAATAGTAGAATTGTTTGAAAGATGGCACAGTTTAGCTAACAATATCACAAAAAGCAGGATTCGATTTGTTTTTTTACAGGCGAGAAGATGGAAATAACCATTATCATTTGTGGAACTTTTAATAAGGCGTTCAAATGGACCGACTGCGTTTCCATTCATAATTAAAAATAATGATAAATCGGAATGTACTTCATCAGTGGAGACATTTACGGTAATCGGGGTGGATTGTTTTGTCATGAAAAATGTTTTAAGAAAGTAAAGAACATATGCCCATTCCCCTATATAAGATTTAAGCAGAGGTGAGGTTTTATAAGTTATATCTGACAACCAGCCTGCTGATGCAATGTTGACAAAGTATTGGCTGCCAAATTTCCCAATGTCAATCGGTTTTGTATAATTAGTTTCAATGACAGAAAGAGCATGATTTATATTGGATGATACTCCGATATATTGAGCAAATTCATTACTGGTTCCAAATGGAAAAATTCCTATTTGAGGACGGTTTTCTTCTTCGGCTATAATTTGTAAACAATTGTTTATCGTACCGTCGCCTCCTGCGATAAAGATCGCATCCCATTTGTTTGAACATGCATTTTTTAATGCAAGGTCTGCCTTCTCCCTTTCTGTTACCTTTTGTATGAAGAGGGCATAACCCAATTCCCTTAGTTTGGTTGTTATTTTTGGGAAGTTTTTATGGATTTTTCTTTGCCCTGAAAAAGGGTTATATATCATCAGTGCTTGTTTTTCTGATGTATGCTTCATATCACAAACCTCATCTGCCGTGTTTTTAAATCCTCTTCATTTGGTTCTTTTTTAGATTGGACAATATCTTCGTTTTTACACGTTTGTTTTTATAGGAAATCGGTATAATATAGCCTTCACACTTACTTCTCTCTATTTTTGAATAATTTTACCTTCATACACGAAAAATACTCGAAGCAGGATACCTATTCAACTAGCTTATAAAGAGCCATTTTACTCACTTCATTATTTAAACCCAATCCCTAGCTGTTTCAGCAAAATAAAGAGAGGCGTATCGACATGAAAAAGATACTGGTAATGCCTTTTTTACAATTATCAACTGGACATCATCAAGTAGCAAAATCATTTATTTCCTGGCTTAAAATATATGATTCCACAATTAAATGCGAAACTGTCGACATTTTTAGTTATGCCTATGGAAACATGGAAAGCTTGGTTTCAAACATCTATATGAAATCAATTGTTTCCATTCCCTCATTTTATAGCTGGCTCTACAAAAAAAACGCATTTGAAAACCATGAGAAAAACCGGTTTCGTGCCTATGAATTGTTATTCGAACGAGCGATGCTTAAATTGTTGGATGAGCAGCAGCCGGATTGTGTAATCTGTACGCATTGTCTACCTTCTTATATATTAAGCTGCCTCAAGCAAAAGAGAGTTATATCCATTCCGATTGTGAATGTATACACGGATTTTTTTATAAATACGATTTGGGGAAAACAGGGAATTGATTTTCATTTAGTTCCTGACTCTCCGCTTAAACAAGCTTTAATTGACAAGGGGATAAAGGCGGAGGATATTATTGTAACAGGGATTCCCGTACATCCATTGATTAAACGCTCAGAAAAACTAAAAGTATCTAGGTCTAAACGTTTAACCATTCTGGTAAGCGGGGGAAGTCTAGGGGTAGGTCAATTAAAATATTTTCTAGCTGCTATTAAACCAAATAGGTATCTCTATTATAAAATTTTATGTGGTAAAAATATTCAACTGTATCAAATGGTCAAAGCATTGAACCATCCAAGTATTATTCCTTTAAAATATATTGATTCTAGAAGTGAAATGAACAACCTGTATCATCAGGCACACGGCATAATTACGAAACCTGGCGGTGTTACAATAAGTGAAGGTTTATATAAAAAAATACCTCTTTTTTTATATGACCCTTTACCTGGACAAGAGGAGATGAACCTCCAATACTTAACATCACAGGGGTTAGCATTTCATTTTCATAATTGGAAAAAAAAGGGCCCGATCGAAAATCAGATCTTTAATAGCCTGAATTCCCATTCGAAATTAAATGACTTAGAGAATAGATTAAACCAATACCATGAGCAAATTGCTAAGAATCAGCTGCTCACATTTTTTCCTCGCATAATTAATTGATTCTTAAGCTTTTTATTAAGATGACAACTTTATGATTTTGTGTAATAGTTCCGGATGTTTCAAATGAAACTAATAACCTAATACTATGAGAAATGAAAGGAGAGAAAAGAATTTGTCATATGGAAAAAGGGGATAAGAGTGGGGAAAACGGTGGAGGCGGTTAGGTTAAGTAAAGTGAATGTTACGGTGGCAACAGTGTGAGCAATAATCAATGATAATAAGTTTTTAAGTGAAGAACGGAAAAAAGAATGTTAATAGCATTAGGAACGAATTGTCGTTCAAACTGATTTTCTTTAAATTGAAAGAAAATAAAGAAACGGATCGGAATGACGGTATCGAAAACTGCTGGTAAGAGGGTTGATAAAGAAAATAAAATGGATATTTAAAAGAGAAAGATTTACCGAGAAGAATTTGGTATCTTCTTTTGAGGTTTATTTCTAGTTTACATAATATATATTATCAGAAGTAAAATAGAAAAATGATTTCTGTCTCAAAAATTAAGTAAACTTGTGATATTGAGACAGAAAAAATTTTAAACTAAACTTTTGATAATTGCTGTTAACTAAGTCTAATCTTAGTATGTCGGTTATTTATAATAAATCCAAGAATTGTTGTACATCTCTCGACCACAATCACCTTTTTTTCGTAAGTATTCTAAATGAGCCAGTGTTTCTCCGACAGCAAAACGTGTTTCGTGTACATTCAGTTCTTTTTCAAACAATTTTTGGCTGGCTTCATAAACATGACATGGTTTTTTTATGATGGTTTGCAGTTTTGCTAATCGTTCTTCATGGTGTTCTTTTATTTCGTCAATTCGTTCGTTTGCTCCGTAAAATGGTTTTCCATGAGAAGGAATAACATAATCTGCATGCAGCGCTCTTATCTTTTCTAATGACTCAAGATACAATTGCAGCGGGTTTTCTTCGCCGTGAAACCAGTATGATATATTCGGAGTTATTTTGGGCAGAATATGATCCGTGCCAAGCAAAACATTATGTTTCGCATTATAAAATGTTACTAATCCATCTGAGTGCCCTGGAGTAAAAATGACTTCGTATTCATAATGACCAATTCTAACCTTCTCCCCCTCTTCTAAATAGTGATCCACTCTAGGATAAGGGGTTACATAATGAATAAATTCTTCTGTGTTATTTTTCATTTTATTCGCTGTCTCGTCTGGTACACCTGCTAATGTGTAATTTCTGCGAATCTCATTAATAAATCCATCCGTCCATGCATTATATCCCAGGTCTGCATCCGTCTTCGTCATTGAGACCTTGGCACCAGTTTTTTCTTGCAGCCCTCCGGCATATCCAAAATGATCCGGGTGGTAGTGCGTAATAATAATGTTATGAATCTCTTTGTTGTTCAGTTCTTTATCCCACAAATTAACGGTATAGTTGTTATGTAAGCCTGTGTCAATAACAGTCCAACCGTCTTCTCCTTCTGCAAGAAAGCAATACACGTGGTTTAATCGAAATGGCAGATCAATTTTTATCTGCTTGATACCTAGTGTATCGATCATAGAAAAACCCCCAATAATCCATATTTAATAAATTTAATAAAGGTTAAAAATAACTGTCCCCTTTGCTGCCGTCGTTTCGTCTTGTTTGACGGCTTTAACGGTGAAAATAAGTTTTTCTTCCTTTTTATCTGCTAATTCAGCTGTGAGTGTTAATACATCGTCTAAAAACACCATACCGGTAAAACGGGTAGAAAACGATTGAATAAAGCCTTGTTCCATGTATGGCGTGAATAATTTACTGATGTTTCCCATCGTCCACATTCCGTGAGCAATAATGCCTGGAAGTCCTGCTTTTTCGGCTTCTTCATCAATGGTGTGGATCGGGTTAAAATCACCTGACGCACCGGCATATTTAATTAAATCAAGCCTAGAGACAGGAGACAGCGTCACCGAAGAAATGCATTCATTCACATTAAGCTCTGTGATTGCTGTCATAATAATCCTCCCCCTCTCTTGCTTGTTCTGTCAGAACGAGTACTACCTTGGATGTGAAAATATTATTTTCTCGCATGTCTTCTCCAATGTTAATAAGGGTTAGAAAGCCGAGGTGACCGGACGCAGCCCGTTTCTCTCGATAATTTTCGACTTTGGAGTGGCAATATATTTCTTCACCGATGAGTAAAGGTCTTTTGTATTCAAATGTCTGCTCGCCGTGAATTAACCCTGCAACTGGCAGGTGTAAACCGGGAATAGTTCCATACGAAAAAGTGCGAGGAAAAGTCGGAGGTGCTATGTTGTTTTGATATTTTGAGTATTTTCCATATTCTTTATCAACGTAAAGAGGATGAGGATCACCTATCGATCTTGCGAACGCTGCTACTGCCCCTCTTTCTACTTGATTTTCTACTTTTTCTGATTGTTTTCCAATTAAATGTTTATACATCGGGTCATATTCCCTCTTTCTGACGTGATAATAACAAGTTTACACTATTCGGAAAATTCGTTCTAGGAAAGTGCTTACATTATAACGCTCCCTCTGTTTCTAGCTAACAGAGGGAGAAAAACAAAAGCTTATCCTGTCATCGTCGTGCTGAAATAAACAATCCAGGCCATCATAAGAAATCCGATAACCCCTTCCCCCATAATTGATCCTGTTTTTGTTGTTAGTGGTGCTTTAATATAAAACTTAGCAGGATACAATAAAGCAACTCCGCGCGGTGTTAGCATATCAAGCAGTAAATGACTGGCTGCACCGATTGTCAGACCGTACTGAAATGGTGCTGCCCAGTTCTCTTGTACAGCTCCGGAAGCTAGAAATAAAAACACTAAAAATAATAAGCTGTGAGTAAATGTACGATGACCGAATATTTTATTGACCATTTTAGATATTAGACCAAGCCTTCTTCCAATCCAGGAAAAAGGCTGGCATATATCTGGAAGTAATCCTCCGGCTATCGTGCTTCCTATAAATATGGCACCATAAATGCTCTCTAATTGAAAAGGCATAGAATAAAATGCATAACATGCGGCTCCTGCTGCTGCAGCTCCTATAGTATGAGTACCTGCATTCATTTTTGATTAACCTTTCTACTTATCCGTTTGTTTACATAATAATATTATAATAAAATTAGCTGTTTTTCGATTCATTTAGCTTTTGATAATCAATTGTTTTCCAAATTTCTTTTACATTTCCATTTGCCTCTGTATCTATAACAAATGAGCCATTGCTGTATCGATCACTTTTTCTCAGCTGATCAGGATATTCTGCTGTAACTTCTCCGCTCTCTGTTAATATTTGAATAGAATCTTCTGCCTCATCAACTAATTCAAGCCCGACAATGTGGTGAGGCTTGGATTTTAACTCTCTTAACATAACTAAACCTCGTTTTGCACGAGTGCTTCTTTCAAATTCTGTTAAAGGCATTTTTTTCATTGCTCCGCGCTGGGTAACCGCAACGACATAAGTTCTGTTATCAGCTGGATTTGTTATGCTGACGCCATTTATGACGTAATCATTTTCTTTAAGGTTAATTCCTTTCACCCCAGCTGCTCTTTGTCCTACAGGAGATACTTCTTCTTCGTGAAAGCGAAGACCGTAGCCTTTTTGCGTACCTATTAGTATCTCGCTCGTTCCGTCCGTCATTTCAACATTAACTACTTCATCGTCTTCTTTCACTTTGACCGCAACAAGCGCTCTTGAATACCGCTGCGCTCTATACGCAGATAATACGGTTTTTTTCACCATACCGTATTTTGTAAAAAATACGAGGAATTGCTCTTCAGTAAAAGAAGAAACAGGAACTGCTTTAATTAACGAATCATCAGGGTCGAGCTGGACGATATTACCTATATGCTGGCCATTATCTTTCCAACGGATATCAGGCAGTTCATGTATCGGCATAAAAAGGTAATTTCCTTTTTTTGTAAAAAGAAGCAGTGTATTGGTCGTATTTAATTCCTGGAAGAAAAGCAGATCATCCGTTTCTTTCATTCCTGGCGGTTCTTCATTGGATGCAGAATAGGAACGCGGGCTTGTACGTTTCACATATCCTTCTTTTGTAGCGGTAACGATAACATCTTCTGAAGGCACCATAACCTCAAGATCAATTTTCAACTCTTCAATTTTATCTTCTATAACGGTGCGGCGTTCATCGTTGTATGTCTTCTTTACGCGTTCAAGCTGTTTTTTAATAACATTAAGAAGCTTTTTCTCACTCGATAGAATACCTTCAAGTCTCTTAATTTGTTTTTTGAGTTCCTCTGCTTCTTTTTCTAACGTTGTAATATCTGTGTTTGTTAAGCGGTATAACTGCAAAGTAACAATGGCTTCTGCTTGAGCTTCTGTAAACTGAAACTGCTCAATAAGGTTATGTTTTGCATCCTTTTTGTCTTTAGAAGCACGAATAGAAGCAATCACATCATCTAAAATGGAAATCGCTTTGATTAACCCATCTACAATATGCTGACGGTCTCTTGCTTTGTTTAATTCATAACGAGATCTATTGGTAATGACATCTTTTTGGTGCTCGACGTAAGCTTGCAGCAACTGTTTTAACCCCAATAGCTTAGGGGTTTTATGATGAATAGCTACCATATTAAAGCTGTAAGACACTTGCAGATCCGTAGTTTTATATAAGTAATTTAAAATGCCATTTGGATCCGCATCTTTTTTTAGTTCTACAACGATACGCAAGCCTGTTCGATCTGTATCATCACGAACTTCTGCGATTCCATCAATTTTTTTATCAAATCGTATTTCATCCATTTTTTTAACGAGGTTTGCTTTGACCACTTCATAAGGAATTTCGGTAATAACAATTTGCTGTCGTCCGCCTCTCACCTCTTCAATGTCAGCTTTTGCACGGACAACCACTTTTCCTTTTCCGGTTTGGTAAGCTTTTTTAATGCCTTCTACTCCTTGGATAATTCCGCCAGTTGGAAAATCTGGTCCCTTTAAAACGGTCATTAAGTCATCGACCGTACAATTTGGATTATCCATTTCCATAAGGACAGCATCAATAACTTCTCCCAGTTGATGAGGTGGGATATCGGTTGCATAGCCAGATGAAATACCTGTAGATCCATTTACTAATAAATTTGGATACATGGCCGGCAGAACAACTGGTTCTTCTAAAGAATCATCAAAGTTAGGGATGTATTCTACCGTATTTTTTTCAATATCTTTTAAAAGCTCTGCAGAAATCGAAGAAAGTCTTGCTTCGGTATAACGCATAGCAGCTGGCGGATCTCCATCAATGGAGCCGTTGTTTCCATGCATTTCAACGAGTAAATTTCGTCCTTTCCATTCCTGGCTCATCCGCACCATTGCGTCATAAACAGATGAATCACCATGCGGATGATAATTACCGATCACATTACCAACAGTTTTCGCTGCTTTTCGGAACGGTTTATCTGCTGTATTTCCATCCTGGAGCATGGCGTACAAAATCCTGCGCTGCACTGGTTTTAAACCATCTCTTGCATCAGGCAGTGCACGCTCTTGAATAATATATTTACTATAGCGGCCAAAACGGTCGCCAAGGACATCTTCTAACGGTAAATCTAGGTATTTTTCAGCTTCCGCCACCTTTTACTCCTCCTCGGCAAAATGAAGGTTTTCGTTTTCTAAGATATTCGTTTCTTCTTCGAGGCCAAATGCGACATGGGATTCAATCCATTTTCGTCTCGGTTCAACTTTATCTCCCATTAAAGTAGTCACCCGTTTATCAGCCCGGGCAAGGTCTTCGACTGTAACTCGGATTAGTGTTCTTGTGTCTGGATTCATCGTCGTTTCCCATAACTGCGTAGCATCCATTTCCCCGAGCCCTTTATAACGTTGAATGGCATAGCCTTTTCCTACTTTATTAATAGCTTCTTTAAGACCGTCTTCATCCCAAGCATATTCGATTTTTTGTTTCGCTCCGCTTCCTTTGCTGACTTTATACAATGGAGGAAGCGCAATATATACTTTGCCTGCTTCTACAAGCGGTCTCATGTAACGGTAAAAGAAAGTAAGCAAAAGCACCTGGATGTGAGCACCATCCGTATCGGCATCTGTCATAATGACTACTTTGTCATAGTTACGGTCTTCCATCGAGAAATCTGCACCAACGCCTGCTCCGAGCGAATAAATAATCGTGCGTACTTCTTCATTTTTCATAATGTCATCAAGTTTTGCTTTTTCTGTATTTATGACTTTTCCTCGAAGCGGCAAAACAGCCTGGAACTTACGGTCTCTTCCCTGTTTGGCAGACCCCCCCGCAGAGTCGCCCTCGACTAAATACAATTCGTTTCTTTCTGGGTTTTTTGATTGTGCTGGTGTAAGTTTTCCGCTTAACAGCACATCTTTTTTGCGGCTCTTTTTGCCGCTTCGTGCTTCTTCGCGTGCTTTTCTAGCCGCTTCTCTAGCTTGTGCAGCTTTAATAGCTTTTTTAATAAGCATACCGCTTACGGTAGGGTTTTCTTCAAAGAAATAGGTCAGTTTATCTGAGACCACTTGATCAACGGCAGAACGTGCTTCTGTGGTGCCGAGCTTTCCTTTTGTCTGTCCTTCAAATTGAAGCATGTTCTCTGGAACCTTAATGGATACGACCGCTGTAAAACCTTCCCTTATATCTGAGCCGTCAAGGTTTTTATCTTTTTCTTTTAAGAAATTCATTTTTCTTGCATATTCATTTACCGCTCTGGTCATGGCTGTTCTAGCTCCTGATTCGTGAGTGCCACCATCTTTTGTGCGTACGTTATTAACAAATGACAAAACATTTTCGGTGTAGGCATCGTTAAATTGAAAAGAAAATTCAACGTCTATATCCTGGCTCGTTCCTTCAAAATAAACAACCGGATGCAGCACTTCCTTGTCTTCATTTAGGTATTCTACAAAAGCTTTAATTCCGGTTTCATACGAAAATGTTTCCGTCTCTTTTTCGTCATGTCTCTCATCGGTAAGCCGTATGCTTACTCCGTTTAATAGAAAAGCAGCTTCGCGCAGCCGTTCTGCCAGCGTTTCATATTGATAGGTCGTCGTACTAAATACATCAGAATCTGGCTTAAAACGAATAATGGTTCCCGTTTTTTTTGTATTCCCTTGTTTTTTTAACGGTGTAACCGGCTGTCCGCCATGAGCGAATTCTTGATAAAAGATTTCACCATCACGATGAATTGTGACAGTCAGCCATTCCGATAGAGCATTGACTACAGAAGCCCCCACTCCGTGCAGTCCCCCGCTCGTTGCATAACCGCCCTGACCAAATTTGCCCCCGGCATGTAATACGGTGAAAATTACTTCCGGTGTAGAACGGCCTGTGCGGTGCGTGCCTGTAGGAATTCCTCTGCCTTCATCGGCCACGGTCACACTGTTGTCTTTATGAAGAATAACATCTATCGTATCACCAAACCCAGCTAGGGCTTCGTCGACTGCATTATCTAATATTTCAAACACCAGATGATGAAGACCGCGTGTGTCCGTGCTGCCAATATACATCCCTGGCCTTTTTCGGACAGCATCAAGTCCTTCTAACACCTGAATAGCATCATCGTTATAATCAAAAGCTTGTTTCAATGGCGTGTTCTCCTTTCTGGAAAAAAGCAAAACCTGTAATCTACACTATAACATACCATAAATAGAACGTATGTTTCATCCTTCAATTTGTAATATGTATTCTTATTCTATCGTTCTTAGGAAAAATGTTAACCCTTCTTTATTAATAACAATGCAAAAAGAAGCGCTCATGTTAAAAAAATGAGCGCCAATTTTAACGATTACATTGTTTTTGCATGTTCTACTTTTATACATTTATCCATAATAACTGTCAAGCCGGCATCTTTTGCGATATGATAGGCTTGTTCATTTTCTAAGCCAAGCTGCGCCCAGAAAACGTCAGCATTTGTTTCGGCTGCGTCTTTGGCTACCCCGGGGAGATGTTCGCTGCGCCGGAACACATTAATAATATCAATGGGCTCCTCAATTTCCTGGAGAGAGGCTGCTGCTTTTTCTCCTAATACTTCTGTTGCTTTTGGATTAACAGGAATAATTTTATAGCCTGCATTCTGCATGACTTTACTCACTTGATAAGAAGTGCGGGAAGGATCCTCAGATAATCCCACCACTGCAATCGTTTTGCTTTCTTTTAAAATGTTTTTAATTTCGTTTTGCGCTGGGTATTCTAGCTTGCTCATCTTATCTCCTCCTTTAATAAAGTTAAGGTAAAAACCCATTCTTTGTAAGATACTCTTTTGCTACAGCACTTGGGTCTTTGTCTTCATAATCGACCATGTAATTCATTTCCTGCATTTCTTCATTTGTAATTCTGCCTGATAATTGATTTAAAATGTCCTCAATCTGCGGATGTTCATCTAATGTTTCTTGTTTAAGCAATGGTGCTCCTTGGTATGGAGGAAACAAATTTTTGTCATCTTCTAAAATGAATAAGTCATATTCTACCATATCAGCGTCTGTGGAATACGCATCAATGAAATCAACTTCTCCTGCTTCAACGGCACGGGTGCGAAGACCTTGATCCATCGTTTCTACGTTATCAAAAGAAAGCCCATACACTTCCTGCATGCCAATATAACCATCTTCTCGATCGGCAAACTCAAAAGTAAATCCAGCTGTCAGCTCTTTCGTATAGTCTTCCATGTCTGATATCTTCTCTATTCCAAGCTCTCTTGCTTTTTCTTCTTTCATGGCAATAGCGTAGGTATTATTAAATTGCATCGGTTCGAGATAAGCCATATTATACTTGGAACTCATCCCATTTCTAGCTTGTTCATACACTTCTTTTTCATTGCTTCCAGGATCAGGCTGTCTATCTAACAAAGCAGTCAGTGCCGTTCCTGTAAACTCAAGATACATATCTACTTCATCAACGGTTAATGCGTTAAACGCCATGTCTGTACTTCCAAACCCGGATTCAACAGTGACGGAAATATCTGTTTCTTCTTCGATTAAGTGTTTATACATGTTCGCAATTATTTCTGGTTCAGCCCCCACTTTTCCTCCTATCACAAGCTCTGATTTTTGATGAAAGGAAAAAAGAGGGATAATGACGACAAGGATAGAGACGGTAAGAACGACGATAATAGGAGTTAGTGCTTTTCCTTGCGATGTTCTCTCGGTCATTCGCAATATAAAATCGAAAAATAGAGCCAACAGAGCTGCTGGTATCGCACCGAGCAGAATATAAGCGTTATCGGCCCGGTCAATCCCTGTCATAATAAAATCACCGAGACCTCCTGCACTGATTAAAGCAGCCAGCGTAGCAGTACCGACAATTAAGACCATTGATGTGCGAATACCTGCCATTATGACAGGAATAGCCATGGGCAGTTCAATTTTTCGAAGCCGCCGAAACGAGCTCATTCCCATCCCCGTTGCTGCTTCTTTTATGGCTGGATCGACTCCTTTAATGCCGGTATATGTGTTTCTTAAAATCGGAAGAAGGGCGTATGCCGTTAACGCAACAACAGCTGGAAACGTACCAATTTGATTTAATAGCAATATCATAAATCCGAGCAGTGCGAGACTCGGAATCGTTTGCAGTACTGCTGCTGCACCAATGATCGGTTCGGCAATTCTTTGTTTTCTTGATAAATAAATGCCAAGCGGGACCGAAATTAATACTGCACAAAGAAGAGAAAATAAGGACATATGGACATGTTCCCACATTAACGTCCAAAATGTGTCCTGTCTTTCTTGGAATAGTTCTATCATAGCTTGATAGGTTCCCATTTCACATCGACTCCCTTTCTAAAGGGCCGTTTACGTCTTTTAGGTAGCGAACAATATCTTTATAGCTTAAGACACCTATTAACTTGCCCTCTTTAATAACAGGAAGAGCGTCCGCGTCCGTTTTCTCAAAATCATAAACCGCTTCCTGCAGCATAGTCTCCGGAGAAATGGAAATATCATGGTCGACAATTTCTTTTCCTTGTCTGCGGCCAAGAAACTGATGATTCGCACCAAAAATATATAAGGGAGCCGTATACAAGGGGAGTTCATTTAGGCTGTCTAGACTTGCAATGAATTCGCTGTGCGGGTCCATTATTTCAGAGACCGGTGTTTCCCATTCGTTTTTTTTGTCTCCGATAAATTCTTTTACAAACGTGTTTGCCGGCTGTCTTGTTAATTCGCGGGGCGTTCCTGCTTGTACGATTTTTCCTTCATTCATTAAACAAATTCTGTCACCTAAAGCGAACGCCTCGTCGATGTCATGTGTCACAAAAACAATTGTTTTTTGAATATCTGTTTGCAGCTTACGGATATCTTTTTGAAGCTGTTCTCTTGTGAGGGGATCAAGCGCACTAAATGGCTCATCCATAAGTAGAATGTCCGGGTCTGCCGCTAAAGCACGTACTACTCCTACCCGCTGCTGCTGACCGCCGGATAACTCTGTTGGTTTTCTGTTTTTATATAATGAAGGGTCCAAGCTTACCATATCGAGAAGTTCATCTACTCGTTTTTTTGTTTTTTGTTTGCCCCATTTTTTCATGTCAGGAACGACTGATACATTTTCTTCTATGGTCATGGTTGGAAAAAGTGCGATTTGCTGCAAGACGTAGCCTGTATTCCAGCGAAGCGCTTGCGTGTTCCAATCGCGAATATCTTTTCCTTCAATGAAAATTTGGCCGTTTGTCGGTTCTATTAAGCGATTAATCATTTTTAACGTAGTCGTTTTTCCGCATCCGCTAGGACCTATTAGTACAAACAATTCTCCTTGATTAATCTTCAGGTTGAATTCGTGAACTGCTTTTGTTCCGTCTGCAAAATGTTTGGTAATATTTTTAAATTTGATCATAGATTGCGACCTCTTTTCATCAAAACAAATCATACATTTGTATTTCACATTTCTTTACCGTTCAAACCCTTCTTTTCCTAGAAAACTTGAGTTCTTCCCTCTTGTAAAGAAACCGTCTAAAAACGCCGCATCCTGTGACACCTGCGCTAGTAGGTTTTATCCAAGCAAAAAACCTGCCAGAATTTCTGACAGGTTTTTGTTCCACTGATAGGAAAGCATAAAATTCTAGCGTGGGTGAATCATCGACGTCGTCAAAATGTTGAGAAAATCAGTATAAGTGCAACTAGGCAATCACCTTCGCCTAAAGGCTTGAAGCCAGCCAACTTTTCTTAATTATATGACAACACCGCCATCGACGCTTAATACGGTTCCTGTTATAAAACGAGCTTCGTCTGAAGCGAGAAATGCATATGCATTCGCGATATCTTCCGGACGGCCAAGTTTATTTAATACAGATTTTTCTTTCATTGTATTTAATACTTTTTCAGGCATTTTTTCCGTCATTGGTGTTAGGATAAAACCTGGAGCAACAGAATTTACTCGGATATTATAGCGGCCAAGCTCTTTTGCCCACGTTTTTGTCATACCGTTCATCCCGAATTTGGTCGCTGCATAATTGGTTTGCCCAAAATTTCCGTAAAGGCCTACTACAGAAGATGCATTTAAAATAACTCCGCTGCTTTGTTCTTTCATTTGCGCGGCTGCTGCTTGGGTCATTAGAAAAACGCCTTTTAAATTAACATCTATTACGTTATCCCACTGGTCTTCTTCCATTTTTAAAAGCTGGGCATCTGCTGTAATTCCTGCATTGTTTATGAGAACATCCACAGTACCAAAGTGTTTAACAGCGGATTCGATGCTATTTTGGGCAGAATCTTTTTTCGTAACGTCTGCTTCTACTCCTACGACTTTCCCTTCATAAGCTGAAAAAGAATTTGCCATTTGCTCAACCTCTTCTTGTTTCAAATCTACTAATACAACATTTGCTCCTTCTGTTAAAAACTTTTCTGCGGTGGCTGCTCCAATGCCGCGTGCTCCGCCTGTAATGACGACTGTTTTATTTTCTAGTTTCATCTTATCTTCCTCCTGCTTTCTCATTATTTAGGAATGTTTAACTTGTTACAGGGTAAGAAAAACTACAGGTTCGGCCATAGAAACTTCACGGCAAGGTGAGTTTTTCTAATGTTTATACCAATCCGACGGATGCTAGAAGAATAGCAACGATAACAGATAGAACCGGAATGCCTACAGCAACGACAAAAATATCTTTGTAGCAATCTTTATGAGTCATACCGGTAATGGTTAAAAGTGTAAGTACAGCACCGTTATGAGGAAGCGCATCCAAACCGCCGGAAGAAAGAGATGCTACACGGTGAAACGCTTCTGGGTCGATTCCTGTATTCATAGCCATTTCATAATATCTTGCCCCCAGTGCTTCAAGAGCAATTCCCATTCCGCCGGATGCAGATCCAGTAGCACCTGCTAAAATATTAACCGCAAACGCTTCGGAAATGAGCGGGCTTCCTTTTACTCCCATCAATATTTCAGTGAGTCTTTCGAACCCAGGCACTGCTTGGACTACGGTCCCAAATCCAACGGCTGCACTGGTGTTAATGATCGCTGTGACAGAACCAGCAGCTCCAAGATTAATCGCCTTAACGAAATGTTTAAATTTTGTTAGATTCAATAGCATTATTAACACAATGCCAGAAACAAGGGCGACTACAATATCCCAGCCGAGCAAATTCAGCGTAATAAGCACAGTTAAAAGCGGTAAAAGAGATAATAGAAAAGGCGGATCTTCTCCTTTTACATCGACAATTTTTTTATCTTTTGGTTCAGTGAATACTTCGCCAGCTTTTGTCATACTCCTTTCACGCCAGCGCAAATAAACATACCCACCAACTGACATGACACCGCCTGCTGCAATTCCCATTATTGGTGCTGCTGTGGCAGACGTATTAAAGTATTCTATCGGAATAAGGTTTTGAATCTGCGGTGTACCGGGTACGGCTGTCATCGTAAATGTAAAGGCTCCAAGTGCCACTGTAGGCGAAATTAATCTTCTGCTGATGTTTGCTTCACGAAATAAAGTTAACGCTAGTGGATAGACAGCAAACACAACCACAAACAAACTAACACCGCCATATGTTAAAACGGCGGCCGAAACGAGCACTCCTAAAATAGCTCGTTTCGTGCCGATTAGTTTTGTTAATGCAACAGCAACCGATCTTGCCATTCCCGTGTCTTCCATCAACTTTCCAAACACAGCCCCGAGCATAAATACAGGAAACCAATCCTTTGCAAAATTAACAAATCCGCCCATATACGTATCTTTATAAGCATCTAATAAATCCAGTCCGCCGGTAAGAGCCACTACTCCGGCCGCAATCGGAGCCACCCAGATAATAGACCAGCCGAGGTAAGCCAGCACCATTAATACAATGAGTCCTAGTAATATACCAAACAATGAAAATTCCTCCTTTATGTTAAGCCTGGATAAGCCGCTTTTTCAGTACATACCGATAAGTTCATTTTTTTCTTCTTTGAAAATTCGCTTATCCATCTCTTTTAAATGTGGTGATATATATGGTTTGAAGCTCATTTGATTGAAAATATCCTTTTCTACCTCAATGCCAGGAGCGTATTCTGTTAATTCAATTCCGCCGGGTACTAGTTTAAAAACAGCTCGTTCTGTTACGTAATACACATCCTGCCCTGTTTCAAGGGCATACTCTCCGCTAAAGGTGATATGTTCCACATCTTGAAGGAACTTGTTAATTTTTCCTTCTTGCAGAATGTGAAGCGCGCCATTATTAATTTCAACGTTTAATCCACCAGCGGTAAATGTCCCGCAGTATACTACTTTTTTGGCGTTTTGTGAGATATTAATAAAACCGCCTGCTCCGGCAATTTTTGGACCAAATTTACTAACATTTACGTTTCCTTTGCGGTCTAACTGGGCTAATCCTAAAAAGGCAACGTCCAGACCGCCGCCGTCATAGAAATCAAATTGATACGGCTGATCGATAATGATGTCTGGGTTGGTAGCGGCTCCAAAGCTTAACCCCCCTGCCGGTACTCCTCCGATTGGTCCAGATTCAACGGTTAAACGCATTTCCTTTCCAATGCCTTCTTCATTTGCTACCATGGCTACCCCCTCGGGCATACCAATCCCTAAGTTTGTAATGGCATTTGGCATAAGTTCCATTGCTGAACGGCGAGCGATGACTTTTCGTTCATCGAGCGGAAGGCGGTTTAGTGATGTAATCGATGTTTTTATTTCTCCGCTGTAAGCAGGATTGTACTGTTCTCCATAGGTTTGCATATGATTTGTAGGTTCTGCTTCTACAATGGCATCTACATAAATCCCTGGTATCTTGGCCATGCGGGGGTCCAAGCTGCCGTTTTCGACGACTTTTTCTACTTGGAGAATTACTTTGCCGCCTGAATTGCGTGCAGCCTGGGCAATTGATAAAATCTCCAGCGTACCCGCTTCTTTTTCCATGGTCGCGTTGCCGTTTTCATCGGCATAGGTGCCGCGAATTAGCGCCACATCTATAGGGAAAGTTTTGTAGAACAAGTAATCCTGTCCATTAATGGAAGTCAGTTCTACCACATCTTCTTTGGTACATTCATTTAGCTTTCCGCCGTCATTACGAGGATCCACAAATGTTTTTAAGCCGACATGGGTGAAGGTGCCCGGTTTTCCGGCAGCGATATCCCGGAAAAGATGGGTGATGACCCCTTGTGGTAAATTGTAGGATTCGATCTTATTTTCAATCGCAAGTTTTTGAAGCTTAGGGGCAAGGCCCCAGTGACCACCAATCACTTTTTTCACAAGGTTTTCATGCCCGAGATGGTTTAGTCCTTTCGTCTTGCCATCTCCTTGACCTGCAGCATATACTACGGTCAAATGCTGCGGGCTCATTTCATCGAGAAACCTTTTTTCTAATGCTTTTGTTAATTCTTCAGGATGACCATTTCCGACGAATCCGCCAGTAGCAATAGTGGAACCGTCTTTAATTAACGCTGCGGCTGCTTTTGCACTCATTACTTTGCTCATGAACTCTACTCCTTTTCTATTTGTATCCGCTTTCATTAACGGTTGATTGTAGTAAAATGCAAGTGTTGTGCCAAAAATATAAGAAGTATTAGAAGGATTTAAAAGGGTAAATGGGTACTCCTTTTAAAAAAACAGCTCCACCTTTTGTTAGCTTAAGTTGACATTTTATAAGCGCTTTCAATTAAAATGTAAATTTATCTTTACAGTTATTGAAAGATGAAGAAAAGTTGTTAAGAAAATCGAACATAAAAGAACCACGTAACAGATAGCCATCTGTTTGTGGTTCTTCTTTTAAAAGGTAAGAAATTATAAATAGTTGGCGTTTTACGTGTCTAGCTCCAGCGCCCAGCCGCTCACGCGCACACGATAAAGAGGAACTTTTGCTAAAACCGCGACGTCCTGTCGCAACGCAAAAGTCAACACCTCCTGTGCAAGCCAGTTCAGCGTTGTCACAGGACGTCCTTCCACACGATGTGGTGACTTCTACGTTGCACACTCGTCGCCAAAAAAGCCACGTCCTGTGGCATTGGCAACATTAGCACATCCTATGCGTCGACGTGTGCGATTTTAGTAGAAGTTCATTAAAATAAGCTGAACGTCTTATGTCTTCCCTTTCGACTCCGGGCCGCAGGCAACCCTGCGCGAAAGCTCCAGAACCTGTCGCGGGCTCCCAGGATGGGAGTCAGTTCGGCGTTGTCACAGGACGTGACGCTCGTAGCCGAACTTCCTTCTTTTAAGGCGCTTGCACTTTTCTTATTCTAACGAATGCTTTTTTATTTTTTCGTAAAGAGCGGTGCGGCTGATGCTTAACATGGCTGCTGCTTTGCTTTTGTTTCCAGCAGCGTTTTGTATGGCTTGAGATACTGCATGTTTTTCCGCTTCATCAAGGACCGATTGCAATGGTTTCGTATTTTGTGGTGAAGTGTCTCTTAGTTTTTCAGAAAAATGTTCTGGTTCTAGAAACGAATGAGGGTCGGCAAGGTTAATAGCTCGTTCGAGAACATTTTCGAGTTCACGAATATTGCCGGGCCAATGGTATTGAAGCAATAAATATTTCGCTTTATCCGAAATGCCTTGGATGTGTTTTCTCATTTGTTCAGAAATTCTATTTAACAAGAGATTGGTTAATTTTTTAATTTCGTTTTCTCGGTCTCGCAGCGGCGGGATAGAGATAGCCACCACATTCAGTCGGTAGTATAAATCGAGGCGGAATTCTCCTTTATCGACCATCTCTTCTAGGTGTCGGTTCGTTGCAGCGATAATGCGGACATCGACGGAAGTTGTGTTGTTTGCTCCTACCTTTTCTACTTCTTTTTCCTGCAACACCCGCAAGAATTTCACCTGCATATGAAGAGGCAGCTCCCCGATTTCGTCCAAAAAGATGGTACCTCCGTCTGCCGCTTCAAATTTTCCTTTTTTACCTCCTTTTTTTGCACCGGTAAAAGATCCTTCTACGTACCCGAATAATTCTGCTTCTAACAATTCAGGCGGTATCGCCGCACAATTTACTTTTACAAAGCTGCCTGGAGCTCTTGCACTGGCGTTATGAATCGCGTGAGCAAACAGCTCTTTACCTGTCCCGCTTTCACCAAGCAGGAGAACATTCGATTCAGTTTCCGCTGCTTTTTCTGCGAGCTGTTTTGTCTGCTTCATTATGCTGCTTTCACCAACAATATGAGAAAATTGATATTTAGCCTGATGCTGTTCTTGCCATTCCCCTTTATATTGTTTTAACTCTTTTTCCATGCGCTGGATTCGTTTATACAAAGCATTGAAACCGCCAACATTTTTAAACAGCACTTTTCCGACAGCACCTGTAATATGCCCGTTTTTAATAATAGGAATCCTCGAGGCGATCATATAATCCCCTTTAATACGCTGTAAATCAGCTATTTCTGCTTTTCCGGTTTGAACCACGATGTGCATTCTCGTATTTTCAATCACTTCTGTAACATGTCGTCCTATTACGTCTTGCAGGTTTACTTCGAGAAAGTCAGCATATTCCTGGCTTAACATCGTTATGTAACCATCTTTATCTACCATAATGATTCCGTCATAAAGGTATTCATAGATTGTTTCTAAAGTTTTGCTCTTTGTCCTGATGTTTGCCAAGCAGAAGAAGTTTGATCTTTTATAAAAGTGAAAAGAAGAGCTGGCTTTTCGTCATAAATGATCTCGAATTTGGCAGCATGAAATGCAGCATCCGGCAAAGCTAACGTTATGCTTTGTTCTTTTTTCGGTTCTAAGCGTTTTAATAAACGCCATTCATTTTCTGTGAAAAGAGACTCCGCAGGCTTCTTCGTTTGGCCAAAAGTTCTCCAGTCTTCTACTATTTTATTCCAAAAGAGAGGGTGATTGTTTTTATCAGTAATTACTATCCCTTCCTGTAGATGGTTTAAAATTGCATGAAAATGATTGTTTTGTTTGGCAAAACATTCTTCTATGAAGTGGATCCATTTTTCAAACGAAAGAAAACCGATAAATTTTCCTTTTTCATCGGCTGCGGGAAGCGGTGCCCGGCACAGATCTTGAGAGCTTAAAGAAGAACGTAACGGCAGTTCGACGGCGGGGGCTGTGCAAATGTCCCCTACTGGCATTTCAGGCGATATACCTTCGACGATGGTTTCGTATAAATCTTCTTTATGTATACGGCCGGCATATTTTTCTTGTTTAGTAATAATGACAGCTTCATCTGTATTTTGTTCTTTTAATTGCCGGGCTGCTTCTTGAATCGACGTAGAAAATTTCATTTTTAAACGAGGCTGTACCGTTATTTCCTCTCGTTTTGGCAATTTCATGGCACTCAACTCCGTTTAGCAGCATGCTTTATTTTTCAGTATACCATTGGTGAAAAAAGGAAGACTGCATGGGTATGACAGTCTCCCTTAACGCGTATTAGCTCTGACGGTTGACGATTAATGCCGTTCCCTGACCGCCGCCAATACATAATGTAGCTAGTCCGCGGGCGGCGTCTCTTCGTTTCATCTCGTGCAAGAGCGTTACGAGAACTCTTGCTCCTGAAGCACCGATAGGATGACCGAGAGCAATGGCTCCTCCATTAACGTTGACACGGTCTGGATCGATCTCTAAATCTTTTAAAACCGCTAAAGATTGCGCGGCAAAAGCTTCGTTTGCTTCAATTAGGTCCATATCTCCAATGGTAAGGCCTGCTCGCTCTAATGCTTGTTTGGAAGCAGGTACCGGCCCGTAGCCCATTATTTTAGGGTCAATTGCAGCATTACCATAGGACGTAATAGAAGCAAGCGGTGTAAGCCCGAGCTCTTCTGCTTTATCCTTTGCCATGACTACAAGCATCGCACTGCCGTCATTAATACCCGAAGCATTCCCGGCTGTTACGGTGCCGTCTTTTTTAAATGCTGGTTTTAATTTTTGAAGCTTTTCTATGGTCATCCCTGGCTTTGGAAATTCATCTGTTTCAACCACAATGGGGTCCCCTTTTCGCTGAGGTATCTCTACAGGGACGATTTCTTCCTTAAAGAGGCCGGATTGTATCGCCTGTTCCGCTCGCTCTTGGCTTTTTAATGCAAAGGCATCCTGCTCTTCACGGGAAAACTCCCATTGCTCGGCAATATTTTCTGCGGTGATGCCCATATGGATGTTATGAAACGAATCCATTAAACCGTCTGTCAGCATCGTATCTATCATTTTGCCTTCCCCCATCCGTTCTCCCCAGCGTGCGCCTGGTAAAACATATGGGGCATTACTCATCGACTCTGTTCCTCCTGCTACAATCACATCGGCGTCTCCTAATGCGATAAACTGAGCGGCCATGCTGACGGTGCGAAGACCTGAACCGCACAATTTATTAATCGTCATGGCCGGTGTACTATCGGGAAGTCCGCTATGAATAGCAATTTGTCTCGCTACATTCTGGCCAAGACCTGCCGATAATATGTTTCCGACGAGCACTTCGTCAATTTCTTCTTTTGCGATACCAGCTCGTTTAATTGCAGCCTTAGCTGCTATAACGCCAAGATCTACGGCTGATTTGGAAGACAGCGCGCCGCCGAAGCTTCCGATCGGTGTTCTTGCTGCACTTACAATAACTGCTTCTCTCATGAAAAAACCTCCTGTGCTTGTTTATGGTTGATAGAGCTCTCTGTATTATCTTTGCAAAAACGGTGCCAAGTTTTTATGAAATGTAGGATGAAGTATGTTGCCATGGGAACTTGGCGGAAAGTCAAGTTTTTCTAAAAAGGTAAGGGAGTAAAAATATTTGGGCGTTTTACATGTTTAGCTCCAGCGCCTACTCGCTCGAGATTCCTTTGGTTCGTCAATGGAAAGCAAAGATAAGCTTTCCATATGCCGACCCTCCAGGACTTGTCGCTCGTGAGCAAGGCGCTTGCGCTTTTCTTATTAGATAAGAGAGTATAAATTTTGGCGTTTTTGATGTCTAGCTTCAGCGCCCAGCCGTTCAGGCGCACACGATAAAGAGGAACTTTTGCTAAAACAGCGACGTCCTGTCGCAACGCAAAAGTCAACACCTCCTGTGCAAGCCCGTTCAGCGTTGTCAGAGGACGTACTTCCACACGATGTGGTGACTTCTACGTTGCACACTCGTCGCCAAAAACGTCACGTCCTGTGGCATTGGCGACATTCGCACATCCTATGCGTCGACGTGTGCGATTTTAGTAGAAGTTCATTAAAATAAGCTGAACGTCTTATGTCTTCTCTTTCGACTCCGGGCCGCAGGCGACCCTGCGCGAAAGCTCCAGAACCTGTCGCGGGCTCCCAGGATGGGAGTCAGTTCGGCGTTGTCACAGGACGTGACGCTCGTAGCCGAACTTCCTTCTTTTAAGGCGCTTGCGCTTTTCTTAGGATGTTTAAAGTTGGTAAAGTCCTTTGTATTTTTCTTTTAGATACGTAAGTAAATGTACAGGATTTACACCTTCCCCAGTTGCATCTTCAAGAATTTCTTCTGGTTTTTTCATACGGCCGTGCTGGTGAACATTTTCAGTGAGCCACTCTTTAATAGGGGCCAATTCTCCTCTTAAACAATGATCATCAAATGTAGGTAAATCTTTGAGCATCGCGTTTTTTAACTGGGCAGCATAAATATAGCCTAATGCATAAGATGGAAAATAACCGAACGCACCAAATGACCAATGTACATCTTGGAGGACTCCTTTACTGTTATTCGGCGGAGTCACACCTAGGTATTCTTCCATTTTTTCATTCCAGACGCGCGGAAGATCTTTTACTTGAAGATCACCGCTGATCAGCGCTTTTTCCATTTCGTAGCGTAAAATAATATGAAGTGAATACGTCATTTCATCTGCTTCAATACGGATTAGAGATGGTTTCGCTTCATTGATAGCGTGATAAAAACGATCGAGAGGTACGTCATCAAATTGGCCGTTCGAATAAGATTTTAATAAATCATAGTTCCTTTCCCAGAAAGAGCGATTGCGGCCGACAAAGTTTTCATAAAATAACGACTGGGATTCATGAATGCCCATAGAAGTGCCATCGCATAGGACGGTTCCTTCTAGTGTATCTGACAGGTTTTGTTCGTAAAGAGCATGACCGCCTTCATGAATTGTGCCAAATACTGCGGTGCGAAAATCGTTTTCATCATATTTGGTTGTTACCCGCACGTCGTTTGGATTTAATCCAATCGCAAATGGATGTATCGTTTCATCAAGCCGGCCGGCTTTAAAGTCATACGTCATTTGTTCTAAAATATCTAAGCTGAATGCGCGCTGCTTTTCTTTTGGAAAAAGTTCGAACAAAAAGCTAGTATCCGGTTTGTGAAAAGAGGAAGTGACTCCTTCCACTAAGGGGATTAATCCGTTTCTCAAACGTCCGAATACGTTATCTAGCTTGTCTACAGTCATCCCTGGTTCATAGTCTTCAATCAAAGCATTATACGGATGGCCTTCATATCCCCAGTACTCAGCAAATTTTCGGTTGAAGTCTACAATTTTCTCGAGGTAAGGCTGATAGGTTTCAAAATCATCTTTTTCCTTTGCTTCTTCCCAAACCGATTCCGTTTTTGACGTTAAAACGCTGTATTCTTTAAATTCGTCTTCCGGAATTTTTTTGGAACGGTCGTATTCTTTTTTCAATTCTTTGGCAGCTTTCGTCGTAATGGAGGAAACAGTATTTTCTGCTCCGCTTTCTAACAGCGTGCCAAGGTATTCTCCGGTTTCTTCAGATGTTTTTAGTTTAAAGAGCTCAGTCGAAAGAAGCCCGAGCACTTCTGAACGCTGATCTGCTCCTTTTTTAGGAGCGCCGGTGCGCGCATCCCAATGCATGACGCCTATGGCTTGTTCGTAGGCAGATAATTTTTTCATATGTTCATGAAAAGCAGCTTCGGTTTTTTTTAGACTCACTATGATTCGCTCCTTTATATGTAGAAAATCCTGCTTCATTCAAAAACAATTTCTTGATAAATAACGATTATCCTGCTGATTTACTGTTATTTTTGAAACATTGCTGACCTCATGTTATAACATAAAACAGAGAGGAGAGATACAATGGAACTGACAATTACCCCGGCAGCAGCTCGTCATTATAAGGATGAAATGGATTTAAAAGAAGGTGAACCCCTAAGATTGTTTGTTCGAATCGGCGGAGTCGGCTCCGGTGGTTTTTCGATTGGAGTGGCAAAAGAAAAACCCGAAGCAGAGGCGTACGTGCTTCAGGAAGAAGGTGTTTCTTTTTTTGTCAATCCGCAAGATAAATGGTATTTAGACGGCATGACAATATCATACGATAAAACCATTGATTTTTTACAGTTTAAGAATCCGAAGATCTATGATGTGATCAACCCGAAATAAGGTTGAGGATTAGTTTTTTAAATGATACTCCCACGCCTGCTGGAGCCGCTCTTTTGCTTCTTCGATCGCTGTTTTCCCCTCTGGCAGACGCGCTGACTCCCCATGCGATTGGAAAGCTTTTTCTGCGTTTCCGATCGCTTTTTCTATTTGCTGCAATGAATACAGCCCTTGATCCTTTTGAAATTTCACCAACTCTATTTCCCTCCTTGAAGGTATTACTCTAAAAGAATATCCAAAACAAGAAAGGAATATGACTACTTTTTTCAGGGTCTTTTGAACGAAAAATGGACTGGCTTCTTTTCAATGATTCTTTTGTTGCTGACCTCAGATTTTAAAAGAAAAAATGCATAATAATGGGAGCTCAGGCGAAAATTATTACTACAAGCTAAAGGAGGGCATTATGTATGAATAAAGAACGTGCAAAAGAAATCTTCCACGCACCTGAAATGATCGATGTGACCCACGATGAAAGACCTGTGTATATTGAAGAGGTTATTGAAAGAAATGAAACCGCTCGGATCCACCCTATGGATCAACCTAACATTACTCAAGAAGTACCGTTGTATGAATTGAAAGAGCCTCAAAACTAACAAGTTGTATTTCTTTAGCTGTTGTTTATAATAAATCTTTTCTAAAATTGAAAAAGCCAGAGTCTCCTTATCTCTCTGGCTCCCCAATTCATATTAAGATTAGAAAAACTCGGCTTGCCGCCAAATCCAAATGGCGGAAGTCATAGTTTTGCTTATACTTTGATCCTTTATCAAAGTATTCCTAAAGTATAAAAAACTATTTACTTCGATTACCCCGTTTACTTCGTATCTCTTCTACTATATTACTTGGTAATTTTCCCATAAACCCCTTTAACTCAGTAGAGCCGGCTTCGACATTATTGGGGGATAACCTGCGTACAGCACATACACTATCACAACAGATATTAATAACGCCAGATATTACATCCAATTGTATAACCGGCGTCATTCGCGTTATAAATCCTTGGATCTCCGCATTTTCTCCTTCTAATTCACATTTAACAGTAACTACGACAAAATCATTTAAATTGATACCCGTTAAAAGGTCTGAACAAGAACAGCTTCTTTTGCTCACGTAATGGGTTCTCTCCTTTCAAAATTATCTTGTAAAGCTTAAGTTTAAACCGTTATTAATCTAGAAATCGCACAAATTTTATTACAGCATACAGTTGTTCGACCTCGATTAAGAATCCCCATCGCATCCAACTGAATCACATGGTCATTAAAATCTTGCAAAAATCCCGCCTCAACAGCTTGTAATGGCATTTCTCCTGGTTGTGCACACTTTGTAAGAACAAACACAAAATCTCCTCGTTGAACGTCTGTTAATAAATTTGTACAAGAGCAGCCTGTATTGCTCATTGACCATCCCCCTTTCTTTTTATGAATAACTAAAATATAACCCTTTCCTATTCAGGTATTAACTCTCTTATGGCACAAATGTTATCACAGCAAATGTTTATAAAATTTGGTGAATCTGGTGGTCCAATTCTTAGACGGATTGCATTTTCATTGATAATACCAACGAAATCACCTACTTCGTTTCCACAGGTGGTTCTAACCATAACAGGGTCATTCGGGTTGAAACCCGCAATTAACTCTGCACAAGGACATACTCTTACTCCCACTGTCTATTCCTCCTTTGTTTATTTGTTTATCCAACGACATTTTTAATCGTACAAATGTTGCTGCAGCAGATGTTGATAAATTGTTCTTCGCTGATGATAAGTCGAATAACGTTAGGTGCGACAACTCCCGCAAATTGCCCAGTCTCAGGTCCGCACTTTGTTTCTACCGTTACATTCTCACCGGTATTGATGCCCATCGCCAATTCAGTACAAGAACAGCCAACTTTGCCCATAAGGTTCCTCCTATGATTTTACAGCTAGCATATGTCGAAGGAAGAAGTGCGTACGAGACAAAAAACCTAGGGAAAATACGGATATTTAAAAAAACAGCAAAATGAATGTACAAAAAAATATTGAGATGAGAGTAAAAAGTAGTGGATGTAAGAAATAGAGGCAAAAGTTCCTCTCATAATTAGGCGAGATGAATGTGTGCAAATCCATACAATTTTTTTTCTATTTCTATAAAATAAACAGAGACATTTCTAATGAAAGTTAAAAACGGGAGGTCAATACATTATGGGAAGGATAGTGCCTTTGATTGGAATAATGGTATCAAACCAAAAAAGAATGCATGAAACCTTATACTATTACATCTTTAAAGACGACCTGCCCATAGAATTGTTTACTTTTACCCCAGCCGACATAAATTGGAAAAAGAAGCACATTCGGGGAATGAGGAGAAAGAAAGGTCAATGGAAGAAGCAGAAGTTCCGCTTTCCTGACGCAGTTTATAATCGCTGTTATCATAAAAACCCAAGATTAATCAGACGTTTAGAAAAGTATATAGGCAGTCGCAAATGTTTTAATCGTTATACCCGATTTGATAAATGGACCATTCATAAAATTTTATTTAAAACGGGGTTGAACAAACACTTGCCTGAAACGTGTTTATATACACCCAGTCAGCTCAATAACAGGCTGCTAAAGGAGAAAAAGGTTATTGTAAAACCTCGCTATGGCGGTTTAGGAGATGGTGTTTATGTTGTGGCATCGACAGAAAATAAGTATAAAATCTATTATAATACATGGTTAGGCGAGCAAGTCTTTCACAATCCGTTTTCATTTTATACAACTTTACATCAATTAAAAGGCAGGGAACAATACCTCATTCAAAATATGTTACGTATGAGTAAGCTGGATGGAAGAGTCATAGATATGAGAATCCTTGTACAAAAAAATAAGAATAAACAATGGACCATGACCAAAGGAGTAAGCAGGGTGGCTCACCACCATTCATTTATAACAAACTTAAGTCAAGAAATATGGGATTTAAAGGAGATTCTAACCACATTGTTTGATGATCCTTTGAAAAGATCTGTTGTTTCTCAAAATATTAAAAAGGTAAGTATAGAGATTGCTAAAACATTAGATGAAAAAATAGGATTATTAGGAGAATTAGGGATAGATCTGGCCATAGATGAAGAAGGAAAAATAGGTATCATTGAAGTAAACGGCAGGTCCCAAAAAGGGTTTTATCATCAAGTAAAGGGAAAAGATTGTGAAAATATCGAATTAATATATAGACGACCTTTAGAATATGCTTATGTTTTAGCTAAATCATAAAGTGTGAAGAAGCCTGATATATTGTACATCTCAACCAATTCATTGTTAAAAAAAGAAGCTGAACAAACAGCTCCATACTATATTATCTTCTTCTCACCTTATTTAATTAACAAACAGGGCCTCCATATTTATAAACGGTTTATATAGTAGCCATAGATATTCTCGAAATAAATGGAAAATAAAAAAGGACACGTGTCTGTGCCCTTTTACGCTTCTTATCTGTTCCGTGGTGGTCTTTTCCCCCAATACTGATAATAGTCCGTTTTTATATTGCCGTTATAAAGTTTGCGTTTTTTCGTCGCTTTTTTTCCGAAGAGGGACTCAAACTTTTCATTTGAAGTCAGAATATAAATCGACCAGCTGTCAAGCGGCCGTAAGGTGGATCCCAGTTGTTTGTAGAGCGTTTCGACAGCTTCTTTATCGCCGAGTCGTTCACCGTATGGCGGGTTGGAGACGAGACAGCCATAATCTTTTTGGGCTTTAAAGTCGGTAACTTGCATTTGTTTAAACGAAACTGCTCCATACAACCCTGCTTCCATCGCATTTTCTTCTGCGAGTTCGACCATTTTATGATCAATATCGGATCCTTGAATGTCCAGGGGCTGATCATAGTTTGCTTTGTCTTCTGCTTCTTCTCGGGCCCGGTCCCAAAGCTGCACAGGAATCCACGGCCATGCTTCAGAAACAAATTCGCGGTTAAAACCAGGAGCGATGTTTTGCCCAATGAGAGCGGCTTCGATTGGAATCGTACCGGAACCGCAAAACGGGTCTCTAAAAGGACGGTCTGGATGCCAGTTGGTAAGCTGAACCATTGCCGCAGCGAGGGTTTCTTTTAAAGGAGCCTTATTGTGTAATGGACGGTATCCTCTTTTATGCAGCCCATCCCCTGACGTGTCAATAGAAAGCACGGCTGTATCTTTATGTATGGCCACTTCTATTTTGAAAAGTGCGCCCGTTTCTTGAAACCAATCCGTGTGATAAGACTGTTTTAATCGCTCAACAATAGCTTTTTTCACAATAGACTGGCAGTCTGGAACACTGTAAAGTTTAGATTTCACGGACCGGCCTGTTACGGGGAATTCTGCATTTTCCGGCAGGAACTTTTCCCATGGCACCGATTTTGTTTGTTCAAATAATTCTTCAAAAGTTACGGCTTTAAAGGAAGCGGCTTTTACTTTAATACGATCGGCTGTACGAATCCACAAATTAGCTCTTGGGATGGCATCAAGCGGCGCAGTAAATTCTACTTTGCCGTTTTCCACGTTAACATTTTCATAGCCGAGAGCTTTTACTTCTCGGCCGACCAGGGATTCTAACCCCATCGTAGCTGTGGCGATTAATGTTACTTTATTTTCCATGCTGGAACTCCTTTGTGCTGCAAAAAATTGTTCGAGATGTTTTGCTTTTTATTTTAGTATAATTCCACTTGAAGAATCGTTTATGTATGATATCACGGCAGTCTTACAAGACGTGGTCATACTTTTTCAGTTTATCATATAACACGGATCGGCTGACACCTAATAATTTGGCTGCCTTGCTTTTGTTGCCTTTTGCTTGATGCAGTGCCTGATGAATGGCTGTTTTTTCAGCTTGTTCCAGGAGGGAATATTGATCATTGTCTTTATTAATACTTGTTCTATCTCGTCCTACTTGATTTAGGACGTAATTTGGCAAATCCTCGACTTGAATCATACCGTGTTCTGCAAAAATCATTGCGCGCTCTAATATATTTCGCAGTTCGCGTACGTTGCCGGGCCAGTGATACTCTATCATGATTTCCTGTGCGAGCGGGTCTATACCGGTAATGCTTGTTCCATTTACTTTATTTAATTGTGGAATAATGTACTGGCTTAATAAATAGATATCTTCTTTTCTCTTTCGCAGCGGTGGAATTTCAAGCGAAATTACATTTAGCCGATAGAATAAGTCTTCTCTAAATTCTCCTTTTTGAACCATTTCTTCGAGGGAACGGTGTGTCGCTGTGATAATTCGAACATCCACTTGTACCCGCTTTGTTCCGCCTACTCTGTAAAAGCCGTTTTCTTGGAGTACGCGCAGCAGTTTAGCTTGCATTAAAAAAGACATATCACCTATTTCATCAAGAAACAACGTTCCTTTATGGGCAAGATCAAATTTTCCTAACTTCCCCTTTTGTACAGCCCCTGTAAACGCGCCTTCTTCATAACCGAAAAATTCAGATTCTAGTAAGTGTTCAGGTATAGCAGCGCAATTAACCGTAATAAAAGGACCGTCTGCGCGTGCACTAACCTGATGAAGGCCGTGTGCGAACAATTCTTTGCCTGTACCGCTTTCTCCGCGAATTAAAATAGTGGAACGGCCTTTTCCCGCTTTCATACCAGCTCGCATCAATTTTTTCATTTGTGAATCGTTTGTAATAATATGATCAAAAGTATATTGGGAAGTTTCTGCTTTCTCGTTATGATCATTGGGGCGCTCTTTTTCACTATCTTCAAATCCCCTTAATCGTTGGTGAACTTCTTGAAGTTGTCTGAAAACTACTTTCCCAATCGCTCCAATAATTTGATCTTCTTGATATAAGGGTATACGGTGGACAATATAATTAATACCTTTTATCTCCTTAAAGTCACTTATGTCAGCTACCCCTGTTTTTAATGTTTTAGGTAACTCGAGATGCGGCAGTGATAATTCAATTGGTGTATTGTTTACTTCTTGATTTTTTAAATCAAATAATTCAAGCAGGGATGGACTGATAAATGTGATACGACCTGTTTCATTCACCATAACCAGCCCGTCATAAGCATTTTCAATAACAGTTTGCAGCGTACTTTTCCATTTCTTTACTGACTCTAGTTCCTGCGACATGTTTTCTAATTCGGAAATGTTTTGAAAAAGAGCGATGGCACCTTTTTTTCCGTCTTTTATATGATATTTAGTTAGACGCATCATAAGGTGATAGTCTCCGATTTTAACACGCTGGTGGCTTTCTTGTTCCATTTCTCGTACTTGTGGCAGCAGGGTGGGGAGCTTGTTATTTAATAGTTGATCTTCGGGAAGACCCATCATATCTTTTAACATTTGATTAACGAAGACAACGTGATTATTTTCATCTGTCATAAGCGCCCCGATATGAGACGTGCTGAGGATTGTTTCTAGCTGTCCTTGTAAGTAATACGATCGATTTAACAAAGCGATAACTGCATTTGTTTTTGTTAATAAACCAGTGGGCTCGCCATTTTCATTAATAACAACTCCAGTGCCGACTTCGCTATTTTCAATGCTTTGCTGCACTTCTTCAAACCCCATATTTTCATTTAATGTACCAATATCTTGTTTTATAAAAGGGCCAATTTCGGTGTTAAACTTGATTTTATTTAATAGCATTTGATAGAGAGTGCTTCTCGTAAATACACCTATTATCTTTTCATTATGGTCCACAACGGGGATTGTATCCCATTTTGAATCTTTCATAAAAGCAATCGCTTCATAAAGAGTCGTGTTAGGATAAAGGCTTTTTTCTACTGGTGTCATTATCTCTTTTAACGATATCAGTTTACATCCCCCTTTTAAGTTTGACATAGATTACCATATTCAGCCTTTTATGGAATATCCTCCGTCTACTATGATATTTTGCCCTGCAACCATTTCCATTTCTTCCTTGCAAAGGTGAATTAATAGATCAGCTACTTCTTGCTTTTGCACTGTCCGTTTTTTGGGTGATCTACTGCCAATGTAATCTAATCTTTTGTCAGCATCTGCAAATACTGAACGAAACGCTTCTGTATCCATTGCTCCAGGCGATACGGTGTTGGCGGTTATTCCGTATTTGCCCCATTCTACTGTTAAATAACGAACAATAGATTCCAAGGCAGCTTTGGCCACCCCAACACTCATGTAACTTGGAATTCCTTTAGATGAACCACTGCTTGAAATACCGAAAATACGCCCGTAGCCGTTTTGTTTCATATGGGAGAACGTTTTTTGAGAGAGAAAAAGAAGAGCCGAAGCATTAACTTGTAAACTTTTTTTCCATTGTTCTATTGATATGCTTTCAGGTTTATTGGATTTGGCGTACACCGCGTTATGAATAAGAATATCAATTCCTGGAAGTTCTTTCATCATGCGATCGATGTCTTCTTCTTTGCTTACATCGGCTTGTATAATTTCTGCTGATCCCCCGTCTTCATTTATAGCATGTTCTGTTATTTTCGCTGCTTTAAGGTCTTTATTATAATTTATAAATACTTGATAATGACAAGCGGCAAAGCGCTTAGCAATTTCTCTTCCTAACCCTTTTCCGCCGCCAGTTATTAAAACGGTTTTATTATGCAAGGTCCTACCTCCTTATTCAAATGGTGACAAGAACGGATGTGAATGTATAAATTTCAGTTTAAGAATATTGTTTTAATTCCAGTCTTCCGATGTCACGACGGTGTACTTCATCAGGACCGTCAACGAGACGCAGCGTTCGTGCATTTGCCCAATGTTCAGCCAGAGGAAAATCATCGCTCACCCCGCCGGCTCCAAAGGTTTGAATGGCTTTATCCATAACGTCGAGGCACATTTTTGGAACAGCAACTTTGATCATCGCAATTTCTTTTCGTGCTTGTTTCGCACCGACGGTATCCATCATGTAAGCTGTTTTCATGGTTAAAAGACGAGCTTGCTCAATCCCCATTCTAGCGTTGGCAATCCACTCGCGGATCACTCCTTGTTCTGCCAATGGTTTGCCAAAAGGAGTACGATCTAAAGAACGTTTGCATAATAATTCAAGTGCCCGTTCTGCTGCGCCGATGGCTCTCATACAGTGATGAACACGTCCTGGACCAAGTCTGCCCTGGGCAATAGCGAATCCTTTCCCTTCTCCCCATAAAATATTGGAAGCAGGTACTCGCACATTTTCCAGAGAGATTTCAGCGTGTCCTGTCGGTGCATGATCATAACCAAAAACAGGCAGTACCCTTTCCACTTTAAATCCAGGGGTATCAAACGGTACTAAAATCATAGATTGTTGTTCATGTCTAGCTGCGTTTGGGTCGGTTTTTCCCATGAAAATTCCGATTTTGGTGCGTCTGTCTCCACCATTTGTAATCCACCACTTGCGGCCGTTTAAAACATACTCGTCCCCATCGCGTATGATGCTTGATTGAACATTCGTAGCATCCGATGACGCTACTGCGGGTTCAGTCATTAAAAAGCTGGAACGAATTTCACCTTCAAGCAGAGGAACGAGCCATTTATCTTTTTGCTCTTTCGTACCATAATGAAGAAGCACTTCCATATTACCTGTATCTGGTGCATTGCAGTTAAACACTTCTGGTCCAATTAAAGAGCGTCCCATAATTTCACAAAGCGGGGCATACTCCACATTGGTTAATCCTTCTCCATATTCGCTATCTGGCATAAATAGATTCCAAAGCCCCGATGTTTTCGCTTTTTCCTTTAATAGTTCCATCGTTTCAGAAGCTTGAAAGCGATCACCTGATGCACTCAGCTCTTCTTCGTATTTTTTTTCATTAGGATATACATGTTCCTCCATAAATTCTGAAACCTGTTTTTGTAAATTTTTCACCTTATCCGAATGTTCGAAGTACATGTGCTTCACATCCTCCAGTTTTTGTTTAATTTATATTAATATTTATGGATAAATTCGATTGAGATGGTCGATTATTTCACTAGCGTAAGCCATCAATTATTTTATTTTCATATCATGTTCTTTAAACCGCAGCCCCATTTTATAACGGTAATACATTTGCTGCAGGACGACCGCAAACCGAAAGTGGATAAATTCAACGCTGCGGCCCGACGTTAAAGAGTACTAATAAATGAACTTCTAACGGGAAACAAAACCGTTCATATGTGTTACGGTCGGCTGTTCCGCGTGTACTGGTTCGTTTCAGACCACTCTTTTAACTTTCGTTTCATCAGCTTCCCTGTCGGTGTTTTCGGTACTTTATCAACAAACTGAATTTTTCTGATTTGTTTATAAGGGGCCAGCTGTTTTTTACAAAATGCTTGAATATCTTCTGATTTGGGGGACGTTCCCTTTTTGGGAACAATAAAGGCTTTTGGAATCTCTCCAAGTCGGTCATCTGACTCCCCGATAACAGCAGCCTCTAGAACACTTGGATGTTCATACAGTACATTTTCGAGCTCCACAGGATAAACATTATAGCCGCCAACGATGATCAAATCTTTTTTTCTGTCTAAGAGATAGACATACCCATCTTTATCGAGCCTGCCAATATCTCCTGTGTAAAGATAGCCATTCTTGATTGTTTTTTTCGTCTCTGCTTCTTTTTTCCAATATCCTTTCATGACACAATGGCCGCTAACAACAATTTCTCCTTCTTTTCCAGGGGGGAGTTCGTTGCCGTCTGAATCCATAATTTTTACATCAAGGTGAGGAAGGGGGTATCCGACGCTCTCAAATCGTCTTTCTATATCTCTTCTGTCGACTGTTATGACAGGGGAGCTTTCCGTTTGTCCATATGCTTGCAGAACTTGTGTTTCATAAGTTTTTTCAAATTTTTTACGCACTTCAAGAGGCATATGTCCTCCGCTGGTTAAACAAATATCAAGGCTGTTCATATGAAATTTCTTCTCGTTTGGAAGCGTTAAAAACATATAGTACATGGTGGGAACGCCGATAAAGAAAGAAATATGTTCGTTATGAATCGTTTCTGCAACCACTTCCAAATCGAAACGTTCAAATAATCTAAATTTTCCACCTTTCATGAAAATAAGTAACAGACCGGCCATAAGAACTAAAAGATGGGAAAGCGGTGTGACAATACAACCAAAATGGTCTTCGTTTAATTGGATCCCCTCTGCGTAAAATTCGGCATTTGTGTTTAAGTTATAATGGGTCAGCTCTACTCCCTTTGGCTGGCCGGTTGTTCCAGACGTGTATAAAATGCATGCGGTTACGTCTGGAGAAAGATCGATAGCTTCAGCTTCTTGATCCACTTCTTTTATTTTCTCAGAGACAGAGTATGTCGGCGCTTTTATCAGGCCGTTTGTATCCGTTAACATTATCATTTCCAAATGGGGAAGCTCGGAAAAAACGGACTCGACGTCGTTTGCTTTTTCAGAAGTGGTAAAGAGAATTTTCGTTTCAGAGTTTGATAAAATATATTCCGCTTCTTTTATTTTGAACATGTAATTGAGCGGTACAACGATGGCACCTAGTTTGAGAACAGCATAAAAAAGATAAATAAATTCCATGCTGTTTGGCAGCCAGACAGCGACCCGGTCGCCTTTATTTACGCCGGCATTTATCAAAAGATTTACATAAGCATTTGTCTGCTGATTAATAAATTTATAAGTATACGTATTCTCTTTATATCGCACCGCTTCTGCCGTTGGTTTTCTCCATGCTTGCCTTTCAAGTGAGAAAGCCAGGTTCATTCGTTAACCTCCTTTTGTGAAACAAGACTCGTCCGTTGGGTTTTCCTGTAACGTAAGAAGCTAGTAATTTTCAAAGAAAGGATGTCCATATTAATGCGGTATAGAAAGAACTAATTTCCCGAAATTTGCGCCTTGATCTATTTTTTTGTGGGCCTCGGCTGCATCTGAGAGCTCAAAGATTTCGTCTATAACAGGGTGAATACGAAGAGCTTCCCAGAAGTTAAGCATTTGCTGAAATTCATTGGGCGATCCCATCGTAGAGCCGAATATATTTAATTGCTTAAAGAAAATCCGCGGCATGACTAATTTTTCCACCGGCCCTTTTGTAGCTCCAAAAGAGACGATTCGGCTTGCAGGTTTTGCTAAAGTGATGAGATCATTAAAAACATCTCCGCCAATACTGTCTACCGCCAGATCAGCTCCTCCGCTCATTTCTTTTAATTCTTTAACCCAGTTGGTTGACTCCTTGTAATTTACACCTCCAGCAGCCCCCATATTTATTGCTTTTTGGATTTTTTCCTCACTGCTTGAAGTAACAAATACTTTTGCTCCAAGTGCAGCTGCGATTTGTAAAACGAATGTGGCAACACCTCCGCCGATACCAGGGATAATGACACTTTCTCCAGGTTTTATCTGCCCCCTAGTTACTGCAGCTCTAAATGCGGTTACTCCGCCCAGCGGAATAGCTGCCGCTTCTTCAAAGCTTAGATGGTCTGGTTTTTGGAAAACATTTTCTTTAGGAATGCTTATATATTGAGCATAAGTTCCATCGATAGGAACTCCTAGTACCGAAAAATTTGGCCCTGCATAATCTGGATGATCTCCCCAATTCATTGTTGGGTTTATGACAACCTTTTGCCCATTTTGTACATTTTTAACCCCTTCTCCAACTTCTACAATTTCGCCTGAACCATCCGCGCCAAGGATGGATGGAAGTTTAATTCCAGGGTATTGGCCGTAGCGAATAAATAAATCGCGACGATTTACAGCAGCGGCGTGAAGTTTTACCAATACATGTCCTTCTTTTATGAAAGGATCCGTTGTTTCTTCGTAATAAAGTTCACCAGGATTGCCAATTTCTTTTAAGATAATTGCTTTCACCCTTTGCCTCCTATCCATAAATACATTTTACTTTTCAAAGGTTGCTCTGTGTCATGTGACGGGGCTAATTTAAAGCATAACCCCATTTTCTTTTAAACGTTTATATTCTTCACTTGAAATATTTATTTCGGCCAACAATTCTTCTGCATGTTCTCCAAGCCTAGGTGCCTTTTGTTTGTAAGTGCCAGGCGTTTTCGACATTTTAATAGGGGGAGAAATATGAGGATGACTTTCTGTCTTTATCATTTCTCTAGCAACCACCTGCGGGTTATGTTTCATTTCTTCAAGGGTTAAAACAGGTGCCACACAGGTGTCCATATCAGAAAAAATAGTCAGCCATGTTTCTAATGGCTTTTCTGCAATGATTGTTTGAATATCCGCTTTTAATTGATGCTGTTTTAATAAGGGAGCATCTAAAAGCGGTATAAACTCTTCTTTTCCAATTCCTTTACAAAATGCTTCCCAAAATTTTAGTTCCAAAGCTCCAACGGATAAGTAACGCTTGTCTTTTGTTTCATACACTTCATAACAAGCTTTGCCCCCAGAAAGGGTTAATTCTCCGGGGCGAGGTTCGGCGCTGGTCGCTAAATAATCAGGGAGAATAGTCTGCATCCACGAAATGACATTATCAAGCATAGATATATCGATAAACTGTCCTTTTCCTGACTTTTCTCTTTCTAATAAAGCCATCATAATCCCAAGCGCTGCGGGTAATGCTCCTCCACCTAAATCGGCTATTTGCGCAGGGGGAACAGTTGGTTTTGTGTTAGGTCTTCCAAAAAAATGGAGGAGACCAGAATAACTAAGATAATTTATGTCGTGGCCGGGCAGGTCTTTATATGGTCCGGTTTGGCCATATCCTGTAATGGCACAATATACGAGGGCAGGATTAACGGATGCTAAAACGTCATAGCCAATACCAAGTCTGTTCATCACCCCGGGGCGGAAGGACTCCACCACGACATCAGCTTCTTTCACCAGCTTTAAAAAAATATCTTTGCCTTGTTCTGCTTTTAAATCAATACTTATACTTTTTTTGTTTCTATTTAGAGAATCAAAAAATGCGCTGTTTTCTTCATCTATTTTTGGTTCTTCCCATCTTGCATAATCGCCGGTTTTCATATCTTCTACTTTGATTACTTCCGCTCCGTAATCGGCGAGCAGCAGCGTACAATAGGGTCCTGGCAATAGTCTTGTTAAATCAAGAACACGATAGGAATGTAGCGGCATAATTTAAACACCTCCTGCTTCGTTAAAGAGTTTATAGGTTAAGATTTTTTGCAATAATGCCTTTCATAATTTCATTGGAGCCCGCATAAATCGAAGTGACAGCGGTATCACGAAATCTTCTCGCAATTTCGTATTCTTCCATATATCCATAGCCTCCATGTAGCTGCATACACTCCACTGAAACTTTTTTTGCTAAATCTGTCGTCCACCATTTAGCCATAGAAACTTCTGTAACGACATCTGCTCGGTCCATATGTTTCTCTATCAATTGATCCACAAACGTGCGGCCAATTTCTACTTCAGTTGCCATTTCTGCTATTTTAAATTGTGTATTCTGAAAGGAGCTGATAGATTTTCCAAATGCTTTTCGTTCCTTTACGTAGTTCATTGTCATTTCTAGCATCTTTTCAGCGGATGTGATCGCTTGAATAGCGACAATTAATCGTTCCTGCTGAAGCTTATTCATTAAATAATAAAATCCTTTGTTTTTTTCTCCGAGTATATGGTCAGCAGGAACCTTTGCATCTTCAAAGATTAGTTCAGAAGTTGCTTGAGAGTGCTGACCAACTTTATTTAATTGTTTCCCTTTGATAAACCCGGGGGTACCGGCTTCGACAAGCAGCAGACTAATTCCTTTATGAACGGGATTGGCATCCGGATCGGTTTTACAAACCACGACAATGAGATCTGCATCTATTCCATTGGTAATAAATGTTTTTTCTCCATTTACAATATAATGATCACCGTTTTTTACAGCTGTTGTTCGAATTCCTGCTAAATCAGAGCCTGCTCCTGGTTCGGTCATAGCGATGGCAGAAATGAGTTCTCCGCTTACTGCACCAGGAAACCAGCGTTCCTTCTGCTGCTTTGTCCCGTACTCGCTGATGTAGGGCATGACAATATCATTATGAAGCGCTATACCACCTAATCCGGTTCCGACTTTTTCCAATTCTTCATTAATAATCACGGAATACGGAAAGTCCGCTTCTAATCCTCCGTATATTTCTTCGGACCACGGGCATAAAAAGCCTTGTTCCCCAAGCTTTTTCCAAAATGAACGAGGGATGGTTTTTTGACTTTCCCATGTTGTAAAATGTGGTTCAGCTTCTTGTTTTAAAAATTTTTGAAGAGAAGCACGAAAGATTTGATGTTCTTCCTTTACATATTGTTGGTTCATGTTACTGCCCCCGTTTTCTATTTAACTCAATCGTTCGATAATGGTTGCATTGGCCATACCGTGGCCTTCACACATTGTTTGCAGACCGTATCTTCCCCCTGTTCTCTCCAATTCGTGAATCATTGTTGTCATTAGTCTTCCGCCGCTTGCTCCTAATGGATGACCAAGTGCAATGGCTCCACCGTTTGGATTTAACTTTTTCGGGTCGGCTCCTGTCTCTTTAAGCCAGGCGAGCGGTACCGGCGCAAAGGCTTCATTGACTTCAAAATGATCGATATCGTTTATCGTAAGACCTGCTTTTTTAAGCACTTTTTCTGTTGCTGGAATGGGACCAGTTAACATAAGAGTAGGGTCAGAACCTACAACACTGCGAGCGAGGACTCGAAAACGCGGGTTTAAACCAAGTTGTTCTGCTTTTGTTCGTGACATTAATAAAATGGCCACGGCGCCGTCGCTGATTTGGCTCGAATTCCCTGGATGAATTTTTCCATTTTCAGCAAAGGACGGTTTTAAGCTTCCCAATTTTTCTAAACTGCTGTTTGCTCTTGGTCCTTCATCGTTCTTCATCGTTTCTGATACATTACTCTCTGGGGGAGTTACTTCAAGCGGCATAATTTCTCTTTCAAAGCGTCCTTCCTTTTGAGCAGTAATCGCTTTTTCATGACTTTCAAGCGAAAATTCATCCAGTTGTTCTCGGCTGAATCCCCATTTTTTTGTGATTCGTTCAGCAGACAGTCCTTGATTGATCATTTCATAGCGAGATGTTAATTCATCGCTGAACTCAACTCCTTGGATGTTGGAGAACATAGGAACACGTGACATGTTTTCAATTCCCCCTGCTACAACCACATCCATATCCCCGCTTGCAATTGCTTGAGCTGCAAAATGTACTGCTTGTTGACTCGACCCGCATTGGCGGTCAAGCGTTGTACCAGGAACCTCGATCGGATAATCCGCAATAAGTGCGGAAACCCTTGCAATATCAAAAGCCTGTTCACCTACTTGGGATACACAGCCGAAAATCACATCTTCAATGAGGCCAGACTCTATATTTGTCCGTTTTACGAGTTCTTTTAACGGTTGTGCTGCTAATTCATCAGCACGTACTCCGCTAAGTTTACCTTTTCTTTTTCCAACCGGTGTTCTTACAGCTTCTACTATTACAGGTTCGTTCATCTCTTATCTCCCTCTCCTTTTTGTTTTCATGCCCTTTTATTTGGAACATTCTGATATAAATGTATTTTATTTCGGCTGCATTCTGATGGCACCGTCGAGGCGGATTGTTTCTCCGTTCAGCATTGGGTTTTCAATGATGCTTTGGGTTAAATGTGCAAATTCTTCCGGACGCCCTAAGCGGGATGGGAATGGAACCATAGCACCAAGGGAAGCACGTGCCTCTTCTGAAAGCGTTTGAAATAATGGTGTTTCAATTAATCCAGGCGCAATAGTCATTACTCTTATCCCATGTTTCGCAAATTCTCTAGCGATTGGCAGAGTCATAGAAACGATCCCGCCTTTTGACGCGCTATAAGCTGCCTGCCCAATTTGTCCTTCAAAAGCCGCGACAGAGGCTGTGTTAATAATCAATCCTCGTTCGCCTTCTTCTTTTTGTTCATTTTGGATCATTCTTTCTGCAGCCAATCTCAGCACATTAAATGTTCCTATTAAATTGACTTGGATAATGGTATGAAAAGAAGATAAGTCTTGAGCTTTTCCTTTACTCACTACTTTTTCAGGTGTTCCGATTCCTGCACAATTGACAACAATATCAATCGTTCCAAACCGATCTATTGCTGCATCGAGTGCTTCATTGACATCTTGTTCATTGGTTACATCTGTTTTCTGAAAAAGTACGTTTTCATCACCTAGTTTTTTTACAAGAGCCGTGCCTTTTTCTTCTCCTACATCAAGAATGACCGCTTTACCGCCTTTTTCAATAATATTTGATACAGTGGCTTCCCCTAGACCAGATGCTCCTCCGGTGACAACAGCTACTTTATTAATTATTTTCATTATCGTTTCCTCCTTTATTGGTTTACGTTTATTTTTCTTAATACAAAACGTTGTAATTTCCCGCTCGACGTTTTAGGAAGCTGTTTGACAAATTGTACTTCTCACGGATATTGATGTTTAGATAATTTATTTTTTACAAAGGTGCTGATTTCCTCTGCTATGCATCAGAAGCAGTGCAGGCAGTGTCTAGTACAATGTAAGCTTTGACAATTTATCCTTTCAGATCGTCTGGCATTCCTACAACAGCCGATTCGGTTACTGCTGGATGTTCTAGCAGACAGATCTCCACTTCAAAAGGGCCGATTCGATATCCTGTACTTGAGATAATGTCATCGGATCTGCCTTGAAATCAAAAATTACCTTCGTCATCTTTTAAAGCAAGATCCCCTGTTAAAAACCATTTTCCTACTTTTTTCTCTGCTGATTTATCAGGTTCTTTCCATTATCCGCGGAATGGAAAAGGAAAGTCTTCGGCGTCAACGGCGATTTGGCCGATTTCTCCGTCATGAACGGGTTGTCCTGCCCCATCAACAATCGTTAAATGATTGATTGGGATCGAAATGATAGGATCGTACAGCCTCCTCCCAAGTAAAGTCTTTCGCTAATTCTACATAAGATAATTTTTGAATCATCTGACAGCTCTCCTTTTTGAGCAAAAATAATACATGTATATCCCTTGCACCTTCTATATTATGCAAGAAAATTGCCAATCTTAAAAAGTTTATAAAATAAGGATGTACAGAGACTTTTCCAGTTATTTTTGTTTGAATATCGTACAAATGCTAGCTCATAAGTGTATTATAATCAAACGATTTCGTTTTCTTATGAAGATATTCCGTGCTGAAAAAATTAATGGACTTGTACGGTTATTTTATCCTTGTTATTTTGATAGGCTTGTTCAAACAATGTTTGCATTGTTTCTTTATATATTTGCACCACGCTCCTAACGGAAAAAGATTATCTTTAAACTTTCAATGCCACTTCGATAATAAAGTAGCCAAAAAAGATAAAAGCAATAATAGATGAAAAAATAGCGAGATTTCTAGTAGATTTATAGTCTTTCACCAATGCTGAGCGTTTTCCTTCAAATTGATTCAGCGTTTCTTCGTTCAGCGAGACTGCTTTCATTTTTTCATAATTTTCTATATAACTTTGTTCTGTTTTTCCTGTTATAGATACAACGTACAGAAGTGCACAGGAAATGATAACTGCTGGAATCACCGGATCGATGCCATACGGTAAAGTGAAGGTTCCCCATCTTTCGACCATTTGATACAAAAGGATGTAACTAATGGTTCCGCCGATCATAGAAGAGATGATTCCATATTTATTTGCCTTTTTCCAATGGAATCCAGCTACTAATACAGGAAGCCAGGATACTGCAAACAGTGCCCCTGCCCAGGCACCTATCCAATAAATCGATACAGGCTGCATTAAGGCAATAACTAACATTAAAGCCGCAATTATCGCTTGAGATATTCGTGCTGCTCCTATTTTTTCTTTATCAGAAAGCTCACGTTTGCTCATTCTTTCATATAAATCACGAGAAAGTGCAAATCCAGCGAATATAAAAATGGTAGATGTTGTTGAAAGAATAGCCGCCATTATTCCGGCAATGCCGATGCCTCCAACGACAGGATTTACTAACGTTTGCGCCATCCAAATTAAGACACCATCTGGAGGATCAATGGCTGGGTTTAGCACACGAACAGCAAAAACTCCTAGATATAGTATGGTAACCATCATGGTAGCTAATAAAATTGACCAAATCGCTGATTTCATGACTACAAAGTCGTTTTTTGCTGGCAAGACACGGGTGGCAAGCCATGGGGCAGCTGCCATGAATAGAGCCCACAACGCAAATTGACCAACAGACCAGCCGATGGGAGCTTGCAACACTGCTCCGCCGCTGCTGAAATATAAAGGGTTTTCCCTATACAACGTCTCTGTAATGGCCGTTAATCCACCAGACTCGATAATTCCTGCCGGAGCAATATAAAACGTAGCGATAATAAATGTAATACACATTACCGTATCTGTTACGATAACGGCCCACATTCCGCCTAAAGCTCCGAATATTAACAATACACCAATAAAAAGGATGATCATTAATTCATAAGATAAACCAGTGATGGAAGTTAAAACAACGCCAGCCCCCATTAATTGAATTAAACCATATCCAATTAAACCAACCAGCATAATAATAGTGCCAATAATTCTTACACTGCTGCCAAATCTATATTCAAGAAAGTCAGGCATTGTCTTACAGCCAGAAGCGCGCAGCTGCCTTCCTGTATAAAGAGCTGCTAAAACAACGCCAATCCATGAGGTAAACACGAGTAAAAAAATCGGCGGTCCGTTTTCATAAACGATGCCGGCAATCCCCATAAACGTTGAAGAACTTAAGAAACTTGCTAATAACGTACCAGTAATAAGTAAAGTCGTGCCTCGATTACTCATAACATAAAAATCGTTTGAGTTTTTAATATACTTAGCTAATAGACTAGCAATACCAATGTATAAAAAGATAAATATCCAAAATATGATACTGATCGTATTCATTTTTAAGCACCCCCTTTGTATGAATCATCAGAATGTTCCCCTGATTTTTGCTGTTTCTCATCTAGATCTGCTTGAATAAACGGCGCATATTCTTTTTTCAAAATGTATAACACAATGCCAGAAGCAGCAAAAACACTAAACATTGGGTGTAAAAATGAAAATATTGCCGCCCAGTTCATTTCCTTCCCCCCTTATTTGATGATTATATTGGTTGATTATCTTTTATCTACTACACGTTTTGCTTTGAATATCGTTTCTGGAAGCTCTCCCTGCTTTTTGATTTCAACCGGTACTCGAATTCCCAGCTGTTTTTTAAACAAGTATTCGGCTTCATTTCTCATTTGTTCTACTGTGAGCTCGTTCTTTGGTAATTTTTGTTTTTCGATTACTAATTTCATTTCATCTAAGGCACCTCGTTTTTCGACAATAATTTGATATTCCGGACCGCTCCAATGAAAGGAACGAACTATATTTTCTATCGCACTTGGATATACATTAGCGCCGCGAATGACAAGCATATCATCTAAACGTCCTAACACTCCTTCCGGTAATTTCGGATATGTTCGTCCGCAAGAGCACCTTTCTTCACTCATATAGCTTTCATCTCCGGGCCAAAAACGAATCATCGGCTGAGACTTTCTCCATAAATGTGTATATACAATAGCTCCTCTTTCTCCCATTTCGACCCCTTCATTAGAATCATCTTTATTTACTATTTCGGTATAAACTTCATCGGTACATACATGAACACCAGCTTGCGCTTCACATTCTACATTCGTTTGAAATGGATACATCTCTGAAGTGGACGCTACATCGTGTACGCTTGCTCCCCATTCATTATTTAACACTTGTTTCGTACTTGCGAGCGACCCTCCAGCTTCTCCCCCAACGATTAATCTATTGACGGAACCTTCTGATAAATTCATTTTCAAATCTTCAGCTTTATTGGCTAAATGCAAACAATATGACGGAGTAGCCGAGAAAACAGTAGATTTTATTTTTTGCATTAACTCAAGTTGTTTTTCAGATTCCATAGGGCCGAGCGGAAAAACAGTTGCTCCGAGACGCTCGGCTCCCTGAATCACTCCCCAACCTCCGAAAAATAAGGAGAATGGGAACCCAATTTGGACGATGTCATCAGGACGGACTCCTGCAGCCCATTGAGCCATGGCATGGATTTCTGCAGCTCGTTTCCAGTCTTCTTTACTCACTTGATAAAAAGTAGGTGTTCCTGATGTACCGCTTGATCCTTGAATACGGGCAATTTCATCTTGCGTAAAATCACCTGCATAACTCCCAAATAATGGATTTTCTTGTTGATCTTCTACCAGCATTTTCTTTGTTACAATCGGCACTTTTTCTGTGAAATCCTGCAAAGTTTTTACATCATTTGGATGAAAGTTATGCTTATCATAAAGTTTCTTGTAAAAAGGCAGCGCATCATAAACATAATGGAGCTGTTGTTGTATCTTTTTTAAGATGACTTTTTCTCTCTCTTTAGGTTCCATTGTTTCTCTTTCTTCATTCCAATATTTTTTATACCCTCTTTCTGTCGTAACACCCACTTTATATCCCTCCAATGTGTAATCGCTTACAAAAAATCTTAATAAAATAATGCCTTTCCTCTTTTAGGAGCTGGAATAGATTCAGTCTTTTACCATAACCATTTTCATTAGATGCTCTGCATATTTATGAGCTATTTCTTTTGTGTTTTTATTTCCCTTTGGAGAATACCATTGTTCCGTTGCGTTTAAGGCGCCTAACATAATGAGTCTTGTCATTTTTACATCTACGTTTATAAACTCATTTTTTCGGATTCCTTCCTGAAGGAATTCATCAAAATAAAGGGCATATTTTTTTCTTTCTTGTAGAACGGCCTGCAAACGACTTTTGGAAAATACTTGTTCGGGTTTGTTCATTATGCTGAACATTGCTTTTTCTTCTAATCCGTGTTCCATATGAGAAATAATCGCTTTTCTTAACTTTTGGGTAGGGGTTTGGTAATAGGCAGCGATCCATTTCATTCTTTGTATACTGGTCTCAATGATCTTTTTTTGACATTCGTACATTAAATCTTCTTTATTGTCGAAATAATTATATAACGCCCCTTTTGTCATTCGCAGTTTTGATGCAATCTCTTCCATTGTAGTGCCGTAGTATCCTTTTTCATATAACACTTCTGCTGCAGAACGAAGGATATCGTCTTTTCGATAGTGAGTCTTATTTTCAAGTGGATTTGCAGCGGCTGCTTTTTTATTAATCATCACCACCTGCTTTTCTTATAAATTTTAGGTTGCTGCGAAATAAGTTATTTGCAGCTGCTCCTTTGTATTGCTGTCTTTAAGGAAGCTGATTATGTTGTTAAAATAGTGATGGTGCAGGCTGCATTTTCGTTTCCGAGGTGGCCGCCTGCGTTTTCAGCGAAGCCAACTTTAGGAGAGTTCTTAACTTGTCTGCTGCCTGCTTCCCCTCTTAATTGCCAAACTAATTCAACAATCTGCCCCAGTCCGGTTGCACCAATTGGATGCCCTTTTGCTTCCAAACCACCACTCGCATTGACAGGCTTTTTTCCATGTAATTCAGTCATGTTGTTATCGACAAGTTTTGCCGTTTCCCCAGGCTCACATAGCCCGATTTCTTCATATGCCATCAATTCAGCAGAAGCTGTTGCATCGTGCACCTCAATGACATCTAAATCTTCTGGACCTAAACCTGCTTTTTCAAAAGCAGATTTGCTTGCTTTTTTAATAACTCCTTCGTTCTCTAAAGGCTGCAGTTCGCTTGAGGTTACTACAGAGGAGGCAAGATAGACAGGTGGTTTATTCGTTTTTTTGGCAAAATCTTTCGAACAAAGGACAAGGGCAGCAGCACCATCACTGACAGGAGAACACATTGAGCGTGTAAACGGGTCAACAATAAGACGGTCATTCAATACATCTTCTACACTTTTCGCTTTTCTATTCTGGGCGAAAGGATTTAACCGGCCGTTGTTATGATTTTTGGCAGCAATTTTTGCCAGATGTTCTTTTGTTACACTATAACGATTCATATAATCTTTTGCTTTTTGCGCGTACACGTCCATAAAAATGCTGCGCGTTCCGGGTGACTGATCAAGCTGGGTTTTCATTGCTTCTACGTCGACCCCGCCTTCAAATGCTTTAAAAGTAACGTTTCGGTCCGCATGGGTCATTTTTTCCACACCAACAATAAGAGCACAATCATACACTCCAGCGGCAATGCCGACAGAAGCTAAGTGAAAGGCGGTAGAAGAACTTGCACAAGCGTTTTCAACATTGAATATAGGAATGCCGCCAATCTTCGCATCTCTTAATACGACTTGTCCTCTAATCGTCTCTTGTCCCGTGATGACACCAGCTACAGAATTTCCTACATAAGCAGACTCAATTGTTTCTTTAGAAACTCCTGCGTCTTCTAAGGCTTTATTAACGGATTCTCTTGTTAAATCTTTTAATCCCTTTTCAAAAAATTTACCGAACTTTGTCATTCCTACGCCAGAAACAATTACATCACGCAAATACGTTTCCCCTCCTTTTACTACTTCTTTTCTATTACAATAGCTTGTACCGGACAGTTGTCAGCAGATTTGTTAATGTCATTAATACCTTCAGCTTCGTTATTAGCAACAACAGCTTGGCCGTCTTCATTTATGTCAAAAACATTTGGCGCGATAATTGTACAAGTGGCAGATCCTACACATTTTTCTTTATCTATCCAAACTCTCAACTGCTTGTCCCCCTCAATGTAACAGGCAATCGTTTTAATGCCCTGTTAATAATAGTTGGCTGCCATTCTATTTGCACATCTTCTAATGTCATCTGAGGAAAGCGTTGAATCAACTGCTTGATGGCAATTTCTCCTTCTACCCTGGCAAGGGGCGCTCCTAAGCAGTAATGTATCCCTCTTCCAAATCCTAAGTGTTGATTGGGATGTCTAGTAATATCTAACTTATCAGGTTTAGTAAACTTCGCGGGGTCCCGATTTGCAGATGCTTGGACCAGTAAAAGTCGTTCATTCTGCTTAATTTTCTTCCCTCCTAATTCTAGATCTTCTTTTGCTATTCGAATCATTGCCTTGCTCGGCCCTTCATAACGTAGAAACTCTTCTACAGCGCTTGATATCAATGATGGATTGTCTTTTAGTTCCTTATACGCTTGTGGGTGAGTTAATAGGGACATCATTCCATTAGCAATTAAATTTGTCGTCGTTTCATGACCTCCAAATACGAGCAGACTGCAGGTGGATATAATTTCGTCTGTTGTTAATTTATCGCCTCCGTCTCCTGCGAATGCAATAGCAGATATCAAATCATCTTGGGGATTTTCTCTTCTTTTCGAAGCAATATCATGCAAATAATCATACATTTCTTGTAAACTTTTTTGTGCTTTTTCATGGCGATCCGGAACATCTACAGCTCCAAAAACAAGTAACATTAAATCATCGGACCACTTTTTAATTTTGTCTCGGTCATTTTTTGGTAAACCCAGCATTTCAGATATGACTAAAATGGGTAATGCATAAGCATAATCTTTAATAATATCTGCCTTTTCGTTGTTTGCCATTTCGTCTAGCAATTCATTACTAATTTCAACAATACGCGGCTTTATTTTTTCTACGGCAGAAGGTGTAAACGCTTTATTAACAAGTAATCGTAAACGTGTATGTTTTGGAGGATCATTAAACACCATCCAATGAGACAGCACATTATAGGTAGAAGCAAGTTCTTTCTTTTTCTTCTCGGATGCTTTTCTAGAAGGTGTCACTCGTTCTGCAGAAAAGCGCGTTTGATCCTGGAATGCAAAGGCTACATCTTCATACCGGGTAACTATCCATCCGCCAAAATCGTCACTCCAGTGAACCGGATCATTTGTACGAATTTCTGCAAAATAAGTATATGGATCTGAAATGACGCTTGGATCCATTAAGTTATCTTGAATCTGCATGACTATTCCTCCTGCGTGAACGCATGATTAATTTTTGAACCGTTGTTTATTCGATTATATTTTAAATTTTTAGAAAAATCAACATATTTTTAAATGTTACAAAAGTATAATGCAATGTTTATAAAAGTTTTTCATTGCAACGGTTACTACTAATTGCTCTGCAAGCAGCAAGTCAAGTTTTTTAATAATAAAAAAACCCCTGATCAGGGGTTCGTTCAGAGGCACAAAACATTCTAGTAAGCCATGTTCTGTTCCATTGTGCTGCTGCGGTTTTTCACCTTGCACTCCGGAGGCAGTCATCTATCTGCAGAGTTTGACTCTGCCCTTTCTTTCCGTTTTATTCCTTCAGAAAGGCGCCCCTACCAACATTTGGGTTTCTCGCTCGAGGGGTTTACCGCGTTCCACTCCGTTTGTTTCCAAACGGACTACGTCACTGTGGCACTTTTCAGGGTAATAAGACCATATCATAGCGACACAGGTCGTTTCCCCGCCGTCAGCCTAGTAAGGTACCAGACTGCCCTAACTTATGGTTTCGTCAGGCACGAACACTACAGCCGTCTCAGGCTGTGCGAGCATGGACTTTCCTCTGCACCATACGTGCAGCGACTGCCAGAATGTTTAATGCTTCATTTTGTGACAAATGCTATTATAACGCGAATGAGTTTGTTTGGCAACCTATTATTTCAGAAAAGTTTTAGGAGTTTTTTTGGATCGCACGTTTCGATAGCTGGTCAGCAGCCCGATTAGTACTAGAAGGTATCCACTTTACGAAACACAACTCACATTCTTCTAATTGAATTAATATTTCAGAAAGGTATGGCTTATACGCAGCTTTTTTTGTATGGCGTTTTTCTACAGCTTCGTCGACGAGTTTTGAGTCTGTACATATTGAAGCCATTTTCCAATTGTTTTCTTTGCATAACTTTAATGCTTCGAGAAGCGCTGCAAATTCAGCTTCGTGATTAGTCATTTGACCAAGTGGGATGGCGTAGTGTTCATTTTCTCCGTTCCCTTTATTAATAAAAATTCCTGCACCAGCAGGACCAGGATTTCCAGCACTTGCTCCATCTACAAATATCTTTAACAATCTTCCCTTTAACCTCCCGTAAAGAAAAATGCGAGCGTCCGGCCCACGTTTACCCTTTCTAAGCAGACTAGACAATAGAAAAACCTCATTTTGTGCTCCTTATTGACAGACAATGGGAATCTTGTGAAATATACAACGCATATTATAACTGTTGCTTTTTTAAAAATCCATCTCTTTTAAATAAGGGATTTCTGAGCGGGCATTCTCTAAAATATTTTTATCAAAATGCCCGTATATCAACTCTTCCTGATGAATAGAGGCTTTTTGAAGCACTTTTCCGAAAGGATCGATCCATTGTGTACTTCCGCATGCGTTGTCAGATACTGTATTTACACCAGCAACATAACATTGGTTATCTAATGCCCGGCAAGGCAGTTGAATATCCCAGCGTAACTTTGCCATTTTGCTCCAGACAGAAGGGCAGAGAATGAGGTCAGTTCCTTTTTTGGCTAGTTCTCTTGCTGGTTCAGGGAATTCCATATCATAACAAAGTAAAATACCAATACGTCCAAACCGAGTGGGAATAGGGTTATAGCTCTTAGGACCCGGGGAAAAAATTTCTTTTTCTGCTCCCCATAATTTTGATTTTCGGTAAAAGTCGAGCTGCCCTGCCGGTTCATCTATAAATGCAGTCGTAATATATATATGATCTTCGTTTCTTTCTGGAAACGAAACAACTATGGCTATCCCCGTTTTTTCACTGAGATTTCTAAAAAATTGAATGCCAGGTGTGTTTTTTTGTGCTGGTTCTGCTAGTTGAAAAAGGACTTCTTTTTCTGCATGATAACCGCTTAATGTAAGCTCAGGAAATACTACTAAATCTGTACCTTTCGATGCAGCTATTCTTACAGTTTCCGCACAATGCTTTTTATTTTCCTCCACTTCTCCATGAAATGAAAGTTGTTGTGCTAAACATAGTTTGAAGCTGTTTTTAGTCATATAATTTTTTGCCAAACACTTCTTTTTCTAAATTGGACAATCTTTTTAGAATATCATAATTTGTACCGCCCGCTGCCTGTACAGAAGATGTCTGATCTGCTGCAGCTGCTTGAGGTTCCGCGTTAAACCGTGTTTCACCAGCAGCTCTATTAGAACGTTTTTTTGATTGTTCTAAAGATTGTTCTAGTTCATTTATTCTCTCTTCGAATGCTTCATAATCTTGAATAATCATGTCAAGAAATTGGTCCACTTCATCTTTATTATAGCCTTTCATGCTGCTTTTAAAGTCTTTATCTAAAATTTCTTTGGCTGATAAACGGATGTTTTGCATGGTTTGGTTCACCCCAAATATCATTTCAGTTTAAATTACGAAAATTATAAATCGTTATTTGTATTTCATTTTTTCAGAACTTCAGGTAAAAGTCAATTTGTATTGCCTTTACTCTTCAAAGGCGTCTAGTTCTTCTGACATATCTTCTACCGTTTGCTGCAGGTCATCTGGTGTAATTCTGTATATTGGATAATGAGCTGTGGCAGCTTTTCGTTCGGCAGCCTGCAAATAATAACGAGGGGTTCCTTCTTGTTCTTCGGAATATAAAATCAACAGGGCATCTGTTTTCATGACAATAAAATCATTTTTCGCTCGCAGCTGTCCTGGATTATCATAGGGCTTTTTAGATATTGCTTCTGTGAAATCAGCCTGATTTATGATACGTTGGTACCTTTCCTGTGCTTGCTCCGGCCATATGCTTTCTTGTTCCAAAAAAGGAGGAAGAATGGCAAGTTTTAAAGCATCCCATGAATGTTTTAAATCAATGACCACTTCTGCGGCCCATTGTTCAACACCGGGCTGACCTGAAACAACGATCCATTCAAGACCTCCTTCTAAAAAACCAATCAGTCTATTTTCAATTGTTTTTTTGATATAAATAATTTCGTTTGCATTCGGTTGAAAGATCCCCATTTCCTGAGGTTTATAACCAGTAACCGCAAGTACTCTCAAAAAATTGACACCTCTATTTCTGCTTTGAAATGAAACCGACCTGTGAACCGTCGGTTTATTTCCCTTCCATTCTTTCGTTCGACATAATCGCTTCCATTTGGGTGGTCATATTCTTGTCGTAAAACAGTAAATTTTCCCTAAATATGTTCTATTCTGCGCTTGCCCGGGAAATATTTCATGTCATCATTTCCTTATTTCCTTATTTCCTCTTTATTTTGTAAGCGCTTCATTCTTTTGTTTAATTCCGGAGTCACATTACCATTCATTTTAACTGCTTTATGAACAAAGTGCAGTGCTTTTTCTGGATTTTTTTCTCGATGTTCATAAAATTTGGCAATTTCAATGGCAGCAGTTGCGCTGTTAGCGCTATTATTTTCTAATATTTGAAGGAAACACTCTACTGCTTCTTTTTCTTGATTTAATTTTTTATATACAAAGCCAAGCGCAAACATGCACTCTTCTTGCCATTTCCTTCTCTCTATTGTTGTGTTGAGAGCTTTTTCAAAACACCACCTTGCTTTGTTCCATTCTTTACAGTGAGCGTACCATCGTCCTATTTCATAGGTTTCTCGACCGCATGACCTTTTGCTTAGCACTCGTTTGGACAAATCAATATATAGCGTGATTAAAGATAGAACATCCCACTCATTATGCGTGAGCACCCCTTTAATATATTCGGGATGTTTTTCATTTAAAAAGTCAAAATAAAGCATGGGTGCTAGATATCCCGGGGTATCATCGATACGCTCAAATTGTAATATTTCTTTTTCTACGACAGAAAGCTTACAAGAAGACAGCCGATGTTTAAAGAGCCGGCGGGCAGCATGCAATAAATCAAAATGACCGTATGAAGGCAGTTTAGGAACTTCGTTTCGGACAAATGTGTGCCTCGTTTTAAGCTGCGGCCAGTCAAACGCTTTTCCGTTATATGTGACAAGGTTCTGTGTAGAAGCCGTATCTTTTAAAAAATGATGATACAAGGCGACTTCAGCTTCTGGACCTGGCAGAAAAAACTGATTGACTTGTACATGTTCCTCCGTAAATTGTGCACCGCCGAGTAAAAAAATCATATTTCCTGTCCCGCTGTTTAAACCCGTTGTTTCGGTATCAAAAAATAAAAGATCTTCCGGACTTCTTTCATTCGGGTGAAGAGGGTGAAACGCTGTTTCGTTTTTCCACTCTTCCCAAACATTAAAAAGCTCCTGTAATTTATATTTTCCGTGAAGGTGGTCGAATGGGTAAACGACTTCCCTTTTTATCATGTATTGGTCTTCTAAAAAGCGGGAAGCCGCATTCAAATCCTCCCATTCCTTTGCAAAAGGAATATCTTTATTATGGTGATGATCGGCAGAAACGATTTCCTTTTCTTCCATTTCTGACTGAACTGACTTATTATCTCCTAAATGGTGTTTCATGCGATGTAGTTTATTTTTCAGCTTCAAATTGGTGTTCCTCCTCTAACAATCGCATTAGACGAAGTGTGAGCCATTTTGCTTCTTCGCCTAGATTTAAATCAGAACCAACGCATGACGGACATCCGGTCGTACAAGGACAAGATCGTATAAGTTTTTTGCCGTTTTGCAGCAGTTCCAGGAAGTTGTTATAGACTGCAGAAGATAAGCCTACTCCACCAGGATATCTGTCATATAAAAAGATGGTCGGCTTTTCAGAATGAGTTGCTTTCATCTGCGGGACCACATGGAGATCGCTTTGGTCACACATGACATGTATGGGTGCTACATGACGGAGAACATTAGCAATTCCTATTAAGGCTTGTTCTAACGGTTCTTTTCCAAACTTGGATACAGTCTGGTCTGGAAAACTTATCCAGCAGGCATTGGTATGCAATTCTTCTTCAGGAAGATGTATAGAACCCGAACCGATATTTTCAAAGGTGGTCATTTTTATTTTTTTAAAGATCGTCGCTTTTGCGTTAACCATCACGTCACCAAACGCAGTTTCAAAAGACGGATATTCCGTTCTTTTATCTTCTTCTAACACTTTTAATTCCACAGCAAGATTAGCATCTGTAAAATATTCTACTTGCACTTCTTTGACATAAGCTTTCTTTTCTTCCCAGTCAAGTTCCTCCACTTGGTATTGAACACCCTGATGTAAATAAATGGCTTTATCATGTAACAGGGTCATTGCGCTAAATCGGTCCATTTCTCCGATCACTTTCACGTTAGCAACGTCCGTTTGATCAATAATAACAACATTTTCTTGTGAGGCAGACCGTAAGCTGACACCATGAGCCGGGAAGCCGTCATTCATCCAATACCACTTATGGCCGCGGTGGTGCAATACTTGTTCTTCCGTTAAATATTCAAGTACTTCTTCAATCTCCACCCCATTAAACGTTTCTCCTTCTTGAAATGGGAGTTCAAACGCAGCGCATTTAATGTGGTCTACTAAAATAATAAGATTATCTGGATGAATTCTGGCTGATTCTGGAGTTTGATCCAAGAAGAACTCGGGCTGCTGAATCATATATTGGTCAACGGGAGCTGAACTGGCAACAAGAAGGATCAGTGATTCATCCTGCCTTCTGCCTGCGCGTCCAGCCTGCTGCCATGCACTTGCAACAGAACCTGGATAGCCCGTCATAATGCAAACTTGAAGCTGGCCGATATCTACCCCTAACTCTAGGGCGTTTGTACTGACTACTCCCATAATGTCTCCGTTTCGAAGTCCTTTTTCAATTGCCCTTCTTTGTTTCGGAAGATACCCTCCTCTGTACCCTTGTATTGATTTGGGGCCGAGGTCTTTTTTTACTAACTCTTGCAGATGGCTTAATATCACTTCTACTCTAACCCGGCTCCTGGCAAATACGATCGTTTGTATTTTTTCTTTTAAAAAAAGCGAAGCCAATTTATTGACTTCCGAGGTCGCTCCTTTACGAATATTCATTGCTTCATTAACTATCGGAGGATTATAAAAAACGAAATGTTTTTTTCCTCGCGGGGCTCCATTGTTATCAATTAAATAAAAGGATTCACCCGTAAGTGTTTCGGCTAGTTCTTTTGGGTTTGCAATCGTTGCAGACGTACAAATAAAAACAGGGGAACTGCCGTAAAAATTCGCGATTCTCTTTAACCGCCTTACTACATTGGCAACATGACTGCCGAATACACCGCGATACGTATGTAATTCATCAATAATAATATATTTAAGATTTTCAAATAAAGAAACCCATTTTGTATGGTGAGGCAAGATTGCTGAATGGAGCATATCAGGGTTTGTAATAACAACATGGCCGGCCTTGCGGATAACCTGCCTGATATTTGGAGCTGTATCCCCGTCATATGTATAGCTTTTAATATCCACTTCCATTTCATCTATAAATTCATTGATTTCACTTTTTTGATCCTGGGCTAGAGCCTTTGTTGGAAACAAATACAGTGCTCTAGATTCTTTATCGTTAAGAATGGATTGAAGTACTGGTAAATTATAAGATAATGTTTTACCGGAGGCTGTTGGTGTAACAGATACCGTATGTTTTTGTTCCACACCACTTTTTTCAAAAGCAGTGTGCTGGTGCGTATAAAGAGACGTAATATTCCTATTTTCCAGAGCTCTCCCTATCCGTTTATCCAGTGATGAAGGGAACGAAACCGTTTTGGCTTCTTTTTCCTCCAGCGTATGCCAATATTCGATTTTATCGTGTAAAGTGGTTTCTTTTTTCATCCAATCAATTAATTCTTCTAATGACTTTTTTCTCATTATATTCACCTCTTTTTATGGGGTTAGTCTGAGATGCGCGCAAACACAGCATTACATTAATGTTTCTTCGTTTGGGACAATCTTTTTTTACTCTCTAAAAAAATGCGATCGAGTACGATTACATGCATCTCGGATTAACCCCTGTCAATAAAGCTATATACATTACAGAATAAAACCTTCACGGCTTGGACGAAAAGTATGAAAAAACAATCTAAGATCTTTCCATTTCAAAACCAACATTTATCCTTCGTTTTCTTTTAGCATATAAAACAAGCCGTGATTATGTGGTGACGCTCACATAATAACGGCTTGAGCCCAAAAAGAAAGTATTAATGTCTATGCCCCTAAATAAAGTTGACGCACTTGATCATTTTCTTTTAATTCTTCTGTTGACCCTTGCAGCTCAATTTTACCATTTTCTAAGATATAAGCATACTTTGCTGTTTCTAAAGCCAAATGTGCATTTTGTTCAACGAGCAGGATAGATATGCCTTCTTCATTAATTTGTTTAATAATTTCAAAAATTTCTCGAACCAAATTAGGTGCTAAACCTAGTGAAGGTTCATCTAGCAACAAAATTTTCGGGTCCCCCATTAACGCCCGGCCAATTGCTAACATCTGCTGTTCACCGCCGCTTAATGTGCCTGCAAACTGGTCCATTCTTTCACCTAGTCTTGGGAAGTAGCTAAGTACGCGGTCTAAATCTTGTTTCAATTTATTATCTTTACGAATATAGGCTCCCACTCGAAGATTTTCTTCTACGGTCAGCTCTGGAAACACGCGGCGATTTTCTGGACAATGAATTACTTGTTTTTTCACAATAGAATGTGGAGATTGTTTGTTGACAGTTTTTCCATTTAATTCATATGTGCCTCTTTTTATATTAACTAATCGGGATATAGCTTTTAAGGTAGTGCTCTTACCGGCGCCATTTGCACCGAGCAGTGTAACAATATCTCCTTTTGGAACCTCAAGTGAAACGCCATCTAATGCTTGAATAGAACCATAATATACATGCACGTCCATTAACTTAAGCATGAGAAACATCCTCTCCTCCTAGGTAAGCTTCAATCACAGCCGGATCATTTCTAACCATAGCAGGCACTCCTTCAGATATTTTTTTGCCGAAGTTTACAACGGTAACAAAATCTGAAATTTCCATTACCATGGACATATCGTGTTCAATGAGAAAAATAGTGAAACCAAAGTCATGTTTTAACCGAAGTAATAATTCACTAATTTGTTTTGTTTCTACATTATTCATTCCGGCAACAGGTTCATCTAACAAAAGCAGTTCTGGGTTAACCATCATTGCCCGGCCTATATCTACCATTTTTTGGTAACCAAAAGGCAAGTTCTTTACTACTTCATCTTCTAGATGTCGTATTTGCAGCAATTCTAACGTTTCTATCGTTTTTTTTCTGTTTTCTTGTTCGATTCGTCGAACAGAAGGTAAATGCAGCATAGTGGAAAATATATTTTTCTTCGTTAGTGGATGAAGTCCGACTAATAAATTGTCCATCACGGTCATATTGGCAAATAATTCCGTGTTTTGAAAACTACGGGTAATACCTAAACGGATAACTTCGTTTGGTTTATAATTTAAAATATTTTCATTATTAAATTTTATATTTCCTGATGTGAGATTCACAAACCGGCTGATCGTATTGAATACCGTAGTTTTTCCTGCTCCATTAGGTCCGATAAGTGAATGTATCTGCCCTTTGGATATTTCCATGTTCAAGTCATTGACAGCTGTTAAACCTCCAAATTCCACTCTTGCTTTATCTAAAGTCAGCAATGGTTCATGAACCCCTTTCTTTGCTAATTGTATCTGCTTTTTCCATAGTTTTGTTCATTTTAAACCAATCGACAATGGTGACTAATCCTTCAGGTCTAAACAAAATAATAATAACTAATATTAATCCGATGACAATGTTTGTTATTCCCATGAATTCATCAGTAAAGTGCGGGATGATCGAAAACAAAACGGCTCCAAAAATCGGACCATAAAATGAATGCATTCCACCAACTACAATCATGGCTAACAATAAGAAAGATATCGTAACGGGGAAGTCAGTCGGTCCGACAAAACCGATCCAATAGGCATAAAGTCCGCCTGCCATACCCGTAAAAAAAGAACTAATAACAAACATTAAGGTTTTGTAGAATGTTGTGTTAATACCAGAAGACTGAGCTGCAATCTCACTTTCTCTAATGGAAATAAACGCTCTGCCAAAGCTGCTGTGCAAGATGTTATACATGAACCAGAGAAACAATACAGTGCACCCAACGATAAAATAATAGAGGGACAATTCACTCAGAATGGCAGGCCTTGTGACCAGCATTCCTGAATATCCATTTGTAAGAGAAGTCCAGTTTAAGGCAATAACAGGGACAGAAATACCAAAACCTAGTGTTACGACTGCTAGAAAATGCCCTTTGAGCCTAACAGCAGAGAAGGAAATAATCAGCCCGACAAACGCTGTTATAATACCTGCTAACAACAGGGTTATGACAAAAGGAAGTTCAAACCGGTCGGCTATTATTGCTACGGAATACGACCCGATCATTAAAAATCCCGCATGTCCAATGGATATTTGCCCGCCATATCCTATCATAATATTTAGTGCGACTGCGGTAATGCCATAAATAGTCATCATAACGAGAAGAGTCATCCAATATCCAGACATATTCATTAAAAACGGATACACAATAATAAATAGAAGAACGACGGAATTGAAAATATATTTCAATTTTTGACTTTTCAATTGCATCACACCTTTTTAACGTATTTTGCTCCAAACAGTCCAGTAGGTTTTACATATAATACTAGTACTATTAGTAGAAAAACAAAGGCTACACTTAACTCTGATCCTATATAATAACTAACCCAGTTACTATATACTCCTACTATTAATCCTCCAATAACAGCTCCGGGTAGATTTACAAATCCACCAAATACAGCTGCTGCAAAGCCCATTATTAAAATATCTATCATCATGCTGGGCTCTAAGTAGGTGATTGGAGCTGTTAGTATGCCGGCAACGCCTCCAAGTATTGCACCTGCTGCCCAAGTCAAGTTAAATACTTGAGATACTTTTATTCCCATTAGAGAAGAGGTTTGCATATCTTGCTGAGTTGCACGCATGGCCAGGCCAATTTTAGTGTATTTAAATAAAATAAAGAAAAGAATCATCAATGCTAACGTAATACCAAGAATAAACAACTGGTGCGGGGACATAAAAACACTACCTACTTGAAAAGAATCCCCTCTTAGGGCGCTGGGATATCCGTGCGGAGTATATCCCCAAATTAAACCTGCAATTCCGTTAAAAGCCAAAAATAAACCTAACGTAACAACAATTTGATTAAGGGGAGGAGCATTTTGAACACGTTTTATGATTGCCTGATAAACAGTCATTCCAAATATCGCTGCAAAAATTAATGCTAATAAAAAAGATACAAAAAAGGATAATCCAACCATTTGGAGAAAAGTGAAGCTGATGAAGGTTGTGATCATTGCCATTTCCCCATGAGCGAAGTTAACAACATCCGTTGTTTTGTAAATCATTACGATTCCTATCGCAGCCAGAGCATAGATGCTTCCGAAAATTAAACCGCCGAAAGTTATCTGTAACAGTGCTTCCAATGATATTCCTCCTTTTTGCAGCTATTTAATGTTTACTATGCTTTGATCGTTGATTGAACAATCACAGCGAGACATACGACATCCCGCTGTGATTCATTCATTATTCGTAATTGATTTCCCCGGTTTCAGGATCATAATTTATTAGATCTGTCACCGATTCAATCGTTCCATTTTGCGCTCTCGTCATAAATAGAGTTGTTAAGCCATAGTGGTTTTCCGGACTAAATGTGACACCTGCATATGTCCCTTCTGTCCAATTATCAAATGAGTACAGGGCTTCTCTGAAAGTGTCATAGTTAAGATCTTCTCCAGCACGTTCCAATGCTTCTACGAAGACTTCAGCACCTGCATATCCCCATTGTGGAACGCCGCTGTAGTTTTCACCCGGGTAAGCTTCTGTATATTGCTCAAGGTATGTTTCTATTGCTTCATTACCTTCAGCTTCAGGAGCATCAGGTACCGGGATGGAGCCTGCACTGTATGTGCCTTCCCATACATCTTCACCGGCAAGTTCAAACATGGTCGTGTCATTTCCGCCGACAGATGAAACAATATAATTAATATCAGTTAAGCCGATGGCGTGAAATTCTTGTTTAAGCCGAGCGGCAGGGTTTGGTGTAGATAACATAATGACGGTGTCTACATCCGCATCTTTGACTTTTTGCGCATGGGTCGTATAGTCCTCTTCATTGGCTACAAACGGTACTTCCGTAACGACTTCTGCATCATAATCATCGCGAACAGCTTCTACTGCCTCGTACCCTTCTTTACCGTAATCATCATTTTGGTAAACAATCGCAATCCTTCCAGCATCTAACTCATTAACCGCATAATCATAAAACACTCTTGTTTCTATTCGATAGTTTGCTATCTCAGAACCGAAAAAGAAATCACTTGGAGGTTCATAAAATTGTTGTGCTCCAGATCCGAGCATCATATTTATGACTCCTTGTTCCTCGTAATATTCTTTGGTAGCGGTATTACACGGTGTGCAATCATTCCCTAGCATGAGAAAGACTTCTTCTTCTTCCACTAATCTTTGAGCTTGCTGCATTTCTACTGCCGGGGTATACTCACCGTCATATGCAAGAAGTTTTAACTGGCGTCCATGAACACCGCCGTTTTCATTGACATAATCAAAGTATGTTTGTATTCCCTGCGCAATTTGGCCGTAGATGGCTTGGGGGCCGGATTGGGCTACAATATTTCCTATTATTATTTCATCATCTGTCACCCCGCGTACTTCTTCCCCAGTTGACCCTCCATCGGAATTGTTTCCTTCTGCATCTGATCCAGTTTGTTCAGACTCCCCTCCGCACGCAGTTAAGAATATAATCATTCCTAAACTTAAAATGAAGAGATACGTAGACTTCCATTTCATCATCAAGGTCCCCCTTATTAGTATAAAGACTTCCTCCATGTAGTCCCTGCTTTATTATCCTGCTCTTATTTACATCCCCCCTTTAAAGTAATACAAAGCAAAAGACATGCTTTACTAATTAACGGTTCCGTGTGATTTCATTATTGTAAGCGCATACATTTTAGTGTGGTAAAATATAATGTTACGTTTGATTTAGTAACTGTGAATAAGGAAATAGATGAAAAGAATTATTTTATTAATATTTTTAATATTAAGTTAATGAAAAGTGGTAAATTGGTTAATGGAGAAATGAAGGTTGTTTATTCTGAATATAGTTGAAGACAAACTTTTACGGCTTTAGAGGCATCCAATTGTTTTAAATTCTCCGACTGTGCCGCCATATCCTATTAAACCACCTGTAAAAACTTTTTCGTATAAGTGAGGCTGTCCTGTAAACATTGGCAGCAGGAACAACAATTCCCCAATGGTTTAATGACTACACGATCTCCTTTTTTTACGCCTGAAACAGAGTTGCCGGCAACTTGGACTCTTCCTGAAAACTCTTGGCCCATTACTTGACCAGGTTCCACATATGATCCTTTCACATACGTATGTAATTAAGATCCGCAAATCCCGCAGTATTCTACTGGCTAATATTTCATCTTCTTTAGGGTGCGAAACAGGCGTCTGCTAGTTCGAGTTTCCTTTTATCCCAATAGACAACTGATTTCATTATCATCCCCCTATCCTAACTCATTTTTGAATGCGGACATTGTTCTATTAAACCTTTATTTGAAATTCAAACTTCGGTTTGTTTTCCTCTATTATAAAAGATTGTTTCTATTTTGTAAAACAGTATTTATAAAATTCAAAATATTATTTCATTAGATGGCGAATTATTTATAAATACCACTACACACTTACTTTTAGACGTATAAAAGATTTTAAAAAACATCCTTCGCCTAAAGGGAAGGATGTTTTTCTCAAGCAGAATAAAGAAGCTGTATTATTTTTTAGATGGGACGGTACGATCTATTACTCTTTCTTTATAAAGTTTGTTCATTTCTTCATCATTTAGTCTTACAAGAAGTGAGTGCGGAATGCCGCAAAGTTCTTCTAGTTCTCTTATGAGGTTTATGCGATCTATTTCCTTCATAAAGATCGTCTCCCCTTTGCTAATGATTAATATACTTATTTTTTATTATACGTCATGAAACGGAATATTCAAAACATTTTATAAAAAGTTGTATTAATACAGCTATATGTAAGTCATGATATAAGAAAAGCGCAAGCGCCTTGCTCACGAGCGACAAGTCCTGGAGGGTCGGCATATGGAAAGCTAATCTTTGCTTTCCATTGACGAACCGAAGGAATCCCGAGCGAGTAGGCGCTTGCGCTAGACATGTAAAACGCCAACTATTTATAATTTCTTATCTGTCAAAAAAAAAACAATAACGGGATATCTCCGTTATTGTACTAATATTTTAAAAATATTGTTTTTTTATCGAACAGTGTAATAATCGTTAATCATCTGCAAAATAGATTTTTCTTCTTTGTTTGGTGTAAAACGGCGTTCGTTTGTCTTTTTTTGTGTTTGTTTCATTCTAACCACTCCCAATTTGTTATATGTTAATGATAATTATACAACTGTGTTATAAAACAGTCAATTGTTTTTTTGGAAATTGTATATAACAAAAAATTTCATTTCGAGAAAAAAAGCTTTAAAAGGGGTGTCCCTTTTAAAGCTTTTAATCATCATTACGTTAATATTAACTTATCAATTTCATCGACTAATTTACCGATTTCAGGCTTGCTGACTTGGGCATTTGCCCCAACTCTCTCCCCTTTATGGTATAAATCTTCGGTAATTAACGATGAAAAAATAACAACTGGCAGATGCTGAAGTTCTTCATGTTCTTTTATTTTAATGGTTAAATGATGCCCGTCCATTCTTGGCATCTCAAGGTCAGTTATAATTAAATCCGGTAACCGTTTATTATCGGTGCCATCTGTTTCGGTAAGAGAACCAATGTAATCCCAAGCTTCTTTTCCGTCTTGATATAATACAGAAGATGTGTAACCTGCATCCTCAAGCGTATCTTCAAGCAGTTTTCTGAGGACCGGCGAGTCTTCGACAATCATTAGTGTTTTATGAGCACGTTCCTTAGCATGTTCATCATTTCTCTTAATCCCTTGCATTTCTGAACTGGGAGCAATATCCATTACAATTTTTTCATAATCCAGCAGCAGTGACATTCCTTGCTCCATTTTAACGATACCTATTGTATTTGCATCATGGCCTTTTGACAGGTCACCAGGTTTTTCAATCTGCTCCCAAGAAATACGGTGAATGCGAGATACCGAATGGACGTGAAAAGCTACTTTCATTTGATTCAATTCTGCTATAATAAACTTGTCATATTTAGGGTGGTCAGCGGGTGGGTATCCTAGTACTTTAGCTAGATCTATTACTGGGATTACTTCTTCGCGCAAACGTATAACACCTTCTAAATGCTCATGCCGATTAGGCGTTTCTGTTATATCTACCGGTTGAAGAATTTCACGTACTTTTAATACGTTAATACCAAATGTACCCGTTCCCACGTTAAACATAACAATTTCTAATTCATTCGTTCCGCTTTCAAGTAATATGTCTGATTGATTTGTGACAGCCATAATTGTCCCCCTCTAGTGAAATCCAAAAATAAACCAAATAGTACTTTTGTCTCTATTTTACCGTATTCTGAGCCGACTGCAATATAATCGCATAAAAAAATCCGGCAGATTTTTCTGCCGGATCGTGTGCAGCGTTAAATATTAACGGTCACATCTCCGCTTTCACGAAGTTCTTCTACTAATTTTTGAATTTCTTCTCCTTCTTTTTGCTGCACCATTTGTTCTTCTAGCTGTGGTTTCATCTCTTCAAAGGAAGGGCTGTCTTCTCCCTCTTCTCCGTCTTGAGCTTGGCTCATTTGTTCATACATTTCCCGTAATTCATCTTCGGAAACTTCAATTTCTCCAGCCTCATCTTCTACTAACTTTTCAACTTTCACTTGTTTTTCGATATCGCTTTGAAGGTCGTCTTCGGATAGATTTTCACTTTCAAGAGCCTGTTGAAACTCTTCATCCGAGCCAAATCGTTCTTTTAAGGAGCTGAGTTCTGCTTCTACCTCATCCTGGCTGGCACTCAATTCGCGATTATTTGCTTCTTGTACTAATAATTCTTGACCGATCAGCTGTTCTACTGTTTGTTCTTGAATTTGCTGTTTCATTTCACCGCCATCATCTTGCTCTTCAATGTTCATTCCTTGCATCGCATAGGTATTAAGAGTGGAAACATAAACAGATTCAAATTCATCTTTAGATATCTCTTCTCCATTTACCTCAGCTACTACATCAGGTATATCTTCAAGGTCTGGATCTGGCATTTCTTGTTCTTCAGGAGCTTCTTCATTCGCTTCATCCTCTTGCCCCTCTTCTTGCTGCTGGCCTTCTCCTTCTTGACCTTCTTGTCCATCTTGAGCTTCTTCATCTCCACATGCAGCTGTTACCGATACGGATACAGCAAGGGCGAGACTTAATATCCACTTTTTACTCAAAGGAATTCTCCTTTCCAATTATTACTGAAATGTATTGTAACATATCGTGTGTAATTAAAAATACTTACAATGCTTAACTGCCTTCATGTAGAAAGAAATTTGGTGAAAATCTCAAAACGATCAAATACTTGAATGCTGATACGACAGGCAGTTCAAATTTTATGTACAATCCGAAAGACAAATTTGTAAAAATTTAAAAAACGTTACCACATCTCTCTAACATCTTTCAGGAGAGGAAATAACAAGCCAAGGCCTTGCTTGTTCCCAGACAATGCGTGCGTCCACATCGAACGCGCGCTGCACATACTCATCTGTCAATGTATCATATTTTGATCCTTTAGTCATGATTTCCCCATTTTTCAATAATAATACGTTTTGTATCGAAGATGGCATCTCTTCTAGGTGGTGAGTAACATAAAGAAGAGCAGGGGCATTATCAAGATGAAGTAAATGTTCTAAAGAAGATAGAAATTCTTCTCTGCCCTTTACATCAAGTCCAGAACAAGGTTCATCTAACAGTAATAATGGGGGTTCAGCAATCCAAGCTCTTGCCAGCAGGGATCTTGTTTTTTCTCCTTGTGATAAGTGCAGATAAGGGGTGTTTCTAAGATGATATATTCCAAAGAAATCAAGCCAGTACTCTGCTTTTTTGATATCCTCCGTTTTGAATGTTTCATAAAGACCAATGGAGGCGAAAAGACCGCTTAATACCACTTCAAGAGCGGTACTGGTTTGTTTCGTCCGATATCTGTCATCTAAAGATTCACTAACCCAGCCTATTTGCTGACGAAGTTTTTGAATATCAATTTTTCCATATGTACCTTGCCAGCTCTCCAAATATCCTTTACTGGCCCACACATATCCTGCTATAACTTTTAAAAGTGTTGTTTTTCCAGAACCGTTCAAGCCTAATAAGCCCCAATGCTCCCCTTTTTTTATGTCAAACGTAATATCTTTCAGTCTTTGATTCCCTCCTGTGGTGACACTAACATTTTGAAAGGATAAAAGTGTATCATTATTAAAGTCTTCCACAGTTTTTCCTCCTTTAACCGTTTTCAAAATGGCAATTGTCAAGAAAAGACACCCTTCAATGATGGGAAAGGGTGCCACATGTCATCTATTAACAGCAGTCGCTGTTGGTTCCGCCTTTCATGACAAGTCCTACTTGCCCCTCACCGGAACTTTCAACATCTAAGGTCACGTTTTGAACGTGAGAAACGATTTGTTCTTCGATTGCTACGTTAATTCCGTTAACTTCTTGCTTAACATCGCTTTCTGCCGGCTCATCCAGAGCCAGTCCTAATTTTGGACCGCCTCAGCCCATGCCGGAGAATACAACCCGGATCGTAGACATGTCATGTTCATTCATCACTTCTTTAATAAAATCTTTTGCTTGATTTGTAATTTCCACGAATCATCACCTCTTTCTCTATTTATATTTTAGATGATCTCTTTATTTTTGCAAAGGAAAATGCAATAGGATTATTATTCTGTTCGTTTCCGATTCCAGAAATGATGAAAATTCGCTCCTGCTATTCCTTCAATAATTTTTTCATTAAAATGCTTTGATAGCCATTCTAATAAACGAGGGAAATCTGCGGGACTTTCTAACCCTTTTATCGTCGAATCAATCCCGTCGAAGTCAGAACCAAATCCAATAATGTTTTCCGCTCCTTTGCTGCAAAGGTAATCAATTTGTTTTGCTAAATCCGTAAAAGCAGCGGAGTTAGAACCATTGATAAACCGGGGGTAAAAAGTTAATCCAATAAAGCTGTTTTGTTTTGCTAAAGCCTCTATCTGTTGATCGCTTAAATTTCTAGGATGGTCATACAAGGCTTTTACATTTGCATGGCTTACAGCGACATGTTTCGCATGTTCCAAAACATCCCAAAAGCTGCGTTCGTTTAAGTGTGCAGCATCCACAATCATATGATTTTTATTTTGCCATGATATGACTTTTTTACCGGCTTTTGTCAAGCCGTATTTGTTTGATTGAGAACTCCCCGCAGCGAGCTCGTTTTTTTCGTTCCAGGTAAGGCTTGCCATTTCCACACCATTTTCCTTTAAATTTTTCCATTCATGAAGGTTATCCCCGAACATCCCTGCCCCTTCTAAGGATAAAATAGCATGCGTGTAAGAAGGTGTGATTTGTATCGGCTTCCAAGGGGTCCATTTGATATGGTTATCACTAGCAATATATTTATTGAATAAATACAACTCTTTTATTATATTTTTTTTTTGATGACTTATAGAATTCTTTACTGACGTGTATAGAGCAAAATTTTGAATTTTTACATTTCCTTGTTTAAGGCTGCTCGTATTCACACCAAGCGGTGATGACCCATTAAAGGAAGGCTGCTTCATAGCCAGCATTTTCCATAAAGCATCACAATGAGCGTCTGCAATAAACATGCGGCTAGTCTCCTTTATTATTCTCTCTTAAGAGTATGATATGCGTCTATGACCAGGTGTGTAACGAGCAGTTAGGAATCGTTTAGTATTTCTTCATTTTTATTCCTATCGCAAGGGTTTCATTTTTGTTTTTTAATATCCAGCCAAACGACGGATGGCGATCTAAAGACGGCTGATCGCCAGCATGCTGCAGAACGCCAGCCTCAGTAAAAACGGACAACGTTTCAGAGCTGTTTGATTCCTCCAGAATCAAAGAAAATTCTACATTTCCCTGTCAACCGCCTGTTAAGGAGGAAGTTAGAATAATCCTTGGATGTTTATAATCTGAGTGGTTATGGATAAAATCTTTCGCTCTATCTGTAAGCATTACTTTATTCATTTTTTATCTCCTTTCTCAGTAGGATAGCTCAGTTGGACCGATTCGTTAAAACTAAAAAGGACTGCCCCCTTTTTAAGTGGGGACAATCCTGCAATACTGGTTTCTCTTTGTTTAATCCTAAGAAAATCTAAGCGGAAGCGGCCGGTGAAGAACTTTTACATGCGCCGGAAGTACTCCTGATTCCTGTGCATGGAGTAAGTGATGATACATTTTTTTACCTGCTGCTGCATTTGCTGAGTGTATCGTGATTCGTTCTGGAAATTGTTTATTTTCTAATAGGTATAATACTACTTCAAACCCGTTCTTATTTTTACTGCCAAGATCATGATCAAGTGACAGATGAGAAATTGGCTGATTTTCTTTTAAGAGCAGAATACAATCTTCTGCTGTCGTAACCAAAATATGATCATCTGGACTAGGCCTCACATCGTCTAGAAATATGTTACATCGTTCCATATTAAAACCATCCTTTAACATCATTCTTCTGTCGGAACTTAGCGATGTTTGTGCCTTTATGAGTATTTTAACACAGCAGTTAATTATAAACAAAATTTTCCTTCAAATCAGAGATTTTAGATGGTTGATGATTTGATCCAACTCCGTTGTGTCTTCTGTTTGGTTTTCTTCTTTCCAATCTGTAATAAGTGTTTCTGCGGCTTGGGAAAAATCCTTCAGAAAACCTTCCCATTGCTTATAAAAAAAGGATTTATATTCTTGTTTCAATTGATGATGGTATCTTTCAATTAATTGGTCTCCGTATGGACGAAGCGTTTCTTCTAGTTGTTCTTTCATCACTTTGTTTTTTTGCTCTACAAAAAAGTGGTGATAAGAGGTATAGTTTGAAATAAAAGAGAACGTACTGCTGTTTACTGGGACATGTTCTTTTATTTTCGTTGCAGGGAAATTATTAATATGTTTTCGGACAAAAAAACCACGAATTTCAGGTATCAGCTTTTCATGTATACTATCTTGCAGCTCCCCCCATTGCTTTTGTATAAAGTGTTCTATGCGAATGATTGTTGCTCTTATTTCTTGAACAATTTCATGAAAAATAAACTGAATCAATTCATTTGTGTAACGATGCAGTTGTGAGGAAAAGCTTTCATTATTTTCGAAACGAGCTGCGTTAAACAGTACTTTATATTCATCATAATATCTGTAAAAAACCCGCTGTTTCACATAAAATAATAATTCTTCTAGTTCTTGTTCTATCCATTTCCATTCTGTACCGGGATTCGTAGTTTGCAACCATTCAACAAAAGATTCTAACTCTTTTTGCCAGAATTGTTTCTTGGCAATGCGGATTTGCTCTTCTTCAGAGAAACTCTTTTTCTGCTGCTGCAAAATCGTTATTGCTTGTCTTATTTCAGCGATTCCTTCTTTCATGATTGTATTCTCTAAAGTACTTTTGGCAAACTGTTGAAAGTGATCCAAAAATCCTGCAGCTCCAGAAGTATGCCAGTATTCGTTCGGTCTATTACTATACGATTTTAAGGCGTTTTTCCCCGATATTGGAAGAACATGTGGTTTGGTAATATGTAAACGGATCAGCTGATCTTTTACATAATCTAATACCGTATTTAATTCTTTTTTACTTTGGGCAAGGTCGGCTGCATTTACTAGGAAGAAAAATTTATCATAAGAAAAATAATTTTTTGTTCTGCCTAGCTGTAATAAAAATTCACGATCTGCTTTTGAAAATGCATGGTTATAATAACTTACAAATAGCACGGCATCTGATTTTTTCATTTCTTCAAAAGCGATTTGGCTATGGCGGCGGTAAATGGATCCTATGCCAGGTGTATCGACTAATAAATATCCATTTCTTGTAAAAGAACAATCGTAATAAATATTGACGTTATTAATGAGAAGGGCATGCTCTTCATTTGCTGCAGCTTGTTTATATATTTCATAGTCTGCATTTTTTATTTCTCCGATAGCATCTTTGAACGTATGAAAGGATTGATAATATTGTTGTGCTAATGTGATTTCTTCCTCTTTAAGAAGCTCCATCGGATCAGGTTTTTGATTTTCTTCTTTATCACTTTCGTCTCTGGAATCTGCGAGCTTTTCTTTGTTTTTAGCATAAACGTCGTACCAATCTTCAACAGATGCTAGGGTTAGATTGGCTGGTCTTAAAATATCATTCATATCATCCATAATCTCTTGTTCGGATTTGTAAAATATGTCCACCGAACGATGAGAGTGGTTATGGTCGGGTGCTTGAATATAATGTACAGAAGCAGTAGTCGGATTTGCAGAAACAGGAAGAAAATGCTCTCCGAGAAGCGCATTAGCTATCGATGATTTTCCAGCACTGAATGCCCCAAACAACGTAATACGGTGCGTTTTCTGATGAAGACGAGAAGCTTTCTCTTTTAAAGATTGTTCTATTTCAGACAATCCTTTTTTATTTAAAGAGGTTACGGCCGTTTCTAATTTTTGAGCTGCCTTTTCTTTTGATTCAAAAAAAGTTTCGCGGTGCTGCTGTTTAGCATTTCCATAGAAAGAACCAATATCCACTTCCGTGCCCTTTATATTAAGGTTATTCCATTTGTACAATGTCTGCGTATGACCGAATGAACCAGAAGGGAAAGATATAGGTTCACGCGCATTCTTTAACTGTGTAATGACTTCATTTATCCATTTTGTTAACGAATGATGGTCTTTCTCCCATTGAGCCCATTCTTCTGTAATATCTTGTAATTTCGATACTTCTTCTGATAACTGCCTCGTTTGAATACGTTGTTGTTCTCGGACTGCTTTCTTTATAGACGGTAGTAAATCAATGAGTATTTCCTTGTATCTTTTTCTGATTTCGTCTAGAACGATGCGGCTGTAAGTTAAAACATAATCTTGCGAAAATTGAGCCCCGAAGCGCTCCGCTCGTTTTAACAAAGTCGAATCAATGTGGTAATGAATTGAAAGCAGCTCATTAGAGAATGATCTGGAATGGATGCTGTAATTAGACAAAATACGCTGTATGCCATTTCTTAAATGCACGTCTATATAGTTTTTTACATTCTCATTTAAACTGTCTATTAGTTTTTGTTTTCGTTTTTCTTTTTCCAAAGATGTTTTGTTTTTTGAGAAAATTCCTTTTAAACGAAACGAAGATTGTCTTGATTCTAAGTAATCTCGAACCAAGTTTCTTGTGTGGTAAGGAGTGATTTTTGCATTTTTAAATATAGCTTCGCATTCTCGAAAGATATCTTTGTCAATTAAACGTTCCCATTCTGGTACGGTTTTTAATGTTTCTTTTTTTTCATTTAACGCACGTTCTACTGCTGGCAGTGAAATATAGGCGCGCATGTGTTGGACCGTCTTTTCTGAGGGTTGAATGTGTTCCTTTACAAATGCTGCGAGATGTTCGAGTTCACGGTAAATTCCCAGTGCACATGTTTGAATGACTTGATCAACAGTTGATTCATTATTTATAAATAATTCATTTAAAAAAGCATTCCAATCTTTTTTATTTACCGAAGGATCTGCAGCAGAGATAAAATATATGTTTTGCACATGTATGTTTTTTTTAAGCAAACTCGCTTGAATTTTTTGTTGAAAGACAGAAAACGCCATTTCTTCTTTCTCATGTTTGTCGATTTGATTGATAAGAAGGACCGGTGTTATGTAAGATTGGTTTAATTGTTTTAAAAAAGTAAAATTTTCTTCTGACTCCACTTTTTGATAATCTACCGTGTAATAAACCGTGTCCGCCTCCACGAGACGTGCTTCTGCAAGGGATTTGTGACTTTTTACTGTAGAATCAATCCCGGGAGTGTCCAATATTTCAAGGTTCGTCGGAAAATGCGGTACAGGTAGTGTCAGATACACTTCTGTTATTTTATCCGACTTTGTAAACCATTCTTCATTCCATTGATTATCGGTTAATCTGTGGGTTTCTCCTGTTTTAGAGTCCAAATAAGAAAAAGCAGCTGGGCTTCCGCTCTGAAAATGAACAATATTTGCGCTCGTTGGAATGGGGTGGGACGGTAATAGATTTTCTCCTATAATCTGATTAATTAATGTCGATTTACCTGCAGAAAAATGTCCGCAAAAAGCAGCTGTTCGTCGTTTATTCTCTAATTTTAAAATCAGTTCGTGTATATTATGAAAAACACGCGGACATTCATAATATGAGGCCGCGTGCTGTATTTTTTTGGCTATCTCCATAAGGTTTATATCAGAAAACGTATGCTCAGTAAACATCTTTGTACGCTCGTTTTCGGTTAAAAAACAGGATAATATATTTAAATCTTGCATAAGGAAAGCCTCCTTAGTCCGTTAAAAAGCTGCATTTATCTTTTTCTTTTTCATGACAACAGCATAAATAGAGAGAGACACCGCACCTAGTAAGCTGCTTATTCCAAGCCACTTATAAAGCCCAGCCCCGCCAAATTGATCCATTGCCCATCCTCCCCCTAGAGAACCAGCAATCCCGGAAATACCGAAAAATGTGGTAATAAATAATAAATGGCCAGTTGCTTGAAGTTCTTCTGGGACAAGCTTTGTAATATATGATAAAGAGGAAAAATACATTAATCCAAACGATACACCGTGAAACACTTGGAGCCAAATCAAATCTACAGGGTCATCAGTCACCCCCATGATTAACCAGCGGCTTGCATAAATGAGTCCTGAAATAATGATGAAAATGAGCGGATGAAAACGGCGAAACCATAAAACGGATAAGAAAAAAATGACAGCTTCCGATACAACGCCGACAAACCATGCTCTTCCAATAAATGATTCTCTGCCGCCAAGTTCAAGGATATATAAACCAAGAAAACTATCATTAGCACGGTGTCCTATTGAAATAAAGAAAATCAGTATTAGAAAAATAAATACGTGAGGCTGCAGTCCAAATTTTACCGCATTTAACAATGTTACTGGTTTTTTCGAAGGTTTTACATCGCTTAGAAAAAAGATTAATATAAAAGCTAGAACCGCACAAATTTGAAAAGGCAATGGAATAAAAGCCGGACTGTACGTTTCGAGAATAAAACCGGTTACAAGAGAAGTCACGGCAAATCCAAGAGATCCCCACATTCTAATAGAACCAAAATTCACTTTCTCCTGAATAGCTGTTTTTTGCGCTAAACTGTCCCCCAATGCCGTACACGGTGCTAGAAATATAAATAAACAGAACATAAAAAGCATAAGCGTGGGAAGTGAATTCATTTGAAATAAAATAATACTCATAACAATAGCTGCCCCCATACATACCATGAGGACTTTTTTTATTGATTTCCATTTATCGCTTCTATATCCCCAAAACGGCTGGGCAAATACAGAAGCAAGTGGACCGATCGCCATCAGCCAGCCGATATGTGTTTGAGATATTCCTTTATATTGAAAGTAAACCGGTGCATATCCTACGATTATAGTTAAAGCAGAATAGGCAAAAAACAAATAAATCATTAAAGGGAAAATTCCTTGCTGCCGAATCATTTCTTTCCTCCTTCTTGTCCATAAAGAAGGCCAAGCCAATTATAGATTTGGCCCGACCATCATCACAATATAATTATCTATAATAAAAAGTCTTTTTCATATAGATAGGAATATGGAATATCTAAGAAAACATAAAGTTCTTCATTCACAGGGAAAGAATATGTTCGTATTCTTTCTTCCCTGTGAATATCAGTGTATAAATCTGACAATATCCCTCTATTTTCATAGTTCATTCGGATAATGTTTTCCAAAAAGTAAGGACGCCAGCTCCAGTTTCGGTTGCGTTCTTCTGCTCTGTATTGCCAATTTCCTTCTTCATCTTTTACAGCGTTCCCCGATTGCTGAAATCCTTCTTGGTTACAAATATATACCCGAAAGGTGATATCCTCTAGTGCTGACGCGATATTCTGGGTAAGTTTGTCGATATCATCCAATGCTTTATTATCTTTTAATTGTTCTTGAAGTCGCTGGTTTAATGTGTTCATTAAATCGAGCTGTGCTTGAATTTTCTTTTTTTCAAATTGAAGAAAGTGGTGGAAATCTTTTCGCAGCGTCTTTGCAAATGACATTTTATCGAGAAATTGAGATTTTGGTTTTCCTAGATAAACCCCTTGGTAATACCGGGCTCCATGTCTCCAGGCATAGTTCAGTTGACTAAATTCTCTAATGCGTTTAAATAAAAGGGAGGCGCCTATTTTTCGAGATAACATAGACAAGGAATGCAGGACATCACTAAATATGCTTGGGAATGAATGGTCCTCCATAAATTCTAAATCTACTTTTATAATATTAGGCTCTAAAAATGCAATAGCATCTAAATTCCTCGTATTTTTTCCAACGTCATCAAGCGCGACTTTAATTTGCATGCTTTGTACGTATTGAATGAAATGTTTTAAGTGCGAAACTTCTCCTGCGAATTCATGTTCTTTTATTTCTAGAACGATATTTTCAAAGGAAAGACCTTGTTCTTTATAATTTGTCAGATTTTCAAAAAAATGCTCTCCTCCATCTGACACGATTATATTTGCATCAATACTTAAGAAAAGAAAGTCGGTTCTATTTTCATTTAAATAAGTCATTAACGCTTGGTGTTGAATGTGTTCATTTATTTCTAATCGATATTCTTCAGGTATGTTTGGATCATGAAAAAAAGAACCGAGTCCGATTACTTCCCCATCTTCTTTTTCGTACCGTCCAAGAACTTCATAACCTATAATTTCTTGTTTGTCAGCACTAATAATAGGTTGGTAGTACGGAAACACTCTATCTTTGTTCATTACAATATCAAGGACGTCCATATTTATCACCTATTTTTCAAGGAAGTTAATTAATTGCTTACGGTTAATAATAAGAACTGCAGAAGTATCAAGCTCCTGTCCAACTCCCTGCTTGCTGCATGGATAGTCTGCATGTGAGGGTTGTGGACTGGAACTAGACATTTTAAACAGTGCAAAAAAAATCTGTATAAGGTGCTTTTCTTATACAGATCCGAGTGCTTTAAACCTTATTTCAAGCGAAATCATAAGGTGTTTGCTGATAAACATAGTAGTTCAGCCAATTGGTAAACAATAGATTTGAATGGGCTCTCCAGCGTAAAGGAGGATCGAGTAAATGATTATCTTCTGGAAAATAATTATCTGGAATATCTGTAGAGAGACCTTTTTTATTATCTCTTTCAAATTCGTCCCGTAAGGTCTCTGTATCATATTCACTATGACCTGTTACAAAGATCTGTTTCCCGTTTTGGGCAGAAACAATATATAAACCGGCCTCTTTTGATTCTGCTAATATTTCTAAGTCGTCTACTTTCTCGACGTCTTCTCTTTTTGTTTCTGTATATCTTGAATGCGGCACATAAAACACATCATCAAAACCTCGCAGCAAATTATGATTTGGATTATTTACACTATGTTTATAAATTCCAAATTTCTTTTTTGGCAAAGGATATTTTGGCACACCGTAGTGATAATATAATCCAGCTTGCGCTCCCCAGCAAATATGAAGAGTAGAAGTTACATTGGTTTTGCTCCATTCTAAAATTTTTGTTAATTCTTCCCAATAATCAACAGTTTCAAATGGCAGCTTCTCTACCGGTGCCCCCGTGATGATCATTCCATCAAATTTTCGATAACTCACTTCATCAATGGTTTTATAAAAAGCAGCTAAATGCTCTTGAGGAGTATTTTTAGATTGATGTGTATCCGGATGCATAAATGATACATCTACTTGCAGCGGGGTATTGCCGAGCATTCTTAAAATCTGGGTTTCTGTTGTTTCTTTTAAAGGCATTAAATTTAAAATCAGAATTTTAAGAGGCCGAATGTCCTGTGTGTACGCACGGCTTTCATTCATAACGAAAATATTTTCTTTAGTCAATATATCTTTTGCCGGTAAATGGTCAGGTACTTTAATAGGCATACGTCTCTCTTACTCCTTCGTCTTATTTCTATTTCTCTCTATTATTTTGTTTCATTACGGGTTCTTTAGTTCTACAAAATATCATGAAATTGAAAAATAGGCAATAACAATCCGCGGATTATTTCTTTATCTTTTTTTTGTTCAATTGTTTCTAGCAGTTTGTTTGCTAAAGATACAGAAATGGCAGTCGTAGGGTTCTATGTATTGTTAATGATAAAAATCAGAGCCTCGAAAGGTTTCTGTCCGTTTCTTTTTCCCGATCTTCTGGCATAGGACGGAGGCAAGCCGAGTTTTTCTAAAAAGGTAAGAAATGATAAATATTTGGCGTTTTACATGTCTAGCGCAAGCGCCTACTCGCTCGAGATTCCTTCGGTTCGGAAATGGAAAGCAAAGATCAGCTTTCCATATGCCGACCCTCTTGCCAAAGTACCTATCAAAAGTTTCTGCAATGAAAGCGTGTATGCTTTTTAACTAAAGCCCTAGCTCCATGCGGAGGGCCGACATTACCTCCATCCACATGTTCTAGAGAATGATTTTTAACGATTGTATTTTTTGCGGCATTACATGCAGCCGTTTCCATGCATTATTCTCTGTTCTTCTAGGACTGATTTTTATATTAATTCCATAGCCATATGTACACTTTTACCATTAAATTTCGTAGATACTTCCATACGGTTTATAATAGTTAAACCTGGTGTACGTTTTTATACCGTTTATTGTGTCTGTCTGTTAGTGCAACGATTGACAACTCTATTTGATAACATGCTTGCATTCATTCAGACGGGGTATATCCCCCGTCTGATGCTGTCGAATGCATGTGTCAATCAGCTTTTTTCATTTGTATTGCCTTCTTTTTCCTCATTTAACTCCAAATTCCAAGTGGCCATTCCCCTGCCGGTATGGTCCATGTAGGAAAACTCATAATGAGAAGAAGGATTTACTTGAAAAGCTATCGTTCCACGGCGAAGTCCCTCTGGACGTAATTGTCCTCCTATGAGACGTTGATCATCATGCCTCGATTCGTATTCTGATGCATGACCTTCTTCATCAATCACGAGAGTGTTAAAAAGGGGAATTTCTCTCGCTTCCTCTGAAGTATTAAAAAATGAAACGTCGACAACAACATAACGACTATCCTCTTCATTCACTATGTAAGCTTCATGAACCGTAATATCAAAACGATTTACCCGGCCAGTCTCCTCCATTTCCAGTAAATGTTCAGAGTCGGCGGAGACAGTTTGATAAAATTGTTCCCCGCTATCTGCTCCTCGCTGTGATTGAACAAACATACCGCTAAAAAAACCTAGAATGAGTGTTAAGCCAAGCAAGAGCCAATATTTTTTGTCCATCTTCTTTCCTCTCTCCCATTCCCATCAGAAGCCTGATCTATCATTGCAGTCAGAAAAAGTCCCGGAAATTCCGGGAAAGATTCGTTTGAAATAAGTACCTATTTTTATTTCCACCAATCATCGTGAATGGTAACTGGCAATTGCCGTTTGTGTTCGGTTTGTTCATATCTTTTTATAAGATTTTCTTCCGTTTTTGGATCGATACGTTTTCCCTCTAGAAAGTTATCAATTTGATCATATGTCATTCCTAAAGCTTCTTCGTCTGGCAATCCTGGTTTATCACTTTCTAAATCAGCTGTCGGTACTTTTTCAAATAATTGAGATGGTGCTTGTAATTCTCTTAAAAGTTCTTTTCCTTGCCGTTTGTTTAAGCCAAACAACGGCGCAATATCGCAAGCCCCGTCTCCATGCTTTGTGAAAAAACCAGTTACCGCTTCTGCAGCATGATCGGTTCCTATAACAAGACAACCATATTCAGCGGCAATATCATACTGTACTTTCATACGCTCTCTTGCCTTTGTATTCCCTTTGTTAAAATCGCTCATTTTTCTGTCTGTAGCTTCTTCAAAAGCACGTTCTGCTGCATCGGCTGCTTCTTTTATATTAACAGTTATTGATTGAGTAGGTGAAATGAAATCCATTGCAGAAATAGCGTCCTCTTCATCAAATTGTTCACCATATGGAAGCCTTAACGCTATAAATGTATATGATTTAGTTTCTTCATTATTCAATTCATCTACAGCCATCTGCGCTAATTTTCCAGCTAAAGAGGAGTCTTGACCGCCGGAAATTCCCAGTACAAATCCATTTACTCCGGTCTTTTTGGCATACTCTTTCATGAAATTTTTACGAGTTTCAATTTCATCTTTTGGAATAATAGATGGCTTTACGTTTAATGCGTCGATAATTTCTTCTTGTGTAACTTTCATTTGTAATCCCTCCACGAGTATACTGATTATCTTTTCCTGCTATGATCCGTTTTTAAACCTTTTGACTTATATAAGGAAAAGCGTGCAATCTGATGATATTGCCCTTCTGCTTCAAGAATATGAATTTGATTACTGCCCAGCAAATCAAAGTGCGGAAATGAAAGTCGCTGATGAATCCATTCTTTTTTTAAACCATATTGCTTTCCCCATTGTGCAAGCTTATCAATATTAGCGCAGCCAACTTTTGTTACGGTATGGCAGTCAGGGAATCTTTCATCATACCAATAATGCGTTATAAAAGCAATCTCTTCCATTTCTACTTTTTTTTTCCACGCTTTTAATTCTTCTTTTTTGATCCCAAAAGCCATAGTGCTAGATCCCTCTTTCTCTTTATACCATAAGTTGACGCTATAAAAGAATATCCATGATAGATTTACTTTCATTTAGTTGGACTTTTTATTTTTCTCATAAACTTCATGCCACTCTGGCAGCTGTTTTTTTATAGAGACGGGGCGGAAGGAATCTTTTTTTACGCAGACATGGCTGCTGCTTCCGTGTGCACATATCTGTCCATTCTGATTAATAATTTTGTATCCATAAACAACTCTAAGTCCGTCATAAGTATCAACCCAGGTTGAAATCGTTACTGATTCTCCAAATCGAGCAGGAAATTTGTAATCAAGGTCGATGTTTATGACCGGAGAAACAATACCTGCTGCTTCTAATTCGCTGTAATCGAAACCGAGTTCTTTTATTAATTTCGTACGGCCTAATTCGCACCAGACGATATAATTAGAGTGGTGAACTACTCCCATTTGATCTGTTTCTGCATATCTTACATCAATTTTTGTTTCCGCTATTTTCATTTTTTCTGTCCCCGCTTTCTGACTGTTTATAGATGAATGCTGCGTTTATATCTTCTTTGGTTAATAACCGTAAAGCATCTAACGCTGTCTCGTTATTTTCTGTCAATCGAAACGCTTGCTGTTGAAATAGTTCTTCTGCCATATCTTCAGCAAAGCGAGCATTGCCGGAGGTATCCATGGTTACATAGACATCTTTTAAATAATCTAAAGCTCCGTTTTCAAAATAATAACCATAACTGCGGACATATTGATCGGTGACGGCCGTAAGTTCCTCCGGATCAAAAGAAGGAAAATAAAAAGATTTTTTGAAACGGGACTCTAAACCAGGGTTTGTTTGAAACAATTGATTCATGGGGCCTTGATATCCCGAAAGAATAACTACTAAATTTTCATCATGTTTGGTCATTTCTTCTACAAGGGTATCTAGCGCTTCTCTTCCAAAATCTCCTCTCCCTGGTGCTGCTAAGGAGTAGGCTTCATCAATAAACAGCACACCGCCAAGAGCCTCTCTAATCTTTCGCCTTGTTTTTGCAGCTGTCTGGCCGGTATACTCTGCTACTAGATCACTTCTACCGCAAACGATAGTATGGCCGCGTTTTAATAAGCCCATATCTTTTAGAATACTGGCATATAAATTTGCTACCGTTGTCTTTCCTGTTCCCGGAGGTCCAGTAAATACTGTATGAAGCTGGATGGGCGCGACTGGGATTTCTGCTTTTCTTCGTTCGTTTTGTATATGAATAAACGAGGCCAGCTTTTTCATTTCCTGTTTTACTTCTTTTAATCCTATAAGCGAATCTAAACGAGATAAAGGAGAATCACTGTCCTTAGTGTGTTCTGTTAGGGCTGGATCTTTCATATCTTCAGCTGTAAGCAAAGCGAAATCGTCCATGTGAGAAGTTGATTCTCCCCCAATTTTAGCCCCCTTTTGAAAAATAGCATCCATAACAATATTTTTTACTGTACGTGCATTCCCAAATGTTTCATCAACTTGTTCTTTTTCTATTCGATTTTCAAGTTCTTTTTTTCCATCCTCACTTATGACGAAATCATTATCTAACGCAACTTTCTCTGCAATCTCAAGAAGTTCATCGGCTGAGTAATCGGGAAGATGGATATGGTTGCTTTCAGGAAACCGGCTGCGAAGCCCCGGATTTGATCTAAGAAATTGCCGCATTTCTTCTGGATATCCAGCTAAAATGACGGCAAATGTTCCTGCATATTCACCGCTTGTCATTGCTGACACAAGGGTATCAATAGCTGTTTGTCCAAAATCGTTTCCTGACATGCCTTCTCTTTTCAAGCTGTAAGCTTCATCAATAAACAAAATACCGCCTACAGCTTCTTTCACTAGGTTTATCGTTTTTTCTTCCGTTTGTCCGACATAGCCGCCTACAAGCTGCGAACGATCTGCTTCAAGTACTTCATCGCGCTGCAAGAGTCCGAGCTGATGGTAAATCTTTGCTAAGAGACGTGCAAGCATTGTTTTGCCCGTTCCAGGATTACCAGTAAGGATCATATGCAAACTTCGTTCATCGTTTAAGTGATAACCTTTTTCTTTACGCTGTTTTTGATATTGAAGATAATGATATAAACGGTGAACTCGATTTTTTACACTTGTTAATCCAATCATTTGGTGAAGTTCATCCAAAGGGTTTTGTTCTGTATGTGGAATGGCTGCCGTCTGCTGCAGCAATTCATGCCATTGTTGTTTTAGTTCTGTGAGATCTGTTACGGCTGTTTTAATAATCTTCACTTGCTCAGGTGAATAAAACGATCCTGCGGCTGTACGCAAGTATTCATCTGCTGCGTTGTGCAATGTTGTATATAAACCAAGACCTTTATCTATTAACTCATCGAGAGTATGTAAATCAAAGGATTGTTCTGAAGCTAATTGTTCCAATGTATCGTGTTTGCTGTTTAGTAATTCTTTCGTTTCATGCAGAGCATGAAGTTCTTTATCAGCTATATCTTTTAATTGAGCTGCAGCTTTTTTTCTAGCGCTGCTTTGATCGGTTTCCCTCATAGAAGTTAAAGGAAGAGAAAAGACAGTATCTTTCATATATTCGATTTGTTCTAAAGCGGATAGTTTTAATAAAAAAGGCTCTTCGTCATTTAATTCTAAACCTTTTGCTATCCAGTTTTTTACCATAGGATCAAATCTATATCGTTTATTGTAGCGGTCTCTAGCTAACAGACCATAAATTTTTGCTGCTGTTTGTTTTTCTTGTTCATTTTCCAAGTCCGCTTGTTCCAAAATATACTTAACTTCCTTAGGGGAAAAATAGTTCATTTGGTTTTCCCATGTCTCAATATCCAATTGCACCGCATCGTAGTTAGAAAAGGCCAAAACGTAAACGCTCCTTAATCATAAGTCTCTAATTATATTTTACCTTATTTTTCATTCATATAAAAAAATAATGAATAATATTTGATGAATGGTCGTTGATAACGGACGCAGCAGAACATATCAATATGTCTGTCCCATTATTAAAACTCTTCTTGTCGGATATCAAACAATTCGCGATGTCGTTTTAACAGTGCAAAAAAGCTGTTCCTTAAAATATAAGAAACAGCTAGCTATCGAGGTTATTTTATTTTAATCCATTTAAATATCAATCTAAGTATTAAAATAGACCAAGCTCCAATTAGACCGCCGGCTGTATTTAAGATTACGTCATCAATGTTTGCTACACGATGTGTGAAAATAAATTGATTCATTTCTATAAAGGTTGATAAACCAATAGATAACAGTGGGATAACCCATGCGGCTCTTCGTTTTTTCTTAAAAAGAGCAGCTGTCAAAATTCCAAAAGGAAGGAACATAAAAATATTGCCGCCAAGTATTCGAACAGGATTGTCGATATCTGGACTATAATAAGCAATGCGAAAAATGCTGCGAAACGGAACTAAATTATAATTTCTCCCTCCAGGACCTAATGGACCGTAAGAAGATCCATAGTTCCAGGCAAATAAAGTAACATAGAAAAGAGTGCCCAGATACACAAGGAGAAGTATTAAAATGGTGGTTTTCCAAGATACGTTGATTTTGTTGGGTGTTGGGTTGGAAGGTGTGTCCAGATTATCCATGTATAACTCCTGCCTTCGTTTACTTTTCTTTATTCATTATGGTTTCTCAATGTAATTTTAGCAAGAAGAATCGTCATGTATTAATCGACAAAAAATGTTTAATAATACTTGGCTCCGTACAAAACGTACTTCTACTAAAAACGCACACGTCCTGTGCATCGACGTGTGCGTTTTTAGTAGAAAATCCTTTACTTTTTTTAGACGGTTTCTTTTATGATTACTTCATCGCTTTTTTGTTTTCCCATTTTTCTTCAATCTTTTCTAAAATGGATGGATCCTTTAATATTTCTTGTTTATTCTCTTCTAACAATTCTTTCATTGAAATTCGTTTCTTTTTATTCATAGTAAACCCTCCTTTTAATTTTATTGTTTTTGGTTTTTCTTTTTTAAAAGGTAAGAAATGATAAATATGTGGCGTTTTACATGTCTAGCTCAGCGCCTACTCGCTCGAGATTCCTTCGGTTCGTCAATGGAAAGCAAAGATCAGCTTTCCATATGCCGCCTCTCCAGGACTTGTTGCTCGTGAGCAAGGCGCTTGAGCTTTTCTTACTAAGTACAGCTTTTCTAAATTATTTGATTTTTATACTCATTTTGTAATTACGGTACGTGAAATTTTATATAAACGAAAGAAAAACCGAACCCGATTAGTCAGGTTCGGCCTTCTCTCTTTTAGTTTTTAGCGCTTCTTGCTTCAGCAAGTTTGCTGCGAAGTACCATTTGAAGAATGCCGCCGTGACGATAATAGTCTGTTTCCACTTCACTATCAAAGCGTGCAAGAGCTTCAAATGTTTTCTTGTTGCCATCTTCATCGGTTGCTTCTATTTCTACATAATCATGTGGTTGAACATTGTTGTCAATTTTCACGTTGAAAGATTCTTTTCCAGTAAGACCGAGGCTTTCTGCATTTTCACCTTCTTTGAACTGAAGCGGCAGAACACCCATTAATACAAGATTGCTGCGGTGAATGCGCTCAAAGCTTTCGGCAATTACGGTTTTAATTCCGAGCAGGTTTGTACCTTTTGCAGCCCAGTCACGAGAACTTCCCATTCCGTAGTCCTTGCCTGCAATAACCATAAGACCGGTGTTATCTTCTTTATATTTCATTGCAGCATCATAAATGGCCATTACTTCTCCATTTGGCCAATATGTTGTATATCCGCCTTCTGTACCCGGAGCAAGTTGGTTTTTAATACGGATGTTTGCAAAGGTACCTCTCATCATCACCTCATGGTTTCCGCGGCGGGAGCCATAAGAGTTAAATTGAGCAGGTTTAAGCCCTTTGTCCATCAAGTACTTACCAGCCGGGCTGTCTTTTGCAATAGAACCTGCCGGAGAAATGTGGTCTGTCGTAACAGAATCTCCAAATTTACCGATGACGCGCAGGTCATTAAGCTCTTTAATGTCTTCAGGTTCTTCAGACATTTCTTCAAAGAACGGCGGGTTTTGAATATAGGTGGATTCGTCTTCCCAGTCATACAATGCCGCGTTTTCATCAGATTGAAGATCATTCCAACGTTCGTTATTATCGAATACACTTTCGTATTCTTTTTTGAACATCTCAGGTGATACGTTGTTATGAACAAATTCTTTAATTTCGGCAGCTGTCGGCCAAATGTCTTCAAAGTACACATCATTGCCGTCTTTATCCTTGCCGAAAGAATCGTTGTTCATGTCGAAATTTACATTCCCCGCAAGAGCATATGCCACTACCAACGGAGGAGAAGCAAGATAATTTGCTTTTACAAGCGGGTGAATACGACCTTCAAAGTTACGGTTACCACTCAATACCGAAGAAACGAGCATATCATTTTCTGCAATAGCTTCCTCAATTTCTTCTGGAAGCGGACCGCTGTTTCCGATACACGTTGTACAACCATATCCTACTAGGTTGAAACCAAGTTGATCGAGATAAGGCATCAAGCCTGCATCTTCTAAATAACGCGTAACGACTTTTGAACCAGGAGCAAGGGATGTTTTTACGTATTCAGGTACGTCCAATCCTTTTTCAATTGCTTTTTTGGCAATCAATCCAGCTCCGATCATTACGTATGGGTTCGAAGTATTCGTACAGCTTGTGATAGCTGCGATTGTTACTGCACCTGTTTCAAGTTCAGAAGTTTTACCGTTTGGATGTTTTACTTCAGCTTTTTTGTTAATATCCTCCGGCGCCAATCCAAATCCTTGATTTCCGGCAGGTGCTGTTAAAGCATCATTAAATTGCTTTTGCATCTCAGACATTGGAATCAAGTCCTGTGGACGCTTTGGACCAGACAAGCTTGGTTCAATTTGAGAAAGATCGATTTCGACTACTTTTGTGAAATCCGGTTCTTCTTTCCCGTCTTCATAGAAAAGATCATTTGCTTTGCAATACTCTTCTACCAATTTAATATGGTCTTCCGTACGTCCTGTAAGGCGTAAATAATTTAATGATTCTTGGTCTATCGGGAAGAAACCGCATGTTGCACCGTATTCTGGCGCCATGTTTGAAATGGTTGCACGGTCTGCAAGCGGCATTTCAGCAAGACCAGGACCAAAGAATTCAACAAATTTACCGACTACGTTAGTCTCACGAAGTGTTTGAGTCACTTTAAGAGCGAGGTCAGTAGCAGTTGCACCGTTTGGAAGAGAACCTTTCAAACGAACCCCGATCACTTCAGGTGCCGGGAAATATGATGGCTGCTGCAGCATGCCAGCTTCTGCTTCAATACCGCCTACACCCCAGCCAAGCACACCAAGTCCATTAATCATTGTCGTGTGAGAGTCTGTTCCGACTAACGTGTCTGGGTATGTTTCTACTTCACCGTTTTCGGTCTCATTAGCATGAACAACAGAAGCAAGATATTCCAAGTTTACTTGGTGGACAATTCCTGTAGCCGGCGGAACTGCACTGTAATTATCAAATGCTTTTGTAGCCCAGCTAAGAAGTTTGTATCTTTCTTCGTTTCTTTCAAACTCCAGATCCATATTACGTCGAAGAGAATCGGACGAACCAAATTCATCCACCTGTACAGAGTGGTCTACGACAAGGTCTACTGGGATAGCAGGATTAATTTTTTCTGCATCTCCGCCAATATCTGCCATTGCTTTTCTCAAAGATGCAAGGTCTACTACAGCAGGTACACCAGTGAAATCTTGAAGGATAACCCGGGACGGTTTAAAAGGAACATCTTCCTTTCCGCCTTCATCCTGTCCCCAATTAGCCAGGCTTTCTACGTGTTCTTTTTTAATTACTTTTCCATCCAACTGTCTTAGCACAGATTCCAACAGCACTTTAATAGAGTAAGGAAGCTTGGATACATTACCTATGCCAGCTTGCTCTAGTGCTTTAATGTCATAGTAATAATACGTCTTCCCATCAGATGTGAAAGACTTTCGCGCGTTAAAGACATCTTGATTTGTACTCATATGTATTCCCTCCTCAAAAACTATGATATAACAGATTGAAGAAAAAGTCGAAATCTTGTTTCCGCTTAAAAATTACCGGAAAAATTCGATGATTTCCACCCACTATCTAAGAATAGCAAAACTTTTTACAAATATAAAGTGAAACTTATACCCAGCAGCAGTTCTGTCTTACCCTACAGTGCATGCATTTCTTCTAAAGAAGCCGTCGGTTTCTAATTACCTATGATAAAGACAGCATCTCTTTTTCTATCGTTTGCAGTGCGCTTGCAATAATTTTACCTTCTTCTTCTGTAATGGTGCGGAAATCAAAGACTGCTTTTTCTTCTTTTATACGGGCGACGACAGCTGGTTTCGTTTCTGTACGAAGCTTATCTATTACAACTTGTGCAGGGGTATGGCCTGAATGTAAATGTACTACGGCAGTAGGGAGCGTCACTTCCGGCATCGTACCTCCCCCTACTTTCGATACATCTTCTTTAATAGAAGTTTTCCATTCAGATAATTTTATTAATTCAGTGAATGCCTCTGCTCGCTTTTTTACCGCTTGTTTTGTTTCTAAAACCCGTTTTGCAGCAGGTATGGAATACACGCCATCTTCTCCTTGCAAATATGCTTTTAGCGTTTCTTCTAATGCTGCAAGTGTCATTTTATCTACTCGCAAAACTCTAGCAAGCTGGTGTTTTTTTAAGCGATCGATCCATTTCTTTTTCCCTGCAATAATTCCAGCTTGAGGGCCGCCAAGCAATTTGTCTCCGGAAAAAGTCACAAGATCTGCTCCGTGGATTATAGCCTCGGAAACAGTAGGTTCCTCCCCGATACCATGGTTTCTGAAGTCATAAAGCGCTCCGCTTCCAAGATCTTCATATACAATCAGGTCTTCGTTTTCCTTTGCTATAATAACTAGTTCTTTTAACGGTACTTCAGCTGTAAATCCAATTGTTTTAAAGTTGCTCGTATGTACCTTCATTATCATAGCTGTTTGTTCATTTACTGCTTCTTTATAATCATGCGGGTGAGTTTTGTTCGTTGTGCCTACTTCTACCAAAGAGGCACCGCTTTCTTCCATTATGGAAGACACTCTAAACGAACCGCCAATCTCCACGAGTTGTCCTCTTGAAACAATCACTTCTTTTCCTTCTGTTAACCCTTTTAATACTAAATACACAGCTGCAGCGTTATTATTTACTACCATAGCTGCTTCTGCTCCTGTACACTCTTTTATTAAGTCTTCTAGAATAGAGTGTCGAGAGCCTCTTTGTCCAGAAGTTATTTCATATTCTAGGTTTGTATAGGACCTGGCAGCCATGGCAACTTTGTTTACTGCTGCCTCACTCATGCTAGCACGACCGAGATTGGTATGAAGAATTGTACCTGTGGCATTTATCACACGTTGGAGCCGATCTTCCTGAAAGTATTGACTTTTAAGCTTTAAACGCTTTAAAAGGTATGTTTTTATTTCTTCTGTTGTATGTACATCTGGCCCGCTATTTTCTAGAAATGCTTGTCTGAGCAGGTCCACTTCATTACGCAGCCAGCTAGTCACAACTTTTTCTTCTCCTATTTGTTCAGCTGCTTGCTGAAAAAGCTGATTTTGCTGCAATTCATGAACAGGCGGTATTTTTCTTAACTTTTCTTTCATTTTAATCTCCTTTATTAGGGAGAAAACTTGGGTTCACGGCAGTTCTGTTTGTTAAAACTGTTCACCGTTAATATTTACCCTTTTCTACTAGTGGAAAAGCCAGAAAAAATAAATTTTTTCTGGCAAGCCTTCCAAATTAACTTCCGAGCTTCTCTACAAGTTCATCTTCATCTGGGAAATCGCCCGTTTCCTTTTTGGAAAAAATTTTCTCTCCATTTAATGAAACTTCAAACACCCCGCCAGAACTAGTAATAAGCTGGATTGATTCAATTTCTCCCCTGTATTTATCATATAGTTTGTCCGTGAGACTCACGGCTTTAGGAGCATAGTTTCACTGCATGCAAAATTCAATACTTAATTTCATCGTTTCTCGTCCTTTCTTCGATAGGTTTCTTTTTTCATTTTAGTTTATCGTTTGTATTCATGCAAACAAACGAATTATAATAAGACTAGATGCCGACTGGAGGTGAGCGTATGAGTAAGGAAGAAAAAATCAGATTAACAAGCCTGTCTTCAAAAGCTGGCTGAGGATGCAAAATTGGTCCTGAGGATCTGGCGCAAGTATTGCGTCACTTACCTGAACGAGAGACAGACCCTAATTTGCTAGTAGGTATGGATACTTCTGATGATGGGGGTGTCTATAAACTAACAGATGATATTGCCCTCGTACAGTCGGTCGATTACTTTACACCGATTGTGGATGATCCATATATGTTCGGGCAAATTGCTGCTGCTAACGCGTTAAGTGACATATATGCCATGGGGGGAAAACCAACAACGGTATTAAACATTGTCGGCTTTCCTATTAAAGAGCTTCCCGATGAAATTTTAGCCGGTATGATGAAAGGAGCATCTGATAAAGTAGACGAAGCAGGAGCTGCCATCGTAGGCGGTCATTCAATTGATGATCAGGAACCAAAGTTTGGACTGGCTGCAACCGGTATTGTTCACCCAGAAAAAGTATGGGCAAACAAAGGGGCAGAACCAGGAGATGTTCTCGTGTTAACTAAGCCGCTTGGTGTTGGTATTTTAACAACCGCTATTAAACGAGAAGCTGCAACTGCCGACCAGGAAAAAGCCGTAACTAAAGTAATGGCACAGCTTAATAGAACGGCTGCTGAAACATTGTCTGCTTATACTCCTCATGCCGTTACAGATGTCACAGGATTTGGCCTTCTCGGTCATGCATTTGAAATGGCAGAAGCGAGTCATGTTACATTTTCTTTTGATTCGGAAACGATTCCGCTTTTAGACGGAGCAGCTGCCCTAGCGAAACAAGGAATTATTCCTGGAGGTTCCAAGGCAAATGCTAACTACCTTGCACCTCACATTGCCCGAGAAAATCATATTTCTGAGTTAATGCAGTCTATTCTTTGTGATGCCATTACATCGGGCGGTCTCCTCATCGCCATGTCAGAGGATGAAGCTGCAAATTATGTCCAAGACATGCATGATAAAGGAGAAACCGATTCAACAATCATCGGTAAAGTAATAGAAAGAAATACAAAATCCATTTATCTCAAGTAATAAATAAGTACAATGTATAACAGCCAGACCATAGACAAGGTCTGGCTGTTTATTATTTGATAGCCATAGGAAGCGTTTAAAAAGACTCTTCCTAAAATAAAAACCAGCTTTGATAAATGATTATCTAATACTGTTTTTTCAATATATGGCTTTGAATTTTTCGAGTCAATGCTTAATTCCAGAGCCTCCAACCCTTATCATTGTTGTCATTATTTTCATCCCTTTTAATAAATAATAGAAGCCAAATAAGGTTGTCAAAGTTGCTGCGTTAAGAATGAAATAGTAATTAACTGGCAGTTGAAAAACAGGAGTTGTAACAAACATATAATTAGAACCTATGATGGGATTGATGATTCCTACACAGGCTGCACATAAATAAATGAAAACACCATTATACATCATCGTTTTATAAGAAATCTCAAATCTAATTTTGATTAAATGATAAATCCCAATAAATAGTATGACAAGATGATAATAAAAAAAGTAAATAGCATATTCTGTTCCATAGGAAACAATGCCAAATGGGTAGGAAATGGCAATTGCCGGTCCAATAATTAATGGACAAATCATGATTTCTATAATTCTTTTGTCGTTTTTGAGTGCAGCATATACCGCGAGTATTTGCATAATGTTGCATAGATGTAAAGGGGATTGTCTAGAAATATCAAACAAACCGTCCTTTACCAACATAGAATAATAAATACTCCAGCCGATCGTTATCAAAACACATACTGTGATTCGAAATGTTTTAGTCATTTTACCACCAATAGCAAATATTCGCAGGGTTTTAGCTTATTATTTCAAATGGATTCACAGTTTATGTATATTTATTTTGTAAAGAATTACTAGCGAAAAGGTAAAATCAATGACTTTTGCCCCTGTCAACACTGCATCCGCAGCAACTTTTCTATTGTTCCATTCCTACCTTTTTAATCCATTTAAATATTCTGCTAGTACTTTAAACTTGTTCCTCCCAATGACAGACATTTTCCGCTATTATTCACATAGTATGATGGAGAAAGGAGGAATCAAGATGGATAGTTGGATTTTTTTAATGTTAGCAAGTATTTTGGCTGGGTTTGCTTTAATAAAAGTTCCATTAGAAGGGACCTTCTTAGAAGGTATCATTCCCGTTACTACTATCATTGGAATTCTTTCTGTACTAATTTTTTCTTTTTATCTTATTTTTAAAGGTGTAAGGTTTCTGTTTGGTAAACATTAAAAGAAAGGCTAAAAAAACCCAAGCGAATCGCTACAAGGTTGAATTGTGTGCGTCTAAGCAGGCTTGGCACAGAAATTTACCAGCACATACGCCAAATTTAATACTTTGTTATTTTTGAAAAAAGAAACTCCTCCGCCTTAAAAGAGCCGAGGAGTTTCTTTTTCATGTCAATATCCTTATGCATTGATTTTTACGCGACATTGTTCTTATCATTAACACCTTCTTCTAACGGAATTTCGTTCGTGCGGGCTTTGTTCGCTGCTCGGAAAAAGAGAACGGTTACAATAATCGTTGCAATTGCAGCACCAATGTAGGAAAGGTTCATTGGTAAGCCAAAACCGATCGGTGCATTCAAAATATAAGTTGTCGTGGCCATCGTCATAAATATTCCTGGAATCATAGCAATCCAATAGTTTTTCTTTGCAATAAATAGATACATTGATCCGACCCATAAAGCAATTACCGCTGTAGACTGGTTTGCCCAGCTAAAGTAACGCCAAAGCAGCTCAAAATCAACATTAGTTAATACAAAGGAAATAGCAAATAGTGGAAGAGCAATCCATAAACGACTACGCCATTTCTTTTGAGGCAGTTTAATATAATCGGCAATAATCATTCTTGCACTTCGAAAGGCCGTGTCACCAGAAGTAATTGGCAGAACGATAACACCAAGTACAGCTAATGTTCCTCCAACGGCACCAAGCATTAAAGTGGACGCTTCACTAACAATGGCTGCCGGACCTCCATCTGCAAGCAGTTCGTTTAACCCTGCAGGGCCGTTGAACAGACTCATCGCAGCTGCCGCCCAAATCATGGCAATAATTCCTTCTGCAATCATCATTCCGTAAAAGATTTTACGACCTTGTTTTTCATTTTGTGTCGTACGAGAAATTATTGGTGTCTGTGTAGCATGAAAACCTGATAATGCCCCACATGAAATAGTTAAGAACAATAATGGAAAAATTGGTGCATTGTCAGGATGAAGATTTGTAAAAGAAAGTTCTGGGATCGGTGCTCCGGTAAACACCAGCATTCCCCCGACACCAAGTGCACTAATTAATAACAAAGCTCCTAAAAACGGATAAACGCGGCCTATGATTTTGTCTACAGGTAAAAGTGTAGCAACAATAAAATAAACAAAGATAGCAGCTAAAATGAGACCCATCGTTGTCCAGCCATTTGATAAACTAAAAAGCAGCTCAGCTGGAGCGGAAACAAACACGGTACCAACTAATACAAGCAGCAAAACAGCAAACGCATTAACCACATGCTTCATTACATTTCCTAAAAATTTACCTGCAAGTTCAGGCAAGTGAGCACCACGATTACGAATCGAGATCATACCTGTTAAATAATCATGGACGGCTCCAGCAAAAATACAGCCAAATACGATCCAAAGAAAAGCTACAGGCCCATAAAGCGCTCCCATAATTGGTCCGAAAATTGGTCCAACTCCTGCAATATTCAGCAGCTGAATTAGTGAATTCTTTTTCGTATTCATCGGCAGGTAATCTACATTATCTTGATTAACATAAGCTGGAGTGGTCCTGCCTTCATTGACTCCAAACACTTTTTCTACAAACTTCCCATATGTGAAATATCCGATAACTAATAAAATAATGGCAATTAAAAAGGTATACATGCTATTATCCTCCTTTTCATAACTATGAATGCGGTTACATAGAAGTATAACGCAGCGTACGCTCTAATAGTGAATACAGGAAGTAACATGTAGAAAACCAGCACTATCATGTCGTATTACCACACTCAAACGCAAAAAATGTAAACCTTTTCTTATGATTCACTTGGACAACATGATAACATCGCTTTTCCGTATCCATATTTTCACAAAACTAACCGGAAGTTCCGGTTTACTCGCCTATCTACGCAATTTACTCGCCGTTTTATTGATTTTACTCGCCAATCTCTTAATAAGGACTTGGACGACTAACGACATCACTTACAACACTATCCGTTTCCCATCTGAGCAAAATGAAAAAACAGTTCGCTTTATCCAGCGAACTGCTTTTACAGTTCTAATCGTGCTCTTAATGCTTTCACGTAGTTTCGACTAACAGAAAGTGTATTCTTTGCGCCTTTCACTTCAAGTTGATAAGCGCCGTTAAACCATGGAGTAAGGCGAACGACATAATCTAAATTGACAAGATAGCTTTTGTGTATTCGAAAAAAAGCATAAGAAGACAGCCTTGTTTCTAAATCTTTTAATGGTGTTTTCACTTCATATGTCGCCTTATTTGTAATAACCTTTGAAACTTTTTCCTCTCGGTAGATATAAATAATTTGTTTTGGATCAAGGTAAAATATTTCACCATCTTCATCGACCGCCAGTTTTCCAAGTGGTTTTTTTATGGTTTGGTTTTCGGTTGATGATGGCTGCAAAATTTTTTTAATTCTCTTAATCGCCTGGTTTAATTGATCTTCATCATAAGGTTTTAACAAATAGTCGATAGCTTCGTAACGAAAGGCTTCTGCTGCAAATTGTGGATAAGCAGTGGCAAATACAATTAGCGGTACTTTTTTTAATTCTTCAAGTGATTTAGCTGTTTGCATGCCATTCATTTTTGGCATTTCTACATCTAAAAACATAACGTCTGGTTCAAGTTGGAGAGCTTTAATAATAGCATTTTCTCCGGAATCAGCTTCACCTACAATGGAAAGCGAAGGATGTTCACTGATTAAATGTTTTAATTCATCCCGGCTGTAACGTTCGTCATCAACGATGAGTACGGTAATAGCTGTTTCCATTTCATTATCCTCCTTCACTAGGTAAGAAAAAAGTGATCTCCGTTCCAATGTCAAGTTTGCTTGTTATTTGAAGGGCAGCTTTCTCCCCGAACGTCATCGTAAGTCTTCGATTAACATTGAAAAGTCCAATGCCCGCTCCCGTTTCTGACAATGTCCGTCCATGTTGAATCTTATCAATCGTCTCTTCAGCCATCCCTTGTCCATTATCTTCTACTTTCACTTCTACTCCATGCTGATTTTTGTGAATAACAATATTTACGAAACAATCCTCGTTTTTATTTTTCAGTCCATGTTTAATTGAGTTCTCTACAATTGGCTGCAGTGTAAGCGGTGGAATGTTTGTCTTAAGCCCATCCTCATCAATGTCGTAGAAGATTTTTAACTTATCTACAAAACGTGCTTCTTCTATCGCTAAATAAGCTTTAACGTGCTGAAGTTCTTGGGCCAAAGATATCATATCAACGGTAGTACCAGTTAAATTTTGTCGTAAAAAATGAGAAAGTGACACAAGTAAATTCCGAGCTTTTTTAGGATTCATTCGAATCAAAGAAACAATGATATTAAGCGAGTTAAAAAGAAAGTGAGGACTAATTTGTGCTTGTAAAGCTTTAATTTCCGCTTCTTTTGCAAGCTGGTATGCTTTATCTGCTTGGGCGACTTCAAGCTGATGACTTAAAAGATCACTCAGCCCTGCAATTAATTCTTTGATAATACTAGTAATTTCTTTTTCGGAATGAAAATAAATTTTTAATGTTCCAACAGTTTCACCACGCTGCTTTAATGGGGCAATAATAGCTGCACCGAGCTGGCAATCTTCATTCGCGCAGTGTATCGTTTGATCCGTGGCAACCACAAGCGTTCCTTTGTTTAGTACATTTTTTGTTATATCCGTTTGGATAAGGCTGTTCGTACGATGATGAGAGCTTCCGTCCCCAATATGAGCCAATATATGGGTTTGGTCTGTAATGGCCACTGCACTGGAATCAATCTCATTGTATAAAATCCGGCAAACCTGCTGGGCAGATGCCGTTGTCATGCCCTGGCGGAGGTGTGATAATGTTTGATCAGTTATCCTTAATGTTTTTTGTGCTTGCAAAGCCCCTGCTTTTTCTTCTTCATTCATTACATTTTTTATCACTAAAAGAAAAAGAGCTGAACCGAGTCCGTTGGCGATAATCATTGGAATACCAATGGCTTCCACCAATGTGACAGCTGCTTCGAATGGCCTTGAAAGCATTAAAATAATGACCATCTGCACTGCTTCGGCAACCCCTCCTACAAAAAATGCGGTTTTAAGTTTTACATGATGGTTTCGCTTGTACACTGCCCCTGCGATAAGACCAGCTGCGATAGAAGCGATACTGCATGAAAAACCGGTAAAGCCGCCAAGAGTAAAACGATGAATACCAGCGATGAGACCAGCACCTAAGCCTACTTTATAACCTCCAAGCAACCCAGCTAATACAACACCAATTACTCGAGAATTAGCAATTGCTTCATCTGCAGCAACTTCAGCTGTCCAACGATTAAATTGGAGAGTTTCCGTACTAAAAGTTAATCCAGAATACGTTCCTATAATACCAAAAAAGCCAAAGAAAAAAATCGCGGTATACTGTTGTTTTCGGTTTAACCGGTCTTGATAAAACAACCCTCTAAAAAAAGGAAACCGAGTGAGGATAAACGCAATCGTTACAATAATCCCCAGACGTTCTATCATCGTGAACAATAATTCAAACATGAATGTACCCCTTATTACATGCTTTTGGCATGGTTAGATTAAAACGTTTATATAAACAATTGGTTACTTTATTCTTTTCCAAAAAAGTGTAAAAAACTCGAGATACCACATTAGGATCTCGAGCATTAATTGAATATAAAAATCATTTTACGCTTGAAGCGCTTTTCCGTAAATAGTTTCAAGGCCTATAGAGGTTAAGTCGTCTGGTGAGCCATTAAAAATGACTTCACCATGAGATAATCCGATGATACGAGTGGCAAATTCCTTAGCAAGTGTAACATCATGAACATTTATTATCGTGGTGAGATTTTTCCTTTCATGGATCTCTCTTAAAAGCTGAAAAATTGATCGGGCTGTGCCTGGGTCGAGACTTGCAACCGGTTCATCTCCTAAAAAAACTTCGGGCTCCTGCATAAGTGCTCTGGCTACTCCAACGCGCTGTTTTTGTCCACCGCTGAGCCATTCTACCCGTCGGTCAGCCATTTCTTCCAAACCGACTTGCTTTAATATCGCTTGTGCTTTGTCTTTTTCGGATGGGGAAAAAACACCTGCAAACGCCGCGATGGCACGTTTTTGCCCAAAAAGACCCGTTAAAACATTATGTTCTACCGTTAGCCTAGGAATAAGATGAAAATGCTGAAAAATCATACCGGTTCGGCTTCTCCACTGTCGTTTTTTCCATTCTGACCAATCAGCAATATCGCTCCCATCAATGATAACTTGACCGTCTGTCGCCTGCTGCAAAGCGTTAATCGTACGTATCATAGTAGATTTACCTGCGCCGCTTGGACCTAGTACACAAACAAACTCCCCTCGATCGAAGGAAAGATTTAGATTATTCAAGGCAGGTTCCTCAGATTTTGGGTAAAACACAGTCACATTATTTAACTCAATCATTTTCTCACCTCGTGCACTTGCTTAAATAACTTTTTTACGTACGAACGCTCCAAATAAATCTACAATAATAACCAAGAGCATGATCAATATAACTTCTACTGTTACAGCTGTATAGTTAAAACTGTTAAAATCATTAATTAGTTTCTGTCCAATTCCACCCCCGCCAATGAACCCAAGAATCAGGGATGTGCGAATGGCTACCTCAAAACGATAAAAGTAATGGGATAATACATTTGGCCAAATTTGCGGCAATATCGAAAATAAATTTCCAATACGCCGTCCTGCTCCTACCGATTGCATTGCTTCTTGAGGTCCTGCATCAGCTGCTTCAATAAGTTCTGATATTAATTTGCCCAAAACTCCAATATTATGAAGTAAAATAGCCATCACTGCAGGAAACGGACCAAGCCCTAATACGACAACAAACACCAAACCAAATACGATTTCCGGAACCGAACGTAGTATAGATAAAAAAAACCGGTTAACATAATACAGAAAAAGGTTTGCCGTTGTATTTTTTGCAGCTGCAAAGCTTAACGGCAAGGCAATGAGCAATGCAATAAATGTTCCTAAAAAAGCTACAGCTAATGTGACAAGAATAGGATCAATAAGACTTGGCAATATATCCCAGCTTGCCGGCAGAAACCGATCATGAATAAAAGAATATGCATTGCTGAATTCTTCAAAATTGTGCCATTCAAATTCTGTTTTCCCCATGCTCCACCAAGTAAACAGCCCTAACAGGACTGCATAAACCCAGGCTCTTTTCCGGAACCAGCTCATTGCCTTTACTCCTTTACTTGACTGTAATGCTAATCTTCAATGCTTTCCATATTCAGCATGCCAAAGTCTTCGGCTGCTTTCGAAATACTTTCATAATGGCTGTGATCCGTTTCTACAAACGCCGAAGCACCGCCGAATATTTCAAGAATCTCTTCATCTTCGATACTAGTAAATGCATCTTGTAATGCTTGTTTTGTTTCGTCATCCATATCACTTGGAACCGCCCAAGGATATTGATATAACTGTTCTGATTCCCATATAATTTTTAGTTGACTGTCGTCTACTACTCCATCAGCAACTAATTCATTGTAAATAGCACTGTCAATCGCACCAGCATCTACTTCCTGACTTTCAATTGCGCTAGCTGTAACATCATGTGAACCCGTGTAACGAACCGATGCAAAATCATGTTCGTCTTCGGACTCAAATACACCTCTGTCTCTTAATTCAAGACCTGGAATGAGAGAACCGGAAGTAGAAGAAATACTTCCAAATGCAAAATCAACTTCCTCGGAATCCCCCAGTAGATCATCTAAGCTGTCCCAGGGCTGGTCTTTATGGGTAAGAATGTAGGAATAATAATAAGGTTCTCCATCGATTTCTTGTGTAATTATAGCTTCTGCTCCACTTTCTTCATTTGCAACAACATAAGTAAGCGGTCCGAGATAAGCCATATCAATATGCCCATAATTTAAAGCTTCTACAACCGCATTATAATTAGGATAGTGTTCTACAGCTACTTCCTGGTCCATGCTATCATTTAACGTATCTTCTAGTTTTGCCAACCCTTCTTCCATTTCTCCAGAAGATTGTGCGGGTATTACGGCAATTTCTAATGCATCCTCAGCTTCACTGCCATTTTCATTTTCTTCATCAGCCCCGCCGCAAGCTCCTAAAAAAAGTAAGGAACTTACAGCAACAGCAATAGGCCACGTTCTCATCACAGTACCCCTCCCCATTTCTAATTTGTAATGAGTATGATTCCATATTGGAATACCCTTGCGTTAATAAGCTATCACTGTTTATGATCATTGTAAAGGATTTAGCATCTGTATAAAGGAGCACCTCAAAATGAATGAAAAACAATTAGAGGTTTTTGCAGAGCTTGCAGCTTGGCGGAGCTTTTCAAAAACAGCTCAAAAGCTGGGCGTATCACAATCAACCGTAACAAAACAGCTTAAAAGCCTCGAACAAGAACTTGGCAGCCGTTTAATAAACAGACAGACTGCTGCACTAACAGAAGAGGGCGAGCTAGTATGTGAAAAAGCAAATGAATGGCTGAAAGAATGGAGAGATCTTCGCAAACTCTGTCAAAAGCGCGGAAAAAAGTATACACAAACCTTACGAATCGGTGCAAGCACAACACCAGGGACATATTTTTTACCATCTATATGTAAAGAATGCCATAATCAGTTTCCACATCTGCGTTTAAACCTTTATATTGATGATTCAAACAATGTTTTAACATTACTTTCTGAAAACAAAATAGATATTGCGGTTGTCGGCACAAAATCGTCTTCTGCCACGATCGATATGTATCCGCTTTGGAAAGACCGACTTGCCGTTATCGGTCCTCCTGATGCAGACGATGACCCAATTACTCACTTTTCTGATCTTCAATCCTTTTCTTTTGTAAAAAGAAAGCAAGGCTCTGGTACGTACCAAGCGGTCGAGATAGCTTTAAGCAGCTGGAGAGGCTCACTCCCTGAGTTAGAAACAGCTGCTATAGTACCGAATACGGAAAGCCTGCTTTCTCTAGTAGAAGCAGGGATAGGCTACGGATTTATTTCCGAATTAGCCCTTCCTTCGGCAAAAGCGAGAGGCTGTGTTTTCAAAGGATTTTTGCCGTATAATAGAGACTTTTATATTGCCTGTTCAAAAAGTGTTGAAGACATGGAAACGGTTACCGCTTTTAAAAACGCCGCGGAGATATGGAAAACAGTTTATAGAAAAACATAGAGCCATTACTCCAATATATTTCTATACAGTTCCATGTACCGTTTCGCTTCTTCTGCAGGATGATGATAAGTCAAAACGTAGTCACGAGCCTGCTCGGACAGCTTTTGGTAAAGTTCACTGTTAGAAAAAAGCTGTTCAAATTGACTGGAAAATTGGTCGGGCGATGAAAATAAATAGCCATTGCAGCCAGGCTGCACAACACTCTGGTTGCCCGGGTTGTTTCTAGCTAATGCAGGAACTCCCTCTGTCATTCCTTCTAAAAGACTGACAGGTTGTCCTTCTGATTCAGAAGTATTGACTACCGCATCTGCCCATTTATAAAGGATGTGCATTTCTTCTGGTTCAACTGGCGGATAATAGGTAAACCAAGGGCGTTTACTAGTTTCATGAACGACTTGCTGCTCGATTTCTTTATTTAACGGCTCTCCTATCAACACAAATCTTATATTAGGATAGGACTTCTTTTTTTCATCTAGTTCATCAAGCATGTACAGCACATCTTTCACAGGACGAAGACCAGCTGGCAGCAAAATGTTGGGGAAACCATTGGGCAGTGCCAAATTGGTATGCTGTTTAGCTAAGGGTATATTTACAGCCTGTGGAATAACATGTATTTTTCCACGAAGGAAGGGGAAATCCTGTACCGCCTTTTCTTTTCCATCTTCAGTAAAAACTGTTAATGCTGCTGCATCCGCTAAAAGCTGGGCCATGCTGTCTTTTTTTTGTTGTTCTTTTAGATCTACATTTATATCTGTTCCGCCGGTGGTTAAAAGAAACGGTTTTTGAATGGAGATTTCATTCGAATTAAGCCAATCAGCAGTTCTTCTAACATGAAGAGCATGAACAATATCTGCTTGTTCTAAATATTGTTGTCCAAAACCGGTTTCCTCTTCAAAAGCAAAGACATTCACGGTTACACCAGCTTTATTTAAATATTCCTTCATTCGTTTTGCAGTGGTCGCATTACCTCGTTTTGAGTAATAATAGGGTGTTAAATATAATACGTTTAATTTTTCTCCGGTTTTCATGTCAGTTCCGCCACACTCTTTCCTGATCTATTCTTTTTGTCCTTCCTGATTCATCCATCCACTCTAAAAGGGGAACTAGATATTTCCTTGTTAAGCGAAGTACTTCTTTTGCCTCCTGCAGGGTAAATGAGGCTGGGTGGTGAACACGAAGCTTTTGTGCAGCTTCATCTGCTGCTTGCAAAGACCAAATATGCTTATCATCCATTCCGACAGCTTCCTCTTGGTGCATAAGCGACCATTTCAATTCTTCTGATAGTTCTTTTGGCAGCTGTTGTTCTTTTGCATACTCGTCCCACGTTTTCACTGAAATCCCGTCTTTTCTCCAGTTTTCTAGCAATTGCTGCATCCTTTTTTCCCAGCCTTTTGGATAATACGGGACGAAACTATGCAGAGATACATATTGTTTATGCTTTTTGATTTTGTTCTCTGTTTCTGCTTCTTCTAAAAATCGTTCGATGAGTTCTTTTGGCAGAGATCGTGATTTCAATGACTGCAATTCTTCTTTATTTTTACCTGTTCTTAAAGGATACATTTCATGATAATCTTTTAATTCATCTATTAATTCCTCCCAAAACTGTTCGTATGTTTCCTTTAACACCAGTTTCTTATTAGAAAGCTCCCAAATCGAGCTATTTTCTAGTAATTGAGTCACCAGCTCATTCACGTCCTCTTTCGTTAGTCCTGTCTGTTTCGCAATATCTTCTCTTGTCAGCCATTTTTCTTCAAGAAGAGCGCTTTTAATGTGTTCGTCGGGTGTGCCTTCTAATTCTTTTTCAAGACGCTGCACCGATTTTTCACCAAAAGGAAGACGTTCTCCTTGAGGATTTATGATCCAGCCGCCTCCGATTGTTTCAGTAGGTGTTGGCCGGCGTAAAATAAACCGATCTTCTCGTTTGGTAACGACCGGTTTGTCTAAGCGCAGCTGACAAACTACTTTTTGTACTCCCGGTTCTAATACATTACGGTCAAAAAACACTATGTTTCCGTAAACTTCGGCAGTGCCAAGATGAAGCTTTATATATCCCCGCTGTTTTAAAGCATAGAAAAATTCTTTAGAAGTGAATAATACAACGTGAACGATAGATGTAGTGACATAATGTTCGGCAGCCACAACGACATCTCCTCGTCTTATTTCTTCTTTTGAAACACCGCTAAGATTCATTGCAAGCCTTTGACCAGCAACACCTTCCTGTACTTGACTGCCGTGAATTTGAAGCTGTCTTATTTTTGTTTTTTTACGTTTTGGGAGGACTTGGACCGTATCTCCTTCGAAAATACTTCCTTCATATACGGTGCCTCGTACAACGGTTCCTTGTCCATGGACCGTAAACACCTGATCAATTGGAAGTCTAAAAGCCCCTTTTTTGTCTCGAACAGGGATTTTTTCTAAAATATATATTAACTGTTCACGGACTTCTTCTACTCCGCGACCGGTCAAACTATCGACAAATACCATCTCTGCTTTTTCAAAAGGGGTTCCCTTTACTTCTTCACGAATGTCTTCTCCAGCAAGCTCCAGCAAATCATCATCTACTTTATCTGCCTTTGTGACCGCAATAAGTCCGCCCTTTACATCAAGCAAAGATAAAATATCGAGGTGCTCTTTTGTTTGCGGCATCACTCCTTCATCCGCGGCAACAGTAAGGACAACTGCATCAATGCCTGCTACTCCAGCAATCATCTGCCGGATAAACCTTTCATGTCCAGGAACATCGATAATGGAAACATCCAAATCATCTGTTAACTGTAAAGGTGCAAATCCGGGCTCGATTGAAATATTACGTTCTTTTTCTTCTTTTAAACGATCCGTATCTATTTTCGTTAATGCTTTTGTTAGCGTGGTTTTTCCGTGATCGATATGACCAGCCATTCCTATTGTTAATGTCCTCTTCCCCATTTGACTTCCCGCCTTTTTATTGCTCGATCCGATACTATTTATTATGTGTCCATCTTACTATAAGTAAGAAAGGATTGAAAATAATTCTATCTGCTTGCATAATACAGACAGAGCGGGTAAAATACATTTCGTGATCGATTATGGGGCCGGTTGCGATGCTGGTGCACGCCGAGGTCTTCAAAACCTTCAGGGAGGCGCGTGCCGTCTCCGCTGGGTTCGATTCCCAGACGGTCCCGCCATAATTTTTTGTTTTCCTTGTATAACCTGAAATTTTCCATACAAAACCCTTCTGTCAAAGAGAGCAGAAGGGTTTTTAGCTTATTCATAACTTTTGGGCTCATTTTGAAGTTTTTTGGTAAGAGCTTTAATTTTTTGCTGATACTCTTCGGTTAATTCTTTTGCCCCTTCAATAATTAAACCAGAATAGTAAGCGAAAGGAGCGATATCCACCGCAGACTTCTCTACGACACTGTAGGTTTTTGCTTCGACCCATTCTTTTGTCTCTAATAACTGTACACTCACTTCGATTCTTTTGTAAAAGTGAGGGTGGCCTTCTCTTTTGTCTAGTCCTTTAAAGTCGGGAACCTCAAACAAAATCCCTTCCACTTCATTGCCTGTCTCCGGGATTATGTCTGCTACCCCGCCTTTTCTAGCCTTTGAATATGCACGGTAGCCAAATCGATAGTCTTTAAGTACTGCTGCTCCGACAGGCTTAGCATTCACCGTTCTTTTTATATCTCTTATATTCATACACGAACCATACGCAAAATAATACATGTTAATAAATCCTCCCATAACATTGCAGGGCTTCGATCCATCACTTTTCTAAAAATAATGGAAACATTCTCCTATTATACCAAACAGAGACGAAGCAACAAACTTCATTAATTCCATCTCAGTGCTAAAGTTAATTTACAGCAGTCCAAATCCTCTATCTGTGATTTAAATTCTAAACGAATGCCGTCAGGATTGTAATGCACTTCTACATCTGAGGTTACTCCGATGGAATAAATCAACCGAAAAACCTCTTCTTCATCCGATTCTTGTGCAGCTAACATTAAAAAAGCAGCAAATTCTTTTGAAGCAGATAAACTTTCGACAACTATATTCGCATCTCTTAGAAGCTTTTTCATTTCATGAGCTGAATTATACAAAAGATCAGGGTTTACTGGCGGTGTTTGTCTAAGAGGTAAATAGTGCATAGGAACATAACAGCAGCATGGTGGATAAAAGTAATGCATAAAAAAGTACCCCCCTAGAAGAAGAAGTACTATTAATTATATGACTATTCATTTGTTTCAGTTACTTGTTTGAAAAATTCACCTAACCATTATAAAAATATCAGAACATTCGCCGCCGTTTTTTGTACTCTGCACCACTTTATTAAAATGAAAAAATGAACGGATGGAGTGTTAAAGGAATCGTTTACCATCATAAAATATATTATAAATGCAAAAAAATCTTTCTTAAATCATCCTTCACTATTTTTTACTTTTTCGCTTTCCTTTTATACTCCCTGATTTTTTTATATTGGGTTTTATCCTTTAGGCTCTTAAACCCTTGAATTAACGGCCAGCGATTGAGCTCGAAAATATAAAGAGAACCATCTTCTTTCATTCCAATATCTACGCCAAATATTTTTTGGTTAGGAAATGAACGTCCTAACGTATCAGCAGCAGCAAGAGCTGTTTTTTTAATTTCTTCTACGATAAAATCTTTATCTTCCACTACATTTAATTTTTCCATTGCTGTTTCTAAGGGCAGCACAATTCCGTGGCGGCGTTTATTCGTTACTTTATATCCCGCTCCAGCTTTTCTTGCGATGATGCCATTTACGACCCAATCATCTTTTGTTGTTAATCGTTGTACGATAATCCTGAAATCAAAACGCTTTCCATCAATGGTGGCAAGATCAATTTCTTGTTGAATAATAAACTTCCTTTTTCCCGCTGACTTTTTAATATAATTGTAAGCGGCTGTTCTTCTTTTAAAGTGTTTTCTTAATTTATTGATATGCACTACATACTTTGCTTTCCTTTTACTCACAAAAAAAATTCTTTGACCCTGACGGCCGCTTCGTGGTTTAATAACAACAGAATTGTATTTTTTTAGCATTTTAATAAAATTTTGTTTATTGCATTTCAATGTAGCAGGAAGATGTTTTTGGAGATCTTTATCTTTCTTTAAAGCCAAATACATTTTATATTTATTTCTTCCTTTTAATTTCACTACCATCCTAACATCACTCTTTCATTTGAAGATATAAGGTAAAAAGAGAAAGCAGCGAATAAACGAAAAAATTTACCGTATTATCTTCCTTCTTTATACTCCTTAAGCAGGTGTTGCTGACTATTAGTAAATCCCTTTAAAGAAGGTTTACGGTTGATCTCAAAAATATGAAGCGATCCATCCTTTTTTATTCCAATATCTATCCCATAAAGACGTTTTTTTGGATAATAAGGATTTAATGCGTTTGCTGCTAGAATAGAAACATCTTTAATGTGCTCTAACAAATATCCCTTTTTTTCATTTGGAATATTACTTTGGTCCATGGCCTCTTCAAAAGTTAAAATATTCCCGCCCTTACTGGCATTAGTTACCATTCTTCCTTTTCTTGCTACCCTTACTTTATGAGCCGTTGCATCCCATGGTAAAGTCGCAGATTTTCTTTGCAAAATGACCCGGATATCAAAGGGTCGTCCGTCTATTTTAGCCATTTCAATACGTTTTTGAATAATATAGGAGGTATTGTTAATTCTTTTTTTCATATATGCGTATACTCTTTGACGTGATGAAAAGTAAATTTTATTTTCGTTTAGTTGAACAACATAACTACCTGATTTTCGTTTGAATATGAAATAAATATTTTTTGCCTTCAATCCTTTGTTTGGTTTTACAACAATAGATTTGTTTTTAGATAACATTTTCTCAAAATTTTTTTTATTCCACTTTTTCGTGTGAACGAGATAAGGCCTTAGCTCTTTATTTCTCTTCATCGCAAGGTACAATTTCCATTTATTTCTCCCGCTTATTTTCAATTTTCATACTCCCCCCTCTTTTTATCACTGAATCTATTACCTTATCAGTTTATTCATAAATATAAAAAGAGTAAGGGTATATATGGCAGAAAGTAGAGCGAATATTGAAAATAAGACTTTCAACTATTAATAGAATCGCTAAGAAAAGCGTAAATGCCCTGGTCAGCCACGACAGGTTCTGGAGCTTTCGCGCAGGGTCGCCTGCGGCCCGGAGTCGAAAGGGAAGACATAAGACGTTCAGCTCATTTTAATGAACTTCTACTAAGATCGCACACGTCGACGCATAGAATGTGCGAATGTCGCCAATGCCACAGGATATGGCGTTTTTGGCGACGAGTGTGCAACGTAGAAGTCACCACATTGTGTGGAAGTACGTCCTGTGACAACGCTGAACTGGCTTGCACTGGAGGTGTTGACTTTTGCGTTGCGACAGGACGGTCGCGGTTTTAGCAAAAGTTCCTCTTTATCGTGTGCGCCTATGCGGCTGGGCGCTGAAGCTAGACATCAAAAACGCCAACTATTTATAATTTCTTACCTTTTAAAAAAGAATGTCAAATCAGCCTTCTTTTACCTATGCTTATTTGATAGATTTTTATTTAAAAATCAATTAATTTGGAATAAAATACTCTTTTTCCTAAAATAATCAACTCGCTAACATGCATGTATACCGGCTAAACACAAATAATAAGAAAAACACAAGCGTATATCTGTTAGACAGTTTGTATACTAGAAAACTTAGCTTGTGCCATGTAGTGGAAACCGCATTAAAAGGTAACAGAACTTCTACTACTAAATATCACACCATTGTACGTTGAGTGCCGTAGTTTTGCTTGTACTGTTAACTATAAAAACTTATTTTTTTCTAAGTATGAGACAAAGGAGGGATCAGATTCTTGCATATTTCAACACAAACACAGAAAGAAAAAGTTATGTTAGAAGGTTTTTTGCGCTCGCTTGAACAAGATAATACAAAAGCAGAATACGAACCTATTCTTCAAATGTTAAAAGAAGCTGTACAGGAAGATAATACGCCAAGTACAACTGCTTCTTCATCATTTAACTCAGAAGCATCTTTAAGTGAAGCCTGTAATGTGAAAAACGCTTGGGAAGACAGCGATTGCTGGTATGAAGATGTGCCGGAATAAAGCGTGTTGGAAAAAAGCATTCATGGAGCGTTCCATGAATGCCTTTCCTTTTGTTATTTTTTTAAGACCGTTTTAACACTTTCTTCCAAAATGTCTAGTCCTTTTTCTAAGGTTTCCTCTTTAATATTTAATGGCGGCATTACTTTTACCACTTCATCATCAATACCTGCTGTTTCTAATATTAATCCTTTTTCAAATGCGCTGCAGCAAATGTCACTTCCCATTCCCTCCACGTGACAGGCTAATCCTTTCATTAGCCCTCTTCCACGTACTTCTCCATTCAGTTCTGGATGATGCTCAACTAATTTCTCTAATCGTGCTTGAACGATGTCACCTTTGCGTTCTACTTCTTTAGATAACGTGTCATCTTCCCAGAAATGTAAAGCTTCTGAAGCTGTTACGAACGCTAAATTGTTTCCTCGAAACGTTCCATTATGCTCCCCTGGTTCCCAAATGTCATGTTCAGGTTTCATTAACGTAATAGCAAATGGAAGGCCGTATCCACCGATTGATTTAGACAAACAGATGATATCCGGCTTAATTCCGGCTGGTTCAAAACTAAAGAACGTTCCGGTTCGACCTACTCCGGCTTGTATATCATCAACAATTAAAAAGATGTCAAATTTCCGGCAAATTTCTTCGACTCGTTTAAGCCAATCAAAACTAGCAACATTAATACCGCCTTCTCCTTGTACAGTTTCTAAAATAATCGCAGCTGGTTTTGAGACGCCGCTGCCATTATCCGCTAAAAACTGTTCAAGATATTTGGTCGAATCTGACCCATCTTTTAAAAAGTTATCATATGGCATGACAACCGCGTTATGCAGTGGAATCCCTGCCCCATGACGTTTAAATTCGTTGCCGGTTATAGAAAGGGCCCCTAAGGTCATACCGTGAAAGGCATTAGTGAAACTCATTATCGTTGTGCGTCCTGTTATTTTCCGTGCTAATTTTAACGCGCCTTCTACCGCATTCGTTCCCGTCGGTCCTGGAAACATCACTTTATATGCCATATTCCGAGGTTTAAGAACGATCGATTGAAGCTGTTTAATAAAGTCTTCCTTTGCTTCTGTTGCCATATCCAGTCCGTGGGTAACTCCATCTTTTTGCACATATTCTAAAAGCTTTTCTTTCATTTTAGGATGGTTATGACCGTAATTTAATGCTCCAGCACCTGCAAAAAAATCTATAAACTCATTGCCGTCTTTATCCCATAGAAACTCTCCTTGGGCTTTCGAAAAAATGGTTGGGAAGCTGCGGCAATAGCTGCGAACTTCAGATTCATGTTCATTAAAAATATTCAAATCTGTATTAATATTTATCGCCAAGATTTATTCCTCCTCTTTTCTATTTCGCAAAATAGGGCTAATCTCATACGTTTGTTCCGCTTCATGCTCATTGCCTGGAAAGGCGTCCGGAGAAAACCGCAGTGTTTTCACCATGTTTGCTCCGAGCTGTTCCGAAAGTTTTCGAAAAAGAGCTAGGGATGCTTTATTGGAAGGTGAAATTGTTGTTTGAATAGCTTTAATATCCGAACATTCATCGCTTTTTAGAAGCTTTTGGATCAAGGTTGTGGCAAGACCTTCTCCCCGCTCTGATTCAGCAACAGCTACTTGCCAAACAAACAAAATATCGTGATGTTCAGGATGACGAAATCCAGAAACAAAACCAACGATTTCTCCCTCGTTCTCTGCTATCATGCACGTATTGGAAAAATACTCACACAAAATTAAGTAGTAATAAGATGAATTTAAATCCAATACATCTATTTCTCGAACGAGCTCCCAAACTTTTTTACCGTCATTAATATTAGGATGGCGAAACGTGTGAGTTTTAATCGAAGTCAGTGTCATCTCCCCCAAAAAATTTATTTATATTGATTAATATCCGTAAAAAAACAAACACTTATTAGTACAACCTTACTCCAATTATTGAAATTTCTACATAAACTTAAAGGTGGGTAACGATCATGGGAATTGTCGTGCAAAAATATGGCGGAACATCTGTTGGAGATGTGTCAAAAATAAAAAAAGTGGCAGAACGTGTAAAAAAAACAGTAGAGGAAGGTGATAAAGTTATCGTCGTCGTTTCTGCAATGGGAGACCAAACAGACAAATTGGTATCTTTAATGTATGAAGTAACAGATGCTCCGCCTCGTCGTGAAATGGATATGATATTAACAACCGGAGAACAAGTGTCAATTGCTTTATTATCAGCTTCTCTGCAGGAAATGAATGTGCCATCCATCTCTTATACAGGCTGGCAGGCTGGAATAGCCACAGAACCTCATTTTGGTAATGCCCGAATCATTAATATAGAATCAGAGCGAATACAAGAATCAATTGATGAAGGAAAAGTCGTCATTGTAGCGGGTTTTCAAGGAATGACGAATGAAAAAGAAATCGCAACGTTAGGAAGAGGAGGTTCTGATACAACAGCAGTAGCAGTAGCTGCTGCATTAAAGGCCGATCGTTGTGAAATAAACACAGATGTGGACGGTATCTATAGCACGGATCCTAGAATCGTACCATACGCCAAAAAGCTCTCCACCATTTCGTTCGATGAAATGTTAGAAATGGCGGTATTAGGTGCTTCTGTTCTCCATCCTAGAGCCGTTGAATTAGCCAAAGTTCACGGAGTAAATTTGCTAGTTCGATCTAGTTTTTCAGACAAAGAAGGAACGTATGTAAAGGAGGAAAACACGTTGGAAAAGGAAATCGTTGTTAGTGGAGTTGCATACGATGAAGATGTGAGCAAAATAGAGGTATTGGATATACGAAATGAAATTGGGGCAATGTCTAAAGTGTTTGACTCCCTTGCACAGGCCAATATTAACGTTGATATGATCGTGTTAAGTGAACATGGAGCAGAAACCTTTCATCTAGCCTTTACAGTTGGTAAAGAAGAAGCCGAACGCGCTATGGAAATTATTGAAAAACAGAAAGAAAATTTAAGCTTTCGCCGCGCCTTTTTCGAAAAAGATGTTGCTAAAGTTTCTATTATCGGAGCGGGCATGATTACTAACACCGGGGTAGCAGCTAAAATGTTTAACGTATTAAACAACAACGACATTCGTATGAAAATGATTACAACATCAGAGATTAAAGTCTCCTGTCTTGTTCCGCTCGAAAACGGCAAACAATCCGTAAAAATACTCCACCGTGCATATGATTTAGATACAGAAAGTGAAACCCAAATAGAAACATAACGAGTAAATTAGAAAAACTTGCCTTACTGCCAAATTCAAATGTCGGAACGAAGCCGTAGTTTTTCTAATACTTTCATCCTTTAACAAAGGTAAACATTTCTAAAGTGAAAAAAGGGACCATTCACCAATCTTAGTGAATAGGTCCTTTTATACTATGGCAGCTCTGTTGTACCCATTAAATAGCGATCACATTCTCTGGCTGCTTCTCTTCCTTCATTGATCGCCCATACAATTAAACTTTGCCCGCGTCTCATATCACCTGCTGCAAAAACCCCTTTTACATTCGTGCGATAGTTACCATATTCCGCCTTTACATTTGACCTTTCATTCGTATTAATTCCAAGAGATTGAATTAAGCTTTGTTCTGGCCCGCTAAAGCCTATAGCTAAAAGAACAAGTTGAGCCGGCCATATTTTTTCAGTCCCAGGTACTTCTATTCTTTTTTTGTTTCCATTATTATCGATTTTTTCCTCTACATTTATTGTATGGACTTCTTTTACGCGGCCATTTTCGTCTCCGACAAACTTAGTCGTTTGCACCATATAAGCACGCGGGTCTTCTCCAAAGACAGTGGCTGCTTCTTTTTGTCCGTATTCTACCCGGTGGATAATCGGCCATTGCGGCCATGGATTATAATCTGGACGATCTGTTTGTTTTTTGCCATGAATATCAAATTGCGTTAAGGATTTACATTGATGTCTTATTGATGTGGCAAGACAATCCGTTCCTGTGTCTCCTCCTCCAATAACAATCACATCTTTTCCTTTTGCTGAAATATATTGACCGTCCTCTAGCTTTGTATCCAATAAACTTTTTGTATTGGCATGCAAAAAGTCCATCGCTAAGTGAATTCCTTTTAAGTCCCGGCCTTCAATTGTTAAATCACGATGTTGTGAAGCACCACCGCAAAGGATAACCGCATTAAACTCTGTTTGAAGTTTAGAAACAGGATAATCTTTTCCTACCTCTGTGTTCGTAATAAACGTAATACCTTCTTGTTTTAATAAATCAACTCGGCGTTCCACTACACTATAAGAGAGTTTCATTTCAGGTATACCGTATGTTAAAAGACCCCCTATACGGTCATTTCTTTCAAAAACAGTAACATCATGACCGGCTTTATTCAGCTGAGCAGCACAAGCTAGACCTGCTGGGCCTGATCCAACTACAGCCGCTTTTTTCCCGGTCCGATGTGAAGGCGGTTCCGGTTTGACCCACCCTTCTTCAAATCCCTTTTCAATAATCGCGCGTTCTATCGATCTTATCGCAACCGGTGGCTCGTTAATTCCAAGTACACATGCTCCTTCACATGGAGCAGGACAAGCCATACCCGTAAACTCTGGAAAATTATTCATTTTGTGTTCTCGCTCTAAAGCTTCTTTCCACTGGCCTTGATAAACGAGGTCATTCCATTCAGGGATGAGGTGATAAACGGGACAGCCAGTTGTCATTCCATTTATATTTGTTCCCATATGACAGGTGGGAATACCACAATCCATACAACGAGCTCCTTGTATTTTTGCTTCTTCCTCTGCCATCGGTAATGTATAATCGTGCCAATCTTTCACCCGATCTGCCGGATGACGTTCTGGCCAAGTTTGACGTTGATACTCCATAAAACCAGTTGGCTTACCCATCGTCTATCCCTCCAGTTCCATCGGTTCTTTTATTTCTTCTACCGCCTTTTTACTTTCGTTAAAGGCGGTAATCGCTGCCTCTTGTTTTGTCATTCCTTCTGCTTCCAGCTTTTGCAGTCTTGTTTGCATTTCTAAATAATCTTTTGGAATGACTTTAACAAGAGAAGACAATAGATGTTTCCAATTATCAAGCACGTATTGAGCTTTCGTGCTGTTTGTATACTGAACATGTTTTTTGATCAGCATGTATATGTCTTTTTCTTCATCTTGATCCGTTACATGCTGTAGAAGTACTTGTTCCTGATTGCATTTTTCATGAAAGAAAGAATCTTCATCAAGCACATAGGCAATTCCTCCTGACATGCCAGCTGCAAAATTTTTTCCGGTGGCTCCTAAAACAATGACTTTTCCTCCTGTCATGTACTCACAACCATGATCACCAATTCCTTCAACGACTACTTCGGCTCCGCTGTTTCTAACACAAAAACGTTCGCCGGCTATACCGCTGAGATAAGCTTCTCCAGAAATTGATCCATAAAAACAAACATTGCCGGCAATAATATTTTCTTCAGCAGGAAAGGTTGATTTTTTTGAAGGATGGATAATTAATTTACCGCCTGAAAGTCCTTTGCCTACATAATCATTGGCATCACCTATTAGTCTCATTGTAATTCCAGGAGGAATGAACGCACCAAAACTCTGTCCAGCCGACCCTTTACATGTTAAATGTATCGTATCTTCAGGCAAGCCGTTCCGCCCGTATCGTTTAGTGATTTCATTTCCTAACATAGTCCCTGCTACACGATTAATATTCCGAATAGAGACGGTCGCTTTTACTGATTTTTTCTCTTCGATTGCTTGGTTACACATCGGAATAAGTTCTTGCTGGTCTAACGTTTTATCAAGACCGTGAACCTGCTCTATCATGCTGTAGCGGCTGACATGCTCAGGAACGTCAGGTTGATACAGAAGCGCATCCAAATTTATTCCTCGTGATTTCCAGTGGGATAAAGCTTGTTCATCAGCTTCTAATACATCGGTCCGTCCAATCATTTCATTTATCGTTCGAAACCCAAGTTCAGCCATCCATTCCCGCACTTCTTGCGCAACAAATTCCATAAAATTCACGACGTGGCCTGGACTGCCTGTAAATTTTCTTCTTAATTCAGGGTCTTGCGTTGCAACTCCTACAGGACAAGTGTCTAAATGACAAACTCTCATCATGACACAACCGAGTACAACCAACGGTGCGGTAGAAAACCCAAACTCTTCAGCTCCGAGTAAGGCAGCTACAACCACGTCTCGACCAGTCATCATTTTGCCGTCGGTTTCTACAACGATCCGATCTCTAAGGCGGTTCATCAATAGTGTTTGGTGGGTTTCCGCTAAACCAATTTCCCAAGGGAGCCCGGTGTGCTTGATGCTGGTGCGCGGAGCTGCTCCGGTGCCTCCGTCATATCCGCTGATTAAAACGAGGTCTGCTCTTCCCTTTGCTACACCTGCAGCTATTGTCCCTACCCCTACAGCAGAAACAAGTTTCACACTAACACGGGCTTTAGGATTTGCATTTTTTAAGTTATGAATTAATTCAGCTAAATCCTCAATGGAATAAATATCGTGATGCGGAGGCGGTGAGATCAAAGCCACACCTGGCGTAGATCTTCTAACTTCTGCGATCCAAGGGTATACCTTTTTTCCTGGCAAATGACCTCCTTCCCCTGGTTTAGCACCTTGAGCAATTTTAATTTGAATTTCATCGGCGTTAGACAAATAGTGACTATTCACCCCAAAACGGCCTGAAGCTACTTGCTTAATCGAGCTGCGCCGCCAATCTCCATTCGAGTCTTTTGTAAATCGCGATTCCTCTTCTCCACCTTCTCCTGAATTGCTTCGTCCGCCAATCCGGTTCATTGCAATAGCTAACGCTTCATGAGCTTCTTCGCTTATGGAACCATAAGACATTGCTCCTGTTTTAAAACGTGCTACAATTTTTTCAATGGGCTCGACTTCTTCGATTGGAATTGGTTTTCTTTTTTTTAATGTCAATAAACCTCTTAACGATTGCAGATGGTTGGTTGAATCCGTCAATAAGTGAGAATACTTTTTGAAGAGCTCATAGTTATTGTTCCGGCACGCCTGCTGAAGCAGATGGATCGTTTGCGGGTTATATTGGTGATCTTCGCCATGTTTTCGCCATTGAAATTCGTCGCCTGATTCTAAAGTTGGCGTCCCTCTGTTTATTCGAAAAGCTTTTTTATGCCTCATTAATACCTCTTTTTCAATTATATCTAAACCTATTCCGCCTAATCTCGAAGCTGTTCGTGTAAAATATTTATCGATAACATCCGTATGAATACCAACTGCTTCAAAAATTTGGGCCCCGCGATAGCTTTGAATGGTGGAAATTCCCATTTTAGAGAGTATTTTCACCACTCCATCCACTGCAGCTTCCACATATGTTTTAATGGCTTTTTGTTCATCGATTTGCCGAAGATCTCCTTGCTTAATCAGCTGACGTATAGATTCATATGCAAGATAAGGATGAATTGCTTCAGCTCCGTAGCCGAGCAGCATTGCAAAATGATGAACCTCTCTAGGTTCCGCCGAATCTAGCAGAATACTGACTTTTGTTCGTAATCCTTTCCGTATTAAATGGTGATGCAAACCAGATACCGCTAGTAAAGCAGGAAGTGCTGCATTGTCAACGTCTACCCCGCGATCGGATAATATTAATAATGTCACGCCATTTTCAATAGCTTGCTCGGCTTCTTTAAATAACACGTCTAATCTATTTTCTAATTCATTTTCTTTTTTCTTAACACTAAATAAAATCGACAACGTTTTTGTTTGAAATTCTTCATACGTATTTAAGCGAAGTTTTTCTAATTGAGTACTTGTCAAAACAGGCTTCTCCAAACGTATTTTTTTACAGCTTTCAGGCTTTGGTTGAACTAGATTTCCCTCAGGACCAATTGTCGTTTCCACAGCCGTAATTACTTTTTCTCTGATTGCATCAAGCGGTGGATTCGTGACTTGTGCAAACAGTTGTTTAAAATAATTGTACAAAAGCTGGGGACGTTTGGATAAAACTGCAAGCGGAGAATCATATCCCATAGAACCAACCGGATCTTTTTTATCCGTTATCATCGGTTTTAATATTTTATTCAGTTCTTCTGTCGTATACCCAAATGCTTGCTGAAGCGTTATTAGTTCCTCCGCTGTTACAGACTCCTCTGTATTTAGCTCAGACAATTCTTCAAGACTAACCATATGTTCATCCACCCATTTCTCATATGGTTCTTCTAAAGCAATCGTATGTTTCAGCTCATCATCACTAATAATCTTCCCTTCTTCTATATCGACAAGCAGCATTTTTCCTGGATGAAGCCTTTCTTTGTACTCAATTTCTTCCGGGTATATATCGAGTACTCCGACTTCTGAACCGAACACTATCATACCGTCTTTTGTGACATAATACCTCGCTGGTCTTAAACCATTTCTGTCTAGACATGCACCTATTTGTTTTCCATCTGTATACACTACCGCAGCAGGGCCGTCCCACGGTTCCATTAAACAGCTGTGATATTCATAAAAGGATCTTTTTGCAGCGCTCATTCGTTCATCGTTAACCCAGGGTTCTGGTATCATCATCATAGCTGTATGAGCGAGAGAACGACCAGACAAGTGCAGAAATTCAAAACAATTATCAAACATAGAAGAATCACTTCCATTTGTGTCGATAACAGGTAATACTTTTTCTAATCTCGAACTATTAAACGCTTCAGAATGGCAAAACTTTTCCCTTGCCCGCATCCAGTTTACATTACCGCGAAGTGTATTAAATTCTCCGTTGTGTATCGTTAAACGGTTTGGGTGAGAGCGTTCCCAGCTAGGGAATGTATTCGTACTAAAGCGAGAATGAACGAGAGCCAATGCTGATTTGAAATCGGGATGATTTAAATCAATATAGAAAGAATCAAGTTGTTCTGGTATTAACATACCTTTATAAACAATAGTAGTGCTCGATAAACTGCATATATAAAATGTCCCTTCTATATTGCCGGTTTCTTTTTCAGACCGTTTCCGAATAATATATAACTGTCTTTCAAATTCCATTCTATCGTTTGAATCCGTTTTAGGAGCAATAAAAACTTGACGGATAAAGGGTTTTGACTTCTTTGCATGGTCGCCAACAAAAGAGTCGTTAACAGGCACCGTTCGCCATCCTAGAAATGTAAGACCTTCCTTGTTAATAATTCTTTCGACTATTTGCTCGCATTTTTTTCGCTCTTCTGGTTTTTGCGGCAAAAACACCATCCCTATCCCATAACTTCCTTTTGAAGGGAGTTCGATATCGAGTTTTTCACAGGCTTGTTTGAAAAAGGAATGTGGAATCTGCGTTAATATTCCAGCTCCATCACCTGTACTGATATCAGCAGATTGTCCGCCTCGATGTTCAAGGTTGCAAAGTATCGTAATTGCATTCTGAACGATATCATGTGATTTTCTCCCGTTTATGTTCGCAATCATACCAATCCCGCAAGCTTCATGCTCGTTTGCAGGATCATATAACCCTTGAGCCTTAGGATAGTCATTCGCTTTCATGAAATCACTCCCTTGGAAAAGTAACCCATTTCTACAAGGTAGTTTTTGTATATAGCAAATGCATTATTCCATAGGAAGGTAATTAGAAAAACTTGGCTTTCCACTATGTTAAGCAGCTGATTCCTATTTTCTAATTTCCTAAGTAATAAGAAAAGCGCAAGCGCCCTGGTCAGCCACGACAGGTTCTGGAGCTTTCGCGCAGGGTCGCCTGCGGCCCGGAGTCGAAAGGGAAGACATAAGACGTTCAGCTCATTTTAATGAACTTCTACTAAGATCGCACACGTCGACGCATTAGATGTGCTAATGTCGCCAATGCCACAGGACGTGGCGTTTTTGGCGACGAGTGTGCAACGTAGAAGTCACCACCCGTGTGGAAGTACGTCCTGTGACAACGCTGAACGGGCTTGCACAGGAGGTGTTGACTTTTGCGTTGCGACAAGACGTTCGCGGTTTTAGCAAAAATTCCTCTTTATCGTGTGCGCCTGAGCGGCTGGGCGCTGAAGCTAGACATCAAAAACGCCAACTATTTATAATTTCTTATATATAAAAACCGATGGAGTAACCACCGGTTTTAGGTCAAACTGAATATTTTTTTCCACCAAGGCTTTTTTTCTTCTTTCCCATCTTGATTATTGTTTTGTTTCTCAATAAAAATCCTTTCTTTATTTACAGGGTACTCTTTAGCGAGCACAAGACCAATATCCGTTTTCTTATCCATATTTGTTACTCGCTTAGCGTGAACACCATAATGAGCAGCCATTTTAGTGTAAGGAGACAATGCCGTATATGCTAATTTTCCATTCACGATCATCAAAGCATCCGCATGGTTTTGTAGCGCTTCTTCTATTTCTGGATACGTACCTTTTTCCATCACTTGTTTTTTGGTAAGGGCTAGAAGCACACGTTCTCTGTACGTACCTAGAAATCTTCGTTTTTCCTCTGGATTTGTTTCTTTTGGTCCGTAGATCCCTTGTTCTATATAATCGTTCACATCTTTTTTGGCCATCGTTTTCGTACATCCTTTCTTACGACAATAATTAGTATGTACCATTCACATTAAAACCAATTGGCAAACTTCAATATAAACATTCCTATTATAGTCACAGTAAGCATGGAACTGAATGTTAATACAGAACGATCTTTATTGTTATTTCCCATGGATAGACGAAGGTTTTTGGCAGTTACTCCTAAAAGAGCCCCGATGGTGAGCCAAAGTACGAAAACAACAATAAGCCACCACGATAACCCGTTTTGTATAAGAAAAATTCCGGTAATAATAGAGCCGATTAGTCCAACGTGAGCGAAATGCATGATTGGACGGTACAGTTTCTTAATGAATAGGAGATTCTCTCCTTGCATCCCTTTTAAGAAAAAGGGTAAGGGAATCAGCATAAAAAAAGCTAAAGCCATCAGCCAATGAATAATAAAACTGCTAATTTCTAACCACATGTCTTTCTCTCCTTCCATTGGAAGTATACCAAATCAGCCTTCATTTTGATATTGTGAAAGATATGAAATCTATATCTTCTCCTGCTTTTTTGTGATTTCTATGATAAAATATCGATGAGATTCAGCAAATGAGGTGAATCGGATGCCTTCCGATATATTTATGTGGTTTATTGTTTTCTGGTCGGTTTTTCTTACGGTCGTTATGTTTATCGGCGGTTATTTTATGTTTCGCAAGTTTTTAAAAAGATTTCCAAAAGAAGACGGGAAATCTATTTTAGACTGGCAGGATTACTACCTCGAAAAAACGATTCATTTGTGGCCGCAGGAAAAAAAGGATCTGCTAGAAGAGTTGGTAGAACCTGTCCCGGAACTGTTCAGAGATACAGCCAGAGAAAAAATTGCTGGAAAGATCGGGGAACTTGCGTTACAAGAAGACGCAAACCAAATTGATGAGGACCTTTTAATCCGTGGTTACATAATCGCTACCCCCAAAAGAGATCACAAATTTTTACGAAAAAAACTAAATGAAAAGGATATAGATGTTTCTCCCTATGAACATTTATTTTCGTAAAACAAGCCAAAAAGCTTCTAATGAAGGGTGGAAGTGAAAGCAGGCGCCTAAGAAAAGCGCAAGCATCCTGGTCAGCCGCGGCAGGTTCTGGAGGTTTCGCACAGGGTCCGGAGTCGAAAGGGAAGACATAGTACGTTCAGCTCATTTAAATGAACTTCTACTAAGATCGCACACGTCGACGCATAGGATGTGCTAATGTCGCCAATGCCACAGGACGTGGCGTTTTTGGCGACCAGTGTGCAACGTAGAAGTCACCACATTGTGTGGAAGTACGTCCTGTGACAACGTTGAACGGGCTTGCACAGGAGGTGTTGACTTTTGCGTTGCGACAGGACGTTCGCGGTTTTAGCAAAAGTTCCTCTTTATCATGTGCGCCTGAGCGGCTGGGCGCTGAAGCTAGACATGTAAAACGCCCAAATCTTTATAATTTCTTACCTTTAAAAAAGAGGGCTGTCCGCGTGTAATTACGCAGACAGCCCGTTTCTTTTCGATCAACGTTATGACCGAAAAGCCACAGCTGTGGATTTTTCTTCTAACCGCATTTGTCTTTCCATTTTTTTATAGGCAATAAGCATAAATATCCGCCATGGAATAATCATGCCATAAGCAAGAATAAAAAACATTGCTCCTAATTCTTCTATGTTTATAGCATCACCAATCAATAGTTTAAAAATGATTCGTGCAATTAATAAACCGAATAAAATAAAGACAAACGCTTTAGAGCGTTTCATATAGATATGTTGATCTCTAATTTCAAAACTTGACGTTTTTATTAGGAGCAGTGAAAATATTAGACCAACCGATAAAGCTTCTATCGTTTGTGATATCGTAATATGGGTTGGTTCATATAAAAACATTAAAAAACCAGTAGACATGAACAATGGCGGTAAAATTATTTTTTTTGCTGTTGCCGGCTTTTTTATTGCTTTCATTCGAATAAAAATGGCTATAGCTGCCATCATTGCGGCGCCGAAGGTAGTAATTATTAACATGGTGTTCATTCTTTCCAACTCCCCTCCCTGCTTGATATCATATGCTGTGATCACAGGGACGCTCATTAAAAAAACATTACTACTATGATACAACGAGTGAGAGAATTCATGCAAACAGGTTTAAACCTTTTGAATTCGAATATTAATCAATAATACATTTTTCCAAAACAAAAGACTGCTTCAAAACGGCATGTGAAACTCTATACGTTCACAGTTCCCTTTGAAACAGCCTCTTGATTACTTTTTATCTTGTTGCTTCTGCATTGCTTTCATCATCTGATTTATTTTCTTTTGAGAAGGGTTTTGTCCCATTTGCATCATCATTACCCGGAGCATTTGCTCGTTTATTGGCGGGTTTTTCTTCAAATAGTTCATCATAGTTTTTCGAGCAATAAAAAATCCTAATGCAGCACCCGCCAATAGACAAAGCACACCGACGAGTACAAACCAAAGCCAGTCCATCCTCTAATTTCCTCCTTCTAAAGCCATTAAAACAAATATTCTGTAATAATTGCCACGTTTAACCTATATAATTATAACGTATCCCCTGTGCCATTAAAAGAGGTGAAGAAAATTTCTTTATAGAGGCGGCTGAAAATACGGAATTTCATAAAAATAGAAAGAGCAAAATTAGAGACGAAGTTTTACAAAAACTTATAAAACGGAAAACACTTTTAAGGGTTTTAACCAGCCGTACGTTTCTTTTTCAAAATTGACAGCAAATAAATACGGTGACAAGCTTTTTAAACAGTCAAAGACTTCCCATTCGACTTTAGGAGAACCTGAGTGAGTAAAATAAACAAATCTGTCATCAACAAATAGTTTACTTTTTGACTTTTCTGAAAAATATAAATAACCTGTTTCGGCTTTCTCTTCTTTATACCCAATGTTGTGCAGTTGACATGACAGGGAGTCATTCCAGTGAGCAGGTAAGATGGCCTCCGTAATATAACGTATTTGTTTTTCTAAAACAGGACGAGCCCACTCGTAAGCACGCTCATAATCAAGAAACAAACGAAACAACTTGTTTTCAGATTGATAATATTGCATCGCTACTTCTTTTGTAATAATGACCATTTGAAACCGGGTTGTCATGATTTCTCCCCCTTCACTGCTTTTATTATATGATACCTCATCATAAGTAAAAGTCCTGTCATTTTCTGAAAATAATTAATACTGATTTTGTCGAATGAAATATCGAGAACATAGTTAGAGGTAAATGAATAACACCTTTATATCTTTATACCTAAAAAAGTAGAAAAAGCCCCGAAAAAGGAGCAATTATTTGATTACCCTTTTACGAGGCGCCAGGATTATTTTGAATCCAACAAAGATTTTGCTTTAGCTACAGCATTTTCCACTGTAAAACCGTATTCCTGCACAATTTTATCTCCAGGAGCAGAAGCACCAAATCGATCAATGCCTAAAACCGCCCCATGATAACCTACATACTTATGCCATCCATGGGAAGCCCCCATTTCTAATGCAAGAGCAGGAACGCCTTGTGGAAGAATTTGTTCTTGATACGTTGTGTCTTGTTCATCAAAAGCTTTCCAGTTTGGCATACTTATGACATTTGCTTGTATTCCATCCTTTTCCAGCTCATCTTTTGCTTCTATGGCTAGAGATACTTCAGAACCTGTAGCGAGGAGAAGTATATCCGGACGCTTGGAAGATTCTGAAAGAACATATGCTCCTTTTTGCACTCCTTCTTCTGCTTTTTCAACAGTACCTGGAAGTGTTGGGAGACCTTGTCGAGTTAATACAAGTGCGGTTGGTGTATTTTCACTTTGAAGAGCAGCTTTCCATGCAGCCGTTGTTTCATTTCCATCAGCCGGACGAATAACATTTAAATTAGGAACTGCTCTTAAAGAAGATATTTGCTCAATAGGCTCATGAGTTGGGCCGTCTTCCCCAACAGCAATGCTGTCGTGAGTGAACACATAAGTTAACGGCAGCTTCATGAGAGAACTTAGGCGAAGAGCCGGGCGCAAATAGTCCGAAAATACGAGAAAGGTTGAAACGTAAGGATGTACGCCTCCATGAAGTTTTAAACCGTTTCCGGCAGCAGCCATCGCAAATTCACGCACTCCAAACCATACATTTCTCCCTTTATAATTATCACGGCTGAAATCTGATTCTTCTTTAATTAATGTTTTATTAGAAGAAGCAAGATCAGCTGAGCCGCCAAACAAAGAGGGAACCGCTTTTGATATTTTTTGTAGCGCTTCTCCGGAAGCTGCTCTTGTAGCAAGTTTTTCATCATTGTATACAGGCAGTTCTTTTTCCCAGTTTGCCGGGAGCTCTCCTTTTATAGCACGAATAAATTGTTCAGCAAGTTCGGGATATTTTTCTTTATATGTTGTTACCTTGTCGTTCCATTCTTGTTCCTTTCGTGCACCTTCTGCTTTGCCTTCAGCAAAATGTTCTGTCACTTCAGCAGGCACATGAAATTCTTCTTCAAAATCCCACTTATACGTCCCTTTGGCTAGTGTTACTTCATCCTCACCTAGCGGAGCACCATGAGCTGCATTTGTACCGCCTTTGTTCGGAGAGCCAAATCCAATCTCTGTTTTTACTTCAATGAGAGAGGGACGATCCGAGTTTCTCGCTTCTTCGATAGCGCTTTCGATTGCATCAAGATCATTTCCATCTTTTACAAGAATTGTGTGCCAACCATAAGCTTCATATCGTGTCATTACATCTTCGGAGAAAGATTGATGCAGATCTCCATCAAGAGAAATATCGTTTGAATCATAGAGTACAATTAACTTTCCTAATTTCAAGTGGCCAGCTAATGATGCAGATTCAGAGGATACCCCTTCCATCAAATCTCCATCACCGCATAAAACATACGTGTTATGATCTACTACGTTAATATCATCCTTATTATAAACAGCAGCTAAATGACGTTCTGCCATTGCCATTCCTGTGGCCATCGCCAATCCTTGTCCAAGCGGTCCTGTTGTAGCTTCCACACCAGGTGTGTCTCCATATTCAGGATGTCCTGGAGTCTTACTATTCCACTGTCTAAAATTTTTTAATTCATCCAGTGATAAATCATACCCGCTTAAATGAAGGAGACTGTATAAAAGCATGGAACCGTGCCCCGCTGATAATACAAATCGATCTCGGTCAAACCAGTCCGGATTCCCTGGATTATGTTTCATAAACTTACTCCACAATGTATAGGCCATAGGAGCAGCGCCCATCGGTAATCCCGGATGACCGGAACTGGCCTTTTCAATACTGTCAATAGATAGTGTACGGATAGTGTTAATGGCTAATTCTTCCACGTTCTTAGCTGCCATGTCGTTCCCTTCCTTTCCCAAAATTCAATATGTATTATTACCTACGTTTTTAATCATAAACGTTCTATCTTAATAGTACAAGGCTGATGTCAAGTAATATCGATAAACGACCTTCAATTTATTTATTTTTTGGAAATAAAATACTTGAAAATGACTCCTAATATTAGCACGTTGAAGCTTCGTTTTATTTCACATCTTGTAACTGGAATGTAAGCAATTTCCTCAAAATACAAAGAGGCTGGGACAAAACCCAGTAATTAAAAAGAGTGGTCCTCGCCAATACGTTGGTGAGGACCACT
>NZ_VTOK01000007.1 GCF_009765375.1 Alteribacillus sp. YIM 98480
CTACTTTCACTTGGAGTCACTTGACTGATAATGGATACAAAATGAGCGTCTTTTTTTCGAGTAATAGCTGTGACGTTCATATAGGGATTAAACTCTTGAAGATTAACATGTCCATGGGATTCCCCAAAAGGACCTTCTGGCTCCAGAGAATCGGTAGGTATATACCCTTCAATCACAATTTCTGCATCGGCTGGAACTTGCAAGTCCACTGTTTTCGCTTGTACTACTTTTAAAGGTTCCCCTAACAAAGCTCCAGCCACAGAAAACTCGTCGGTATTATATGGCAGCTTTTGTACGGAACAATAAGGAACGGCTGGTGGACCACCGATCACTAATGCTGCTGGCATCGGTTCTCCCATCTCCTTATATTTAAGCCAGTGTTGGTAAATTCCCTGTCCCATTTCAATCGATGGGTTCATGCCAAGACGTCTAGAACTTTTAATTTGGGCGCGATATGTACCCAGATTCTGAATCCCGTTTTCAGGATCTTTCGATACGTACATAGAATTAGTAGTATAAGGAGCATTATCAAAACCTGGTGTGGAAATAGGAACCGGAAGGTGTTCCAATCCTTTTCCATCTTCATCCAGTTCATCCCCTTGGTACACTACCTCTTGACACGGAGCACTATCTACGTTAACAGGGGCAATAGGATTAGATTTAGCTTCTGTCCACTTTTCTCCTATTTTTTCAACAGGAACTCCCATTCCTAAACTGTATACTTCCCGGTTTACAGAGAGACCGCCAACCACAACCGGAATATCATATTTACGGCCGTTACTGTCTACAACATTATGAAAAACAAAAGTTTTTCTTTCAGCTTCTGGAATATTACCACGAAATTGCCATCTTACCAGTGGATGTAATTCTGTATCTTTGTTTATTTCTTTATAGATATGGTGAACAAGCCCTCTCTCTTCAAGTTTTTTCAAATGAGTTTGAAAACTAGTATTGGTTTTTGTTTTTGGCATTTTCGTTTCCTCTCTTAATAAAAAATTTAGCTAAAGGGGATATCTCTAACTCACAATTACAATAAATCTTTTTACAAAGGTATCGATGATATACGCGATTAATCAATTTCTTCCTTAGTAATAGGGGGAAAACAAATATTACATCGTAACCATTAAAATAGTTAATGAAATGGGGGGAGATAGCATGATAACGAGAAACACAACTCGCTGATAAATTGCGTAATGTCATTTTCTCCTATTGCTCTTATTGTTAGGGCAGCTTCATGCAAGTAATTGCTGAAGCCGCTCTAATTTTATAGGGTACTATTCTGTTGAAAATTTGTCCTGCAGCTTTTCGACCATTTCATACGTTTTATCACGTTGTGCTTTAAATTCATCAGGCATTAAGATTTGTTCATTAAACCCAGCTCGTTCTGCTGCTTCGCTGAAAGCTGGATTTTCACTTGCTTCCAACATCGCCTCTGATAAGGTATCGATAACATCATTTGGAGTTTCTGGTGGTGCCCAAAAACCATATAATATTTCAAATCCAAAATCTTCGAAACCACTTTCAACTAGGGTCGGAGCGTCTGGAAAGCTGCTGAGCCTTTCATTAGCTGTTGTAGCAATAACACGAACTAATCCTTCTTCAGCTGCAGATTCAGCGGCTACTTGACTCGCTACACCAAAATCGACATGTTCCCCTGCGACTTGCTGAACAGATTCAGAGCCACCATCGAATGGCACATATTCATGTTTGACACCTATTTCCTCTAGAAAAATACTTCCCAAAGCTGAATTGGTTCCTAAACCTGAGCCTGATGCCTTTAAATTTTGTGATTCCGATGCTTCGATTAGATCATCAATCGTTTCGATTGGTGAATCAGGAGGAACAATTACTACATTGGATGTGTCTCCAAACATGTTAAATACTGGTTCAAAATCTAAGGTATTAAAATCTCCATCTGCGATCAGTTCTCCAATAATCATAGAAGGAATCGGGATGGTTAATAATGTATGTCCATCAGGTTCTTCATTATAAACTTGTCCAGCAGCTATATTACCACCTGCACCCTCTACATTTTCTACTACTACTGGCACCTCTAATACTTCTTCTAAAGGTTCTACAATTGATCGTGCAGACATGTCAGTACTTCCACCAGCAGAATTACCCACGATAATGGTAATTTCTTTTTCAGGAAAACTATCGTTATTCCCTTCCTCTTCTTGTTCCTGTTCTTCTTCATTATTTGCTTCATTTTCATCCTGACTTGATGGTGTTTCTGAACTAGCAGTGTCATCTGTAGTCTGTCCACATGCAGAAAGAAGAATAGATAAAGCTAAAATGATACATAGGCGGAACACGATTTTTAAATGCATGTAAAAAATCATCCTTTCTAATTATTTAGAATAATTAATAAATTTTAAAGATTTATACTTTAATCACCACCTTTAAATAAAGTAAGAGCACTATGTTATGATCACCCCCTTTGACAAAGTATGTATATAAATTGTGTACACTAAAAATATCAGCAGTTTGATAGTTAAGATAATTTTTTTTGAAAGGAAAAACTTTGAACCAATTTCATAAATTTTGATTATAAAAAACGAACATTATATCGATTGTAGCGGAAGGCGGTGACTCCTGTGGGATAAGCTTGAGCTGAAGACCCTACAGGAAGCTTGCTGCCGAGGAGGATGAAATCAAGCCCGGTACAAAGAAGACACTACGATAATGAACCACGTGAGTTGGAGTTAGAGGTTGCGATTGTGCCCCGAGGGTGAAAGCGTCCGCCTGAAGTTAAAATCAAACAATAGCGAAGGGGATTAATATAACGTTCGTTTATAATGATATAGAAATGAATTATGAAATTCATTCACCTTAATTAAAAATTAGGGAACGATATTCTTAGTGAAACGATTAAAGTAAATATCAGTGAAGTGTTAAAATTTTTCGTCAGATATCTGAAATGTTTGTAGAAAAGTAAAAGGTAATCAGTTAAAGCTTTCTAGGCTATGAAAAAGAATATGTGATTTATTGTAAGTCTTCATGTGATGAGCGGATGAAAGAGCACAAACAAGATCTAAAATAGGTCCAGAGTGAATATACTAAGAAGGCGATTCATAGTTGGTTAATCCCTAAGGAGGGATGGCAACCAAGTTGATAATTCAGGAATGTAAACAATTACAAGTAACACAATAATAGAAGCAATAACATAAGGTAGAACTGCTATTGAAAGTTTATATACGGACACTTTAGTTATACTTGAAACAATAAATAGTGATATACCAACAGGAGGAGTTATTAACCCAATTACTAAATTCAAGGTCATAAAAATTCCAAAGTGTATAGGGTCAATTCCGATTTCTAATATAACAGGTAAGAAAACTGGTACTAATATTATAATTGCTGTAACTGCATCCAAAAACAAACCAACAAAAAGCAAAAAGATATTAATTAATAATAAGATCACCCAATGTTCTTCAGAGATGGAGAGTAAAATATCTGCAATTTGTTGTGGTATTCTTTCTCTAGCTAGTACCCAGGAAAAAAGAGAAGCTGTACTCATAATAATCAACAGACTTCCGGTGGTAGTTCCAGTTCTGAACAAGACTGTTAGAAGAGTGGACCATGTTAATTGTTTATATACAAACACCCCTAAGATTAAAGCAATTAAACAACCCACAGCCCCAGCTTCTGTTGGTGTAAAGACTCCTTTTATAATTCCAATTAATATAAACATAGGAATACTTAAGGCAGGCAACACCTTAATAAAGGATCCAGATAAATCATAAAGTTTAGGTCTTGGATGTTTTACAAGAGTTAAATTTTTTCGAGCGGAGATATAGGCAATAACAAAGAAAGCAACAGCTAACATAATTCCAGGTATAATTCCAGCTATAAATAAATCGCCAACAGATGTATTTGCAGACACACCAAAAATGATCAACACCATACTAGGAGGAATGATTGGTCCCATAATGGCAGAAGCAGCTGATAAAGCAGAAGCTTTAGAATTTTCATACCCATCTTTTCTCATTTCAGGAACGATAGATGTACTAGTAATAGCTGCTACCGCATTAACAGAACCTACAATGGAAGACAGGAATGCGCTGACTACAATATTTACATAAGATAAACCGCCAACAAAATGACCAATTAACTTTCGAAAAAAATTAACAATATGCTTTGTGACGCCTCCTGCATTCATTAATTCAGCTACAAGAATGTAAAAAGGGATTGCTAATAAACTAAATTTATTGATACCACCCACTAGTGTCTGTGGGATGTTAATGAGAAAAGAATACTGACCACTAATTAATATATAAGTTAAACCAGATATTCCAAGGACAAAAGCTACCGGCATACCTATCACTATGAGAATTAAAAACACTAGTAAAGTTATTCCTAGCAATCTTTATACCTCCTCACATCTTTTATATTCTTTTGAATGGCTGTCACAATGTGAATGATCATAATTAAGGTGGCAACCGGTATGGCCAGATAAACGTAAGCCATAGAGAATTCAAATGTAGAGGCCGTTTGATTAAGTATTCCTGGTGAAAAAACTGTTTTTGTACCATAATAAGCAACAAAGAGGAGAAAAAATAAAATTGATATGTGTATAAGCAACTTTATTAATTTTTTATTACGAAAATTTAATCTAGAATCTAATAAATCTAAACCAATTAATTCATCATCTCTCAATGCAGTGCTTGCGCCAATGAAAGTTAGCCAGATTAACAAATACCTTCCCACCTCTTCAGACCACACAAATGAAAAACCTAAAAAGCTTCTGCTAATTACTTGCGAAATAATTACTATTGACAACATAGCGGTAAGTGCAATTAAAAGAAGTTTAGAGAATTTATAAATGGCTAGACTTATTTTCTCCAAATGAGTCACCCGCTTTCTTGGTAGGGTACAAGCTATGTATTTCATGAATTTTGTGAACATTGCATATTTATTGATTGAGGTACTAGTAATAAAACGCGCAAGGCAAAGGCATTTGGGATGTAGACTTTTTGCATAAGTAAATAACAAATAGAATACATTCTGTGGCGAAAATAGGAACCCCATTCAAAGTAATAATATGATAGCGGTTACAAAATTTGCTTCAGGATGCCACTCAGATGAAGAAGTATCCTGAAGCGCTAAGCAACAGATATAAATATCAAATACTTCCCAATGATTCTTTATCAACTGAAACCCAAACATGTGGGCGACCGATCAGAATTGGCTTTAGTTAAAATCACTTATTTCATAAATATACTCTATCATTTCTTCAACTATAGGATGTTTTTCGGCGTACTCATCATATATTGGTTCCATTGATTCTCTAAGTTCATCCATGTCCATGCTAGGAGTAAATTCAATTCCCATGTCTTGTAATTCTTCTTTTGCTTTTACTTCTATTTTTTCGGCTTCTTCAAACATAAACCCCTGAGTTTCCTTTGCAGCTTTTTCAATAGCTTTTTGTTGATCTTCAGATAGACTATTAAACTTTTCAAGGCCTAAAGTAATAACTGCCGGCCAAGTATTAACTGGTGTTTCATTAATATAATCTGTACCTTCTCCAAAGTTATCTGTAATATAAGAATCTAAATACATGTCTAATCCATTTAAAGCACCTGTTTGCATAGAAGTATAAACCTCGTCAAATGCCATAGGCGTTGGAGATGCTCCCAAGGCTTCATACATTTCCATCTGGATTCCACCTTCTGAAGCCCGTAATTTTAAGTCCCCTAAATCTTCCGTACTATTAATCGGGCGTTCATTATTACCAATATAGCGAAAGCCAGTTGGAACGATTTCGAACCCTTTTAAATTGTATTCTTCCAACTCTTCTAGTGCATCCTTTGCTAAGTCACTTGTTGCTACCTTTTCTTCAATATTGAAATCTTCTATTAGGAAAGGCATTTGAAGGCCAGTAAGAACAGGGGTGAGGTTTTCAAAATATGCAAGACTTGAATAAACCCCATCAATCGATCCGTTTTGTACACCCTCTAACATTGCCTTTGAACTCCCGAGTTGTCCACCTGGGTAAACTTCAATTTCGACACTTCCGTTCGAATATTCGTCTACCTTTTCTTTAAATTTCAAAGCTGCCGTTTGATATATATTATTTTCAGATACACTATGTCCAAACGATAATACAACTTTGTCATTATCTTGATTTTCTTCATCACTTGGACTAGCCGATTCCGTATTTGTACTATCGTTACCGCAAGCAATAAGAATAACTACCATTGCAATAATAAAATTAAAAATCAATAGCTTTTTCAAAATGTTCCCTCCTAAGTATATAAAAGTATAAAAAAAAGAAAATTCATCCCTCCTAGTAAGCAGTTATAAAATCATAACGTTGAAATATTAATAGTTAGAAAATAAAGAAAATTAAGTTCGATATAGTTAATATCCCCCCTCTAGTATTACTCTCCAACAAAATTGTATTTTTTTTGTATACAAGAAAAATAATATCAATACCTTTATTAAATGTCAATGTAAATATTATTGAATAGTAAAAATTTTGAGAATAATTTAATAAAATAAAAATGTTTCTGTTAACCCTATTTTCGAAGATTCCTCAAAGAAAACAGATAGATTTATTTTAATGTCATAGATAGAACTAAATAGTACTTTCATCAATTTCATAAATGCTATTTTGGTTATCAAAAATGAACATTATATCGCTTGTAGCAGAAGGCGGTGAATCCTGCAGGATAAGCTTGAGCTGAAGACCCCGCAGGCAGATTGGCTTCCGAGGAAGCTGAAGTCAAGCCCGCGGCAAAGAAGACACTACGAGAACGAACAAAGGGAGTTGGAGTAGATGTCGCGCTTGTGCCCCGAGGGTGAAAGCGTCCGCCTGAAGCGAAAATCGAACGATAGAGAGGGTAACGTTCGTTTATATTAAATATATTAAACATAAGTTTCTCTATTTAGAAAAAAATTTATGTTACAAAACGGAAAAGAGTAGAAGACAACTGTAAAAATTTTTCTTGACAAAAACTATTAAGCCCAAATATAATACAAAGTGTATACAATTCAATTAATTAAAAAAATTGCTGAAATTTAAGGAGGAATTATTTATGGCATTTAAAGAAAAAGTAACGGCTTCTGGTCGTACATATTCTATTCAAAGAGAGAATCAACCGACGGTAGTAAATTCATTTGATGGTCCTGAACTTACTAAAATCAATCTTAAAGATCCTGCGCTTAAGCCAACAAATATGTCCGATTCAGATGGAACTCCGATGCCTATTCTTGAAGCTGACGGTTTACGATTTGATCTTTCAAAAAGAACGCAAAAAGCGATGGACTTTTGGCATAGAAGTGGAGATAATGACGAAGTGATTTTATGTGTTGAAGGGCAAATCAAATGGGAGACAGAATTAGGAAATGTAACGTTGAATGCGGGAGAAGTATTAGTTATACCAAGAGGAATTGCACATCGGTCGTTACCTGGAACTCCCCCAGAAGGCGGAAATAACTTAATAGTTGAGCTTAAAGTAAAGAACCCATTAAAAAATGTGTCTGAGGAGAATAAGTAATGCAAGAGGTAGATGTTTTAATAACAAACGCAGAATATGTTATTACAGTTGACAGTGAACGACGTATTTTTCGAGATGGTGCCATAGCAGTAAGCGACAGTAAAATAAAGGATATAGGAAAGACCGCTGAGCTTACAAATAAGTACGTGGGAAAGAAAACGATAGATGCAACTAGAAAAGTAATAGTGCCTGGCTTTATTGATGGGCACATACACTCTGCGTTTCAAATGAGTCGTGGCTTAGCTGATGAAGTTGGTGCGCAAAAGTTTCTTTTTGAGCGCATGTATCCTTATGAAGGCTATTTAGACGAAGAAGATAATTATTGGAGTTCCATGTTATGTTGTTTAGAATTACTCCGTCACGGAGTAACGACTTTTATTGATCCTGGTAATTATCATCCTGCTGCAACTGCACAAGCTGTCTCACAAGTGGGAATGCGAAGTATTATTGGGAAAAGTACTATGGATATAGCAAAATCAGGTTTTGGGTCACTTCCTCCAACATTTAATGAAACGATGGAAGAAGGTTTAGAACGCAGCGAAGAGGTAATTAAGAAATTTCACGGTTCTGAAGGAGGGCGTATTCGAGCTTCGCTTTGTTTCCGAGGTGTAAATAACTGTACAGATCAACTTATTCGTAGAATGAAAGAAATGGCTGATCATTATGAAATTAGCATGCAGGCTCATGCTTGTTTCGCAAAAGAAACACGGGATGCATCAGTGGCTGCCCATAATGCTCCTGAAGTAGAAAGGTTACACAATTTAGGTGTTCTAGACTCTAACATGCTTCTTATCCATATGGGATGGGCAACTCCTAAAGAAATACTCCTATTAGGAGATAATGATGTAAAAATCACTGCTGCTCCAAGTTCAAGTCTCCATAATGCCTACGGAAATATTGGGATGGGAAGCGTCCCTGAATTACTTGAGATGGGGTTAGCAGTCGGCATTGGATCTGATCATTCATCTTCAGGTATTGTAGATATTTGTCAAGAAATGTTGCTGCTAGCTGGTGGTTATAAAGAAGCTCGTATTGATCCAAAGATTATGCCTCCTGAAACTGTATTAGAAATGGCAACAATTAACGGAGCTCGTTGTGCTCTTTGGGAAGATGAAATTGGTTCTCTAGAAGTAGGAAAAGAAGCAGACATGGTAATGTTTAATACAGAGACCCCAGAATGGCAGCCATTATATAATCCTGTTTCTAACCTAGTATACAGTGCACATGGCGGAACGGTTGATACTGTTTTAATTGGTGGCAAAACGGTTGTGCAAGCTGGTGAAGTTCTTACATTAGATGATAATGATATTTACAAACATGTTCGTCAAATACAACCTAAAATTCTTGAAAAGACGGGGTTAGAGGAGATCATGCAAACGACATGGCCAATATATTAGGGAAATGGAATGGGAATGAGGTGAAAAAATGGAAATTACAGAAAATATTTACAAGGTCGTTGTTCCAGTTCCATATAAGCTAAAAAACGTTAACTGTTATCTTTGCTCAACAGAGGAAGGATGGAAGTTGATTGACACTGGTTGCAACACCCAAGAAACAAAAGAATTTTGGAAACAAACTTTTTCAGATTATGGTATTGAGAAAAATCAGTTAACCGATATTTATGTTACACATTACCACCCTGATCATTTAGGATTGGCTGGTTGGTTACAAGAAGAATATGGCTCTCGTGTTCATATGTACAGTGCTGATAAAGAGTGGGCAGAGATACAATGGCATCACGAAATGAAGCAGGCGTATTATGTAGAGGATCTTTTTATCCGAAATGGTTGTCCGGAGGGAATTGCTGGTCAGATAAGAGATCAATTTATAGATCAGAGAAATGACGTTACTCCACTTCCTAAAGAGGTTTGTGAATTTAGTATTGGCGATAGAGCTATTTTGGGTCCAGCAGAATATGAAATAATAGCAGTGCCAGGGCATGCAGATACAATGATTGCATTTTGGAATGAGAAGGACAAAGTGTTTATTTCTGCAGATAGTATTTTGCCGCATATTACACCAAATGTTGGATTGTGGCCTCGAATGGATTCTAATCCGATGAAAAAGTTTCTTGAAACATTGGAAAAAATTGCTTATTTAAATCCGAAAATAACTATGCCAGGGCACGGTAAAATTATGGAAAATAATACAGCAGATAGGGCGAAATTTATTATCTCGCATCATCATGAACGACTTGGAGAAATGAGAAAATTGATAAACTCTGGTATTGACAGTGGATATGATATAGCTAAGAAATATTTTCAATTAACTGAACTAGATGCACACCAAGTTAGGTTTGCTTTGTCAGAGACATTAGCTCATGTTGAGTATCTAGTAGAAGCAGGTGAAGTTACTAAAGTTGATGGAGATAAGGTTTTATACAAACCAGTTAGTACCTTAAAAGGTGGCGAGTGTAGATGAGTATAGATATCCAATCTAAGCCTACGGAAACACCGTCAAAAGACAAAAAATGGGTAGGCAGTAAGCTGAACCGCCTGGAAGATAAACGGTTGATTAGGGGAAAGGGTAACTATATGGAAGATTTGAAACCGCTTCCTAATATCCACCATGCGGCCATTTTACGTAGTCCGCATGGCCATGCCCGTATTAAGAAGATTGATTATACCAAAGCAATTGACATTCCCGGGGTTAGATCCGTACTCGTTGGTGATGATATCAGGGATTGGGTGAAGCCATTTCCTGTTGTGGCTGATAATCCTGGGAAATACTTTCCTATGGCGATTGATAAAGTGCGCTATGTTGGAGAACCAGTAGCGGTAGTTATAGCAGAGAACCAGTACGTAGCCGAAGATGCGTTAGATTTGATAAATGTAGAATATGAAGCATTATCTGCAACCGTTAATATTGAAGAAGCAATTTCTGAAGAAGCTCCTCTCCTTCATGAAGAAGAAGGTACTAATGTTGCTATTCAACGTAATACAAAATTTGGAAACGTGGACGAGGCTTTTGAAGAGGCTGACACTGTCGTTAAAGAAAGGGTCGTGTTTAATAGATTTACTTGTATGCCTCTTGAAACTTACGGCGTTATTGGTCATTGGGATTCTAGCAATCACGCAGCAAATATATGGTGTAACTTTCAAGGCCCATTTTCTATGCACGCTGTAATGGCAAAAGCACTTGGGGTTGTTCCAAATAAATTACGTATTATGGTCCCTTCAGATGTAGGGGGAGGATTTGGAATAAAAATTACGATTTATCCATATTCATGTCTAATTACCCTGGCGAGCCGCAAAGCAGGTGTGCCTGTCAAGTGGATTGAGGATCGAAGAGAAAATTTAATTGGAAGTTCCAGTGGTACTGACAGAGTCACGTATATGGAAATGGCTGCAAAAAAAGATGGGACAATAACAGGTGTTCGATATAAAATCATGGATAGTGTAGGGGCATATATTCGTCCCCCAGAACCAGGAACTATATTCAGACCGTATGGTAACTATTCAGGTCCTTATAAATTTAGAAACGTAGAGCTGGATTTAACGGCAGTTATGACAAATAAAGTGCCAACAGGGCCAAATAGAGGTTATAGTTGTGGGCAATTATACCATGCTTTAGAGAGAACGGTTGATAAGCTAGCCCATACTTTGAATATAGATCCAGTTGACCTTAGAAGAAAAAATATATTGGAACCATCTCAGTTTCCTTATACCACCCCGACTGGTGGATACTATGATGTAGGTGATTATCCAGCTGTCTTAAATAAATTACTTAAATCAGCAGACTACAAACAATTACTAAAAAAACAAGAGGAAATGCGTAAACAAGGAAGGCATGTAGGTATTGGAATCAGTTTAGCTGTAGATCCAGCTGCTTCAAATATGGGTTATATGGATGTTGGAACTCCAAAAGATCATAGTAATAAAGAACGACCAAAATCAGGATCAAGTGAAGCTGCTACAATTACTATAGATTATGGCGGGGGTATTACCGTCACATTAAACACTGCTCCACAAGGACAAGGTCATGAAACCGTAGCTGCACAGATTGTCGCTGACCAATTCGGTTGTTCACCATATGATATTTTGGTAACTACAGGTTCAGATACAGGGACAAGAGCCTGGACAATTGCCTCAGGAGCTTATTCTAGCAGATTTTCTGGAACGGCAGCTAATGCTATCCTAATGGCTTGCGAAGGACTAATAGTAAAAATGAAAAAAGTAGCCAGCCACTTAATGGAATGTTCTACTGAGAATTTGGATGTAATTGATGGGAAAGTTGTGCATAAAGAGGATGCTCAGCTCTCTATGTCTTTGAAAAAATTGGCGGGCATAATTCACTGGAACCCTACCATTTTACCAGACGAAATTTCAAATGGGCTTACTCATACTTCTTATTTTAGCCTTGATAGTGTAAAACCAGTCGATGAAAATGGCCGTGTCAATTCTTCTGGTTTGTATAGCTTTGCTGTTGATTTAGCCCTAGTGGAAATTGATAAAAAAACTTTTGAGTTAAACATCTTAAAATACTATATGGCTCATGACATAGGAAAATCTCTAAACCCGCAGATTGTGGAAGGACAACTATATGGTGGAATGCTGCATGGCTTAGCAAATACTCTTTATGAAGAAATGGTATATGATAAGAATGGACAAATATTAACAGGTACTTTAATGGATTATACTTGTCCAACTAGTGCCGAATCCATTGATCTTGAAATTGACCATTTAGAAACTCCTTCTACATTAACACCACTTGGTGCAAGAGGAACTGGGGAAGTAGCTACGATGACAGTTCCGGCAGCTTTAACCAATGCAGTTAACGATGCTCTTAAACCATACAATGTAGTTATAAATGATTTGCCTATTACCCCTTCTAAACTATTTTCTATTTTGAAGGAGGCAGAAAAATGAAGCCCTCGTCTTTCGAAATGTATACACCTAATAATATAGAAGATGCACTCAGTCTATTAGACAAGCATGGGGATGAAGCTAAAATTATTACGGGTGGGCAAAGTTTAGTCCCGACGATTAACATGAGGCTAGCTACTCCAAAATCTTTAATTGATCTCAATCGAATTGATGGTCTGAGATATATTAAAAAAGAAGACAACAAAATTTTAATCGGTGGGGTTACTCGTCATCATGATCTAGAAACATCTTCATTAATCAAGGAGCATTGTCCTTTGTTGGGTCTTGCAGCTGGGTGCATTGGACATTTAGCTATCCGTTATAGGGGAACCATTGGTGGAAGCCTTGCACATGCTGACCCTGCAGCAACCCTTCCTGTAGCCTTATTAACCCTTGATGGCAAGGTAAAAACTACTAGTGTAAATGGGGTTCGTGAATTTGATGCTGAGGAATTTTTCTATGGTATTTTCACAACTGCTATGGAAGAAAATGAAATCCTTACAGAAGTAGAGATCCCTATTGTGCCTAAAGAAGCGGGATATAGCTTCTCGACACTTACAAGAATCCATGGCGATTTTCCACTTCTTGCTGTAGGGGTCCTAATGGAAGTTGAGGAAGAAAAGATTGTAAAAGCTAGATTGACTGTAGGTGGAATAAATCCATTAACTGAACGAATTGTAGATGTTGAAGAAATGTTAATAGGTAAAAAGCCTAGCGATGAACTTTTTTATGAAGCAGCCCAAAGTTCAAAAGATTTTATGGAACCAGAAAGTGACATCAGTGCATCTGCAGAGTATAGATTGCATATGGTAGGTGTTTACGTAGAAGAAGCATTAAAAAATGCTTGGCAGAACATTGGAAAGGTGGGAAATTAAAATGCAGGAAAATACCCACACGATGAATATAACTGTGAACGGGGTGAATTATGAAAAAGAAGTACCTGTTCGAAAATTATTAAGTGACTTTTTGCGAGAAGATTTGGGGTTAACGGGGACTCACGTTGGTTGTGAGCATGGAGTGTGTGGTGCCTGTACATTATTTGTTAATGGTGAAGCGATTCGAAGTTGCTTGATGTTTGCTATTCAAGCTGATGGAGCTGATGTTACTACCATAGAGGGGTTAGAGAGAAACGGTGAATTACATCCTATGCAAGAGTCGTTTTCTGAGTGTCATGGTCTGCAATGTGGCTTTTGCACCCCTGGCATGATGATGGCAGCCATTGATTTCTTAAAACATAATCCAAATCCAACTGAACAAGAAGTAAAGGAAGGAATGTCCGGAAACATTTGTCGATGTACAGGATATAAAGGTATTGTAGATTCAGTACTAAAGGCTGCACCATTAATTTCTAAGTTAGAAACAAAATCAAAAGTATTTTAGTAGGAATCGGTAGTTTAAAACAATGTATGCTATTGAGGGGATATTAGGTAGGGCTTCAATAGTTAAAAATAGGAAAACTAGTTCACTCAACTTGGTTTACTATAAGTTAATTGTGAGAGGTGCTATTATGGAGGTTTCTGGTAAGTATAACTTTAATGCTACTCCTGAACAGGTTTGGGAGAAGATAATGGATCCAGACAGTTTGTCAAAAACGATACCTGGATGTGAAAAACTTGAAGAGATAGATACAGATACTTATATTGCCCATGTAAAACTAGGTGTTGCAGCTATCAAAGGGAAATACGAGGGCAAAGTACAAATATTAGATAAACAAAAGCCAGAACATTATCAATTAAATATTGAAGGAGAAGGAAGCCCGGGTTGGGTTAAGGGCCAAATGGTAGTAGATCTAGTACCCAATAATGATAAAACTACTTTGAATTATAAGGTAACTGCTGATGTAGGTGGTGTTATAGCTTCTGTAGGGAGTAGGCTATTAACAGGTGTATCTAAAATGTTAATAGGAGATATGTTTAAAAAATTAAATAACATGTTGAAAGAAGAAGAAAGTGTTAATAGTCAATGATAGTTTAATTATTAGTAAATATGATTTATTATCTTAACAATTGTTTGAATAGAATGACAGAATGAAAAAGAGGCTCCTATAGTTTGCTATTTATAAATATATGCAAGACGGTGCCTCTTTTATATGGTTTATTGTAAGCGTTTCCTCATTATAATCTCCATCAATCTATTTAAAGAAAGGAGAGAATTATGACTACATTACCAAATCGAAATGCTTTAGAAAATAGATATTCAGACGATTGGAGACAGTGGAGCGACCCTGATGTACCGGAATACTTTAACCCTATGCAGCCACTCTTTTTAAAACACGCTAAAACTTCGACTTGGTCAAAAACTGCTTTGTTAGAAGATGGGAAGTTTTACAGCTACGCTCAATTATATGAAAAAGTATGCCAAACCGCAGAAGGGCTTATCTCCGTTGGATTGGAAACAGAAGATCGACTGCTGCTTTTCGGATCTGATAGTTTAGAATACCTTAGTACTTGGCTAGGATCTGTAGCTGCTGGGATTATACCAGCTGTAGTATCAGATTTATATAAATCAAATAATTTACTTTATTTTCTAAGAGATACATCTGCTAAGGCATTGTTTATTAACGAGGAACAGCTTTCTAAACTAATGGAGGTTCAATCACAACTACCAGAGACCTTAAAATATGTTATCGTAGATTCTAAAAATAGCAATTTAAAAGACGTTTCTTTAGGTGCTTCGATACGTATTTTCACTTATAAAGAATTAATAAAAAATGAAGTTGTTACTTTTGAACCTATTAAACGCCATCGGAATGATATGGCATATATGTTTTATTCAGGAGGGACGACAGGAAAAGCTAAAGGTATCGTCCATTTGATGCACGACTTTTATTTAGTGCCGGAACGACAGGGTGCTTTTTGGGATTATACAGAAAACGATATATGTTTAGCTACTTCAAAAAAGTATTTTACTCACGGCCTGTGGCCTGGAGTTTTAATGCCATTATATTTTGGCGGAATATCGGTAATAACCCTTCAGCCAATGAGCATTGAACAACTTATTAAACTTATTAACAGGGATAAACCAACAACATTAATTACGGTTCCAACCATTATAAAAAATTTACTACAATACTGTAAGGAAACTGGAGAATACCCTGACTTTAGTTCATTAAGAATGGTAGTAACTGCTTCTGAGAAAATTCCACTGCAACTGTTTGATGAATTCTATGATGTGTTTGGTTTAGAATTATTGGATTCTATTGGAAGTTCTGAAATTACTTATGAATGGATCGCAAATAGACCAAAAGATTTTAAAAGAGGCAGTTTAGGTAAGCCGGTTTTTGGTATTGAAGTAAAACTTATCGATGAGGAAGGACATGAAGTTACCGAGGCAGATGTCCCAGGTGAAGCGTGGGTGAAAAGTGAAACAACAAGCCTATTCTATTGGCGTAAGTTTACTCAAACGAAAGAAACTTTTATTGGAGAATGGACACGCACAAACGACATACTACACTTTGATAGTGATGGTTATTATTGGTACAACTCACGTAGCGATGACCAATTTAAAGTAAAAGGGCTATGGGTCTCACCAATTGAGATTGAAGCCGAGATTATGAATGTTTCTTCCGTTTTGGAGACAGCAGTTGTACCTTTTAAGACGGAAGAGGGCATGATTGAAATTAAAGCTTGTGTAGTACTAAGACCTGGATATGTACCTAGTGAAGAACTTACAAATGAAATTAAACAAAGTGTTCGAAAAATCGGGGGTTATAAAGTTCCTAATATTGTTAAATACATGGATTCTCTTCCTCGAACGACTTTATCAAAAATTGATAGAAAGTCGTTAAGAAATATAAACATTAAATAAGCATTTATTTAAGCACTAGCATATTCTTTAAGTTTGAATGAAGAGGCTCTATGTTACTAGAGAGGTCTCTCCTTAAGAATAAGTGTTTTTAGAAAATTTCCAATATAAAAAATATTTTAATTTTTAAATTTAATTAAAAGGAGCGAATCAAATGAAGGCAAATTTAACGCATGCTGGGATTCAGGATCTTCGTTCGGTATTAGAACTTATGGAGGAAAAAGGAGAGCTTTCTAGAGTAACTGGAGAAGTGGATTGGAACCTGGAATTAGGAACGTTAAGTCGAGAAGTGTATAGAAGGAAAGGTCCTAGTCTGCTTTTTGAGAATATTAAAGATTATAATACGCCTAATGCAAGGTGCTCGAAGTTAGCCACTGGTTTGTTTGCTACCAATAGACGAATATCTCTGATGCTAGGATTTGAGGATGAAGTTTCTAATAGAGAGCTAATTGATTATGTAATAAAGAAAAATCCACAGACCATAAAACCAAGGATGGTTGAAGATGGAGTTGTACATCAAAATGTATTAATGGGAGAAGACATTAATCTCTACGATTTCCCTGTTCCTCATTGGCATCACCTTGATGGAGGACGATACATCAATACACTAGGAGCAATCATTACTAAAGATCCAGATACAGGAGAAACGAATGTAGGGATCTACCGGGGAATGATATCTGAGAAGGATAAAATTGGTGTGTTAATTGTCAACTCCCAACATTGGGGCCATCATTGGTCAAAGTATAAAGAGAGAAATGAACCTATGCCCGTGGCTTGTGTCTACGGATGGGACCCTATTATGGATTTCTTAGCTGGTAGTCCAATTCCAGCTGGGGTTTGTGAATATGACGTATTAGGGGCATATAGAGAAGAACCAGTTCCATTAGTTAAATGTAAAACGGTAGATTTAGAAGTTCCGGCATCAGCTGAATTAGTTGTAGAAGGTCACATATCTACTGATCCTTCAGCCAAAGTATTGGAAGGACCATTCGGGGAATTTACTGGTTATGTTAGTGATATTCCGACTTTAAGGGAATATATACAGGTCTCAGCAATTACTCATAGGGATGATCCAATCTTTCGTGGCACTCTTGAGGGTTCCTTACCAGGGGCTTCAGGTGAAAACAGTTATATGTCGGCTATACAAAGATCTGCAATTGCTTTTAACATCTTAAAAGGACAAGGAATCCCAGGAATTAAAGATGTTTATATTAACCCAGTAACCAATGGAACTACTGTCTATGTACAAATAAAGAAAACTTATGAAGGACAACCAAAACATGTTTCTGCAGCCTTATGGGGCAGCGGGGCTGCACAATTCCGGTATAAAAATGTGATTGTAGTAGACGAGGATATCGATCCTTCCGATCATAGTGCAATAGATTGGGCAATAGCTTATAGAGTTAATCCAGGAACAGATGATCTAGTAGTTTTTCCAGGAAGTTTTGGATCAACGCTTGATCCAAGCACCCCTTTAGAAGATCGTTCGATTGCTGATCTTGGATCAGGATTGTGGAATAGAATGCTTATTGATGCTACTAAAACTTTTAGATTCCCTACAAGGGAGAAATGGGGAAATAAAAAATTCCCACCTACTGTCCATAACCGACCGGAAGATGTTGAGTTAGTAAAGAGTCGGTGGGATGACTACGGTTTCACAAACTGGGATGCGAAATTTTAATAAAATCTCCTAACCACGGAATTGGGTGAAGAACATCCGACCTTGCATTAAATTGTTAAACCATAATTTGAAGTAACTGATTGTCTGGTGTCCGACCCCTTTGGTCGGACACACCTGATTACGCGTTCTCCAGCAGTAACGAAGGTTTAGCTGTACTTCCGCAAAACGAGGTTTAGAGGAAGCGTTTATTAATTCAAAAATAGTTAGTAATCTCTTTTTTTAATTGGAAAGGCTAACTTTAGATCAGTAATGAAAGCGCTTCCTAAATAATATTTAAAAAAATGAAAAGAGGTTAAAAAATGCAACCTAACTTCAAACTGTTTTTAGGGTTTTTATTAATGATTGTATTAATGTTAGGCGGGTGTGGGCAGGAGGAACAAGCAGAGCCTAATTCATCAGAAGGTACAGACGTTGAACAATCGGGGCAACTAGCATTAGCCACTTTTGGAGAAGGGACATCTTGGTACATTTATGGGGCAACAATGGGTGAGATTTTCAGGGAAAATATTGAAGAAATTCAAATGGTTGATGTGTTGCCGTTTGCTGGTGGTCTTGAAAATATTAATATACTCTCAGATGGTGAAGCGGATCTAGCGCTTTCGTTTAGTTTAAATAACACTTGGGCAGCTAATGGAGATGTTGCCTACGAGAATGCCCATGATGAGGTGCGTACTCTAGTTGGTGGCCTTGACCAATATTACATCGGTATTCTTATGCCAACTAAATTAGTTGAAGAAAATGATATTCAATCTATAGGAGACATAAAAGAAAAAGAACTCCCTATCCGACTTTATACTCTTTCAAAAGGATCTCAAGGCGAGATTGCTGCACAACAAGTACTTGACGCTTATGGTATAACGTATGAAGATATTGAAAGCTATGGTGGAGAAATTACCCATACAACTTTAGATGTTACCAAGTCAGACTTTCAAAATGGAAAAGTGGATATGTATTTTAATCCTATTACGGCGGGTCATCCTGCTTTTTCAGAGATTACTGTTCAATCTGATGTGACCTTTATCCCCATAGAAGAAGAATATATAGAAGATTTTACCGAGATGGGATATGAAGCTGCAACTTTACCTGCTAATCAATTTGAGGGACAGGATAATGAAGTGCAGACTATCGGGATGTCGACAGTGTTAGATGGCACTACTAATTTGTCTGAAGATGTGGCTTATGAACTAACAAAAGCTATGGTAGAAAACGAAGAGTCACTACAGGATGGGCATCAAGCTTTAAAGGATTTCGACCCAAAAACCTTTTTAGAAAAACCATCTGAGATGGAGTTACATCCTGGTGCGGAAAAGTACTACAAAGAAAAAGGGTGGCTTGAATAAAAAAGGCTATTCACATTGTATAGGAAGCAGTAACAATCATTTCAAAAACTGATAAGGGTATCTTCGTTTAACTCATATAACTTGAAGGTACCCGCTATAGTTATAACAGTATTTACGTAAAGTCAAAAAAATGTCCTTTGCAATTTTGGCAGAGTGCGTTCTACCACACATAATCATTTTGATTTATTTAAACCTTTCCTTTGTCTAGCTAAGTGTAACCGATCCAGTATCCAACTAGTAAACTAGTGTGTAAATTGCTTAGAAAGTTACACCCTATCCGTGCGGGCAGGACTTTGTAATCTCCCATGAACACGGAAAGGTGTTAATACTTAAGGGGAAAGCTTAGACGTGAAAGAAATTTATTATATAGTGGGAGGTTAATAATGTCACGTTTTTTGAATGTCACTACCATAATTGCGCTGGCTTGGTCATTATTTGTGCTTTACACGGCATTCTTTGGAAATTTTCCCGCTTTAATTCAACGTTCCATTTTCGTAACATTTGCACTATCATTGACCTTTTCTATGAAGAGATTAAATAAAAATAAAACGTCCAGAACTCTTGAATGGTTAGATATTATAGGAATTATCCTGCCGATAGTGATTGGGATTTATGTAATTTTTAATGAAAGTCGTTTATCTACTCGTGTGTATTTTGCCGATACAGTTACAGCTTTGGATATATTTATGGGTGTTATATTAATCCTTTTAGTTTTGGAAGCGTCTAGGAGAATTGTTGGGAAAATTATTACATTTTTAGCAGTTTTTTTTATTGCTTATGGACTGATGGGAGCTCACCTAAATGGCCTTTTATCCCACAGAGGTTTAGATATTGAAAGTACAGTTGATCTTATGTTCTTGTCTACACAAGGAATTTTTGGAGTCCCGATAGGGGTAGCTATGGATTATGTGTTTTACTTTATATTGTTTGGTGCGTTTCTTAACGTTTCGGGAGGAGGCCAGTTATTCATTGATATTGCTTTTAGATTAACCAGACGGACTAGAGGTGGCCCGGCAAAAGCAGCTATTGTTTCAAGTGGGCTAATGGGAAGCATTAGTGGAAGTGCAGTAGCCAATGTTGTCAGTACAGGTATATTTACTATACCACTTATGAAAAAAGCAGGTTATTCTTCTAAGGATTCTGCTGCAATAGAATCTGTGGCATCTACTGGTGGCCAAATTATGCCGCCAATTATGGGAGCAGCAGTTTTTATAATGGCTGAAATGGTGGGCGTACCGTATACCGAGATTATTTTGGCTGCATTAATTCCAGCCCTTCTTTATTATTTAGCATTGATGTTTATTGTTCATCTAAAAGCTGTAAAAGCAGATATATCTAAAACAAGCGAAGAAGTAGTAGAAAAACAAGAAAAAATTATAAATCGCATCCATTTGCTGCTACCAATGATTATCCTACTATCATTAATATTCTATGGTTTTTCCTTATCTATGGCTGCTTTTTGGGCAATTATTTCTGTAATAGCTACAAGTTTTATAAGAAAAAATACTTTCTTAAATCATATTTCTATTATTTCTGCTTTGGAAGATGGAGCAAAACAAGCTTTATCAGTCACTATACCTTGTGCAGTGGCGGGAATAGTGGTAGGGATTATAAGTTTTTCTGGCTTAGGCTTAAAATTTACAAGCATTATTACCCAATGGTCGTCTGGTAATTTTATCGTAGCATTATTTTTAATTGCTCTTGGGGCTATCATTATAGGAATGGGTATGCCTACTACTGCAGCTTATATTATGGCAGCAATATTATTAGCCCCCGCCTTACAAGAGTTTAATGTAGAACCATTAATTTCCCATATGTTTGTATTGTATTTTGCTGTTTTATCCATGATCACCCCGCCTATAGCTTTAGCTGCATTTAGTGCAGCTGGAATTTCAGGGTCAAAAATGGGGGAAACAGGAATGCGGGCCTTATTATTAAGCATACCAGCTTTTCTAATACCGTTTGCGTTCGTCTACAGTCCTGAACTTTTACTAATTGGTGACACCCAACATATTATATGGGTGGTATTTTGTACGAGCTTAGGTATCGTCGGGTTATCTATTACCATTGTTGGTCATTTATTTAGAAAAGTCGTTTTATGGATGAGAGTAATTTTTCTTTTGGCATCGATAATGATGATAAGTCAAAGTTTTTTAATGGATATATTGGGCATAAGCTTATTTTTCATAATGATCGTTGTGAATTTTCTATATTCTTCAAACCAACCTATAAAAACAGATGTGCCAACTTGATAAAAGAGAATGCTTATTGCCCAGTAGTACATTTATAGAAACTAAAGGAGTTATTAAATATGAAAATAATTAAAATCATTGCAATTTTAACATTATGTTTGTTTGCTTTTTTACAACATGATTTCTGGTTTTGGTCAACCATTCATCCATTAATATTTGGGTGGCTGCCTGTAGGTTTTTTTTATCAGACAATTTATACACTTATGCTTTCGCCAATGGCGTTCCTTGTATATCGAATACTTTGGGATGCAGAGAGCGATGATAGAGAATTAGAAAATTAAAGTAAATTATTTAATGTAATTTAGGGGGATAAAACATGAATGAGTTTTTTTGGTTTTTATTTTGGATCGGCTTATATTTTATTGTTTTACTCTTTGTAGGTTATTTGGGGAATAAGAAAGGAGTTAAAACAAAAGAAGATTATTTTTTAGCTAGTAGAAGTTTTGGAGCAATTGTTTTATTTTGTTCCATCCTAGGTACAAATCTTTCTTCTTTTGCCATGCTGGGAGCTCCTGGTGCAGCCTATAATGTTGGCTTTGGAATATTCGGGTTGATCAGTGCCACTGCCTTTGGTTATATTGTGGTTCTCCTTACGGTCGGCCGAAGAATCTGGAAACTTGGAAAATTAAGGGGATACCAAACACCAATCGCTATATTAAGAGATCGGTTTCAAAGTGACTTGTTTGCTATACTAATGTTTGGCATTTTTTTTGTCTTTACTGGAGGTTACGTTGTTACAGGATTGATTGGAGGGGGGATAGCGCTAAGTTCATTTACGAATGGAGCAATTCCTTTTTGGCTAGGAGCATTGATTGTATTGGTAATTATCGCATTTTACGTTCTTTCCGGAGGAATGCGTGGTACTGCTTGGACTAATGTAGTACAAGTCACAGTTTTCATGGTGTTTCTTTTAGTTGCTTTTTTCTCTATTTGGATAGCACTAGGGGGAGCTGGACAGGCAATGCAGAATGTGATTGAATCAAAACCTGAATTATTGCAAAGAGCAAATATGCCCACAATGGATCATAAAACTTGGTTTAGTAATTTCATTATTTTCTCCGCTTGTTTAGCCTATTTCCCACACATCTTACTTAGGATGATGGCAGCAAAAAGCTCAGTTGAATTAAAAAAAGCAGCTTATCTATTCCCAATAGGTATTGTATTAACTTGGGTCCCTGCCATTACTATCGGAATTTGGGGAGCAGTTATGATACCAAACTTAGAGGGGACCGCAACTGATAACATCATACCTTTGATGGCAATTGAATATTTACCCCATTGGATTGCAGGCGTTGGTTTAATTGGTATTTTGGCAATGGTTATGTCAAGCTTAGATGCTCAAGTTCTAACTATTAGTCATTTTTTTACCATTGATATATTAGGAAAATACTTTATGAAGAATGACGAAAAGAATACAATATTTTATGGGCGATTGATTATCGTAATACTTCTAGCATTGTCATACATTGTGGCTTTAATACGACCAGGTTCCTTAATAGAATTAGTAGGTTGGGCCTTTACAGGATATGCTATTGTATTAATACCTATGCTTGGTGGATTATTCTGGAAAAAATGTACGAGTGAGGCTGCAAATAGCAGTTTGATTACTGGAATTATCTTATTTACACTCTATTATTTTGAAATATTACCTGAGTGGACATTGTTTGGATTCTTACCGATTGTACCGATGTTGACAGTACAGATATTTATAATCGTGACTATGACTTTTGTAACCACATCAAGTGTAAACACTAGTGGTTTTTTTGAAGAAAAGAATACACCTCATAATGTCCGTCATAATGGATAATTCAGGTTAAATGTACTTTAAAAAAGGAGGGAGGGAACCCTCCTTCTTACTTTTTTTCAATCTTCAAACGATAATATATTACTATTTAATATACCTAGAATATATTCAATAATTTAAAGTGGGGGAAGCGTCATGAGTCGAACTTTAAACAACTTTAATAGCGAGGGGCTGCAATCACTAATTTCTGTATCACAATTTAAATCTCCTGCTACTACCTGGATTAAAGGGGCTGATGTACTTGATGTATATTCAGGGCAAATTAAGAGTTTGAATGTAGTTTTATATAAAGAGCGAATTGCTTATGTAGGACAAAAAGAACCTTTAATCAATAATTTCACGGAAATAATTGATGCATCAAACTTGGTTTTAGTCCCAGGTTATATTGAACCACATGCCCATTCTTTTCAAGTTTATAATCCGCACTCATTAAGTGAATTTGCATTATTGCAGGGTACAACCACTATGCTTCACGATAATTTGGCTTTCTTTACACATTTACCTGAAAATAAAATGGTAGAATTATTTGATTTAACTAAAAAGTGGGCAATTAAAACTTTTTGGTGGGCACGTTTAGATCCACAAATAAGAGAGCCAGAAATGGAAAAGAAGTTTACAAAGGAAAAGTTTACTAGTTTATTAAATCACCCTTCTGTTTTGCAAGGTGGAGAACTTACATTTTGGAAAGACATCCTTGATGGTGATTTACTTATGACTTCAAAGATGAAGGAAGCGCGAAACGCAGGAAAACGTGTAGAGACTCATAACCCAGGTGCGTCGATAGAAACGCTAAATGCAGTGGCGGCAGCAGGGGCTACTAGTTGTCATGAAAGTATTAATGCTGAAGAAATAATTCGACGCATAGGATTAGGTTATTATACACCTATTAGGTATTCTTCTATCAGACCTGATTTACCCAACATCATACAAGATTTAGTAAGCATGGATTGGAAGTTCTGGGATAGGATGATGCTAACCACAGATGGATCTGCTCCGTTTTTTTATAGTAGAGGTTTTATCAATGGATGTATTCGATCAGCAATTGAGTCTGGTCTTGATCCAGTTTTGGCATACAGAATGGCGAGCTTGAATCCAGCCGTTTATTATGGTCTAGATCAAGATTTGGGGGGAATCAGCCCTGGACGATTAGGGGACATTGTTTTTTTAGAAGACCTTCGAAATCCAACCCCAGTAAAAGTTATGGCCAACGGATCCATTGTGGCGGAAAACGGTAATTTAAACCAAACTTTGCCTCATATTCCGTGGGATAAATTAGAGTTTTATTCACACAAATTAATGAAACCTATTGTCGAGGCAAATTGGTTTACTGTTTTTTCTCAAAATGAAGAAACACCAGTTATTGAGATGCTCAATTCAGTTATCACTTTGAAAAAAAAGATGACCTTTCCCTCATTAAATGGGATGGTCAATTTGCAAAACCATGATAATTTAATGTATGTCTCACTTCTACATAAGGGAGGAGAATGGGTTTCTACAGGGATTATTAAGGGATTTGGACAATTTGGAGCCCTTGCTAGCTCTTATACTTTATCCGGTGATATTATTATACTTGGTAAGGACCCTAACCAAATGGCAATAGCCGCTAATTGTATTCTGGAGGATGGAGGAGGAATTTGTTTATTTGATAAAAATAATTTGCTTTATAATCTTCCTCTACCTTTATTAGGATTTATGAGTTCACTTAGTATGGAAGAGCTTATAAAAAAAACTGGTGAATTGTATAGCCTATTACAACGTTTTGGTTATACTTATGAAGATCCCATTTATTCATTGTTATTTTTATCAGCCACCCATTTGCCGAACGTTAGGCTAACTTCCAAAGGTGTATTAGATGTAAAAAGAAACATAATTCTCATACCATCACGACCACTTTAAAATCTTTGTATCCTGGGGGATGTCAACATGGTCAAATATAAAAAAGGTGATCAACATGCATTCAGTCGGAGCTAAATAATCTAGTATTTCATGAATACCAGACTAACCCTTTGAATTTGAACATTTACCTTCTTCTAGGATAATCAAACGTTTTCTCTTCGATTCGTGTCGCTGATTTGCTGAGGTTGTCAAGGGCCGCTTTCGCTCTTCCATCAGTTTGTCCTTGACAACCTCTCAAATGGGCTGTTTATCGTTAAGACACAGAAGGAGGTACTCTGTTGATACACACGGACGTCTTGTTGTGGCAAATTCCCGTGCTGCGCTTCGTTTGGAAAGAGAGATCCAAAAAAGTAAGTTATGAAAAAAAGAAATTTAAAGAAATATCTTCCCCTGTGTGAAGTATTTTGGCTCAAAGAACTTCGAAAAGGCTTATCGACCCAAGTTTATTTGTAACCTTAATTAGATTGTATAACGACTCTGTATAAGCGTTTGGATAGATATGTTTGAAGTAGTTGAATATCTCATCTTCTCTGTTGGAAGTATGGAATTAATCCCCAGGTATCTCAATAAGCCAAGACTAATTGAATACATATGCTTCGACCATAGATTCGAATTTATAGATGTCAAGAACTTCTCTTTCAATTCATATCCAAGCAGGGGAAGTTGTTATCACACAACCGGTTAAGAAGAGTAGTAAAAATGAAGCTGGTACTAGTGTAGATATTATTATGTTTTAAAAACAGATACTACGTATTGATGTGGTCTTACGAGTGTAAATTAATACGAACATCCTCCGTTTGCTTTCCTCAAATTCTTTTATATATTTACTAACTGTATTTCTAGATTTCTTTGTTTTCTAGGCAATCTTCCTCGCTCATTCCATCCAAATATAGTTTTGTAATCATCTGTTTCTCTTTCAATTTAATCACTCTTGATATTTCCCCCTAATATGTGATTAGGGTTATTTTCATCAAAAGTGGTTAGTTTTCAGTTGTCATGGTGGCTCACTTTTAAGTTCCTATATACAGCCCTTGTCCTAAACGAAGCAACCGCCCAAAGAAAACAATCATTTTTAGCCCCCTAGAGCCTTTCTTTTAGTAAGGCACTATAAGGATCCAGAACAATATTTTAAATGTTTTAGGACGATCTGTTGTTGTGTTTTCCTCGTACTGAATATGTATTTTGCAAGGAAATCTACTTTTTCACAAAGGTTGAATGGCAATAAATATTTTAAACGAAAAAAAGAACTTAGGATCACCCTAAGTTCCATTTGTAATCATCGCTATGATTTCTCGTGTCTGTTCGCTGCACCATCTAAGGATTAATTGACATAATAAATAGACACATTCCTCTGCTGTCTAGAGAATGAATAGGCGATGAGCATCTTCTTTTATTTGTAACATTTCATGGCTCGCACGGTAAAATACGTTATCTACCTGCTTCTACATAATCATATTGGGCAGAAGATGGTAAAGCAAGTCCTCGCTGCATCATTTCAGAGTGAAGAATTTCAATAAATTCTCCATCCAAATTCAATTCTACTGCTTTTTCATATGCTTCCATCAACACCCCGTCACTAATGTAATGCATAGGTGCTCTCCTTTACTGAACTTTTGTCGTTGTCAAATACATGTAAATAGTACTAATTGCACACGCTAATATAGGCTATAAGACTCTGTTAAAAAGGAATTTATTGGTTGCTAGTTGTTATTGTATACGAAATAGTTTTCATTGGCAACCTTAGCGTCAGAATATTCTTATAGGAATAATTATGGTTTTTAGCGCACATGATCTAGTAATGATGGAAACGCACAAATGATATAAAAGCATTAGACTATACTCACCTTGTCATATTCTTTACAATTGTAGGTGGTAGAAGAAAATTCGTTGATTTCCTCTTTTATAAGGTAAGAAATTATAAATATTTGGCGTTTTTGATGTCTAGCTTCACAGCCGCTCAGGCGCACACGATAAGAGGAACTTTTCTAAAACCGCGACGTCCTGTCGCACGCAAAAGTCAACACCTCCTGTGCAAGCCCGTTCAGCGTTGTCACAGGACGTCCTTCCACACGATGTGGTGACTTCTACGTTGCACACTCGTCGCCAAAAACGCCACGTCCTGTGGCATTGGCGACATTAGCACATCCTATGCGTCGACGTGTGCGATTTTAGTAGAAGTTCATTAAAATGAGCTGAACGTCTTATGTTTTCCCTTTCGACTCCGGACCGCAGGCGACCCTGCGCGAAAGCTCCAGAACCTGTCGCGGCTGAACAGGGCACTTGCGCTTTTCTTAAGAGAGGGTTTTTAATGCCATTTGAGTTTATTAGGCTAACTGTAAAAATGTAACCAATTTAAAATGCTGTACAGTAAGCTTGTATACAAATTGTTATTCGTGAAACTTGGTTGAATGGAGAAACTAGCAGAAATTAGTAATACCATTACTCTAATTGTCTCGGGCCTTTAAATATTTATAGATTTATGTCGTAGAAGGAAAAACTTGAAAAATACACAAAAAAAGCGCAAACTTATACGAAAAGACTTTTTATTGTTCATACAATAATAGAAGAAGATATATTGAAAGCAGCAGGGAGGATGCAGTTATGGATTTTGAAAAGGTTATTGATAGAAATAAAACAAATTCTATGAAGTGGGATTTTGTTGCCGATCGTTACGGTTCAAGTGACTTATGGCCGATGTGGGTTGCTGATATGGATTTTCAAGCTCCTCAGCCCGTATTAGATGCGATGCAGGAAGTACTCAATCACGGCATATTCGGTTATCATCGAAGGCCGAAATCTTTGAGAGAGGCCACCACAGCCTGGCTCCAAAAACGTTTTGACTGGAAGTGCGACAACGACCAGCTCGTCTTCACTCCTGGAGTAGTACCAGCAATCAGCCACTTAATTCAAACTTTTACAAATAAAGATGATGGGATCATTATACAACCACCGGTTTATTATCCGTTTTATGCTCTTATAAATAATAATGAACGCAAATTATTGCGAAATCCATTAAAAGAAACAGATAATGGATTTACGGTTGACTTGGACGATTTAGAAAAAAAAATGCAGGACGGAGCAAAAATGTTATTGTTATGCAGTCCTCACAATCCAATAGGAAGGGTATGGTCCTATCAAGAATTAGACAGCATCGCCAAACTGTGTGAGAAATACAACGTTTTTGTAGTATCTGATGAAATTCATGCTGACCTTGTTTTAGAAGGAAAACATATACCGTTTTCTAAAGTAGCGGCGGACAGGAATGTAGAAACAATAACGTGCATGGCTCCAAGTAAGACATTTAACCTTGCTGCATTGCAATTGTCTTATGTTGTTTTTGAAAAGAAAGCTTCTCAAAAAGCATATGAAGCTCATTTACAACGCCAGTTTGTAGAAATAGATAATCCATTTGCAACAGTAGCTGCCGAAGCAGCTTATCGTGAAGGAGAAGCATGGCTTGAAAAGCTGTTAGAATATGTTAGAGAAAACGTCCAATATGTGAAAGAATATATAGAATCCAACATTCCAGAAATGAAAGTAATTAAACCAGAAGGAACATATTTGGTCTGGGTAGATATGAGAAATTTAAACATGGAATCTTCTAAGCTGCAATCGTGGCTGAGAGAAGAAGGGAAACTTGCGCTAAGTGACGGGCATATCTTTGGAGATGAGGGAGCAGGCTTTGCACGAATTAATGTTGCCTGTCCTCGTGAAAATGTTGATGAAGGTCTGCGCCGTTTAAAAAATGCATATGATAATATGTAAGTACGGATTTCTTAATAAAAAGAAGGAATTTTAGCAGGGATATCGAATAGAAATCAATAGTATAGTACAAGTGTTTAAGGGTTTTGCTGCCAATTGGAAGACGATATGCCCAGGTAAGTAAAATAGTGTATTCGTAAAAACTAAACATTGTACGTACAAAAAGGAGCCCTGTTTATCATGCAAAGATATTACACGGAAGACCTTCGTGAAGAATGCGAAAGTAAACTTGGCCGCTCGTTAACGATGGAGGAAACATTGTTTATTGAATGGATGGCTGAAAGGCAATGCGAAGAAATGGAAGGGCTGACAGGTAACAGAGCTGTACTAGAGGCAGAACGGTAAAAACTTGGTTTTTGGTCCATTAATATAGGAATATGTACAAAGGTCAAAAGGCTGTCACAAAAGAGTTTTTCTTTGGGACAGCCTTTCCTGTTACGAAGAATGATAACAAATGAGGGAAGATAATGAAGACATTCCAATTAGTATCGCTGCAAATACTGCTTTTTGAAAACGAAAAAGTAGTTCACCGACCTGTACCGCTGCAAGAAGGACTTATCATTAATCGTGAAGAAAGCGACAGTGTCTGGTTAATAGAAGCAGTCATTCCCCCTAATCAAAAAAAATTTCTCGAGCCAATAAGGAATAAAATACTAGTTTTAGAAGTAGTAATAACAGAATCTAGTAATGAGCCGGCACTTATGACCGGTGAGATACGCGATTTTATTGAATTGAGTGACACATACAGTTTAATGATAGACGCAAAAATGGCTGCCGGCAAAGATGATGTTTCTAATTTGATATTAGACGGACTTATACAAGATGGTTATTCAGGCGAAGAACTGCTGAACGAATTTATTTATCGAAAAGGAGATCAAGTGGCTTGGTCTAAAAAATTAGCAGAGAATATCTATAAAGACATGAAATGATATTGAATTATTCATCATTTAAACGTTTTAACAACCTCATTTCAAGAAAAGGTTGAATAACGGGTGAAACGGGAAGACACAATACAGTAGAAAATAACGATACGGTTATTCTAAGAAAACGAGGACGATTCGTAATGAAGAAGTTTACCTTTCTTGACTATTACCAAAATGAAGTTCAACTTGCTTTTGAAAAAGATCCTTTTTCTGAAACGCCAGGACATGTTTGGGTGGTTTGCCGCTATCAGAATCAATGGCTTCTTACGCTTCACCCGCGCCGTGGTATAGAATTTCCAGGCGGGAAAGTAGAACCTGGAGAAATGGCAGATAGAGCAGCGAGAAGAGAGGTTTGGGAAGAGACAGGAGGGAAGGTAGCACGTTTGTTTCAAGTCGGTCAATATAAGGTGCATGGTAAAGCAGAAACCGTGGTAAAAAATATATATTATGCCGAAATAAAAGAAATCGAAAAAAAAGCGAATTATATGGAAACAAAAGGCCCTGTAGTTTTACAAACCTTACCAAAAGATTTTAAAAACAATACAGCTTATAGCTTTATTATGAAAGACGAAGTGCTGCCGCGTACGATGATGTACTTGGAGGAAGAAGGTTTTGTTACAAACAGTTAACCCTCGCAAAAAGAAGGTGCGAGGGTTTATATGAGGATTAATATTTACTGATTCGTTTCATAAGAATCTTTTCTAACGATTCAATCATTTTATACATCACGGTTGCTAAAATAGCAATAACAATTAAACTCATCATGACTTGCTGAAATTGAAAGACTTGAAATCCGTAAATGATCAAATACCCAAGCCCCTGTTTTGCCACAAGAAATTCTCCTACAATAACTCCTACCCAGGCAAGCCCTACGTTTACTTTTAAAGTGGATATGATAGTTGGATAACAAGCAGGTAAAATAGCATAATGAAAGAGCTGTCTTTTGCTAGCACCAAATGTAAGCAGCACCTTTTTATAATTTTCGTCTACCTGACGAAACGCATTGTATACAACAAGTGTAGTGATAACAATAGATAGCAGTGCCCCCATCGCAATAATAGAAGTCATCCCAGGTCCAAAAGCTACTATGATAATCGGACCAAGAGCTACTTTTGGCATGGAATTTAAAACAACCAAGTAAGGATCTAAAACTTTAGACAAGAAAGGGGACCACCAAAGAATGGCTGCAATCAATGTACCTCCGGCAGTACCTAATATAAAGCCTATAATCGTTTCAGAAAGCGTGACAGAGGCATGAGTAAACAATGTACCGTCAGCGATTTTAGCAGCCATTAAATTCCAAACCTTCGAAGGCATACTGAAAATCAGAGGGTCCAGCCATTGGATTCTGCTGAATAATTCCCAGCTGAGAAATAGCAGTCCTAAGAGAATCAACTGGCAGCTGATTACCCGCCGTTTGTCTTTCCTTTTTGTTTGCAGGTACTGACTATGAAGTGTTTGAATTTTGGTTTTCAACTTTCTCAAGCTCCTTCCATACTGTTTGGAAGAATAAATGAAAATTCGGATCGTTTCTGACTTCTAATGGCAGTTTATCTTTAAATTCAGCAGGAACATCGAAAACGCGATAAATCGTACCAGGCCGGCTGCTAAATAGAAAAATCCGATCGGACATCGCAATTGCTTCACTAAGGTCATGTGTGACTAAAATGGCTGTTTTATTTTGCTGTTTTAAGGTGGAAAAAACCAAGTCTTCGAGCTTTAGTTTGGTTTGATAATCCAGCGCAGAAAACGGTTCGTCTAATAAAAGCAGAGAGGGTTTAGGTGCAAGCATGCGTACAAGCGCTGCACGTTGTCTCATTCCTCCTGAAAGTTCGGATGGAAAAGCATTCGCTTTATCATCCAGCCCCAAATCGCTTAAAAGGGTCATTGCATCTTTTTTTGTCTGCTCATTATATAAATTAGTAATTATAAGCCCAAGTTCAATGTTTTTTTGTATCGTCAGCCATGGAAATAAATAATCTTCCTGAAGCATGTAACCAGTTTTTTCTGTAGGACCAGTGATTTCTTTATTATCCATTAAAATCTTGCCGGATGTAGGATTAAACAATCCGGCAATCAGCGAAAGTACTGTCGTTTTTCCACAGCCGCTTGGTCCAATGAAAGAGACAAATTCTCCGTTTTCTACTGTAAGATTAATAGATGAAACAGCTTGCACAGCTTCATTTTCTGTTAGATACACTTTATCAACGTCTGTTAAAGAAAGCATGAGGAAACGCTCCTTTTTTAAAAGGTAAGAAATGATAAATATTTGGCGTTTTACATGTCTAGCTTCAGCGCCCAGCCGCTCCGGCGCACACGATAAAGAGGAACTTTTGCTAAAACTGCGAATGTCCTGTCGCAACGCAAAAGTCAACACCTCCTGTGCAAGCCAGTTCAGCGTTGTCACAGGACGTCGGTTTTAGCTGAACGTCTTATGTCTTCCCTTTCGACTCCGGGCCGCAGGCGATCCTGCGCGAAAGCTCCAGAACCTGTCGCGGGCTCCCAGGATGGGAGTCAGTTCGGCGTTGTCACAGGACGTGACGCTCGTAGCCGAACTTCCTTCTTTTAAGGCGCTTGTGCTTTTCTTACTCATTCATTACTTTTTCAGCCCATTGGTTATCAACAAATTTCTCATAATCAGAGCGCTCAGGCAGTTCATCTGCTTCTTCCATGATATCTTGAAGGTTATCCCAAGCTTCTTCTGTCAAGACAGGGGAAGTTGCATAGGATTCTTGGTCGCGGTAACGAACAGCTGAATCAGCAATGATTTCTTCTGACGTGTCATCAAAATAAGGTGTTAATGCGGCTGCTATTTGTTCTGGGGAAGACTCATAAATCCACTGCTGTGCTTTATATATTGCACGCGTGAAGCGCTCCAGCGCATCGCCTTTTTCCTCTAAATACCCTTCCTTTGCCATAAATACGGTATAAGGAACGGCACCAGATTCTTCCCCGAAAGAAGCAACAATGTGGCCGAGTCCTTCTTGTTCAAACATGGTTGCTTGTGGTTCGAACAATTGTACATAATCTCCCGTTCCAGATGCATATGCGTTAGCGATGTTGGCGAAATCTATATTTTGAATAAGGTCCAGGTCACGTTGCGGATCAATGTTATTCTTTTTCAAAACGAATTCTCCCGCCATTTGAGGCATCCCGCCTTTACGCTGTCCGAGAAATGTGCTGCCCTTTAAATCTTCCCAATCAAACGCTTCAGCGGTTTCGTTTCTTGCCATTAAAAAGGTTCCATCACTTTGCGTGAGCATGGCAAAATTAATAATAGGTTCAGCTGGCTCTTGCGAATTTACGTATATCGATGTCTCAGCTCCAACGAGTGCGACGTCACTGCCATCAGATAACAAAGAAGTCATCGTTTTGTCTCCGCCCCAAGTAGTGGTAAGCTCTATGTTAAGGTTTTCTTCTTCAAAAAAGCCTTCTTCCATGGCAACATATAGCGGAGCGTAGAAAATAGAGCGAGTTACTTCAGCAAGACGGATTGTTTCGGAGTCTTCCTGTTGAAAACTACAAGCCGTTAATGGTCCTATAAAAACTAAGAAGCACAACAGCGCGGATAGCACTTTCTTCTTCATAATAATATTCCTCCTCACGTGGCGGCTGATTTTATAGTTTATGAACAGGGCAGGTATCCCGTTCCTAGAAAAAAGGAGAAAAGCACGATGGAAATAAAGAAACAAAGTCAAATCAACAATATCAGCCTTTTTGAAGTAACGTATAAAAGTAGAAATTATTTTGTAAAAGGGTGTTTAGGAATTCCTGACAATGACAGAACTTATCCAGGAATCTTATACCTTAGGGGAGGATTAAAGCAGGTAGGAATGGTGAAAAAAGAGTGGGTGGCAGAATTAGCGCAGCATGGATATGTTGTTTTGGCTCCTTATTACCGCGGAAATGAAGGCGGAGAAGGGAAAGAAGATTTTTGCGGGGACGATCGTGATGATGCATTTAACGGGTTCGACGAACTGGCAAAGCTAAAAGAAACAAATGGAGAGGCGCTGCATATTATTGGTTTTTCACGAGGAGCGGTGATGGCGTTGTTTACAGGTATGGCTAGAAAGGCATCGTCTATCGTCTGCTGGAGCGGGGTGTCGGATATGACTTTAACGTATAACGAAAGACCAGATTTAAGAAGAATGTTAAAACGAGTTACAGGGGGAGATCCGGTTACACATCCGTCTGAATATGAGCGGCGTACTCCTTTAACGCAAATTCACTACATAAAAGCTCCTGTTCTTATTATTCATGGCGAAGAAGACCAGCACGTCTCTGTTGAACATGCCCACCTTTTGGAGACTTATTTGAAAGGCTCAAATAAACCCGTAAAAAAGCATATTTATCCTGGCATGCCCCACCATTTCCGTTCATCAGCCAGACAACATGCTATCTCTGAAACGATAAAATGGATAAAAAGACATAATAACACATAAGAAGTCCAACGTATTTCTTGCCAGTAAAAAAGGTGTCCCTAAATGTGAAGGGACACCTCTGTACATCGTTATAGCATGTTCTATAAGGATTGGGTGAAAATATCATTCAGCAGTTTCTGGTGTAAGAATCCGAGGACCAGCTTTTTTGATATGCTCTGGTGCATCCTTAAATTTTTGAAAGTTTTGTTGGAATTTAGCTGCTAACTCTTTTGCTTTTTGCTGGTAAGCCTCTTTGTCTTCCCATGTTTGTTTTGGCTGAAGTACTTCATCTGGAACTCCTGGGCAGTGCAGAGGAATATGAACACCGAAAATAGGATCCTCTGTTGTTTCCACTCCGTCTAACTCTCCAAGCAATGCTGCTTGAATCATTGCTCTAGTATACGGCAGATTCATTCGTTTACCAATTCCGTAAGGGCCGCCTGACCAGCCTGTATTAACGAGAAACACATTCACATCATGCTGAAGAATTTTCTCTCCAAGCATTTCTGCGTACCGGGATGCTTCAAGCGGTAGAAACGGAGAGCCAAAGCAAGTAGAGAACGTAGCTTCAGGCTGAGTGATTCCTCTCTCTGTACCAGCTAGTTTGCTTGTGTATCCGCTTAAAAAATGGTACATTGCTTGTTCTTTTGTTAATTTGCTGATAGGAGGAAGTACTCCAAATGCATCCGCCGTTAAAAAGATGATAGCAGATGGATGACCGGCCATGCTGGGTTTCACCGTATTCGGAATATTTTCTATTGGATAAGCCGCTCTCGTATTTTCCGTTAAGTCGGTGTTATCATAATCTGGAAGACCAGTCGTTTCATTAACATATACATTTTCTAAAACAGATCCAAACCGGATAGCGTTCCATATTTGAGGTTCTTTTTTCTGAGATAGGTTTACACATTTTGCATAACAGCCGCCTTCAATATTGAATACCCCGTTATTAGACCAGCCGTGTTCATCATCACCGATCAAGTTACGATTCGGATCTGCAGACAAAGTGGTTTTCCCTGTACCGGACAATCCGAAAAAGAGGGCTGTATCACCTTCTGTGCCTACGTTTGCTGAGCAGTGCATAGGGAGAACGTCTCGTTCAGGAAGCAGAAAATTCATTACTGAAAAAATAGACTTTTTCATCTCCCCTGCGTATTCCGTACCGCCAATCAAAACGATTCGTTCTTCAAAAGAAACAATGATAAAGGTTTCTGATTTCGTTCCGTCTTCAGCAGGATCTGCTTTAAAATGTGGAGCAGCAATGACAGTAAAGTCAGCATCATGATCCTCTAATTCTTCTTGCTCAGGCCGAATGAATAATTGTCTTGCGAAAATATTATGCCAAGCATACTCATTAATAACTTGTATGGGCAGACGATAAGCTGGATCTGCTCCGGCAAATCCACGGGTTACAAACAACTCATTGCTCTTTTTAAGATGATCGATTACTTTTTTATAAAGGGAGGAAAAAATTTCTTTACTAATCGGCTGATTTACAGGACCCCAATCAATTAAATTCGTAACAGATTGTTCGTCAACTATATATTTATCTTTTGGAGACCGCCCCGTATATTTTCCAGTTTCTACGCTTAAAGCCCCGCTAGAAGTCAATACACCTTCATTACGATGCAGGGATTTTTCAATTAATCTAGATACTGGTAAATCGTTAAGAACATTTCCTCCATGAAGAAGCTCGTTTAACTCGTTTGAAAAATTAATCGTCGTCATGGCGGCAAAACCCTTTCTCTGATTAATAAATAATTATCATTTTAATTATGAATTAGTATAACACATTTATTTATTTAGTCTATACTAATTCGTGATTTTTGTTAAAAGATTTATACAAAATGTTTGTTGGTCCGTATTTATTCTAATTAATAGATGATAGAAAATTTTATAATGTTAAAATAAGATTAACGCAAAGGAGATGATCCAGTGGCAATCACAAACACAAATAAGTCGTTTGTTGTTTTTTATGATGGAACTTGCACATTGTGCCAAAAAACGAAACAAGAAATAGAAAAATGGGACAAACATAAATTGTTAACCTGGCGTTCCATAGAGGATCCTTCTATAGTAAAAGAATATTCATTTTTAAAGGAAGATAGATTGAAGGAGGAGATGCACCTTCTGGAAGAAGATACCTATTTATATACAGGATTTGCAGCGGTAAAACGAATCTTTCAGCTGTTTCCAACAGGAAAGAGGTTTGCTTTTCTCTTTTATCTGCCTGGAGCAGACAAAACAGGCAAGGTCATCTATAAACAAATAGCAAAGCGGCGCCATCAGCTGTTAGGAGGGGATTGTGCTTCTGGCGCTTGTAAAATACAAAGGTAATTTATTTGACAGAAGCAGTGAACTGCGTTATGATATTTCGCGAACGGATACTCTTATCCCGAGCTGGCGGAGGGACAGGCCCTGTGAAGCCCGGCAACCATCCCCGTAATAAAAGGGGCAAAGGTGCTAACCTGGAAAGACGGATATCGTCTTGGAAGATAAGAGGCGAAAAAGGTGAACGTTTACTATCCCTTTTCCTCGCCATGGAAAAGGGTTTTTGTATTTTAAACAAGATTTTTCTCCTTCTCGTCTTATAAGAAGTATCAGGGTATGAGTGCCGTAATACCAAATTTGGTAAAGGAGGCAGTACACGTGGCAACTGCAGGACGGAGATTATTTACCTCAGAGTCAGTTACAGAAGGGCATCCTGATAAAATTTGCGACCAAATATCAGATGCTATTTTAGATGAAATTATAGAAAAGGATCCTAACGCTCGTGTGGCTTGCGAAACCACCGTCAATACAGGGTTGGTCCTGGTAGCTGGGGAGATTACCACCTCTACTTATGTCGACATTCCAAGGATTGCAAGAGATACATTGAAAAATATAGGGTATACTCGTGCAAAATATGGTTTCGACTATGAAACGTGCGCCGTATTGACTTCCATTGATGAACAATCTGCTGACATTGCCCAAGGTGTAGATCAGGCTCTTGAAGCCAGAGAAGGGCAGATGACAGACGAAGAGATTGAAGCAATTGGGGCAGGCGACCAAGGTTTAATGTTTGGTTATGCGGATAATGAAACAGAAGAGTTAATGCCTCTGCCTATTTCATTGTCTCATAAACTATCTAGAAGACTTACAGAAGTACGTAAAAAAGGGATCGTTCCTTACTTACGCCCGGATGGAAAAACGCAGGTGACAGTGGAATACGGGGAAGATGGAACGCCTTTACGGGTCGAAACGATTGTGATCTCAACGCAGCATCATGCAGATGTTACGTTAGAACAAATCGACCGTGATTTGAAAGAACATGTGATTGAACCGGTTGTACCCGAAGAGCTGCTCGATAAAGAAACGAAGTATTTTATTAATCCTACTGGCCGTTTTGTTATTGGCGGTCCACAGGGAGATGCAGGTTTAACTGGCCGGAAAATTATTGTTGATACGTATGGCGGGTATGCACGTCATGGCGGAGGCGCTTTTTCCGGTAAAGATCCTACGAAAGTGGACCGCTCCGCTTCCTATGCAGCCCGTTATGTAGCGAAAAACATTGTAGCAGCTGGTCTGGCGGAAAAATGTGAAGTACAGCTGGCCTATGCAATAGGGGTTGCTGAACCAGTATCCATCTCTATTGAAACGTTTAAAACAGGAAAAGTCAGTGAAGATGTACTCGCAGAATTAGTACGGGAAAACTTTGATTTGCGTCCGGCAGGCATTATTAAAATGCTCGATTTGCGCCGGCCGATATATAAGAAGACAGCTGCTTATGGTCATTTCGGCCGCACCGATATTGACCTTCCTTGGGAATCTACGGACAAAGCAGAAGCATTAAAACAAAGGGCAGTGGAAGCAAAATAAAAAAAGAAGAGCCTGCCAACGCATTTTGCGAAATGGCAGGCTCTTTTTCGTGTTTTTGCAATTTCGCTTGGCTCATTCATAAATTAAATCTTCAAACGTCCCTTTGGCATTGATTTGCTGTAATTCCTTTCTAACGATGTCAGCAAGGTGTTTTTGAGAGGTGATTTCAAATACGGCGAGCGCTTTGCTCCAGCTTTTGGTTCCCTCGTCTTGTTTACCAAGAAAAATTAAATTTCTCCCTTTTTGATAAAGCAATTCACCGAATACATACATGTTATTCGTATCAATACATCGTTTGATCCCTTTTTCACACCAAAAAACGGAACTGTCAAAGTGCTCTTGATTTGTCAAAGATTTTGTCAATGTGTAAATTAAACGGAGTTCGACAGAAACATTTTTAATTCTTTTTAAGGAATGAAAATGAGAAAGTGCTTTTTTACATATTTCGGAAGCTTTTTCATAGTCTTTTTCCAAGTCATAAAAAACAGCCAAAGTATTCATCATTTCCCCTTTACGTTCGGTAAAAGAGGGATTATCATCAACAGACAAAGCCTCATTAATTACTTGAATGGCTTCCTCTGTATTCCGATCTAAATGATAGAGACAGATGCTTTTATGCCATAGCATATATTGTTTGTAATAACTGTGCTGGAAAAGGGGGTTGTTTTTCTCATGCTGTAGAATTGAACGAATTTCTTGGTACTGATGATTGAACCTTAATTCTTTCAACTGCTCAAACACTTCTTCTACATAATCAGGCCTGTCCGATCGTGCTTCCTCAAAAAAATAATACATGTCTGCTCCAAGACGCTCGGAAATTTGAAAAAGGGTATTGGAGTAAGGTATGATCGTTCCATTTTCAATCTTGCTAACCTGAGCCTGTGTACATATTCCTTTAGCAAGGTCAGATTGTGTCATACTATGATACCTTCTTAATTCCTGAATTTTTTTCCCCACTCTGGAGAAATCCATTTTTATCATCCCCTCCCCGTATATGCCTATAATTATCATAATCGAAGATAACGAAAGAAGGAAGTAGAAAGTTTCGGAAAAATGAAACAAAAGCAGCTGTTAGCCAAAATTCATGTTTTTTCAACATATTTTATACTCAAATAGAACCACGACATAGTTAAACGTTTAGGGGAGGTGACATGCAGTATGAAAAAAGTATTGTATGCTTTTATCTTAACCTTGGCTATTTTATTTAGCACGGTTGGAGGTAATTTTGACGTATCTTATGATGATTTTGTCGTCTTTGATCTTCCGCATAAACATTAAGGACAAGCCAGTCTTTCACACTGTTAAGAAATAAATGATCAGCAAAACTACGGCATGCAACGGAAAGGAAATACGAACGCCGCCGGACGTACTTACTTCTACGTAACTTACACAGGATGTCCGTCATTTCTACGCCCGGAACAGGACGTTTGCAAACTTCGCATAAGTTCCATGTACTTAGGCGGTTTCCTTTGTAAGGAAGCAAGCCGAGTTTTTCCAGACTCGCCAGTGGCGGGTTTTATTTTTTTCAGGAAAATTTAATTTTATTTTTAAAGAGGTAAGAAATTATAAAGATTTGGCGTTTTACATGTCTAGCGCAAGCGCCTACTCGCTCGAGATTCCTTCGGTCCGTCAATGGAAAGCAAAGATCAGCTTTCCATATGCCGCCCCCCCAGGACTTGTCGCTCGTGAGCAAGGCGCTTGCGCTTTTCTTAATGAAGAAAGTATAAGTGCAGCTAAGCCTCTGTCAGCGCTTTTCAGGCTCGCCAATCGGCAAGTTTTCTTGATAGTATTTTCCCTTTTCTACGTAAGAGTTTCGGACTCTTTTCATTTCTTGGAAGTCTTCTTCATTAAGTTCGCGGACGACTTTTGCAGGGCGTCCGAGGGCCAGGGTTCTTGGAGGTATCGTTTTTCCAGACGGTACGAGGCTGCCGGCTCCTATGAACGCTTCTTCTCCTATTTCCGCACCATCAAGAATTTGAGAGCCCATCCCGATTAGAGCGTTTTTTCTAATAATAGCGCTGTGCAAAAGGACCATGTGCCCAATTGTTACGTCATCTTCAAGTATAAGCGGGTTTTTCGGACTTTGATGAAGAACGGAGTTATCTTGTATATTTACTCGATTTCCTATTACAGTTGGTGCTACATCTCCTCGAATAACTGAATTAAACCATACACTGGAGTCCTCTCCAATGGACACATCGCCGGTAATTGTGACATAATCTGCGATGTATGCGGAGTCAGCAATGATTGGAGATTTTCCTTTATATGAATAAATCATGACATATCCTCCCAGCTTTTCAGTAAATTCCTGTTACCTAATGTAAGTTTAGCAAAAAAAGTAGTAAAATGAATAGAGCAATCTCTTTGAGAATTAAGGTGTCGGCTGGTTATTGGGAAAGGCAGGTTGTGAATTATGATGAAAAATTGGATGTGTGAGCGTGCGCGCGGAACAATAATGATCATTCATGGGGCCGGAGAACATCACGGCCGTTATGACTGGGTTATTCAGTATCTCAACAAACAAAGGTTTCATGTTATTAGCGGTGACTTACCTGGACATGGAAGAACGAGAGGAAAACGAGGACACATCGATCACTTTGATCAATACATAGATGCTGTCTATGGCTGGTATAAAGAAGCAGCGTCTTATGAACTGCCTGTATTTCTTTTCGGCCATAGTTTGGGCGGACTTATCGTTATACGAACGTTAATGGAGAAATATATGCCGGTTAAAGGGGTTATCTTATCATCACCTTGTCTAGGCTTATACGAATACCCCAATAAATTTGCAGATGTCGCCACTAAAATGTTTCATAGAATTACGCCAACGTTAACAGCCAAATCAGGTCTTCGAGCAGCACGAATAACCCGCGATCCCGATGTGCGTGCGGCATATGAAAAGGATGAATTAATTACGTCTGTCGTTACAGCCAGATGGTACCAAGAGACCATTAAAGCTATGAAAGTAAGTATGCTTGAAGCAGAACGATTTCCAAATGTTCCGCTGCTTCTTATGCAGGCAGGAGAAGACTATATTGTTGATAAGCATGCATCCCATCGTTGGTTTAATCGGCTCGAAATATCGGATCGAGCGATGAAAGAATGGAAAGGTCTTTATCATGAGCTCCTTAATGAACCGGAACGAGAAGAGATTTTTCGTTTTATGATGAATTTCATACACCAACGACTATAGTACGCTGCAGATAATGGAGGAGGATCCTTGTGAACGTACCAACAAAAACGTGGACACTTATGTATCGAATTTTTAAAGAAGTTATACCTGAAGTACATCAAATACTTGGTGAGTGGAAAAAAAGAGCAGAGGAGATACCAAATAAAGAACTGCGAGAGCATGCACTTGGAAGTATCGATAAAAAAGCTTTCCATTGTGAAGGTGCTGGAGTATATGCACTGTTAACTAGAGCAGAAGTGCGTACGGAGCTGCTTCGTTTTATCATTGCATACCAGACCATCAGTGATTATCTAGACAGTTTGTGTGATTGGAGTGAATCGCAGGATCCTGAAAATTTCCGTATGCTTCATTCAGCGATGAAACATGCGCTTGACCCAGCTGCGAACAAAGATAATTATTATAAATTCCACCAGGCAAAAGAAGACGGCGGTTATCTGCAGTCCCTCGTAGAGACGTGCCAAGAAACATTGAATACTTTTCCAGGGTTTGAAAATGTTCAAGTTGAGATGGAAGAGTTATCAGCATATTATCGTGACCTGCAAGTATATAAACATGTAGTCAAAGAAGATAGGGAGCCGCTGCTTAAAGATTGGTTTGAGAAATATAAAGAACGTCTGCCTGACATGACTTGGTATGAGTTTAGTGCATGTGCTGGTTCTACCCTCGGAATTTTTACGCTGGCCGCCTATGCTTCGAGAAGCCATATAGCAAAGGTGCAGGCTCAGTCTATTAAAAGTGCTTATTTCCCTTATGTACAAGGCCTTCATATTTTAATGGATTACTTTATTGATCAAGAAGAAGATCTTCGAGATGATGAACTGAATTTCTGTGCCTATTATCCTAATGAAGAAAAGCTCGTGGAAAGGGTGCGGCATTTTAAACAGAGCGCAGTAAAAAGCGTGTCAACTCTTCCTGATTCAAAATTTCATTTTATGATAAGCAAAGGGGTTGTTGCATTATACCTGGCAGATGATAAAGTCCAGACGAATGCTGCTATGAAATCAACAGCCAATCGCTTCATCCGATTCAGCGGTCTTCCTACTGCCTTTTTCTATATAAATTCGTGGGTATACCGACGAAAAACGAAAGTGCTGCATGGAGACTCCTAATTTATAATTTACCTAATAACAAAAGCCGGTTCCATTTTCATCTGGAACCGGCCTTTCCTTTGTATGGATTCATGTTTTTCAAGCAGCTATTTTATTCGGCTTTATCTAAGACAGTTAATTTTCCGGTGTCAGGAGAAATTGCAAGACCGTGTACAGGGGTGTTTGCTGGTAATAAAGGATGGCGTCTAATAATATCTACACTGTTTTTTACACTGTCTTCTACATCGTCAAACCCATGAAGCCATTTGTCTACATCAACGCCTGCATAAGAGGCTGCTTCTATTTTTGCAAGGTCAATTCCTCTATCTTCTGCTTTTTCTAAGATAGATTTGGATTCGAGCCCGGTCATCCCGCATCCATAGTGTCCTATTACAGCTACTTCTTCTGCTTGCAGTTCATATAGAGCGACAATAATACTTCTCATAATGCTTCCGAATGGATGTGAAATCATAGCACCAGCATTTTTGATGATTTTTGCGTCTCCATTGGAAAGGTTTAATGCTCTTGGCAGCATCTCCAAAAGCCGGGTATCCATACATGTTAAAATGACAATCTTTTTGTCCGGGAATTTGCTCGTTTGGTATTGTTCATAATCTTTCTTTTCTACAAAGTTTTCATTAAATTCAAGAATAGAATCTAGTACTGACATTTTGATTACACTCCTTTTCTCTTTCATGGATTAGTTTCTGAAAAGTTTGCAAAAAAGTCAAGTAAAAAGACTATTTAATATGAAATATGCTGCGATTGAAAGCAGCGAATTCTAAATGATTATCATAATACAGAAGTAGAGCCCCCTTAAAAAGCTAGGTAGGAAACAGCTTCTTTAAGGGCGCATTCGTTTTACTTTTTACACTGATAGGAAAAATAAAATTTTAGCATGGATGAATCATCGACGTCATTAAAATGTTGAGGAAAATAGTATAAGTGCAGCTAGCAATCGCCTCCACCTAAAGGCTTGGCGCTAGCAAAGTTTTCTTTATTTTTTCTCTATTGCTATAATAAACGGCGGGTTGTTTATTTGATTTATAAATTCATAACGAAGAACGTTAACGGATGTTTGATTGAGTTGTTTTACAAATGTTTCAATGGTTTGTTTTTCTTTTTTTCCTTCTTCATGTCCATGATAAATAACAAGGATGATTATCGAACGAGAAGGCATAATTTGCAGCAGGTTAGAAACGGCTTGGACGGTTGTATCTCCCTTTGTAGTAATCGTTTTATCACCACTAGGAAGATAACCAAGGTTAAAAACAGCTGCTTTTAGGAGGAAGTGCTCTTCATCTGCGAGATAAGAAGCAGCATTTACATGACTGTCTAGTATTAATGAAACGCGGTTGTCGAGCTGATGGTCTTTAAGACGAATGTTAGTTTTTTCGATTGCTGCTTGTTGAATATCAAAACTATACACTTTTCCGCTTGTTCCAACTTTTTTTGCAAGATAGAGGGTATCCATGCCGTTTCCTGCAGTGGCATCAATCGCGATTTCACCTTCTTTTAAGCAGCGGTCCACAAGCTCACGGACATATGGGAGGATGCCTGGCAAAATCATTTTACCGATGCTGGCACCGGTTCATAGTACTTGCCTTGCCAGCTGTTTCTATTTTTCAATTCGTTATCAATAGCATTGAGCACTTCCCATTTATTTAAACTCCACATCGGTCCGATCATTAAATCAGAAGGGCCGTCTCCAGTTAAACGGTGAACAATCATTTCAGGAGGCAGCATTTCAAGCTGGTTGACAACGAGTTTTACATAGTCTTCTTTGCTCATAAGATCGACCATTCCTTTTTCATACTGCTTTACCATTGGTGTACGTTTCAACAGATGTAAAAGATGAATTTTGATTCCTTGGACATCCAATTTCGCCACTTCCTGCGCTGTTTCTTTCATCATGTCGTGTGACTCGAGCGGAAGCCCGTTAATAATGTGGGAACAAACGCGTATCCCATGTTTTCTCAATTTGTTTACTCCATCTTTGTAGCACTCATAATCGTGAGCACGGTTAATGATCATCGCTGTTCGTTCATGCACAGTTTGCAAACCAAGCTCTACCCACAAATACGTCCGCTCATTAAGCTCAGCAAGATATTCAACGACATCATCGGGAAGGCAGTCCGGTCTTGTTGCAATCGCAAGCCCAACTACATCATCTTGTTGGAGAATGACTTCAAACAGCTCTCTCAGCTCTTCGACGGGTGCGTACGTGTTGCTGAAAGCTTGAAAATAACCGATATATTTCCCTTTTTTCCATTTTTTATGCATTCTATTTTTAATCGTATGAAATTGCGTGATAAGATCGTCTTTACGGTCACCAGCAAAATCACCAGATCCTCGTTCCGAACAAAATGTACAGCCGCCTGATGCAACTTTTCCGTCACGATTCGGACAATCAAAGCCAGCATCAAGAGGAATTTTAAATATTTTTTCACCGAAATGTTCACGAAGGTGGTAATTCCATGTATGGTACCGTTTTTCCCCCCACAAGATAGGGACCGGTTCCTGATTTGGTTGAATCATTATCTATCTCTCCTTAATAACTTCCTTGGATCATAACAACTCTTCGTATTTTAGCATGTTACGCGTTTAAAACCCAAACGCAGAGTGTAACATACGTGTCCCTCTTATGGCAGTATTTCAAAATATATGTAAAAAAGAGTTATATGAACAGCATTTCGTTGGAAAGAATGCTAAAATAACAGTAAACTTTTATTACGAAAGCCTGTGTAAGTCTTGACAGAAAAATAGGAAATTCATAAAATATCAAGTATTGACAGAAAGACTCGACCTAGTGAAATATAGGTATAAAAACATAGAGAAGGATTAGTAATGGCGCTGCTGGGTATCAGAGAGCCAGCGGTTGGTGGAAGCTGGACAAAGGCGGCCATGAACTCCCCTTTTAGTTGCAAAGGAGAAAAAAGAGTACCTTTTGCCGTTCATCCGCGTTATGGATATGAAGAGCGGGCATGCTTTTAAAAAAAGTATGTCAATCAGGGTGGTACCGCGGGAATTAATTTGGATCGAAAACCTCTCGTCCCTAATGAAACATGCTAGGGATGGGAGGTTTTTCTTTTTCTCGTTTGTGATACTAGCTTTTCTAGTTTGTATAAAGTTGAAGGAGGTTAACATAAAATGGCGTTTTCTCATAAAGACATAGAAAAAAAATGGCAGCAATACTGGGAAGAGAATAAAACGTTTAAAACGTCAGATAAACCGGGGGAAGGACCGGATTTTTATGCACTTGACATGTTTCCGTACCCTTCTGGTTCAGGGCTTCACGTCGGCCACCCAGAAGGATATACAGCAACAGACATATTATCCCGTATGAAACGTATGCAAGGCTTTAATGTAATGCATCCAATGGGTTGGGACGCGTTTGGTCTTCCGGCCGAACAATTTGCTCTTGATACAGGGAAACATCCCCGCGAATTTACACAAGCAAATATAGAAACGTTCAAGCGACAAATTAAATCATTAGGTTTTTCTTATGATTGGGACCGCGAAATCAACACAACCGATCCAAACTACTATAAGTGGACGCAGTGGATCTTTTTGCAGCTGTTTAAAAAAGGCCTCGCTTATATGGATGAAGTGGCTGTTAACTGGTGTCCTGCGCTTGGTACAGTGCTTGCTAATGAAGAAGTAATTGACGGGGTAAGTGAACGGGGCGGACATCCGGTTGAACGTCGTCCAATGAAACAATGGATGCTAAAAATTACTGAATATGCAGACCGTTTGCTAGAAGACCTAGAGGAACTAGATTGGCCAGAAAGCGTTAAAGATATGCAGCGCAACTGGATTGGCCGTTCGGAGGGGGCAGACGTTCATTTTGGAATTGAAGGCACAGATGAGACCTTCACGGTGTTTACAACTCGTCCTGATACATTGTTTGGTGCAACGTATTGTGTATTTGCACCAGAGCATGAATTAGTAGACAAAATTGTGACTGCAGAACAAAAAGAAGCAGTAGAAACTTATAAAAAAGAAGTCGGTACAAAGAGTGATCTCGAGCGGACAGAGCTTCAAAAAGAAAAAACAGGGGTCTTCACCGGAGCATATGCGGTAAATCCAGTAAGCGGTGAAAAACTGCCGATTTGGATTGCTGATTATGTGTTAGTAAGTTACGGAAGTGGTGCAATCATGGCTGTACCAGGCCATGATGAACGAGACTATGAATTTGCAAAACAGTTTGACCTTCCAATTGTGGAAGTAGTGGAAGGCGGAAATCTTGACGAAGAAGCATATACAGAAGACGGTCCCCATGTAAACTCTGAATTTTTGAATGGTCTTTATACAGATGAAGCTATTACAAAAATGATTGAAAGATTAGAAAAAGAGGGGAAAGGTAAAAAACAGATTACCTACCGCCTGCGCGATTGGTTGTTTAGCCGTCAGCGCTATTGGGGAGAGCCTATTCCTGTTATTCACTGGGAAGACGGGACAATGAGTGCGGTGCCTGATAATGAATTGCCGTTAGAGCTTCCGGAAATGGATGAATTCAAGCCATCTGGTACAGGAGAATCTCCACTTGCCAATGCGACGGAGTGGCTTGAAGTGACGGATCCTGAAACCGGGATGAAAGGGCGCCGGGAAACCAACACAATGCCGCAATGGGCGGGAAGCTGCTGGTATTACTTGCGTTTTATCGACCCGGATAATGACAAAGCGTTAGCAGATGAAGAAAAACTGAAACGCTGGCTCCCGGTTGATATTTATATTGGCGGTGCAGAACACGCTGTCTTGCATTTATTGTATGCCCGTTTCTGGCACAAAGTATTATATGATATTGGTGTGGTACCGACAAAAGAGCCATTTCAACGTTTGTATAATCAAGGAATGATTCTTGGAGAAAATAACGAGAAAATGAGTAAGTCCAAAGGGAACGTAGTAAACCCTGACGACATTTTAGAAACTCATGGTGCGGATACGCTGCGTCTTTATGAAATGTTTATGGGACCACTTGATGCATCGGTAGCATGGTCAGAAAACGGTCTGGATGGTGCTCGCAGGTTCTTAGATAGAGTGTGGCGTTTATATACAGAAGATAATAAACGTACAACAGCGATTACTGATTCAGAAGGAAACAAAGATTTCGCCCGTGCCTATCACCAAACGGTACAGCGAGTGACAAATGACTTCACAAATCTTCGTTTTAACACAGGCATCAGTCAATTGATGGTTTTTGTTAACGAAGCCTACAAGCAGGATCATCTTCCACGTCCATATATGGAAGGATTTGTGAAATTACTGTCACCAGTAGCACCTCATTTAGCAGAAGAAATCTGGGAGCTGTTAGGACACACAGAAACGATTGCCTATGAAGCTTGGCCAGAGTATGATGAAAACATGCTGATAGAAGATGAAATAGAAATTGTACTTCAAGTGAATGGGAAAGTCCGCGCAAAAACAGTGATACCAAAAGATGCTGATAAAGAGCAGATGGAAGCTATTGCTAAGGAAAACGGTAAAGTCCAGGAAGAAATACAAGGGAAAACCATTCGAAAAGTGATAGCCGTTCCTGGCAAGCTTGTTAATATAGTGGCAAATTAATGCAAACAGCCCTGTCCTTTTTACGGAAGGGCTGTTTTATATTATAAAACACGAACGTGTGTATTTGTGTATAGGTTTGTGGATAACTTCCGGTTTTGTGAATAAACTTGTGTGTAAATCATCCTTTTATTCACATTTTCAATGAAAGCGCTTTAAAAAACTGTGGAAAAGCTGTTCTTTATCCACAGACAGGGCAAGTTAGTTATACACAAAATGTGGATAATTAATCTGCTGCTGTTTCTGCCGCGGACTTTCCTGCTGTATAACCAGTGGAAAATGCACAAGTTATATTAAAACCGCCTGTGTAAGCATGAATGTCTAAAATTTCTCCACAAAAATATAGTCCTGATTTAAATTTGGATTCCATTCTTTTTGGATGGATTTCCTTAACGGATATACCTCCGCCTGTAACGAACGCATCTTCAATGGAAAGCGTACCGTTTGCTTTAAAACGAAAATCTGTGCATAAGTCTGCCAATTTCCGAAGGTTATCATTTGGTATGTCTTGAAGCGGAGTGGATGGATCTATCTCTGCTTTTTCTAAAAAGAACAGAAGAAGGCGTTCGGCAGCTAAATGCTTTAATGCATTTTTACAAGCTTTTGCTCCATCTTTCTTTTTATGTTGAACCAGTTCTTGAAAAAAAGTTTCAGAATCAGTATCTGGGTATAAGTGAAGGCCCATTGTAATGGAGGTTGTTTTATGTTTTTTCATAGCTTTTACAACGAATTGACTGCATCTTAATACGATAGGACCTGAAATACCAAAGTGAGTAAATACCATTCCGCCTCTGTGAGTAATTATTTTTTTTCCTTTTGGGTTATACACAGTCAGGGCCGCATCAGACAGTGACAGACCTTGCAGTCGTTTATCTTTTATAAAAGGTTCAGCAGAAGTAATCGGCACTTCTGTTGGATACAGTTCTGTAATTTTGTGCCCAGCCGCTTCGGCCCACGGGTATCCGTCTCCTGTACTGCCAGTGTGAGGAACTGACTTACCACCGGTGGCGATAATAACAGCACCGGCGTTTATTTTATCACCTTCTTCCACCTGAATCCCCGTTACTTTATTTTCTTCAAACAGTAGAGAAGAAACTTTTGTATTCAAGCGGGTTTCTACGCCTAATTCCTGCATTTTGTTTAATAGTGTTTTTACGACGGTAACAGCTTTATCATTAACCGGGAACATTCTGCCCATGTCTTCTTCTTTTAAAGCAATACCCATCCCTTCAAAAAAAGCAATGATGTCTTCATTGTTAAAAATAGAAAAAGGACTGTACATAAATTTTCCATTCCCTGGAATGTGGGCAATCAGTTCTTTTTGATCCATTCGATTCGTAACGTTGCAGCGGCCTCCTCCGGAAATAGCTAGTTTTCTGCCAAGTTTTTTTCCTTTATCCACAATAAGAACACTAGCCCCGTGTTCGGCAGCAGCTACAGCTGCCATAAGACCCGCTGGACCTCCGCCTACGATTATTACATTATAGTTCATCGTTAGTTCCCTGCCTTACGTATTGATCTTTTAGATCGTTATGATTTATGTTTTCCTTATAAGAGAAAACGAAACATTTTCATGCATGATAAACTTAAATTATCATATCAAACTTTATAAATCGCGCAAATAAAGGAGGAATAAACGTGCTTCAAAAACGCACTGTTCTAACGAATCGAAGAGACGAAATGATTGATGTAACGAGAGAAGTAAAAACTTTTATTAAAGAAAAAGAGATAAACAATGGCATGGTCATCGTTTATTGTCCTCATACAACGGCAGGTATAACGGTGAATGAAAATGCAGATCCAGACGTCAAGCATGATATGCTGATGAGACTTGATGAAGTGTACCCATGGGAACACCCTAAATACCAACATGCTGAAGGAAATTCAGCTTCTCATTTAAAAGCAAGTACAGTAGGCACCCAGCAAACGTTAATTATTGAAGATGGGGAGCTCGTGCTCGGAACATGGCAAGGCATTTATTTCTGTGAGTTTGACGGCCCAAGACATCGCGCGATGTATATAAAAGGGATAAAGGAAGCATAAAAACGACGGGACTGGCTCAAAAGGTTCGTTTTAAGGTATGAGGAGCATCTAGCAATTGGAATATGCGAGAATGCTGCGGAAAATAGGGAAGTGGGGAAAGCCAGGCAGTGAAAAGTTTGCTTACAAGAAGGCAAAACCATCGGTCCTTGTGCCCTGGCGCTTTATGGACAGCTCTGCACTGATGTTGAAGAGAAGATTAGATCTTAGGAAGTATGGTAAAATTTCTTAGAAGCGATCACGTTTGTTAATGACGGAATGATTATTGGAGATGAAGGTATGTCTGATTCAAAATTTTTACGGGGTACGATGATATTATCGGTTGCCACGTTTTTATCAAAATTTCTCGGAATGATATATATTTTCCCTTTTGTAGCCATGGTGGGACAGCAGGGTTTAGCTTTATATCAATATGGGTACCAGCCCTACACGATTTTGTTAAGTTTAGCGACATTGGGCGTGCCAATGGCGGTTTCAAAATTCGTGTCAAAATATAACGCTTTAGGTGATTTCAGGACAGGCCAGCGTTTGTTTCGTTCCGGTCTCTTTTTTATGACGATTACAGGATTTATTGCGTTTTTACTATTGTTTTTACTAGCGCCAGTAATAGCAGGCTGGATTATTTCAAACCCCGATGACTTAAATGGAAACTCGATAGCAGATGTTGTGTTCACGATTCGGATGGTTAGTGTAGCATTGCTTCTTATTCCAGCAATGTCTGTGTTTCGCGGCTATTTTCAAGGGTTTCAATCCATGGGGCCTACTGCGGTCTCCCAAGTGGTTGAACAAATTGTTCGTATTATCTTTATTTTGACGATGGCTTTTGCCATTTTATACATATGGGAAGGTGAACTTGGAACAGCAATTGGGTTTGCCACATTCGGGGCCTTTATCGGAGGACTAGGAGCACTAGCGGTGCTGCTGCTCTACTGGAAAAAGCGAAAATCCTTGATCCAAAAGGAAGCAGAGGAAAGCACTGTTGACTATAATATTACGCTGCCTTCCATGTACAAAGAACTGATTTCCTATGCACTGCCGCTTTCTTTTGTTGGTTTGGCTATCCCCCTTTTTCAAATGGTGGATTTGTTCACTTTTAACAATGCTTTAATGGCAAGTGAACAGTATTCTCAGGGAGAAGCAGAAACAGCGTATGGTGCGTTTGCAGGATCTGCTCATAAACTTATATTAATCCCAGTGGCTATTGCGACAGCGATGTCTGTTACATTAATCCCGACGATCACTAATTCGTTTACTAATCAAGATAAACCATTGTTACAACGCCAAATCACCCAAACGTATCAAGTGATATTATTTCTTTCTATCCCTGCAGCCGCTGGCTTATTTATATTGGCCTATCCAACTTTTGCTGTTTTGTTTGGATTGGAAGATGTGAAAATAGGAGGGTATGTTCTTCGTTATTACGCCCCTGCGGCTGTGTTATTTTCATTATTTTCGGTTACTGCTGCGATTTTGCAAGGTATAAACCGCCAGCGCTATGCTGTTTTTTCGCTCGTGATAGGGTTAGCGATAAAGGGGGTAACAGCCTATGCTTTTCTCTATACGATGGGGCCTATCGGGGGGAGTATTAGTACGATTGCAGGTTTTGGCGCTGCTACAGCTTTTAATGGTTGGGCAATTGGAAAATTTGCTGCTTTTCAATACGGGAAAATTCTGAAACGTGCAGTGTTGATTATATTTTTTACCGTATGCATGACAGCTGCCGTACTCATTGTGAAAGAAGGAGCATTAACGTTGTTTCCACTGACTTCGTGGAGAAATGCCTTGTTTGTAGAATTATTTAGTGTTATTGCAGGAGCTGGCTTATACTTCATTTTAAGCGTAAAAAGCGGCCTTGCTGGTATTGTACTTGGAGAACGGTTTTCTATACTAAAAAAACCAAATTAATGAAACGCTTCTATATCCTCTTTTTTCTAGACGGGCATGGTGGTATAATATAACAACTATTAAGCAAATAAATTATCCCCTTTTACCGGGAGGAACCATGATACGTAAACGATACAAAGATTATGATTGGTGGTTGATTGGAGCAGCAATATTTCTAAGCTTGTTTGGAATCATTATGATTTACAGTGCCAGTTTTCCTCTTGCCATTGATCTCTATGAAAATCCTTCTTATTTTTTTGTGAGGCAGCTTATATGGTTTGGAACAGGGAGCATGTTGCTTTTATTCTTTATGCATTTTCGGTATTCTTATTTAAAAAAACTGTCTCCAGTCTTTCTTCTTGGTTCCGTCTTCATTCTTTTGTTAGTACTCGTAGTCGGGCGGGAAGTAAATGGGGCAAAAAGCTGGATTGCATTTGGCTCATTTAGTATTCAGCCCGCAGAATTTGTAAAACTTGCCGTTATTATTTATTTAGCTCAAGTATATTCTCAAAAACAAGCCTATATTAATAAATTTATTAGTGGTGTAATCCCACCACTCGTTGCTGTCGTTTTCATTTTTTCATTAATTATGCTTCAGCCAGACCTTGGAACAGCAGCGGCTATTCTGATGACTTCAGGTATAATTGTATTTTTATCAGGAGCAAAGATGAGGCATCTTGCCGTTCTTGCAGGACTTTCTTTTTCTGTTATCAGCTATTTTGCGATTAGTGAACCATATCGAATACAACGCTTAACCGCTTTTCAAGACCCATTTGAAATGGCAGAAGCAGCTGGCGGCGGGTATCAGCTTATCCAAGCCTATGTTGCTTTTGCTCATGGAGGACTAACAGGTGTAGGTTTGGGGCAAAGCGTACAGAAAATGCATTTTTTACCGGAACCGCATACGGATTTTATTTTGGCTGTTATCTCAGAAGAACTTGGTTTTTTAGGGATAGGATTTGTATTGGTTTGTTTAACGATTATTGCATGGCGCGGGGTACTTATCGGGGCACGCAGTACCCATACGTTTGGTACATTGCTTGCATTTGGTCTCGTGTTTCAATTGGTTTCTCAAGCAGTGGTAAATGCCGGGGCCGCGACAGGGTTACTGCCAATTACAGGTCTGCCATTCCCATTTGTGAGTTATGGAGGATCTTCGCTGCTCGTATCTCTATCAGCTATTGGTATATTAGCAAATATATCTAGAGTAAATAAAATCGAAAAAAAGTCAAAAGTAAAAACAGAGGCAGCTTAATGAATAAGGAACGTTGTCCCATTCCATAAGGGCAGCGTTTTTCCCTTTTATAATTTAAGAAAGTTTAACTTTGCTAAAGGAATGAAGTATAAGAAAAACTACGACTTTCGCCATTTGGACCTGGCGGTGAGCCGAGTTTATGTTTGGAAGGAGCAGTAATACATGTTAGTAGCCGGTTATGGAAAACTTGTTAAAATGATTATTACTTTAAATCAGCAGCAGCAAGTATTTAACATTTACAATCGAACGGCTGAAAAAGTCCATGCAGCTGCAAGGAAAGATGAACGGATTCAATACTGTTCTCCTGAACATTTTCATAGGTTTACCAATGTATTTCTTGCTTTGCCGCCAGAGGGATGTATTTCTTTTTTGAGAAAATTCGCCCATTTGTTTCAGTCAAACACTGTTATATTTCATACAGCAACAAACTTATATGCAAACAAACTTAAAGAAACGGTGCCTTATCATCATATCATTCCGGCTAAGTTTGCAGGACATGCGAATCAGGCAGTTCGGGATAAAAGCGGGGGGACATTTGTTGTGCCTGACAACGTTAAGAAGGAACGTACCACACTAGAGTCGTGGCTGGGGGATGCGTTTAACGTAAAAGTTGGTACCGAAGATATGGTGAAAACAGCAAACCAGATAGCTGTTGAAGAAACGATGAAGCTTGCGGTGCAACTAGAAGAACGTTTAGAAAAAGCAGGAGTGTCGAAACCTATACAAAAGGCAGTATTTGCTCAAATACCAGCAGGGGTCCTTCATGCTCATTTAGAAGGTACACACGGTGCGTTTGCCAGGCAGGTGCTTAAGCAAATGGAACATCGTAAAGGGGACGAAGAAAATGAGAATAGATAAATTATTGGCTAATACAGGATACGGCAGTCGAAAAGAAGTAAAAAAGCTCTTGAAACAAGGGGCAGTAGAAATTGGTGGTCAAAAAGTCAAAAGCGGAGCAGCACAAGTAGATCCAGATGCCGAAGAAGTTATCGTTTTAGGGGAGGTGCTGGAATATAGAGAATTTATCTATCTGTTAATGAATAAACCGCAAGGAGTTATTTCAGCAACGGTAGATGAAATACATGAAACGGTACTTGATATATTAGAATTTGAAGATGCGGTGCGGGAGCCTTTTCCTGTAGGGCGTTTAGATAAAGATACAGAAGGACTGCTGCTTCTAACGAATGACGGTAAATTTGCACATGCGTTAACATCCCCTAAAAAAGGAGTTACGAAAACGTATGAAGCTATTATCGATCAAGAAGTGACAGAAGAAGATATTTCGGCTTTCTCAAAAGGAGTGGTTCTTGAAGATGGGTATCATACGAAACCGGCTGATCTACAAGTAAAAGAACATGCAGCCACTGAAATTTCTTTAACGATTACAGAAGGTAAATTTCATCAAGTAAAAAGAATGTTTGAAGCGGTCGGAAAGAAAGTGTTGTTTTTAAAAAGGATTTCTATTGGAAGTCTTACACTCGATGAAACACTTGAACCTGGTGAATATAGAGATATGACCGAGAAAGAAGTAAAAGAGCTGCTTCAAGAAGCATATACAAAAAACGAAGGGGTTACTTAATAGCAGGATCTAAACATATCAAAGAGCTGTCCGAATTTGGAACAGCTCTTCGTCTTTTGTTTCATTATTCTTTTAAGATGCTTTTACTTTTTTCCTAGTTGTTGTCCATTTCCCCCTTGACGGACTATGCACGAGGTGATTGTATTCCAGGACGTTCAGATCGCGCTGAATCGTACGCTGGGTGATTCCGAATTCGTCAACCAGTTCCCTTGTTGTCACCGTTCCTTTCTCTTTAATATAAAGGTAAATGGATTTTACTCGGGTGATCATTCGGTCGGTTGAAGTCCTCAAAAAACCACTCCTTAGCAATAATTGATAGGTGAAGTATTGTTATGAAACGATACTCCCGGGGCTTAAATCTGTATGGACTGCATGAAATAACATTGACAGGTACACGATTCAGCAAACAATTCAAAATGTATAAAGGAATGGTGCTGTATTTAATAGTATGAATAGCCAGAGTGGAAATGATACAACTTATAATAATTTTTAACCTATCAATGGCCCCATTTATTAATTCGTATTGTACAATAATTTCAAACAATTAGCAAAGCACAGGATTTTGAAATCGAGTAAAGTTAAGGAAAAAGAGAAACGAAGAAAATAAACTTAACAAAAATAGATAAAAAGAACATTCTTTTTATCCCAAGAATAAAGGATTTTTAAGAGACTTTAGCACTGTGATCCTTCCCTCGGGAAGGAAAACGTAAATGATCTATTGATATTGTAAAAAAAATCAATTTTTTGTAAAAAAATAAAATGGTAAAGCTGATCTCTCACAATCACAAATGCGGAGCAGCTATTTTTTAAAAGGTAAGAAATGATAAATATGTGGCGTTTTTGATGTCTAGCTTCAGCGCCCAGCCGCTCAGGCGCACACGATAAAGAGGAACTTTTGCTAAAACCGCGAACGTCCTGTCGCAACGCAAAAGTCAACACCTCCTGTGCAAGCCAGTTCAGCGTTGTCACAGGACGTCCTTCCACACGATGTGGTGATTTCTACGTTGCACACTCGTCGCCAAAACGCCACGTCCTGTGGCATTGGCGACATTCGCACATCCTATACGTCGACGTGTGCGATCTTAGTAGAAGTTCATTAAAATAAGCTGAACGTCTGATGTCTTCCCTTTCGACTCCGGGCCGCAGGCGATCCTGCGCGAAAGCTCCAGAACCTGTCGGTGCTGACCAGGGCGCTTGCGCTTTTCTTATGAAATGTAACTGTTCCTATGAGATAATGAAGGAGAGTATGTCTTAGCTGGTCATATCAAAACAGCCGTCTCATGCCTGTTGAGACAGCTGTATTGGCTTGTTCTATTGTTCACTTTCAAAGTCAAAAAGGTCGGTCGATAGATAACGTTCGCCGGTATCACAGGCAATGGCTACTACAGCTTCGCTAGGTGACATGTGTTTGGCTGTTTCCATTGCCGCAAAGCAAGCTGCACCAGATGAAGGACCGACCAAAATCCCTTCCTCTCTTGCCAGACCGCGTGTAGCTTCATAAGCATCTTCGTCCGTGATTTTATAAATCTTATTGTAGACATCTTGATTTAATACAGGTGGAATAAAACCTGGACTTGTTCCAACCAGTTTATGCGGGCCGGGCTTTCCGCCTGACAGTACAGGAGATCCATATGGCTCTACTACAAATACAGGAAGATTTGGATAATACTTTTTAAGTTCTTCCCCGGTTCCGGTAACGGTTCCGCCTGTCCCTGAGGCTGCAACAAAAGCACCAAGCGGTTTGCCGATCTCATCCATTGCTTCTTTAATTTCTAAAGCGGTCGTCTTACGGTGCGCGTCAGGGTTTGCTTCATTTTCAAATTGCATCGGCATAAAGCTGTTTGGAATTTCTTTTACAAGTTCATGAGCACGTTCAATGGCCCCGGGCATTTTTTTATTTCCAGGTGTAAGTTCTACTTCTGCTCCGTACGCTTTAAGTAAATTAATTCTTTCGTTTGACATGGAATCTGGCATGACTAAGATGGAGCGGTAGCCGCGAGCAGATGCGTTCATAGCCAGTCCAATTCCCGTGTTTCCGGAGGTTGGTTCGATGATGACAGATTCTGGAGTGAGCTGGCCTTCTTTTTCGGCTTGAACAATCATATTTTTGGCTGCTCTATCTTTGACACTGCCGCTGGGGTTTTGAAATTCTAATTTAAGATAAACGGCTGCTCCATTTGGATCAGGGAGACGATTTAATTTTACTAGTGGCGTTTGTCCTACAAGATCTGACATATTATTTACTACTTGCATATATGGTCACTTCCTTTATTTATTCCTAATCACTTTTAAATTTTATCTTAACACACGTATTTTTAGACTGTTAGCAAAGGGTAAAAATTTATAGGGAAACAGTACAAGCAAAACGGCTGCATCTGTTCAATTTTTTAGCAAAGTGTTTCAACATTAGATAGAATGGAATTGGTAAACGTGTAAAAGGAAACAATAACTCAAAAAAGGAAGGGATATTGTGGCACTTAACCCTCATTATTTTATTGCACTTCTTCTGCCGCAGGAGATAAAAGATCATATAGATGCTTGGAAAAAAGAAGTCAAACATGAGCTTCCTTTTAAAAAATGGGTACATCCTGCCGATTATCATATCACTCTCTTTTTCTTAGGTGGTGCTAATAACAGGCAGATTCAGAAAGTGTCGGAAAACATGGAACACCTTTCCTTAAACCATTCATGTTTTTCCTTGGATATTACAGAAGCCGGCTGGTTTGGTAAACCTGCTGAACCACGTATTTTTTGGATCGGAGCAGAGGGTCCCCATGCATTATATCACTTACAAAGAGACGTTTCTAATGATTGTGATGCGATTGGTTTTGCGTCAGAAAAACGGCCATACAAGCCCCACATCACGGTAGCAAGAAAATGGAACAGTAAAGAATCATTTCAACATACAGTAAAACGGTTGTCTTCTATACCAGCCGTTTCTTGGACCGCCAAAGAATTTGTTATCTATAGAACTCATTTAGACCGCTTACCAAAATACGAAAGAGTGGAAACATTTACACTGAGAGCCGATAAATAAAGATAAGGCTTCCTGTGTTTCCTTAAGGAGTGGAGACCAAAAAATGGATGTCATTCGAATAATTATGCACATTATGATATTATACTTTTTTTATTATGCAGGTGTGTGGATTCAAGAATGGTTTAATCTAGTGATACCAGGCAGTATTATTGGCATGCTTTTGTTATTGAGCCTGTTTTATACAAAACTGATTAAACCAAAATGGATAGCGATGGGAACGAGTTTGGTGCTGTCACATATGCCGTTATTGTTTTTACCAGTTACGGCAGGAACGATTGTATACTTAGAATTATTTTCTGGGTCTGGTTTATGGCTTGTAGCCATTGCTTTTACCAGCACGCTGTTTGTGATGGCTGTTTCTGGAATGACTGCACAGATTTTTGCAAAAAGGAGGGAACAGCATGACTGATTGGGCAGCTGCAATATTGGCTGCAGCAGGTACAGTATTGGTTTATATTGGCGCACGTAAGTTTTATCAGCGTTTTTCTTATCCCATTACGCTCCCTATTGTGACTGGAACGGTTGTTATTATTGTGGTTTTACTGGGTACTGGGATTTCTTATGATACATACATGCTGGGCGGCAGATGGATCGAGCACTTGCTGGGACCTGCGGTGGTCGCGCTTGCTTATCCTTTATATAAACAAAGAAAAATGTTAAAAATGTATTTTTTTCCTCTTCTTGTTAGCGTAACTGTTGGCGCATTTGCCGGGGTACTATCTGGATATTATTTATCCCGGCTCGCGGGAGTTGAGCAAGCACTTATCGCATCGGTGCTGCCTAAATCTGTTACTACGCCCGTCGCTATGGAGGTAGCCGCGTCAATAGGAGGGCCGCCTCCACTTGCCGCTGTTTTTGTAATGGTAGCAGGTATTGGGGGCGTAGTGACCGCTCCTTATCTTTTTAAATGCTGCAAAATCAATCATGTTCTTGCTAAAGGTATAGGCATAGGAAGTGCCTCTCATGCAATAGGCACAGCCAAAGCTCTGGAAAATAGTGAAATAGAAGGTGCGGCCAGTTCTGTGGCAATGACACTAAGTGCCGTGATAGTCTCCATCATTATTCCATTGCTGGCACTTCTATTTTTCTAAAAAACTCTTAAACTGGAAAAGGGGTGAAGAAGTGGCCCATTTACTAAAAGTAGAAGATTATACGTCAAGATATCAACATGATATTCAGAGGTATCCAAGTCAATTTACACGTTTAAAAAAAGAACGCTGGCTCCATATTAAAAAAGAATGGATACGAGTGAATCGACGGGAAAAAGGAAATGAATACGGTGAGTTTGATAATTGGTTTGAGGAAGCTGATAACGGTTTTTTTGCAGCTGCCCTCCACCGGCTGAAGCATTTGTCTGGAAAAAATCGAATACAAGAGGAAATCGTAGAGGAAGAAAGAGAAGGTCCTGCTGCTTTTTATAAAGGGAAATCGATGGAAGAGTTAAAAGAAATATTTTACGAGGATCTGTTTCAGGCTCAGCTGCAGTGGGCGAGCTCATCTCTTTTTGAAGAATCCAGGATGAATCCAAAATATAAATACGACCAGAAGCTGCGCTATTTTTTGCGTGAATTTCCTGATAACTATTTGGTATTGTACTATCCTGTTTTCTCCATTGGCAAAGCTCCTGTGGAAATGGATATTATTTTAATCAGCCCGACAGATGTTTATTTCATCACCACTTTAGAGGGAAAACAAACTAGTGTATTTGAAACATCTTCAGGAAGATTTTGGAACGAGTATGTAGACGGAAGCCGAAACAGACGAGTAAGTCCCGTAATACCTTTGAACCGCATGACTGCTATCGCTCGAGACATCTTACAAAATAAAAATCTCAACATGAAATTGAACCGAGTCGTGTTAACTCCAGCAGCGATTATAGATCACCGTGCAGCTGGAATGAAAGTAGAAATGGTCGATAAAAGAAACCATGAGGAATGGCTGGAGAAAATGAAAAGGCATCCGTCGCCAGTAAAAAAAAATCAGCTTGAGACAGCTGATTTACTGTTGCAGCATACGGTAACGACTTCTTTTCGGCGCAAAGATTTGTTTGATAACAATGAAGAAATTTAGCCCTGCAAACGGAATAAGAGAGCAGGGCTGTTATCCAATATGAAGCTGTTCATCACTTGAATCTTGGGCATGTTCTTCTAGTTAAATACAATCGTTTTGTTTTTATAAACGAGGACTTTGTCGTTTATATGCCATTCTACAGCTCTAGCCAAAGCTATTTTTTCTACGTTACGGCCGGCTATTTTTAAATCATTCGTGTCGTAACGGTGGTTGACGCGAAGAACTTCTTGTTCAATGATTGGTCCTTCATCCAAATCATTCGTCACGTAATGAGCAGTAGCTCCAATTAATTTCACCCCGCGTTCAAATGCTTTTTTATAGGGATTGGCCCCAATAAAAGCAGGCAAAAAAGAGTGATGAATATTAATAATTCGATGTTCAAATGATTTTACAAAATCTGGTGAGAGAATTTGCATATAACGTGCCAGAACAATGAAATCAATATGATAATCTCTTAACAAAGATGCAGCGTCCGCTTCTGCTTTTTGTTTTGTTTCTTTAGAGACGGGAATATAATGAAAGGAAATGCCATAACTTTCAACGATGTCTCTTAAATCCTCGTGATTGCTGATGACCACAGGAATTTCGACATCTAATTCACCGGAGCGCCAGCGCCAAAGCAGTTCAAGTAAACAATGATCTTCTTTTGATACAAACATAGCCATTTTTTTTGTTTTTCGTTCGCTCTCTAACCGCCAGCTGATTCCAAAATGTTCTGCGATAGCGGGAAACTCTTTTTCTACCGTGGAAAAACGTTCATCAAATGAAGACAGGTCAAATTCAATACGCATAAAGAACATACCGCCTTCAGGGTCCGTACTATACTGATCTGATTGAACAATATTAGCACCTTTTTGATGTAAAAAATCAGATACGGCTGCGACTATTCCGGGTTGGTCAGAACAAGATATAAGCAGTCTTGCCCGATTTAATGTTTTCGTACGTTTCATTGTAAGTTTCCTCCGATTTCTTAACGTAGTCTTCATATAATTGCACGCCGCAACTTTCATAAGATTGCTCGGCGTATGTAGGTAAAGGGAGAATCCTCTAACCCTAGAGGACAACGGAATTAACTATATCACTACTTAGCAAGAAAAAAAAGATGTTCACTCATAAATATTCGGATGCTGGAGGCTGGAGATGGAACCAAAAGGGAGCACACTAGTAGCTTGGATGGAAGATTTATATACTGCTAAAGTCAAAGGGCCTGTTACACCGTCTATAAACGAATGGAAAATCATAAGAAAAGAAAAGGACAAAGAAGCAGATATTGTCACCACTTCCACTTTTTCTGATGGAGTTTTAATTTTTCAAGTAGAAAAACCGTTTTTAGCTGGAAAACGGTATGAGGTGAGGGGTCCTGCCAAACAATCTGCTCATTTACTATCAGGAAAAGCGGTTCGCTCGCCTTTGTTTGATGAATTGTATGCTTACAGCGGAACCGATTTAGGCGCTGTCTGCACAGATAATTCAGCTCATTTTGCAGTCTGGGCGCCGACAGCAGAAGAAGTAAGGCTAATCATTTATGAACCAGCCAAAACCAATGCAAAAGATTCCATTCCAATGCAGCGCTCGGAAAGAGGAGTGTGGCGGATAAAATTACCTGGCTGTCAACACGGACTTCGTTACACTTATAAAGTTTTTGTTAACGGAATGTGGCAGGAGTCATTGGATCCATATGCTTCATCATCCACTCTTAACGGCCAGCATTCAGTAGTTATAAATTGGGAGAAATTAGAGGATGAAACAAGAAACCCTGTTCAGCCGCCTCCCATGGTCCGAAAAACAGACGCCATTATTTATGAGGTGCATGTGCGGGATTTTACGGCTCATTTACACAGCGGGGTCAGAGACAAGGGAAAATATTTAGGTTGGACGGAGAAAGGAAAGACTCCTGAAGGATTTTCGACAACGATTCCCTATTTAAAAGAAATGGGAGTAACTCACATTCAGCTTCTTCCTGTCCAAGATTTTGGCAGTGTTGATGAATTAAAGGATTCTCCTGTTTACAATTGGGGATATGATCCCATTCAGCATTTTGTACCGGAAGGAAGTTATGCTGTAAATAAGAGTCATCCGGAAGCGAGAATTATTGAACTCCGTCAATTAATAGATACACTTCATCGTGAAGGATTCAGGGTCGTATTGGATGTAGTATTTAATCATTTTTATATAAGAGAAAGTGCTTCGCTAGAAAAACTTGTCCCGGGTTATTATTTTCGCTATGGAAATGATGACCTTCCATCTAATGGTACAGGGGTGGGAAACGATACAGCATCTGAACGAACAATGATGAAAAAATATATCATAGATTGTTTGCTGCATTGGCTGAACTATTATAAAGTGGATGGTTTTCGATTTGATTTAATGGGAATTCACGATGTTCATACAATGAAAGAAGCAGCTTTGACCCTCCATCAGAAAAATCCATCTCTTTTATTATATGGAGAAGGCTGGAATATGCATACGCCTCTTGAGGAAAATCAAAAAGCTACCATAGAACAAGCTGCACAATTAGGAAAAAAAATAGGATTCTTTAATGATCGCTTTAGAGATGCCGTGAAAGGTGACCTGTCAGGTAGAAATGGATTTATTCATGCAAATCAACGCTCTGAAAATATAGATAACCTTGCTTTTTATATGAGAGGGTCGATCGATTGGTCTTCAAGACAAAAAGAAGGTATATTCGTGGATGCTTCACAGACTATTAATTATGTGGAATGTCATGATAATTATACGCTTTGGGATCAACTAAAGCGAAAAGATGGTTTTTCAAAAGAGGAGCGAATAAAGATGCACCGGTTAGCAACAGCAATGGTGCTTACTGCTCAAGGTATTCCATTTTTACATGCAGGTCAGGAATTTTTCAGGACAAAATTTGGCGTGGAAAATAGCTATAATGCACCGGTCTGGATCAACCAAATCGATTGGGAAAGGAGGGAACTTTTTCATTCCAACATAGAATATGTGAAAGGTTTAATACAAATCCGTAAACGTTTTGAAGCATTTCGTCTTCAGAAACCAGCGGAAATCAGCAATAGGTTTGAGCAGCTTGAAGCTCCAAAAGATATGTTATTTTTTAAACTCCACAAAAATCTAAATGAACATGAATCAAAAAATTTGTATGTAATATTCAATGCTTCAAGACAAACCGCAGCAGTTCAATTACCGGATGCTGGAAGCTATCAAGTAATCGTTGACGATGAAAGAGCTTCTTTGATACCATTAAAAGCGATTCACTCTAATAGGATAGAGGTTAGGCCAATTAGTGCCATGATTTTATATAAATAAAGCAGAGTCGCTTTTGACAGGCTCTGCTTAGTTCTACGTTACAATATGAGCCAACTAACTGGGCTGTACGATCCATCATATCATAACCGCAATTTTGTGAAGGTAGAGAGTATGCTAGAAAACCATTGCGGCAATATAACGGAAAAGGATTACGTCATGAACTATTATGAACATTCTACAAAAACGAGGGTGAAACTATTGGAATTGCTATTAGGAGAAGATTGGAAGGTTGAACCCGCTGGAGGATCAACGGGTGAAGCTTATATTGCACGGGCAGGAGAAAAAAAGCTGTTCTTAAAGCGCAATTCCTCTCCTTTTCTTGCAGTGCTTTCTGCAGAAGGGATTGTTCCTAAGCTTTTATGGACAAAACGTTTAGAAAATGGCGATGTAATCACCGCTCAGCGTTGGGTGCACGGGCGGGAACTTGGTTCTTCTGATATGGATCGTTCAGACGTTGCACAATTATTGAGTAAGATCCATTGTTCAAGTGAACTGCTTGATATGTTTAAAAGGATTGGGAATGAGCCTCTTACTCCGACTACTATAACAGAATGTCTGCAAAACCAATTGTTAGCTTCAGGCACCTCGTATTCCTTATTACAAGAGGCCGTTGATTATTTGTCGCTGCACCGCCATGAAGTGACTCCGCCTCGTATGGTTGTATGTCATTGTGATATAAATCATAACAATTGGATGATTAATTCAAAAAACGAATTATACTTGATTGATTGGGACGGGGCCACTGTCGCAGACCCTGCTTTTGATCTCGGTCTTTTATTGTACGAGTACATACCTCGAGAACATTGGGAAAAATGGCTTTATCACTATGGGCTGCCATTGACTCCGGATTTAGAAAAAAGGATGCATTGGTATGTAATTTCTCATGCTTTACACAGCGTGCTCTATAACTTGAGAAAAGGACAGCATGACCAGATGAAAGCATGGATCGATCAACTGAAACAATTATTAGCTTATTGAATCAATTTCATAAGGAAGCTAAGGAGCACTGTGCTTGAAAAATATCATACCTGCTCTTGTTATCACTAAAGGTGAACACGAAAGCACGATCATAACAAAAAAGGAACGGTCGATAGCAATATTTGTCCCAGACTCTTTATCATGTGAACGTGATGATAAGATAGAAGACATCGGTTTAAAGCAAGGGCAGCAGACAGCAGCCCATTCGCAAGTTAATCAGGAGGACAGACAGCTTCGGCAAAGGGTGCCATGTCTAGTCTCCGACGTTAAAAGAATTAGAAAAAATAAAGACACGTAGGAGGGTGGGTATGAGACTCCGTCACAAGCCTTGGGCGAAAGAATATATCGCAAATCATCCACAATATGTGATTTCCTCTCCAGCTCAAAAAAATAAATCATGGAAGGAAATGTTTAACAACGATAACCCTCTTTATGTAGAAGTTGGAACAGGTAAAGGGAAATTTCTAGATAATATGAGTGTGAAATCTCCTCATATCAATTTTGTTGGTGTGGAGAAGTTTGAGAGCGTTTTGGTTACTGGAGTTCAACGTGTATTAGAAACAAAGCCAACCAATCTGAAATTTATTAATGGGGATGTAAACGATATATTGGAATATTTCAACAGCGGAGAAATTGATAGACTTTACATTAACTTTACAGATCCTTGGCCAAAAAAACGACATGAAAAAAGGCGGCTTACGTATAAATCATTTTTGACCCTCTATGAACAAGCATTGCACCCTCATGGAGAAATTCATATGAAAACAGATAATCAAGGTCTTTTTGAATATTCATTAGAAAGTATGTCCCAATATGGGATGAAATTGAAAAACATTTCGCTGGATCTTCACAATAGTGATTATGAAGATAATGTGATGACCGAATATGAAGAAAAGTTTTCAGAAAAAGGGCAAAGAATTTTCCGACTAGAAGCATCCTTTAGAGAAATATAACGCACGTAATTTATAGAGCTGTGTCAAAAGAGAACGCTTCAGGGATGTTTAGGAGAAAAGATTTCAGATTAGGATCCTCTAACTCTATCACTTTCAGACTTTAATAGCTGAGGATGGACAGAGGATCCATTATTTATGCTACAATGAAAATATGAAAACGGATTCATAGGAGGGGTAGGATGGAACAGTTAACCATTGGAGAATACACTTTAACTTGGCTTAGAGGCGGTGTGACCCATCTTGATGGGGGAGCGATGTTTGGGGTAGTGCCTAAAGCGTTGTGGTCCAAAAAATATCCAGTGAATGATAAAAATCAAATTGAATTACGCAGTGATCCCATTCTTATTCAAGGAAACGGAAAAAATATGTTAATTGAAGCGGGACTTGGCAAAAACCGTTTTTCTGATAAACAAAAGCGTAATTATGGCATAACCGAAGAATCTTACGTGGAAGAGGATCTTCAAAAGTTAGGCTTAACGACTTCTGATATAGACGCGGTGTTAATGACTCATATGCATTTTGACCACGCGGCCGGGTTGGTTAAATGGGAAAACGACCAAGAAGTTCCTGCTTATGAAAATGCGGTCATATACGTGTCTGAAACAGAATGGGAAGAAACAAAACACCCTAATGTTAGGTCGCGCAATACATATTGGGAGCAGAATTGGAAAGCTGCTGCGCATAAAGTAGAAACCTATGCAAAAGAATTTGAACCTGCTCCTGGCATCAAGCTGACCAGAGTAGGCGGGCATAGTAACGGCTTAAGTGTGGTAACGATCGAACAAGGGGATGCCATGGTTATTCATATGGCTGATAATATGGGAACACACGCTCATCAAAACGTTCTGTGGGTGATGGCGTTTGATGATTACCCAATGGACTCTATTGCAGTGAAACAAAAATTTATGGACATTGGCTATAACAACGAAGCCTGGTTTACGTTTTATCATGATTATAAATACCGTGCTATTCAGTACAACAGCCAAGGAGAAAAGATCAAAGCAGTTGAAAAATAAAGTTGACTGTTACCTTGTTCTAAACGGGAAGAATATGAAAGAATACAGATGTATACTCCAAAAAATTGAAAATGTAAAAAAACTGTCTGCTAAAGCAGATGGTTTTTTTATTCCTGCTACTTCGGCTTTCAACGTACAGGACGTACTAAATGCTGCTGCACAACCGTATCCCCCTGGGTGTATTAACACCAAAAGACTTACTACTAGTTAATTTCAGCATTCACGACCCATTATAGTGTTATAAAATAGTACTTCATCGACAGATACAAAACATAAACTCTGGAGTTTTGGCCTTTTTATAAACAATTGATTCTATAATAAAGAATATTTTTTTCCATTTAATTCATCCTAATACATAGACAGCTTTAGCAAGGAGACATAGATATGCGGCGATTAGTGAAAGGAATCGAAAGAAAAGTGTTAGAGAATAAAAAAGATAATCTTGAAAAAGAGAATGGTAGCCAAAAGGTCCGTGGATATTTGGATAGAGATCTTATAAGAAATACCGACACGATCAAGGCAGCCCTTCAAGATAGCTCTGATATTGTAACGCGGTCGTTTACCCTTTTTGATTCACCTGTTCAGGCTGTCATTATGTACTTGGATGCATTAGTGGACCCGGAAGAAATTCGAGATCATATACTTACACCACTTTTATTAGAGGCACCTCTTGATGAAAAATCCATGGGAAACGAGGGGAAAGACTTTTTAAAGCTTATAAAAAATAAAATTCCGACAAATGGTCGTTTAGAAGGAACTAGTTCGATAGATAAAGTTTTGGAACAACTACTAATTGGAAAAACGATTTTATTAATTCAAGAGTCAAAAGAAGGCATCATTATTGATACGACCAGCATTGCAGCGAGGAATATTGAGGAACCGATTCAAGAAAGTCTTATTAGAGGGCCGAGAGATGGTTTCACAGAAGAGTTTAAGAAAAATTTGGGATTAATCCGGACGAAAATGAAAAGCCCCTCTTTAACGATAAAAGCAACAGAAAAAGGCGAGCGCACCAAAAAAAAGGTAGCAGTTATCTATGATGAGTCACTTGCAAGAAGGGAAATTGTAGAAGAAGTACAATACCGGCTTTCTACCATACAAATTGATGATCTTCCGGACAGCGGCTTTATTGAACAGCTTATTGAAGATAATACTCTATCTGTTTTCCCTCAAGTTCAATCGACGGAAAGGCCTGATAAAGTAGTAGCAGCATTATTAGAAGGAAGGATCGCAATTATCCTTGAAGGTACTCCCTTTGCGCTTATTGTTCCTGTTACCCTAAGCCAGCTAGTTCACTCACCAGAAGATTACTATGAACGGTGGTATATAGGATCATTTTTAAGAGTTCTTCGTTATTTATCTGTATTTATTGCTGTCTTTCTTCCGGCAACCTATGTTTCCTTAACCTCCTATCATCAAGGACTGCTGCCAACAGATCTTGCGCTTTCCTTTGCAGGAGCAAGAGAAGGCATTCCTTTTCCTTCTTTTATCGAAGCTTTATTAATGGAAGTAACCTTGGAGCTATTACGAGAAGCGGGGGTCCGGCTTCCAAAGCCGCTGGGGCAAACAGTAGGTATTATAGGCGGTATTGTGATAGGAGAAGCTGCTGTAACGGCTGGTATTGTGAATCCATTAATGGTCATTGTCGTTGCTATGACTGCCGTTTCCAATTTCGTCATCCCGTCTTACTCATTGGCTATTTCACTGCGAATACTTAGATTTGTTGTTCTTTTATTTGCGGTCGTTTTAGGGATGTATGGAATGATTTTGTTTTTTATTTTATTAATGACCCACTTGCTCAGTTTAAAAAGTTTTGGTATTCATTATTTTACTCCGTTTAGCCCATTTACGAAATACGACTGGCGTGATTTTATTTTACGGATGCCTATTCAAGTATTAATTAGACGTCCGATGGTTTTTCATCCTAAAGATAAAGTGAAGCTTTCTAATAAGGAGACAGACTAATGTTTGTAACAAAAGACCGGAAACTATCTACGGGTTCACTTATTATTTTAATTGCTTCCACTTTATTAGGCGTGGGGATTTTAACGGGACCGCGCTCTATTACTGCGGCGGTGGATGGATTTGGTGGATGGATCGCTGTGCTGTTAACGGGGCTGTTATTTATTTTAATTGCTTATGCTGCTGCTTATTTAATAAACATGTTCCCTGGGGAAAACATCATTCTTTTTGGGCCGGCTATAGTGACTAAGCCTATTAATAATACGATCTGCTTCCTTTACTTGTTATACTTCATCATCTCAACAGCTTTGTACAGTCGCAACGTGGCCGATGTTATGAAACTTTATGTGCTTGATACAACCCCGACGACAGTGATTATCGGAAGTTTTTTGCTCGTGTCAACCTATACAGCAGTTCAAGGAATTAATGTACTCATAAGGCTCAATATGCTTCTATTTCCTATCATTTTTGGAATGCTTGGAATCATATTAGTCCTCAATGCAGGAGGAGAATTCAATTTTACGGAAGCGCGTCCTTTTTTTGTCGGTGACTTTTTGACCTACCTAAATGGGATGAAAAGTTCACTCGATATCTTTATAGGAATAGGAATCATTTATTTCTTATCTGTGTTTTTACGAACCCCGGAGAAAACAGGCTATGCTTTATCTACTGGCATTATAATCGTTACGCTTATAAATATGATAATTATAGTTATTTCTTTAGGGGTTTTTAATTTCGCTTCGGTGCAGAATATTGTTTATCCGACGGTTGAATTAGCGAAGGATATCCAGCTTCCGGGAGCGTTTTTAGAGAGGACAGAATCTTTGTTTATGACAATTTGGGTACTAGCGATTTTTAATGTGGTGAGCGTAACCCAATACACTGTATCTTTGGGCATAAGCCAACTGTTCAATAGGAAGCGAAAGCTTTGGGTGGTATGGCCGCTTCCAATATATTTTTTGATTGCTTTAGCTCCTAGAAATATTGATGAGTTTTTTTACTGGCGCAGCATTTTATCGTACGTCGGATTTAGTTTTCTCCTTGCTATTCCTTTAGTGTATATCTTGATCGCTAAAATACGAAAGGTGGCTTGAATGATGAGGGCTTGCCTTTATAAAACAGGTATTCCTTGTTTAATTGCCGTCTTACTCCTTAGCGGTTGCTGGGATTTGCAAGAAATTGAAGAAAGAGGCCTGGTAATTGGGTTAGCACTAGATTTAACAGACGAAGAGGTGGATCCGGAAAATATGGAGACCTATGAGGAATGGAAGAAAAAAGGTGAGCCGGACAGGGTGCGTTTAACTGGACAAGTAGCAGTTCCGACACAACAAGGAGGAAACGGACAATCTGAAACGGAATCCCAGCCTTATTTTAACATGTCAACGGTGTCTCACTCTGTGTTCGATGCGCTGAGACTCTTTTCCACTAGAAGTTCGCGTACTTTCACTTTAGATCATATAAAATTAGTTGCTGTTAGTGACAATATTGCAGCAAGCGATCATTTTAATGAAGGGCTTTTGGATTTTTTCCTTAGGGATCATCAAATGAGGCGTAGAATGCTGTTTTTTGTAACAGAAGGAGAGGCTAGTCAACTTCTTGAGCTGGAAGGCCAATTTAATGAAATTCCTGCTATGAAAATAGAAGCTGTGAGTGAAAACTATAGCAGATCCAATCGTATCCCCCATCCATTTGCAATTGGGACGTTAAGTGATGAAATAGCAAAAGAAACGAGCTTTATAATACGAAAAATAAAAGTAACAAAGGATAAAGATATAAAAGTGGCTGGAGCGTTGTTATTTGATGGGAAATTCAGCAAATTAGCAGGAGAATTAGGAGAGCAGGAGACGATTGCCTATAATTTAATTGTTGGAGAACACCAAAACGGTATTATTACAGCCCCAGATAAGCAAGGGCATATTGCTGCCTTTGAAATATTCAGCGCTGATTCCAAAATTAAACCAACTATAAAAAGAGACAATATATCCTTTGATATTCATATTTCGGCTACAGGCCATTTAGGAGAAACGCAATATCCTGGGGGGAACCCATTAACATCGAAGTATATTAAAGAAGTCGAAGAAGTCATGAAAAAAGAAATAGAAACTGAAGTAAACAAGGTAACAGAGAAATTACAAAAAGAATTTAAGTTAGACCCTTTTAATTTATTAGATGAAATACGGGTGAAGAATTATAAAATGTACGAAAAAGTAAGACGCAACTGGGATCAAGGAGAAAAAATTTTTTCCGATGTACCGATTCGCTTTCATATCGATACCAAAATAGAACGAATTGGAATTAGCGGAAAACCAGAACAGAAAGAGGGATAACTCATGAACTGGGCTCTCGTTTCGGAATTTGTGGATGGTCAGAACATCTGGATCGCATTAAGCTTATGGGGCATCTGCTTTGGCTTTTATTTTATTCATAAGCGTTTAACAGAATGGATCGCTCCCCCATGGAAACAGGAAATGATCAAACAACAGAAAGCAGAGGAAAATTGCAACAAAGTTAGATAAAGCAACATAGATGTCTATTATTCCGGTAAACAAACAATTCCCTCGTTTTAGTATTGTATGTTGTTTCCTGCTACCTCTCGAACTGGAGCAGAGGTAACGAACGCCATATTTGGAGATGATGTAATCAAAACAAAAGCCCGCCAAATATATCAATTATTAATCTCCATAAAACTCTGTCTATTATTAGTTACTAAATTAACTCCATTAAGATTTTTGTGTCTTAATATATAAGGTTATTTTACAAATACCAGCTTTTCTCTTCATCATTCACACCCAAGCTAGGAATATTGCCTACTTGCAATTCAAGATACAGGAATAAATCTAAAGTTAGTGATTTTATCAGGATAGACTGTTATTTTAAGTTGTTTGTGAATGAAATTCGGTCTTACCCTCGCCACATCTCTGTGAGTTTTCTTTAGGTACCCTAAATTTGACGACAATCCGAGTTTTTTTAATACTTTATAGAAAAGCCAGTTATATTCATAGTAATGTATGGAACACAAGCTTTATCGGGATTTAATTGATCGATTTCAATCAAATGAAAAAGATTAAATGATTATTTTTGATTGATTTTGAAAGGAAGCGATTATATACTAGAAAGAGATAAAATCGAGTAAGCGTTTTCCATAAGAAGGAAGGAGGCATCATAATCCTTGCTCAATATAGAAAGAAAAGATGCTATACTATCTGTCCTCGAAAAGCAGGAAGTAGCTACGGTGCAGGAATTAGTAAATGCAACGGGAGCTTCTGAATCTACCATAAGAAGAGACCTCACTGATTTAGAATCACAAAATTATATTAAACGATTGCACGGCGGGGCCTCCCTTTCTAAACGTAAAACTGAAGAACCAAGTATGTCTGAAAAAAAGAGTGTAAACCAAGCGGAGAAAAAATCGATGGCAGCTGCTGCCAGTGCTCTTGTTGAACATAAAGATTGTTTATTCATAGATGCAGGAACGACAACAATTGAAATGATATCTTTTTTAGCCGGCAAAGACGTAGTAGTTGTGACGAATGGGATTCAACATGTCCCTCTGCTATTAGAGCAAGGAATTGAGACGTATGTGACAGGCGGAAAAGCAAAACCTAATACAGCTGCTTTAGCTGGCGGCAAAGCAGTAGAATCGATGAAAGAGTTTCGTTTTGATGCCTGTTTTCTTGGGATGAACGGGATTGACGCCAAACAGGGTTTTACGACACCCGACCCGGATGAAGCGGGAGTAAAGAAAACAGCTATTACATTAGCGTCTAGATCTTATGTTCTTGCAGATCATTCTAAAATAGGGGAAGTTTCTTTTTCCAGCGTCGCTCCTATTGAGAACGCTTATATTATTACATCAAGTAAGGCAGAAGCTGAGCAGCTGCGAACATTACAACAAGAAACAGTAGTAAAGGTTGTGAATTTATGATTTATACACTGACATTGAATCCAGCTCTTGATTACGTAGTGGAGGTTGCTGATTTTACAGAAGGCAGCATCAATCGCACCAAAAATGAGTTGAAATATCCGGGTGGAAAAGGGATTAACGTGTCACGCGTTTTGAAAAGATTAGGGGTTTCAAGTACTGCGTTAGGATTTACAGGGGGATTTACCGGTGACTACATTGAAAATGTGCTCGAGCAAGAAAACATTGAAACAGATTTTGTAAAGGTTAATGGAGATACCCGTATTAACGTAAAAATTAGAGGCGGAAAAGAGACTGAAGTAAACGGTGCTTCCCCCTCTATATATGAAGATGATATACGCTCTTTAGAAAGCAGATTAGCACTGCTTGATAATGAAGATCAGCTTGTAGTGGCAGGAAGTCTTCCTTCCATGCTTCCAACTGATACGTACAAGAGGCTTATGATCAGATTGAATGAGAAGGGCATTCGGGTTTACCTGGATACAAGTGGCGAAGCTTTAACAAAAGCATTAGAAGCAAGCCCATATTTTGTTAAGCCGAATCATTTAGAACTGGCAGAACTGTATGGCGTTTCTATTTCAAGCGTAGAAGAAGCAGTTCAATATGGGAAGAAGCTGCTTGATGACTTTGACATTTCTCATGCCGTTATTTCAATGGCGGGCGAAGGTGCTGTTTACTTACATGGCGATGAAGCATACCAAGCAAAACCTCCTGAACGTCCAGCTGTAAATTCCGTTGGCGCGGGAGATTCCTTAGTAGCAGGTTTTATCGCTAAACATCTATTGTCTAATCATCCAGACGAAGTTTTAGCATTTGCTGTATCGGCCGGCAGTGCCACTGCTTTTTCAGAAACATTTTGTACAAAAGAAGAAGTTGAACAAATGAATAAAGAAATTAAAACAGCAGTTTTGTATGAGTAATAAGTGTTTTTCAGTATTTTTTTAAGAGGTGAAATCGATGAAGATTACCGAGCTGTTAAAAACAGATACGATGGTATTAAATCTTGAATCTACTACAAAAGACGGGGTCATTGATGAACTTGTTCAAAAATTGGATTCAGCAGGCAGACTAAACGACAAGAATGATTTTAAAGAAGCTATTCTTGCCCGCGAAGCTCAGAGTTCCACTGGGATTGGAGAAGGGGTTGCCATTCCGCACGCAAAAACAGCTGCTGTGAAAACGCCAGCGATTGCGTTTGGGCGTTCAAAAAATGGAGCAGAATATGAATCGCTTGACGGACAGCCTGCACATCTTGTATTTATGATTGCTGCAAGTGAAGGTGCAAATGAAGATCATTTGCAGACGCTGTCAAGATTGTCTACTCTTTTAATGGATGAGTCTTTTCGCAGTGACCTGATTCATGCCGAATCAGAAGATGAAATTATTACATTGATTGACAAAAAAGAAAAAGAGAAATTAGGAGAAGAAGAAACAGAAGAAAGCACAGCGGAAGAAAAAGGTGCAGATACTCCAAGCATTCTTGCTGTGACTGGTTGTCCAACAGGTATCGCTCATACGTACATGGCAGCAGATTCTTTAAAAGACAAAGCAAAAGAACTGGGCTTATCCATTAAAGTCGAAACCAATGGGTCAGACGGAGTAAAAAACCGTCTTTCCGCCGAAGAGATAGAAAAAGCAGACGCTATTATTGTTGCGTCTGACACAAAAGTAGAAATGGACCGCTTTGATGGAAGACCAGTGTTAGTAAAAGGTGTGACTGACGGGATTCGCCGCCCGGAAGAATTGTTAACACAGGCTAAAAATGGTGAAGCTCCTATTTACAGAGCTTCTGGCGGAGGCCAGGAGGAAAGCTCTGGCGATAGCAGCGGCAGAAAAGGCTTTTATAAACATTTAATGAATGGTGTTTCTAACATGCTGCCATTCGTTGTCGGCGGCGGTGTATTAATTGCTATCTCCTTCTTTTTTGGAATTAATGCGGCCGATCCAGAGGATCCAAGCTATCATCCGTTTGCAGAAGCGTTAAGTGTTATTGGTGGAGACCATGCGTTTGGTTTAATGGTGGCTGTACTTGCTGGTTTTATCGCTATGAGTATAGCAGATCGTCCAGGCTTTGCTCCTGGTATGATAGGTGGTCTAATGGCTACGACAGGAGGAGCAGGATTCTTAGGTGGTTTGATTGCCGGTTTTCTTGCTGGTTATGTAGTGATCTTGCTTAAAAAAGCATTAGCAGGGCTGCCAAAAGTATTAGACGGCATTAAAACGATTTTATTTTATCCCGTACTAAGCATATTTATCGTCGGCATGCTCATGCATTTTGTCATTATCGAGCCAATCAGTGTTTTTAATACATTTTTAGAAAACTGGCTTGATGGCATGGGAACTGGAAACATTGTTATTTTAGGCCTCATTCTAGGCGGTATGATGGCAGTTGATATGGGAGGTCCTATCAACAAAGCAGCCTTTACATTTGGAATTGCTATGATTGATGCTGGAAACTACGCTCCGCACGCAGCTATTATGGCAGGCGGGATGGTGCCTCCTCTTGGGATTGCCCTTGCTACCACTCTATTTAGAAAGAAGTTTACAAAAGAAGAAAGAGATGCGGGTTTTTCAAGCTATTTTCTTGGGGCTTTCTTCATTACAGAAGGTGCTATTCCATTTGCAGCTGCAGATCCAGGACGAGTAATTCCGTCGATCATAGCTGGTTCTGCTACTGCTGGAGCATTTGCGATGTTATTTGGAAATGGTCTGCCAGCACCTCACGGAGGGGTGTTTGTTATTCCTGCTATACAAGGTGGAAGTCCTTGGTTGTATGTGCTCGCCATTTTGATTGGTACAGTGGTAACAGCATTATTAGTAGGATTTTTAAAAAGGCCGCTACGTCCATAAATGAAAAAAACAAGGTTTTCACCAATGGTGAGAGCCTTGTTTTTTATATGGCAGTAAGCGAAGTTTTTCTAAATTGCTTAACATCCTTAAAATGTAACAAAGGCAGCGGTTTAAATAAACCGCGCCCATTTTCTCTTTTGTACATTAGGAAGAAAGTTCTAAGATCGTACCAGTTTTCGCATCTACAATAAAATCCATTTGTTTGGTTTCGCCTTCTTTAGTACTTGAAATACCACCCCGGTAAACTTTGTATTCCAGGTCGTCTTTTTTATAATTTTCTGCTGTCATATGAATCCAGGAACCGTTGACAGGAATATGATCCTGAATATTTTCTTTAACTGTTTTTAGTGCTTTCTCAGGAGAAATTTGTTCTCCGCCAGCATATTCCTTAAGTGCATAACCTGCTAAAAAGCCAATACCTGCTCCAATAAGGATATCTCTTACCTTCATACATATACCTGCCTTTCCTATTTGCTTTCTCTCAAGTATAGCCTAAACGGAGCAAATTTCCAAACGCTAATCTGGATGCGGTAGAAAAAAACAAGGGGGTTCGGTAAAATATATGTAATAAAGTGAGAAAGGAGACTGTTATGAATCAAGAAACTCAGGAAATGTTTAAAACGTTAACAGAGCTTCCGGGAGCCCCTGGATTTGAACATGACGTCAGAAACTATTTAAAAGGTGAGTTGGAAAAATACAGTGACGACATTGTTCAAGACAAATTAGGCAGCATTTTTGGCGTCAAGAGGGGAACTTCACGCGGTCCAAAGGTAATGGTAGCCGGACATATGGATGAAGTTGGCTTCATGGTGAAGTCAATAAATAAAAAAGGACTTATTCGTTTTGAAACACTTGGCGGCTGGTGGAGCCAGGTGCTGCTTGCTCAGCGAGTGCAGATTATGACTGATAATGGACCTGTAATAGGTGTCATTGGTTCCACACCCCCGCATTTGCTTGATGAAGCGCAGCGGAAAAAACCTATGCCGTTAAAAAAAATGTACATAGATATTGGAGCGGATGATAAAAATGACGCGGAAAATATCGGAATAAAGCCAGGTCAGCAAATTGTTCCTATTTGTCCGTTTACACCGATGGCAAATAAGAAAAAAATTCTAGCTAAATCATGGGATAACCGGTATGGGGTCGGTCTTTCCATTGAACTTCTAAAAGAACTGCAAGAAAAAGACCACCCGAATATTTTATATTCTGGCGCTACTGTTCAAGAAGAAGTCGGGTTAAGAGGAGCAGCAACGTCTTCTCATATGATTGATCCAGATATTTTTTATGCATTAGACGCCAGTCCGGCAAACGATGCCACCGGAGGAAAAGATGCATTTGGTCATCTTGGCAAAGGAGCATTGCTTCGTATTTTTGACAGAACGATGGTGACCCATCATGGAATGCGTGAATTTGTACTTGATACAGCAGAAACAAATGATATACCTTATCAGTTTTTCGTTTCAAAAGGCGGTACCGATGCCGGGCGTGTTCACATGGCAAATGAAGGTGTTCCCTCTGCTGTGATAGGAGTTTGTTCGAGGTATATTCACACGTCGGCGTCCATTCTTCACATTGATGACTATGCAGCTGCCAAAGAGTTAATCGTGAAACTGGTAGAGACGACTGACACGAGTACGGTCGAGCAAATTAGAAAAGGTGTTTAAGGAAAGAAGTGGCGAGAAATATGGAAAAAGTAATAGCAATAGGCTCTAAAAACAACGCCAAAATACAAGCTGCCGCAAATGTTTTCCCAAGGGAAGAGTATATTGTGAAAGGGTACAGCGTGGAGACTGCTGTGTCTGATCAGCCATTTTCTGAGGAAGAAACAAAAAAAGGAGCAGTCCACAGAGCAAAATCAGCCCTTAGCATGGATGCAGTCATCGGAATTGGGCTTGAAGGCGGTGTCGAGCCAATGGAAGATGGTTTATATCTGTGCAACTGGGGAGCGCTTGCTGATGAAAAGGGCGGACTATTCACTGCCGCCGGTGCTAAGATTCTCTTGCCGGAAGAAGTTGCCGAAGGTCTTTATAAGGGAGAAGAATTAAAAACAATGATGGAGGCGTACACAAACAAGAAAGGAGTCAGCCACAATGAAGGTGCGGTTGGCATTTTTTCTAACGGTTTCATATCGCGCGCGGATATGTTTGCTCACATTGTATGGTTATTGTACGGACAATGGAAATTTTCTCAAATACTAAATGAGTCCTAACAAAAGGGAGCTTCTCAAAAGGTTAGTTAGGATATGGTGGTTATCTAACTGGAATATATGCGAGACTCCTGCGCGGAGAAACCGACAGTGTGAAGACCCCGCAGTAAAGGTTTTGCTCACAAGGTGGCTGAACCGCCGTCCGCGGCAAAGAAGACACTATGAGAACGAGCAAACTGAGCTGGAGAGATGTTCCACTTTTGATCTGAGGGTGAAAGCGACTATATTTCAGCAGCGCTTGCCGAGAACTGACTTATGAAATAGCTCTTTTTAAAAGCAGTCTGTCTCTTAGTTAAAAGTCGATAAACTACCTATTTGTCAAGTGATCGGATGCTGGTACTGGCAATCTAAGAAAAACTACGGTTTCGCCATTTGGACTTGGCGGAAACCGTAGTTTTTTTAATTGGGTAAGAAAGCATTTAGGCGTTTTTGATGTCTAGCTTCAGCGCCTACTCGCTCGAGATTCCTTCGGTTCGTCAATGGAAAGCAAAGATCAGCTTTCCATATGCCGACCCTCCAGGACTTGTCGCTCGTGAGCAAGGCGCTTGCGCTTTTCTTAATCATTTTGTTTCAAATACGTAGGATAATGCCTGCAATGCTTGTTCTTTTGTTTCTACGACAACTTGAGCTTTATTAGCAATTTCTTTTACGGGATGATGAAGTTCCTGCGGACGAATCAAAATGAGCGGTTTTCCCAAAGCGATAGCTGTACCTGCATCCATAGCTGTATTCCATTGTTTGTATTTTTCTCCGAATAAAGCGATCACAACATCGGCTTTTTGCATTAATATTTGTGTACGAAGATTGTTTAAACTAGAAGCCGCTTCATCTTTTAATATCTTGTCTGGCTGCTGACCGATAACTTCTTCTCCGATGTTATCGGAACGATCATGGTTTTCCATTGGAGCGGTAAAATGAAGAGGCAGCTCCATTTCTTCTGCTTTTTGACGAATTTCCTCACGCCAATCATCATGAATTTGTCCTGCTAAGTAAACATTTAATTCCATTTTTAGTTCCTCCTCTACATTGCTATGTGAAAAATCTAATAATTAAATCATAATATTCTTGCTTATGAAAATGCAAACGAGGTATGATGAAAGAAAGTGAAAATCATCACATGCGATTACTTAGGGGGGAAACGATGAAGTCCTTTTTTTTACGCAAAGGTGTAAAGTTATCTGTAAAGACATATACGGTTACAGCCTTAAGCTATATGGCACTTGGATTGTTTTCATCGCTCATTATTGGATTAATTATTAATACGATAGGAGAGCAGCTGCAATGGTCTTTTTTTATGGAGATGGGAACATTAGCGATGGATTTAATGGGCCCTGCTATTGGAGCAGCGGTTGCCTATGGTTTGCAAGCACCTCCGCTTATACTTTTCTCGGCAATCGTAAGCGGCGCAGCGGGAGCTGAGCTTGGAGGACCAGCAGGAGCATTTATTGCAGCTTTATTATCTGTAGAGATTGGAAAACTCGTTTCTAAAGAAACAAAGCTTGATATTATTGTTACTCCCTTTGTCACCATCGGATCAGGTTTTTCTATTGCTTATTTTCTAGGACCGGTTATTAATACAGGATTAATTGGGTTTGGGGAGCTTATTATGTGGGCGACAGACCAACAGCCTTTTATTATGGGCATTTTAGTAGCTGTATTAATGGGTCTTGCATTAACAGCTCCTATTTCAAGTGCCGCCATTGCTATTATGATAGGGCTTGAAGGTATTGCAGCCGGGGCAGCAGCAGTCGGCTGTTCTGCACAAATGGTTGGTTTTGCTGTGAGCAGCTATAGAGAAAATGGTATAGCAGGTCTTGCTGCTCTTGGGATTGGTACATCTATGCTGCAAGTTCCTAATATTATTAAAAATCCGCTTATTTTAATCCCGCCTACAGCAGCTGGGGCTGTATTCGCACCGCTTTCCACGATGGTATTTTTATTAGAAAATAATGCAGCAGGAGCAGGAATGGGAACGAGCGGGTTAGTTGGACAAATCATGACGTTTTCAGTAATGGGTTTTACTTCTCACGTTTTATGGGGAATTATTCTCTTACATATTATCGGACCTGCCATAGTAAGTCTTATTTTGTCTGAGTGGATGAGGAAACGAAATTGGATTACACTAGGAGATATGAAGTTAGAGCAAGGTTAGGAGGTTCTCTTGTGGTCAATATTGAGGAACGGACAGAGTTTGAGGATGTTATAAACCAGGATAGGGCTGTTGTAATGTTTTCTGCTGACTGGTGTCCTGACTGTCGCGCGGTAGAGCCGGCATTACCGGAAATTGAAAAAGAAAATAATGATTTTGCATTCTACCATGTTGATAGAGACCGTCTCATCGATGTCTGCCAAGAATATGATGTATTTGGAATCCCAAGTTTTATTGCTTTTCATCGAGGAAAAGAAATCCATCGATTTGTAAGTAAAACGAAAAAAACTCCCGATGAGGTGCAGCAATTTTTAAATGAAACGAAAATCCATTTAGATCAATAAATACAAAAAACTCGCCAGACGGCGAGTTTTTTAAGCTGTTTTTGAAACAGGCACGAAAGACGGTTCTTCTGATGAAGAAGCAGGAGACGTTTCATTTTCTGAGAAATCATTTTTAAGCTGCTCAAGGGCAGTGCGAATATTTTCTGCACTTAATAACTGTTGTTCAATAAAGTCATTTAATGTCAACAGCCGTTCATTCGTCTTTTCTACATTATTCGTTTCATTTTCTAATGCTTTCGCAATTTCACTGCCTGATTCATTAACAGAACTTGTGTCTTCATTCACTTCTCTCAAAATAGAAGTATTTGACAGTAATATAGACATGATACTCTCAAACCGTTCGTTCATTGTTTCGATTTGATCGGCGCTTTTCTGAATATGATTGGAATGTTCTTCGGTTTTCTCAACAGAAGTATTCACGTTAGTGATAATTCCTTCAATTGTTTCGGTAACACGGTTGGTTGCATCACCGGATCGCTCAGCAAGTTTACGAACTTCTTCGGCTACAACCGCAAACCCTTTTCCATGTTCACCAGCTCTTGCTGCTTCTATGGAAGCATTTAAAGCTAATAGATTCGTTTGTTCTGAAATATCGTTAATAATAGAGATGACCTCACGAATTTTCAGTGCTTCTGTCGTCAGACCTTGCATCATTTCTTTTGTTTCTTCTGATCGATTGGTCAGCGTTCTTATCATTGTCCCGATTTTTTCCACATCTTCTTTTCCTTTAACTGATTCTTTTTCTGCTGTCTGAAAAGAATATGAAACCTCGTTTAACTTTGTAGAAATATGGTCGAGCTTTTCACTCATCGTTTCTGTTACACTTGATGTCTCTTCGTACGTGGCAAGCTGATCTGAATTTTGAGTTGTGATGTGTTCTGACGTGTTATTTACACTGCTTATTTTCTCAGTAAGGTTATCGACTTGTTCAAAGATTTGCTGACTCTGTGATTCGACTTTTTTTAGCTGGTATTCTTGCTTCCTATGGTGATTTCTTATGCTTTCAAATAATGAGTTAAGACGGCTGCCAAGCTGGGAAATTTCGTCGTCTCGTTTTACATTGACCTCTGCGTCGATATCTCCATTTTCAAATCTTTCCATTTTTTTAATCATAGAGCGGATAGGACTCAATATGAGAAAATGCAACAGCAAAGCTAAAATAATAGTAGATATGATGATGTTCATAAAGTTATTCAGCAAGACACCTAATACTCCCAAGTTTACAGGGGCTGATTCTATGGCTGATAGAATAATATTAGAAATGGTGCTGTTAAACAATAAGACGAGCACAATAGCTAAAATGAAACGAAAGGTTAATCGCTTATAAAATGACATATATAATCTCCTCCTTTATTAGTGTTGTACCGACGAAAGACTTGGGCACAAAGTTATATTTCCTTGATAGTACTTTTTCAAACCTAAAAAATCAAAACTTATGAATTATTTTTGGGCATGGACGAATCTGGGCGGAACATTTTTATGAACATTCGAGGCATGTTAAACTATAACAAGTTTAAAATGGCCGTTTTTAGGAAGAAATGAAGGAGGATGCTCAGTGGATATAACTGAATTTCGAAATAAATTAGAAAAACGATTGGCCGGTAAAAATCGTTCTTTTGCTTTTGATAAAGAAAAAAGTATGTTACGTGTAGATCATACTGCCTTAAAAAAAGGGGTGGAATTAGATTTAAATAAGCTGCTCGCAAAGCATGAAAAAAACAAAGAACAGGCATTAGAGGATGCTGTCCATTATATTAATGGATCGTTTGAAGCGATGGAAAGAGCAGTGGTTCTTAAAGGAAAAGAAAAAAATATATTTCCCGTTATTCGTTCCACCTCCTTTCCAACAGAAACAAAGGATGGCAAGGAGCTTTTATACACGGAACATACTGCGGAAACACGAATTTATTATGCTCTTGATATGGGCGAAGCCTACACCATGCTTGAAAAGGAAACAATCGAGCAAGAAGGATACACAATAGATCAGATAAAAGAAACAGCACTCTTTAACATTCGTGCAGTAGAAATTTCCTATAAGACCGATGAAGTTGCTGGCAATATCTTTTACTTTGTAAACACAAATGATGGTTACGATGCGAGCCGTCTTTTAAATGAAAATTTCGTAGAAGAAATGAATAAAAAAATGGAAGGGGACACGGCGGTTGCTGTGCCGCATCAGGACGTACTGATTTTTGCAGATATTCGCAACAAACAAGGGTATGATATTCTAGGACAGCTCGCTTTTCGCTTTTTTTCCAACGGTCGGGTTCCTATTACAGCTCTCCCATTTTTGTATGAAAATAAAAAATTAGAGCCTATTTTCATCCTCGCCCGCAAAAAACCTCAGAAATAAAAAAGACATTCGCGGCACGTATGAGGTTATGGTAGAATATGAAACGGAAATGATGAGATGAAGGAGATAAGAGCTACGATGAATGTATTTTATAACAAGCAGGGAATAGGAGATACGCTCCTCGTTTCACTTAAAGAAATTGATAAAGATAGACGAGCGGTGGAACGAAAAGGTGATGCAGCAAGACTTTACCATAAAGATAGCGGGGATACTGCAGGCTATCATATTTTCAACGTATCGGAGTACGGAAACATCAAAGAATCCGGAATGCTGCCTATTACTGGAGAACTGATCGATACAATACAAACGGCATTAAAAGTGAACGGATTTGAAGAAACATTAGAGCTTCCGGAAAATCCTTCTTTTGTAGTAGGGATGGTAAAAGACAAGAAAAAACATCCTGATGCGGATAAATTAAGTGTATGTCAAGTGGAAACTGGACAGGAAACACATCAAATTGTTTGCGGAGCTCCGAATGTTGATAAAGGACAAAAAGTAGTTGTAGCACTTCCAGGAGCAGTAATGCCTACAGGGATGAAAATAAAGAAATCCAAACTGCGCGGTGTTGCTTCTAATGGAATGATTTGTTCAGCTAAAGAACTTGTACTGCAGGATGCACCAAAAGAAAAGGGCATTCTCGTATTAGACGATCATTATGAGACGGGAAGCGATTTTTTGCTTCAATATCACCGTTGAACCGGCTGATGCAAAGGTAGGATATTACAAAAACCACTGGCAGGGGCTAGTGGTTTTTTTCTTGCTCCTTTACAATTAAAATAAGGATCAGCTAACAGATATAACTACATATTGGTTAATTATAGAAAAAGGAGATGGTAAAATGGCCGGTTCCTTTCAACGAATGATAAAAAGATTACAAGATTTTATGTTCGGCGAGGAAAAAGAAGCACACTATTCTCAGCAAACGACCGCTTCTAGTTCTTCTAAAAAACTAGAATCCAAACCGCGCGTTTTACATGACCGACAATCAGGGGCAAAAATATTTCACCAATACCCTAAACAAGGTAAGTTTCGTTTTCCAATGGATGTGGACGATAAAAAAACGCAGTTGACGAACTACCGGGAGCAAAAAAGACCAGCAAGAACCACCACTTCCAGGCCGGAAGTGTCTGCCACAACAACGGATACGAAACATTCTTATCAGAGCAGGCCATTCAGCCGGCATGCAGAAAAAACAAATAATGAAACGGAACCCTTGGAAAAAAGCAACGACATGGAAAAAGAACAGGAAGTGTCTTCTAATGAAGCATTCACAAAACAACAGACAGAACGGACGTATTTCCAAGGAAATGATTTTGCGCCAGAGGATATTCCCTCCCCCGTTTTTGGGTTTGAAAAAGTCCCGCTTCATCCTGAAAATTTGAAAAAGAAAAATGAATCGATTGAGCCTTTAACTGAACAACTTAGACAAAAGCCAGAACCTAAACCAAATGAAGATAAAGGCGATGCTGCCATTGTTTCTGAAGAGGCCTTTTGGACTTTTTATAAGAATAAACAAGAGGTTTTTGAAGACACAGAGAAAAAAAGAATAGAAGAGGAAGCGGAAGAAAAAATCAGTAGTGAACCAGTTCCAGTAAGGGAGGAAACGCCTTCTATCAAAGACGGCCGTGAAGCATTTGAGGATGAATTATCCTCTGACGTTAACTATGATTCAAAAGAGAAAGACCAAGAGGTTTTTGAAGACATAAAGAACAAAAGAATAGAAGAACAGAAAGCGGAAGAAAAAATCAGCAGTGAACCAGTTCCAGTAAGGGAGGAAACGCCTTCTATCAAAGGCGGCGGTGAAGCATTTGAGGATGAATTATCTTCTGACGTTAACTATGATTCAAAAGAGAAAGACCAAGAGGTTTTTGACGACATAGAGAACAAAAGAATAGAAGAGGAAACGGAAGAAAAAACCAGCAGTGAACCAGTTTTAGTGAGGGAGGAAATGTCTTCTATCAAAGGCGGGCGTGAAGCATTTGAAGATGAAAAATCCTCTGATGGCAACCATTCAAAAGAGAATGAAAAGGCTGTACCGGTCCAAGAAGAAGAGAGCAGGCCTGAAACGGCAAAACAAACTAGTGTTGAAAATCATTCCGTGAATGATAAGGCAGATAAAAAAGATGAAAATCGGAAAAAAATGAATAAAAAGCAAAAACCAAGCATTCCTTTTAATGTTTTGATGTATCCTAGTGATAAATATAAAAAACATAAAAAAGAAGCAAAAACGAATAACGATAACGGTTCATACCAATTTCCCGGACTGCACTTATTAAATGTTCCTCCGAGAAAGGAAGATAACGGCGGGGAAGCTTTGCAGGCACAAAAAGATCAATTAGAAGCGACTCTTCATAACTTTAATGTAAATGCAAAAGTAGTTGATGTAACAAAAGGACCTTCCGTAACAAGATTTGAAGTACAGCCTGCACCTGGAGTGAAGGTTAATAAAATTACCAATCTAACAGATGACATCAAACTTGCTTTAGCGGCTAAGGACTTGAGAATGGAAGCTCCTATTCCTGGAAAGAATGCAATTGGCATTGAAGTTCCAAACCCGGAAAGCACACCTGTATTTTTAAGAGAAATTTTACGAAGAGACGTTTTCACCCGAAGCGAATCGCCTTTAACGGTAGCGATGGGTCTTGATATTTCAGGAAATCCGATTGTAGCTGACCTGCAAAAAATGCCTCATGGATTAATTGCTGGTGCCACCGGTTCAGGAAAAAGTGTATGTATTAACTCGATTCTGCTCAGCTTGCTTTACAAGGCTTCTCCAGAGGAGTTAAAGCTCATGCTGATAGACCCTAAAATGGTAGAGCTTGCTTCCTTTAAAGAAGTTCCTCATCTTGTTACGCCTGTTATTAACGATGCGAAAGAAGCAACGGCTGGTTTAAAATGGGCAGTGGCAGAAATGGAAGGCAGGTACGAAAAACTTGCTCATGAAGGTGTAAGAGATATAAAAAAATACAATGAACGTATGGTTCAGCATGGCTGCCCAGAAAAAAAGATGCCTTACATTGTTATTATTATTGATGAATTGGCTGATTTAATGATGGTTTCCCCACAGGACGTGGAGGATGCTGTCTGCCGCATTGCCCAAAAAGCAAGAGCTTGCGGAATTCACTTGCTCCTGGCAACACAGCGTCCTTCCGTAGATGTTATTACCGGGTTAATTAAAGCCAATATCCCGAGCCGGACAGCGTTTGCTGTATCTTCTCAGGCAGATTCTCGCACTATTTTGGATATGGGAGGAGCGGAAAGACTGATTGGAAAAGGGGATATGCTTTTCCATGAAAATGGAACGCCAAAGCCGATCAGAGTTCAAGGAACGTTTGTGACGGATGAAGAAATAGATGCTGTCACTGATTTTATAAAAAAACAGCGCAAACCTTCTTACATGTTTAATCGAAATGACTTAATAAAAAAAGTTGATCAGGAAGAAAGCGGAGATGAATTATTTCCAGAGGCTTGTAAATTTATTGCAGAACAGGGAAGTGCTTCTTCTTCGTCTTTGCAGCGGAGATTTTCTATTGGGTATAATCGTGCGGCCAAACTGATCGATATGATGGAAAACAGAGGGATTATTTCAGAATCAATGGGAAGTAAACCACGCCGAGTTCTCATGTCATATAACGAAATAGAAGAAAATATACTAACATAGTGACTAAAGTTTTAAGCCTTTTTTTCTTGTCATTCGTTTCAAGGTTCTATATGATAGGAAGTGACACAGATCTATTGCATCAAGCCAGCCTTTTGACAATCTAATAGATATATCTTCCGATGCAGCAAGATATGCAGTAAAGGCTGAATTTTTACGTAAGTCGACTTCTTAAATAAAGGAGGAGCTCTTATGGAACAGATTCAGCTTGAAGTATTATTGGAATTTATGTACCCGCAAGGTTTAGCATTGTTGAAGAAAGAAGAACGAAACGTACCAATTGTTCTTCAGGATGGTTTGCGTGATGTTAGTGAAACAGATGTACAAGAAATCGTAGAGGCTGTTATTATGGAACGCGGCAAGAGTTCTGTGCCCCATTAATTAGGAAGTGTGTCTTCGCACAGAAACAAAAGCAGCAAAACACCGGGGCTGTCTCAAAAGTATAGAGTGCGTGTGGAAAAGAGGGCCCATCCTTTTTTGAAGCATGCCTTCTTTTGAGGCAGCTTTTTCTGATATGCAGCCAAGTCATATATAAACATAACAGGAAGAACAAGGAGTAGGGACATGAAAGAAATCGAATTAAAAATGCAAGGGAAAATAAAAAGACTAACAAATAAAACATTTAAATTTGATGAACGGGTAAGGGAAGGCTGGTTTTCTGCTGTTTATTTTTTGAAAACGAGAGAAATTGCTGAGAAGTATAAATCAGACGATGTTGTTACGATGCAGTTTTTTCAAAAATCGCAAGCTGTTCTTTGTGGAACGGATGAAGTGATCGCGCTGATTAAAACTTTTTCAAAAAATCCAGATGAGTTAGAAATTTACTCGCTTGAAGATGGAGATAAAATAAAGCCATTTGAAACAGTACTGACTATTACAGGGCCTTATCAGGATTTTGGGTTTTTAGAAGGGATTATAGATGGCATTTTTGCACGCCGCACATCTGTCGCTACAAATGTATATAATGTGGTGAAAGCAGCAAGGCAATCAGGAAAGCAAAAGCCTGTGATTTTCATGGGAGACAGAGATGACCATTTCACGCAGCAGGCAGGAGATGGATATGCTGCTTATATAGGAGGGTCCAAAGCCCAGGCAACCCATGCTATGAGTGAATGGTGGGGAAAAAGAGGTATGGGCACGATGCCTCATGCTTTAATCCAATTGTTTGAAGGTGATATTGTCGCTGCCTCAAGAGCGTACACCGAAACATACCCTGAAGATGATCTCATTGCTTTGGTGGATTATAATAATGATGTGATTAATGATTCTTTAAAAGTAGCCCGTGAATTTGGAGAACATTTAAAGGGTGTTCGGCTCGATACTTCTAATAACATTGTCGACCATTATTTCTGCCGTCATCCAGAAGTAATGGGAGCATTTGATCCTCGCGGCGTTAACCCAGAATTAATTTTTGCTTTAAGGCGTTCTCTTGATGAGGAAGGATTCGGCCATGTGAAGATTATGGCAAGCGGAGGCTTCACAGTGGATAGAATAAAAGAATATGAAGAGCAGAATGTACCTGTTGATATGTATGGAGTAGGAAGCAGCTTGTTGAAAATAAATATTGGTTTTACTGGTGACAATGTAAAATTAAACGGTCGTCATGAAGCAAAAGCAGGACGAGAATACCGGGCAAATCCCCGCTTGGAAAAAGCTTGATAATCACCATGATAGAAAGCACGGAAAGGGGTCTTGAATATGGCTCCGGAACTGCCTGATTTTAAAGAATATCGTAAAAGTAAACAACAGCGAGCGGATAGGGATTTAAAAGATTTACTCCACTCTTATGATGAATGGCTTGCTTATCACACAAATTTACGGGAAAAAGTCAGGGCCAAACATCTTTTTTCAAAAAAGACAGGATGTCCGTTAGAGCAAATAGAAAGTCGGCCGTGGAAGAAATATTTTGAAGATTGGTTTGTCTTTGATTATATCACGGTTATAGGTACAAGGCTGTTCGATATGTATATCAAGGAAAGAGCAGACCAATTGTCATCCGCTAAAGTCCAATTAAGCGGACTCATGCTTACCGCTTCCCTTGAGCCCTATCACCTAGTGAAGAAAGAACAATCTGAGCTGACAGCAAAATCATGGTTAAAAGATGAGAAGAAAAAGCTGACTATTTTACAGGATTCAAGTATATCACTTGATATATCTGCACCTTATTTTCTAACACGATCGATACGCTGCGGATTTGAAAATCGCTTAATAAGCCCGGTCATTCCATTGCGAGTGCCTCGGGATAACAGCGTAATCATGCATTGGCGGGATACCATTCAAGCAAAAGAAGAAGAACACCAGCGCTTACGGTTTATGAAAGAAAATGGTGTTTCTCTTATGACATATGCTGATTACGAGAAATATTAAAAGAATGACAAACTGTTTGCTGTTGTATTTCGTTTATTGGAGCGGGTGAATGTTTCTGATATAATAGGAAAAGCGCAAAAAACACCGTTACATAACAAACCTAGAAGGAAACTTCGATGTGTTTGGAGCCTGTTTAAATAACGGGCAGTAGGATGAGATGGAGGGCCATAATTATGACAACCTATCATTTTATAGGCATAAAAGGATCAGGAATGAGTGCGCTTGCTCAAATCCTTCACGATATGAATTTGACCGTACAGGGGTCCGATGTGGAAAAGCGTTTTTTTACGCAGGTCCCTTTAGAAAATAAGGGAATACCTATTTATCCTTTTCAAAAAAACAACATAAAAAAAGATCAAACATTAATTGCTTCAGCTGCCTATGGAGAAGATAATGTAGAAGTTAAAGAGGCGCAAGAACTTGGAATTCCAGTACAGCGCTATCCTTATTTTCTAGGGCAGTTTCTTGAACAATTTACATCCATAGCTGTTGCAGGTTCTCATGGAAAAACTTCTACCACCGGACTGCTTGCTCATGTTTTGGGTGCATACAAACCGACCTCCTACTTAATAGGAGATGGAACGGGAAAAGGGGAAGAAAACAGCAGTTTTTTTGTGTTTGAAGCTTGTGAGTACAGACGCCACTTTCTTCAATATGAGCCTGACTACGCTATCATGACAAATATAGATTTCGACCATCCCGATTACTTTAAAGATATCGATGATGTTGTATCTGCATTTGAAAAAATGGCAACAAAGGTTAAAAAAGGAATTGTGGCTTGTGGAGACGATGAACATTTGCAAACGTTGAATGCTCCCGTTCCGATTATGTATTATGGCATTGATGGGAAATATGATTTTAATGCAGACAATATCCAATACGATGAAAACGGCACAACATTTGATTTACAGATCCGTGGAGATCGTTTTGGAACGTTTACTATTCCGGGATATGGAAGACATAATGTGCTAAATGCTTTAGGAGTTATTGCTCTCTGTCATTATGAAGAGGTTCCAGCTTCCGTAATGAAAGAACAGCTTGCTTCGTTTCCAGGCGTGAAACGGAGATTTACGGAGAAAAGATTTGGTCAGCAGATACTTGTAGATGATTATGCTCATCATCCTACCGAAATAAAAGCCACGTTGGAATCAGCTCAGCAAAAGTACCCTGGGCGGGAAATTGTAGCTGTGTTTCAACCGCACACTTTCTCAAGAACGCAAACATTTTTAGATGAGTTTGCAGAAAGTTTAAAAGCTGCTGATTACGTATATTTGTGTGATATTTTTGGTTCTGCCCGAGAACAAAAGGGGTCTCTTACTATTGAAGACTTACAAGATAAGATTCCAGGGTCAACAATTATTTCAGAAGAAGATATTCATCAGCTCACTTCCCATGAAAGCGGAGTTCTTTTATTTATGGGTGCAGGTGACATACAAAAGTTTCAGGATGCATACGAAAAAAGTAAAACCGAATAAAACAGTGATTAATCCGTTTCTGCTGTCACACGAAAAGCAGGAAACGGATTTTCTTTACCCTTTAGAAATGTTTAACTTTGTTAAAAGATCAAAGTATAAATAAAACTACGTCTCCGCCCATAGGACTCGGCGGAAAGCCAGTTATTCTAACTGTCCAGGAAAATAATAGATGGAAAGCTGGTTTTTCAGTGCTGCGAACTGCATCAACCAAGTTTTCTAAACGCATAAGAAGGATTTAAGAAGTCCCCTATCGAAAACTAACTATATGAAATTAGATCCGCTATGGCTTGGGGGAATAATCGACGTTTCAGAATCAAGAAAAAGTGGTAAACTCAAATAGGGAGGTGTAATCGTTCAATGGAAATCATCTACATAAGTGTATTGATTGTAGCACTATCCATAGCAGCGCTTGCCGTTTATGTAATTAAAACCTTAAAAGCAGCAACGGGTACTATGGAAAGAGTATCATTAACCCTAGAACGCTTTGAAAATCAAATGCAAGGAATTACAAAAGAATCTGAACAATTAGTTCAAAAAACCAATATGATTGCAGAAGATGTACAGCATAAAACCGAATCATTGAACGGTTTGTTTGCATCTCTTAAAAATGTTGGAGACTCGCTTGATTCTATTAACCACTCTTTTCGTGATATGTCTGAGACAGTATCCCGCCAATCTAAACAGCAGTCTGAACAAGTAGCTCAAGCCATGCAGTGGGGTAATGCAGCAATTGACCTTTATGCAAAATGGCAAACGAAAAAGCAGGAAAAAGAGGAAAAACGAAAAGAAAATTCTTATTTTACAGGAGGGTGATGTTTCATGTCAGATATGAATACGAAGGATTTTGTAATAGGAACTCTTATTGGCGGAATAATTGGAGCATGTTCTGCATTAATGCTGGCTCCTAAATCAGGAAAAGAGTTACGGGGCGATTTAACAGAAGGAGCTCAATCAGCCCGTGAAAAAACGAGTGAATTTACTACAAATGCATATGAAAAAGGGTCAGAATGGGCTACAATGGCGAGAGAAAAATCTTCAGATTTTGCAAGAAATGTCTCGGATCAATCTACTCAGCTCTATGACCGTGTAAAAGAAGCAACCTCTAATGTAAAATCCTCAAATGGAAACGAGGAAAAAACGGCTGATGAGTTAGCCGATGAGCTTTCAAATAATTTAGATGAAGCAGAAAAAGAAATGTCTGAAAGTGTGAAAGAGGACGTAACAGAGTTGCAAACGTCCGTAGAACAGCAAGCCAACCGATAAGAAATAGTAAACATTCCGCAGATTTCCACGTCTGCGGAATATTTTGTTACCCAGTCATTCGCTGATCCTCATTCCATACTTTCTGCTAAACCGCGTGTCCTCTAGGATATAGCTGCACTTTCTTTTTCACAGTATTCAATTATGCATGAACAAATTTAAGTTCAATATGCTCTCCGCCTGCAAGTTCGTCGGAAAAAGCAGCAGGTTCTCCATCTTTTAATAATGTCCATTTCTGAAACGTCGTCTTGCTTATATCCACGTCTGCGTAGTTAAATACATCCTGCACAATAAAGGAAGCAGATAAAGGAATTATTTTTACTTCATCTAAATCATGTATTACATCATGTATATCTGCGTTTTCTTCATTTATTGTTACCCGTACGTTCTGTTTTTCCATTAATACAGGTTTATCATTAAAAGTTACATGTACAAAAGAAGAAGTCTGAATGTTTTCTTGCTGCAAAATGTCTTTTACAGTAATATCTTCTTTCCCCGTATGCAAACGAATATCATCTCCTGAATATACAGGGTGATTCATGTTGGCAGGCTCTCCATTGATGGTTAACATTTGTTGAGAGGTCATAGAGGAAACAGTTTTGTTATTTAAATACAAAGTCCGCTCTTTACATGAAGGAACGGTCCACCCCATGATCTCCCATATTTCTATAATGGATGCCGGTACCTGACACTCAAGCACGTCTCTATCTTTTATTTTTGTATTGCTATTTGTTATGCTGCCATTTTTTCTTAATAAGGGTGGAATCGAATAATTCTTTTGATTAATGGTAACTTGTAAACAAGGAAATTCATCTATTAAATCTTTAAATGTTGCGTTTACTGGTGATCCGTCTGTTCCTTTTTCTGCCCTGATTTCATCATTAGAAGAAATACTGTCTTTAAAATCAGCTGCTTTTTTATTTTTTAATAAAACCGGTGGTTCTCCGCGTGTTCCAGGCACTGTAACTAGTTGTTTGTTTAATGTAACGACAGTGGCAGGCCCGGGTTTACCGTGCAATTTTGGAATCGAAAGGCCAGATGCTAATATGGCATCGCCAACGGATAAGGTTTTAACGTCAAATAAACGTAAAGATTTTTCATTTACTTTAACAGGGATGTATTCTACTGGATGTTCTTTGGCTGCTATTGCTATTCCTACAGGTGTAACAAGCTCTGGGCCAGGCTCCGTTTGATGGTAGATAAGGTTTTTAATAGCATCAATTCCTCTAACAGCGACACGGTTTTCAGGAAGGTCTAGAGCCTCACTGAGATGTTTAACAATTTCTGGTGTCATGCTGCCGCCTCCAACAAGCATAACTGCCTTAGGAGGCTTTCCATTTAGCGTTATGATCTCGGAACTTATTTCAGAAGCAAGTTGTTGAATAACCGAGCGGATAGGCTGCAAAACTTCTTCATAAGAATGCGTTGTTTCCATCCCTAAAATATCGATAATGTTAATTTCTTTTTTCGTGGTTAATTCTTTTTTTACTTTTTCTGCATCAGGAAAGTCAAGCAGGAAATGATCACTTAGTGACTCAGTAACTTCATCTCCTGCAACGGGAACCATCCCATAAGCAGTAACGGTACCTACATCGGTAATGGCAATGTCAGAAGTGCCTGCACCTATGTCGACTAAAGCGACATTAAGCCTTCTCACGGAAGGAGGAATCAATACATTAATCGCAGCTATCGGCTCAAGCGTTAAAGCTTCTAGTACAAGGTCGGCTCTTTGCAGCGCATTTAATAAGGATTCAACTACTACTTTAGGCAGAAACGTTGCAATAACATCGACAGAAGCGGTCTCTCCTGACTGATCAACTAAGCTTCCGATTTCCTCGTCATCTAGATAGTAAGCGACGACTGAATAACCAACACAATGATAATGAAAGCTTTGCCCTTCTGGGGTTTCAGAAGCTAGAATATGTTGAGCTTTTTGGACTGCACCGAGCTCAAGCGGAACAATTTCTTTTTCTGCCATTGATGCTTGTAAAGCAATATCTATCTCCATTTTTGCTCGCTGTGTTTTTAATGACCGGCCTGCTGCAGCGGCACATACTTTTTGCAGCTTTCCATGTCTTTCTTCGAGGTTTTCTTTTACTTCTTGTATAACACTGGCAACAGCAACGATATTATGTATTTGTCCATCCATCATAGAACGTTCTCTATGTTCTCGCGTTTCGATGTCAAGTAATTCATAGCCTTCATCTGTCTGCTTTAAAATCAAACCAGTTATCGAACGGGTGCCGATATCCAACGCGAATAATTTTTCACCGCCAGTCTTCATAAATGGACCACCCTCCAAAAAAAAATAAAATTTACAAAACAGCAAAACCATTGATATAATAACCATTTTCACTTTAACACTTAAAAGCGTTTAATTAATAAAGTGAAAAGGGATGACATCCAGTGATTCTTCGTATATAATAGTCCCTAATCACTAAGAAATGTAACACATAACAGAAAAAATGGAAACTACGCTTAAGGAGTGGAGAAAATGAGTAACGAACAATTGGATGCATTAAGAGAACAGCTAGACGATGTAAATATGAAACTATTAGATTTAATAAATGAGCGCGCTCGTCTTGTTCAGGATATAGGTCAGGTGAAAAGTAAAAGCGGCCAAAAACGCTTTGACCCGGTAAGAGAAAGAAACATGCTTGATATGATCGCCGAAAATAACGAAGGGCCGTTTGAAACATCTACGCTGCAGCATTTATTTAAACAAATCTTTCAAGCAAGCTTAGAGCTTCAAGAAGACGATAATCGAAAAGCACTGCTTGTATCTAGAAAGAAAAAAGCAGAGGATACCATTGTTGACCTTAAAGGAGAAAAAATTGGCGATGGAACCCAAAGATTAGTTGCCGGACCATGTTCTGTAGAAAGCTACGAACAAGTGTATGAAGTAGCTTCAGCTATGAAAGAACAAGGTTTAAAACTTCTTCGCGGCGGCGCATTTAAGCCTCGTACTTCTCCATACGATTTCCAAGGTCTTGGAATTGAAGGACTAGAAATCTTGAAACGTGTAGCAGACGAATTGGATATGGTAGTGATTAGTGAAGTAATGACACCAGCAGATATAGAAGAAGCGTCTGAATATCTCGATGTTATTCAAATCGGTGCACGTAATATGCAAAACTTTGATTTGCTAAGAGAAGCAGGTGGTGCAAAGAAACCAGTTCTCTTGAAACGAGGTCTATCTGCAACCATTGATGAATTTATTAAAGCTGCTGAATATATTCTTGCAAAAGGTAACGAAAATGTAATGTTATGCGAACGCGGTATTAGAACATTTGAGAAAGCAACCAGAAACACATTGGATATCTCCGCTGTTCCAGTATTGAAAAAAGAAACACATCTTCCAGTAATGGCCGATGTCACGCATTCTACCGGCAGACGTGACTTGCTGCTTCCGGCAGCGAAAGCAGCGCTTGCCATTGGAGCAGATGCAGTGATGACAGAAGTTCACCCAGACCCGGCCGTAGCATTGTCTGACTCTGCTCAGCAAATGGATATCCCGCAATTCCGTGAGTTCATGCAGTCATTGCGCGAATCCGGTTTATACAAATTATAATAAGAAATGACGTCTTCCTGAAACAAGGAAGGCGTTTTTTCCGTAAGAATAAGTTATAAAAATTACCGTATTTAGTATAAAATAGTGTAAAATTTGGTGAACATACCGATATAACTAGGGAAAGGAATTGCGGAACCTCCTATAGTTATAATATGATAACACTACATTATGAAAATTAATGAAAGGAAGAAAGAGGAGGCTTTCGGAGTGAATACAACCATTTACGATGTAGCACGAGAAGCAGGCGTTTCTATGGCTACGGTTTCTAGAGTAGTAAACGGAAATCCTAATGTTAAGCCAGCAACTAGAAAAAAGGTGCTAGACGCAATTGAAAGGCTGGGTTATCGTCCTAACGCAGTGGCTCGTGGTCTTGCCAGCAAAAAGACTACCACAGTCGGAGTAATAATCCCGGATATTTCAAGCATCTTTTTTGCAGAATTAGCACGAGGAATTGAGGATATTGCGACGATGTACAAGTACAATATTATCCTTAGTAACTCTGACCAGAATAAAGAAAAAGAAATTCATCTTATTAACACTCTGCTTGAAAAACAAGTGGACGGCATTTTATTCATGGGAGGCGAGATCACTTCTGAGCATGTAGAAGAATTTAAACGCTCACCTGTTCCTGTTGTATTAGCCGCCACTTTAGATGAAAATAAAGAAATACCTTCTGTAAACATTGATTACCACCAAGCAGCTTTTGATGCTGTAACAGAATTATTTGAAGCTGGTCATAAGAGAGTAGGGATGGTATCTGGCTCATTGGAAGACCCAGTAAATGGCTATCAGAAATTCAGCGGATATAAAAGAGCTTGTGAAGAACACGGACAAGGCTTTGATGAAAAGCTGGTTGCTGTAGGGGACTATACTTATGATTCTGGCATTGAAGCTGTACAGGAGCTTAGAAAGCTGGACACCCCGCCTACTGCCATTTTTGCGGGAACAGATGAGATGGCACTAGGTGTTATTCATGGATTGCAAGATGATGGCATTAAGGTGCCAGAAGAAGTAGAAGTCATTGGTTTTGACAATACACGTCTTGCAACCATGGTACGTCCGACTCTGACCACTGTGGTTCAGCCTATGTATGATATCGGTGCTGTCTCTATGCGCCTGTTAACAAAATATATGAATAAAGAGGACGTACAAGATGAAGTGGTTGAACTTCCGCATCGCTTGGAGTACAGAGACTCCACTTCATTTTAAACGATTTTCTCTAGTTTGATGGAAACCGAGGCTGTGAATTTTGCCTGCTCGTGCCTGCATGCTTGGTATGTGAAAATCTTGAATATAGGGAGTCAGGGATTTGCGTATGAAAAAATTTGATATATTGACGCCCATAGGAATACTAGTAGGAATATCTACTTTGCTGTTTGCGGTATTTACCAACGCGGGCATGGGATCGGTTGTCTTTTTTATCCAGCTTGCATCTTTTCTAATTGTCTTTGGAGGGATTGCAGCTGCTTTATTAATTAATTTTTCTTCACAGGAAATGAAGGCTCTGCCAAAGGTGACGCGTGAGGTTTTTCGTTATGAAAACCACGATCTGAATCAATTAATCGAAACCTTTGTAAATCTTTCCACTAAAGCCCGCCGGGAAGGATTGCTTGCACTTGAAGCAAGTCTTGATGATGTGGAAGACCCGTTTATTAGAAAAGGTGTTTTACTGGCGGTTGATGGCATAGAGCCGGATATTATTAAAGATATTATGATGGCAGAAGTAGTTGCCATGGAAGAACGCCATAAAAAGGGCCGCCTTATATTTGAAAAGGCAGGAGAATATGCGCCAGCCTGGGGGATGGTAGGGACTCTGATAGGGCTTGTTCTAATGCTGCAAGAACTAGAAGACCCAGCCACCCTGGGCCCTAATATGGCTTTAGCTCTTATTACAACCTTGTATGGGACGATATTAGCCAATCTTATTTTTCTCCCTATTTCTAGTAAATTAGAACAAAAAACCGACGATGAAGTTTTTGTCAAACAAATAGTTATTGAGGGAGTAATTGGTGTTCAATCAGGTCAAAACCCTAAAATTCTTGAAGAAAAGTTAAGTGCATTTGTACGGGAAAGCGGAAGAGAAGAAGAATTGGAAGAAACGGAGGAGCTGGCTAATGAGGCGTAAAGAAAAAAAGCCTCAAAAAGGATCACCGAAATGGATGGTTACATTTTCTGATATGATTTTACTTGTTCTTGTTTTCTTTGTAATGTTGTTTTCTATGTCGGTGATTGATGCAAAAAAGTTTGAAGCTATTGCAGAATCCTTTCAAAACAGAGAATTACTTGATGCTCTTCCCTCTATGGTAGAATTTGAAAATCCGGACCAAAATCCAGCTCAGGATGATGCAGATTCTTTCAATGGGTTGAACAGTGATCAATCAGAAGAAGAGATGGACCTCGATCAGCTCTTACATGAAGTAGAATCCTACCTGGAAAATAATAATTTAAGCGAACATATTTCAGCAACAAGAGATGACAGGGGTGTGGTTTTAGTCCTGCAGGAGCAGCTGTTATTTGAATCTGGGGAAGCGCAGATTTTAAGTGAAGCGGAGCCTTTCTTAAATAAAGTAGGAACTTTGCTGCAATCTCTACCTAACCTGGTAAAGGTGGAAGGGCACACAGATGACCGTCCAATTTCTACCTACCGCTACCCTTCTAACTGGGAGCTGTCTGGTGCTAGAGCAAGCAGTGTCATTCGATACTTAGTAAACAATCATTCGCTCAAGCAGAACCGCTTTATAGCTACTGGATATGGAGAAACACGGCCTATTGCCCCAAACAATTCAAAAGAAAATTTACGAGAAAACAGACGTGTTGTTATTGTCATTTCAGATCCTGATTTTGAACAGAATTTAAGAGAATCAGCTGGAGATTTATAAGAAAAATTTTATATCAGCTCAACAAATAAAACTCGCCAAAAAAGGCGAGTTTTATTTATACTTTAGAATAGTTTAACTTTGTTAAAGGACCCTTGCCATAAGGAATAGGCGGCTAGCTGAGTTTTTCTAATTTTTTTCATTGCGGATATGGAATAAAGCCTTATCCAGTGTTTTGCGATTCTTTTCCATAATTTCTGAACGTCTTGGAATAGATGGATACATATCTATTGGATCAGTCCACGACGCAGGCAATGCAACAGGAGCCTTCGCCTGCCATTTATCACGCCAGTCTTTTGGAATTTCGTTTTCAAGAAGGTGAGTTTGGTTTGTCATTTCAAGCCAAATCATAGACCAGGCTCTGGGAACGACTCTCCACATATCATAACCGCCGCCGCCAACAGCAATCCAATTTCCATCGCAATATTCATGAGCTAATTTGTGCGCTAATTTCGGAATGTGCCGATAGGTTTTGATAGAGGAAGATAAATGGGTCAAAGGGTCATAGTAATGAGCATCAGCTCCATTTTGAGTTAAAATGACATCAGGCTTAAAAAATTCAATCACTTCTCGAAAAGCAGTTTCATAACATTCGAGGAAGGATTCATCTTCGGTAAATGCGTCGATAGGAATATTAATAGAGAAGCCGAACCCTTGGCCGTGTCCTTTTTCATTCACGTTGCCCGTACCAGGAAACAGATATCTGCCTGTTTCATGAATGGATAGTGTACATACATCCCGGTCATCATAAAAAGCCCATTGCACCCCGTCGCCGTGATGGGCATCCGTATCAATATATAATACGCGAGCCCCGTATTTACGGCGCATATATTCAATGGCAATCGAGCTGTCATTATAAATACAAAATCCCGATGCTTTTCCTCTAAAGCCATGATGCAGCCCTCCGCCCAGATTGAGAGCATGTTTACTTTTGCCTTCCATTACCATATCCACGGCAGTAAGCGTTCCTCCTACCAGTAACGCTGCTGCTTCGTGCATGTTTGGAAAAATGGGTGTGTCTTCTGTTCCGATGCCGTAATTGTTGGCAATTCCACGGCTCAGCTTACCTTCCCCGGCAGATTTAATGGCGTTAACGTAAGCTGTATCATGAATGAGTTCAATTTCCTCATCAGCTGCTATTCTCGGCGGAATGATGACATCTTGCGGAAGAGCTCCAGCCGATTGCAGCAGATCGTGCGTTAAGTTAAGACGCAAATGATTAAATGGATGATCTTCACTGAATTTATAAGTTAATTGTTCTTCCGAGTAAATAAAAACGGCTTCCTGTTTCATTGATTTATCCCCGGTACACGAGGCCACATTATTTCATAGCCTTTTGCTTCGATTTTTTGAATGATATATCTAGGATCCATTGTTTGCACTCGGAAGGTTAAAATTTTCGTTTCAGGGTCTTGGTCAGGATAAACAAGTACGCTTATCACATTCACTTTGTTTTCTTTAAAGATAGCAGATATATCGGCTAATTGTCCGGATACGTTGGGTACTTGTACCTCAATACGGGACGAAGGCTGGTGGGCACCTGTTAGTTTCACAAGTGTATGTAATACGTCTGTTTCAGTTAAGATTCCTATTACTTTTTCATCTTCGGTAACGACCGGAAGAGCACTAATATCATTTTCGTATAAAACAACGGCAGCCTCTTCTACAAAATCCAATCGCTGTACCGTAATGACCGGATACTTCATAATTTTGGCAGCAGGAAGCTGTAAATCTTCTTCGTGTTCTTTCAAGTGAAAGATGGAAGGACTGGCATCTCTAATATCCCGATCTGAAACGATACCAGCGATTGTACGGTCCTCTTCTACCACAGGAATGTGGCGGATCTTGTTTTTATGAAGCAGCTGCATCGCTTCTTTGATGGTTGTATGTTTTGTTATCGTTACAATATCTGGTTTCATAATTTCTTCTACGAGCATATTGTGTGTTTCACCCCTTTAAGCGTTTTCAAACCTACATTTACATAAGGGAACAAAGTGGAAGTTGTTAATACATAAATCGATTTGAAAAACGGACGGTATCAAATTGCTGGATAGACTCATTATCCACGCGTTCTCCGATCCGAACCATTAAACAATTGGCAGGATGAGAACTAATTTCAGGGTCATCAGTAGCCATCCATTCAAGTCCGCCGGCATTCATCATTTTTTCCATTACTTTTCGATACTCCCAGACAGACAAGCCGCTCCCCTTTAAATCCCAATGCCAATAGTATTCGGTTGTAATAATGAGGTAGTCTTCCATAGCATTGTCAAGCATGGAAAATTTGAGCAAATTTGTACCTAGTTTTGCTCCGCGGTATTCATCTGCAATTTCAATGGCACCAAGTTCCAGCAAATTTTCCATGTTTGCTTCGGACCACCGTTCTAAAGGATCTGGATGGACAAACGTAACATAGCCGACAATGGTATTTTCATCAATAACAGCATTTATGCGCCCTTCAGGGAGGTCTGCAATACCAATTAACGCTTTTTTCTGTTCTTCTGGGGGACGGAAGGCGACAAGCCCTTCATGAAAGTCATATTCATGAATTTTTCTTCCTGAAATAGGGCCTTCCATAAGGAGCGTACGCCCTTCGAAGTTTAGTTCCCTAGAATAATACGTCTTCTTATGGATCATCCATGTACCACCTTTTATGTTGATTATTACTTAAAAGAAATCAATATCTATTATACAGTATTGAACGGAATCGTTGGGGACAACCAATAAATTTTTGAGTTGAGGTTTGAATCGATATTGCAAAGGTAAAATAAATAGGCTGCGTAAAAGAAGAAAAGTACTATCTCTCAATTAAAAATTGAAGAAAAATTCATAATATATTATAATGTGTATTAGAACACAAAATACATAGCAGAGAGGAAGATGGTATATGAAAGTGGAAACGCTTCCAGCTAAAAATGGAGATTATAATCTAAAAAATTATGAAGAAGCAGCCAAAAGCTTTGACTGGTCTGAAACAGAGAAGGTATTCAGCTGGTATGAGACCGGAAAAGTGAACATGGCTCACGAAGCAATAGACCGCCATGCGGACTCTCCTGATAAAAAGGATAAAATTGCGTTATATTACAGAGACGCAAACAGAGATGAAAAATATACATTTGCTGAAATGAAAAAGTATACTAATAAAGCTGCCAATATTATGAAAGAATCCGGCATACAAAAAGGCGACCGCGTGTTTATATTTATGCCGCGTTCTCCTGAGTTATATTTTGCCGTGCTTGGAGCGATCAAAGTTGGAGCGATCGTTGGTCCGCTCTTTGAAGCGTTTATGGAAGGAGCAGTCAGGGACCGGCTTGAAGATAGTGATGCTAAAGCGCTTGTCACAACACCTGATTTATTGGAGCGCGTTCCCGTAGATGATCTTCCTAATTTAGATACTGTTTTCATTAGAGGAGATAATGTAAAAGAAGAAGGTCCGTATTTAGACTTTAATTCTCGCTTGGATCAGGCAAGTGATGAATTTGAACCAGAGTGGGTAGACCGTGAAGATGGGCTTATTCTTCATTATACTTCTGGGTCTACAGGGAAACCTAAAGGTGTTCTGCATGTTCATAATGCAATGCTTCAACATTATCAAACAGCGAAGTGGGTACTTGATCTTAATGAGGACGATGTATATTGGTGCACAGCTGACCCAGGCTGGGTAACCGGTACTTCCTATGGTATTTTCGGACCATGGCTTGCAGGTGCCACAAATGTTGTACGAGGCGGACGTTTCAGCCCGCAAGATTGGTATGAAACACTGCAAAACTATAACGTTTCTGTTTGGTACAGTGCCCCTACTGCTTTTCGTATGTTAATGAGCGCAGGAGACGAGGTAGTGAAAAACTATGACTTGTCAAGCTTGCGTCACATCTTAAGTGTAGGGGAGCCGCTTAACCCGGAAGTCGTACGCTGGGGTGAAAAAGTATTTAATTTACGCATTCATGACACATGGTGGATGACAGAGACTGGAGCAATGATGATCTGTAACTATCCTTCTATGGCGATTAAAGCTGGATCTATGGGTAAACCAATACCTGGCGTAAAAGCAGCTATTATCGATGACCAAGGGAAGGAACTTCCTCCAAACCGAATGGGCAACCTTGCGATTGGTAAAGGCTGGCCATCCATGATGAGAACGATCTGGAATAACGAAGAGAAATATAATAGTTATTTTGAATTAGATGGCTGGTATGTGTCAGGAGACTCAGCTTATATGGATGAAGACGGGTATTTTTGGTTCCAAGGTCGTATTGATGACGTAATTATGACAGCGGGTGAGCGTGTTGGTCCATTTGAAGTTGAAAGTAAAATTATCGAGCATCCCGCTGTAGCGGAAGCTGGTGTTATTGGAAAGCCAGATCCCGTTCGAGGCGAAATTATTAAGGCATTTGTAGCTGTACGCGATGGCTATGACGTTACGGATGAGTTAAAAGAGGATATTCGTACCTTTGTTAAGAAAGGTTTGGCCGCTCATGCTGCGCCGCGGGAAATTGAATTCCGTGATAAGCTGCCGAAGACACGAAGCGGTAAGATTATGCGCCGTGTGCTTAAAGCCTGGGAACTTGACTTACCGACAGGAGACCTTTCCACGATGGAAGATTAATATCTAATAATACCCCTGCTGAATCTAATCAGCAGGGATATTTATTTATTAAAGTGTACCTTTAATGCTAAAATAAGCTTGCCGCAATTAGAAGTTGCAGCAAGCCCATTTTTTATTGAAGAGGACAGAAAACCGGGTTTTTAATCATCGTCTTCGGCCTCATCATCGTTATTATTGTTATCTTCGGAGTCTTCTTCTGATTCTTCATTCCCGTTGCTTTCATCATTATCATTATTGTTTTCAATTTCGTCGCCATTGTTTCCATTCTCATTTTCCGTACCGTTATTTTCGTCTTCGTTATTCTCATTTTCACTTTCGCTATTTTCATCATTCTCATTGTCAGAAGTATCTTCATTGTCTTCACGTTGATTGTTCTCGTTTCCCTCGTTTTCATTTTCATCCTCATTCGAATCATCATCAGCTTCTCCACCGCCAGAAGCTGAAGCAGATTCAGTTGATTCCCTTCCCATAGAGTCAACTGCTGTAACGAAAAACGAGCCGCTGCCGTTTACACTTGTAGACGTAGAGGTGTTATCTTCCACTGACTTAATTTTTGACCCGCCACTTGAGTAAATTCGGTACCCTACAATATCATTATCAGGGTGCTGGTTCCAACTGAGTTGGCCATTACTGAAAGAAATCCCGGTAACTTGAGAAGGATTGCGTCCGTTACTCGGAGCATCTTGATCTGCGACAATATTGTCCCAGTCGTCAGGCAGATATTCGCTCATGTTGTCTGCATCAAAGTAATCTTCATTAATAGAAACGCCAGTTTGTGTAAATTCTGATGGAGTAGAGTCATAAGCTTTATACCGTTTGCCGTTAATTGTGACATAGCGTGTTCTATTCAAGCTGTTGTCTCTTTCAGTTGGTACAAATTTTTCATTAAAGTAATCTGTCGTTGTCAGTCCTGCTTCTGAACAAAGAGAGCTAGGAAGTTTGCCAGATATACCGCATATGGTCTGTCGCACAATCCCTTCAGGCTGTTCAAAATTATCATCAATTCCAAACGTCTCTGGATTTGCATCAAAAGCAGCATTCATCATATCGGCCCAAATCCGCTGGGTCCTTGCTCCGTAACTCAAGCCTTTATATGGTGATGAAATCGTCTGTGGATTGTCATAACCAATCCAGGTGCCAAATGTTACATTAGGATTTAAACCGACAAACCACGAATCTTTCGTCTCGTTAGAAGTACCAGTTTTTCCAGCCCAATCTCCGCCAAAGTTCATCATGCCGGGAAGAGCACGTGCTGTTCCACCTGGTTTTAACACATCCCGCAGCATATCTATGGTTAGAAAAGCAGTCTGTGGAGAAAAGACTTTATTATTATCAGGCTCATGCTGGTAGACGGTTTCTCCATTTTTTGTTTCAATCTTTTCAATTAAATATGAATCATGGTATTTCCCTTCGTTTCCAAAAGTGGTAAAAGCGTTTGTATTTTGTTCAACTGTAGCACCGTAAGTTAAACCGCCTATCGATCCAGATTCATAAGGCTCATCCGGTTCAAGCCGTTGAAAGCCCATGTCTATGAGTGCTTGTCTAGATGCTTCATGGTCTACCCGTTGAAAAGTCTTAACTGCTGGAACATTTCTAGATTCCTTTAATGCTTCTCTAACACTCACAAAACCTTGATAACTATCTCCATAGTTGGTGTATTCCCTGCCGTTGCTATACGTACTAGGAACATCAGGAAGTACGGTGCCAGGCTGTACCACCCCTTGGTCAATAGCAGGTCCATAAGCTAATAACGGCTTCATCGTTGAACCATTTTGCCGGTAAGCTTGTGTGGCATGGTTCAAGTTTTCTCTTTCAAAATCACGTCCGCCGACAAAACTTAAAATCGCACCGGTTTGATTATCGATCAAAATAGCTCCTACTTCTTCAGGCTCTACGCCGTCTTCTCCTTGCCTGTCCGGTCCAAACCATTGTGAATCAGCAATGGACCTTTGCATGGCATCATATATGTCTTTCTTAATAGTAAGATGAACATTGTAACCGCCATGCGCTAATTCTGCTTTGGCCTGAGTGAGATATTGAGTAAGGGTTTCCTGCCGTTCATCATCATCTAATTCGTCAACCTCTATGCCATCTTTTTCAAGCAGATCTTCTCGAATAATGCGAGCAGCGCGGTCTTGTGCCTCATACGTAAGGTATGGATAATCTTCAATAAGACTTCCAGAAGGGTCTGTTAAATTTTCTTCAATATCATATTCGAGTGCTTCTTCGTATTCATCTTCTGAAATAAAGCCGTTTTCAAGCATATTGTCTAACACTAAGTGCATACGGTTCATACCAGCTTCAAAATTCTCTTTCACCACTCCGCCATTTTCAAAAGGTGTGTAGACAAAAGGATTTTTAGGGAGTCCTGCGATAAATGCAGATTGAGCAACATTTAATTCTGAGGCCTCGACACCAAATATGCCTTCTGCTGCTGACTGTGCTCCTGCTATATTTCTGCCATCCGCATTACGTCCAAATGGGACAATATTAAGGTAGGCCTCTAGAATTTCTTCTTTTTCAAAGTAATTTTCCACTCGCAGAGCCAGTGCAATTTCTTTCGCTTTCCGGTCAAATGAAACTTCATTGGTTAATAACTGATTTTTAATAATTTGTTGTGTGAGTGTACTTCCGCCGCTTTGTGTGCTGGCTCCAGAAACCTCTTGATAAGTAGCACGCAACAATGCTTTTGGAACGACCCCTTGGTGCTCGAAGAAATATTCGTCTTCGGTTGATATCACTGCGTGAATAAGGTGCTCTGACATTTCATCAAGCGATCGTTCTTTTCGTTCAAGGTCAGATGGTATTTTTCCAAGATATTGATCATCATCAAAATATATATCACTGACCTCTTCGTAATTATAAACTTGTTGTTCAAACTCTTCCTTGCTGTATGCTTCTTGATCTTCCACTAATGATACAAAATAACCTGCACCAGCTCCTCCAAGGAAAAGAGCAAGCATTACCATCAATACAGCCACTATTAATAAAAGATTCCAAAAAACCTGGGATGTGATGTTAATTCCTTTTACAAAGGAATGATTTTTCACATTATCGAGCTTAATATTTAGTTTTTCAAAAAAATTACGCATGTATAATTCCCCCTAAACTTCACCGATATTATAGCATAAGCGAAACGAGCTTCCTATGCGTTTTCCTTATTTTCTACCTAGTCGTTGACATCAACAATAGAAATATGATAAAAGATATATAGTCTAGAATTAAATAAACAAGAGTGTTGAAGGATTGAAGTAGCGTTATTCCTCCCTGTATACAGAGAGCCGGCGGCTGCTGGAAGCCGGTACATAGGAAAAATGCGAATTACGTTCTCGAGCTTCTTTCTTATTATAAATGCAAGTTTTATGATAAGAAAGACGGATACTTCCGTTATTTTAACCAAGTGGAAAGTATTTTTGCTTTCAACAAGGGTGGTACCGCGATATAATCGTCCCTTCTTAAGATGGAGGGGCGTTTTTTATTTTCATTTGTTATTTGAATGAATGTCCTCATTCATTTCTAAATCATTATAAACGAACATTACATAAAACTTCCTGGTTATCGTTTGATTTCCACTTTAGTCAGGCGCTTTCCGGTGCAAACGATACATTGTTCGTTTTTGATAATCTTGATTCATTTCTAAAAAAGGAGAGAAAAAATGGTGGATATTTTAAAAGACTTAGAATTAAGAGGCTTAATTAATCAAGTAACGGATAGAGATGGGCTGAACAATTTGTTGAATGATAAACAGATAACGATGTATTGTGGTTTCGATCCGACTGGGGACAGTCTTCACATCGGACATCTGCTTACAATCATAACGCTGCGCCGGTTTCAGTTAGCTGGGCATAAGCCGCTCGCCCTAGTTGGAGGAGCTACTGGATTAATTGGTGATCCAAGCGGAAAAAAAGCAGAACGAACCTTAAATGAGGAAGACGTCGTACGGATGTATAGTGACCGGATCAAAGGACAGCTCCAAAAGTACCTTGATTTTGAAGGCGGGGACAAAGCCGAGGTAGTAAACAACTATGACTGGATTGGGAACATGAGTGTCGTTTCCTTTTTAAGAGATGTAGGGAAACACTTTGGTTTAAATTATATGCTTGCCAAAGAATCAGTGGAATCACGGATACAGTCCGGTATTTCATTTACAGAGTTCAGCTATCAAATTTTGCAGTCTTTGGATTTTTATCATTTAAACAAAGAAAAAGGATGTCAGCTTCAAATAGGCGGCAGTGACCAATGGGGAAACATTACCGCAGGACTTGAGCTGATTCGCCGGATAAAAGGCGGAGAAGAAGGAGAACAGCCTGATGCATACGGATTTACGATTCCACTCGTAACAAAAGCAGATGGAACGAAATTTGGAAAGACAGAAGGCGGGGCAGTTTGGCTTGATCCTGATAAAACATCTCCGTACGAGTTTTATCAATTCCTTATAAACACCGATGACCGCGACGTGATGAAATTTATTAAATACTTTACATTTCTAGAGGAAACAGAAATAGAGGAGTTAGAGGAAGAGCTAAAGACACGTCCAGAAGAACGCAAAGCTCACCGTAGACTTGCTGAAGAGGTCACTCGCTTTGTGCATGGAGAAAACGCACTCCGGCAGGCCCAGCACATTTCACAAGCATTATTTGGCGGAGGAGACTTAAAAGAGTTATCAGCTGAAGAAGTAAAACAGGGATTTAAAGATGTGCCTCATCATGTCGTAGAAGAAGAGGAGAAAGGTCTTATCGATTTATTAGTGGAAGCGAAAATATCTTCCTCCAAACGGCAGGCAAGAGAAGATATAAAAAACGGTGCGGTTTACATTAATGGGGATCGCTGCCAAGAATTAGACAAAGTAATAAGTAAAGAAGACAAAATTGACGATGCCTTTACTATCATTCGCCGCGGGAAAAAGAAATACTTCTTAATTCAATACAAGTAAAAAAACAGCCTGGGACCGTTTCATTTGGTTCCAGGTTGTTTTTTGGCTCTTTGTCCCATATGAAAAAAATTACCTTCGAAAAGTTTGATCAGTCATTGCTTTTGCAGGGTGGGTCGTAAAGTTGATTTCCTCCGCTGAACCTCTTAATAAGTGGTTTTGGAGGGCTGGACGGATATTGCTCGATTGGGGTTTGTTAATGGAAAGCAAAGATCAGCTTTCCATATGCCGCCCCTCCAGGACTTGTCGCTCGTGAGCAAGGCGCTTGTGCTTTTCTTAGTTGAAACAATCTCTAAAAAAGAACCTTTCATATCAAGGGTTTTGGCCTTATGCGAGTAAATTTTTGGTCCTAATTTGGCCCCAAATTAGTGCATTATCTTGCATTTTTGTGCAAACTAGATAAAAATAAAAAAACCCCTAAAACGTTGATATAACAACATTTGAAGGGGTTTTGTGTGTTAACCTGCAAACTATATAGATTAACGAGAGTAGTACTCAACGATAAGCGCTTCTGTAATTTCAGAAGGCAGCTCAGAGCGCTCAGGGAAACGGTTATATGTTCCTTCGAGCTTCTCTTCGTCGAATGTCAAATACTCAGGCACGAAGTTGTTTACTTCGACTGCTTCTTTTACCGCAGAAAGGTTGCGGGATTTTTCACGAAGTCCAATTGTTTGGTTTGGTTTCACGCGGTAAGATGGAATATCAACACGACCTCCATCTACAGTTACGTGACCATGTGTTACAAGCTGGCGTGCAGCACGGCGTGTGCGTGCAAGACCGAGACGGTAAACGAGGTTGTCAAGACGGGATTCAAGCAAAATCATGAAGTTTTCGCCGTGTACCCCAGACATTTTACCTGCTTGCTCGAACAATTTGCGGAATTGGCGTTCGTTCAAACCGTACATAAAACGAAGCTTTTGCTTTTCTTGAAGTTGCAAGCCGTACTCGGAAAGCTTTTTCCGTTGAGTAGGGCCATGTTCACCCGGTGCATAAGGGCGTTTTTCTAATTCTTTTCCTGTACCGCTAAGAGAAATGCCAAAACGGCGTGATTTTTTCCAAGTTGGTCCTGTATAACGTGCCATACAAGAAGCCTCCTCTATATTTAAAAGTATTGGAAAAAGAACAACATCGACAATCCCCTGACATGCTCATTTTGTTTTTATGCATCTTCGCCTCGACAGCTAGAGGTTACACAATGCCCCTTAAACCAATCACTCAGCCGCAGATTTAAGGAACAAAATGAAAAGGGTGCACATATCAAGTTTGTCCTGGCTGTCTTTTACACAAAGGCCATTATATAACTTTAATCGTTCAAAGTCAAACATAAAAAATGCTTATATTGCAATACAAAAAACGAGCCTCTAAAGTATTATATCGATTCCAGTGGGAGGGAAAAATCAATCATTGAATCACTTGGTGCTCTGTCAATACCATTCACTTATGTGCTAACTGCTTTTTATCTTATCTATCTAAATATGGAAAGTTGGAACCAAATATTGAAAAACGTTCCTTACAACCTTCAGGGGATGCTGCTCCGTTAATAATCTCTTATAAATGATTTGTTAAAACCGCTGCAAATTGTTCAAGGTGCTGTTGTTCTTCTTCCAAAAATCTATTGTGAACAGGGCTGTCAATATCCAATACGCCAATCAATTGATCTTCTTTTATAAGGGGAACAACGATTTCAGAACGAGTCGCTCCATCACATGCAATATGTCCAGGAAAGGCAGTCACATCAGCTACCCTGACTGTATTGCGCTCAAATGCTGCTGTACCGCATACTCCCTTATTCATAGGAATTCTCACACATGCAGGAAGGCCTTGAAAAGGACCGAGCACAAGCTCTTCTTCTTCGGAATGATATAAATAAAAACCTACCCAGTTAACCTCACTGAGAAATTGATTTAATAAAGCTGCAGCGTTTGATAAATTAGCTGTTTGATCGGTTTCTCCTTCAAGTAACGCTTCAAGCTGCTTAAGCAATAAAGCATATCCTTCTTGCAACGTGCCTTTATATTCAATCTGTTGAAACAATTGATTTCTCTCCTTTTTGACAATAAATCTGAATAATACAAGTTTATCACATAGAATTAGCTTCGTCTGCTATGCGATTTTGCCGAATAAGCATTGAAAGTGTCGAGATTTTTTTGAAGGGTTATTGGGAAGAAAGAAGGAATTATTCATTAGAAAGTTAAATTTTGTGATTTGAGAGTTTCTACATTGTATACAAAGGAGGCGATGGCATTGTCCGCCACCGAAAGCACCAAGGAAAAAATGTTAGAAGCTGCGACGATTCTTTTTACGAGTAAAGGATTTCATGGTACATCGATTAGAGAAATAGCCGCAAAAACAGGAGTGAACATTTCGCTTGTTTCCTATTACTTTGGAGGAAAACAAGGCTTGCTTGAGGCATTAATGACCGATTTTCTTGAAGGGTATATGAGTGAATTGGAACAGGCCGTAAAAGTCACCCATACAGATGCTTATGAAAAAATGCTGTACATGGCAGAGAGAAGCTTAACTTACATGCAGCAGCGACATTTGCGTGCACGATTTGTATTACGTGAAATGACATTAGATTCCACTCTGATCCGGGAGATAACGAGTACGTACCTCATGAAAGAAAAGCATTTATATTCTATTGTTTTGAAAAAAGGAATACAGGAAGGGACGTTTGCCCCCATACCTGTCAGCTGGACCATTATGCAATTTAGAGGAATGGTGATCATGCCTTATTTACATCACCAGTATGTTAGAGAAGTGTTTCACCTTCAGCCCCAGCAGCCTCATTTTATTACGGTATATCGAAAAGAATTAAGAGAATGGGCCTGCAAAGTATTGTTAAGAGAACAGAAGAAAAAACAGGAACCGGCAGCTTTTGCGGCAAATGCAAATGAGCAGCAGGCCGATTATGTTCATCCATAATTTAATCTTCAAAAGCAGCAAGCGCTTCTATTCCTTGCATTAATTCTTTTTCCTGGTGTGCATCCGATCCATATATTAAGGGGATGCCTCTTTTTTTTGCTTCTAAAGCAATAGCAGGTGGAGGATAAGGTTCTCTGCACAGCGGCTTAGCTGTGCCTGCTCCGTTATAATCAAGTTCCATCCCGTTTTTTTGAACTTCATCCAAAAGAGAGAGTGCGTTTTTCTCAATTTCCATTCCTATATAGCGCTGCTGAAATTTTTTAATAAGAGTGATATGACCAAGTCTTTTAGGTTTATGTCTGCCTAAATCACTTCTAATAGATTGATGCAGCGTTTGAAAATAAAGATCGACGGTATTTTCAATAGAACCTGTTTTTCGCACTAATTGTTCAAAACTTTCCGGGCTGTAATCTAAACATGTATAGTCTCCCTCGTATAAGAGAAAGTGAACAGATAATATACTATCGTCAAGCAGCGGGCCTGTTTCTTCGAGAAATGCCTTCGTTTCATGCTCAAATCCTTCAATAAAATCTACTTCGAGCCCGGTGAATATTTCAATTTCATGGTGGTATTCCTTCTTCAATTTCTCAATGTTTTCTATGTATGAGGATAGTTTTACATATGGCATAGCACTGTCTTTTTCAGGAACTGGGTCAACAAATCCAGGAGGGAGCGGAGCATGCTCTGCAAACGTAATCGTTTGAAGACCTTCTGAGATACAGTGTTCGATATATTGTTTAAAAGAATCTTTAGACCCATGCGGACAGAAAGGAGTATGAATATGTCCGTCTCTCGTAATTTTCAATGTAAAATCCCCCTCTCATGTAGTAATTCATGTTTTATTTCTTTAAAAGATGAAAGAAAAATTATCCTGTAATTTTCACATGAAAAAAACATTCCATGTTATCATATAATTGAATTTCTTTATCTGCAAACTAAAGTTTTAAAAAAAGTATATCAGAAAAAGCAGGAATTTAGATGTGTGTGACGAAAAAAATCATTACTAATAAATTATGCGACATAGCGGCGGTAAAACTGGAGTGAAGGCTCATGATGGTATATGTGATATTAACGGCAGCTTTAATAATTGCTGTAATAATTATTTATGGAGCTGTTTCAAGAAAAAAGATATATAAAGAAGTTGATCGTCTTGAACAATGGAAGACAAAAATCGCCAACCAGCCCGTAGCTGATGAGATAGCTAAAGTTAAAGGACTTACTATGTCAGGGGAAACCGAGGAAAAGTTTGAAGAATGGCGTAAGGAGTGGGATGACATTGTCGGATCTCATCTTCCTGATATTGAAGAAGCCCTGTTTGATATTGAAGAATGGGCAAATAAATATCGTTTCCGAAAATCAAAAGAGCTTTTAGAAGCAGTTGGAGTTCAGTTGAAGGATATTGATTCTCATATTCTTAATATTTTTAATGAAGTTGAACATTTAATACATAGTGAAGAAGAAAATAGGACTGGGATTACGGAAACAAAAGAAAAATTTTCTTCCATACGACAATATATTACGCAAAACTGGCTATCTTTGGGAAGGACAGCACGTATATTTGAAAACCACATGAATGAATTAAAAGATATGATGGCTGTGTTTGATCAAGAAACAGAAGCAGGAAACTACATGAAAGCCAATCATATTTTAAACGAACTAAATGAAAAACTTCGTAAAACGGAACAACAAGTAAATGAGGTCCCGGCTCTGTTAGTGGAAGTGGAAGCGGAACTGCCTGAGGAATGTAAGGACGTACAATACGGCATGGAAGAAATGGAAAGCAAAGGCTATCAACTTGACCATTTTGATTTCCACAGCAAATTAGAGGAGTTTCGAAACGAATTTCCAGTCTTGAGTAAAGCTGTGGCTGATTTAGAACTAGAAAGAGTTCAAGACCGGGTTCAGGAGATTCGCAATTACTTTGATCATATTTATCAAACATTGGAGAAAGAAGTAGAAGCACGCCGTTTTGTAGAGGTTCAAACAATGGAAGCACGGGAGGAAATAGACCGTCTTGAAATCCAGTTAAATGAACTCCAGCAAGAACGAGAAAAAGTGAAAATGAGTTACCGTATTCCTGATGAAGAAGATAAACGGCAAAAGAAAGCAGAAAACGGTATGGAAGGAACCCTGAAAAATTGGCGGGTTTTCCGAGACATGTATGAGTATCGCAAGCAATCATTTACCGGATTAAAAGAGAATTTGGAATCGTTAAAACAAGAGATAAATACATTAGATAAGAATATTCGAAATTCCAAAGAGCAGCTGTATACGCTGCGAAAAGATGAACTTAAAGCTCTAGAAACTTTGAAAACATTGCGTCGTCAATTGCTGCAGGACAGAATGAAATTAGAACGTTCGCTGCTTCCTAAAATTCCATCCATTCTTTTAAATGAAGTAGACGCCGCAGAGGAGAGATTAGAAGCTGCCGTATCGGCTCTTGAAGAAGTGCCGGTAGAAATGGGCAGAGTTAATGCAGCTGCTGAAGATGCAGAACATCTTGTCAATAAAGTTCATCAAGAATTAAGAACAACTTTAGAACAAGCTCGTCTTGCTGAACGGGCCATTCAATATGGCAATAAATATCGAAGCCAATCCCTTTCAATCGATGAGAAGCTTTTACAAGCAGAAGATCATTTTCGAAAAGGATATTATGATGAAGCTGTTCATACGGCCATTGGAGCTGTTGAACAAAAAGATCCCAATGCATTAGAGAATATAAGCGGGAGGTACTGACCGTATTATCATTTTTTAGGTCTTTTTGTCTAAATATAACCCTTGTTCACATACGAAAGTTCGATATTTCCTTCGCTTTTTCTACATCAAATGATATAATAGTCACAGTAGGAAGGAGGAAGGATGGATGCAGCATATTTATAAGGCAGCTGTTGTGATCGTTCTTTGTTTTACCGTTTTAGGAGCAGCAGGGGTTATGTTTTATGTGGAGAAAGAAGACACAGCAGTTGAACAAAAATCAACCGAAGAGCTTGCGGCAGAACTTGATCAGGAATTGGGTATTACTCCGTCCGAACAAAATTCTTCTTCAAGTGATGAATCCAGGCGCGAAGAAAATGACAATGAGGACAATAAGGAGGACGAAGGTGCGGTTAATGAAAACAGCCCTTCGGATGAGAAAAGCAATGCTTCTCGTTCTAACTCGCTAGCTTTACAAAATGGAAACGATTATAGCTCCCAGGCGATACACATTGCCTCAGAAGAAGGGACGATTTCCGTGGACGAGCTGCTTGAAATAATAAATGAATAACCGAACAATGAAAAGCTGAACCTTTTATAAAGGCCAGCTTTTTTCACTGTAAAATATAATATATACATCAAAAATTTTTCAATAGCCTTAACGAATAAAAAACCGGGACAATTACATTTTTTCTTACACTGATAGGAAAGTATAAAATTTTAGCGAAGCGAAAGATACCATGTTTCATAAGGAATTTCACGGCAAATAGGATTTTTCTAAAGGTATGATTATGTGTTACTATATAGTGTCGCATCCTAAAATCAGGAACAGTTAAGGAAGGATAAAAAATGGAAAATGATATGAACGGTTTGTTTAGCCAAAACGATTTGGTTAGGGATGCCGTTTTGAGCATCACCATGCGTTATTATTTTCCTAAAATAGAAGAACCTGTGAGGAAAAGGGGCAGGAAAAATGGTGTACTTAGACAATAGTGCCACAACTAAACCATGGCAGGAAGTACTGCAAGCTTATCAAGAAGCAGCTTCCTCATACTTTGGCAATCCGTCTTCGCTTCATAAACCAGGTGTAGAAGCGGAAACGTTATTAAATAAAGCAAGAGAGTCTGTGGCCGGCTTATTAAAAACAAAAACAGAAGAGATTGTGTTTACTTCCGGTGGAACAGAGGGGAATAATCTTGCCATTAAAGGAACAGCTTTAGAGCATAGAAATAGGGGCAGACACTTAATTACGACAACGGTCGAGCATCCATCTGTAAAAGAAGCGTTTTGGCAATTAGAGGCATTTGGATTCGAAGTAACTTATGTTTCAGTCGACCGAGAAGGAAGAGTTCGTCCAGAAGACATAGAGAAAGAAGTTCGAGATGATACGACGCTCGTTTCGGTTATTCATGTGAATAATGAGATTGGAACGATTCAACCCATTCAAGAAATAGGAGAACGCTTAGAAAAGTTTCCGAAGCTGTATTTTCATACCGACCACGTCCAAGGTGCAGCCCATGTGCCTTTGGATCTCTATGCAGCAAAAGTGGATTTATGCACCATTTCCGGACATAAATTCCACGGTGTAAAAGGAACAGGCGTATTATTTATGAAAGAGGGCACTGTTCTTTCCCCGTTGTTCCATGGAGGAACGCAAGAACAAACATATCGGGCTGGTACGGAAAACGTACCCGGTATTACAGCTATGGCAAAAGCTCTTCGTATATCCAGGCAGCGTTTAGCTACAGAAGAACAACGCCTTTGTCAATTGAAAGATTATTTGATTCATCGTTTACAGGAGATGGAAGAAGCAGAGGTAAATACACCTAATGAAGGTGCAGCACCTCACATCGTAAATGTGTCGTTTCCAGGATTAAAACCTGAAGTTATTATTCAAGAACTAACGAAACGAGATTTTCACTTGTCCACTAAATCGGCCTGTTCATCAAAGCTGCAAGAGCCAAGTGCCGTTGTTGAAGCTGCCGGTTTAGGTCTAGCACGAGCTGAAAGTGCTATTAGAGCTAGTTTTTCTTTTGATACTACCGAACAAGAAATAACTGAGCTTTTAGAAATTTTTCATGAAATCATACCAGAAATGAAAAAGGTAATGGGAGCGAAACGCTAATGAAATATGATCACATTTTAATTCGTTACGGCGAGCTTGCCTTGAAAGGGAGAAACCGCAGCGATTTCGAAAAAAAATTGAAAGAAAATATACAGTTTGCTATACGTGAACATCCCAGCTGTAAAGTGCGGCGGACATATGGCCGGATGATGATTGAATTGAATGAAGAAAAACCAGGTCCGGTAATGGAAAAGCTAAGGCACATTTTTGGTATCTCTTCCTTTAGTTTAGCGATGAAAGCGAACAACGAAATAGAAGCAATTAAAGAAGCAGCACTGCAAGCTTTTTTACAGCACGAAGGAAGAAAAGGAACATTTAAAGTTAGTGCCCGCCGTTCCTATAAACCGTTTCCGGTTCGATCTCAAGATTTAAACCAGTATATTGGCGGTCACATTCTTCGCAACACAGACGAAGTAACCGTGGATGTGCATCATCCTGATGTAGAAGTAGTGGTAGAAGTGAGGGAGCAAGGCACGTATATCACTTGCGGCAGAATGGCAGGCTCAGGCGGGCTGCCAGTTGGTACAGCCGGGAAAGTAGCACTTATGCTTTCCGGAGGAATTGACAGTCCGGTCGCTGGATATTTAGCAATGAAAAGAGGAGCTGAATTAGAAGCAGTACATTTTCACAGCCCTCCTTATACAAATGAACGAGCAAGAAAAAAAGTAGAAGATTTAACAAAAATATTAACAAGCTTTGGCGGGCGGATCAGGCTGCACGTTGTTCCATTCACAGAACTTCAAAAAGCCATTCATGCCAACATTCCATCGAATTATGCCATGACGATTATGCGGCGTATGATGCTTCGTATCACAGAAAAAATAGCAGATAAACAAAATGCTAAAGCGATTGTAAATGGTGAAAGTCTCGGACAAGTTGCTTCGCAAACCCTAGAGAGCATGCACACGATTAATGAAGTAACTAACATGCCTATTTTAAGACCTTTAATAACAATGGACAAACAAGAAGTAGTGGAAATTGCCGAAAAAATAGGCACTTATTCCACATCCGTTCTGCCATATGAAGATTGCTGTACGATCTTTCTGCCTTCTGATTCAGTGACAAAACCGCGTCGAGATAAAGCAGCCAGGTTCGAGGAAGCCTTTGATTTTGAGCCGTTTATTGAAGAGACCGTGAAAAAAGTCGAAACATTAAACATTGGAAGCGAAGAAGAAAGCGCCGATCAACAAATGGATGATCTCTTATAATACGTCACTGTCTCCCCCAATCATGTAAATGGCGGGAGACTTTTTGTATATTTTAGGGAAGGTTACTTTTTTAAGGGTTAAAGTATTTCATAAGGACCCGGCATCAAGTCCAGTTTTTCTATTATTATTGCAACAGATGACACATCAATATAATTATTGTACGTTAATAAAGGTGAAACTTTTATGGATGATATTCGTAAACAGTTATGGAAAGTTGGTGTTATAACAGGTGGGAACGCTATGGTTTAATGGAAAAATATATACGATGGAACATGAAAAAGAAAGTACTGAAGCTGTCTATACTGATAAAGGGAAAATAGTGGCCATAGGACAAAAACAGATGTTAGAGCGAAAATATTCCACTATTGACCGCCGCATTGACTTAAAAAATGCAGTCATGTTTCCTGGTTTTACCGATAGTCATTTACATATGATTGGACTAGGGGAAACTATGCTGCGATTAGATCTGTCTTCATTCAAGGACGCTGGTGCCATGAAAAACGCTTTAGCAGAAAAAGCCGGCATGCTAAAAGAAGGGCAATGGCTGATTGGAGAAGGGTGGAACGAAAATAATTTTGCAGATAGAAAAATATTTCACAAAGCAGAATTAGATGAAATCGCTCCGAAAAATCCTATTTTGCTGACGAGAATTTGCCGGCATGCTGCTCTTGCAAATTCCATTGCATTGGATAAAGCGAGGATTCATAAAGAGACACCTGACCCATCAGGGGGCATCATCGTCAGAGATGCCAATGGCGAAGAAACCGGATACTTGCTGGATCAAGCTGCAGATTTAGTGAAAGCAGTACAGCCGCCCGTAAGTGATAAAGAGTTAAAAAAAGCATTAGATTCGGCCGTTTCGCATATGGTGGCAAAAGGTCTAACCGGCGGACACACAGAGGATTTAAATTATTACGGTGGTTTTCAACGAACCTTTCAAGCCTTTCAAGATGTTATCAATGATAAGCAGTGGAAGTTTAGAGCCAATCTGCTTGTCCATCATGAAGTATTGGATGACTTCAGGCAGCTTGGATATGAATATGGCCCTGTAAACGACTTTCTATCATTTGGAGCCGTGAAAATTTTCGCTGATGGGGCGCTTGGAGGAAGGACAGCGCTTTTACGCCATCCCTATAATGATTCTCCAGACACTTATGGTGTAGCTATCCATTCCAAAGAACATTTAAAAGAACTGGTTAAAAAAGCGCGCGATATAAACATGCCGGCTGCTATCCACACAATAGGTGATTTAGCATTAGAATATGCGGTGGAAGCCCTTGAAGCACATCCAGTTCCTATGGGCAAAAAGGATCGAATTATACATGCTCAAATTACGCCTCCTGACTTAATAGAAAGATTAAAAGCATTAGATGTCGTCTTGGACCTACAGCCGCGTTTCGTGTTGTCCGACTTTCCTTGGGTAGAAGAAAGACTTGGTGCAGCCAGATTGTCTTATTCATTCGCTTGGAAGACTCTGCTCGACAGAGGAGTGGAATGTGCCGGAAGTTCAGATGCCCCAATTGAACCAGTTGATCCGTTAGAAGGAATTCAAGCAGCCATTACTAGAAAAAATCAATACGAAACCCACAGCGGCTATCTTCCTGAACAAAAGCTAAGTCCTTATGAAGCGGTATCTCTTTATACGACAGGAAGTGCGAAAGCAATTGGGAAAGAAAAAGAACTGGGAAAAATAGCCCCGGGTTATGCCGCCGACTTTACTATTTTAGATCAAGACATTTTGAATATATGCGCAGAGGATATTATGAAAACCACTGTTAAAGGAACAGTGGTTGCCGAAGAATTTCAATACAATAACTTGGATAAAAACGAAGAATAGAGGAGGACTTTAAATGAGCGGGAAAAGGTGGCTTGCTCTTGGAATCGCAGCACTGCTGCTCGCAGTATCAATAGGGTTCCAATTTGTAACGACCATGGCATCTGCTAATTTCGAGAACATGTTTGGCGGAAGCGATGATGGCATTGAAGAAGAAATCATGCAAGAAGGACAGCCGCAAGAAAAAATAGCAGTAATTGATATTGAAGGAGTCATTCAAGATACAGGTAATACTCCTTCTTTTATGAATCAAAGCATGTATAATCACCGCCAATTTATGAAAATGCTTGAAAGCGCTGGGGAAAATCCTAATATAAACGGAATTATCCTGCGCGTAAATACACCTGGAGGCGGTGTCGTTGAAAGTGCAGAGATACATGACAAAGTGCAAGAGATACAAGAAGAAAATGGGAAACCTGTTTATGTATCGATGGGAAACACGGCTGCATCAGGCGGATATTATGTAGCAGCTCCGGCCGATAAAATTGTTGCTCACCCTGCGACTGTAACCGGGTCTATTGGCGTTATAATGCAAAGTATTAATTTTGCAGAATTAGCGGATGAGTTAGGGATAGAATTTACTACAATTAAAAGTGGCCCGTTTAAAGACATTATGTCTGGAAATCGTGAAATGACAGAGGAAGAAGAAGACATACTTCAATCGCTGGTAGACGACTTTTACAGTGATTTTGTAAATGTGATTGCAAATGGACGCGGGATGTCTGAAGAAGAAGTTCGTGAAATAGGTGATGGCCGCGTGTATTCCGGAAAGCAGGCAGAGGAACTAGATTTAGTCGATGAATTAGGTTCGCTTGAAGACACTATAACATTGATGGAAGAAGACCAGGGGCTAAACAATCCGCAAGTCGTACGATATCATGGTGCGTTTACATTGAATCAATTTATCGGAACTTCCGCTCGCAGCTTGATTGTAAATGATGCTGAGCTGTTAGGAATAAAAGAACTGCTAATGGACTCAGAAACGCCGCGCGCCATGTATTTATACACAGATTAAGGAGGTGCACGGAATGGAAAATAATAATCAAAATGTAGATCAAAACGATAAGAAGTACTCGGAATATAATGCGCAGCAAAGAGAGGAATTTTCTAACGATTACGAGGAAACCCCGGCACCTTCTTTAGCAGATGAAGAAAAAGAATGTACTCCTCCTAGACGGTACGCCGGTTTTTGGATGAGATTTTGGGCGTATCTATTTGATTTGCTTATCGTATTCAGTATAAACGGTCTGCTTCTAAGTCCATTAATGTTTCTCGATAGCCAACCGGTAAACATACTCGGCTTTTTTACGCTGCAAGGCGTTCTTAGTGCGATCACATCTTATGTTTATTTTCTATTGATGACAAAATGGTTAGGTCAAACGCTTGGAAAAATAATTTTCGGATTGAAAGTAGTGCGTAAGAATGCAGCACCTCTAACGTGGCCCGACCTAATATTTCGAGAAGTAGTAGGCCGTTTTATACATCGAAGCCTTGTGATTACGAACATTATTTATATCGTTGTTGGATTTACAAATGAAAAACAAGGTATACATGATATGTTTGGAGATACGAGAGTAATTCATGTCGAAAAATAATCCAAAGAAGCCTTTCCCACAAGGAAGTTATGGGGAGGGCTTCTTTATACTGTTCATATCAGCATAAGTAAAATTGCGACTTCCGTCATAATGACTCGGCGATAAGCCGAGTTTTTCTAATTTTGGAAACATTGATGGAGCCAGACAATAGGTATCAATGGAAACAAATGTTGGTCTGCTTCAAGAAGGAAGCATCTTTCTGTTTGGTAATGTTAATTATTGGTTATAATGGTAATTAACTTATAATAGACGGATGGATGATGTATGTTTTGGTTTATCATTATTGCAAGTGGGCTGCTATTACTGGCTGTTTTTATCATAATAACACCAATAGAAATATCAGTTCAGTTTGAGCGAAAAAGCAAGAAACAAGATATTCGAGCAAAAATTACGGTGTGGTATTTTTTTTACAAAAACTTTGAAATACCGGTGATGTCTTTTGATGAAGAAACGTATTCGGTCGTATTTAAAGAAAAATCAAAAAGTACGGCAGGAAACAACAAAGAAAAGGATATAAAAGAAACACCGGAAGAATTAAAAAATCAAATGGAAATGCTCCAATTATGGCTTAAACACATAGATGGACTCCGCTCTATATTAACTTCTTTTCTAGGAAAAATAAAAATGATTGAATTTGACTGGAAAAGTGAAATCGGTATAGGCGATGCTGCCTGGACAGGGTTTCTTACTGGAATGCTTTGGTCTGTGAAAAGCATGGCAGCTGGCATTGCTTCAGCAGTATTTAAGAGGAAATGCACTCCAAATATAGATATTAAGCCAAATTTTCAAAAAGCGGCAGCTGATACGACGTTCTCATGTATGTTTTTTATGCGGCTGGGGCATGCTATCATTGCCGGAATTCGTGTGATGAAGCATATGAATGGTAACGTATTTAAGTTATGGCAAAAAACGAAAGAAGAAACTAAAAACAAGGAGGCGTCTTGATGACTGACCATCCTATTGAGGGCTTGATGCGCACAGCGATGGAAAACTTGAAAGAAATGGTGGACGTAAACACCATAGTGGGTGATCCGGTAGAAACGCCGGATGGCAGTGTGATTATGCCGGTAACCAAAGTAGGTTTCGGTTTTGCCGCCGGTGGAAGTGAATTTATGAAAAACGGCAGCAGTGATGCAGCGATGGACCACCCGTTTGGAGGAGGAAGCGGTGGTGGTGTATCGATTACTCCTATTGCTTTTCTTATCGTTAATTCGAAAGGCGTAAAAATGGTACACATGGATGAAAGCACACATCTTTACGAAAAATTGCTTGAATTTACGCCGCAAGTGGTAGAAAAAATACAAGATATGCTTAAAGGAAACGGAAATCAAAATAATCAAAACAACGGTCAAAATCCGCCAGGGCAAACGCCACCTATTTAGTAAGAATATATTTCGTTTTGGTAAACTTCTATTCCTTGCAGCGGATACCCCTGTACTGTAATACAGCAATAACCCTGGGTTCAGCGGTATATCTGGGTTTATCTTTTACCCGTGCAGAAAACATGTATTTCTGCCGGGTTTTATTTTTGTCTAAAAAGGGTAAGTACAATAATTGATGTTGTTTGAAAAGTGAGAAATAGAAGCGTACTATTGAAAGTGTACATACTTAAAAAATGAGGAGGAACAAACATGGCCGAAATTACTTTTAAAGAGAACCCTGTTACGTTGTTAGGAGAGGAAGTAAAACCGGGAGACAAAGCACCGGATTTTAAAGTGCTTGCTAATGATTTATCAGAAGTAACATTAGCAGACACGAAAGGAAAAGTACGCCTGATCAGTGTGGTGCCATCTGTAGACACTGGTGTATGTGACCAGCAGACCCGCCGCTTTAATGAAGAAGCAGCAAGCCTCGATGGTGTAGAAGTTATTACTATCAGTGCAGACCTTCCATTCGCGCAAAAAAGATGGTGTGCAGCAGCAGGCATCGAAAACCTTCAAGTGTTATCCGATCACCGCGACCTTTCCTTTGGTAAAAATTACGGAGTAGCAATCGAAGAGCTTCGTTTGTTAGCACGTTCCATTTTTGTGATAGACAGCAATGATGAAGTAACGTACACCGAGTATGTGTCGGAAGCTACCAATCATCCGGACTATGAAGCGGCTGTAAATGCAGCGAAAGAGGCTAAATAAATCAAGCATTTATAAATAGAGACATGTCAGCCCTGTTCCTTATTTAATAGGAATGGGGTTTTTATTGTCCTTGTCCTTTTATTTTTGCTATACTTTCGAAGGGAAAAGACATGAAAACTCGAATAATATAAGAGATAGAATTTCGTGGAAAGGGCGATATACCATGCAACCGGTAACCGAAGTAGAAAAGCTGCATGCCTTGATTGATGACATGGCTGTTTCTATTCAAAGTCATTCAGAGATGACATACTTAGAAGCATTAGCTGAGAGCGGAGAAAATATTTTTCAACAGGCCGTCATACAATCGCTGCCTGAAAAAGAAAAAAAGCGGCTGGAAAAGAAAATAACAGAAGAATTACCGAAAGAAATGAAAAAAGAAGAAATCCGTAAAGCATTTCAGCTTGCCGTCATAAAAGGAATGAAAGAAGCGGTTCAGCCTCACCATGCTATGACGCCTGATGCGGTTGCAATGTTTATGGGGTATCTCGTTAATAAACTAACTTCTAAAAAAGAATCATTGGCACTGCTAGACCCTGCTGCCGGAACTGCCAACCTTTTGAGTGCTGTATTAAATCAACTTTCAAAAGAAAGTCTAGCTTATGGTGCAGAAGTGGATGAGACCTTACTGAACATTGCCTATGTTCTCTCTAACTTGCAAGAGCATGACGTAGAACTATTCCACCAAGACAGCATTGAGCAGCTCGCCTCTCCGCCAGTCGATGTGGTCGTCTCTGATCTTCCAGCAGGCTATTATCCAAAAGACGAAGTAGCTGAGTCCTTCACGTTAAAGGCTAAAAGCGGCCATTCCTATGTTCATCATTTATTGATTGAAAAGAGTATAAACCATTTAAAAGAAGGCGGATTTTTAGTACTGCTCATCCCTAACTTTTTGTTTGAGAGTGAACAAGCACCTGCATTGCATCAGTATATTAAAGATGAAGCTGTTATACTTGGTCTTTTGCAGCTGCCTTCCTCTATGTTTAAAACGGATCAATTCGGAAAAAGCATTTGGCTGCTCCAGAAAAAAGGACCGAACGTAGTTCAGCCAGGACAGGCTTTACTTGCTGAGCTCCCATCTTTTTCTAAACAAGACGCTCTTTTAGATATGGTGCAGCAAATGGATAAATGGTTTCAAGAACAAGGCTTTACTTCTTAATATATAAAGCAGCGTACCTTAGAAAAGGTCGCTGTTTTTTATATTTAAGAATGTTTTATTTTATTAAAGAAGTAAAGTATAAGTGAAAAAACACGGAAACGCCTACATATCTGAATTTAATGAATGTATTGAATTTCACTGATATACCAAGGGTTCGCTTGCAATTGGCAAGGCCGGGTGTTTAAATAGAGAAGGTAAATCACAACATAACGAGAAAAGCGTTAATTTATAGAAAAGGAGCATTTTTTCATGGCTAAAATCATGGCTATTAATGCAGGCAGCTCGTCTTTAAAATTTCAGCTGCTAAATATGCCTGAAGAAGAAGTGATAACAAAAGGTCTCGTAGAAAGAATCGGGCTTGACGGTCCTAAAATTACGATAGAAGTGGATGGAGAGAAAGTTAGTGAAACAACGCCGATTCCAGATCACTCCATAGCAGTTAAAAAATTATTAGAAGGTCTCACTGCACACCGTATTATCGATTCATTAGACGAGATCAACGGAATTGGACACCGGGTGGTTCATGGAGGAGAAAAATTCTCTGATTCTGTTTTAATAGATGAAAAAGTTGTAAAAGGGATTGAAGAAGTAAGTGAACTTGCCCCGCTTCATAACCCTGCCAATATTGTCGGCATTAAAGCATTCAAAGAAATTCTCCCAGATGTCTCAGCTGTAGCCGTATTTGACACGGCATTTCATCAAACGATGCCAAAAGAAAAGTACTTATACAGTGTACCTTATGAGTATTATGAGAAATATGGTATTCGAAAATATGGTTTTCATGGTACTTCTCATAAATATGTCGGCCAGCGTGCAGCAGAACTAATGGAGCAGCCGCAAAAGGATCTAAAGATTATTTCCTGTCACATAGGAAACGGAGCTAGTATTACAGCGATCGACGGCGGCAAATCTGTCGATACGTCTATGGGCTTTACACCGCTTGCAGGAGTGACGATGGGCACTCGTACTGGAAATCTGGACCCGGCGCTGATTCCATTTTTAATGGAAAAAACCGGTCAAACTGCCGAAGAAATTATTTCCGTATTCAATAAAGAAAGCGGAATGTTAGGGTTAAGTGAGTTTTCAAGCGACCTTCGTGACATTGAAGAACATGCAAAAGAGGGCGATGAAAAAGCTCAAACGGCTTTAGACATTTATACTACAAGAATTCATAAGTATATAGGTGCATATGCAGCAAGCATGAATGGCCTAGACGCAATAGTGTTTACTGCAGGTGTAGGCGAAAACAGTGTGACCATTCGGGAAAAAGTATGCAAAGGCCTAGAATTTATGGGTGTACAATTTGATGAAAAGAAAAACGATATTCGCGGAGAAGAAGCTTTTATTAATAAAGAAGGTTCTCCGGTTAACGTTCTTATCGTTCCTACAAATGAAGAAGTAATGATTGCTCGGGACACGCTTCGTCTCGGCCAATAAAATAAAAAAAGCCTTTTCTTCTAACGCTAAATATGCTAGAAGGAAAGGCTTTTTCAACATGTAAAAAATGGACATTATAACAAGCCAAGTTTTTCCCATAACCAGATTTAATCGAACAGGGCCAAGATTTCTGACTGCTTTAAAAGGAAATTAGTCTTTATTCTCGAATACTTAGTAACAACCATAAATAATAATGAATGGAGGTATGGAATGCGGACCGATTTAAAAGTAAATATAAACAATCTTGCAGAACGATGTGATCCAGAGATGTTTTCGTTTGAAACAACGGCTGAGATTGAACAAGAAAACAAAGGAATCATTGGACAGCATCGTGCTGTTAAAGCGATGGATTTTGGACTGAATGTAAGAAACGAAGGGCATCATTTGTTTTTAACGGGCCCGAGTGGAACAGGGAAAACTACATATGCAAAAAGAAAAACAAAAGAAACAGCAATGGCGAAAGAAACACCGCCTGATTGGGTTTATACATACAATTTTCAAAATCCGGATAAACCAAAAGCGATTGCTATGCCTGCAGGAACAGGAAGTGTGTTTGCTCAGGACGTAGAAGAACTTATGCAGGACATTGAGGATGAAATTGAGAAAGTTCTAACAGGGAAACCATTCGAACGCAAGAAAGTGGAAATGGCGCAGCAGCATGAAGAATTAATGAACAAAAAATGGAGCGATCTTGAAAAGCAGGCAAGGGAGCAGGAGTTTACCATTGAAAGAAGTCAGCAAGGGGTCGTTGCAATTCCTTTAGATGAAAACGGAGAAGCCCATAGTGATGAGTCATTTAACCAGCTCCCAGATGATATTAGAGAAAAAGTTATGAAAAAAAGCAAGCAATTAACGAGAAACGTAAATGAAGTTCTGCGTTACCAGCAGATTGCAAAAAGAAAACTTCGTAAACAGTTAAGAAAAGCGGAAGAACAATTAGTTCATCAATCGATTCACGGTTTTATTTCATCTGTAAAAGAAGATTATCAAGAATTTTCTAGTGTGCTTAATTATTTAAATGAATTAGAACAGGACGTCATCCAGCATTGGAAACAATTTTTACCGAAAAAAGAAAGCGATGAAGAAGAATTGAACACCATTCTTCAAGTGTCCAAGGACGTAAAGCAAAGATATAAAGTGAATGTTCTAGTTGATCATAGTCAAACCAAAGGAGCACCAGTAATATATGAAATACATCCTTCATATGCCAATCTCTTTGGAAAAGTCGACTACAAAAATACGTTTGGCTCTGTCTCAACTGATTTTTCTATGATGAGAGCGGGGAGTCTGCATCTGACAAACGGGGGCTATCTTATTCTCAATGCTGCTGATGTATTATCCCACCCTTATTCTTGGAAAGCATTAAAGCAAGTCTTAAGAACTGGCGAACTGCGTATGGAAAATTCCTATGAAGATACGGAAGTATTTACAAAAAGTGTTATCAAACCTGAAGCAATACCACTTAAAATAAAAGTAATATTAATCGGTACTCCTTCTTTATATCAGCTTTTATATCGAGCAGATGAAGATTTCAAAAAACTGTTTAAAGTGAAAGTTGATTTTGATACTGACATGGAAAGAAATATTAAACATCAACTAGATTACGCTTCATTTGTAGCATCCTTTTGCAGAAAAGAAAAGCTGCACCACTTAACGAAAGAAGCATTGGCAAAAGTGATCGATTACAGTACAAGATTAGCTAATAATAGAGGGAAACTGTCCACACGTTTTCATGAAGTCACCGAAATATTAATTGAAGCAAACTATTGGGCGGAAAAAGAAAATGAATCTTTTATAAAAGATCGGCATATAAGCGAAGCATTAAAAGAAAGGTTTTTTAGATCTAATCGCAGCGAACAGCGGCTTTATGAAGCAATAGATGACGGAACGATCATGATTTCAACAGATGGCAGGGCAATTGGCCAGCTAAATGCCCTGGTCGTATCTCATACCGGGGAATATTCATTTGGCCATCCGACTAGAGTTACAGCAAGAACCTATGTGGGGCGGAAAGGGATCGTAAATATTGATAGGGAATCATTATTAACAGGCTCCATACATACAAAAGGCCTTCATATATTATCCGGCTATTTACAGGCTGAATTTGCTCAAGACTATCCTTTACCGTTAGCTGCTAGTATAACGTTTGAACAATCTTATTTCATGGTTGATGGCGACAGTGCTTCAAGCACGGAGCTTTATGCATTATTATCTTCTTTAGGTCAAATCCCGCTTCGCCAGGACATTGCTGTCACTGGTTCGGTAAATCAATTTGGAGAAGTGCAGTCTATTGGCGGAGTGAATGAAAAGATAGAAGGATTTTTCTATGTCTGCCGTAAAAAAGGTCTGACCGGCACACAGGGCGTTATCATTCCTCACCAGAATGTAAAGCATTTGATGCTGCGTAATGAAGTAATTGAAGCAATAGAAAACAACCTTTTTCATGTATGGGCGGTTTCAACGATAAAAGATGGGATCGAAATTTTAACGGGTATGCCAGCTGGCGAAAAAGATGAGGATGGTAAGTATCCGGAAGAGACTGTATACGGTACAGTACAGAGAAGAATATTGAAAATGCTTCATACGTTGTCTCAACAAAAGTTTTTGGAAGATAAATCCCAAGAAGATAAGGAGGAAACATATAAAGATGGCGACTTTGCCCCAGGAAAGCAGGGCAGAACAACGATATAAAGAAATCATTCATTGGGAGAACCAGTTGTCTAAGAGCCATAATATGTATACACGCCTGTTTGATAAAACCTTAGAAAAATTAATTAATACATTGCCGCGAAAACAAAAAAAATACTTGCTTAATATGACAGATCGTTTTTTATTTTATGCTCAGTCTTTCATTCTTCATTCACGCTTTCATGAAGAAGCAGAAAAACGTATTATTTTAGAGGCTCGTATTTTTGATGAAGATGTAAAAGATATTCAGGATTTAAAAAGGCTGACTATAAACCAGCTTCACTTTATTCATTATCAGCTTATGGCAAAACAACGCCTTTTCTCACTCGGGCAAGGAGGAATGACAGGAATGGGAGGAGTTATTCTTAATATGAGTGATCTTCCTGCCGTTTTCCTTATCAACTTACGAACAGTCCAGCTTAGTGCACTTTGTTACGGGTATGATCTGAGGAATCCATTTGAGATGATGATAGCTTTGAAAGTATTTCATGGAGCTTCTCTTCCTCAAAACATGCAGAAACAAGCATGGGAAGAGTTAGAACAAGAAGCTGAAAAAGAAAGTGAATTCCCTTGGTTTTATGAAGGAGAAGAAAAAATTGTGGATGCAGACTGGCTGCAGCAGCCGCTTCGTCAAACTTGCAAGCTGTTTTTATTAAAGGCTTTCCGTAAAAAACTGATGTACGGCGTGCCTGTCATTGGGATAGCGACAGGCGCAGCTTGTAATTATCAATTAACAAAGCAAGTTTCCGAATGGGCTGGTTTTTTCTATGAAAAACGCTATTTAGCTGAACATGTAATGTGACACCGTCGGATGCGTCCGATACCAAAGCCAGAGATCATTAATTTTGGAGGCTAGCTCTGCGATCTCCTTATTGAGCTGACAGCACTTTTCAAAATTTTCTTCTATATCAAGCCATGCTTGTTTGGAATTAATGTCTTCTTCAATCTCTGCAATTCGTTCTGGAATCTGACCGCGGATTTCTTCCCATTTTCCTATAATAATGTTTTGCATTTCTGGTTCATACGCTTCCCATTCTTTTTCGAGAATGGGAAGCTCTATTCCAAGGCGGGGATCTTTTAAAAATTTGCAAGACATATGCATCACTTCCCTTCCTCATTCATACCATAATAATATCAAAAACAGCCTCGATTTTTGTTGGTGGAATGAATACAGTATAACATTGAAGGCTGGTGTTTTCAGTACTTTTCCAGGAATGAATAAATTAAAATGCTGTGAATTCGTCCGTTCATATCAACGTTAGAAACCGCTCACGATACTATCATGTTTAATGACAAAAAATAAATTTTTATGCTTTTTTATGAATAAGTATTGCAAAATGTCATAACCCTTGTTAAAGTAATTAATAACAACGAAACATACATTACCTACTGTTTTGAGGGTGAGGCAAAGGCCTCTCATATTTTTGCAAAACAATGTATAAAAATAATAACTTCAGTATGAATATTCAATGCATGAAGGTGGAGGGAATTTATAAATGGCGAATAAAAAAGTAGTACTTGCATATTCCGGAGGGCTTGATACTTCCGTTGCAATTCAGTGGCTTAGCGATAATGGTTACGACGTGGTAGCTGTAGGGTTAGACGTAGGAGAAGGCAAAGACCTTGAATTTGTAAAAGAAAAAGCACTGCAAGTTGGTGCAGTTCAATCATACACGATTGATGCTAAAAAAGAGTTTGCAGAAGAGTTTGTTCTGCCGGCTATGCAGGCTCATACACTTTATGAACAAAAATACCCGCTCGTATCGGCTCTTTCAAGACCGCTCATTTCGAAAAAACTTGTGGAAATTGCGGAACAAACAAACGCGGATGCTGTTGCACATGGCTGCACGGGTAAAGGGAATGACCAAGTTCGTTTTGAAGTATCCATTCAAGCTTTAAATCCTGATCTCGAAGTGCTTGCACCAGTAAGAGAGTGGGGCTGGTCCAGAGATGAAGAGATTGAATATGCGAAAAAGCATGAGATTCCAATTCCGATTGATCTTGACAATCCTTATTCCGTAGACCAAAACCTCTGGGGCAGAAGTAATGAATGCGGTGTTCTTGAAGATCCATGGGCTACTCCTCCTGAAGGAGCATATGAGCTTACTAATCCGATTGAAAAAACTCCGGACGCGGCAGATATTATCGAAATTGAATTTAATCAAGGAAAACCTGTTGCATTAAACGGTACGGCTTACGAACTGGATGAATTAATTTTGGAGCTTAATGCTGTTGCCGGAAAGCACGGAATTGGCAGAATCGATCATGTGGAAAATAGAATGGTAGGTATTAAATCAAGAGAAGTATACGAGTGCCCGGGTGCTATGACATTAATTAAAGCACATAAAGAACTAGAAGACCTCACTCTTCCAAAAGAGGTAGCTCATTTCAAACCAGTAGTAGAGAAAAAGCTATCTGAAGTGATCTATGAAGGGCTATGGTTCTCCCAAATTAGAAACGCACTCGAAGCGTTTTTACAAGAAACACAGCAAAATGTAACTGGTCTTGTTAGAGTGAAGCTGTTTAAAGGAAATGCCATTGTAGAAGGAAGAAAATCAGACCTTTCTCTATACAATGAAAAGCTTGCAACGTATACACCTGAGGACGAATTCAATCAAAATGCAGCAGTTGGCTTTATCGAACTATGGGGACTGCCGACAAAAGTACACAGCATGGTAAACAAGAAAGGTGTAAATGTATGACAAAGCTATGGGGCGGAAGATTTACTAAAAGCGCGGAAGAATGGGTGGATGCCTTTGGGGCATCCATCCCTTTTGATAAAGAGCTTGTAGAAGAAGATATTACAGGAAGCCTGGCACATGTAAAAATGCTAGCTGCCTGCGATATTATTACAGATGAAGAAGCAAAAACAATTACACAAGGGTTAAAAACACTTTTACAAAAAGCGGACAAGAACGAATTGGAATACTCTGTTCAAAATGAAGATATTCATTTAAATATCGAAAAGTTTTTAACGGATGAAATCGGTCCGGTTGGAGGAAAGCTGCACACAGGCCGCAGCAGAAATGATCAAGTTGCTACTGATATGCATCTTTATTTAAGAAAGCATACGAATGAAATAATGGAGCTTGTTAAACAAATGCAAGAAGCGCTGCTTGGACAAGCAGAACAACATGTTGAAACGATTATTCCTGGCTACACGCACTTGCAGCGGGCCCAGCCTGTTTCATTTGCTCATCACTTAATGGCGTATTTCTGGATGCTAGAACGTGATTACACTAGGCTTGAAGATAGCTTGAAACGGCTGAATATTTCCCCGCTAGGTGCCGGCGCACTTGCTGGGACAACTTTTCCAATAGACCGTCATTATACAGCAGAGCTGTTGGAATTTGACGGCATTTATGAAAACAGTCTTGATGCAGTAAGTGACCGTGATTTTATTCTCGAATTTATGAGTGCATCTTCTATGATCATGATGCATCTTTCTCGTCTTGCGGAAGAATTTATTCTATGGTCGAGCCAGGAGTTTCAATTTATCGAGCTAGACGACACATTTGCGACCGGAAGCAGCATTATGCCGCAAAAGAAAAACCCTGATATGGCTGAATTAATTCGCGGAAAAACGGGAAGGGTTTATGGTAATTTGTTTTCTCTTTTAACATTGCTAAAAGGGCTGCCTTTAGCTTACAACAAGGATATGCAAGAAGACAAAGAGGGTATGTTTGATACCGTCACAACCGTAAAAGGGTCTGTGAAAATATTTACCGGTATGATTGAAACGATGAAGGTGAATACAGGTGTCATGGAAAAGGAAACCCACTCCGATTTCTCCAATGCAACAGAACTTGCTGATTATTTAGCATCAAAAGGTATGCCGTTTAGAGAAGCACATGAAGTAGTAGGTAAGTTGGTACTGTTGTGTATACAAAAGGATATTTATTTGCTTGATTTATCTATGAAAGACTACAAACAAGCAAGCGATCTATTTGAAGAAGATATCTATGAAGTGCTTAAGCCTTCCACCGTAGTGAAAAGAAGAAACAGTGCCGGCGGAACCGGATTTGAACAAGTGAAAAAAGCCATTGAGTTAGGACAGGAAAAAGTAAAACAAAAGTAAGAGATTAGCAAAACTTCCAAGTCCAAATAGCGGAAGTGTAGTTTTACTTAAATCTTTGATCCTTTAAAAAAGTTAAACAAAATATAAAAAAAGAGCAGCAAGAAGCTATCGCTTCCATGTCTGCTCTTTTTTTATTGGAAATAGTCATATAAGCATAAGCCGTAAAGTTCTAATATTTCTTCGTCTTATCGTTAAGAACGCACAATCATAACGTCACATTTAGCTTGTCTTGCAATAGCTTCGGAAACACTTCCAATCAACATACGTTCTACTGCATTTAACCCAGTAGCCCCTGTAATGATCAAATCGGTTTCATAACGCTTAGCAATATCTTTAGGAATTTTAACTTTAGGTGAACCAAAATCTATAACAGTAGTAACTTCTTCAACCCCAGCTTGATTAGCTTCCCCCTTGTATTGATCGAGAAGTTCCTGCCCGTATTTTTCTGCTCGAGACACAATCGTTCTGTCGTATTGTTCAATTGTAGCAAATGTACGGGTATCGATGATGTGAGCAATTACCAATTTGGCATTATTTTCACCAGCAATGTCGGCCGCTTTTTTGAAAGCACGCTTTGCCTCATTCGATCCATCTACTGCAACAAGAATATTGTGATACTTTGGCATTTTCCATACCCCCCTGTAAAATACTGCTCTTTCCATTATTATTATATCATGTAAAGGTATACATTAGATGTATTGTACGTCACAAAATAGGTGTAAAAAATGAGCGATTGCGACATGTTCTTTTTTAAAAGGTAAGAAACTATAAATAGTTGGCGTTTTTGATGTCTAGCTTCAGCCGCCCAGCCGCTCAGGCACACACGATAAAGAGGAACTTTTGCTAAAACCGCGAACGTCCTGTCGCAACGCAAAAGTCAACACCTCCTGTGCAAGCCAGTTCAGCATTGTCACAGGACGTACTTCCACACGATGTGGTGACTTCTACGTTGCACACTGGACGTGTGCGATCTTAGTAGAAGTTCATTTAAATTAGCTGAACGTCTTATGTCTTCCCTTGTGACTCCGAGCCGCAGGCGACCCTGCACGAAAGCTCCAGACCCTGTCGCGGGCTCCCAGGATGGGAGTCAGTTCGGCGTTGTCACAGGACGTGACGCTCGTAGCCGAACTTCCTTCTTTTAAGGCGCTTGCGCTTTTCTTAAGGCGCTTGCGCTTTTCTTATATTTTTCCCTAATGTGTGCTTGGACAAACATTTAATATTTTTTACGAGAGCAGCTTTTCGTAGTAAGATGGAAGTAACAGAAAAACTCGGCTGGCCGCCTTAAGAAAGCGAAAGAGCCCTGAACAACCTAAGATAAAGACTTCTACTAAATACACACATGACTATCGAAATTTGTTAATACTGTACCGACTTATTGTTTATCTTATACATTTTCAAAATAAATAGAGCTGTATATTTCTTTCTTATTGTTGAAGGAGGAGCTTTTCATGCGTCATGCACTTGTTACAGCAGGAACAAAAGGATTAGGGAAAAAAGTTTCCGAACGTTTTTTACATAAAGGGTATTCCATTACAGTAAGTTATCGAAACGATCTTGCGGCAATGAATAAAATGAAAGAAGAATGGAGTGACGCTGAAGATCGTATTCAGTTTGTGCAAGCTGATGTCACTAAGCCAGAAGATTTAAAAAACCTGACAGAAAAAGCCTATGGCGCATTTGGGAGAATCGATATTCTTGTTAATAATGCCGGACCTTATATTTTTGAAAGAAAAAAGCTAATGGATTACACCGCAAGTGAATGGAATGAAATGGTGAATGGTAATTTATCATCGATGTTTTATTTGTTTCAGGAAGTCATTCCACTAATGAGAGCGCAGCATTTTGGCAGAATTGTTACGTATGGTTTTCAAGGCGCACAGGAAGCTCCGGCATGGATTTACCGCTCCGCCTATGCTGCAGCTAAAACAGGATTGGTGTCTTTAACAAAAACGGTTTCCATTGAAGAAGCAGAACATGGAATAACTGTTAACATGGTATGCCCGGGGGTAATTACAGAAGACTATAAAGAATCTTCTATCAAAACTGCCAAGTCCGTACAGGATAAAAATACACCCGTAGGACGTCCGGCAGCCGGAGAAGATATTGCAAGAACGATTACTTTTTTATGTGAAGAAGATTCTGATATGATTACGGGCTCTATTATTGAAGTTACTGGCGGTGTAGACGTATTGCATAAACGACGCTGAATCATGAATAAAATATCCTAATAATTGGCACCTTACATATGAGGTGATGACGGTGAAGATATCTCTTACTTTTTTCGTTGTAATGCTAAGCCTTCCTTTTTCCGTTCAGATGGCTGAAGCACAAGCGCTAAGTGAAATTTTTCTCTTTAAAGCTACAGCCGAAACAGAAGACGGTGTTTATCATTGGGAATATAATAGTCCAAATGATTTTGAATACCATATGGAAGGGCAGGCTTTTCACGGAGAAGAGGCAAAAGATAAAGTGGAATCTGTTTATCAGAATGCAAACGTAAACAAAGATGTTACGGATGAGGAGTTAGCTGAAGCATTTAAAAACAACGGATGTGAAGGATTGACTCGTTTAGATGTAAGATGGCAGGATGAGAACGGGGATTTATATACATGGTTATGGCAGGAGGAAACAGAATAACAAGATGATGAAGCCGCAGGAGTACTAATACTTCTGGGCTTTTTCTTTCTGTTGTAAAATCTACATGAAAATGGATAGGAAAGGGTATAAAAGGAATAAGAATAGAAGAGGGAAGGAGAATGAGATATGAAGATTGGAGTGCCAAAGGAGGTCAAAAACAACGAAAACCGAGTAGCACTTACACCAGGAGGCGTTCTGCAGTTCAAAGAGCAGCATCATGAGGTATATGTTGAAAAAGGAGCAGGATCAGGATCTGGCTTTACTGATATAGAATTTGAATCGGCGGGAGCGATAATGGTTGATACCCCCCAGGAAGCATGGGCCCAAGATATGGTTGTTAAAGTTAAGGAGCCCGTGCCTGAGGAGTATGTTTATTTTAGGGAAGGGTTGATATTGTTTACGTACTTGCACCTTGCTCCTCTTCCCGAACTGACAAAAGCCCTTGTCGATAATAAGGTGACCGCGATTGCTTATGAAACGGTACAGCTCCCAGATGGTTCGCTGCCCTTGTTAACTCCCATGAGTGAAGTAGCCGGGAGAATGGCTGCGCAAATGGGAGCTCAGTTTTTAGAAAAAACGAAAGGCGGCAAAGGCATTCTATTATCAGGGGTGCCGGGGGTGAAACGGGGAAAAACTGCAGTCATTGGAGGAGGAACGGCTGGAACGAATGCAGCTAAAATTGCTTCAGGACTGGGAGCAGAGGTGACGATTCTTGATATAAATCCAGCGCGGCTAAGAGAACTGGATGATATATTCGGAAAAGATATTCATACTATGATTTCAAATCCAGTGACGGTTGCAGAGGCTGTAAAGGAGTCAGATCTTGTCATAGGGGCCGTCCTTATTCCAGGCGCAAAAGCCCCAAAGCTCGTAACAGAAGAAATGGTGAAGAGCATGGATCCGGGCTCGGTACTTGTAGATGTGGCGATAGACCAGGGTGGTATATTTGAAACAACCGATCACATTACCACGCATGATAATCCTGTTTATACAAGACATGATGTTATTCATTACGCCGTTGCAAACATGCCAGGTGCTGTTCCGCGCACCTCCACTTTAGCTTTAACGAATGTTACCGTGCCATATGCGATTGCGTTAGCCAACAAAGGAGCTGAAACAGCATGTAGAGAAGATAACGCCTTATTTATGGGGGTAAACACCATTCATGGCTCCCTTGTGTATAAAGCTATAGCTGATGCCCAGGATATCCCTTATACTAACTTACAAAATATAATATCTTAATTGAGTATTGCTGTTGTTTTACAAATTTTTAAGTTTATTATAACGTAAGAAAAGGAAAAAGAAGATATGGATCGAAAAGTAGTAAAGGGACAGAAAAAACATTTCCCGATAAAAGAAAACTAAGGGAGGGCACAGAATGAAAGTAAGTTATCACGGACATTCCGTTGTTAACATTGAAACTAATGGAAAAAACATTTTAATTGACCCATTTATCACAGGTAACGAATTGTGTGACCTCAATGCGGACAAGGTGAAGCCGGATGTTATTTTATTGACACACGGCCATAATGACCACGTGGGAGATACTGTCGAAATTGCCAAACGCAATCGTTCGCTCGTAGTAGCACCGTTTGAACTTGCTACGTATTTAGGGTGGAAAGGGGTAGAAACCCATCCGCTGCACATTGGCGGAGGATATACCTTTGATTTTGGCCGTGTGAAATTAACACAGGCTTTTCACGGCTCTTCTTACACAGAAGAAGAGAATGAAAAAATTGTCTATACTGGAATGCCTGCAGGGATAATCTTAGAAGCAGAAGGCAAGACGGTATACCACATGGGTGATACCGGTTTGTTTTCCGATATAAAGTTAATTGGCGAACGCAACAATGTTGACTTATTGTTCGTTCCTATTGGAGATAACTTTACGATGGGACCAGAAGATGCCAAGCAAGCTGTTCAATGGGTTGATCCGGGCTATGCCGTACCGATACATTACAACACTTTCCCGCCGATTAAGCAGGATGCAGAGGCGTTTGTAGAAGCAATATCGCCTATTAAAGGGAAAGCACTGAAAGCAGGAGAATCCATCGACTTATAACAATAAATAATCATAGAGTGCTGTTCCAAGGTTATTAACTATGACTTGGAACAGCTTTTTTTATTGTATTTTTTCTAGTGCATCCGTTTAGCATGGTAATAGCGCTTACAATATTGGTTTCCCAGGAAAAAAATATAGTTGAACAAATATTCATTCTTGCTATGGTACAGACGGGAACGTATAATGGGAATAATACAGATATTTAATTGTAATGGTACAGGTCGTATAAAGTGAGGTGAAAGGCATGGCAACAAAACATGAACAAATTCTTCAATACATTACAGAACTTGGAGTCGGAGAAAAAATTTCGGTACGGCGAATTGCAAAAGCACTGCAAGTCAGTGAAGGAACAGCTTATCGTGCCATAAAAGAAGCCGAAAATCAGGGACTAGTTAGTACGATAGAACGTGTAGGAACGATTCGTATAGAAAAGAAGCAAAAAGATAACATTGAAAAGCTAACATATGCTGAAGTGGTTAACATCGTAGAAGGACAAGTTCTTGGGGGCAGGAACGGACTGCATAAAACATTAAACCGCTTTGTTATCGGAGCAATGAAACTAGAAGCGATGATGCGTTATGTAGAAGCAGGAAATCTATTAATTGTCGGCAACCGCTACCAAGTACACAAGCTTGCATTGGAAGCAGGGGCTGCTGTTCTCATTACCGGCGGTTTTGATACAAATGAAAATGTTATTGCTTTAGCTGATGAACTAGACCTTCCTGTTATCACAACAAGTTATGACACGTTTACGGTCGCCACTATGATAAACAGAGCTATTTATGACCAGTTGATTAAAAAAGAAATCGTACTCGTTAATGATATTTTAATTCCTCTACAGGATACGTATTTTATGACGACAGACAACACAGTTGACAAGTGGCACCAAATGAATCAGCGTACGGGCCACAGCCGCTATCCGGTAATAGATCCGGAAATGAAAGTGCAGGGAATGGTAGCTGCAAAAGACGTGCTGGGAGCGCAAATGCAAACACCAATAGAAAAAGTAATGACTAAAAATCCTATTACGGTGAACGAACGAACATCGGTTGCTTCGGTAGCCCACGTCATGGTATGGGAAGGAATAGAATTACTTCCTGTTATTGACGAGCAGCGCCATCTTCTCGGTGTAATAAGCAGACAGGATGTATTAAAAGCATTGCAAATGACACAGCGCCAGCCTCATGTCGGGGAAACGCTTGATGATTTGGTTACAGGCCGTTTTCATGAAATGGGAGCAGGGTCGGAATACAATTATCAATGTGAAGTGACTCCGCAAATGACAAATCAACTTGGAATGATTTCATATGGTGTTCTCACTACGTTAGTGACTGAAACCGGAAGCAGGTTGTTGAAACAATACAAACGAGGCGACCTTGTCGTCGAAAACATCACGCTTTATTTCATAAAACCAGTTCAAATAGAAAGTACGATAGATATGAAAGGAAAACTGCTTGAAGTAGGCCGTAAACATGGAAAAGTGGACGTGGAGCTGTATCACGAAGGAGAAATTGTCGGAAAAGCATTACTCATGGCCCAGCTGCTTGATCGCTAAAAAGAATACTAGAGAGCTTAATTTAAGAGTCGGAATGTGATGGAAGGTTTTATGATACTTAAAGAAAAAGCCATCCCTTGACTTGTTTTTTGGGACGGCGTCTTCGCACTTTATGCATTTATACGCTGTTCTTCTGCTTCCTTTATGGCATAAGGCAAGTACAATTTGTAAGCACGGTATCCAAGAACAATATTAGCTGCACCAAGCACTAAAAAGATAGAGCCTATAATCGTATCCACGGTACCGCGGCTTGTATATAACAAGTTAGCTCCAAACCCTGCCATAAAAGCACCGAGACTTATGTTAGCTTTTGTTTGAATCCATTTTTTTTCAGCGGGAGCCTGTGAACGAATTGATTTTATTTTGTAAAAAGCATACATGGCAAGTCCTACAACAAGTATGATAATAAAAATTTGCGTCATGTTTTCCTCCTGGGAAGTGTATTAATAAAAATGCTTATTTTATTGTACTTGGAAAAGAATATAGAAGCAAACACAATAAAAACTTTAGTTTATGAACAATATTAGAAAGGAAGGTAAGATGAAACAAAAAATTATTGAAGCGATCGAAGCTTTTCCAACCATTTATATATACCGTCATGAAAAACCTGATCCTGACGCCATTGGTTCCCAGGCTGGTCTTGGGACTTTGATTCAAACTAATTATCCAAATAAAAAAGTTGTATTAATGGGAGAGGAAGAGGAGTCTCTTTCTTTTTTGGCCCGAATGTCTGCAAATGGAGAAAAGCAAAACGACATAGAAAGCAGTCTAGTCATTATATGTGACACAGCCAATACCGAACGTATCGACGGAGAAGGCTGGGAGCGGGGAAAAACAACAATCAAAATTGATCATCATCCAGAGGTAGAATCGTATGGGGATCTGATGTGGGTAAAAACCGAAGCCAGTTCTACGTGTGAAATGATGATAGAATTAGTATTAGAAGGGAAAAAATCACATAACTGGGAGCTGCCAAAAGATGCAGCCAGACTTTTGTATGCCGGAATAGTCGGCGATACAGGACGATTTCAATTCTCTAATACAACACCGCAGACATTACGGCTTGCTGCAGAAGCACTAGAGTATGATTTTGATACAACAGAACTGTTTACCCGTTTCTATGAGAATCATGAAAAGCTTGTTCGTTTCAAGGGCAGCGTGCTGCAAGATTTTGAGATGACCGAAAACGGTCTGGGCATTATGTATATAACGAAAAAGATGCTAGATGAATATGAGATTACCGTCAATGAATCTTCTGCTGTGATTAATTCTTTTTCCGATACAGCAGGGTTAAAAGCGTGGGTATTTTTTGTAGAAGATGAAGAAAATAACAATTACAGGGTAAGACTTCGTTCAAAAGGTCCAGTTATTAATGAAGTAGCAGCCAATCATAATGGCGGCGGTCATCCTATGGCAGCCGGAGCAAAAGCCCAAAATAAAAAAGAAACAGAAGATATTATCGAGGAGCTTGAAGCCCTTTGTAAGAGTTACTAGATGAATCGGCTTTTCTTAATAGTGAAAGAAGCTCCGGAATGTATAAACACAGTCCGGAGCTTGTTTGGTCGAATCGAGAGACTTACTTACTCTACTCTTTTTTATTGGTTGGAATAAACCAGGAACCGAGGTCTGTCTTGTCTTCATACACATCAATGTCCTGCTTTTCGAGTTCTTTTCTAATCATAGCGGTTACTTCATGCGACTCAGCGAAAGCAGAGTATCCTGCCTTAATTTTTTCTACTTTTTGAAGAGCCATTTCTTTCCGGTTCATTATCATCTCTTTTCCTGTCAAATCCATCACGAGCACCTCCTCAAAAGTAAATGGCTTGTATGAAGAAGGATTACCTTAATATAAAAAGCGGTATACTTTTCTAATATTATACCGAATTTTTTTCGCTTTGTATTGATTGATTATAAAAAAATTCAAAAATTGGTTATTTAGATTAAATTCATAAGTGCTATTTTGAAAAACAAACATTATATCGATTGCAGCGGCAGGCGGCGAATCCTGCGGGATAAGCTTGAGCTGAAGACACCGCAGAGGCTGAAGCCAAGCCCGTGCAAAGAAGACACTACGATAACGAACAAAGGGAGTTTCGCGCTTGTGCCCATAGAGTAAGAACATCCGCCTGAAGCGAAATTCGAACGATGACGAGGGGGGTTATATAATGGTCGTTTGTAATGATATAGAAATGAATGATGAAATTTCATTCATTTGATTAAGAGTCTCTCAGGTTGATTTTTATATGAAGCTCTAAGCTCGTATAGATATACATTTCTTCTATATGAAGCCGGTATTCATTGTCTCCAACCTTATATGTTTTATTTTCTATCGCTTTTTTAATAAGTTCTTTTCCTTCTACGACGCTTTCAATGTTTTTATTTTTAAGAAATTTCACTTCATCGTCTACTTGTTGTTTTAATTCATATAGGGCTAATTCGTTTAAGCGGAGTTTTTGTTCATTTGTAAAATTGATGTTTGTTTCTTGAATGGTTAGCTTTTTTTCATTTTCTTCATTTCGTTTTTTTTCCTCGCTTCGTAATATGTCTATCTGTTCTTTTTGGTTTTCGATTTGAATGCGTTGTTTATTGATTTCGATCACAAGTTCTTCATGGACGGCACCAAATTGAAAAAGAAAAAAAGCCCAGCCGCCGAGTGCTCCCATCATGATGCCGGCAAAAAAACGCTGCCAGCCTGGACGTCGGTAATAAGGCGGTATTCTCATGGAGTGATTTGCTCCTGGGTGATCCATTGTATAAGAAGTGTTCCTGTATTGGCTCCTCCCAATGCAGCACAAATCATGGCAAGTGTTTTGAAAATATCTGCATGAGTACCGGATAAAAGACCGCGTTCAAGTGAAGTGATGGCATCAAAGGTTCCTCCAATAGCCGCAACGAGCGCCCAAATTTTTAAACTGGCAGCCAGGTCGTGAATGGTAGACAATGGGGGTTTTCCAATTAATAAGGCGCCCATGCCGCCTATAATGGAGCCGCCTATAATGACACCAAATGCTACAAAAAAGTCCATAATCAGTGTTCCTGCGAATTCTCGACTGATCACTGAGGTTCCCCCCTTTATCATTTGTGAACAAGGACAACTTTTTCTCTTATTAAATATAAGAAAAGAAGGGGTGTTATATGCTTGTTTTCCTTGGAAAAGCTATTCATACTTATAAGAAAGGCGTAAAACCGGATAAAGTACCGAGAAGTACAAAAAGGAGAGCCTGCTATGGAGTTTGTTCATTTACATACACATACGGAATACAGCTTGCTTGAAAGTACAGCGAGAATTCGTACACTTGTTAACAAAGCAGCTGATGATAACATGTCTGCTCTTGCTATTACAGATAAAAATAATATGCACGGTGTTATTCCTTTTTATAAACAATGTATAGAAAAAGAAATAAAACCAATTATCGGGCTGGAATTATGGATAGCTGGTTTAGAATTAGAGGGGGATTATCCACTCATTCTCCTTGCTGAAAATAATGAAGGGTACCGTGCTTTGCTGAATCTCTCTACCATCAAACAAACAGAGGGCTATATCCCTTTCCAAACGGCTGCAGAACGGATAAAAGACTGTTTTATTCTGCTTCCGTACGCAGATAGTGAAGTCGCAGAGCTGATTCGTCAAAACGAGCAAAATAAGGCAGCAGAGGTATTAGAGTGTTACATCAATGCTCTTGATGAAGAACGAGTATATTTGGAGAAACAGCCTGTCCATGGCGAAAGTGATGTATGGAACGCATGGGAACAATTATCCTTACAATCAAACGTTCCGTTAGCTGCGGGAAATAATATTCACATGGCGGATGAAGAAGAAAAAGAAGGGCTCTATGCACTGAAAGCTATTGCAGAAGGGGCAGCTATAAAAAACATAAAAGCCCGTCCGGACTATCTGTCTGGCCATTTCCTATATACGGATGAAATAAAAGAAGCCTTTGACGGTGAAACAGGTTCCTTATTAAAAACGGCTGAAATTGCAGACAAATGCAATGTGAAGATAAATTTTGAACAAACATTGCTGCCTAAATTCCCACTTCCTGCCGGCCAATCGGCAAAAGAAGAGTTAAGAAGGCTTTGTGATGAAGGAGCAGCGTATCGCTATGATGAAATCACAGACAAAGTAAAAGAACGTTTGGATTATGAGCTGCAAGTAATTGATGGGATGGGATTCAATGATTATTTTTTAATTGTTGCTGATTTTGTAAGGTATGCCCGCAAACAAGGAATGTTGGTTGGACCAGGAAGGGGATCTGCTGCAGGATCATTAGTATCTTATGTGCTGGAAATTACGGATGTAGATCCTTTAGAACATGATTTATTATTTGAGCGATTTTTAAATCCTGAGCGGGTAACAATGCCTGATATTGATATTGATTTTCCAGATTACCGGCGCGATGAAGTCATTAAATATGTAGCAGAAAAGTATGGAAAAGAGCGGGTTGCTCAAATCATCACATTCGGTACTTTTGGGGCGCGGGCATCGTTAAGAGATGCTGGCAGAATCATGGAAGCTCCTCAAGCCTTGATTGATCGGATGGCTTCTTTTATCCCGCAGGAGCCGGGGATGACATTAAAAAAAGCGTACAAAGCAGATGTGTCGTTACAAGAATTAATTCAGCGGGAACCGCAGGCCGCATCGATACTTAAGCTGGCTTCAAAAATAGAAGGCCTTCCTCGGCATACATCGGTTCATGCCGCTGGTGTAGTGATGAGTGAAGACCTTTTAACAGAGCATGTTCCGCTTATGCATAAAGGCGATGATCTTCTGCTCACCCAATATCCGATGGATCATCTAGAAGAAATAGGATTGTTAAAGATGGATTTTCTCGGTTTAAAAAATTTAAGTTTGCTTGAACGAATTACGCGGACTATTAAAAAGCAAGAAGGAACAACCATTTATTTACGAGATCTTCCTGCTGATGATTCTAAAACGTATGCTATGCTGTCAAATGGAGATACGACTGGCGTGTTTCAATTGGAATCCCCAGGCATGAGACAGGCTCTTCAGCAGATTAAACCAACAACATTTGAAGATATTGCTGCTGTAAATGCCCTTTACAGACCGGGACCAATGGAAAATATTCCTGTCTATGCCAAAAGAAAACATGGTCATTCTGCTCCGGACTATCCTCATAACAGAATAAAACACATATTAGCTCCAACGTTTGGGGTGATTGTCTATCAAGAGCAAATCATGCAAATTGCTTCTGAAATGGCAGGCTATTCTTTTGGTGAAGCCGATTTACTTCGCCGTGCTGTTAGTAAAAAGGATAGAACTATTTTAGAAACAGAGCGTGACCGATTTGTAGCTGGCGCAAAAAAGACGGGATGTACGCAAGCCGAAGCTTCTAAAGTTTATGATTTGATCGTGCGGTTTGCCGATTATGGGTTTAATCGTTCTCATGCAGTAGCATACAGCTTTATTGCCTATCAGCTTGCTTATTTAAAGGCTCACTATCCTGCTTATTTTTATGCTGCTTTATTAACAATGAATATGAACAATCCATCAAAAACGGCTGCCTATTTAAGAGAAGCGAAACAAAAGGGATTAACTGTTAACCCACCTTCTATTCACCGAAGCGAAGCCGGGTTTCATGCGGTAAGAAATCATATATATTTTGGGCTGCTTGCTATTAAACAAGTAAATACGAATCTCGTACGTTCTATCCTAGAAGAGAGAAAACATGGAGAGTTTCAAGGTATGATTGATTTTATTGTTAGGATGGACACAAAAAATGTAAACAGGGGGGCGCTGGAATCTTTAATAAAAGCTGGAGCCTTTGATGATTTTGCTAATAATCGTGCTGTAATGCTGGCATCTATTGAAAGAGCGATCGAATTTGCTGAATTTCAAAAAGATCTTGGCGGGCTCATTTCTGAAGGAGAATATGACTTCCGTTTCGTACAGACAGAACCATTCTCTGAAAATGAATGCTTTGAAGCTGAAAAAGAAGCTACTGGCTTTTATTTAAGCGGTCATCCGCTCGACCGTTATCAAAAAATACTAGCACGATTTCAGCCGGTATCTTTATTTGGTAGACTTCCTGCTTCTAAACAAAAAATATGGGCTGCAGGAATGGTAGAAGAAATGAAGCAGGTAAGGACAAAAAACGGCCAGAGTATGGCGTTTCTCACTATTACAGACGGAACCGGAGACATGGAGATTGTCATTTTTCCAAACATTTATCGAAAAATAAGAAAAACGCTCACAGAGCAGATTCCTATCTTAATCGGCGGCAGGCAGGACAGAAAGAGCAATAAACAAAAACTGCTCGCTGATCATGTGCTTTATTTAGAAGATTTACGAAAACAGTCAGGTGATCTTTTGTTTTTAAAAATAGAAAAACAAAAAAATAAGAAAACAGCGGCAGAAAAAATAAAACAGATACTGGGCAAATATCCAGGCGGTGTACAAGTATGCCTTGTTTATGATCAAGAAAACAAAGTGATTAAATTAGCAGATAGATTTCGTACAGATGGCTCAACCCCGTGCTTAGAGGAATTAAAACAAATATTGGGAGAAGAATTTGTTGTGTTAAAAAAACATATAGGGTGAACATGTCTATCTCATCTGTTATAATAAGATAAGTTTTGCAGTGGTCTATTCGTTTTAACCATATATTAAGATAAGGCCGCACGGATTATGGAAGAAGGAGAGTGGAGATTTTGTCAACGACAAGAGAAGAAGCTTTGCATATTCACCGGGAGAACCAAGGGAAGCTGGAATCCAAATCAAAAGTTCCAGTAAGAAACGCTAAGGACTTAAGTCTTGCTTATTCCCCGGGAGTGGCTGAGCCTTGTAAAGCTATTTTCGATGACAAACAGAAAGTTTTTGAGTATACAATGAAAGGAAACATGGTAGCGGTTGTTTCCGATGGTACAGCAGTATTGGGTCTAGGAAATATCGGCCCTGAAGCAGCGCTTCCTGTCATGGAAGGTAAAGCGGTTTTATTTAAATCTTTTGCCGGAGTGGATGCATTTCCTGTTTGTTTAGATACTACAGATGTTGATCGAATTGTGGAAACAGTAAAGTTGATGCAGCCAACTTTTGGCGGGGTTAACCTAGAAGATATTGCTGCTCCAAATTGCTTTATTATTGAAGAAAGATTAAAAAAAGAAACGAATATTCCGGTCTTCCATGATGATCAGCATGGTACAGCTATCGTAACCGCTGCAGGTTTAATTAACGCATTAAAAGTAAACGGAAAATCTTTATCTGAAATTCGAGTTGTGGTCAATGGGGCTGGTTCAGCAGGAATAGCTATTATTAAGTTATTGCAGCGTCTAGGCGTGCGTGATGTCATTTTATGTGACTCTAAAGGCGCTATTTATGACGGTCGAACATACGGCATGAATGATGTGAAAGCTGAGATTGCAAAAGTAACGAATAAAGACAGAGCTGAAGGTAAACTTGCTGATGTAATGAAAAACACTGATGTGTTTATTGGGGTATCCGTAGCAGGTGCATTAACGAAAGAAATGATTCAATCGATGAACGATGATCCTATCATTTTTGCTATGGCAAATCCTGATCCGGAAATAATGCCTGACGATGCAAAGGAAGCCGGAGCAAAAGTAATAGGAACAGGCCGTTCGGACTTTCCGAATCAAGTAAATAATGTCCTTGCTTTTCCTGGGATCTTCCGCGGGGCATTAGATGTTAATGCTACAATTATTAATGAAGAAATGAAAAAAGCAGCCGTTTATGCTATCGCAGATTTAATTGAAAAAAAAGAACTAACACCAGACTATGTTATACCGGCTCCGTTTGATGGGCGAGTTGCGCCAGCTGTGGCCGCAGCCGTAGCCCGCACAGCCATGGAAACCGGGGTAGCACGTAAAGAGGTTAATCCCGACGAAGTAGCGGAAAAGACAAGAAGGCTTTCTATTATTGACAAAGCATAACAAGGAACAATCATGGTGAAACGTAAAGAAAATGCTGCCTAAAAGTAAGGGAATGTAAAATGGCAGGTTGATAGTTGAAGCAAGCGCGTCTGGACGGAATAGAGCGATCGTCTTTGAGTCGGTCGCTCCTCTGTTCGAAAAGTTGAAAGTGCGGCCCTATTTGAAGAAGGCATTTTTGTTTAACAAGCAGGCGGATGCCTGCTTGTTGAAATCATTGCTCTTTTTTCTATCTAAGAGAAACATCTTTAAAGAGAAAAAAGTCCGGATGATTCGCACAAACAAGAATGCATATATGTACAAAAAGCTGTTCGCTTGCTTGTATACGTAATAGTAAAGAGGAAATACTGCAATTAGGACTGATGCAGCTTCCAATAAACGGTTATCTTACAAAGAGGATGTGTTTTTCTTTAAACTTTAAGAAAAGTATTGGTAAAGATTAAGGCTTCCGAAATTTGTACTGTCAGCATTCTATCACTATTCGAAAGTATACTTTTATCGATAAAGCGCATAAGCAAAATAACGGCACTCCACGTAAGGATTATGAATGCCGTGGTATTGTTTCCATTACAAGGTAATTAGCCGAGTTTTTCTAATTTACACATAGTACAGATAGTAAAGAAGGTGTCCTCGTGTTAAAGGATTTTTTCAATAAAAAAAGAAAATACGCGAAGATTCCATCAGAACGCCAGCAGCCAGTCAAAATGAATGACGGCGTCATGACTAAATGTCCAGAATGCAAATCCATTGTTTATACGAAAGAACTAAAAAAACATGATATGGTTTGCATCAGCTGCGGTCATCATCTGCCTATGACTGCTTATGAACGAATCAACTCCTTAATTGAAGAGGGGACGTTCGTTGAATTCAATGCGGAAATTACTTCTAGAGATCCTTTATCATTTCCTGAGTATGAACAAAAACTTGAAAAAGACCGTCAAAAAACGAAATTGAATGAGGCGGTGGTAACAGGTGAAGGATATATAGAAGGATGTCCTGTTGTTATTGGTGTGATGGATCAAAGGTTTCGCATGGGCAGTATGGGTTCTGCTGTAGGAGAAAAAATCACCCGTGCCATCGAACATGCGTTATTAAAACAACGTCCTTTTATTATGTTTTCTGCTTCAGGAGGAGCGCGAATGCAAGAGGGCGTCCTCAGCCTAATGCAAATGGCAAAAACAAGTGCTGCACTAAAAAGGCTTGATGAGGCAGGTTTATTATTTGTATCTGTAATGACACATCCTACAACAGGGGGAGTATCAGCAAGTTTTGCTTCTCTTGGTGATTACAATTTGGCTGAACCGGCAGCACTGATCGGTTTTGCAGGACGCAGAATCATCGAACAGACCATTCGTCAAGAATTACCGGAAGATTTTCAAACAGCCGAATTTTTATTAAAGCATGGACAGCTTGATAAGGTTGTACCTAGACAAGAGATGAAAGAAACGTTAGCCTCGATTTTAGATATACATGGTTACAAAGAGAAGTAAGGAGGTGACAAGCTTTGCATAGTTATTTACCTTTTGAAAAGCCAGTAATAGAACTTCGTGAAAAGATAAATGAATTAAAATCTTTTACAGAAGAAAAAGACATAGACTTGAGCGGTGAAATCACTAATTTAGAAGATCGTCTTAAGCAGCTAGAAGACGATATATACGGGAATCTCACACCCTGGCAGCGTGTTCAAATTGCCAGACATGGAGAGCGGCCCACAACATATGACTATATTAATCAACTGTTCACCGACTTTCTAGAACTTCATGGGGACAGGCTTTACGGAGATGACGAAGCGATTGTCGGCGGCATCGCGAAATATAAAGGACAGCCAGTCACCGTGATCGGTCACCAGCGCGGAAAAGATACAAAGGAAAACATCCGCCGCAATTTCGGCATGCCGCATCCAGAAGGGTACAGAAAAGCATTGCGGTTGATGAAACAAGCGGAGAAGTTTTCCAGGCCCGTTATATGTTTTATTGATACAAAGGGAGCGTACCCAGGAAAAGCAGCAGAAGAACGCGGACAAAGCGAAGCAATTGCACGTAATTTGTTAGAAATGGCCGGGCTGCGTGTGCCTATTATAAGCATTGTGATCGGAGAAGGCGGAAGCGGAGGTGCTCTGGCGCTAGGAGTCGGCAACCAAATTCATATGCTTGAAAACTCAACCTATTCCGTTATATCACCTGAAGGTGCAGCTGCATTGCTATGGAAAGATGCAAGTTATGCCAAACAAGCAGCACAAACAATGCGTATCACGGCCCCTGACTTAAAAGAATTAGGTATTATTGATGAAATGATAAAAGAGGTTAAGGGCGGGGCTCATAAAAATTTGGAAAAACAAGCTTCCTATATGGATGACGTTTTGGAGCGTTCCTTACATACGCTTTGGCAAAGAACTGCTGAGGAATTAATCACAGAACGTTACGAAAAATACAAACAGATCGGCGAAGTAACCGGTGAAAGCGTTGTCACTGGTGAACGAGAGAATTAGTGCTTTCTGAGTGTCGGAAAGCATTTTTTCTTTGAGTATAGGAAATTAATATGGCAACAAACTAGTTTTTTTACATCCCAATTTAACAGTGAACGGAAACAAGATAGAGAAATTTTCTTACATAAGGTTTGTTTTTTGAAAATCAATTTTATAAGCGCTATTTTAATTAGCAAAAACGAACATTATATCAATTGTAGCGGAAAGCGTCCGCCTGAAGCAAAATTGAACGATAACGAGGAAATTTTATATAATGTTCGTTTATAATGATATAGAAATGAATGATGAAATTCATTCATTCAACTTTTAATATTTTTTGCAAACCTAATTTTGAAAATGATTTAATGAAATGAGTAAATGAAATAGAGCTTTACTATGAAATAAGGAGTGAATATAGTATGAAAAAAATCGGAGTACTGACAAGCGGAGGCGACTCTCCAGGAATGAATGCAGCAATCCGGGCGGTAGTCCGTAAAGCTATCTATCATGGAGTGGAAGTATATGGTGTGAAATACGGCTATGCAGGTTTAATCAATAACGAAATTGATAAGCTGGAAATTGGAGATGTTGGTGACATTATTCACAGGGGCGGCACGAAATTATATACAGCTCGCTGTGAGGAGTTTAAAACACCGGAAGGAAGGCAGAAAGCAATAGAAAATTTAAAGGCCCTAGGCATTGAAGGGCTCGTAGTAATAGGAGGAGACGGCTCTTTTAGGGGAGCAGAAAAACTGACAGAGCTTGGTTACCCTACCATTGGTATTCCAGGAACTATCGATAATGATATCCCAGGAACGGACTATACTATAGGTTTTGATACCGCACTTAATACAGTAATTAACGCAATTGACAAAATACGTGATACTGCCACCTCCCATGAGCGGACTTATGTGATTGAAGTCATGGGAAGAAACGCTGGAGATCTTGCACTTTGGGCAGGTTTAGCAGACGGTGCAGAAACAATCATTATTCCTGAAGAAGATTATCATATGGAAGATATTGTTGGCAGGTTAAGAAGAGGGCATGAACGGGGGAAAAAGCACAGTATTATCATTGTGGCAGAAGGGGTTGGCAGCGGCCCTGAATTTGGGCAGAAAATTAAAGAAGAAACCAATCTAGAAACACGGGTCACCGTGCTCGGTCACATTCAGCGCGGCGGATCTCCTACTGCTTATGACCGCGTACTTGCCAGCCGTCTTGGAGCAAATGCGGTTGAACTTTTATTAAATGGAGAACAAGGTTGTATGGTTGGTATTAGAAACAATAAAGTTGTTCATAAAAACATTTCAGAGGCACTTTCTGAAACGCATGAAATTGATAGAGATATGTATCGTCTCTCTCAAGAACTTTCTATCTAATCCTAGTACGAAATACAAGCTATGATACAATAATCTAGGGAAAACTGAAGAGGAGGACAATGATGAGAAAAACAAAAATTGTATGTACGATCGGCCCAGCAAGTGAATCTCCTGCAATGTTAAAAAGTTTAATGAAAGCTGGTATGAATGTTGCTCGTCTTAATTTTTCGCATGGAGATTTTGATGAACACAAAGCGCGTATTGATACCATACGAGAAACGGCAAAAGAATTAGGGAAAAACGTTGCTATCCTTCTTGATACAAAAGGCCCGGAAATAAGAACCCAAACGATGAAAAACGGAGCTATTAACCTTGAAAGAGGCCAGGAATTAATTATATCTGCTGAAGAAGTAGAAGGGACCCCTGAAAAAATATCTGTGACGTATCCAGGTCTTGCCGATGATTTAGAAGCGGGGAAAAAAGTTCTTTTAGATGATGGTTTAATTGAACTAGAAGTTCTTGAGATTTCTGGTAAAGACGTGAAAACGAAGGTATTGAACAGCGGAGAGCTTAAAAATAAAAAAGGAGTTAACCTGCCCAACGTCAAAGTAAATCTTCCAGGTATTACGGAAAAAGATGCGGCAGATATTGAGTTTGGTATTGAGCAGGAAGTGGACTTTATTGCGGCTTCTTTTGTGAGACGTACCTCTGATGTTTTAGAAATTAGAGAACTTCTTGAAAAGCACCAGGCAGAAGACATTCAAATCATACCAAAAATAGAAAACCAGGAAGGCATTGAGAACATAGATGAAATTTTAGAAGTATCAGACGGCTTAATGGTAGCACGAGGAGATCTCGGTGTAGAAATTCCGCCCGAAGAAGTTCCGCTCGCTCAGAAAAACTTGATAAAGAAATGCAACACATTAGCAAAACCGGTTATCACAGCGACACAAATGCTTGATTCGATGCAGCGCAATCCGCGTCCGACAAGAGCAGAAGCAAGTGATGTAGCTAATGCGATTTTTGATGGTACGGATGCCATTATGCTTTCAGGAGAAACAGCTGCTGGGGATTATCCAGTTGAAGCGGTGCAGACAATGAGTAATATTGCTATGAAAGCGGAGTCTGCCTTAAAATATGAAAACATTTTAAGCCAGCGCACAAAGGAAAGCAGCAGATCCATTACAAATTCTATTAGTCAATCTGTTTCTCATACTGCTTATAACTTAAATGCGGCAGCTATTCTAACTGCAACAGAAAGCGGCTACACTGCAAAAATTGTATCTAAATACCGTCCAGAATCTCCAATTGTTGCTGTTACGAGCAATGAGAAAGTATTGCGCAAGCTTTCTCTCGTTTGGGGGGTAACGCCGCTTCTTGGGAATCCAGCAAAGACTACTGATGAAATGCTTGACAGCACGGTTAGAGAATCATTAAAAGCAGGACTGGTCAGCCACGGCGATCTAGTGGTGATTACTGCAGGTGTACCTGTTGGGGAAACAGGAACTACTAATATTATGAAAGTACATGTCATCGGTGAAATCATTGGTAAAGGGCAGGGAATTGGCCGCAAAACAGCATCTGGCAGAGTGGTTATTGCTCGTTCTGCAAATGAAGCAAATGAAAAAATGGAAGAAGGCAACATTTTAGTTACTTACAGTACGGATAAAGATATGATTCCAGCCTTTGAAAAAGCAGCTGCTGTCATTACAGAAGAAGGTGGATTAACCTCTCATGCAGCCGTTGTAGGGTTGAATTTGGGTATTCCAGTAATAGTAGGAGTGAAAGAAGCGATAGATTTGTTTGAAGATGGAGAAGAGATAACGGTGGATGGTTCTCGCGGCGATCTTTACCGAGGACACGCCAGCGTACTATAAAAAGATGAAAGAGCTGTTCCGATTTGGTCGGAGCAGCTTTTGTCTAACCGATTCAAAAGGGAGGAACAATTTGTGGGTAAATGGTTCGTGCTACTTTTGATAATAGTGCCTGCTTTAGAAATTGGTTTGTTGGTACTTTCTGGAAATATGATAGGGGTTTGGCCGACGATACTTCTTATAATTTTAACTGGAATATTAGGGGCATGGCTTGCGAAAAAAGAAGGATTGAATACAATTAGAACTGCTCAGCTGCAAATGCAAAACGGGGAAGTTCCAGGCGGGCTTGTTTTAGACGGCATTTGTATTCTGGTTGGAGGGGCTGTTTTATTGACACCAGGATTTATTACAGATGCTGTTGGTTTTTTTCTTTTGATCCCTTATACGAGAGCGCTGATAAAAGCACTGTTAGAAAGGATTTTTGCTAAACTGATTCAAAACGGCAGCATTATTTATTTCCAGAAGAAGTAAACTGGTAAGTCTGTTGTTACATGACAGACTGTGTTGATATATGGTAGGATGTTAACGAAGACTATGTGGAAGGATGGACTATAATTGATATCGCAGGCATCCATTTTCATGCTTATTTTGCTTGCGGTCGGAGTCCTGGGTAAAAACCAGTCGTTGGTAATCGCAGTTCTCATTCTATTATTCATTAAATGGGTGGGACTTGGCGACAAAGTATTTCCGTTTTTGCAAATGAAAGGAATACCAATTGCCGTCACGATTCTTACTATATCTGTTTTAGTGCCGATAGTAACAGGTGAGATTGGTTTCAAACAACTCGGTGAAGCAGTGAAATCTTATTATGCTTGGATTGCTCTTGCTTCGGGAATATTTGTGGCTCTGATTGCAAAAGGCGGTGTAGTACTGCTTCAAAATGATCCGCATATTACCGCTGCGCTTGTTATTGGGACCATTCTTGCAGTAGCGCTGTTTAATGGAGTCGCTGTCGGACCTTTAATTGGAGCGGGTATTGCTTATGCGGCAATGAAAGCAGCAGAAATGTTTTCATCCGCCGGCGGATGAGGAATGAAGTATATTCTTCCTCTAGCCTATAGGATTTTATCTGAATAATAGAAGTAATATAATTTTTGTGAATAAGTATAATATCATATTTCTAAGTTCACAAAAATGTAAAAAGTGTTTATAATGAAAAGGGCTTCAAAATTCCTTCCTACATAGCTTACGGAAGAAATACGTGTTAACAGCACCGCTTTACCCACTTCTGACAGGATAAATGCTGCAGAGAAGTATGCATGTAACAGACTGAGCGTTCTACTTAATTATCATGCAGTTTTCTTTATGCGGGCTGTTTTGACGCGAAAATGTAAGCATTTTCGATTTTCGGACATTTTGAAAATCATATTTTCTGGTAAAAGGAGAGGTTGGTATGAGCACAACTCGTGGTCTTGAAGGTGTAGTGGCAACATCCTCTAGTGTGAGTTCCATTATTGATGACGTTTTAACGTATCAAGGCTATAACATCGATGATTTAGCCGAAAATGCATCGTTTGAGGAAGTCATTTATTTACTGTGGAATGGACGTCTGCCAAACAGAAGTGAACTTGATGAACTAACAAAAGATTTAGCAGCGAATATGGAAGTGCCTAAGGAAATTTTTGATTACATGAAAACATACCCAATTGAAAATGTTCACCCTATGGCAGCCCTCAGAACTGCTGTATCACAACTGGCATTATACGATGACCAAGCTGATGAAATGAACGAAGAAGTGAACAAACAAAAAGCAGTTCGCCTGCAAGCTAAAGTTCCTGCCATTGTAACAGGATTCAGCCGGATTCGTGAAGGAAAAGAACCTGTTGCTCCAAAAAAAGAATTAAGTTTTGCTGCGAACTTTTTGTACATGCTAAATGGAGAAGAACCGGATGAAACGTCAGAAATGGCTTTTAATAAAGCTCTCGTTCTGCACGCAGACCATGAGCTCAACGCCTCGACTTTTACGGCACGCGTCTGTGTAGCAACGTTATCTGATATTTATTCTGGTATTACTGCTGCGATTGGCGCTCTAAAAGGTCCATTACACGGCGGTGCAAATGAAAGAGTTATGGCAACATTGTCTGATATCGGGGAAGTAGAGAATGTGGAACCATACATTAGAAAAGCTCTAGACAATAAAGAAAAGATTATGGGATTCGGTCACCGGGTATACAAACAAGGTGATCCGCGCGCCAAACATTTACGAGACATGTCGGAGAAACTTACGAAGATCACCGGTGAATCAAAATGGTACGATATGTCAATAAAAGTAGAAGAGATGGTAGTTGGGGAAAAAGGACTGCTGCCAAATGTAGATTTTTATTCTGCTTCTGTATACCACAGTCTCGGCATTGATCATGATCTTTTCACGCCGATTTTCGCTACCAGCCGTGTATCAGGATGGCTCGCCCACATTCTTGAGCAATACAGTGATAATCGTTTGATTCGTCCGCGGGCAGAATATGTTGGACCAGATAAGCAAAAATATATACCAGTGGATGAAAGATAAATCGATCAACCAGCCAGCATAGGTTTGCCAGAACACGTCTGTATTCACTCGTTGTCTTTTGGCAGTGTCCGTCTTTAGCCAGAAACAGCGTATGCACCCTTTTTTAAATCACTTAGCAGGAGGTTTTTGTAAATGGCTAATGGAGAAAAGATTACAACAAATAATGGAGTATTAAATGTACCAGATGAACCAGTGATTCCTTATATTGAAGGAGATGGAATCGGACCTGACATTTGGGCTGCAGCCAATAAAGTTTTAGATGCTGCTGTGGAGAAAGCCTACAACGGGAAAAAGAAAATTCATTGGAAAGAAATCCTCGTAGGGGAAAAAGCTTACAACAACACGGGAGAATGGCTTCCTGAAGAATCTCTTCAAACCATTCGTGAATACTTAATCGCTATTAAAGGACCTTTGACTACCCCAATTGGCGGAGGTATTCGTTCTTTGAATGTTGCTCTTCGTCAAAAACTCGATTTATTTACATGCCTTCGTCCGGTTCGTCATTTTACAGGCGTACCTTCCCCTGTTAAACGTCCAGAAGATGTTAACATGGCTATTTTCCGTGAAAACACAGAAGACATTTATGCAGGAATTGAATACAAAGAAGGAACGGATGAAGCAAAGAAAGTAGTGGAATTCCTTCAAAACGAAATGGGAGCAACAAATATCCGTTTCCCTGAAACTTCTGGTATCGGCATTAAGCCTATATCTAAAGAAGGTACAGAACGTCTAGTACGTGCCGCTATCGATTTTGCCCTTCAAGAAGGCCGTAAGAGTGTAACATTGGTTCATAAAGGAAACATCATGAAGTTTACAGAAGGTGCTTTTAAAGCTTGGGGTTATGAGCTTGCAGAACGCGAATATGGTGATAAAGTCTTTACTTGGAACCAATACGATGAAATCGTAGAAAAAGAAGGTAAAGACGCAGCAAATGCAGCACAGCAAAAAGCAGAAGACGAAGGCAAAATTATCATTAAAGATGCGATTGCAGACATTTTCTTGCAGCAAATTCTTACTCGTCCGAAAGAGTTTGATGTAGTAGCTACTATGAACCTGAACGGTGACTATGTTTCCGATGCGCTTGCAGCTCAAGTCGGCGGAATTGGTATTGCACCGGGAGCAAACATTAACTATGAATCCGGCCACGCTATTTTTGAAGCTACGCATGGGACAGCACCAAAATATGCTGGATTGGACAAAGTTAATCCTTCCTCTGTCATCCTATCCGGAGAACTACTGCTTCGCCACCTAGGCTGGAATGAAGCTGCTGAGCTTGTTCTTCAATCCATGGATAAAACGATTGGAAGCAAAGTAGTTACTTATGACTTTGCCCGTTTAATGGATGGAGCAACAGAAGTAAAATGTTCTGAGTTTGGTGATGAGCTCATTAAAAACATGTAATATAACGGAGGAGGAAAAATAATCATGGCAATTAAACGTAGAAAAGTCTCTGTTATAGGAGCTGGTTTTACCGGTGCGACAACAGCATTAATGACCGCACAAAAAGAACTTGGCGATGTTGTTTTAGTTGATATTCCTGACATGGAAGACCCAACAAAAGGGAAAGCGCTCGATATGCTCGAAGCAACTCCGGTTGAAGGGGCCGATGTAAACGTTAGAGGAACTTCTAATTACGAAGATACCGCGGGTTCTGATGTCGTTGTTATTACTGCTGGAATCGCTAGAAAACCTGGTATGAGCCGTGATGACCTCGTTAATACAAACGCTAAAATCATGAAGTCCGTAACAAATGAGATTGTGAAACATTCTCCGGATTGCTATATTATTGTACTCACTAACCCTGCAGATGCGATGACTTATACGGTTTATAAAGAATCCGGCTTTCCGAAAAACCGCGTAATTGGACAGTCAGGTGTATTAGATACTGCACGTTTCCGTACGTTTGTCGCGCAAGAGTTAGGTTTTTCAGTAGAAGATATTCAAGGATTTGTACTTGGCGGTCACGGTGATGATATGGTACCGCTTATCCGTTATTCGAATGCAGGCGGTGTACCTTTAACCAAACTTATCTCTCAAGACCGCATTGATTCGATTGTCGAACGTACGAGAAAAGGCGGCGGTGAAATCGTAGGACTGCTAGGGAACGGCAGCGCTTATTATGCTCCGGCTGCTTCTCTTACACAAATGGTAGAAGCCATTCTGAAAGATAAAAAGCGTGTTCTTCCAACGATTGCTTATTTAGAAGGGGAATACGGTTATGAAGATCTTTATGTCGGTGTTCCTACTGTGTTAGGTGGAGACGGTATAGAGAAAATCATCGAGCTGGATTTGACTGACGAAGAAAAAGCTGAATTTGCTAAATCAGTAAAGTCTGTTCGCAGTGTAATGGAAGCTCTTCCAAAAGAATAAACAATAAAGGGTCAGCTGTGATAGGTAAAAAACAGCTGGCCTTTTTTGCACTAATAGGAAAGCATAAAATTTTAGCGTGGATGAATCATGAGGAAATCAGTATAAGTGCAACTAGGCAATCGCCTTCGCCTAAAAGCTTGCTGCTAGCAAGTCCGCAGCAGATGAATCCTGTTATTCAGTCAATGCCCAACTTAAAATGGTAAAACGGCATTGGTATTTGAGGGAATATGGAAGGTTATAGTATGATGAAAAAGAGGAACAGGGGATAACAATGAAACCGGAATAATTTTAGTCACTGACTGAAGGGGGACAGTGGCAGATGGAGGAAAATTATGCCGCAAAGATTGCTTGTTGTTGATGACGAAGAATCAATTATTACACTCCTTTCCTACAATTTGGAACAGTCAGGGTTTCAAGTAGATACGGCCATGGACGGGAAAGAAGCAATGGAAAAAGTCAAGGGGACAGCTTATGATTTGGTAGTGCTTGATCTCATGCTTCCTGAAATAGATGGTCTAGAAGTGTGCAGACAAATACGTCAGGAAAAATTAAGTATACCTATTTTGATGCTGACAGCAAAAGATGATGAATTTGATAAAGTGCTGGGCCTTGAGCTTGGAGCCGATGACTATATGACAAAACCGTTCAGCCCAAGGGAATTAGTGGCAAGAGTGAAAGCCATTTTAAGACGAGTTGAGTATGTTCCTGCTGTGCAACAAAAAGAAGAAATCAACACAGATAAAAAAATAGTTATTGGACATTTGACCATTTTTCCGGATAACTATGAAGTATATGTGAAAGAGGAGCAATTAGAACTTACCCCAAAAGAATTTGAATTGCTTTTATATTTATCGAATAATAAAGGAAGGGTAATGACAAGAGACCAGCTTTTAAATGCGGTATGGAATTACGAATTTGTGGGGGATACAAGGATAGTTGATGTACATATAAGCCATCTGCGTGAAAAAATTGAACCTAATACAAAAAAACCAGTATACATTAAAACGGTAAGAGGACTGGGTTACAAATTTGAGGAGCCGCCTTCTGCATGATGAAATTTCGGACAAGACTTGTTTTTGGATTAATGATTGCCATATTATTTGTTTTAGCTGCCTTAGGAATCCTTCTCGGCCAGTTGTTGAAAGGTTTTTATGTGGATCAATTAGAAGAAAGACTTGGAAAAGAAGCATCTATGGCTGCTTTAGCAATGGAAGATATAGAAAAAACAGAGTGGCAGGAATATGCGGAAGAATTAGCTAAAAGGCTGGATGTTAGGGTAACAATTATAGAAGATGACGGGGACGTTGCTGGAGAAACTGCAGAAGGACCACAAGCTGCAGAAAATAATTTAGAAAGACCTGAAATCGAACAGGCTGATGAAGATGGAGGCACCACTATACGTTACAGCTCTACGGCGGAGGAAGAACTTCTTTATTATGCCTATCCTTTTCAATATGGAGAAGAGGAAAATGGATATGTACGTTTAGCTATGCCAGTGGAGCGAATAGGTGAAGTGAATCAGAAGCTATGGATCTTTCTAGCAGTTAGTTTTTCGATAGCTTTTATTATTATTTTGTCATTAAGCTATCGTATTGCTAACCAGCTGACACGTCCAATTGGACAAGTTACCGATGTGGCCAAACAATTAGCCAAAGGAAACTTTAAAGCAAGAACTTATGAAGGTACAAAAGATGAAATAGGTCAGTTAACTAGATCCATTAATATTCTTGCTTATAATCTTGATCAAATTACGAGACAGTACCAGACACAGCAGGAAAGATTAGAAGCTTTAATTGACCATATGGGCAGCGGGCTCATATTCATTAATGACCGCGGAGATATATCATTAATTAACCAATACTGTAAAGACATATTTGATGCAGATACAGATCAATGGCTGCAGCAATTGTATTATCAAGTGATTGAAGACAAGAAACTGATTCAGCTTATTCAGCAAATATTTTTGACAGAAGTGAAAGTCCGAAGTCAAGTACAACTAAATACACGCTTAAATGTAAGCCATTATGATGTGTATGGTGCTCCTATTGTAGGAGAAAAGGACAGGCTGCGAGGAATCGTGCTCGTTTTACATGACATAACGGAATTAAAAAAACTCGAGCAAATACGCAAAGATTTTGTTGCTAATGTTTCTCATGAATTAAAAACACCGGTGACTTCTTTAAAAGGGTTTACGGAAACGCTGCTTGACGGAGCGATGGAAGATGAACGAGCTAGAAAGCAGTTTCTAGATATTATCTGGAAGGAAAGCGACCGTCTCCAAGATCTTATTAGTGACCTATTAGAGCTCTCGAAAATTGAAAAAGAATACTTTGAATTAAACTGGCAAAAGGTGAACGTGACGGAATCGGTAGAAGAAGTTGTAGAATTATTACGGCCTAAAGCAAAGAATAAAAAGCTAGATCTATTGGTTGATGTTCCAGATGATATCTATATGGAAGGAGATACTTCAAGGTTTAAACAAATAATTATTAACCTTGTTACGAATGCTATCGTTTATACTCCAGAAGAGGGAAGTATCCACGTGTATGTTAAAAAAGAAGAAGAGTCTGTTGTCGTCTCCGTTAAAGATACAGGCATTGGTATTAGTGAGGAAGAACTGCCTCGGATTTTCGAGCGGTTTTACCGTGTAAATAAAGACAGAAGCAGAAATTCTGGCGGTACCGGTCTTGGGTTAGCAATAGTAAAGCATCTGGTTGAGGCTCACCATGCTTCAATCAACGTGTATAGCGAGAAAAATAAAGGAACTACTTTTATTATTCGGTTCCCGGAAACAAGAGAATGAATTTCATCATTTTTAGTCCCACGGCGACAGGGTTTTCAAAACGAAAAAAAGGGAGTACCTCTCCAAATCTTTTAGAATAGTTACCACACAATTCTAAGAGATCGGAGGGAAACTCTCTTTGTCTACGTATTTTCGACAAGAGAACCTGCTTTTTTTTTAAGAGCGACTTATGAAATTGATTCAAGAGAATGAACAAAATAAAACAATCTTTACAAAACCTTAACAACTACTAAATGACTACTTAACTTTATGGGATTATTATTTAAAGGGAACGGTTTCATTATCTGTTTTGCTGATCTTTGATTCATCCCTTCAATCAGCTGACAGACTGAAACATCCCCTTTGAAAGACGAAAGCCTCCCCTTGGCTTTCGTCTTATTTATTGCGAGATTGAATAGAGCTGCAATAAAGAACGGAGTTTGGTTTAGTTTTCCAAGCTCCGTTCTTTTTTAAAAGATAAGAAATTATAAATATTTGGCGTTTTTGATGTCTAGCTCCAGCGCCCAGCCGCTCAGGCGCACACGATAAAAAGGAACTTTTGCTTACCCTGCGCGAAAGCTCCAGAACCTGTCGCGGCTGACCAGGTCGCTTGCACTTTTCTTAGCACTGATAGAAAGTAAAAATATTTAGCGTTTTAAATGTCTAGCACAAGCGTCTACTCGCTCGAGATGTTTGTATTATTCTTATGAAAATCTTTTTCGAATAATGGATGGAAAGTCGTTTCATTTGTAATATAATGAAAAAGGTACTTACTGCATCAATAGTACAAGACGATGGATAAACAAGGAAGATTATTCTTTCTTTGGATCCATTGAAACCTATTGGGGGCTTCTTTCGTAAAAGATTGCTAGACAAAAAAAGGGGGTTAAGTATTTGTTAAACATAAAACAAATTATATTGGGCTTTTTTTCACTACTAGGAATCGTGATATTAGCTTTATTTCTATTTACAGGCTGGTATACGGTAGATGAATCAGAACAAGCGGCCCTTATTACGTTTGGAAAGGTAGATGAGACAGTTACGGAGCCCGGCCTTAAATTTAAACTGCCGTGGCCGATTCAAAAAGCAGAGATTCTGTCTGTTTCTACTAATAGTTTAAGAGTTGGGTATGAAGCATCCGATGATGGGGAAGTGACTGATTATAATGACGAAGCTAAGATGATAACCGGTGATGAAAACATATTATTCGTAGATCTCGTAGTCCAATGGCGAATTACAGAGCCGGAAGAATACTTATTTAATGCGAATGAGCCTGATAACATATTATACCAAGCTTCCTCTGCGTCCTTGCGCGGTGTAATCGGAAGCTCCGAAGTAGATGATGTGCTCACCGATCAAAGAGCAGAAATTGAAGGAACCGTGTTAGAATCTTTAACGGAACTTGTAGAGAGATACCAAATTGGTATTACTGTTATGGATGTGAAGCTGCAAGATGTAGAACTTCCGACAGAAGATGTCCGTCAAGCTTTCACTGCTGTAACGGACGCTCGTGAAGAACGGCTTACTAAGATTAATGAAGCTCAAAAGTACCGTAACCAAGAAATTAATGAAGCAGAAGGGGAAAAAGATGCTGTCATTTCGAGAGCAGAAGGTAGAAAAGCAGAACGTTTAGAACAAGCGCGCGGGGAAACGTCTCGATTTAATGCCTTATATGACGAGTATATCAATGATCCAGAAGTCACTAGACAACGTCTGGTATTAGAAACGATAGAAGATGTGCTGCCTGATACAGAAATGTATATCATTGATAGTCAGCAAGATACAGTAAATTATCTTCCAATCCGCCCATTAGATAAAAATAGCGGAGAAGCAGCTGTGGCAGATGAAAACAGCCAAAACAACCAATCTGGAGAAGAAAACACCGATCAAGGAGGCGAGTCGGATGGCAGATGATAATAATGTATTTGATATGAGTGAAAAACAATCCGGCGGCTCCTGGACAAAGTGGGTTCGCACAGCGGTTATCATCATTGTGTTATTGTTTCTTCTTATTGTAGGATTAATGAATGTATTCATTGTAGAGCAAGGAGAATATAAAGTAGTTACTCAATTTGGGGAAGTAGTCCGGATCGAAGAACAACCAGGTATAAGTGCAAAGATCCCATTTATTCAACAAGTAGCCTCGCTGCCAAAATATCAAATGAACTACGATATCACTTCCGCTGAAATTAATACACTCGATAAAAAAAGAGTGCTCGTTGATAACTATGCAGTTTGGAGAGTAGAAAATCCTCAAGCTATGATTGCGAATGCCAAAACGATCGAAAATGCCGAATCAATAATGGCCAATTATATTAATTCCGTCATCCGCTCAGAGCTGGGTCAATTAGAATTTGAACAAATTATTAATGAAGATGACTCAGCAAGAGGCGATGTTAATGAAATGGTAAGCAGCCGTGTGAACGAACTGCTTGAAGAAGGAAATTACGGCATCGCTTTAACCGATGTTCGAATGAAAAGAACCGACCTGCCCGAAGATAATGAAAAAGCTGTGTACCGCCGCATGATTTCAGAAAGGGAATCGACAGCACAAGAATACTTATCAGAAGGGGATGCAGAAGCAAATCGTATTCGAGCTAATACAGACAAGGAAGTAACGGAAATGATCTCAACCGCAGAAGCTGATGCTGAAGAAATAATCGGTGAAGGCGAAGGGGAAGCTGCTGAAATATACAATGACGCATTCAGTCGCGATCCAGAATTCTATGAGCTTTATAAGACACTGCAAACCTACGAAACGACAATCGATGATGAAACGGTCATTGTTCTTCCCTCTGATTCACCATATGCTCGTATCCTAATGGGGTATGTAGACTAAAAAGCAGCAAGCAGTCCTTAATTAAGGACTGCTTTTTCTTTGCGTATGTGGAAATAACTGGTAAACCATACAAAGAAATGCGTTTGTTTAAACACCCGGCGGCAACCAGTTGAGCGCTGTGAATCCTGTGGAAGTAATAAATGCGTGTCTGTGATAAAATATATTTGGAAGAATTCAATAACGAACTATTTTAGATAGAGAGGGGCTTTCCCATTGAGCAAGCTGGTATTAATTGATGGTAATAGTATTGCGTATCGGGCTTTTTTTGCCCTGCCGCTTTTAAATAATGACAAAGGCGTTTACACAAATGCTGTATATGGGTTTACAACAATGTTATTAAAAGTGCTTGAAGAAGAGGAGCCAACCCATCTGCTTGTTGCATTTGACGCAGGTAAAACGACCTTTCGTCATGAAACATATGATGAATATAAATCTGGACGACAGAAGACTCCTTCTGAGTTATCCGAACAGCTTCCATTGATTCGGGAAATGCTTGATGCTTTTAATATTTCTCATACAGAATTAGCCAATTATGAAGCAGATGACATTATAGGAACGTTGTCAAAACAAGCAGAAGAAAAAGCTTGGGATATAAAAGTGTATTCAGGTGATAAAGATTTGCTGCAGCTGGTTTCAGATAAAACCAAGGTAAGTCTTACAAAAAAAGGGATAACAAACGTAGAAACATATGATATTCAAGCTATAGATGAAAGATATGGAATAAACCCAAAACAAATAGTGGACATGAAAGGGCTCATGGGTGACAGCTCTGATAATATTCCTGGAGTGCCTGGAATTGGTGAAAAGACCGCTTTAAAATTATTAAAAGAACACGGATCGGTAGAAGCTGTGCTGGAATCCATTGATCAGATTTCAGGGAAAAAGATGAAAGAACGGCTTGAAGAAAATAAAGAGCAAGCTCTAATGAGTAAGGAATTAGCCGTCATTTTTAGAGACGTACCAATACATCTGGAGATTGATACATTAAAGCGTCAAGCCTTAGACACAAAGAAAGTAATAGATCTGTTTAAAGAATTGGAGTTTCAATCTCTGCTGAGCAAATTTGATGATGTAGAAGAAGAAAAGCAGGAGCTAGAAGATGTGCCTTTCGAAAAAGTTGAAAATATCACCGAAGAAATATTTGCTAGCCCTTCTGCTTTAATAGTGGAAGTTCCAAGTGAAAATTACCACCATGCCGATATTTGGGGAATTGCAGTCGTTAACAAAACAGGCAGATATTATATCCCGCTTGATTCGGCATTATCATCAGAAAGCTTTCATAAATGGGCAGCAGATGACTCAAAAGAAAAATACATGTTTGATACGAAACGCGGCGTTGTCGCTTTAGGCTGGAAAGGTATTACACTTGCTGGTGTGACACATGATACGCTCATTGCTTCTTACTTAATTGATCCTTCTGTCTCTTCTCACAATGTTGCCGACATTGCAGCCAGAAAAAACAAACATATCGTTCATTCGGATGATGCTGTATATGGAAAAGGAGCAAAACGAGCAATTCCAGAAGAAAGTGTCCTTGCCGATCACTTGGCTCGAAAAGGAGAGGCAGTTTTTTCTTTAAAAAGCACATTAGAAGAAGAGTTGAAGAAAAACGAACAATATGACCTTTTTACAAAATTAGAAATGCCGCTTTCTCTTATTCTTGGCAAAATGGAAACGTCCGGTGTACTAGTAGATAAAGAGCAATTGGAGAAGATGGGAGAAGAATTGGATGCAAAGCTTGAGGAATTACAAAAAGAAATTCATGAGCTGGCAGGAACAGAATTTAATATTAATTCTCCAAAACAGTTAGGTCCTGTACTGTTTGAAAAGCTGAATCTGCCTGTTATCAAAAAAACAAAAACAGGCTATTCTACTTCGGCAGATGTGCTTGAAAAACTTGAAGACCAGCATGAAATTATTCCAAAGCTTTTGTTGTACAGGCAAGTTGCAAAGTTGAAATCTACTTACATTGAAGGACTGTTGAAAGTAATTCATCCTGACACAAGCAAGATTCATACGATATTTAATCAAGCCCTAACACAAACAGGCCGGCTCAGTTCTACCGAGCCGAACTTGCAGAATATCCCCATTAGGCTTGAAGAAGGACGCCGGATTCGCAAAGCATTTGTCCCGTCGAAAAAAGGGTGGTCCATTTTAGCGGCCGATTATTCTCAAATTGAACTTCGCGTTTTAGCTCATATTGCTGGAGACAAAGGACTGTTAGAAGCCTTCCAGAAAAACATGGACGTTCACACAAAAACGGCAATGGACGTTTTTCATGTGAAGGAAGAAGACGTTACAGCCAATATGAGACGAACAGCTAAAGCGGTAAATTTTGGAATCGTTTACGGTATATCAGATTATGGGTTATCGCAAAGTCTTAGTATAACGAGAAAAGAAGCACAAGAATTCATTGACCGGTATCTATCCAGTTACCCTAATGTCAAAGAATATATGGAAGAGATAAAAGAAGAAGCTCGGGAAAAAGGCTATGTGACGACCTTGTTAAACCGCCGCCGCTATCTGCCGGAAATTACAAGCAGAAATTTTAACCGCCGTTCATTTGCAGAACGTACGGCAATGAACACTCCGATTCAGGGAACAGCAGCTGATATTATTAAGCAGGCGATGGTAGATGTCAGCGCCACATTAGAAAAGGAAAACTTACACAGTCGTTTACTGCTTCAAGTTCACGACGAATTAATTTTTGAAGTGCCCGAAGAAGAAGTAAAAAAAATGAGAGAGCTCGTACCGAAAGTGATGGAACAAACCATGCAGCTTGATGTTCCTCTTAAAGCTGAGGTTTCTTACGGGCCAACTTGGTATGATGCAAAGTAAGGAGAGAAAGTGACGATGCCGGAACTTCCGGAAGTGGAGACTGTCAGACGAACATTAACAAAACTAGTTAAAGGGAAAAAAGTAGAACAAGTAGAGGTAACATGGCCTAAAATTATAAAAAAGCCAGATGACACAGAAGCGTTTGGTATGCTGCTGCATGGTCAGGAAATTCAGCATATTGGTCGCCGCGGAAAATTTTTGACGTTTCAGCTTAATGATTATGTGTTAGTTTCCCATTTGAGAATGGAAGGAAAGTATGAGATGGGAGATGGAAGTGCCCCTGATAAACATACCCATGTTCGTTTTTTCTTTTCAGACGGAACGGAATTACGATATAAAGATGTAAGGAAATTTGGTACCATGCATTTATTTCCAAAAGGAGAAGAGACGAGTGCTCAGCCATTAAGCCAGTTAGGTCCTGAGCCTTTTGAGGATCCAACGTTCACCTCTGACTATTTAAAAGAAACATTCCAATCTACGAGCCGGGATGTGAAAACGGTCCTATTAGATCAGCGGGCGGTTGCCGGGCTGGGTAATATTTATGTGGATGAAGCTCTGTTTAAAGCAGGTATACGTCCTGACACAAAAGCAGCCCTTTTGTCTAACAGTAAAATTGCAGCATTACACGACAAAGTAGTAGAAACAATTCGTAACGCAGTTCTTAAAGGTGGTAGTTCTGTTCGATCTTATGTAAATGGGAATGGAGAAATGGGACTGTTTCAATTGGAGTTACATGTTTATGGCCGGCAAGGAGAAGGGTGTACGGTTTGCGGAAGTGAAATTATAAAAACAGTCGTGGCCGGCAGGGGAACGCATTATTGCTCTTCTTGTCAGCCGGAAATTGTTGCTCTAAAAGGAAAGTAACACTGAATGGGCCCTTTCCATATACTGTCGTAGACGCAGACAGGGAGGAGCCCATCTCCTATGACAGAATTCATTTCTTTAAGTTTGTTGGCATTTGCAGTTAGTGTAGATAGTTTTGGAGCAGGCTTGGCTTATGGATTACGCGGCTTGGAGCTGCCAGTAAAATCTCTTTTATTTATTGGTTTATGCTCGGGGCTGTCCGTACTAATAGGAGGAACAGCTGCCTCATTGTTATCAGCGTATGTGCCTCCGGCTGTAACAGAAACGATTGGAGGCGGCATATTAATTCTCATCGGTGTTTGGGCACTGATTCAGGTTATAAAGGATAACAAAGCTTCTCCGTTAGAGAAAGAAAAACCATCGGATGAAGCGGAGAAAAAAAGAGGAATGTTGTCTCAAATAGTGAGTATTATAAAACAGCCGGATCAAGCAGATATGGACCGTTCAGGAAGCATCAGTACAAGAGAAGCTCTGTTTCTCGGGACAGCGCTGTCATTAGATGCCTTTGGCGCTGGAATCGGAGCATCACTGCTTGGTTTGTCCCCTTTTTTATTAGCTGGAGCTGTCGCTTTCATGTGTTCATTGTTTTTAGCAGGCGGAATGAAAGGCGGTAAGAAGCTGGCAGCCTTTGAAATAGTACAAAAATTATCGTTTGTACCAGGCGTACTTCTTATTTGCCTGGGATTATGGAACTTACATTAGAGAGAATGGAAGAGAGCTTGTCATACAGGCTCTTCTTTCTTCATTAGCTGTGCAAAGAGGAGAGATGGCAATGATTATTGGTTTAACAGGCGGTATTGCCAGTGGGAAAAGTTTAATAGCTGATCAATTTCGAAAACATAGTATTCCTGTCATAGATGCAGATGAAATTGCTAGAGAGGTAGTAGAACCAGGTGAAACTGCCTATGAAAAGGTGCTGGAACAGTTTGGAACACAGATCCTTGAGCATGATGGAACGATTGCTAGAAAAAAATTAGGTCAAGCCATTTTTGGTGATGACTCCAAGCGCCAGATATTAAACCAGATTATGCATCCAGCGATTAGGCAGCGTATGATTGAAAAGAAAAAAAGATATCAGGAAGAAGGCTGTAAAAACATTGTGTTTGATCTTCCTTTGCTGATTGAAAATAATCTTCAATTCATGGTTGATAAAGTACTGCTTGTATATGTAGATGACACGACACAGAAGAAAAGATTAATGGAAAGAGATCAAGAGGGAGAAGAAGATGCGAACAACCGGATTGCTTCCCAAATGCCGTTAAAGGAGAAAAAGCAATTCGCAGATGCAATTATTGATAATAATGATACAAGAGAATCGTCCCTTACACAGCTTGAAAACATATTACAAGATTGGAATATCACATGAAAAATGAGGCTCTGGTTCGGTCTACATACCGTCCGGAGCCTTTTTTTAAAAGGTAAGAAATGATAAATATGTGGCGTTTTACATGTCTAGCGCAAGCACCTACTCGCTCGAGATTCCTTCGGTTCGTCAATGGAAAGCAAAGATCAGCTTTCCATATGCCGCCCCTCCAGGACTTGTCGCTCGTGAGCAAGGCGCTTACGCTTTTCTTATTAATAATGTGTTAGGGCGATTGAGGTTTTCGAAAAAAATTTTAAAATAAATAGTACCAAAATGCATTAATGTGATATACTAATTTTATAAAAGGGATTAATTAGTATATCATAAATTGCAGGGAGGCTCTTCTGTATGAAAGCAAAAGTAGCAGTAAACGGATTTGGGCGGATTGGCCGGATGGTATTCCGAAAAGCGCTGACGGATGATTCTTTGGATGTTGTTGCGGTGAATGCCAGCTATCCTGCCGAAACATTAGCTCATCTTTTAAAATACGATTCCATTCATGGTGTATTTGATAAAGAAGTGGAAGGAAAAGATGATGCCCTTTATGTAGACGGAAAAAAAATACATCTGCTTAGTGATCGTGATCCAAAAAACCTTCCCTGGAAAGATTTGGATGTAGATGTAGTGATAGAGGCAACCGGAAAATTTAAAACAAAAGAAAAAGCATCTCTTCATATAGAAGCGGGAGCAAAAAAAGTAGTAATTACTGCCCCGGGAAAAAATGAAGACGTTACAATTGTTATGGGGGTTAACGAGGAAGATTATAATCCGTCCGACCACCATATTATTTCAAACGCTTCATGTACAACAAATTGTCTTGCTCCAGTAGTAAAAGTGCTCGATCGTTCGTTTGGAATTGAAAGCGGTTTGATGACAACGGTTCATTCTTACACGAACGACCAGAAAAACATTGATAACCCTCATAAAGATTTAAGGAGGGCAAGAGCATGCGGTCAATCTATTATTCCGACATCCACTGGAGCAGCCAAAGCAATTTCAAAAGTTCTTCCTAATCTCGATGGTAAAATGAACGGCATGGCATTAAGAGTTCCTACTCCAAATGTATCACTTGTAGACCTTGTGATAGATACGGAAAAAGAAGTCACGGCAGAAAGCATTAACCAAGCATTGAAAAATGCAGCTCAAACGGATTTAAAAGGAATTTTGGCATACACAGACGATCCATTGGTATCTGTTGACTTTAACGGAAACGAAAATTCTTCTATCATTGATGGCTTATCTACCATGGTAATGAACGATCGACAAGCGAAAATTCTTGCTTGGTATGATAATGAGTGGGGTTATTCATGCCGAGTAGTTGATTTAGTACGTTATGTGGGGAAACAAATACACAAAAAATCAATGGTGAGTGCGTAATTCAATATGATGATGTAATATTTTTAACCCGGCCGATTATAAGCCGGGTTTTTCTAATGCTTTAGGAAACGTTCAACTTATTAAAGGCTAGAGTAATTACATAATTTGAACTAGGCAGCGAACACGAGTAATTTTACAGTACTGACCTGCTCGAGAGAAAAGAAAATAAATCACGATGTTTTGTTTAAGTCAACGCTATACATTCTGCTTATGCATGTGCTTTTCTTAGGAGATAAATATCCACCTTTCCAAGAGGTTATCGAAAATGGTATGATAGAAAATATATAACATGAGAGCGTAAAAGCCGGCTTCTAAGTCGCGGTTTTTTGTACGTTAAGAAAGTTACCTTTGCTAAAGGAATAAAGTATAAGTAATAACTAAGGCTTTTAGTAAAAGTTCCTTTACCTGGGCTTTTCCTTTATTCATGGCAGCAAGCCACGTTTTTCTAATACTGTTACGAAAGGTATAATAAAACAGGATAAGAAAAATGATGGCATTCACAAACAGGACGTACGCTGCACCGCTGCACCATACGTGGTGTTTTCAGGGGGGCCTTTAAAAGGCGGCAAGCCGAGTTTTCTAATGGAGATGATATAAAATGCTTTGTCCTGCATGCCACTCTGATGCAACAAGAGTTTTGGATTCAAGACCAAGCAATGAAGGAAAATCTATTCGGCGTCGTCGGGAATGTGATGCTTGTCACCATCGTTTTACTACGTTTGAGATCGTAGAAGAGATTCCTCTGATTGTCGTAAAAAAAGAAGGAACCAGAGAAGAGTTCAGCAAAGAAAAAATATTGCGCGGTTTAATTCGAGCATGCGAAAAAAGACCAGTACCATTAGAAAAATTGGAAGAAATTGTAAATGACGTTGAACAACAACTGCGCAGTGACGGAAAATCAGAAATAAAAAGCGAAGACATAGGTGAAATGGTGATGGAGCGGCTTGCTTCGGTAGATGATGTTGCTTACGTGCGATTTGCCTCTGTATATCGCCAATTTAAAGATATAAATGTATTTATCAATGAATTAAAAGATCTTATTAGTAAGGATAATGAAAAGTAGCAGGAGCTTATGGAAAAGAACCTAAGCTCTTTTTTCCACGTTTTTACTATTATAAGAAAAGCTTTAGGTAATTTTGGAGAGGGGGGGCGCTATGTCACTTCATTGGACGGAACTGCTGCCAATTGATCGTTATGCTGTGCGTACGGCAGATCAGCTTGGAAACAGAGAACATAAAACCCTGCAGCTGTTGTATCAGCCTTTAACAGGAACAACAGCTATTTCTTTGTATAATATGTTATGGAGCAAGCTGGAAAAAGATTGTTTTTGGAGCGGGGAAGCAACACATCACGAATTAATGGCAATGCTGAACCTGCCGCTGGATGATATTTATGATGCAAGACGTATTTTGGAAGGGATCGGCTTAATGAAGACGTTTCGCCGGCAGGAAGAAAAGTCGACATTTTTTATATATGAATTACAGCCTCCAATGACTCCTGCCCAATTTTTTCAAAATGATGTACTGAGTGTTTTTTTGTATAATAAACTTGGAAAAGATCGATACATTCAACTGCGCAGCCGGTTTTTGATCGAAGCAGTGGATACGCGGGCTTATTCTGAAGTGACAGCTGCATTTAACGATGTTTTTTCATCACTACAATACTCAGAAATAAATCCACGCAGCAATCTAGCAAATGTTGAAGAAGATAAAGAATTAGAAGGAGACTATCACGAGCAGCACATCTTTTTTAATGAAAGTGCCTTCGACTTTGATCTATTAAAAGCTGATCTTCCCGTGTTTATTAATGGGGATAAACTATTAAATGAACCAATTAAATCAGTTATCCGGCGTCTAGCTTTTGTATATAGGCTTGACCCTTTAGAAATGAGCAGAATCGTTCAGCAATCTCTTTCTAATGATGACTCGATAGATGAAGCAGAGCTTCGCCGAAAAGTGCAGGACTGGTATCGGTTTGAATATGGCAGTGAACCGCCGGCATTGGGCTTGCGTACACAGCCAGCCCAACACCGGACAATGTCAGAAAAAGAACCTGTTACAGAAAAGGAGAAAATGATTCTTTTTTATGAACAAACTTCTCCATTAGCATTTTTAGAAAGTATATCGGATGGAGCAAAGGTACCGCTTTCAGATGTGAAGCTGGTTGAGTCATTGATATTTGATTATCAGCTTCAACCTGGTGTAGTAAATGTATTACTAGACTATGTTTTAAAAACGAATAACATGAAGCTCAATCAAAATCTTGTTCAAAAAATAGCCGGGCATTGGTCACGAAAACATATTCAAACGGTTAAAGAAGCCATGGATCTAGCTAAAAAAGAATACCAGACGAGAAAGCAGAGACTGCCTGCAGGCGGTGGAGAAAAGAATGCAGCAGGACAAGCACGCTCTTATCGTCCGTATGTACGAAAAGATAAGCTCCCAAAATGGCTCGAAAATGGGCCGCAAACAGCAGACAATCCTGAAAAAGAAGGATTAAATGACTCCAATCTTAAAGAACAAAAACAGCAGTTTGAGGAAATGCTGAGACTGCGTAAAAGCAGCCGGCAAAAATGAGGTGACCTAATATGGACTCAATCCGGTCGTCTTTAGAGCGTTTTATGGATAACAACAATTGGCGGAACAGGTACGAAAAATTAAAACAAGAAGTATTATCCTATCCGCAAATTAAAACATTTCTAAAAGAACATCCGGAATGGACAACAAAAGAAATGGAAACGCATATGATGACGTTTTTTGAATATAAAAGGGAAAGACAAAATTGCGACGCCTGTCCTGGTTTAGCAGAATGTCCTAATATGATGCAGGGATATCAGCCTGAGCTAATAACCGATAAAGAACAGCCGCTCATTACGTATCACCCCTGCCGTTTAAAGAAGCAGGCTGACGAACGGAAAAGACAACAGTCGCTCATTAAAAGCCTTTATATTCCAAAAGAAATATTGGAAGCAACGTTTGATGATATCGAACAAGACCATGCAAGCCGCCTGTCAGCGAGTAATCAATGCTTGAAATTCGCTTTGCAGGCCGAGCCTGGAGAAGATGCAAACGGCTTATATCTTTACGGCAAATTTGGTGTAGGGAAAACATATATGATGGGTGCGATTGCTAATGAATTGGCCGAACGTGATATTTCTTCAATGATCGTTTATGTACCTGACTTTTTTAGAGAAATGAAGCAAGCTTTATCAGATGGTTCGGTACAGGAAAAAATAGACAACGTCAAGAACGTAGAAGTGTTAATACTGGACGATATTGGGGCAGAGACGACTTCTGCCTGGGTTCGTGATGACGTTTTAGGTGTTATTTTGCAATATCGTCTTATGGAAAAACTGCCTACTTTGTATACTTCAAATTATGATTATGATGAGCTAGAAACGCATTTGTCTTATTCCCAAAAAGGCGGGATTGAACAGTTAAAAGCCAAACGTATTATGGAAAGAATTAAGCACTTAACGACATCTATTTTTATTGATGGCAAAAATCGTCGTGAAATGTAAAAAATCGAGCTTTACACTGGGAATACTTTTAAAAACTATGATAGGATAAACGTAGTTCTTGCCTTTTTGGCACATGTGTAAGATATAGATTGGTAATAGACAAGATGAATCTTAAAAGGGTTCCCACTTTTTATTAATGGGGGTTTTGTAATGAGTATAGATCCGATTCTTACCAAAGCTTTAAATGGTGAACGTTTAACAATGGAAGATGCTGTTCGTTTATACGAAAGTGATGAAATCGAAAAAATGGGAGCGGCAGCAAATGAAATAACAAAGAAATGGCATCCAGACCCCGTCACCACTTTTGTAATCGGCCGTAATGTGAATTACACGAATTTCTGTGATACGTATTGTCGTTTTTGTGCTTTTTATAGAAGACCTGGTTCTGATGAAGGGTATGTTCTTTCTAATGAAGAAATTTTTGAGAAAATCCAGGAAACAGCCGACGTAGACGGGACAGAAATACTTATGCAAGGCGGCACAAATCCTGATCTGTCATTTAGCTATTATACGGATTTGCTGCGAGAGATTAAAAAACGTTTTCCAGGGATTACGATGCACTCTTTTTCACCTGCAGAAATTTACAAGATGGTAGAAGTGTCCGGCCTTTCTTTAGAAGAAGTATTAAGGGAGCTGCATGAAGCTGGCTTGGATTCTCTTCCAGGAGGCGGCGCTGAAATTCTTACAGAAGAAACACGCAAAAAAGTAAGCCGCTTGAAATGTACGGGAGAACAGTGGATCGATTGTATGAAAACAGCAAAAAAGGTCGGTATGCATGGAACAGCCACGATGGTAATTGGTTTGACGGAATCGAATGAAGAACGGGCATTGCATCTGCAAAAAATACGTGATGCTCAGGATGAAAGCAATTGCTTCCTTGCTTTTATCTCCTGGACCTTCCAGCCAGACAATACAAACATGAAAGGTGAAATTATTTCGCCTGAGGGATACTTAAGAAACGTAGCGATTTCCCGGTTATTCCTTGACAATATTCCTAACTTCCAATCATCTTGGGTTACGATGGGACCAGAAACCGGTAAACGTTCTCTCGAATTTGGCTGTAATGATTTTGGCAGTACAATGATGGAAGAAAATGTAGTATCTGCTGCAGGGACGACTCATAAAGTAAACACGAACCAAATTTTGCAGCTTATCCGCGAAGCCGGTAAGATACCAGCACAGCGTGATACAAAATATAATATTCTTCGGCGCTTTGACGGGCAATCTAAAGCAGATAAAGATTTTGTGATGCAAAACTAAACAATAGACAGATAAAAAAACGTTTGTCCTATGAAGACTCTTTTTAGAGTTTTCATGAGGATAAGCGTTTTTTTATACACGAGGAAAGTTTTTCTGGTAACGATTGGCTGGGGGTACATTGTGAATAAGAATAAGACTGTCCTTTTTTCCCTGTGAACTCGAGCAGTCCTATAGTTATTGTTTTTGCGGATAAACCTGAAATGGTATTTTCATTAAAAATGGTAATAAGCAGAAATAAATTGGGCAATATAACCATTGGAGGTGTCCTAATTGACAAAACCTTACCTTTGCCCAAATTGTAAAAGTAATCGGTCGCGTTTTAACATTATTGAACAAATGGCAACGCCCGTCAAACTGGATCCGCAGTCTGGTGAAGTGGTTCAACAATACACTAATGATAATATGGATTCGTTTCATATCAGCTACAATGGTCCATCCCGAAAAATTCAATGCGGCGCTTGCGGATTAATTGAAGACGAAAGAACCTTTATTAAACATGCAGAATTCCAGCCGAAAAATTAAAGCCCTTATAAACGTTTGCCCATTTGAAGTACGAATACACAGTTTAAAATGCCATTTAAAACGACCTTCTGGAAAGAAATCTGGAAGGTTTTCCTATTTCTGCGTTGATTTTAGGCATTTTTATCTTTCTTCTTCCATAGGTATAAAAACAGAGCAGACGATTGCAATGGTAAACAAGGTATAAAACTGGACCAGCCTTACAAGCTGGGGCTCTCCTATATGAAAATTCGGATTAAGACATGTCTTGTGAGCAGGGGGGAATGAAGGATTGTTCTCGATCGGTTTTGCATGTGAAACAGATAGTGAAGTAATCTTTGATTGGTTTAGTAAGGAAAAGGAGGAATGGGAGCGAAAAGGTATATATACAGGTGAACTCTACAAACATAAAGAGAGGGTTCTATGGGAGTTTGATGGAACAGAAGACCAATGGCAGGAGAGCATAATACCTTACCTTGCTTCTTCTCTATGTGATTATATGATTGAAGAGAAAGAACTGTATTGGGTAAAAGAACATATTGAACGGACCTTTTTTTATAGAGAAGAGGCCCCTGCAATCACTGAAATTGCCCACTCTCTCCTTGAAGGAGAACGAGAAGAAGTGCCAGAAACCAATCTGTTACAACAACGAAAGCATTTTGTTTATCATGAATTAACAGAAGAAATAAAAAACAATGACGTCATACAATGGGACCCAATGCTGACATTTCGGCTTGGTAATTATCATCACCTGCTCATGAAAGCGGCGTCAGCAGCTATTGATGAATACAAATGGGAACAAGAATACCAAACAATGATTGAAGCTTGCCGTCATTATTTGAAGTATACTGCTTCGTTATGTTCCGTGCTTCATGTATTATTAAAAGAAAAACCTGTATTTCTCGATAAGCACTTAAAACCGGTAGATCAATGGACGAGGCTTCATCATTTAGAACCAACGCTAGTGTTTGAAAAAAGCCTGCCCTTTGAATATATGGCAGTCAGTCCTGCAGTAAGCCTAGCCCCAAAAGAACTTCACATATACGCTGATGGAGAGGAAGGGACCGTACAAACGTTTGAAATGATTTTTCAAGAAAAATTGATAACTCACCCTCGGTCTGAATGGCCATTAAAGGATAAAAATTTATAGAATAATAATGTAAAATCCTTACAGGAAAAAACTCCAACCTGATCTGTTGGAGTTTTTTATTCTTCCGTAAAAAAGTGGAACAAATGCCTTTACGGATATGATATGATAGAAGAAGTTGTGGAAAAATTCTTGAATGCATTAAAGCCCTGAAGAGTTACAGTATTAAAGTGAAAGGGAAATACCGCTGTTATGTTTTCCACTTTTTAGATAAACTTTGATTTTGTCAAAATTATCTTATACTGTTCACCTACGTTATGTTTATATTCCTAACAGTGTAAAAGGGGGAGGCATCGATGAAAAAATCATCAGAAAAAGCGGAGAAGACTGCTGAAAAAGGGGAAAATTCTAATAAAAGAGAATACATAGGGAAAGCGGCTTTTTTTGTGTCTGCTTTTGCCATTCTATGGTCGATTTTTCAACTATATGCAGCCGGAACGGGCACGTTTGATGCGATCAAACTACGCGCATGGCACATTGTTTTTTTGTTAGTTATGGCTTTCTTATTGTTTCCGGCATGGAAAAAAAGAAAAGAAGCAGCACTTAAATCTCCGAAAATATTTGATGTATTATGCATTATCTTAACGATAATATCATTTGGTTATTTTCTTTGGAATTATGAAGCAGTAGTTTTAAGAGGCGGTTTTTTACTGCCGCAAGATTACATATTTGGTGCGGCAGGCATACTCATGATATTTGAGGCTGCACGCAGAGTAGTTGGAAATCTAGCTGTTCTTGCACTAATTTTTCTTCTTTACAATTTCTTTGGCAACTATTTTCCTGGGGATTTTAGTCATAGCGGTTTTAGTATAAATAGAGTTATCGACCATATGTTTTGGGGAAGTCAAGGTATATTTGGAATAGCGATAGGTGTTTCCGCTACTTTCGTTTTTCTTTTTATTTTGTTTGGAGCTTTTTTGCGTATCAGCGGTTTCAGCCATTTTATTAACGATCTGGCTTTAACCATTGCAGGACGATCACCCGGGGGACCTGCAAAAGTTGCTGTTCTTGCTAGCAGCTTAATGGGGATGATTAATGGAAGCGCTCTCGCAAATGTGGCTACCACTGGAACCATTACTATTCCGATGATGAAAAGAAACGGGTACAAATCAAGATTTGCAGCAGCTGTGGAGGCAGTGGCTTCTACAGGCGGTCAATTTGCTCCCCCGATAATGGGGGCCGCTGGTTTTGTTATGGCAGAATATCTTGGTGTTCCTTATACTACTGTACTTATCGCCGCATTCATTCCTGCTCTTTTATACTATTTAACGTTGATTCTTGTCGTTCATTTTGAAGCGAAACGGCTCGGATTAAAGGGTATTTCCCGGGAAAACATTCCGAAAATCAAGGAAGTTTTAAAAAAGCAGGGGCATCTGTCTTTACCTCTCATTGTGCTGGTAACATTGTTATTTTTAGGTTATACGCCTCTGTATACTGCTGTGTTTTCTATTATTGCTTGTGTTTTGGCCAGCTGGTTTCGAAAAGAAACAAGAATGGGGCTGAAAAAAACCCTTCAGGCTTTGGAGGAAGGAGCAAAGGGAGCAGTCGGTGTAGGGGTAGCTTGCGCTGTCATTGGCATTATTATCGGTACCGTATCTTTAACTGGTCTTGGACTGACCTTTGGATACACGATTATGGAATATACAAATGAAAGTTTGCTTCTTGCCGGTGTTTTAGTCATGCTGATGAGCATCATCTTAGGCATGGGAGTACCTGGAGTAGCTGCTTACGTTATTGTTGCAACAGTAGCGGCACCTGTTTTAGTAGACCTTGGTGTACAGCCGCTTGCCGCTCACATGTTTGTTTTGATCTATGCATGCCTGTCCAATATTACACCTCCGGTAGCTCTTGCGTCATATATTGCTGCGGGGATTGCCGAAATAGACCAGAACAAAGTATCTTTAACAGCTGTTAAGCTCGCTTTGACAGGATTTTTACTTCCGTTTTTCTTTATTTACGAGCCTGCTCTTTTGCTCGGTGGAGGAACAGAATTTTCTGCGAGCATTTTTCCAGTTATAACAGCGGTGATTGGTGCCATGGCTTTAGCATCTGGACTGCAAGGATGGCTGCTTACACGAACTTCTCTCTTTCATCGCGTCTTACTAGTTTTAGCAGGGCTGGTCATGATCGCACCTGGTATTTGGACAGATGGTGCTGGTGTTTGTATCATAACTTTTATATTGGTTTGGCAGGGAATAATAACTAAAAATAACCGAAAAGAATCATCCGCAGCAGTACACAGTTAATAGAAGAATGACAGAAGAAAGGATGTTTACTATGGAGAAATTTTCTATTAAAAAATTGGTGATGACTGGCTCTCTTGCAGCAGTAACGGTAATGGCGGCTGCTTGCGGCGGGGAGAATGAGGAATCCCCTGAAAATGCAGAAAGTGGAGACGAAAATGGTTCTGACGTACAAGATCTGAACTTTCCCACAGCAAGTACAACAGGAACTATATATCCTTTAGGTTCTGCGATGGCTAATCTATGGAACGATGAAATGGACAACGTACGGGTTAATGCACAAGGGTCCAATGGCGGAGTAGAAAATCTTAATATGTTAAAAGAAGGAGAAGGCCATATATCTTTTGCTACTTCAGGCATTATTTGGGAAGCATATAATGGAGAGAGAGGTTTTACCGATCGTCAGTATGATGATGTCCGCATTATGGCTGGCCTATATTATAACCCGAACCAATTCGTTGTGCGTGAAGAAGCTGGAATTGATTCCGTTGCAGATCTTGAGGGCAAAAAGTTTGCTCCGGGTGCTTCGGGAAGCACACCTGAAGTAGAATCAAGTATTATTCTGCCTGAATATGGTATTGACTATCCTGGTGGGATCGAAGAAAATTTTGTCGGCTTTGACGAAGCGATTGACTTAATGCGAAATAAACAAATTGACGGAGCATTGATTCAGGCAGGTCTGCCAACCGCTGCAGTCACCGAAATGACTTCTACTGCTGGCGGTAAACTAATTGGTATTGATGAAGACGTACGTTCATCATTGATGGAAGAATACCCTTGGTACTCTGAAGTTACGATTCCTGCTGATACTTATGAAAACCAGGAAGAAGACGTAGAAACGTTAGGGATCAAAATGATGCTGATGACAGACGCTTCTCTTGATGAAGATATGGTGTATGAAATGACAAAAACATTTTGGGAAAACCTAGACCAACTTGAAGATTCTCATACTATTGTGGAACAGATGGATTTAGAAGAAGCTACTACAGAACTAGCAGACATACCTCTTCATGAAGGAGCCAAACGTTACTATGAAGAAGAAGGAGTACTCGAAGAATAAGCAGACAATGGCTTAATGAAGGATTAACACTAAAGCAGATAAGAGCAGAGAATAGATGAGCAAAGTATAAATATATGCAAGAGCCTGGAACTGTTCGAGTCCAGGCTTTTATGTTTCTAATATATATCGTAATAATAACAACAGAGGCGGGGCGGCTGCATTATTTTATTAACTTCAGCTGAAGCACTACCTTTTAGTACAGCTAAATATAATGAACAGTCACCTAGAGACGGGTTGAAAAGCTTTTCGTTAAATGTCTCTCGTTCTTGGGTAAAGTTTTACATATTGTTTATAACGTATTTCATATACGTTTGTGTTCTTTTGATTGGGTCGGTATATGTCTGCTTGAAGACAAGTAATATAGCTGTCAACAAATTGTCGAGCGTCTTTCACCCAGCCAAGATAGAGAAAAGCAGTAGATGCTATGCCAACAGCCGGCAGGTATTCACTATTTTCTGGTACACTCACTGTTTTATTTGTTATGTCAGCAAGTATTTGGCACCATGATTTACTTTTTGCTCCACCGCCGATTAAAATGATTTTTCCTTCCTTTGCCTCTATGATTGTTTCAGCAATATGCCGTAAAGAATAACAGATTCCTTCTAATGAAGCTCTCATAAAATCAGCTTGGCTTGTATTCGCTTGGATACCAAAATATATTCCTTTCGCATTGCTATCTTGAACCGGGAACCTTTCTCCATGAATATAAGGCAAAAAGACAAGACCGCCCGCACCTGGTTTAGACTGTGAAATAGTATTTTCAAATGTTTCATACGAGCTCTCCGGCATAAATGTGTTTTTCGTCCACTCGTAGACATTGCCTGCATTCAAAAGAGGAGCTATTGAGATATTCATATTTTGTATCACATGGGCTAGTGTGAAAACACCAGTGGTTTTTGGGGAATGACTTTTTGTTGGAGCTGCAGCCCAGCCCGTTGTACCAATGTAAAAATAGCTGTCACCATCATGAATCGCTCCTGCCCCCATGGTGCTTGCTCCTGCATCCCCTGCACCGCAAAGAACGGGAGTGTTTGCGTGAAAACCGCTATTCCCGCTGGGCAATACGTTTCCAGCCGCATCATTAGGTGACAATAATGCCGGAAGGGTGAAATGATCAATCCCGAAAGATTCCAGTATACCAGGGTGCCATGTTCTCGTTTGGATATCCATCATACCTGTCGTTGCACCGGTTACACTGTCTGTTGTGATAACTCCGGTAAGTTTATAAATGAGATAATCTTTTGCACTGAAAACGACAGAGGCGGGTTTTTTCTCTCTTTTATTCAACCAAAGCAATTTGGCCAGCGGAGTCGAGGCCGATACAGCATTAGCTGTAATGTCCGGTAAATCTGAACGTTCTCTCTGAATCCAGCTGGCTTCTTCTTCAGCTCTCATATCAGAATATAAAATAGCTCGCTCTGTGTTTTCTCCTTCTCGAATTAAAATGACATTTTCCATTTGACCGCTGAATGTGACAGCTTTCACTGACTCTGGAGGTATATTCTTTTCCTCGAACCATCCTCTTGTAATAGACATCATGCCAGTCCACCATTCTTCGGGGTTTTGTTCTTTTTCCCCATGTTTTCCTTTGTATGTATGAATGACTGCAGAACGCTCTTCGAAAATGCGGCCGTCTTTTTGAATGAGTAATCCTTTTATAGCTGATGTGCCCACGTCAAATACTGCAATATATTCCATGATGAACCTCCTTCATTGACAGTCACTTTTAATCATTGTAACACCTTAGGCCAAGTAATATATTTCGTCATGGTAATGATAGTGTAATCGAAACGGAAATTGGTTGAGACACTATTGTAATATTACTATGATAAATTTACTAATGCAGGATAAAAAAGGGAGTGGATTTTTTTGAAGAAATTAATTTCAGTAACGACAATGGCGGTTGCATTACTTATTGGTGTATCAATCGACGATGCTGAGGCTTCTAATACATATACAGTTCAAAGCGGCGACACATTATATCGGATAGCATTAAATCATGATATCTCTGTTTCTGAACTGAAAAGCTGGAACGATCTTTCTTCAAATACGATATATCCAAACCAGGAACTTGATGTTACAAGAGACGGTTCTGTGTCTTCTAGTTCTTCTGAAAGCACGTCAGAGAAGGAATCCGAACAAAAAGCTGCTCGTGAAATGACGGTTTCCTCTACAGCGTATACAGCTAATTGCAGTGGGTGTTCTGGAATTACAGCCACAGGTATTAATTTGAAAGCAAATCCGGATAAAAAAGTAATTTCTGTTGACCCGGACGTTATTCCACTTGGGACAGAGGTACACGTTGAAGGTTACGGTACAGCGGTTGCAGGGGACACAGGCGGTGCAATAAAAGGAAATAAAATCGATGTATTTTTCTCCGATCGCAGCGAAGCCTTGCAATGGGGAAACAAAAAAGTAAATATAAAGATCCTTGAATAACTCTACTCCAGCTGTTTCAAAGACTGACAGAACTGCCAGCCTTTGAAACAGCTTTTTACTTAAAGACAGACTTCCATGAACAACGGCAGCATCTGTAACTCCGATGCTGCTTTCATGAACTGTTTAATCTAAATCGGCCTTTCTTCTTTCAGAGTGCTTGAACTTTTCTTAATGAGAGGTTGATTTTCCTGGAAAGTCTCTCTATAATGACTAAAGAAGTTATCGTTATGAAACATGCTTAGAAAAGGACATGAGAAACAAATTCTCCTTTAGAACAGAGAAGGAAGTCTTGGCTGAAAGCTTTCTGTAAAGGTCTTGTTTCTTACCGCCTTGGAGCAGCAGTGCTGAACAGATTCTCACCAACCGTGAGCTTTGTTCAAAAGTGATGACAGATCGTCATACATAATAGAGCCTTCTAATTAAGCACTGACGTCTGCCGGTCGTTATCCCGGTCTTGAGATCACACGGTAAGATATAAAATTATCATTAATGTGTAACAAGGGTGGAACCGCGGACTTTCATCGCCCCTTCTTAAGAGAAGGGGTTTTTTTATTTACATTGGCTCAAAACGCTCATCATAACGAAAAATAGGAGGGACTTAGTGTGGCAAATAACGTAAATATCACTTTTCCAGATGGAAATGTCAAGTCATTTGAAGAGGGTGTTACGACAGAAGAAATCGCATCCTCCATCAGCCCGGGGCTTAAAAAGCAAGCTTTAGCTGGAAAATTAAATGGTGAACCGATCGATCTTAAAACAGCTATTTATAAAGACGGAAACATTGAAATCATTACCTCAAAAAATGAAGAAGGCCTTGAAATTCTGCGTCACAGTACAGCGCATTTGATGGCACAGGCTGTAAAACGTTTATTTGATGATGTGAAACTTGGCGTAGGGCCGGTTATCGAACATGGTTTTTATTATGATATTGATATGCCTCATCAATTAACACCAGAAGACTTACCGAAAATAGAAAAAGAAATGAAAAAAATCATCGATGAGAATCATGAAGTGGTTCGAAAAGAAGTCAGTCGTGAAAAGGCTAAAGAGATTTACAGAGAAATCGGGGACGACTTGAAAATAGAATTAATTGACGACATTCCTGAAGGAGAAACACTCACCATATATGAGCAAGGAGAGTTTTTCGATTTATGCCGCGGCGTTCATGTACCAAGCACTTCTAAATTGAAAAAATTTAAATTAATGAGCATTTCTGGTGCTTACTGGCGCGGAGACAGCAATAATAAAATGCTGCAGCGTATTTACGGAACAGCCTTCTTTAAACAATCGGAACTAGAAGAGCACCTTAAAATGCTCGAAGAGGCAAAAGAACGTGACCATCGTAAACTTGGCAAAGAACTCGAGATTTTCTCTGTAAACCAAAAAGTTGGACAGGGTCTGCCGTTATGGCTTCCGAAAGGGGCAACGATCCGCCGGACTATTGAGCGCTATATCGTAGACATCGAAGAACGTCTCGGTTATGATCATGTCTATACCCCTGTACTTGGAAGCTCTGAATTGTATAAAACATCCGGACACTGGGATCATTATCAAGATGATATGTTCCCGCCAATGGAAATGGATAATGAAACATTGGTTATCCGGCCGATGAACTGTCCGCACCATATGATGGTGTATAAAAACCAGCTCCATAGTTATCGAAATCTCCCCGTTCGAATTGCCGAGCTTGGAATGATGCACCGTTATGAAAAGTCAGGTGCTCTGGCTGGACTTCAACGTGTACGTGCGATGACATTAAATGATGCTCATATTTTTGCTCGTCCGGATCAGCTGAAGTCTGAATTTATCCGGGTGGTAGAGCTGATTAAGAATGTATATCAAGATTTTGGACTCGACGATTACTATTTCCGTCTCTCTTACCGTGATCCAGAAGATAAAGAAAAGTATGTGGACAACGACGAAATGTGGGAAAAAGCACAAGCCATGCTGAAAGAAGCAATGGATGACATGGGAGTCGAGTACGTCGAAGCAGATGGCGAAGCAGCTTTTTATGGACCAAAGCTTGACGTGCAAGTGAAAACAGCGCTTGGAAAAGACGAAACGTTATCTACTGTTCAATTAGACTTCCATCTCCCAGAGCGGTTCGATCTTACTTATATCGGAGAAGATGGGCAGGAACACCGGCCTGTTGTTATTCACCGCGGTATTGTATCGACGATGGAGCGTTTTATCGCATTTTTATTAGAAGAATACAAAGGTGCTTTCCCGACTTGGCTTGCTCCTGTACAAGCAAAAGTGATTCCAGTATCAGCTGAAGCCCACCTCGATTATGCTCGCAAAGTAGAAGATGAGCTGCGTAAAGCAGGTGTAAGGGTGGAAGTCGATACTCGTGATGAAAAAATCGGCTATAAAATCCGGGAAGCACAAATGAAAAAAGTTCCTTATATGCTTGTACTCGGAGACAAGGAAATCGAAGCAGAAGCTGTCAACGTGCGCCGCTACGGACAAAATGATTCAAAATCCGCAGCATTAGCTGATTTTGTAAAGGAAATAAAAGAAAAAATAGATACACGCAGCCTGGATTAATAGATGAAACTGCTTGCCATGTATGGATCTGGCAGGCAGTTTTTTCATATAATTTTTCTATGCAGGGATACTATTTCAGCGTTCCCCCTTTCAAGTGGAAGAGATATATGTGGGTGGTGCAAATACAAGGAGCTTTTCATAAATAAAGGTTGCATGTTTTAATAATTTTCGTTACGATAATCAAGTGGTGTTTTCAGTGTTTGACAGCACCTAATGCGTATGGTAACGTTAATGAGTAATGAAAAACGAAACCAAAACAAGCAGAAGCGCCCGCTTCTCACCTGACTGACGCCCCGGGCTGTTGGCAGGTTGTGGTGATTTCCATGAATAGTGAGAAACGATCATCGTGTGGGCGCAGTATGTGTGCCTGCTTTTTTTATACTTTAAAAAGAAACTTTAACTTAAAGTATAAAGTATAAGAAAAGACTAAGGCTTCCGTCATTTGAACTTGGCGGAAAGCTGAGTTTTTCTAATGCGCAGTTAACTGCTTTTTATTGGTAAAATTTTTGGAGGTGGCTCATTATTCGTAATGATATGAAGGTTAATGATGGAATCCGTGCGCGTGAGGTACGCCTGATCGATGCTAACGGCGACCAGCTTGGCGTTAAATCGAAAAGCGAAGCGCTGGATTTGGCTGATAAAGCTAACCTTGATTTAGTACTTGTGGCTCCAAATGCGAAGCCGCCGGTCTGCCGTATTATGGATTACGGAAAGTACCGTTTCGAGCAGCAAAAGAAAGATAAAGAGGCTCGAAAGAAGCAAAAAGTAATTAACGTGAAAGAAGTACGCCTAAGCCCTAATATTGAAGAACATGATTTTAACACGAAGCTTCGCAATGCTCGTAAGTTCTTGAACAAGGGTGATAAAGTGAAAGCGGCTATTCGTTTCCGCGGACGTATGATCACACACTCTGATATCGGCAAAAAAGTATTAGAGCGCATGGCCCAAGAATGTGAAGACGTGGCTACGGTAGAAACGAAGCCGAAGATGGAAGGGCGGAGCATGTTTTTGATGCTGGCGCCAAAGTCGGAAAAAGACAACAAGTAGAATTTAACTAGTGACAAGGAGGAAATTACTCATGCCTAAAATGAAGACTCATAGCGGTGCAGCAAAACGTTTTAGAAAAACAGGTACTGGCAAGTTGAAGCGCAGCCATGCATTCACAAGCCACTTGTTCCGTAACAAATCCCAAAAGCAAAAGCGCCGTCTCAGCAAACAAGGTATTGTAGATAAATCTGATCAAAAGCGCATTGCAAACCTAATGCCGTACGACAAATAAAACGAAAACAACTGATGAAATCGAAGGAGGGATAGACGATGCCAAGAGTAAAAGGCGGATATGTGACTCGTCGTCGTCGTAATAAAGTATTAAAACTAGCAAAAGGATACCGTGGTTCAAAGCACAGCTTGTTTAAGACAGCACGTCAGCAAGTTATGAAATCCCTGCAATATGCATACCGGGATCGCCGTCAACGTAAGCGTGACTTCCGTAAGCTTTGGATTACACGTATCAATGCGGCTGCTCGTATGAACGGTCTTTCTTACAGCCGTCTTATGTACGGATTGAAGCAAGCTGACATTAATGTGAACCGCAAAATGCTCGCTGATCTTGCCGTAAACGATGAAAAAGGTTTCACAGAGCTTGCTGAAAAAGCAAAAGCAAACTTGAAATAAAGAATAAAAGGGGTCTGGGAATCTATCAATTTTCCTGGACCCTTTTTTACTTTTTGGCCTAAGAATCCGGCGGCAAGCCAAGATAAGATAAATCAGCAAATTAATTTTATCCATATGCAAAAAGAGAAAAGAGGGAGAGGGGAAAGGCAATGGAAATCTTAGTATTATATTATATGCTAGCTATCAATTTGGCGGCTTTTATCACGATGAGTGCCGACAAACGAAAAGCCCGCCGACGAACTTATCGTATCAGCGAGCACAGACTTTTGTGTTTAGCTGCAGTTGGTGGAAGCGCTGGAATGTTTGCAGCGATGCATATGTTTCGGCACAAAACAAAACATAAACGTTTTTTTATAGGTATTCCTTTTCTTCTGTTTTTACATGGAATACTGGTTCTTTTCTTCATAAAAATATAACCTTTTAATGTCTCTCTAGCGTCGGCTCGTTCCTGAGTGAGACTTTTTTCGCTTTTCTTACACCATAGACTGCTGCTTTCTTGCTTATTTAAAAAACGACTCTTAATCTTTTTCTGTTTGCTTGATAAACTCTTTGATAGGGCTTTTCCATTCTATATGAGCATGGGGGTAATGCTGTCGGATTTCGTTTTCTAGAAATGAAAAATCTTTGCGCTGGAGACCTTGGAGTTTGTCTTTGTTTTTTACCCATACGGATACAGAGACAATATCAAATGCCTGCTCGGTCGTTCCTAAATATTTTTCTCCTTCAAACATGACACCTTTGTAAGTAATTAAAAAATTTTTCCGCACATTTTTTATTTCGTCTAAAAAGTAAAAGTTACTCTTTTCATGTGCTAATTCAAGCTTGCGTTTTGGATTTAAAATGTATTTAATAACAGCATAAATTAATATGATTAATGCAATAAGAATAAGTGCTCGTATCAAAAGAGCCACGATAAATTCCTCCCCTTGTGTATTCCTGCAAATTTCCTGTCATTAATTTACGAGAAAAAACTATTTTAGTTTCATTTTAATAGAAAATACGTCAGAAGGGAAAAGATATATAATGAAACAATTATTTTCAATTCAGCGAACATTAGATGAACGAATATTAAAAGAGCATGACTTGAAAAGAGAAGACATTTTTATAGATAAAATGCTTGCTTTTCAAGTAGAAGCGGCCGAGCTTGCTAATGAAACCCGCTGCTTTAAGTATTGGAGTCACAAGCCCGCTTCCAGTCAAGCAGTGATTCTCGAAGAGTATGTAGATGGGCTTCATTTTATTCTTTCTATCGGTATTGATAAGGGGTGGGAAGAAGTTCCGTTCCAGACAGAAAAAAATGAACGATCGTTAAGCGGGCAGTTTCAGGCAGTATTTCAAGCAGCTGCTGCTCTTACTAAAAAAACGGAAAAACAAACGTACATCGAATTATTTCAGGAATACCTTCAACTTGGTATGCTGCTTGGATTTTCCAATGAAGAAGTAGAACGAGCTTATCTAGAAAAAAATGAAATGAATCATAAAAGACAAACAGAAGGATACTAATCCAGAGAAAAAATAATCCAAAACGTTTGAGTATAAAAAAAGATACTTATATACTAAAAGAAGGAAAAAATATGAAATGATTACATAAACCAAGGAGGAATAAATAGTGGCGGAAATGGATCAAACGGTACAGATGTTAAAAGAATTAACGGATGCAAATGGAATTCCTGGTAATGAAAAAGAAGCCCGCGAAGTTATGAAAAAGCATATTTCTTCTTATGCAGATGAGATAACGAATGATCAACTTGGCAGTCTCATTGCGAAAAAGACTGGAAAAGCTGGCGGACCGCGTATTATGATTGCAGGTCACTTGGACGAGATTGGTTTTATGATTACCCATATTGATGATAAAGGCTTTTTGAAATTCGAAACAGTGGGCGGCTGGTGGAGCCAGGTTATGCTTGCTCAACGAGTCAACATAATGACTAGAAAAGGAAATATTGTCGGTGTAATTGGATCCAAGCCGCCGCATATTCTTCCAGCTGATCAACGAAAAAAAGCAGTTGAAATCAAAGATATGTTTATCGATATCGGTGCTTCTAGCAAGGAAGAAGCAGAAAGTTTTGGGGTTCGCCCTGGGGATTCAGTAGTGCCGATTTGTGATTTTACGGTTATGAATAATGAAAAGCTGATGATGGCAAAAGCATGGGATAACCGAATTGGCTGTGCGATCGCAATTGAAGTATTGAAGCGTCTCAAGGATGAAGATCATGCTAATGAAGTGTATGGTGTAGGGGCTGTACAAGAAGAAGTAGGACTTCGCGGCGCCAAAACAGCTTCTCACAAGATTACTCCCGATATTGGATTTGCCGTTGACGTAGGTATTGCTGGTGATACGCCGGGAGTTTCGGATAATGATGCCACAGCTGAAATCGGTAAAGGACCACAAGTATTAGTATTTGATCGGTCTATGGTGTCTCACAAAGGGCTGCGTGACTTTGTAACAGACATTGCTGAGGAACATAACATTCCATTCCAGTTTGAAGCGATGAGCGGCGGCGGAACAGATGCTGGATCTATCCATCTATCCGGTGATGGGGTGCCTTCCCTAGCTATAACTGTTCCAACTCGTTATATCCACACTCATGCTGCTATTTTACATCGTGATGATTTCGAACATGCGGTGCAGCTGCTTGTAGAAGTGACGAAAAAACTAGATGCAGACACTGTTCGATCCATTACATTCGATTCATAATAACCGTTTAAGGAAGAGAGTTGTGGATTAAAGAGTCTCCTATTCCGCTAGTATTCGAAGCATGAAATTGGGCAAAACAAAGGCTCTTTCTGTTTGTTTGAATGATTTTGCGGAGGACTCACGAGGAGAGCAGCGCCCTGAAAAGAGCCGTCCTTTGACTCAGGACGGCTCTTTTCTTGATTCGTTGTTACTTCAATCCATCTGCAATTTGGGAAATAACCTGCTCTTTTTCCTGTTCATCCGCATGATTCCAAAACACTTCAAACAAAACCCCAAGGCCGGGAAGCATTTTTTCTTCTCCGCTTTGAACGGCATCTTGAATGGTGGCTTCGACCTGTTCTTCATTATGACCTGAAACATTTTGTAAAATGGCTGCGCGCAGATTAAAGGACATCCTTGTTCCCTCCTATTTGTGATAAAATAGTAATATCAACATACGTCGATATCTGTAGTATGAGAAGCTGGAAGAAAATATATACTTTTCGGGCTCTTAACGTCTAATATTTGGACATGTGCTATGACAGCTGGTTGATGAGCAGCATGTAAGGGAAGGGAAAGCTAGTGAAGAAAATTGAATCAGTGAAAAATCCTTTAGTAAAACGAATAAAACGGCTTCAAAAAAGAAAACAAAGAGAAAAAGAAGGTTTGTTTGTTATAGAAGGCTTTCATCTTGTGGAAGAAGCGCTTCGTCATAACATAAAAGTACAGGCAATCATTGCAGAGGATAATAAAAATATTCCATCCAACCATTCAGGAGCGGGAATATCACTTGTCACAGAGCAAGTTATGAAAGAAATGAGCAGTACCGAAACACCTCAAGGGATATTGGCTGTTTGCAGCCTTCCAAAACAAGAAGAGTCGTTGAGCATACAAGAGCTAGGCTGTTATTTGTTTATTGACGGTGTTCAGGACCCGGGCAATCTGGGAACAATGATACGAACTGCAGATGCAGTCGGTGCTTCTGCCGTTGTTTTAGGAGAAGGAACAGTTGATCCTTATAATGATAAAGTTATACGAGCGACACAAGGTTCTTTGTTTCATCTTCCTGTTATAAAAGGTGATATTGAAAAATGGATAGAAGCATGCCAAACGAAAAATATTCCTGTTTTCGGTACTTCTTTAAATCAGGGAACAACTCATACAGCAATAGAAGCTCAAAATGGTTTCGCTCTTATTGTCGGAAATGAAGGAGCAGGAGTGCAGGAAAAATGGCTGGAGAAGACGGATCAAAATATTTATGTTCCGATTTATGGAAATGCTGAGTCTTTAAATGTTTCTGTGGCAGCAGGCATCTTGTTATATCATTTAAAACTTTTTCATTAATCTCATAAAAGACAAAGAAATTTCCTTGCAAAGGAAACGAAAATTTTTTAAACTGTAAAATAGTATAAAATGAATAAATAAAAAATCGCTGGCTTTTAACGTTCAGAACATATGATGGCCCCTGCCGCCGCAGGGGGGCCGTTTTTAAAAGGCGGCAGCACGAGTTTTCTCATACAGACTTTCAAAAAACATAACATAATAAAAAGGCTGTGAAAGAGAGTAGTAAATCAGAGACCGCCATGCAGGGATGGAATGCCGCTGACTGAAAGCATTCCTATGGAAGGGCTGATCGAATTCACTCTGGAGCCGGCACTGGAACGCAGAACTTTATTATCTACTGTTAAGGTGTCCCGGAAAATCCGTTATCTGAAATGAAGTGAACTGCTGATTTCGTTTTGCAGTTAACAAGGGTGGTACCGCGAACCTTCGTCCCTTACAAGAGGACGGGGGTTTTTTTAAATGATAAGAAATTATAAATAGTTGGCGGTTTACATGTCTAGCACAAGCGCCTACTCGCTCGAGATTCCTTCGGTTCGTCAATGGAAAGCAAAGATCAGCTTTCCATATGCCGACCCTCCAGGACTTGTCGCTCGTGAGCAAGGCGCTTGCGCTTTTCTTATACTTTGAAAGTCTAAAAAGACGAAGCTTCTACCATTTAGACAAAGAGAAAGCCAAATTTTTTGCTAAAAAAATGATTGTTATAAATAGACAAGGAGGATCTCATATGATAGAACGGCTTCAGGAATTAGGAAAAGAAGCGCTGCAGGAAATTAAAGAAGCAGACACCGTCAAAGCGTTAGACAATATCCGTGTGAAATACTTAGGGAAAAAAGGTCCAATTACAGAGGTTTTGCGCGGAATGGGTAAATTGTCTGCTGAAGAGCGCCCGAAAGTAGGGCAGAAAGCAAATGAAATCCGCGAAGAAATTCAGAGCAGTCTAGAAGCAAAAACAACAGAGCTCGAAGAAATAGCTCTCGAGGAAAAGCTGAAGGAAGAAAGCATTGATGTTACTCTTCCAGGAAAAGAAATAAAGCGGGGGGCGCGTCACCCTCTCACAGCAGTAGTAGAAGAAATTGAAGACATTTTTATCGGGTTAGGATTTCAGGTAACCGAAGGTCCTGAAGTCGAAACAGATTATTACAATTTTGAAGCGCTGAACCTTCCGCCTGACCATCCGGCCCGTGATATGCAAGATTCTTTTTATGTGACACATGATATGCTTCTTCGAACACAGACTTCACCTGTACAAGCAAGAACCATGCAAAAACATCATGGACAGGGGCCGGTTAAGATTGTTTGTCCCGGTAAAGTGTACCGACGCGATGATGATGATGCGACCCACTCCCATCAATTTATGCAGATAGAAGGATTATATGTTGATAAAAATGTACGGATGAGTGACTTAAAAGGAACTCTCGAAGCATTTGTAAAAAAATATTTTGGCCCGGAACGAAGCATCCGCCTTCGTCCAAGCTTTTTTCCTTTTACGGAACCTTCCGTAGAAGTTGATGTATCCTGTGGTATTTGCGGAGGAACGGGCTGCCGGGTATGTAAAAATTCCGGCTGGATTGAAGTATTAGGCGCCGGCATGGTCCATCCGAACGTTTTAGAGTTTAGCGGCTTTGACTCTAATGAATACAGCGGCTTTGCGTTTGGAATGGGAGTGGAGCGTTTTGCTTTGCTGAAATACGGAATTGACGATATCCGTCACTTTTACACTAATGACATCCGATTTTTAGAACAATTTAAACGGGCTTAAGGAGGCATTCGGTATGCTTGTTTCATATCAGTGGTTGAAAGATTATGTTGATATAGATGATTTAACAGTAGAAGAAACAGCAGAAAAATTAACGCGGGGCGGGGTGGAAGTAGACGTACTTCACCCGAGAAGTGAAGGATTAGAACAGGTGGAAGTCGGTTATGTAGAGGCATGTGAGCAGCATCCTAATGCAGATAAATTGAATGTCTGCCAGGTCAATACTGGCGAAGAAACAGCTCAAATTATATGCGGTGCGCCCAACGTAGCAGCGGGTCAAAAAGTGGCCGTAGCTAAGCCAGGAGCTGTCCTTCCTGGAGGCATGAAAATTAAAAAAACAAAATTAAGAGGAGAGCCTTCAGAAGGAATGATCTGCTCGTTGCAAGAGCTTGGCATTGAGCAAAAGCTGGTTGCCAAAGAATTTATAGACGGCATATATGTTTTTCCTGAAAGTGCAAAAGTAGGAGAGGATGCTGTAGAAGAACTGGGTCTTCGTGATACCGTATTAGAGTTGGACCTTACCCCAAACCGGGCAGATTGTCTTAGCATGATAGGGATTGCTTACGAAATGGCTGCTCTTTTAGATCGGGAAGTACATCAGCCGGACTGTACGTTCACAGCGGCTGACCAATCTGCAGCAGAAGCTGTATCTGTTCAGGTGGATGTACCAGAAGACAATCCGTACTACGGGGCAAAAATTATTCAAGATATATCGATTGGACCATCACCATTATGGATGCAAAATCGCCTCACAGCTGCAGGAATACGTCCGATAAATAATGTCGTCGATATTACAAATTATGTGCTGCTCGAATATGGACAGCCGCTGCACGCTTTTGATTTCGATCGGTTTGGATCCAATGAAGTAGTAGTAAGACGGGCAAACGAAGAGGAAACCATCACAACACTTGATGAAGAAGTACGCACCCTTTCTGCAGAACATATGGTTATAACAAACGGTAAAGAACCGACAGCTTTGGCCGGAGTAATGGGTGGTGCCTTTTCTGAAGTACAGGAAGATACAACAACGATTCTGCTTGAAGCAGCGTATTTCAATTCTTCCCGTGTTCGCAAAGCATCAAAAGACATGGGGGTGCGCAGTGAATCGAGTACACGTTTTGAAAAAGGGGTTGATTCCGGAAGAGTAGAAGAGGCTTCTGCCCGGGCAGCTCACCTGCTTGAACGTTATGCCGGCGGGACAGTGCTAGAAGGTACAGTGGAAGATGATTTTAGATCCGATGAAAAAAGAGTTATTGAAACCGAGCCGGAACAATTAAATAAACGATTAGGCATGGATTTAAGCCAAGAAGATATCCTTTCGATTTTCCGCCGTCTTCAGTTTACGGTTGAAACAGAAGGGAATCGAATTTCTGTAGAAGTACCGACACGCCGTCCCGATCTAAGGATAGAAGAAGATCTGGCAGAAGAAGTGGCAAGGCTGTATGGCTATGATTACATTCCAACGACCCTGCCTTCTGGTGTAACAACGCCAGGGTCTCTTAGCCCAGAACAAAACAAGCGCAGAAAAATCCGCCGTTATCTTGAAGCAAGCGGACTGCATGAAGCAATCACGTATTCATTAACCAGTCCAGAAAAAGCGAGCCGTTTTTTACTTGAAGAGGTACCTGGAACTGTTATGGTTTCCATGCCTATGAGTGAAGAACGAAGCACAATGCGCACAAGCTTAATTCCTCATTTACTTGATACCGTACAGTATAATCGAAACCGGCAGATAAATGATTCTTCTATGTTTGAGCTTGGTTCTGTATTTATTGTTGAATCAGAAACGCTGACGCAGCAGCCTGAGGAGAAAAAGGTGCTTGCGGCTGCCGTTACAGGTACGTGGGAAATTCATTTATGGCAGGGAGAGAAGAAAAAAACAGACTTCTTTGTTGTCAAAGGTATTCTTGAAGGTCTTTTTGAGGAGCTTGGAGTGCTCGACAACATTCAATTTGTGCCGTCTTCTCGAAAAGAGCTTCACCCCGGCCGAAGTGCTGATATTGTCTTAAACGGCAGATCTGTTGGGTTTACAGGGCAAGTTCATCCGTCAGTCGAAAAAGAGTGGGACATTAAAGAAACATACATTTTTCAATTAGATTTAGACGCAATACTAGCAGCCGAAACAGAAGAATTGTCATATGCCGTTCTTCCACGATATCCTTCCATCTCAAGAGATATTGCTCTCGTTGTCGACCAAAATGTGCCGGCAGGAGATGTGCAGCGGGTCATCGAAGAAGCCGGAGGTCCGTTGTTAAAACAAGTTACACTGTTTGACGTATACGAAGGAGAAAATTTAGAAGCTGGCAAAAAATCATTAGCATTTTCGCTCGTTTATTTGGATCCGGAACGAACGCTTACCGATGAAGAAGTAACGAAAACACATGATCATGTGGTATCTGAGCTCACTGAAAAAGTGCAAGCTGTACTGCGTCAATAAGAGAAAAACCATTATAAAAAACTGCCGTGGAGCCATATCCTAATATTCTTGGGATGGCTCCTTCCTATTATAAGCGGCAAGCCAGGAAGCTGTAAAAAACAAGGAAAAAAAGCAGGAAATTGTGTCATATTTAAAGAGAAGCATATAATTTTGATGAAACAGAGAAGTCCTAAAAAGTTTTCCATTCTATTTTGATTCTGTTATTATAATGGGTAGGTATTTTGGAGAGGAAAGGGGCTTATCTGGTGGATGCAGAAAATGATAAACAACGAACAACCGTTACAATATATGGGCAGCAATACACCATAAAAGGGGATGAATCTCCAGAGCATGTCACAAGTGTTGCAGAACACCTTGACCAAAAAATGAAGGAATTTAAACAATACAACCCTTACTTAGACACAACCAGGCTTGCTGTTTTAACAGCTTTAAACGTTGTGGATGAGTATATGAAGCTTCAAGAAAAGATAGATCAGTACGAAAAAAAGGAACGAAATGAAAAAGATGGGGAACGGGGATAAATGCTTAGTCTATTATTAGCTTTGATCTTAATCGGAAGCTTTTTCGTAGGACTTCGAAGAGGCTTTGTTTTACAATTAATACATTTAATCAGTTTTTTTGCAGCATTGTTTATTGCGTTTTATTTCTATCGTGACCTAGCCGAATATTTACGGCTGTGGCTTCCTTACCCAAGGATGTCGAATGATGGAGACGGTATAATTCATATGATGGTAGAGTCTTTTGATATGGAAACGGTATATTATGCTGGAATCTCCTTTTTCTTATTGTTTATTGCTGCAAAAATATTACTCCAAATCGTAGGTTCCATGCTTGATTTTGTAACACATCTACCGGTTTTAAGAACGATAAACAGGTGGCTTGGCGGCCTGCTTGGATTTATAGAGACCTATTTAATTTTATTTATTTTATTAATTACCGCTGCATTAATGCCTATTGAGGCTATACAAAATGCAATCAGTGATTCCTGGATAGCAAACCTGATGATAAATCACACCCCATTTTTATCCGATTGGTTAAAAGAACTTTGGGAACAAGGGGTGTAAGGGAAAACTTCTCTATGGGAGAAGTTTTTTCGTACGACATCCTCCTCTAAATAAATGGTGTGTACGGAAGGAGCAGCAAGTATGAATAAAAAGGAGCTTATTAAAGAATTAGAACAAATTGCAGTTTACTTGGAAATAAAAGGAGAAAATTCCTTTAAAGTATCTGCATATCGAAAAGCAGCACAAGCGCTAGAGCAGGATGAACGTTCCTTAATGGAGATTGGGGACCCGGCTGAATTAACAGGAATTGGAAAAGGAACGGCTGCCATCATTAAAGAGTTACGTGAAACAGGAAAAGCAGAAGTATTGGAAACGTTGAAAAAGGAAGTGCCTGCTGGTTTGGTTCCATTATTAAAACTTCCAGGTTTGGGAGGCAAGAAACTAGCGAAACTATACCAAGAATTAAATGTTACCGATGCTGTTGCTTTAAAAAAAGCCTGTGAAGAAAAACAAGTACAAAAGCTTGCTGGTTTTGGGGCAAAAACCGAAGAGAAAATAATAGAAGCATTAAATGAAGCGGGAACTCGTCCGGAGCGTCTGCCGATTAGTTTTATGCTCGATGCGGCCAAAAAACTAGAAGCAGAGCTGAATAGCCTAAGTAAAGTAAAACGGTATGCAAGAGCTGGAAGTTTACGACGCATGGAGGAAACAATAAAGGACCTTGATTACATTATGTCGGTGGAGGACTCTGACGCTGTTCGCAAACAATTGACCGAAATGGGTATCGTCTCTGAAGTGATTGCTGATGGTCAATCTAAAGTATCTGTAGAGCTTAACTTTGAATATTCCATTCAAGCAGATTTTAGATTAGTGGATGAAAAAGCATTTGCGACGACACTGCACCATTTTACTGGATCAAAGGAACATAATGTTATGATGCGGCAGCTGGCGAAAGCGCAAGGGGAAAAAGTAAGTGAATATGGGGTGGAAGACCAAGAAACAGAGGAACTGTTTACATTTGAAACAGAAGAAGATTTTTACCGCCATTTCGGCTTAAACTATATACCGCCCGAAGCAAGGCTAGGCAGAGATGAAACCGACATTTTTCAACAACCTTACGAAACGGTGTTGAAAACGGATATACGCGGTGATTTGCATATGCATACAACCTGGAGTGACGGAGCCGTATCTATTGAAGAAATGGCTGAGGAAGGGCGTAAACGCGGGTATGAATGGATGGCGATTACCGATCACTCTAAATTTTTGCAAATAGCTCATGGCCTTGATGAAGAAAGGGTGCTGCGCCAAATAAATGAAATAAGAAGAGTGAACGCAAAATTTGATGATATCGAGCTTTTGGCTGGCATTGAAATGGATATTCGTCCGAATGGAATGCTCGACCTAGAAGAAAAAGTTCTTCAGAAACTTGACGTGGTGATTGCTTCTATTCATTCTTCTTTTTCTCAAACAGAAGAAGAAATTATGAAACGCATAGAAGCAGCATTAAACAGTCCGTATGTTAACATTATTGCTCATCCAACCGGAAGATTGATTGGACGAAGAAAAGGTTATAAAGTAAATGTGGAAAAACTTTTAAAACGTGCGGCAGAAACAGGAACAGCTGTTGAGCTGAACGCTAACCCAAACCGGCTTGACCTTGCTTTTGATTGGTTAAGAAAAGCAAAAGAGTACGATACGATGATTTCTATTAATACAGATGCCCACCATCCTGAAATGCTTGATCATATGGAGATCGGTACAGGTATCGCGAGAAAAGCTCTATTAACAAAAGATCAAATTATAAATACAAGGAACTATGATTCACTTGTTTCTTTTTTCAATAATAAAAGAAAGAATACAGCGGGAGAAAAAGGATGATAGTAACCATCCGCTAAAGCCGCAGCGCTTTTTCTTAAGATAAGAAAGAATAAATATTTGGCGTTTTAAATGTCTAGCTCCAGCGCCTACTCGCTCAAGATTCCTTAAGTTCGTCAATGGAAAGCAAAGTTCAGCTTTCCACATGCCGGCCCTTCAGGACTTGTCGCTCGTGAGCAAGGCGCTTGCGCTTTTCTTATTGAAAGGATGAAAGAAATGAATGCACGAGTAAGACGTGTATTAGAATATGACAAAATGAAAGACCAGTTAAAGGAACATGCCGCTTCTTCTTTAGGTCGAAGAAAAATTGAGGAACTAGAGCCTCATACTGATCTTCAAACAGCCAAAAAAGAACAGCAGCGAACGTATGAAGGCACAAAGGTGCTGCGTTTAAAAGGACAAGTTCCACTAGGCGGGATCCAGAGTATCCATGCTCATGTAAAACGTGCACAAATAGGCGGCATGTTAAACGCAGGTGAATTAATGGAGATCGCCGACACGATATATGCTGGACGGCGCCTGAAATCATTTGTTGAATCAATGATAGAAGAGGAAATCGAATTGCCGCTGCTTTTAGAATTAGTAGAAAATATTGTTCCTTTAACTGATTTAGAACGAGCAATTAAACAATGCATCGATGATCATGGGGAAGTAATGGACGCGGCTAGTTCTGTACTGCGCAGCATTCGTCAGCAAATACGAAGCAGTGAATCACAAGTGCGTTCTAAACTCGAACAGTTGACCCGTTCTTCTGATCAGCAAAAAAAATTATCCGATTCGATTGTAACGATTCGAAACGATCGTTACGTTATACCCGTAAAACAAGAGTACCGTTCCTCTTTTGGTGGTATTGTCCATGATCAGTCTGCTTCTGGGGCAACCCTTTTTATAGAACCACAGGCTGTAGTGAATATCAACAATAAACTTCGTGAAGCGAGAGTAAAAGAGCGCCAGGAAATAGAACGTATCTTACAAGAGCTTTCTTCTCACGTGCAGGAACATACCGAGGAGCTTATCGAAAATTCTGTTTATTTAGGGGAGCTGGATTTTCTCTTTTGTAAAGCGTATTACGCAAAGGATATGAAAGCAGTGCAGCCGCGTTTAAATGAAGAGGGCCGTTTAGATTTTAAACAGGCAAGGCACCCGCTTCTTTCTGAAGAAGAAGTTGTTCCTATTGATGTGGAACTTGGAACAAGTTTTTCTTCGTTAGTCATTACCGGTCCAAATACTGGAGGGAAAACGGTTACCTTAAAAACAGCAGGACTTTTAACGCTAATGGCACAATCTGGTTTGTTTCTGCCTGTGGATGAGGACTCTGAAGCAGCTGTGTTCACAGATGTGTTTGCAGATATTGGTGATGAACAATCGATCGAACAAAATTTAAGTACGTTTTCTTCGCATATGACTAATATTGTAGATATATTAAAAAAGGTAAACCATCGAAGTCTCGTGCTTTTTGATGAAATCGGGGCAGGGACAGACCCAACAGAAGGTGCTGCTCTTGCTGTTTCTATTCTTGATTATGTATATCAAACCGGAGCAAAATTAGTGGCAACGACACACTACAGTGAATTAAAAGGTTACGCCTATAATCGAGAAGGTGTGATGAATGCAAGTGTTGAATTTAACGTTGATACACTTAGCCCAACGTACCGTTTGTTAATTGGCGTTCCGGGCCGAAGTAATGCATTTGCTATTTCACGGCGGCTTGGTCTTGATGAATCAATCATTCAAGCAGCCGAAGCCGAAATTAATGCAGAAAACCGTCAAGTAGAAAATATGATTACTTCTTTAGAGGAAAAACGGCGTCAGGCTGAAGGAGAAATGGAAGAGGCCAAACAAATCCGTGCAGAAGCAGAAGCCCTTCACCAAGAACTTGATAAGCGCATGCAAGAATTAGATAACCAGAAAAGTGCTCTGTTAAAAGAAGCGGAAGAAAAAGCAGAAGCAGAAGTGAAAAAAGCGCGTGCGAAAGCAGAAGAAATTATCGGTGATTTGCGTGAGCTGCAAAAGGAAGGACACAGTGTCAAAGAACACCAATTAATTGATGCGAAAAAGCGGATGGAAAATGCAGCTCCAGAACTTACAAAAAGGCAAAAACAGATCAAAAAGCAAGCAAAAAAAGATCAATCCTTTAAACCAGGGGACGAGGTTCGCGTTTTAAGCTTTGGGCAGAAAGGACAAGTTCTTGAAAAAGCAAATAATAAAGAATACCAGGTACAAGTTGGGATTATGAAAGTGAATGTGAAAGCAGAAGATATGGAAAAAGTCAAGGCGGAACCCGTCAAGCAGCCGACGCGTCCAGTTACTTCTGTTTCTAGAAACACGAACGTAAAGCCAGAGCTTGATTTAAGAGGGATGCGTTATGAAGATGCTATGCGGCAGGTTGAAAAGTATCTTGATGATGCTGTTCTTGCCGGTTATCCTCAAGTGCACATCATACACGGAAAAGGTACCGGTGCCTTGCGAAAAGGGGTTAAGGAACTGTTGAAAAAGCATCCGAGCGTAAATCAAACGAGAGACGGCGGTATGAATGAAGGTGGTCTAGGAAACACCGTCGTACAATTAAAATAATGGTCCGAGCCCGGTAAAACGGCTATGAAAGGGATGAAGATCATGGATGCATTTATGCAAAATACGTTTGTAGAGACAGCGGCAAACTTTAGTGTTGCCGTCTTGTCTCTTATCGTGTTTTTGGCTGTTTTTGAGACCATCACTCCATATAAAAACTGGGAAGAAATTAAAAATGGCAATATAGCAGTAGCTCTTGCTACAGGTGGAAAATTATTCGGTGTTGCCAACATATTACGATTTTCGATTGAACATAATGATTCGGTGCTGACCATGGTTACATGGGGGGCATATGGTTTCTTCCTGCTTGTTTTTAGTTATTTAATGTTTGAGTTTTTAACACCGATGTTTAAAGTAGATGACGAAATTGCAGCCGATAACAGGGCAGTTGGATTCATTTCTTTTATTATTTCTACCGGTTTGTCATTTGTTATTGGAGCTGGGATTTTATCATAAGGAGAGAAAAGCTTGGAAAGGTTAGCAAAAATATTAATCGTATGCTGTATATTGTTTGTACTCTCAGGAGCTGTTTATTTGTTATTTTTTCAATAAAGCAAAAGGAGACGGAGCTGTAATAAAGCTCACGTCTTCTTTTTTTGTCTTTAGAAAAGTTTAAATTTGTTAAAGGATCAAAGTATAAGAAAAACTACATCTTCCGCCATAGGACTCGGGGCAAGTCGAGTTTTTCTAACACTGATAGGAAAGCATAAAATTTTAGCATGGATGATTATCGACGCCGTTAAAATTTGAGGCGTGCTAGCAAGTATTCTAAATAAAAGCATGAAAAGGAGAGGGATGATACTGGTAAGTGATTCATAAAGTAGAATAGGAAAATATCGTAAAGAAAAATTCTCTAGGGGGAAATAACAATGACAAAGGAAAAGGTTTGGCTCGCACATTATCCAAACGAAATCCCTTCATCGATCGAATATGAGGAAAGGTCTTTGCAATCCTATTTAAAAGAAGCTGCAGAAACAGAGCCTGATAAACAAGCTCTTCATTTCATGGGAAAGAATATGACGTATAAGGAAGTGTATGACAAAGCTCAAAGGCTGGCCTATCAGCTGCAGTTGCTGGAAGTAGAAAAAGGAGACAGAGTTGCCATCATGCTTGCCAATACACCGCAATCTGTTATCTGCTACTATGGGGCATTGATGGCAGGAGCAGTAGTTGTTCAGACGAACCCTCTATACGTAGAGCGAGAAATCCAGCATCAAATGAATGATTCAGGCGCGAAAGTAATGATTTGTCTCGATATTCTATTTCCGAAAGTTGAAAAAGTACGCTCAGAAACATTTCTTGAACATGTCATTGTTACGAGCATAAAAGATTATCTTCCTTTTCCGAAAAACGTTATTTATCCTTTTATTCAAAAGAAAAATACCGGTATAAAAGTAAACATAATTTATAGTGAAAATACGCATCCGTTGAAAGAATTGTTAGCGAATAAGAAAGGCAAAATCTCGGAATACTCCATTTATCCTAAAAAAGAGCTCGCTTTGCTGCAATATACAGGCGGGACTACGGGTCCTGCAAAAGGCGTGATGTTAACGCATTACAACCTAGTTGCAAATACGCTGCAATGCAGAACGTGGATGTACAAGATGAAAAAAGGAGAAGAAATTGTCCTGGCTGCTCTTCCATTTTTTCATGTCTATGGTATGACGGTTGTCATGAACCTAGCTGTTATGTATCATTCTAAAATGATCATTTTGCCAAAATTTGAGCCGGTGCAAGTGTTAAAAGCTATACAAAAGCATAAGGTGTCTCTTTTTCCTGGTGCACCGACGATGTATGTCGGACTGATCAATGAACCTAAAATTCAGAAATACGACTTGTCTTCTATTGAAGCTTGTTTAAGCGGGTCGGCACCGCTGCCGCAAGAAGTACAAGAACGTTTCGAAAAATTGACGAATGGAAAGCTTGTCGAGGGATACGGACTGACAGAAACCTCTCCCGTAGCAATATCAACACCGATTTGGGGAAAACGTAAAATGGGAAGTATTGGCGTGCCATGGCCGGATACCGAAGCTGCTATTTTATCAGCCGAAACGGGGGAAATAGCTGAGGCAGGAGAGATTGGAGAAATCATAGTGAAAGGCCCCCAAGTAATGAAAGGCTATTGGAACCGCCCCGAAGAAACAGCAGCTGCTTTTAAAGAAGACTGGTTTCTAACTGGGGATATGGGTTATATGGATGAAGATGGTTATTTTTATATCGTAGACAGAAAAAAAGATATGATTATAGCTGGAGGGTTTAATATATATCCCCGTGAGATTGAAGAAGTGCTGTATGAACATACTGCTGTTAAGGAAGCAGCAGTTATTGGGGTTCCGGATCCTTATCGAGGCGAAACCGTAAAAGCTTTTATTGTGTTAAAAGAAGGAAAAAATGTTACAGCAGAAAAATTAGAAAAGCATTGCCGTGCTTACTTGGCAGCATTTAAAGTACCTCATCTTTATGAATTTCGAACAGAACTGCCAAAAACAATGGTTGGCAAAATTTTAAAAAGAACACTTATGGAAGAAGAAAAAGAAAAGCTTCAAAACTAAAAACCAGTAAATCACATAAAGAAACGGTGCCCTGTGGTGCTGTTTCTTTATATTTTTTGAAAATTTGTTAAAAGGATGAAAGTATATTGACATAAGGAATCGGCGGCAAACCGAGTTTTTATACAAATGAGAAGGTAGAAAGAGAAAGGACCGCACCATAGAGGGAGAGCTGTGACAGGAAAAAACGTTGATAAAAAGAAAATTCCTGGTGAATTTTGGCGTTTTATATAGTTGTTTGAAGATTTTATACTTTCAAAATGAGCGACTAATCAGTACAATGAAAGAGAGAGGAGTAATGACTTGAAGAAAGGAGAGGTGAAAAAGAGGAGGTTCAACAGTTGCAAACAGAAACAGAAAGCATATGGTATGAGCAATATCCAGAAGAGATCCCCTTGGAAATTTCGTATGAAAAGAAACCTTTGCCTGCTTTTCTAAAAGAATCAGCATCACATTATGCTGATCACCATGCAATGAGTTTTTTTGGGAAGCAATGGTCTTATCAGCAGTTATTAACAGAGGCTTCTTCCTTTGCGAATCAATTAATCAAGTTAGGAATAGAAAAAGGAGACCGGGTTGCAATAATGCTTCCTAACACGCCGCAATCAGTAATTAGTTACTATGGTGTATTAATGGCTGGAGCTATTGTTGTGCAAACAAACCCATTGTATGTAGAACGGGAGCTTAATCATCAACTGATTGACTCAGGAGCAAAAGCGATCGTTTGTCTTGATATGTTTTACCCGCGTGTAATGAAAGCAATGGAAAACACAAGCCTTGAGCATGTCATTGTGACGGGCATAAAAGATGCTCTTGCTTTTCCAAAAAATATTTTGTATCCGCTTACTCAGCGGAAGAATAATGAAATGAAAATTCACGTTAACTATAATGAAGCCACTCATCAATTTCACAAACTTATCGAAGATGGAGAGTCTGCAGTTCCTGAAGTAGATATAGACCCAGAATCAGATCTTGCTTTACTTCAATACACAGGAGGAACAACTGGGCCTGCTAAAGGGGTAATGCTGACTCATTATAATCTTGTCGCAAACACAACCCAATGTTTACGCTGGATGTATAAAATGAAGCAAGGAAAAGAGAAAACGCTAGCTGTGCTTCCTTTCTTTCACGTTTATGGAATGACCGTTTCTATGAATCTATCGATTATGCATGCTGCTGAATTAGTCATCCTCCCTAAGTTTGATCCAGAGGAGGTATTAAAGACGATCGAAAAGCAGAAGATTACGCTTTTTCCTGGGGCGCCAACTATGTATATCGGGCTTTTAAATAATGAAAAAATACATGATTTTGATCTTTCCTCTATAGAAGCTTGTATTAGCGGTTCAGCTCCGCTTCCTCGTGAAGTCCAGCAGCAATTTGAAGAAGTGACAGGCGGAAAGCTGGTTGAAGGGTATGGTCTTACAGAAGCTTCACCCGTCACCCATTGTAATTTAATTTGGGAGCAGCGAAAAGAAGGAAGCATAGGACTTCCTTGGCCGGACACAGAAGCAGCAATTCTCACGCAGAACGGTAAATTTGCCCCGAAAAAAGAAATAGGCGAAATTGCTGTACGCGGACCGCAGATAATGAAAGGGTATTGGAACCGCGCTGAAGAAACATCAGCAGCTTTTAAAGATAACTGGCTTTTGACTGGTGATATGGGATATATGGATGAAGAAGGATATTTTTATATTGCTGATCGTAAAAAAGATATGATCATTGCCGGGGGCTTCAACATTTATCCTAGAGAAATTGAAGAAGTGCTTTATGAACATGAAACCATACAGGAAGCAGTAGTCATAGGCGTACCTGACCCATACTGCGGAGAGACGATTAAAGCATTTATTGTGAAAAAGGAAGGGGCAGAAATAAACGAAAAGCAGCTAGACGATTATTGCCGCAGTCAATTGGCCTCATTTAAAGTGCCTCGTTTATATGAGTTTCGCAATCAGCTTCCAAAAACGAACGTGGGTAAAATATTAAAAAGAGTGTTAATAGAAGAGGAGAAAGAAAATCGTACATCTGGGCATCCTTCCTAGTAACTCTTGAAAAGGTTTCGGCCTATTGACAATTGGTTAAAATTTTTCTACAATAGAACAAAGTTTATGAATGAATGGTCATTCACCACATGAGGCCGATCCGATTTGAAGATGTGTGAGGAAAGGAAGTTAAAGATGGGAAAAAAAAGGGGCCCGAAATACGAACAAATTATAGAAGCAGCTGTCCGGGTAATTGCCAGGAACGGCTACCATCATGCTCAAGTTTCTAAAATTGCTAAAGATGCCGGGGTAGCAGATGGAACCATTTATTTATACTTTAATAATAAAGAAGATATTCTTATTTCCTTATTTGAGGAAAAAATGAGTTATTTTGTTGAAAAAATCCGTGTGCAGCTAAAGGAAGCTGAAACGATAGAAGAGCAGATGAAAACATTAGTGACTATGCATTTTAAGCAGTTAGCTGCTAATCAAGAATATGCGGTCGTTACACAGCTTGAACTTCGACAATCCAGCAGTGCACTTCGTCAGCGCATTAATGAAGTGCTCAAAGATTATTTACGGCTGATAGAAAGCATCATTATAAGAGGTAAGGAAAAAGAGGCTTTTTCTCCTCACCTCAATGAGAAACTGGCCCGTCAGATGATTTTTGGAACACTTGATGAAGTAACGACAAACTGGGTAATGAAAGATTGTAAATATGATTTAGAAGCGTTCTCAGAACCTATCTGTGAAATGCTTCTACACGGATTTAAGGCTGGTGTTAAAACGTAACGCCAAACAAGGAGGTTACCTTTTCATGGAATGTTTCCAGATAAAAAAAGAAGGCAGCATTGCCATTTTAACATTTAAGCGTCCTCCAGCAAACGCCTTGTCCCGTGCTGTGATTACGGAATTAAATGAAGCTCTCGATACGTTAGATTCGGATGGCGAAGTAAAAGTGATCATATTGCACGGGGATGGCAAATTTTTTGCGGCAGGAGCTGACATTAAAGAATTTACTACAGTTGAAAATGGGGAAGAGTTTTCTGAGCTGGCTAGAAAAGGCCAATTATTATTCGATCGTTTGGAAGCCCTTACAAAACCAGTGATTGCTGCGATACATGGAGCAGCTTTAGGCGGCGGTTTAGAGCTTGCAATGGCATGTCATCTTCGGATTGCTGCTGAGGATGCTAAGTTAGGACAGCCGGAGATAAATCTTGGATTGATACCCGGATTTGCCGGAAGTCAGAGGTTGCCTGATTTGGTTGGAAGAGCGAAAGCAGCAGAAATGCTTCTTACTGGAGAACCTATAACAGGTGCTGAAGCAGAAAAATGGGGATTAGTTAATACAGCATGTCCAGCTGAAGAAGTATTAGAAAAAGCGACCGCATTAGCTGAAAAAGCTGCATCTAAAAGCGGCGTGACAATTAAAATGATCATGGAGCTGCTCCAGTATTCTAAACGAACTCGTTTTTCAGACGGAGTTCAAAAAGAAGCGGAACTTTTTGGTGAAGCATATGAGTCTGATGATGGAAAAGAAGGAATTCATGCTTTTTTAGAGAAGAGAAAACCGACGTTTAAAAATCAGTAACGTAAGCTTAGGAGGGACCAGGGAATGAATATTTTTGTCATTATGAAAAGAACGTTTGATACCGAAGAAAAAATCGTCATTAATGACGGAGTGATTGACGAAGAAGGCGCAGAATTTATTATTAACCCATATGATGAGTATGCGATTGAAGAAGCTATTGTTCTTAGAGACGAGCACGGCGGTGAAGTAACCGTTGTGACAGTTGGTGATGAAGAAGCAGAAAAAGAATTAAGAACAGCCCTTGCGATGGGCGCAGATAAAGCAGCGCTTATTGATGTAGAAGATATCGAAGAAGAGATAGATCATTATTCTATTAGTAAAGCGCTCACATCTTATTTAAAAGACCAGGAATACGATATTATTCTCGGCGGCAACGTCGCTGTTGATGATGGAGCCGGCCAAGTGGCGCCCCGGGTAGCAGAAGGTCTTGGCATTAACCAGGTTACCACGATTACAAATCTAGAAATAGACGGCCAAACAGCAAAAATCGAACGCGATGTTGAAGGGGATGTGGAGCAAATTGAAACCACTCTTCCGGTTCTCGTGACATGTCAGCAAGGCTTAAATGAACCGCGTTATCCGTCTCTTCCCGGTATTATGAAAGCGAAGAAAAAACCGCTGGATACTATTGATCTGGACGATTTAGATCTTGAGGAAGAAGACGTAAAAGCAAAAACAAAAACGCTCGATCGTTTCCTTCCGCCTGAAAAACAAGCAGGAAAAGTACTTGAAGGGGAAGTAGATGATCAAGTGAATGAGCTTGTCAGCTTGTTAAAAAATGAAGCAAAGGTCATATAACGGAGGGGATTTATCATGGCAAAAAAAGTATTAGTGTTAGGGGAAGTAAAAGATGGTGATTTGCGAAACGTCTCTTTTGAAGTGATTGCTGCTGGAAAGCAGATTGCTGATGGCGGAGAAGTAGTCGGTGCTTTATTTGGGGAGAATCTGAAATCACACGCTGAAAAAATGATTCATTACGGGGCAGACCGTGTGGTAACAGCAGAAAAACCAGAACTTTCTCAATATACAACCGATGCTTATACCCAAGCACTGCTGCAAGTTTGTGACCTGGAAAGTCCGGAAAGTATTATTATCGGTCATACATCAAGCGGGAAAGACCTTGCTCCTCGTGCAGCTGCTAAGCTCGATGCAGGTCTTGTATCTGACGCGGTTGATGTAGTAATGGAAAACGGAAAAGCTGTATTTACCCGCCCGATTTATTCCGGAAAAGCTTTTGAAAAGAAAGCCATAGAAGAAGGCATCGTATTCGCCACCGTTCGTCCAAACAACATTGCTCCTCTTGATGAGAATTCTTCTAGAAGCGGGGATATTTCTTCGATAAATGTAGATATTAAAGATCTTCGTACAACAATTAAAGATGTGGTGAAGAAAACAAGCGGCGGTGTCGACTTGTCAGAAGCGAAAATAATTGTAGCAGGCGGACGTGGAGTAAAAAGCGCAGAAGGATTTAAGCCGCTTGAAGAGCTGGCAGAAGTATTAGGAGCTGCAGTTGGGGCTTCCCGCGGCGCTTGCGATGCAGAATATTGCGATTATTCTTTACAAATAGGCCAGACAGGGAAAGTGGTTACACCGGATTTATATATTGCGGCAGGTATCTCCGGAGCCATCCAGCACCTTGCAGGGATGTCCAATTCGAAAGTAATTGTTGCGATCAATAAAGATCCAGACGCTCCAATCTTTGAAGTAGCGGACTACGGCATTATTGGCGACCTCTTTGATGTAATTCCGAAACTGACCGAAGAATTTAAAAAAGTAACCACATAATTACAATATATTTACCGAATAAAAGCTATCCCATAACCAAGTCAGGGATAGCTTTTATCTTTCCTGCTAGCTTGAGCAAAAATAGTTTTTTAATAGAACTTCCATACCAGGGTACTTAAGCTTTTTGTTATTCGGCAGTAAAAGTTTCTCATTTTTTACAAGGTAGACAAACTGCCGTTTCTGTTATCCTTCCTTTCTCATAATCTATGACATGCCAAACACAGAAAGGAAGGATAATTATGTTTGGATATAAAATGACAAAAATGGTACGGTCTTACAGTAACCAATTAGATAAACCGTTAAAAGAAGAAATTTTGCATTTATACGAACCATTTAAACGAATTCCGTGTTTTCTGCACAAAGCTGCCGAACTCTTTATAAATAAATCAAAACAAATGTCCGTTGTTATTGAATTTAATCATGATCATTATCAAAAAGGATACGATGAAGTTTGCCGCCTCATCAATGGCAAAAGAAAATGCGGAGTAAGAAAACAATTTCCTATCGTGTCATGCTGCAGTGCTAATGTAACACCTGCAGCCATTGAGCAAATACTCCATACTTGCAGTCATATAAAAAGAGTGTATTTAAATCGTAAAGTGACAGCCCTATTAGATACGGCGGTGTCAGCTGCTAATGCTAGAAATATAGAAAGAAATGGAGAAGAAATAGAATTGACAGGGAATGGAACAACCCTGGCAGTAGTTGACACGGGAATTCATCCGCACGCTGATCTAGAAGGCCGCATTATAGACTTTGCTGATTTTATTGGGAACGAAACCGACCCGTATGATGATAATGGACACGGAACGCACTGCGCAGGATGTGCTGCAGGCGATGGCTCTCTTTCTTCCGGGCAATATAGGGGACCAGCACCTAAAGCAGACGTTGTTGGAGTAAAAGTCCTTGATAAGAATGGATCGGGAACCTTGGAAACTATTATGCAAGGCGTTCAATGGTGTATTGATTATAATAATAATCAAGAAAATTCCATTGATATTATTAGTATGTCTTTAGGAAGCAGCGCCCAGCGGTATGAAAATGAAAAAGAGGATCCGATGGTAAAAATAGTAGATAAAGCTTGGGAAAATGGCATTGTCGTTGTGGCTGCTGCAGGAAATGAAGGACCTGAACCACAGACCATTGCAAGTCCTGGAATCAGTGATACGATTATAACCGTTGGAGCTTTGGATGATCAGGAAACAGAATTAAGAGAGGACGATGAGGTAGCTGATTTTTCAAGCAGAGGGCCTACGATATACGGAAAAACAAAGCCGGATATTTTAGCACCGGGTGTTAATATTACTTCATTACGAGCCCCAAATTCCTTGATAGATAAAACACAAAAAGCAAATAGAGAAGGGGAGAATTATTTTACACTCTCCGGAACATCTATGGCAGCGCCCATTTGTGCAGGAATTGCTGCTTTATTGTTGGAATACGAACCTCAACTTACACCCGATCGCGTGAAAGAACTATTAAAAGAAGGAGCCGATTATTGGGATGATAGAGACCCCAATAAATATGGATCCGGGTATATAAACGCACAAAACTCAATTTCTTTGTTTTAATAAGAGGGTGGCAGCAGCCCTCTTTTTGTTATTGGATAAGAGAATATACATTTTAGCGTTTTATATGTCTAGCGCAAGCGCCTACTCGCTCGAGATTCCTTCTGTTCGTCAATGGAAAGCAAAAATCAGCTTTCCATATAACTGAAAGAAAAGCCCCTTCATCAATTATTCCCACATGTTTATGCATAGACAGAGGAGGGTACATTAATCAAAGCAATTTATTCGCAACGAATAAATCATAGTGCTATAATAGCATTGAATGATTGAATGTATGCTTAAAGGAGGACTTTTTGAAAATGGCCATTGTAAATGTATCGGACCAAAATTTTGCTGATGAAACATCCCAAGGTGTCGTACTGGCTGACTTTTGGGCGCCATGGTGCGGACCTTGTAAAATGATTGCTCCTGTACTGGAGGAAATTGACTCTGAAATGGGAGAAGAAATTAAAATTGCAAAACTTGATGTAGATGAAAACCAAGAAACAGCTGGAAAATATGGGGTAATGAGTATCCCTACCCTGCTTGTTTTCAAAGACGGCGAAGTGGTCGAGCAAGTAGTAGGATTCCAGCCAAAAGAACAATTGGTTGAGCTTTTGAATAAGCATCTTTAAAACCCGATAAAAAAACTGCTGACTATGTGAGTTCAGCAGTTTTTTTATAAAGGTAAGAAATGATAAATATTTTGGCGTTTTTGATGTCTAGCGCAAGCGCCTACTCGCTCGAGATTCCTTCGGTTCGTTAATGGAAAGCAAAGATCAGCTTTCCATATGCCGACCCTCCAGGACTTGTCGCTCGTGAGCAAGGCGCTTGCGCTTTTCTTAACGCTAAGACCAACATGAGAATGAAGAATTGAATGTTCAGAATAGAATGTTTACATTTAAGGAATAAAAGGAGGCTCTTTGTGGCGATAAAAATCAAGCGAATTTATGAAAATAAAACGGATGATGACGGTAAAAGGGTGCTTGTAGACAGAATTTGGCCGCGTGGAGTGTCCAAATCAGAAGCTGAACTAGATGAATGGATAAAAGACGTGGCTCCAAGTACAGAGTTGCGGAAATGGTTTAACCATGATGAAGAAAAATTTAAAATGTTTGCAGAAAAATATAAAAAGGAATTACAATCAAATAAAAAAAGGAAAGAAGCTTATGATGAACTTGTCTATCAAGCTAGTTCTAAAAAAGTGACGCTTTTATATGCAGCGAAAAATGAGAAATACAACCATGTAATTTTGCTTAAAGACTGGATAAAGGAAGATATAAGCAATATCGGAATGAAAACGTGAGGTGCGTAAGGTTTGAGCCAACTAAAAGAAAAACTGGCAGTGCTGCCTGCACAGCCTGGTTGTTATTTGATGAAAGATAAACACGGAACGATTATTTATGTCGGCAAAGCGAAAGTGTTAAAAAACCGGGTTCGTTCTTACTTCACCGGCTCCCACGATGGGAAAACCCAGCAGCTTGTCAGTCAAATCCGTGATTTTGAATATATTATTACTTCTTCAAACGTAGAAGCTCTCATATTAGAGATGAACCTTATTAAAAAGCACGAGCCAAAGTATAATGTTATTTTAAAAGATGATAAATCGTACCCTTATTTAAAAATAACAAATGAAACCCACCCCCGCCTCATAACGACGAGAAAAGTGAAAAAAGATGGAGGGAAATATTTTGGTCCTTACCCGAATGCCGGGGCGGCCAACGAAACAAAAAAACTTCTCGACCGCCTGTACCCGCTAAGAAAGTGCCGAACGCTTCCAGATCGTGTCTGTCTTTATTATCACATTGGACAATGTCTTGCTCCATGCGAATTTGAAGTGACACAAGAAACCAATCAAAAACTAGTAGGCGAAATGGTTCGTTTTCTAAACAACGGTCATCAAGAGGTGAAAAAAGAGCTGCAGGAAAAAATGGAGAAAGCTGCAGAAGAATTAAACTTTGAACGAGCCAAAGAAATGCGTGATCAAATGCAGGACATTGATGCAGTCATGGAAAAGCAAAAAATGACTATTAATGACCAAGTAAACAGGGATGTTTTCGCATACGCTTACGACAAGGGCTGGATGTGTGTACAAGTATTTTTTGTCCGGCAAGGCAAGTTAATAGAAAGAGATGTATCTATTTTTCCTTTTTATCAAGCTCCAGAAGAAGATTTTCTTACGTTTTTAGGTCAATTTTATTTAAAAGAAGAACATTTAAAACCAAAAGAAGTACTGCTGCCTGAACGATTGGATATAGAAATGGCAGAGCAATTACTTGAAGTGAAAGTAGTTCAGCCGAAAAGAGGTAAAAAAAGGGAACTTTTGCAGCTTGCTGAAAAAAATGCGGTACAAGCTCTAAAAGAAAGGTTTGAGTTGATTGAAAGAGATGAAGAACGGACAATCAAAGCGGTAGAGGATCTTGGCCGAACGCTTCAAATAGATGTCCCTCATCGTATTGAAGCCTTTGATAATTCAAATATTCAAGGTACCGATCCGGTGGCAGCTATGGTCAGCTTTATGGACGGAAAGCCATTTAAAAAAGATTACCGTAAGTACAAAGTGAAAAGCGTAGATGGTCCGGATGATTATGCCTCCATGAAGGAAGTAATCCGCCGGCGTTATGTACGGCTTCTCAAAGAAGATGCTCCGCTGCCAGATTTAATTTTGGTTGATGGCGGTAAAGGGCAGTTAAGTGCCGCAAAAAGCGTGTTAGAAGACGAGTTAGGGTTAACAGTACCAGTAGCTGGTATGGCCAAAGATGAAAAGCACAAAACCTCGGAACTGATCATGGGAGAGCCAGCACAAGTAGTGCCGTTTAAACGTAACAGCCATGCATTTTATTTGCTGCAGCGCATTCAAGATGAAGTCCATCGTTTTGCCATTACATTTCACCGCCAGACTAGAAAGAAGAATATGTTTACTTCTATTCTTGATGACGTACCAGGAATAGGCGAAAAAAGAAAACGGCAGCTGCTTAAACATTTTGGGTCAATGAAAAAAATAAAAGAAGCATCATTAGAAGATTTTCGAAAGGTTTCTCTGCCTGACCAAGTATCAAGAGAACTTATACGAAGGCTGCATGAAACCGAATAAAGCATCCGTTTTGAGATGGAATACGCAAAGCGGATGCTTTTTTGCACTCTAGAAATGTATAAAAATTTAGCGTGGATGAATGATCGACGTCGTCAACATTTTGCGGAAATCAGTATAAGTGCAACGAGGTAATCGTCTTCGCCCAAAGGATTAACGCCAGCCAAGTTTTCTTTACTTTTTTAGCCGATGGTACTCGGCCGCAGAGCAAGTTTTGGTTATTAACGGTCCCAATGTACTTCAAAGGTAATATGTTTACGTTTTTCTATTATGTATGTTTCTGCTGTTTTTCCTTTTAAATTCTCGATTTGTTCTGCAAGAAATCCTGCCTCAAGGTGCCGGTCTATGGATTGGTGTTCTGTTGTTGGAGGCAGTATGAAATCAAAATGATATTCTCTTCTTTTTTCTTTTGTTATTTTAAGCTCTCCCCATCCAGCTTGATTAAAAAAAGACACAATATCCTGTAAGTCTTCGGCAGGGTATTTTCTTGCAATTGTTTTACCGCCCCAATACATTATATCCGCTTCTTCTTTTCCTAACAGTTCAGGAATCAGCGTATTTCGAAGCAGGGTATAGCTGAAACTCGCATAGTTGTTTTCGTTTTCTTCCATTCTAACCGTCCTTTCCCCACTAGTATTATACCGCTTAAAATTAAAAATCTCTATAGCTTCCGCATATTAGAAATGATATACTAAAGCCCGAATTCTTTCGGAGGTAAGCGATATGAAAAAGGGCTTAGAACATTTTATGACTCCTTTTAGGATGATCATTGTTTCTTATATTCTATCTATGTTTTTGATCAGCTTCCTTCTATGGCTTCCGTTCTCACAGCAGAGCGGAGTAAACTTGAACTATATGGAAGCGTTATTTACATCTGTATCAGCAGTGAGCGTTACCGGTCTAACGGTAATCAATGTATCTGAAACATTAAGCTATACAGGTGTGTTTTTCCTGGCTCTTGCTATGCAGCTGGGCGGAATTGGAATTATGTCTCTTGGTACCTTTGTGTGGATGTTGTTTGGAAGAAAGATTAATTTATCTAAGCGTCTTTTAATTATGGTAGACCAAAATCAGTATCAGTTTTCTGGCATGGTTAAACTGATGCGAGGGATAATACTACTTGCATTGGCTATAGAAACGATAGGTGCTCTTGTATTGGGGACTTACTACCTCCAGTATTTTGATACGCCGGCACAAGCTTATTATCAAGGTGCTTTTGGCGCATTAAGCGCCTTTACTAACGCTGGTTTTGATGTTACAGGGGAGTCATTAATTCCATTTGCCAACGATTATTACGTTCAATTTATCGTTCTGCTCCTTATTTTCGCTGGTGCTATTGGCTTTCCAGTATTGATGGAAGTAAGAGAGTATTTTATGACAAAAGGGAATCATTTTAAATTCAGCTTATTTACAAAAGTAACCGTTACGACTTATTTTTTAGTATTTATTTTTGGTGCACTAGGGATATGGATATTAGAAAAAGATATGTTTTATGAAGACATGGCTTGGCATCAGCAGTTTTTTTATACTATTTTTAACTCGGCAACTGCAAGAAGTGCCGGTTTATCAACGATGGATATTGCAGATTATACCATGCCGACAATGTTGTTTATTTCCTCGTTAATGATTATCGGGGCGAGCCCTTCAAGTGTAGGCGGAGGGATTCGAACTACGACGCTTGCTGTGATGTTTCTTGCCATTCGAAGTTTTGCGCTAGGGAAAAGTGATGTGAAAGTTTTTGGACGTGAAATTCATCCAGAGGATAAGCAAAAAGCGTTTATGGTCCTATCTTTCTTTCTGTTTGGACTATTTGCAGCCGTTACGCTGATAAGTGCATTTGAACAAGGGAATAGAAATGTAGAATTAATTGACATTATATTTGAAGCGAGCTCTGCTTTTGGTACGTGCGGGCTGTCGACTGGTGTGACTCCTGATCTATCACACAGCAGTCACATATTGTTAATGGTATTAATGTTTATCGGCCGTGTTGGCATTTTAGTTTTCTTGTTTTCTGTTAAGAAAAAAGAAACCAAATCTCATTATAAATATCCGACGGAGCGTATGATTATAGGTTAATAATACAAAAATAAGGAAAAAACCGGTTTCTTATGATTTATGCATAGGAGACCGGCTTTTTGGACTGAAAAAGCTGTATCCGTTTTCTTGACTAGCCATGAAACTGGGAGTACAATAAATTTGTCGGATTTATGAAAAGAAAGGGGAACAGTGCTGATTCGTCAGACTAATCAGTCTCATTCACTTTTCTTTTTTTCATATTCTTTCTGTATACAGAAAGAGCGAAGAAACAAAGACTAGGATTAATTCCAAAGGCACGGTATGTTTCCCATACATATGTGAACATTTAAAAAAACAGTCTATTGTTTAAACAGAAGTTTTTGCTTGTACGTTAAGAAATGTATAAGCAGAGACTTAGGCTTCCGCCATTTAAACTTGGGGGCAAGCCGGGTTTTTATAATGGAATGATTTTCGGGAACGAAAACCAAACCTTTGGAAAACGGGAGGTCGTTTCATCGGACGAGGGTTAGACAAATAACTACAGCGCAGAAAAATGAGGAAAAAAACTTTTGGGAGGAACATTAGCATGGCTGAAAACCGTGAATTTATGAATCGCAGGCTCCATTCCCTGCTGGGTGTTATTCCTATTGGGATTTATCTGGTCCAGCACTTAACGGTAAACTTTTTTGCAACTCGCGGAGCAGAAGCATTTAATGAAGCTGCTCACTTTATGGAAACTTTGCCGTTTCGGCTTTTTCTAGAAATAGTTGTAATCTATCTTCCTATTTTGTTTCATGCTATTTATGGACTGTATATTGTTTTTCAAGGGAAAAGCAATACAAAAAGGTACGGATACTTTCGTAACTGGATGTTTTTGGTTCAAAGGATTACAGGAGTATACTTAGTTATTTTCATAGCGTGGCACGTTTGGGAAACGCGTGTACAGGCTGCTATGGGTGCAACAGTAAATTATGATATGATGGCAGATATACTAAGCAGTAATTTTATGTTGATCTTTTATATTATTGGGGTATTATCTGCAACCTTCCACTTTTCTAACGGTCTTTGGTCTTTTCTTGTGTCGTGGGGTATTACTGTTAGTCCGCGGTCACAGCAAATTGCCACTTACGCAACGGTCGCTATTTTTATAGCACTGTCTTTAGTAGGGATGGGAGCATTGCTTGCTTTCATCAATCCTGATTTAGCCAATATTTAAGGAGTGGGTCTTACATGAGCAATGGTAAAATTATCGTAGTCGGCGGAGGCCTCGCGGGGCTTATGGCGACGATAAAAGCAGCAGAGGCGGGCAAGCAGGTAGACCTTTTCTCTGTCGTCCCGGTAAAACGATCTCACTCTGTTTGTGCCCAGGGCGGCATTAACGGAGCGGTAAATACAAAAGGGGAAGGCGACTCTCCTTGGGAACACTTTGATGATACTGTGTATGGCGGTGACTTCCTGGCTAATCAGCCGCCAGTTAAAGCTATGACAGAAGCTGCTCCTGGTATCATCCATTTGATGGACCGTATGGGAGTTATGTTCAACCGTACAGCTGAAGGACTGCTAGACTTCCGTCGTTTCGGCGGCACGCAGCATCACCGGACAGCATTTGCGGGAGCAACAACAGGTCAGCAGCTTCTATATGCACTAGATGAACAAGTACGCCGGTATGAAGTGGCAGGACTTGTAAGTAAATATGAAGGCTGGGAATTTACATCAGCTGTTATTGATGAAGAAGGCCGCTGCCGCGGAATTTCTGCACAAAACCTCCGTTCCATGGAGATTGATACGTTCCGTGGTGATGCTGTTATTATGGCAACAGGCGGGCCTGGAATTATTTTTGGAAAATCAACAAATTCCGTTATTAATACAGGGTTTGCTGCTTCTAAACTTTATGAACAAGGCGTTTATTATGCAAATGGGGAATTTATTCAAATTCACCCGACTGCTATCCCTGGAGATGACAAACTTCGTCTCATGAGTGAATCAGCACGCGGGGAAGGCGGCCGAGTGTGGACGTACAAAGATGGTAAACCTTGGTACTTCCTTGAAGAGAAATATCCGGCTTATGGTAACTTAGTGCCGCGTGATATTGCTACACGTGAAATCTTTGATGTATGCGTAGAGCAAAAGCTTGGTATCAACGGTGAAAATATGGTGTACTTGGATTTATCCCATAAAGATCCAAAAGAGCTTGACGTTAAGCTCGGCGGAATTATGGAGATTTATGAGAAGTTTATGGGCGATGATCCTCGAAAAGTGCCAATGAAGATTTTTCCTGCTGTTCACTATTCTATGGGCGGTATGTGGATAGACTACGATCAAATGACAAATATTCCTGGTCTGTTTGCAGCTGGAGAATGTGATTACTCCCAGCACGGTGGTAACAGACTCGGGGCTAACTCGCTCGTTTCTGCTATTTACGGCGGTATGGTTGCCGGTCCGAAAGCTGTGGAATATATGAGCGGTTTAGAAAAGTCAGCTGAAGATCTTCCTTCTTCCCTGTATGATGATGAGAAGAAGAAAGAACAAGAAACGTTCGATAATATAATGAAAATGGAAGGCACTGAGAATGCTTATGCCCTTCATAGAGAACTCGGCGAATGGATGACCGATAACGTAACAGTGGTTCGTGATAACGAAAAACTTTTGAAAACAGATGAAAAGATTCAAGAACTTATGGAACGCTGGGAAAATATTAATATGACCGATACATCAAAATGGAGCAACCAGGCTGCTTCTTTCACCCGTCAGCTCAAAGGCATGCTTAATCTCGCTCGAGTAATTACACTTGGTGCTTACCATCGTAATGAGAGCCGCGGTGCTCATTATAAACCGGAATTTCCAGAGCGTAATGACGAAGAATTTTTGAAAACAACCAAAGCGAAATATAATCCTGCAAAAAATGGACCTGACTTCGAATATGAGGATGTTGACGTATCATTGATTAAACCTCGTAAACGTGATTACTCAAAAGGTAAAGAAGGGTCCAAGCAAGGAGCTGGTAACAAATGAGCGAAGATAAAAAAATCCGTTTTATAATTACACGTCAGGAAAGTCCAGATAGTGAACCTTATGTTCAGGAATTTGAGCTTTCTCATCGTCCGAATATGAATGTCATTTCTGCCTTAATGGAAATCCGCCGTAATCCGGTTGACGCTAATGGAAAAGAAACAGCTCCAGTTATTTGGGACATGAACTGTCTTGAAGAAGTTTGCGGGGCCTGTTCTATGGTAATTAACGGAAAGCCGCGCCAATCTTGTACGGCGCTAGTAGACCAGCTAGAACATCCTATCCGTCTCGAACCAATGAAGACATTCCCTGTTATCAGAGACCTCATGGTGGATCGGAGCAGAATGTTTGATTCGTTGAAAAAAGTAAAAGCATGGATTCCAATTGATGGGACATATGATCTTGGACCTGGACCTCGGATGGCAGAAAACAAACGTCAATGGGCTTATGAACTATCTAAGTGCATGACCTGTGGTGTTTGTTTAGAAGCCTGCCCTAATGTTAACGATAATTCCGACTTTATCGGTCCAGCTCCATTGTCGCAAGTGCGTCTCTTTAACTCTCATCCAACAGGCGAAATGAATAAAGCAGAACGTCTGGAAAGTTTAATGGGCGACGGAGGACTTGCTAACTGCGGTAATTCGCAGAACTGTGTGCAATCCTGTCCGAAAGGGATTCCGCTTACGACTTCGATTGCAGCTTTAAACCGTGACACTGCTTTGCAATCATTCAAGAATTTCTTTGGAAGCGACAAAATGTAAACAACTCTTACACTGCCCCGCAAAAATGTAACTTTTGCGGGGCAGTTTTTCATATAAAATTAAATTGAATCCATTTCATAAGTACTATTTTAATATCAAAAACGAACATTCGATTGATTATAGCGGAAGGCGTCGACTCCTGTGGGATAAGCTTGAGCTGAAGACCCCGCAGGCAGCTTGCTGCTGAGGAGGTTTAAGCGGAACCCGCGGCAAAGAAGACACTACGAGAACGAACAAAGGGAGTTGGAGTAGATGGCGCGCTAGTGCCCTGAGAGGGTGAAAGCGTCTGCCTGAAGCGAAAATCGAACAATAACGATGAAATTTTATATAACGTTTGTTTATAATGAAATGAAAAAATGATGAAATTCATTCGAATAACAAATTATTATGGATATTTTTCCTAATACAGCAACAGATGCCCGTAACAGAGTGTCTTAAGATAGCATAAAATATGCTGACTATATTCTTTCCATACTCCGCCCCTTTCGCCGGAAGGTAAAGGACGGGGACAGCCTTGTCAAGAAAGGGTGAAGCCATTGAGGGAGATGGACAGAGGCCACCGTACCTTGCTTACTAAACGGGAACGGGAAGTCTTTGAATTGCTTGTCCAAGATAAAACCACGAAAGAAATAGCTGCCCAGTTATTTATTAGTGAAAAAACAGTTCGTAACCATATATCAAATACTATGCAAAAGCTGGGAGTGAAGGGGCGTTCTCAAGCCGTGATTGAATTAATCAGGATGGGGGAACTTACTATTTAATGTTTTACCCGGCTTTTCATTTTCAGGAAGGCCGGTTTTTTTTCGCATTAAAGGTTAATAAAAATAAGCTTGCTGCTTCAACTAGTAAATGCTATAATGATTTTTGTAAATATGTACGCGGTTTTGTTTTAACTAAAAAATGAAGATAATGAACATTTACGTGTTACTGACACGATCAGGCATGAGTAAGTGCATAAAGAGGAAAAACTACCTTCTTTTTAGTGTTTTTTCTTGCTTTTTTGCATTTGCTCATGCTTTTTTTATACTGTTTAAAACGCTGTAAACAGTAAGGCAACAACGGACGGCCATCGCCGGCAGAAGTCTAGTTGCCGCCGATATGGTCTATGCTTTGCAGACTCTGTCGCGGCTGCCCGTGTACTGGTGCTTTTCTAATTTATTTTTTAAGGTTAAAACATAAGGGAAAGTGGAAACGTAAGAATAATCGTTTGCTTGACCTAGCGTATCATTACTTAGTATCTTTATGAAAGCGATATAAATATTGGAAAAGGGGTAATGAACATGCAGCAAAAAACTTTTACAATCACAAATGATACAGGGATTCACGCTCGTCCAGCCACACAATTGGTAAATAAAGCAGGTCAATTTTCTTCCGAACTCACACTGGAATACAATGGAAAATCAGTTAATTTGAAATCCATTATGGGTGTTATGTCCCTTGGTGTAGGAAAAGGTGCAGAAGTTACTATTACAGCGGAAGGCGGCGACGAAGAAGAAGCGATGCAAGCTGTAGAAGAAGTAGTAAAAGAAGGGCTTGGAGAGTAATGACAAACATTTTGAAGGGGATCGCCGCTTCAAAGGGAATTGCGATCGCAAAAGCTTTTGTTCTTGAACAGCCCGATATGGATATTGAAAAAAATGCAGTAGATGATGTTGAGGCAGAAATCAATCGTTTTAATGAAGCGGTAAAAAAAGCAAAAAATGAACTGCAATTGATTAAAGAAAAAACACTGAAGGAAATGGGAGAAGAACAAGCAGAGATTTTTTCTGCTCATCTTCTCGTATTAGACGACCCGGAAATATTAGACGGTGTTACAGCAAAAATTAAAGAAGAGCAGTTGAATGCTGAATACGCCATGAAAGAAATGGCTGACATGTACGTTACGATGTTTGAAGGCATGGATAATGAGTACATGAAAGAACGTGCGGCAGATATTCGTGACGTTTCACAGCGGGTGTTATTGCATCTTCTAGGAATTGAAAACACAAGCTTGGCTTCGATTCAAGATGAAACCGTTGTAATTGCCGAGGATCTGACTCCATCAGACACAGCTCAATTGAATTTAGATTACGTGCTTGGTTTTGCTGCTGATATCGGAGGACGCACTTCTCATTCAGCGATCATGGCTCGTTCCATGGAGATCCCAGCGGTTGTTGGTACTAAAGAAGCCACTGCTTCCATTTCTACGGGAGATACAATTATCGTTGATGGCATGGAAGGTAATGTACTTATCAATCCTGAGGAAAGTGTCATCGAAACATACAAGGAAAAGTTAAATGACTATCTCCGCCAAAAAGAAGAGTGGGCTAAGCTTGTAAATGAACCGTCCGTTTCCACAGATGATCATAGAGTAGAGCTTGCTGCCAATATTGGAACACCTGAAGACATGGATGGTGTGCTCTCAAATGGAGCAGAAGGCATCGGGCTGTACCGTACAGAGTTTCTTTATATGGGACGAAATGAGCTTCCAAAAGAAGAGGAGCAGTTCGAAGCTTATAAAGAAGTATTAGAGCGCATGGAAGGAAAGCCTGTCGTTATTCGAACACTTGATATCGGCGGTGACAAAGAACTCCCGTATTTAGACCTTCCAAAAGAACTTAATCCATTTCTCGGGTTTCGCGCTATCCGTCTCTGTTTAGAAGAAACGGACATGTTTCGTACGCAGCTTCGTGCACTGCTTCGCGCAAGCGCCTTCGGTACGTTAAAAATTATGTTCCCGATGGTAGCGACGGTAGAAGAAGTCAGAGAAGCAAAAGCTATTTTAGGAGATGTAAAACAAGAGCTTATTAAAGAAGGACATGTTGTTTCTGAGGAAGTGGAAGTCGGTATTATGGTGGAAATTCCTTCTACTGCTGTGGCAGCTGATATTTTTGCAAAAGAAGTAGACTTTTTCAGCATCGGGACTAATGATTTAATCCAATATACTTTAGCTGCAGACCGTATGAGTGAAAAAGTGGCTCATCTTTATCAGCCATATCATCCAGCCATTTTAAGACTCATTAAAAATGTTATTGATGCAGCCCATAAAGAAGGAAAGTGGGCCGGCATGTGCGGAGAAATGGCAGGGGAAGAAACGGCTGTACCGCTTCTTCTCGGGCTGGGGCTCGACGAGTTCAGTATGAGCGCCACATCTGTACTGCCAGCTAGAAGTCAAATCCGTCAATTGTCTAAAAAACAAGCTGAAACGTTAGCAGAAGAAGCCATTCAACTATCAACTGCCGATGAAGTAGCTGCATTGGTAAATAAAAAAGGCTTTATCGTTTCTTAACATAATCAAAATGTGTTCTGCCGTGCTGAGATAATCTTGGCCGGCAGTTTTTTTAAAAGGTAAGAAATTACAAATATTAGGCGTTTTACATGTCTAGCTCCGCGCCTACTCGCTCGAGATTCCTTCGGTTCGTCAATGGAAAGCAAAGATCAGCTTTCCATATGCCGACCCTCCAGGACTTGTCGCTCGTGAGCAAGGCGCTTGCGCTTTTCTTACTATAAGAATGTTTCATTTTATTAAAGGATTAATGTGTAAGTTAAACTCCGGCTTCCGCCATTTGTACTTGGCAGTAAGTCGAGTTTTTTAACATTATGCAAAGATGGTTAATGTAAGCGCCTAAAATTGGGATAGGTGGTAGCGGACGATTATGTAAACCCATAAAATAATTACAAAAGACATTTGAAGAACTTGTGACGTTTCTTCGCAGGTACCTTGCAATGGGACGGGAAAAAAGAGAAAATAGATGCATGAAGGACGACAGGGAGGAAAATCATGACGGATCAAACTCAGGTAGCGGGGATTGAAAAATCTTTAAGGCATGTTTCTTATATAGTGAAACAAAAAGGACGGGAAATTTTAAACAAATTTCCGATTACCCCGCCTCAGTTTGTAGCACTACAATGGCTGCAGGAGGATGGAGATATGACGATTGGTGAATTGTCTAATAAACTGTATCTTGCCTGCAGTACAACAACAGATTTAGTTGACCGAATGGAAAAAAATGAATTAGTTGAAAGAATAAAAGATGAAAAAGACCGGAGAGTGGTGCAAATTCATCTCCTTGAAAAAGGAGAAAGTATCATACGGGAAGTAGTAAAAGAAAGGCAGAATTATTTAGAAAAAGTTTTAAATAGTTTCTCCGAAGCAGAAATAAAAACAATTGAACAAAGTATGATGGTGCTGCACAATAAAATGACTAAAGAAGAACAAAACATTTAACACCAAGAAATCATAGATGAAATTGAGGGACACTTTGTGAATCGACCAATAGGTATTATTGACTCAGGTGTAGGTGGATTAACGGTAGCAAGAGAAATTGCACGCCAGCTTCCAAAAGAAGAAATGATTTATATAGGCGATACGGCGCGCTGTCCATATGGACCGAGACCGGTGGCAGAGGTAAAACAGTTCACATGGGAAATGATTGACCGCCTTTTAGAAGAAAACATAAAAATGCTGGTGATAGCTTGTAATACTGCCACAGCTGTTGTGTTAGAGGAAGTAAGAGAATGGCTTTCCATTCCGGTAGTGGGAGTTGTACAGCCGGGGGCTATCACTGCATTAAAGATAACTACCAATGACCATGTAGCAGTTATTGGAACTGAAGGTACTATCGCAAGCGGTGCTTACGTAAAAGCACTGCACACTATCAACGAAAATGTAACGGTAGACTGTCTAGCATGCCCTCCATTTGTCCCGTTAGTGGAACAAGGACTTTGTGAGGGAGAAGAAGCACTTAATATTGTGACACAGACATTAAAGCCGCTTCATAAAAAATCTTTTGATACTTTAATTTTAGGCTGCACACACTATCCTTTGTTACATGAAGTCATTCAAAAAGCAGTAGGGAAGCATATTTCGTTAATCTCTTCAGGGGATGAGACAGCAAGAGAAGTTAGTACTATTCTCCATTATAAAGAGATGCTGTCCACAAAAAATATACCAAACCACACGTTTTACACGACAGGATCAGCACAGCGGTTTAGAAATGTCGCAAACCGCTGGCTTGATGGAAAAGCAGCTAATGTACAATCGATTCATTTGGGGCAAGTGATATAATATACTGCTGTGAAAGCGAGTAACATAAACTAAAAATGAAAAAATAGTGCCCTATAAACATTTTTGATATAATCGAAGGTCTATTTCTTTCCATGGCTCGTATAAATGATAGTACAAACTGCTCTGGGAGGGAATCTAAGATGAAGACAAAATGGTTTATAGGGACAGCGGTATTCCTGACCGTACCCTTTATTTTACAAGGATGCGGTTTTGGCAATAATGAGGCCACAAATATGGATGAGCCTCCTGAAGAAACAGAAGAAATAGAATGGCAAGAATTTGACGAGATGGAACCAGGAGATGAAACGGAAGCAAATGAAGAAGAGGAAGCTGAAGGCAGCGAAGAGCAAAAGGAAGCTGATGAAGAAGAAGGTAATGGTGAAACGGCGGAGCGGGAGCTGTATTTGATTGATGAAGAAGGAATGGTTGTTCCGCATACCTTTGAACTTCCGGTTCAAGAAGGAACATTAAAACAATCACTAGAATATCTAGTACAGGACGGACCTTTAACATCGATGATTCCAAATGGGTTTCAAGCTGTTCTTCCTCCAGGTACCGAAGTGGATGTAAATTTAAAAGAAGATGGAACGGCAATAGCTGACTTTTCTCCTGAGTTCAGAGATTATGATCCAAAAAATGAACAAGCTATATTGCAGGCTGTCACTTGGACTTTAACTCAGTTTGAAAACGTAGACCAGGTGAAATTTCAAATCAATGGATATGAGCAGGACACAATGCCAGCAGAAAATACTCCTATCGGCGATGCATACAGCAGGGAGAACGGCATTAATCTTGACAGCGGAAGTGTGGCAGATATGACAAATAGTGATAGTGTTACGGTGTATTTTCTTTCACAAACAGGGGATAGTTCCTATTATGTTCCTGTCACACGAAGAGTAGAAAGCTTTGATGAGGCTGAAACGTTAGATGTAACAATTGAAGAATTAATAAAAGGGCCTTCTTCGGCCAGTTCACTTCATGGAGTTATTAGAGAAGGGGCTTCTCTAGAAGATACTCCTTCTATTGATGGAGATACAGCCTCTCTTTTCTTTAATGAAGGTCTTTTAACCGAACAAGAAGGTACCGCTATATCCGATGAAGCTCTTCATGCTATAACTCTTTCGGCTACAGAAGTAGCAGGTGTAGAGAAGGTGGAGTTAGACGTAGAAGGGGCAGAAGAAGTTATTCAAGTCTCAGGCGAATCGCTGAATGGACCCGTGAGCCGGCCTGCATCGGTAAACGCAAATCATTCTTAGCAGAGAAATGAAAAGTTTGCTATAATCAATATCGCTTCCCTAAGGCGGCTCCGCTGCCTTCTTTTTATTGTTGGTCGATAGGTATATAATAATTACTTGTATGGGCTCATAAAATGCCCCCTGCCTTTACACGGCTTATCTTGGCCATGTATATTACTTAAATTGTTAAAACTAAGGCAGTCCGCCATACTGATCTGGCGATAGGCCAAGTTTTTCTAATAGGAGGACATATAAATGACACGAGCAGATGGAAGAGAATTGGATGAATTACGCCCGGTAACAATCGATACGGAATTTTTAAAGCATCCCGAAGGATCAGTGCTTATTACTGTTGGAGAAACAAAAGTAATATGTACAGCAAGCATAGAAGACCGAGTGCCGCCTTTTATGCGCGGGAGTAAAAAGGGCTGGATAGCTGCTGAGTATTCCATGCTTCCAAGAGCAACAGAACAACGAAATATTAGAGAAGCAGCGAAAGGAAAACTTAGCGGACGAACAATGGAAATACAACGTCTTATCGGCCGTTCACTGCGATCGGTCGTAGATTTAACGAAAATTGGAGAGCGGACGATCTGGCTTGACTGTGACGTTATTCAAGCAGATGGAGGGACGCGGACAGCTTCTATAACTGGAGCATTTGTTGCTATGACAATGGCTTTGCAGCAATATAAGAATGATGAAAAAATAAAAACGCTGCCGATTACTGATTTTCTTGCAGCCGTGTCGGTCGGAGTTGACCCTGAGCAAAAAGAATTGCTAGACTTATGCTATACAGAAGATGCTTCGGCAGAAGTGGACATGAACATTGTGATGACTGGAAACGGAAATTTTGTAGAGCTGCAAGGCACTGGAGAAGAAGCATCCTATTCCAGAGAACAGCTGAATCGCCTGTTAGATATCGGAGAAAAAGGGATGAAGGAGCTTTTTCTCATTCAGAAAGCTGTGCTAGGCGATACAGCAGAAAAAATAGGAACAACTACGGAAGAAAAGGAAGCTAAATGATGCAGACAATGATTGTTGCTTCAAAGAACCAGGGAAAAGTTAAAGAATTTCGGAATATATTAGGGCCTGAAATCAAAATAAAGTCTCTGTTAGACATCCCTTTTCAAGATATTGCGGAAACCGGCACAACGTTTGAAGAAAATGCTGCCTTAAAAGCAGAAGCGGTTTATAAAGAGCTTGATACAGCAGCCATTGCAGATGATTCTGGACTTGAAATAGATGCCTTACAAGGCCGGCCTGGAATATACTCAGCCCGTTACGCAGGTCCTGATAAAGATGATGATAAAAACATCGAAAAGGTGTTAGAAGAGCTTACAGGCATCCCAGAAGAAAAAAGATCAGCAAGGTTTGTATGTGTGATTGCAGTAGCAATGCCTGAAAAAACGCATATATTCCGGGGCACGTGTGAAGGCCGGATAGCTTTTTCAAAAACAGGTCAAGCGGGTTTTGGATATGATCCTATTTTTTATGTACCGGAAAAACGTGCAACGATGGCCGAACTTTCTCTTGAGGAAAAAAATAAAATAAGCCACCGCTTTCATGCTCTGCAGCAGCTTCAAAATGAATGGAGCCATATTTTTAGTTAAAGGATAAGGAGAGTCTTTCTATAATGAAATGCTTGATTATTAGTGACAGCCATGGAAGTGAAAAAGAATTAGAAGAAGTTATTTCAAGGCACCAAGAAGAAGTGGACGCTGTCATCCATTGTGGTGATTCGGAATTACAACAGTCTTCTCCGCTGCTGCAGAATACGTATGTCGTCGAAGGGAATTGTGACATTCCCGGTGAATTTCCTGAAGATCGAGCCGAAGATATAAAAGGTGTCCGCGTCTATGTTACACATGGTCATCTGTACAATGTGAAAATGACGCACGTCCCTCTTTCTTATCGAGCAGAAGAAAAAGCTGCTCGGCTTGCTTGTTTTGGACACAGCCACATAGCTGCAGCGTTTGAAGAAAACGGCGTTATATTTGTAAATCCAGGCAGCTTATTACTTCCTAGAGTTCGTCCGGAACAAACATACGCGATGGCTGCTTTTGATATAAAAGGGGCAGCAGAAATACAATTTTTTGAACGGTCAAGCGGTGAGGAAATAAATGAGCTTCGCAAAACCTTCTCAGCCTATGAGAGAAGACCTTACTAGCTAGGATATTCCTAGCTGGATATGGTCAAGCGGAAACATGATTTTATTTAAAATAAGTGGTTGACTTAAGTGCAATAATGTAATATTATAATATGTGTCGCTGAAAACAGCATAATATTAAATATGTCCCAGTAGCTCAGTAGGATAGAGCAACGGCCTTCAACAATAGGAGCCTCTATAAGGAAAAAACAACTTATAGAGTGGACGACACTGTATCGGTGAAACCTTAACAGGTCATGCTGATGGCAATACCGAGGAAACTTACGATCTCTAAAAAGAGATTTAGGGGTTTTGAAGGATCAAGTCGACTTTTAAAGAAAAAAGCTTCTTGATGGTAAAATCCCCAAAGAATAATCAGGCAGCTAGCTGATTATCGTGAGGTTCCGTAGAGACTATACGTGTCGCACCTGAAATGGTGAAGATATAGTCCAGACCACAAACAACACATGTTGGTAGTGAAAGCTAAAGTGGTAAGCTAAGCCGTTGGTCGGGAGTTCGAATCTCTCCTGGGACGCCATACCTTACATAAGCAAAGGATGTCTCTAAGAGTATTTCACCTTAGGGGTGTCCTTTTTTAAATGGTAAGAAATCATAAATATTTGGCGTTTCACATGTCTAGCGCAAGCGCCTACTCGCTCGAGATTCCTTCGGTTGGAAAGCAAAGATCAGCTTTCCATATGCAGATCCTCCAGGACTTGTCGCTCGTGAGCAAGGCGCTTGCGCTTTTCTTATTTTTACTTTAAGAATGTTTAATTTTATGAAAGGATCAGCCAAATTCGAATTTTCTTTTTAAGCGTATTGACCAACACTACATGATATGAAGCAGAGTTAGCAAATTATAAAGGACAGACTAATCCTGCATAGTTGTTTTTAGGATTGTTTACTTCGGTTGATACTTTATATGCTGCCATGAAGGAGGAGTCGACGGGTTTTAACAGCTGAGCTGCAACATATGGATCTTGATTATCAGGGTTGAGCCATTCTTTTTCATTGCTTTTAGTAAGGATGACGGGCATACGTTCATGTATATCTCTCATAAAATCATTTGCTTTTGTAGTGATAATGGTGCACGAAAAAACATTCTCCCCCTTTTTATTTTTCCATTTTTCCCATAAACCAGCAAATCCAAATACTTCTTCGTTTTTTAAATAAATACGATAGGGCTGTTTGTTTCCGTTCTCTGTTTTCCATTCGTAAAAACCATCTGCTGGTACAATGCAGCGCCGCTTTTTAAGTGCATGTTTAAAACTACTTTTCTCATGCAGTGTTTCTTTTCTTGCGTTAATCATTTTATATCCAATTTTTTCATTTTTGGCCCAAAATGGGATCAATCCCCATCTTAATGGACCAAGACGATTAAACTGTCCATCGTTAACGATGGCTAAAATGTTTTGAGAAGGTGCTATATTATAGTCTGGCTCATGTTCCTTTATTGCCGCATGATTCACCTGGAAATGATGTTGTATATTATGTAAGTTAACGACCAGCGTAAATCTTCCACACATAGGAACGTCCTCCTTAATAGTAATTCTTTCCATCCTCAATATACTTTTTTCAACCAGCTTGCACAAATATTACCTGTAAACGGAGCTCTTTATCTAAATATTTTTAAAAAATTTTTAAACTCCTCTATACCCGATTGCATTTGAGTGTAAACGCATACATTATACATTTATTAATTTGAATCGTCTAATAATTTTTAAAAAGTGGTTGACCAGAAAAGACAAACGGCGTATTATAATCGTCAAATACGTTTTTTGTCGCTAACAAAAACACATTTGCCTCCCTGACAAAATACAGTTTATAGTGGGGCATTCAAAATAGTAATTTATTTTACCGAGCACATCAGGGGTGATTAGAAGTGGGTGAGCAATGGATATATTTAAATGGGGAATTTGTAAAGAAAGAAGATGCAAAAATTTCCGTATATGACCACGGTTTTTTATATGGAGACGGTGTTTTTGAAGGCATTCGTGTCTATAACGGAAATGTTTATAAGTTAGAAGAGCATCTTGTACGTCTTTACAATTCAGCCAAGTCCATCATGCTTGAAATACCTTACACTATGGACGCAATAACCGAGATCATTATTGAAACGCTAAGAAAAAACGAATTAAATGATGCATATATTCGTTTAGTTGTTTCTCGCGGAGTAGGCAATCTCGGACTTGACCCTGCTTCCTGTAAAGCACCCCAGCTAATCGTAATAGCAGAGGAATTAGCCATTTATCCTAAGGAGTTATATGAACACGGACTTGAAATTGTTACGGTGGCCACAAGACGAAACAGGCCTGATGTATTGAGTCCAAAAGTGAAATCATTAAATTATCTTAATAATATATTAGTAAAGCTAGAAGCAAGCCTCGCGGGTGTTAGTGAAGCTCTTATGCTGAATAACGAAGGCTATGTAGCTGAAGGATCAGCTGACAATATTTTTATCCTTCGTGAAGGAGTTCTCTATACACCGCCTGGATATATCGGAGCTTTAGAAGGTATTACCCGGCAGGCTATTATTGAACTTGCTGAAGACTTGGGATATGCATTAAAAGAAGAACCATTCACCCGCCATGATGTTTATACAGCGGATGAAGTCTTCTTAACAGGAACAGCGGCAGAAGTCATTGCAGTTGTGAAGGTAGATGGCCGTCTCATTGGTGATGGGAAGCCAGGACAAGAAACACAACGTCTGCTTGACGCTTTTCGTCAGAAAGTGGTAGAAGACGGTGTGAAAGTTTACCCTTCATCTTCGGAGGTTGAAGTCGGGTGAAAATTCATAAAAAATCGTGAAATTTTTAAAATTATTTGTTATGATAAGAAACACGAAGAAGAGGAAAAGTAATTTTCGGTTTCAGGTATCAACAGAGAGCCGTGAAAGCTGAGATGCGGTGATACTACCGGAAATGAACTCACCTCGGAGTGCTTTTGTGAACGAACTTTCAACTAGCAGAAGCCGGGTGTCGATGTACATTCCCCACCCGTTATCAAAACAGACAGAGAATGAACTCTGTTGCGAGGCGGCTGTTTAGCCGTGAAGAAGGGTGGTACCGTGAAAAGCAAATCTTTTCACCCCTTCGGTCAGGTGATACCTGGTCGAAATGGGTGGGAAGATTTTTTTTTTACACTGTTAAGCATTTAAATAATGAGATGGTTAACAGTATAAGTAAAAGCTACGGCATTCAACGTACAGGACGTACTGGCAAAGTCGAGTTTTTCTAACGATCAAGAAATAGAAAAGCCTTAACCGGTAATAAGGAGGAAGCAGAGATGAGTCCAAAATTAAAAGAGGCGGATGGACGCGAATTGAAAACCGAAAATCAAGAAATGACAGGATCAAGTATGCTCATACAAGCATTGGCAAGGGAAAAAGTGGATGTCATCTTTGGTTATCCAGGAGGAGCCATTCTTCCTACCTACGATGAAATTTATCGAACCGGAATCCGCCATATTCTCGCGCGTCATGAACAAGGCGCCATTCATGCAGCGGAAGGGTATGCCAGAGTATCAGGTAAACCAGGAGTTTGTGTAGTTACTTCTGGGCCTGGGGCAACCAACGTAGTAACAGGTATTGCTGATGCTATGATTGATTCCTTGCCAATGGTCGTCATTACTGGCCAGGTTGCAACTTCAGTGATTGGCACCGATGCCTTTCAGGAAGCCGATGTAGTTGGTGTTACGATGCCGATTACAAAACATAATTTCCAAGTCCGTGATGTAGAAGAGCTTCCTAGGATTATAAAAGAAGCTTTTCATATTGCAACGACAGGGCGGCCGGGTCCGGTTTTGATTGATTTACCTAAGGATGTTTCTACGGCAAGCGGCTTTTTTAACTATGACCAAGATGTAGATCTCCCAGGTTATCAACCGACAGTAACGCCGAATAAACATCAAATTAAAAAATTAGTTGAAGCTGTCACTAAAGCTGAAAAGCCTGTAATATTAGCCGGAGCAGGTGTGCTTCATTCTGGCGCTGCCAAAGAATTGCTTGACTATGTAGAACAGCAGCAAATTCCGGTTTCAAGCACTTTGCTTGGACTAGGAGCGTTCCCTGGAAACCATAAGCTCTCTTTAGGGATGGCTGGAATGCATGGAACCTACACATCAAACATGGCCCTGCATGAGACAGATCTATTAATCAGCATAGGAGCAAGGTTTGATGACCGTGTAACAGGAAACCTCAAACATTTTGCACCTGGGGCTAAAGTAGCTCATATTGATATTGACCCGGCAGAGATTGGAAAAAATATCGAAACATCTATTCCAGTAGTAGGGGATGCAAAAGAAGCTCTCCGGATGCTTTTCGAAGCAAAGGGAACGCCATGTGAATGTACACAATGGAAAGAGCAGCTTAATGAATGGAAACAAGAATATCCGCTTTGGTATAAAGAAGAAGACAATTCTTTAAAGCCGCAGCGGCTTATCGAAATGATTTACGAAGAAACCAAGGGAGAAGCAGTAGTCACTACCGATGTAGGGCAGCATCAAATGTGGGCAGCTCAATACTACAAGTTTGACAAACCGAACTGCTGGGTGACTTCCGGAGGTCTCGGCACAATGGGATTTGGATTTCCTTCTGCGATTGGGGCACAATTTGCTGAGCCGGATAAACAAGTCGTAGCCGTTCTTGGAGATGCAGGATTTCAAATGACAGCACAAGAAATGTCGATTTTGCAAGAATTAAATCTTCCTGTAAAAATTATTCTTGTCAATAACGCCTCTCTTGGCATGGTGCGGCAATGGCAGCAGCTGTTCTATGAAGAACGCTATTCCAACTCTCTCTTCCCGGTTCAGCCGGATTTCGTGAAAATGGCCGAAGCTTATAATATTAAGGGTTGGAAGGTTGAAGATCCAAATGAAATGCAAGGAGCATTAAAGGAAGCATTAAACTACGAAGGGCCTGTTTTGATGGACTGTCGTGTTCATAAAGATGAGAATGTTTATCCGATGATTGCTCCTGGAAAAGGTCACCATGAAATGGAGGGAATTAAGCCGTGAAACGAACAATAATAGCGACAGTAAACAACACATCCGGAGTGATGAACAGAATAACCGGCCTGTTTGCCCGCAGGCACTTTAACATTGAGAGTATTACGGTTGGAATGACGGAAAACCCAGCTGTTTCACGTATGACTTTTGTAGTTAATGTCGATGATCAGCGCGGCTTAGATCAAGTTATTAAGCAGTTAAATAAGCAAGTAGATGTATTAAAAGTTCGGGATATTACCGATGATGCGATTGTTGCAAGAGAGCTTGCCCTTATTAAAGTGGTGGCTGCTCCGCAGCATCGCGGAGAAATATCCGCTCTTGCAGAACCTTTCCGAGCATCTATCGTTGATGTCGGCAGAGAAAGTGTGACTCTGCAGGTCACTGGTGATCAGCAAAAGGTTGAAGCATTGATTGACCTACTGAAACCATACGGGATAAAAGAACTAGCCCGTACAGGCATTACCGCCTTTAAACGGGGAACCAAGAAAAGTGTTTTTGAGAGCCCCAAATATTCTATTATCAACTAAAAAATTATTTTAAAGGAGAGAGAAGAATTATGGCACAAGTATTTTATAACGGAGATGTAAATGAAGGAATCTTACAAGGGAAAACAGTAGCTGTTGTAGGTTATGGTTCCCAGGGACACGCACACGCGCAAAACCTAAGAGAAAGCGGAGTGGAAGTAGTAATTGGTTTGCGTAAAGGTAAATCTTGGACAAAAGCAGAAGAAGACGGCTTTGAAGTTTTAACTGTAAGAGAAGCTTCTGCAAAAGCAGACGTTATCATGATTTTGCTTCCGGATGAACTTCAGCCGACTACTTATAAAAATGAGATTGAACCAGAATTAACTGAAGGAAAAGCGTTAGTTTTCGCTCACGGATTTAACATTCATTTTAATCAAATCGTTCCTCCATCCGATGTGGATGTATTCATGGTAGCTCCAAAAGGGCCGGGACATATCGTTCGACGCACTTTTGAAGAAGGCGCTGGAGTACCTGCACTTATCGCAGTTTACCAAGATGCAAGCGGTCAAACAAAAGATGTTGCTCTTGCATATGCAAAACAAATTGGAGCTGGCCGTGCAGGAATTATGGAAACGACTTTCCAAGAAGAAACAGAAACAGACTTGTTTGGTGAGCAGGCTGTCCTTTGCGGCGGAACTTCTGCACTCGTTAAAGCTGGCTTCGAAACATTAGTTGAAGCAGGATATCAGCCAGAAGTTGCTTACTTTGAGTGCTTGCACGAAATGAAACTGATCGTTGACTTAATGTATGAAGGCGGTCTTGAAGGTATGCGCTACTCCATTTCTGATACAGCGCAATGGGGTGACTTCCAAGCTGGTCCTCGTGTGATTACTGAGGATACAAAAGATGCTATGCGTGATATTCTTACTGATATTCAAACAGGTCGTTTTGCAAAAGGCTGGATTCTTGAAAACCAAGCAAACCGTCCAGAATTTAATGCTACAAATGACCGTGAAAATAATCACTTGATTGAAGAAGTCGGCCGTGAATTGCGTGAAATGATGCCGTTTGTTAAAGGCAAATCAAAAGGAGTGGTGGGTAGTGCGAAAAATTAACGTTTTTGACACGACGCTTCGTGACGGAGAACAATCTCCTGGTGTGAATTTGAATTTTGAAGAAAAGCTTCAAATTGCTGCTCAGCTGGACCGTCTCGGTGTAGATATCATCGAGGCCGGTTTCCCGGCTGCTTCAGAAGGAGATTTCCAATCGGTAAAAGCAATTGCCGAGACAGTGAAAGGGAGTTCTGTTACTGGGCTTTCCCGTTCAGTAAAAAAAGAAATCGATGCGGCGTGGGAAGCGTTAAAAGGCGGGGAGGAGCCAAGACTGCACGTGTTTATCGCTACTTCCCCGATCCACATGACTCATAAACTTCGCATGACACCAGATCAAGTCATTGAAAATGCTGTAGATTCTGTGAAATATGCTAAGCAGCGGTTTCCTCGTGTACAATGGTCAGCAGAAGATGCTTGCCGATCGGATATTGACTTTTTAGCCAGAATAATCGAAAAAGTTATTGATGCAGGCGCAGAAGTGATTAATCTGCCAGACACTGTCGGTTATATTACCCAAGAAGAAATCCGTCATATGTTCACGTATTTGCGTGAAACGGTCCCAAACATTGACAAAGCAATTCTCTCCACCCACTGCCACGACGATCTAGGAATGGCTGTCTCTAACTCTTTAGCAGCCGTTGAAGCCGGAGCCGGACAAGTAGAGTGTACGATCAACGGAATTGGCGAGCGGGCTGGAAACGCTTCACTTGAAGAAATTGCTGTCGCGTTAAAGATACGAAATGATTTTTATAATGCGGAAACCGGCTTGACATTAAATGAAATTAAACGAACCAGCAGTCTTGTCAGCAAGTTAACAGGAATGGTGGTTCCAAACAATAAAGCAGTTGTCGGGGACAACGCGTTCGCTCATGAGTCTGGTATTCACCAAGATGGTGTATTAAAAGAATCATCAACGTATGAAATTATTACCCCGGATTTAGTAGGAGTAAGCGCGAATCGTATGGTTCTTGGCAAACTTTCTGGACGCCATGCTTTTAAAGAAAAAATTGAATCACTTGGTTACAACGCAACAGAAGAGGAATTAAACAAAGTGTTTAAAGCTTTCAAAAGTCTTGCGGATAAAAAGAAAGAAATTACTGACGAAGACATTTTCGCTTTAATGACAGAAGAAAAAGCAGGGGAAGCAGTTAAATACTACGAAGTAGAAGCACTTCAAGTAAATTACGGCACTAATAACATTCCTACAGCTGCAGTTACCATGCTGAACCCTGAAGGAGAAACCATCCAAGAAGCAGCAACTGGGTCTGGCAGTGTAGAAGCAGTTTATAACACTATTGAACGTATTATAGGTAAAGAAGTGAAGCTAAAAGATTATAGAATCCAATCGATTACAGGCGGACGGGATGCTTTAGCAGAAGTTTATGTACAAATTGAGTATGAAGGCGAAGAAGCATCTGGCCGTGGTACTGCAAACGATGTATTAGAGGCTTCGGCAAGAGCTTACATTAATTCCGTCAATCGGGTGCTGAATCGTAAAAAATGGCCGCGCCCAAAAACAGAAAAAATTCATGTATAGTTATATGCATTAAAATTACTCACGGGATTGCACAAGGGAGAGGAAATAAATGAATAAAACAATTACAGTACTTCCTGGCGATGGAATCGGTCTAGAAGTTGTAAATGCTGCCACTGCTGTACTTGATAAAACAGGGGAATTGTACGGACATCAATTTGAATATCAATTTGCAGACATTGGGGGAACATCTATCGATAAAAACGGCACACCGCTCCCCCAATCTACAATTGATACGTGTTTAAAAAGTGATGGTGTTCTCCTTGGTGCAGTAGGTGGACCGAAGTGGGATAACCTTCCAGGCAGCGAACGCCCGGAAAAAGGTTTGCTAGGCATTCGAAAAGCATTAAGTTTGTTTGCAAACCTTCGTCCTGTTACCGGACATGAAAGTTTAACCGATTCTTCTACTCTACGAAAAGAAGTAGTAGACAACGTAGACCTTATGATTGTACGTGAACTGACAGGAGGCCTTTATTTCGGTGAACCGCAGGAGCGCCGCGATGTAGATGGGGAAGAAGCTGCGGTAGATACCTTGCAGTATAAAAAGTCTGAAATTGAAAGAATTGTCAAGCAAGCGTTTGAATTAGCAAAGGTCCGTCGAAAAAAATTGACCTCAGTAGACAAAGCAAATGTATTGGAATCGAGCAGGTTATGGAGAGAAACAGCTGAGGAAATAAGCAAAGACTATCCGGAAGTAGAACTTGATCATATGCTCGTGGACAATGCGGCCATGCAGTTGATCCGTGACCCAAAACAATTTGATGTTATTGTTACCGAAAACATGTTTGGTGATATTTTAAGCGATGAAGCTTCTATGCTGACTGGTTCTTTAGGTATGCTTCCATCTGCGAGTATAGGAAGTGAAGTACCTGGTTTATATGAGCCCGTTCACGGTTCAGCTCCAGATATTGCTGGAGAAGGAAAAGCCAATCCATTAGCGGCTATAGCTTCTGCTGCAATGATGCTGAAGTATTCCTTTGGAATGCATGAAGAAGCAGCAGCAATCGACCGTGCTGTTGCTACTGTGTTAACAGATGGCCACCGTACAGGTGACATTGCTAAAGAAGGAGAAACAATCCTTTTAACAGATGACATGTTAGAAAAAGTCTTAGAAGCTTTGAAATAAGAAGAGCTTAAACGTAAAGCGAGGGAAGAAAAATGACACAACCAAAAACAATTATCGAAAAAATTTGGGAGAATCATACCGTTCTTTCAGAACCTGGCAAACCTGACTTATTGTATGTTGATTTGCAAATGGTTCATGAAGTTACTTCTCCACAGGCGTTTGAAGGTCTTCGCATCAGCGGGAGAAAAGTCCGCCGCCCGGACTTAACTTTCGCAACGATGGACCATAACGTCCCTACAGAAAATCGTGCATCTATTACCGATGCAATTGCCAAAAAACAAATGGAAACTTTATCTTCTAATTGTAAAGAATTTGGCATTGAAGTAGCAGATTTGGACAGTCCGAATAATGGGATCGTACACATTATCGGCCCTGAACTTGGTTTAACACAACCAGGTAAAACAATAGTTTGCGGAGACAGTCACACTTCTACACATGGAGCGTTTGGTGCGCTTGCATTTGGTATTGGTACAAGTGAAGTAGAACATGCACTAGCTACCCAAACATTGTGGCAGTCTAAACCAAAAACGATGGAAGTTCGCGTGAACGGACGTTTGGCACCAGGAGTAACTGCTAAGGATATTATTCTTGCTATTATCGCTAAGTATGGTGTTGATTTTGGTACAGGTCACGTACTCGAATACACAGGTGAGGCCATTAGCGGACTTACAATGGAAGAAAGAATGACCATCTGTAATATGTCGATCGAAGCGGGTGCAAGAGCTGGTCTTATCAGCCCCGACCAAGTAACGTTTGATTATCTAGAAGGACGTGAAAAAGTTCCTTCAGGAGAAGCATTCACTCAAAAAGTGAAAGAATGGCAGGAGCTTGCTACAGATGAAGGTGCTGAATACGACGCTGTTGTAGAAATTGACAGCAGTGAAATTGAACCGATGGTTACTTGGGGTACTAATCCTTCACAAGGTGTAGGGGTCAAAGGTGTGGTTCCTTCTCCAACCGAGGCAAACTCTAGTGTTGATCGAAAAGCAATCGAACAATCATTAGAATATATGGATTTAGAGCCGGGAACAAAAATTACAGATATTTCTATTCAACATGTGTTCATCGGTTCTTGTACCAATGCACGGATCAGTGACTTGCGTGCAGCTGCAAAAGTAGCAGAAGGACGTAAAGTAGCAGACGGCGTTCGGGCAATGGTTGTACCAGGGTCCCAAAAGGTAAAACTGCAAGCAGAAAAAGAGGGACTTGATAAGATATTTACCGAAGCGGGCTTTGATTGGCGCGAATCAGGCTGTAGCATGTGCTTAAGCATGAATCCTGACTTTGTTCCTGAAGGAGAACGCTGTGCGTCTACTTCTAACCGAAACTTCGAAGGCCGTCAAGGAAAAGGTGCGAGAACCCACCTTGTCAGCCCTGCTATGGCAGCTGCAGCAGCAGTAAACGGTAAATTCGTTGATATCCGAAACCTAAAAGAGCCAGCTTTTAAATAGAAAAGCGGAAATGCCTTTGCTTTTCCCAGGATGGTCTAACGTGAGCTGGAGGTTCGCGCTTTCAGCAGTCTTTTTTCACCAGGGGAATCAAGTGGAGGGGTTGAAGCTATTGCCCTGATCAATATAAAGAAGGTGATGAGTATGGAACCAATAATCAAACACACTGGTAATACAGGAGTTTTGCCTCGTGTGAATGTAGATACAGACCAGATTATACCAAAACAGTTTTTAAAACGCGTAGAGCGTACTGGCTTTGGACAGTTTCTCTTTTTTGACTGGCGTTTTCTTGCAAATGGCAAGGATAATCCTGATTTTGAATTAAATCAGTCTCAAGCAAAAGATGCTTCTATTTTAATTTCGGACCATAATTTTGGATGTGGTTCTTCTAGGGAACATGCTCCTTGGGCCCTTCAGGATTATGGCTTTCGTGTCATTATTGCTCCGAGCTTTGCAGATATTTTTTATAATAACTGCTTTAAAAATGGCATTCTTCCTATTAGATTAGACGAAGAACAGGTTTATAAATTAATGGAAAATGGGAAAGATGAAGTATATGAAGTAACCGTCGATCTTCAAAACCAAAATATTACAGACGAGAACGGTTTTGAAGCAAGCTTCGAAATTGATCCATACTGGAAAGAAATGCTATTAAAAGGTTGGGATGAGATCAGTCTCACGCTCCAGTATGAAGACAAGATTGACCAGTACGAAGAGAAGATGAATGTATAACAGGAAGACGGCCTGTAATGGGCCGTCTTCTTATTTACCCTGCTAGGCAAATATACATTTGATTGGTAAACTGTAAAAGTAAAACTACGGTTCAACATCCAGGATGACGAGATATCGCTATTCGCCAAGGGATGTAGTGTTTTTACACTCTCAAATAAAGAGTTTTGAAAGAAAGCACAAGGGTGCTCCTCTGGCATCGCTCTTTCAGACTCACCCAATGGCACTTTTCTTTAGGCGGTTTCCTTTACAAGGCACTAAGCCGAGTTTTTCTAACGAAGCAGTTTGTCGTACTGGAATAAGGAGGACATGGGATGAAGAGGGAAGACGCCAATAACAATATCGTCCCTTTTCCTGGATCAGCAGACAGACTGGTAAACGAAGGGTTGAAGAAGTTAAAAGAAGGAGATAAACAGAAAGCACTTCAACAGTTTTTAGAAGCTTTAATGCATAACCCCGACCATGAAGACGCTTCATATGGGCTGCTGCTAGCATATGCAGATACTGGCCAGTTATTAGAAGGAAAAAAGTGGGCGGAAACAATGATGCAAAAAGCCTCCGGGGATTATTTTGAAGTACTTCAAGTTTACGTCTCCATTCTTGCCCAGCTAGGAGAATATGATAAAGTAGTCACTATATTAGAAGCTGTACAAGCAGAAGATCAATTTCCTGCCCGTATGGCAGAACAGCTTTTTGAGCTGTTAGAGCTTTCACGGCATATGGCACGAACAGAGATAGAGCAAGTTGATTACAAACAAGAAGAAGGCGAAAACGACACTTCTCCTTATATTTTAGAGGAATGGGAAAATCGTTTACGAAATGGAACATCAGAGCAAAAACTGGCCGCGCTTGGAGAAATGAGAAGCCTGGGAACGGGTGAAGCGATGCCAATTGTGGAAAAGCTGCTTGCTGATCAACACTACTCACCTCTCATGCAAAGCTTTTTGTTATTCTTATTGAAAGATTGGAACGTTGATAAAAACGTGTGGGTAGAGAAATTAGAACGCAAAGGAGAGTTCTCGCCTGCTGCTCTTCGTCCGATTGAAGAAAGTACGTCGTACATAAAATCCTCTCAATTACTTGACGAAACATTGGGACATAAAGATCCAATTTTATTAAAAAATGCCCATCACTTACTGCGGGAAATACTGCTGTATTTTTATCCATTTCCCCCGTCAGTACAGATTGAATCATTAGCAGCTGTTCTGCATTTTGAAGCTTCATATCAATCGGGTGCAAAAATGGACGTTTCGTCTTTAGCCGTTCAATATGGAATAGCAGAGAGCAGTTTTTATGAAGTACGGGAAGAATATGAAAAATTAAAATCAAAACTATCTGACATTTAGGTCAAGGAGACCTTTTACAGCATTTTCTGTACCCATTTTCCATTGAAATGAGTATGCGATATGTTATAATGTAATGGTTGTAAAAACGGATAATTACCTATGAAACTTGGAGGGAAAAGATATAATGAGCGCCAATTGGGAAAAGCAAGAAGGCAACCAGGGCGTATTAACTGTCGATGTAGAATCTGATAAATTCGACAACGCGTTGGACCAAGCATTTCAAAAAGTAAGAAAGCAGGTAAATGTACCTGGTTTTCGTAAAGGTAAAGTACCACGTAAAATATTTGAACAGCGCTTTGGAGTAGAAGCACTCTATCAAGACGCTATTGATATTATTCTTCCTGAGGCTTATGCCGAAGCAGTAGAAGAAGCGGGAATTGAGCCGGTAGACCGTCCGGAAATTGATGTCGAACAAGTAAACAAAGGGGAAAACTTTGTCTTTAAAGCGACAGTTACCGTGAAGCCTGAAGTACAGCTTGGCGAATATAAAGGGCTAGAAGTAGAAGAATACGATACATCAGTAAGTGATGAAGAAGTAGAAGAGGAATTAAAACAACTTCAAGAAAAGCAAGCAGAGCTTGTCGTTGTAGAAGACGGTGAAGTACAAGACGGCGATACTGTCGTTTTAGACTTTGAAGGGTTCGTTGACGGAGAAGCCTTTGAAGGCGGACAAGCTGAAAACTATACGCTTGAAATCGGTTCTGGTCAATTTATCCCAGGCTTTGAAGAACAGCTTGTCGGTGCGAAAGCAGGCGAAGAAAAAGATGTAACGGTAACATTCCCGGAAGAATATCATTCTGAAGATCTCGCTGGCAAAGAAGCTACGTTTAAAGTAAAAGTCCATGACATCAAACGTAAGGAACTTCCTGAATTGGATGATGAATTTGCAAAGGATGTCGATGAAGACGTAGAAACGGTTGATGAGCTTAAGAAAAAACAAGAAGAAAAGCTTAAGCATGACAAAGAACATGCAAAAGAGCATCATGAACGAGACACTGTAGTAGAAAAAGCTTCTGAAAATGCTTCTATTGACATTCCAGATGCAATGATCTCAACAGAAATGGACCGCATGATGCAAGAATTTGATCAGCGTTTGCAAGCACAAGGTATGTCTCTTGATATGTACTATCAAGTAGCTGGTACAGACGAAGAAGGCATGAAAGAACAATTCAAACCTGAAGCAGAAAAGCGTGTGAAGATGAATCTTACATTAGAAGCAATTGCTGAGGCTGAAAACGTAGAAGCAACCGATGAAGATGCGGAAAAAGAACTAGACAAAATGGCTGAAACATATCAGCGTGATAAGGAAGAAATTCGCAGTCTTCTAGCTATGCAAGGCGGCACAGATGCACTGAAGGGCGACCTTCGTATTCAAAAAGCGATTGATATGCTTGTAGAAGAAAGTAAAACCGTGCCAAAAAAAGAAGCTGAGGAAAGCGAAGAATAATGTGAATGTAAACAAGCCCTAAAAGCCGATATGACTTTTAGGGCTTGTTTTTACACGACTTCGGAACTATAAGTTTTAAGGTTACCGGCACTCTACATACACATTGTATTAAGGCCCCTGCCACAGAACATGTCATAGAAAGCGCAAAGCCCAAGTTGATTAACGCCTATTCATATGACCAAAACATCGGTAGGGATTAGCTTTGTCAATGAAAATGTTTTTCTCTTTTACATAAGAAGAAAAAAGGGTATAGTAGGTAGCAGAACATAGTCCATGAAATCCTGAGAGCAATTCCAGCTGTATACATAGCCTTAAAATTAGTTTCTATGCTAAAGGATTGTTTTTAAAAGGAAGGGTAGGCTAATATTTAAAGTTTCGTCACCTTTATATGCAGGATATTCCCTGCAGTTTATCGTATTATTTCATGTCGGGTGTTTTTGTATGATACAATGCAAACCATAACATGATTATTCAGAAATGTAAGAGGATGTGCACGGCGTTTTTGATGAAAGATGAAAGAAAAGTTGTTTTGGTGTACTGAATATCATTCGTTCGTGTACAATATATAAGTAAGGGGTGAAGACCATGTTTAAGTTTAATGAAGAAAAAGGACAACTGAAATGTTCTTTTTGCGGAAAAACACAGGATCAAGTACGCAAACTAGTGGCTGGTCCTGGAGTTTATATATGTGATGAGTGTATTGAACTGTGTACGGAAATTGTGGAAGAAGAGCTGGGTACAGAAGAAGAGGTGGAATTTGAAGAAATTCCGAAACCTTATGAAATTAACGAAATTCTAGATGATTATGTTATTGGCCAGGAGCGGGCAAAAAAGTCTCTATCTGTTGCTGTATATAATCATTATAAGCGTGTTAATTCAGCCACGAAACCAGAAGATGTAGAGCTTGCAAAAAGTAATATCTGCTTGATTGGGCCTACAGGAAGCGGGAAAACCCTTCTGGCTCAGACACTAGCTCGCATCCTAAATGTACCTTTTGCAATTGCAGATGCTACTTCATTAACAGAAGCCGGGTATGTAGGGGAAGACGTGGAAAACATTCTTCTTAAACTCATTCAGGCTGCCGACTATGATGTAGAAAAAGCAGAAAAAGGAATCATCTACATTGATGAGATTGATAAAGTAGCCAGAAAATCTGAGAATCCATCCATCACTCGCGATGTTTCCGGTGAAGGGGTGCAGCAGGCTCTCTTAAAAATTTTAGAAGGAACAACAGCAAGCGTTCCTCCACAAGGCGGTCGTAAGCATCCTCATCAGGAATTCATCCAAATCGATACGAGTAATGTCTTGTTTATTTGCGGCGGGGCATTTGACGGCATCGATCAAATTGTTAAACAGCGTCTCGGTAAAAAAGTTATTGGATTTGGATCGGAGACCGAAAAATCTGATTTGGATAAAGATGAATACATGAGCAAAATACTGCCGGAGGATCTTCTGCGTTATGGTTTGATCCCAGAATTTATCGGACGTCTGCCTGTTATTTCAAGTCTTTCTCAGCTGGATGAAAAAGCGCTAGTAGAGATTTTAACTCAGCCTAAAAATGCTCTTGTAAAGCAATATCAAAAGCTGCTTGAAATTGATGAGGTAGAACTAGAATTTACAGAGGACGCCTTAAAAGAAATTTCACAAAAAGCAATCGAACGTAAAACCGGAGCGCGCGGCCTCCGTTCCATTATTGAAGGAATTATGCTTGATGTGATGTATGATCTTCCTTCAAAAGATAATATCGCTACTTGCACCATTACAGCGGAAAGTGTGACAGATGGAACGTCACCTGTCTTGAAAACAAAAGATGGAAAAGAAATTTCATTAGATCAAGCAGATACAAAAGAAAGTGAAAGTGCATAAAGATTCAATTCGGCATACCGTCCTGGCTAACATCAGCCGGGGCGGTTTTTTTGTATTTTAGAAATTTTAAATTTGCTAAAGATCAAAGTATATTGCCATTTGGACTTAGCGCGAAGCTTATTTTTTTTACTGAGTCTATCTTACTTTTTTTATATTCACTTTAAAAAATAATTCGAAAGACTAATGACTTTTTTCAGAATAATTTGATAACATAATTATAATTATATGGAAGGGGTGAAAATATGAAAAAGAGTCGGGTTCGTTATTTGTTAACTGGTGCTATGGTTTTATCTTTACTTTTGCCTGCTGGGGTTGGACAAGCTCATGACAAGCTGGGGGACAGCGTAGAAAAAGGGGTTAATTATGAGGAGCTGGACTATGAATTTGATGGGCCAATATTAGAGGGGAGCAAAAATGTAAAGCATCTTAAAGAAGCAGCGGCAGTGGAACTAGAGGATCATGAAGATGGGTATAAAACGACGATGGCTGATGTGTATGCCTACAAAGGTTTTGCGTATGCAGGCACCCATTTGACGGGTGACAAAGCAAATGGCGGGGTACATGTGTATGATTTAAAAGATCCTTCTAACCCTGAAAAAGTATCTTCATTTGCCGATGAAATTCCTGGGACCTGGCAGGAAAAAGTCATCGTAAAAACAGTCAATACAAAACATTTTCAAGGGGATTTAGCTGTTGTGAGTGTCCAGCAGGTGGACCCTGGCAATGAAGACAGTCAAGGAGGATTCTTGCTTTATGATGTTACAAATCCTCATGAGCCGGAAAAATTAGGTTTTTGGGAAGTGGATAAACGGACGATTGGGACTCATGAGTTGTACTTAACAGTGCAAAATGGAAGACCACTCGTTTTAACGGCTAATCCATATGCGGATTACTATACCCATGGAGAATCGAAGGATTTTCAAATGGTAGATGTTTCTGATCCTGCTAATCCAAAAACCATCTATGAATTCGATCCTAGAGAATTAGAGGATGTACCTGAAGACTTTAACGGCTACCATTGGGAAGCACCAGATGGCAAAACGCGTCCCGTTTTTACCCACAGTACTATGACAAATGAACAAGGAACACTTGCCTATCTTTCTTTTTGGGATTTAGGTACCATCATTCTTGATATATCAGATCCAGAAAATCCAGAGTTTTTAAGCCGGACAGAATATGCTTCTGATCAGCAAGGTTCGGCGCACTCTAGTGCGACAGCTAAAGGCGGGAATATTCTTATCGAAACAAGAGAAGTGTACAATCCTACGAAAGAAGGCTACGAAGAATCTTACGGCTATACCCGTATATTTGATATAAAAGATGAGACGGATCCAAAACTGTTAAGTGAATTTAAAACGGATCTAGTTGATAACATTGAAGACGGTGTAACATTCGCAAATACGGTCCACGATCCGAAAGTTCACGGCAACACTTTGTATTTGTCCCACTATGCAGGCGGCGTATATGCGGTGGATATAACGGATCCGTCTAATCCTGAACAAATTGGGCAATATCAATCCGAATGGGCGGATGTATGGGGCGTATTTGTAGACCGCAACTATATTCTAGCTTCTGATATGCAAAGCGGATTAAAAGTACTCCAGAAAAACAATGGAAAGAAGAATGAATAAAAACGTTAAAGTCCATGACCCTGCTCAGGGGTCTTGGGCTTTTTTTTAGATTGGTAAATTGGGTCAAATCGATAGTGGGAATTAAAAAAACTCGGTAAAATCTCTCGTTTAGAAGTCGTATGTTTTTAAAGCAGATCAACCATACTAAAGATCACATAGACGGATGTAAAAGGGGGAATATCCAATGAATTTTACAACGATTGCGCTGCTCATACAGCTTGTTTTCGGTGTTATCATTGGAATGTATTTTTGGAATTTATTAAAAAACCAACGATCACAAAAAGTAACGGTGGACAGAGAGTCAAAAAAAGAAATGGAGCAGTTAAGGCGTTTGCGCTCCGTATCGTTATCAGAGCCGCTTTCTGAAAAAGTCCGACCTTCGGAATTAAAAGAAGTCATCGGCCAAAAAGAAGGCGTTAAAGCATTAAAAGCGGCTCTATGCGGTGAAAATCCACAACATGTTCTTATATACGGTCCACCTGGTATAGGAAAAACGGCAGCTGCGCGTTTAGTATTAGAAAGTGCTAAGCGTAATCCCCTTTCTCCTTTCAATAAGGAAGCAGCTTTTGTGGAGATGGATGGAGCAACTTCTCGTTTTGATGACAGAGGAATTGCAGATCCGCTGATAGGATCCGTTCATGATCCTATTTACCAAGGTGCGGGAGCAATGGGACAGGCAGGCATTCCTCAGCCAAAACAAGGGGCTGTTACAAAAGCACACGGGGGTATGCTTTTTATTGATGAAATAGGGGAACTTCATTCGATTCAATTAAATAAATTACTAAAAGTACTTGAAGATAGAAAAGTATTTCTTGACAGCGCATACTATAGTGAAGAGAATAGACAAATACCAGTTCATATTCATGATATTTTTCAAAACGGTCTGCCAGCAGATTTTCGTCTTGTCGGAGCCACGACAAGAAGACCTGAAGAGCTTCCGGCAGCCTTGCGTTCCCGCTGCATGGAAATTTATTTTCGCGGCCTTGATGTGGACGAAATTAAAACAATTGCCAAACACGCTGCTAAAAAGAGCAAAATAGTGCTTACCGAAGAAGCGGCAAATCTTGTATCGGAATATGCTCACAATGGCAGAGAAGCAGTGAATACCGTACAAATAGCCGCAGGTGTAGCAGCAGAAGAAAACAAAAAAGAAATAAATAAAGAAGTAATAGAGTGGGTCGTTGCGGCCAGCCGTCTTAGCCCGCGTTTAGAAAAACAAGTGAGAGAAGAGCCAGAAGTCGGGGTCGTAAACGGATTAGCTGTTACTGGTGCCGGAAACGGTATACTACTTGAAATTGAGGCGACAGCTAAAAAAGTGAAAGGAAAAGGAGAGGTAACCGTTACGGGAATCGTTGAAGAAGAAAACCACGGCAGTCCTTCGTATTCCATGAAAAGAAAAAGCCTTGCCAAAAGCTCAGTCGAAAATGTGGTAACGGTCCTTCAATCTCTTCATTTACCGGTAAAAGATTATGATATTCATGTGAACTTTCCTGGCGGCATCCCAATAGATGGTCCGTCAGCTGGGGCTGCAATGGCTCTTGCAATATATTCGGCTATCAAACGGTTTAACGTTAATGAAAAAGTAGCAGTGACCGGAGAGCTTGGAATACATGGCGATATTAAACCAGTAGGGGGAGTGGCTGCAAAAGTAGAGGCTGCTGTTAAAGCAGGTGCAACCAATATTTTTATCCCGAAAGAAAATGACCAAAAAGTTTTTCATAAGTATGAAGGTGTTACAGTTTACCCCTTAAAAAGAATGGAAGAACTGTTAAAAGAAGCACTAACTGCCGATGAAAAAGAAGAGTGGAAAGATTCTGTGCTTCCCCTTCACGAGGCACCAGTATCACCAGCTGGATTATCTTAAAATAAAAACTGTCTATCTTTATATTCCGGCTTCCTTACATGGCGGCAAGCCGAGCTTTGCTACATCATACAATTTGCAATTGTCTGCTCCAAGCCAGTCATTAGACAAACAGATGATCAATAGGATAGAATTATTACTATGTTCTTGTCTCTCGGGTGTTAAAAAAATATAAAAGCAAAGCCCGCTTCACGAAATGCTATATAAAAGCGGGCTTTTTTTTCACAAGAAAATGGATACATAAAAGGCACGATATGTATGACTATCCTGCACCAGCAGGTATACTAAGAACAGATTATTGGGGGTGTTTTCTGGTGAGTGAACAAAATACACGAAACATACCGCTGCTTCCTTTGCGAGGCTTACTTGTTTTTCCTACGATGGTGCTGCATCTTGATGTGGGCCGGGAGAAATCAGTACAGGCGCTTGAACAGTCAATGGTAGATGACAGTGAAATTTTCCTAACCAGCCAGATCGATTTATCCGTAGATGAACCAGATGAAGAAGATATGTATCATATTGGAACGTTAGCAAAAGTAAAGCAAATGCTAAAACTCCCGAATGGTACAATACGTGTGCTAGTTGAAGGACTTGAACGAGCTGAAATCAAACGTTTCCTAGACCAAAAAGATTATTTTGAAATAGAAATGGCTGTCTTAAATGAAGAAGAAAACGGTAATGATTCTGAAGAACAGGCGTTAATGAGAAATGTCATTGAACAATTTGAGCAATATGTAAATATATCAAAAAAAGTTTCAAATGAAACGCTGCAATCCGTACAAGACATAGCTGAACCAGGACGTCTTGCTGATATTGTTTCTTCCCATCTGCCGCTGAAAGTCTCAGAAAAGCAAACACTGCTTGAGACCGTCAATGTACGAGATCGTCTCATGCGCATTTTAGAAATTTTAAATAATGAAAAAGAAGTGCTCGGACTCGAACAAAAAATTGGACAGCGTGTAAAAAAATCAATGGAAAAAACCCAAAAAGAATATTATCTTCGTGAGCAGATGAAAGCTATCCAAAAAGAGCTCGGAGATAAAGAAGGAAAAACGGGTGAAGTCGAAGAATTACGGGAAAAAATAGAAGAAGCGACCATGCCTGAAAATGTGGAAGAAAAAGCATACAAAGAATTAGACCGCTATGAAAAAATGCCTTCCACTTCAGCGGAAAGCTCTGTTATTCGAAATTATATTGAGTGGCTTACGCAGCTGCCATGGACAGAAGAAACAACTGATCGTCTTGACATTAATAATGCGCAAGAGATTTTAGATGAAGACCATTATGGATTAGATAAAGTAAAAGAGAGAGTACTTGAATATTTAGCCGTTCAAGAGCTGACACAATCTCTGAAAGGACCGATTTTGTGTTTATCAGGTCCGCCAGGGGTAGGTAAAACGTCTCTTGCCCGTTCAGTTGCCCGAGCTTTAGAAAGAAAGTTTGTACGGATTTCACTAGGCGGGGTAAGAGATGAGGCAGAAATTCGCGGCCACCGCCGTACGTATGTAGGAGCGATGCCAGGACGAATTATTCAAGGAATGAAAAAAGCAGGCTCCATTAATCCGGTATTTTTGCTAGATGAAATTGATAAAATGGCAAGTGATTTCCGCGGGGATCCATCTTCTGCGATGCTTGAAGTTTTAGACCCTGAGCAAAATAATGCTTTCAGTGATCATTATATTGAGGAAACCTATGATCTTTCCAAAGTAATGTTTATTACAACGGCAAATAATGTTTCTGCTATTCCTGAACCTTTGTTAGACCGAATGGAATTTATTTCAATTGCTGGTTATACAGAAATTGAAAAGCAAGGTATTGCAAAAGGATATTTGCTGCCAAAACAAATTAAAGAACACGGTTTGACTAAAGGCAAAATTCAAGTAAAAGATGATGCACTTCTTAAGCTTATTCGCTATTACACAAGAGAAGCCGGTGTACGGAGTTTAGAACGAGAAATAGCGACGGTCTGCCGGAAAGCTGCCAAAAAAATTGTTTCAGGGGAAAGAAAAAGAGTCATTGTCACTCCTAACACGATAGAAGAAATGTTAGGAAAGCCTAAATTCAGGTACGGGCAGGCAGAAGAGGTTGATCAAATCGGCGCTGCAACAGGTCTTGCTTATACAACAGGCGGCGGAAATACATTGTCGATTGAAGTATCGCTTGCAAAAGGGAAAGGCGAGTTAACGTTAACAGGCAAACTCGGGGATGTTATGAAAGAGTCTGCCCAGGCAGCACTCAGTTACATTCGCTCCCGCGTGGATGATTTAAAAATTGAACCGGACTTCTATGAAAAATATGATATTCACATTCATGTTCCAGAGGGAGCTACACCAAAAGATGGTCCGTCTGCTGGGATAACCATGGCTACAGCTCTCATATCTGCACTTACTGGCCGCAAAGTAAAAAGAGAAGTAGGCATGACGGGAGAAATTACACTTCGCGGAAGGGTTCTTCCAATCGGCGGCTTAAAAGAAAAAAGCATGAGTGCTCATAGAGCAGGGCTTAAAAAAGTTATTATTCCAAAAGAAAACGAAAAAGATTTAGAAGACATTCCAGAAAGCGTAAGGGAAGACCTTACGTATATTACCGTCTCACATCTCGATGAGGTACTAAAACATGCATTGGGGGAGGAACATGAAGGTCAATAAAGCGGAGCTGATCATAAGCGCCGTAAAATCAGAACAATATCCAAATAACCGCCTGCCGGAAATTGCACTGGCAGGTCGGTCTAATGTAGGAAAATCTACATTTATTAATACGCTCTTAACGAGAAAGAACTTAGCACATACGTCTTCCAAACCAGGAAAAACACGGACACTCAATTTCTATAATATTAACGATGATCTCATTTTTGTCGATGTTCCAGGGTATGGCTATGCAAAAGTCTCAAAAGCGGAACGAGCTTCATGGGGAAAGATGATTGAAACATACCTTTCCGAACGAGAAGAGCTGTGCGGCATCGTACAGGTAGTAGACATTAGGCATAAGCCAAGTGCAGAAGACATCCAAATGTATGAGTATTTGAAGTATTTTGAGCTTCCGGTTATTGTTATCGCTACAAAAGCTGACAAGGTATCAAAAAATAAACGACCAAAACATCTTAAACAAGTGAAAGAAACGCTGCAAATGGAAAAAGAGGATAAAATTATTTTATTTTCCTCTGAAACAGGACAAGGCAAAGACGAAGCATGGAAAGAAATACTGCACCTTACCTAGTTCGAAGGTAAGGCATCGAAATATTTATCTTTTTTTTAAAAGAGTCAAATAAAGGCCGACTCCTAATAGAACGAATGGAGCAAATCGTAAAACAGGGGACAAAAGAGTACTGTCAAGGAAGCGATGGAGTTCCTCTTCAAAAAAGTACACTCCGCTTACTGCTAGTAATAATAAACCGCTAAACCATCCAGAAGACCTTGTTTTTAAATAATCCATTAAAATAGCAATGCCTATTATGGCTCCATACATGCCAGGATGGTCAGGCCAAGAGGATATTAGGCCGACAAGGTGTAAATGAGCACCAAGCAGTAATAATAAGATTCCAGGTAAAAAGGAAAGCGAGGCACGAGAACTTAACGCCTCAGCTGTGAATGCCAACCCGGCGATCAGCAGGATTGTCGGCCATTCCAGCCATTGGGCCGGCACGGAAAAATTCCATATATGAATTAGCATAATAAGTCCTATGCCAGCAAGAAGGATGCCGTAAAATGTGCTTTGTTTTTTCATGAAGGGGCCTCCATCAGAAAACATATTTTTCGATTACTTATCTTATCATAGATGTCAGCGGCTGTTCACATTTATTTTTGGAAGCAGTTGATGTGCATGTTATAATAAAAAATGGTATAACTGTATTGAGTAAACTTATAAACGAAAAAAAGTATTTGGGGTTCACAAGCGGCGTTCAACCAGCCACTTGCAGCTGTGAAGAGCGCATCCGCTTTTTAAAGGAATTTTAGTAGGGGGTGACACATCATGCACATATTAGCAGCTGGACTAGATTATAAAACAACCCCTGTGGAAATAAGAGAACAATTGGCGTTTCAGGACGATACCCTTCCGGATGCGCTTCACCAGCTTCGCGGTATGAAAAGCATTTTAGAATGCACCATTGTTTCTACTTGTAATCGTACAGAAATTTACGCCGTTGCTGATCAGCTGCATACCGGCCGCCATTTTATAAAAAAGTTTTTATCACAATGGTTTGATTTGCCAGTCGATGATTTCAGCTCTTATTTAAACATTCGTGAAAATGATGCTGCCGTACAGCATTTATTCCGGGTTGTAACTGGTCTTGATTCCATGGTGTTAGGGGAAACACAAATTCTTGGCCAAGTAAAAGACAGCTTTCTTTTAGCCCAGCAGGAAGACGCGACAGGGACTGTCTTTAATGAATTATTTAAACAGGCGGTCACTTTTGCGAAAAAAGCTCATCATGAAACAGAAATTAATGATAATGCTGTATCCGTCAGTTATGCAGCGGTAGAGCTTGGGAAGAAAATTCTTGGAGATTTTAAGGACAAGCATGTCATGGTCCTTGGCGCTGGAAAGATGAGTGAGCTGACGGCAAAACATCTTCATTCAAACGGTGCAGCAGAAATAACTGTGTTAAACCGTACGTATGCTAAAGCGGCTGAACTTGCTGAAAAGTTCCTTGGCAAAGCAGAAAGTATGGATCATCTTCAGACAAGTATTGCAAAAGCTGATATTATTATCTCTTCCACAGGTTCAGGGGACTATGTTATCAACAAGAACATGGTAGAAAAAGTATTGAAAAAACGAAAAGGACGTCCGCTCTTTATGGTTGATATAGCAGTTCCAAGAGATCTTGATCCGGCGATAGACAGTTTGGATAACATTTTCTTGTATGATATTGATGATTTACAAGGGATTGTTGCTGCTAATTTAGAAGAGCGCAAACAAGAAGCAGAAAAGATAGAAGAAATGATTCAGGCGGAATTGGGCCGGTTTAAAGAATGGGTGCATACGCTTGGAGTTGTTCCTGTTATTTCTGCCCTGCGGACAAAAGCGTTAAATATTCAATCGGAAACGATGGAAAGCATTGAACGCAAGCTTCCTGATTTGAGCGAGCGGGAGAAAAAGGTACTGCGAAAACATACAAAAAGCATTATTAATCAAATGCTTCGCGACCCGATTACAAGAGCAAAAGAACTTGCCGCTGAGCCGGACGCAGATGAAACACTTGCTTTGTTTACAGAAATATTTGCACTAGAAGAAGAAGTGGAATTGGCGAAGGAAGCGGAAGAACAACAGGCAAAAGTAGAGGAAGCAGAATCCGAATGGACAAGACAAAAAAAGCATTCATTCCTCCCTTACGCCTATGGAAAAGACGTAAAAGTCCGCTCCTAAGAGAGGAGTTTTAACATATGGTTGCTGCAGCCGGTGTAATCTATGTTGTAACCATTGTGTTATACAGCCTGAGCGTATTAGGATATTTTATTGACTTTATGCAGAACAACCGGAAGGTGAACCGTATCGCCTTCTGGTTGCTTTCTATTGTCTGGGTGCTGCAAACGATCTTTTTCTTCATCCGGGCGCTGGAATATGACAGACTGCCCGTGATTACTCCATTTGAAGGGCTGTTTTTTTATGCCTGGCTGCTAATCACCTTATCGTTAGTCATTAATCGATTTTTCCGTATGGATTTTCTCGTGTTTTTCACTAACATAGTCGGATTTGTCATGATGGCATTCAGTTTGTTTACACCGGATGGAGACGTGCCGGCTGAGTTGAATGACTTGTTGATATCAGAATTATTAGTCGTTCATATTACACTGATTCTATTGTCATATGCCGCCTTTACGATGGCATTTGCTTTTGCAGCAATGTATACCCTGCAGCATCAGTTATTAAAAAGGAAACAATGGGGTAAAAAGTTATTAAGACTTGAGAATTTGCCTAAAATGGAAAGACTGTCTTTTTTTATGACTTTGTTTGGGGTGCCATGTATGCTGCTTGGGTTAATATTAGGATTAGTGTGGGCGTCCATTCAGCTTCAGGAGCTGCCCTGGCTGGACGCAAAAGTACTCGGTTCGGCTGCTGTATTGATCGTATACAGTATTTACCTATATCTATGGGCCGTCAGACAACGCAGAGGTTACAATATGACATTGTTAAACCTGGCAGGGTTTTTATTAGTGCTAATTAATTACTTTTTGTCAGGGGAACTAACAGATTTTCACTTCTGGTATTTTTAATACCGTACAAACGTTTTGGAGGTAAACGATGCGCACCATTGTATTAGGAACGAGAAAAAGCAACTTGGCGATGAAACAGACCGAATGGGTTATCAGCGAATTGGAAAAATTAGATCTTCCCTACAATTACGAAATAAAAAAGATTGTCACCAAGGGCGATAAAATTCTTGATGTCACTCTTTCTAAAGTGGGAGGAAAGGGCTTGTTCGTAAAAGAAATTGAACAGGCCATGGAAGATAAAGAAATTGATATTGCCGTACACAGCATGAAAGATATGCCTGGTGAGCTGCAGGACGGTTTTACAATTGGAGCAATTACAAACCGCGTTGATCCGCGGGACGCTTACATTGCAAATGACCATATACGTTTAGTAGACCTTCCGGAAGGTTCTGTTGTTGGAACGAGCAGTTTGCGCCGTTCAGCCCAGCTCCTTGCCCACCGTCCGGATCTTAAAGTGCAATGGATACGCGGTAATATTGAAACAAGACTCCGTAAACTGCGCGAAGAAAATTTTGATGCGATCATTTTGGCTTCGGCCGGTTTAGAGAGAATGGGCTGGGGCGGAGACCTTGTGACAGAGTATCTTGAACCAGACGTGTGCATTCCTGCAGTCGGTCAAGGTGCTTTAGGACTTGAATGCAGAAATGACGATAAAGAAGTATTAGATCTGCTTGCTCAATTAAACGATGAAGCAGTAAGAAAAAGGGTGACAGCAGAACGGGCCTTTTTGCAAGCAGTAGAAGGCGGCTGCCAGGTACCAATCGGCGGTTACGCTACATTAGAAGAAGATGGAGAGGTAGAATTAACTGCTCTTGTCGGTTCACCTGATGGAAAAGTGATTTTGAAGGAAACAAGACGCGGAACTGACCCTGAACAAGTTGGCCGTGATGCAGCTCATCTTCTTTTAGAACAAGGAGCAAAAGAAATTTTAGATAAAGTGAAAAGAGAGCTGGATAATCAATGAGTCGGCAGCTTACCGGGTACACTATTTTAGTCACAAGACCTGCCCGGCAAGCATCAGGTTTCGCACGGTTAATCGAAGAAAAGGGGGGGACGGCTAGAGTTCTTCCCTTAATTCATACCTTGCGCGAACAAGAGCAATGGAACAAGCAGCTGAAAAAATTGGAAGAACTCTCTTTTGATTGGATAGTTTTTACTAGCGCTAATGCTGTACGTTTTTTTCAAGAAGCCCTTAAAGAAAGCGAAACAGCCTTCATACATAACGTACATATTGCAGCAGTGGGACAAAAAACAGCAGAAGCGCTTAAGAAAGCTGGCTGGCAAATTGATTTGATGCCGGATCATTTTTATGCTGAAGAGTTAGCTGAACGGCTAAGAAATAAGACAAATTTCGGAGATCATATTTTATGGCCCAAGAGTTCTCGAGCTAGAAATGTGATCCCTTCCGTCTTAAAAGATACAGGAGCTCTTGTTACAGAGATGCCGTTATATACGAGTGCTCCGGTATATGAAAATAAACAACGATTACGCCAATGGATTCAAGAAAAACATTTAGATGTCTTGACGTTTACCAGCCCTTCAGCTGTGAAAACCTTCTGCGATTTTCTTAGCGGGCTCGAAGATTCTTTGTGGAAAAGCATCCCGGTCATCTGTATCGGTCCTGTTACTGAAAAGGAAGCCAGTAAACAAGGATTTAGGAACATACGAACAGCAGAACCTTATACAATAGAAGGCATGCTGCATGCTCTGTTATCTATCGGTGGATAAATGCTGGATTTTATAGAGCTGCTGTACTTGCCGCGGCAGCTGATTTATAGAACAGAGTGTATGACATAGAAGCTGCTTTACAATGAGGAGGAAACAAATATGAACGAAATCGAGTTTAACAGACACAGGCGGCTGCGCCGATCTTCTGGACTTCGTGCGATGGTAAGAGAAAACGTTCTCCGTAAAGAAGATTTGATTTATCCGATTTTTGTAGTGGAAGGAGAAAATGTGAAAAATGAAGTACCTTCCATGCCGGGGGTCCATCAAGTCTCATTAGATTATTTAAAAGAAGAAATGGATAAATTGGAAGCGCGCGGTATTCTTTCCGTTATTGTTTTCGGTGTACCGGCTCATAAAGATGATTGCGGTACAGAAGCTTACGCAGAGAATGGCATCGTTCAAAAAGCAATCCGCCAGATTAAAGAAGAAAATCCCAGCCTTACAGTGATTGCCGATACGTGTCTTTGTCAGTATACCGACCATGGCCATTGCGGTGTCATTGAAAATGGTATTATTTTGAATGATTCATCGCTTGAACTATTAACGAAAACAGCTGTATCACAAGCAAAAGCTGGAGCAGATGTTATCGCTCCTTCGAATATGATGGATGGATTTACAGCTGCTATCCGGAAAGGATTAGATGAGGCAGGTTTCAGCGACATTCCTGTTATGTCTTATGCGGTAAAATATGCGTCCGCCTTTTATGGTCCGTTCCGGGACGCAGCGCACAGTTCTCCATCGTTTGGCGACCGAAAAACTTATCAAATGGACCCTCCTAATCGTTTAGAAGCGCTGAGGGAAGCAAAATCGGACGTTAGAGAAGGAGCAGACTTTTTAATCGTAAAACCAGCTTTGTCCTACCTTGATATCGTTCGAGAAGTGAAAGATGAAACGGGTCTTCCCGTTGTTGCTTATAATGTATCTGGTGAATATGCCATGATAAAGGCTGCATCTCAAAATGGCTGGATTGATGAAAAGGAAGTAGTTATGGAAAAGCTGACTAGCATGAAGCGAGCTGGTGCAGACTTAATCGTCACCTACTTTGCCTTAGATGCTGCCGAATGGATAAATGAAGACCAATAATAGAAAATAACTGCCTTCAGGACTTTTTGAAGGCGTAGTTAGATTTAGATTAACCTCAAGACAGGACAAATACGCTGCATATTTGATATTCTGTAAGTGGAGAATAAAGTGATTAACGTTTGTTTTTTAAAGGAGTGCTTGTGATGAGATCGTTCGAAAAATCCCAGGCTGCTTATAATAAAGCAGAGCCTTTAATGCCTGGAGGAGTAAACAGTCCGGTAAGAGCGTATAAATCGGTAGATCACGCCCCTGTTTACATGACGGAAGGAAAAGGATCTAAAATAAAAGATTTAGATAACAATGAGTATATTGATTATGTTCTTTCCTGGGGTCCCCTCATCCGTGGACATGCGGATGATCATGTTGTGGAACAATTAAAAAAAATAACTGAAAAAGGAACCAGTTTTGGCACGTCCCATGAGATGGAAACGAAATTGGCTGAGCTTGTCATTGATCGTGTTCCGTCAGTAGAAGTGGTTCGTATGGTAAACTCCGGTACCGAGGCAACCATGAGTGCGCTCCGTTTAGCACGTGGATTTACCGGACGGGATAAAATTATAAAAATGGAAGGCTGCTACCACGGTCACGGTGATTCTTTACTTATTAAAGCAGGATCAGGTGTAGCGACATTGGGACTCCCAGACAGCCCGGGTGTACCAGGCTCGATTGCGCAAAATACATTAACGGTGCCGTATAATGACCTTGATAGTTTGAAACTTGCTTTTGAGAAGTACGGAGAAGAAATTGCAGCTGTTATTATGGAGCCTGTTGCAGGCAATATGGGTGTGGTGACACCGGAAGAAGGTTTTCTCCAAAACGTACGTCAAATAACAGAACAAAATGGCAGTCTGCTTATTTTTGATGAAGTGATGACTGGATTTCGTACGGGGTATAACTGTGCACAAGGAATATTCGGAGTAATCCCTGATTTAACATGTCTTGGAAAAGTGATCGGCGGAGGGCTTCCAGTCGGCGCTTACGGCGGCAGAAGAGAAATCATGGAACAAATTGCTCCGAGCGGTCCGATTTATCAAGCGGGTACTTTATCAGGAAATCCACTCGCCATGACCGCTGGATTTGAAACACTAAATCAAATGACTCCAGAAAACTATGACACTTTTGATAAATTAGGGAAACTGCTCGCAGACGGTCTCGATCAAGCGGCTTCTACACATGACATCCCTCATCATATAAACAGAGCAGGTTCTATGGTTGGATTTTTCTTTACCAATGAAAAAGTAGTAGATTTTGATACAGCCAAATCCTCGGATCTCGATTTATTTGGAAAATACTTTAGAGAAATGATGCAGCAAGGAATTTCCCTGCCGCCTTCACAATTTGAAGGTATGTTTCTTTCTACGGCTCATACAGAAGAGGACATTTCAAAGACAGTAGAAGCAGCAGAAAAAGCTTTTTCGAAAATAAAATAAATTTGAACGTCATCTCGTTAAGTAGACAATCGAAATAAAAAGGATCTAAACGGCTTTATCTCTATAGGGGTAAGGCCGTTTGTTGTTTTTGCTGCGGTTCGTAAATTTATAAGTATATTATATAGGCATTAATAGTTTGGATAAGCCTCATAAACGTTTTGCACTTAATAGTGCGCCAAAAGGATTCCATCGGCCACAGGTCCGTTGGCAATGCACTCCATACTACGGTCAAACCTCTGCCTCTTTTGAAGCAATCGTTGTGTGTGAAACTGTGATTACTGGAGAAAGCCTTTGGCCGCCTGAGTTAAGGCTTTATTACTCACGATTGTTGAAGCCAGAAATAAAATGAAAATATTTCCTGCCTTATAGGGGTTGCATAGACTAATAGAAATGTATAGAATGAATAATACACCTTAAACAGAGAAATGATTTCTGCTTTTCGGCTGAGGAAGCATCAACTATTCCTCTTTTAAAAAAGATTAAAAAAGGTATTGACTTTATTTAATCTACTTGGTATGATTATTATTGTCGCTTTAAACGAGGCGATGAAGTTGTCCTTTGAAAATTGAATGAAAGTCAAGCGTCTGTTAATTTCTTTAATGATTATGTAA
>NZ_VTOK01000008.1:0-66862 GCF_009765375.1 Alteribacillus sp. YIM 98480
CACTAGATTACTTAACGCCGGCTGAATACAAGTCTATGCACCTTTAAATATTTGTCCAGTTTAGTGTTGACATACCATTATTAAAGTTTTGAAAATAAAAAAGGGAGGGGGGTTACCCCCCTAATCCAATCCTGTGTCTTATTTCATATACCCTTTCCACAAAATATAAACCTTTTTAACCCAAACTTTTTTACCGTTTTGTCTTTCATTTTTCACTTTTTAGCTAATTCATCACGGTCTAATGCCCGTGGTGGTTCTTCCATCCAGCCATGTTTAATCATGATTTTAGCCCCATCATCAGCGTATTTTAATATTTCCGCAACTAATCTGCTATACATAACGCCAATATCCCTTCTTGGACTCATGGACATGCTTCTTCCGTAGTATCCTACACTAAGTGCAATTAAACTTGTTGTATAAAACATCATTTTCCTGTCAGAAAAAGTGTACGTAGTAGAGTCAGTAACCTCTGTATCCCATGTCATAGGACAGGGTAAATCACTTTGCTTTAAGAGTGAACCAAATATTTCACAATGCTTATTTGCCATTTCCTTTCCTCTTAATAGAAACTGTTTTACTTCTTCATCCTGGGCAACTTGGCTATAGCCAATTAGGGTGGCTGCCCCTAATGCATTCCTTTGAAAATTGGTATATAGGTTTGTGATTTCGGTACCTGTAAGGGGTCTTTTTTCGCCAAAAAAGCCTGCCAAAAAACTTTTCTGTTTTACAAAGTCATATGATTCAGGTTTCGGGAGATATGGTGACCTGATAAACAGACCCTTTGCCAATAATATATCGTTGGTTTGTTTGATAAGATTATCGGATTCACTTAAACAATTACTAAAAAAGCTATAAACATCTTCTCTCACTGTTACAGGTATAGCCATGCTATATGCATTTAAACCAATCTTACCAAGTTGATTAACATTATATAAAAAATAAATGTCAGAAAACAATCTTGGGGCAGTCACATCAACGTCTTCATTTAATTTAAAGCCATGAGGTACAGGATAACCTTCCTGAGTAAATATTTCGGCTATTGTGTTAACGTGCAATTGCGAAGTGTCTAATGCATACTGAATAACAGATTTAATTTCCGTATCTTCCACGATATTTAGGTAATGTTTTAAATGACAGATGGAACCACTGTCATTCATGTATGCAGACCATAGATTTGTTATCTCTGCCGATGTTAATTTGATATCGTATTGTTGAGTAGAATTCATTTTCATCCCTCCAAAAGAATATTCCTTAACCTTCAGTTTCCCCAATAAATAACTATATATGTAAGTCTATTTAGTGTTGTCGATTTGAAATTCAGTCAAATCAAGTATAGTGAACTAATATTTGATGTTAAGAAGGAAAAACCCTATGTGGATTGAAAAAGTGTAGGTATATACAAAAAACTGTATGAAAATTTTGTGTAAAACTTGAAGAAAGAAAAAAATACGTGATAATTAAAAAGGGCAATCCCCTACTGTTCTTTTCTAAAAAGAATCTTGGGACTGCCCCATATTATTACTTTAAATCCGTGATTTCATTTTTTTTAAAATTTAAAGCCTACTCTTTAAATTCTTTAGTGGTGAAAAGTCCTTATGCTTTTCTAGTACATCATCACTGAATAAGTTCACATAGTTACGTACCATTTCCATAGAAGAATGTCCTAATATCGCTTGCAGTATGAAAATATCTGCCCCAGCTTTTACACTTAATTTTGCAAAGGTGTGCCTAAATGTATGGGCACTGCATCTAACCCCTTGAATATCTGCTTTCCTTCCATAGAAGGTAATTCTATTTTGAAGTTGTCTTTTTGACATTGGGGTGCCATCTATTGTTAGGAACAAGGCATCTGTATCTTCTACCCTGCCCCTTATGTGCAAGTATTTCGTCAATAGGTTTTGCATAGGCTTTTGAATTGGTACAAGCCGTTCTTTATAGGTTTTAGCGTTCCTGATTAGGACAGTACCCTCTTTAAGGTTCACATCCCTTACAGTGATTCCTATACACTCATTTGCCCTTATTCCTGTTTCCAGTAACAGAGACATAAGGACATAATCCCTCATGCCTGTGAACGTTCTTAAATCAGGAATCTTGAACAGTTCTTTTAACTGTTCCCGTGAAAAGGTTTCAACTGCTTGCTTTCTATCTTTCAAAAGCTTGATACCTTGAACGGGGTTCTTTCTTATATATCCTTCCCTATGCAGAAAGTTAAAGAAGCTTCTAACCGCCCTTATACGTGCATTAATAGTTACAATTTTTCTTTCTTGTTCTTCTTTCATGTAAAGAATCACATTTCTTTTAATGTGTTCACTGGTTATAGAAGAAGGGGCAGGTTCAATTCCTTGTTCCTTCATTATTTTATAAAAGGTTGATAGTTCATTCTGATAAAATTTGATGGTATGCCCTCTAAGGTTTCTTATGTTGCAATCTTCAAGAAACTTATTTAGTGCTTCTCGAAAGTCAATTTCATCACTTGTTACCCCATCAAAAATCTTTTCAATTTCTTCAGTATTTAAGCGGTTATTTCTTCTCATTGTTAAATGCCTTCCCTTCAATTAGTGTAATTGATAGGGCAATGCACACTACTATGGCACACTACATAAGGGCAAAAAATAGTGTGTAATAAGACACAAAAAAAGACCCTCTGCAATATGCAAAAAGTCTTCAAAATCAACGTTTTGTTAAGTTCCGTTTAGTACCGGTGGCCGGGGTCGAACCGACACTCCAGAAGGAACACGATTTTGAGTCGTGCGCGTCTGCCAATTCCGCCACACCGCCATGTGGTGCCGAGGGCCGGACTTGAACCGGCACGGTTGTACACCAACCGCAGGATTTTAAGTCCTGTGTGTCTGCCAATTCCACCACCCCGGCATCTATTTGAATGATGAAGACATCACCCGGATTCGAATGATTACCTTTAGCCACTCTCTCCAACAGCAGGACTATTAATATATCATCTTAAAGAAAGAACGTCAACAACCATTTATATAAAAAAAGAGCACACATCCTGTGTGCAACGTAGAAGTCACCACATCGTGTGGAAGTACGTCCTGTGACAACGCTGAACTGGCTTGCACAGGAGGTGTTGACTTTTGCGTTGCGACAGGACGTTCGCGGTTTTATCAAAAGTTCCTCTTTATCGTGTACGACTGAGCGGCTGGGCGCTGGAGCTAGACATTTAAAACGCGAAATATTTATACTATCTTACCTTTTAAAAAAAGAGGTATTTCTCCTCCTTTATAGATCTCGCTGTTCTTTTAAGCTGGTGAATGAAGAATTATTTACTACCTTTCCTCTTCATAACATTTATGATTACTTTGTGTCTGAATAGGATATAGAACAATGCAGCAGCCCACCAATAATGATAAAAGGTCCACCTTGTACTATATATTTCGGGAATAAGAAGCAGCGTCATGCACGTTACAACAAATATCGGTGCTTCTTTTTTTATGGGTAACTTTGCCAAAAACCATAAGGAAGCTGCCAAAATAGCCATTAAGTAGATCCCGTTATAAATGGCCGAGATGTGTAGCAGCACATCATTCACATGATTGCCGTATGCAGTTCCAACGATGTGACTAAGTAATTCCCTGTCTGTAACGTAAAAGGAATAGGCTAGTGCGGCTGTTATCATATACCATAAGAAAAACATATGCAGTCCCCTTACGCTTGTCCTTCACGTAATTCTAGCAGTATTTCAATCGCTTCTTCTTTTGCATGGCCTTTGTGCATCATGGTTCCCCACATCATGTCTAAATCATTTTTATTCATGTCCTCATATTGTTCATACGCTTCCACGATGGCTTGCCTGTATTCTTCGTTAAAGACAAAACGGTCCCGCGGATGGTTGCTTTCTTTTATATAGGATTGAAGGTTTTCTGGAAGCTGTTCAAGACTTTCTTGCACTTCCTCTTCCTCCAGCTTTTCAAAGGTCGCTTCTCCTGTACGGTGTGCGCTACCCTCTTGCGATAACTCTTCTTTGGCCACGCGCGTGATGTTATACGGCTCATATTCCTCTACCCCGCGTATATAGTAATCAAGATCACGATACATTCTTAACAAGTCCATCACACGCGTCTTCCTTTCCTGTTCGTCCATGTTCTGTACGTCGTTTGCTTCTTCCACTTCTTTCTGTAAGGAAACAGAATGGTTATAGATGTCTGCTAGGTCTGCTATTAATGCGTCGCCTTCCGCGTTTTCTATCGCCTCTTCTGCCATGGGTATGTGTTTTTCCAGAGCCGCACCAAGGTCTGCATCATCACCGATGGTCCGTCCTTCCACTTCTATATATTTCATCATCGCGGCGTGGCCTGCGACAATAACATTATGGACGGTTTGATGGACGTTGTTTGCTTTCGCTTCCCCTTCGATATAAGGTCTACTTTTGTTTTCTTTTTCGTTTACTGCTACTTCCTCTGTCTCTTGTTCTTGCGCTTCCATTTCTGTTTCCTCGTTTGCGCTACTTTCACTGCAAGCGGACAACATAAGTGTGGCTGCCAACGCTGTCATAATAGTGCGTTTTTTCATTTTACTCTCCCCCCCCCCCACATTATTCGTTTTGTTGTGCTTCCTTCACTTTCTTTGCAAAATGCGTGGTGTCCGTTTTTTCAATTGTAATGTCTCCTTTTACGTAATAGTTAAGGTCCCGATATATTTCCGCCAACCTTAAAATAGATTCGTTTTCCGCGTAACGATCTATGTCTTCAAGGTTTTCTTCTAACCCTTGCAGCAACTCATGTGTTTCTGCCAGATCCTTTTTTAACGCTTCATCTTCTGCTACTTCAAGCGCTTGCTCTGTATAGGGAATATAGCTTTCCAATGTTTTATCCAAGCGTTTGTAATACGATATATCTTTATCGTCGCCATGTTCGATATAGCCGTTCATCCTATCATAGCCGCGCGATATAAGACCGTCTATTGTTTTATGGACACCGTCTTCATTCCCAGTCAGTTCTAAAAATCTTGGATGTGGTTTTAATCGATGGTCCATGCCGAGTTCTTCTAACTTAGATACATCATCAAAATAATACATGTCTTCTGGCAAATGATGATTAATCGTCACGTTAATAGCTTCGCCTGCTTCATATCCCCTGATCGGATAGTTAGACATGCGTATTTGAGTGCCATCTATGAAGTAATACTCGTTACTCTGCATCTTTTGTTCCACAATGTCTTCTACCATGCTTTCAAACTCAAACCCTGTCTCGTCTGGCGCTTCCATAGAAAACTTGAGAATGGCTACATAATCATCTATATACTCCTTATTTGCAGGTCCAGAAAATCTTGTATGCAGCTGCATCTCTCCCTTGTCAAAGAATGTATCTCGCGTAACTTGCCTGACGTATATCTCATCTTTTAAATCAAATTCGACTTTCCCCTCGTTTGGCGTGTTGTGGTGGGATATGTCTTGTGGTGTATAGTCGGTTGCAAACGCCTGGAATCGTTCTTCTACATCTGCATTGTTGTTGCAGCCTGTTAACAAGGCTGCTGTCAAACCTAAGATTAATAAGTATTTTTTCATCTCTTCCTGCCCCTATTATGGTTTTAATCGTTGTTCAGCACCTTCTTCTTTCAATTCCTGCAAAGCCGTGTAATGTGGGCTGTCTTCGTGTACATTGTTATCCACAAAAATATGAACGATTTCTTCGCCTTCATCTGAATTTCCAGGGTCCGTTTCGATTCTGGCAGTTATAATAGTGGTATCATTGTAATATCTTTTTTCTGTCCTAGCTGCTAAACCTGTTACGCATAATATCTTCCCTCTCACCGCACGTCACCCCTCTCCTATTACAGAATGACCTATGTTATAGATGACGCTTTCACTGCCAATGGTTACTAGAATATGAGTCGTCATGCTTCCTTTTTTCGTTACGACATCTAGCATAAAACACCTATCTTTACGATAGATTGGCCTCCAGGTCTTCTTTAGCTGGTGCACCTCGTGTTTCATGAAAAGCCTGGTTCCCTGGTGATCTATTCTTAGGATGAGCCCTTGCAGCAATAAATGGTTCAATCGCTGCCTGTTTACATTCAACATTCCGGATTCCTGGTAAGAGTAACAATGTTCGTGAAAAATGCTTTCCAATTGTTTCTAATCTTTATGATTCAGAAATTCAATAAAATCAATAACTTTGTTTTACCGGACGTTAGCGTGGTATAGAGGTTCTTTTAAATGAAATGGATGATGCGCTAACATATAGTTTTCCTCTTTTGAAATATTTACTGCAATGGTCATGCCTTATTTTCCGCTAAGTTGAGCGTTTCTCATACCATGAAATCTCATTCATGCATACGTAAAAAGAGAGCTATCCAAAAGAATTAGCTCTCTTTCACAACTCACATTCATTTTTTAAATTGTTATTCCACAGGGCTTAGTTCCTCTTCAATAACCCATTTATGATTTTCTACTTTTTCACCGCCAGAAGTTGTGGTGAAATCAACCATATAAACCGTCGTTTCTTCTGCTGAATCAATTTCAGCTGTTGCTCCTTCCATTCCTTCCATATGAGAGGCATCCAACGTGACTTCAGTTCCTGGTTCTAATGGGGCCTCATCAGGCTCTTCCAACTCTTCGTGGATAACCCACTTATGGTCTTCCACGGGGTCTCTGCCGTTAGTTGGAGTAAAAGAAACAGAATAGGCCGTTGTATCAAAAGCTCCTGTAATGGCTGCTTCAGCCCCTTTCATCATTTCTTCGCCCCCTTCGCTATGCTCAACTTCAATAATTACCTCATCGCCAACATCATAAGCAGGGTCTTCTGCTTCCGCGAGTCCTTCCGGAACTTCACCAGAGCTAGACATATGGTCATGCATGTTCTCCTCGGAATGTTCCCCCGCCTCTTCGTCCATCTCCATATCTTCATGATTTTTGTCTTCGGAGTCAGACTCTGTTCCCGTATCGTCCTCGGTATGTTCTTCAGAATCGGGCTCTGTCTCCATATCTGTGTTATTTTCCGGATTTGTTTCTTCATTACCGCCGCATGCTGCTAAGAGCAATATAGAGAAAATAAGAATGAACCCCATGCGTATGTAAATGTTTGTCATTTTTTATCCTCCTATCAATTTTTTATAAAATAACATTCCCCGTATGAATCGTATTATAAACATTCTTTCTCATTTTTATAGAACTTATCGTAGGATTTATATTCTCTTTTCTATTACCTGTAATAGTGGGTTAACCTATCCCTTTTTGGATGAAAGTTGTCAGCCACCTTTAATACATGTCATATCAGAACTTCCAACAGAAATGTTTAATTCTTGAAGAAGTGAAGAAAGATGTTTGTTTTCGACTAATATTTCTAAGGTTTGATTGGTAATAGGGATATCATGTTTTTTAAAGGTATGTACTGTCTCTCCCCAAATTTCCACAATTGCTTTTGATGACATATTTGATTGTATGACCAATTGTAACCCCTCCTTTTTCATCCTTTATTTGCCATTACTTTATACTTATCTCTTTATAATGTCGTTTGTTCTAATGATTTTCATCTTTACTGCACTCACTACAGTAATGTTCACTAAGATTCATAATATACACAAAGCTGTCAATTCATCTTCACAGTTCCTTGATAATTTTCATGCAAAATAGAAGTATCCAGAGACAAAGGAGCTGATTACATTGAAAAAAATATTTATCGGTGTGTTGTCATTAGGGTTAGTGGCTGCTGGTGGCATTACGGCAGTGTATGCTCAGAGTAGCAGCAACGATATGTCGGTAGTAAAAGCAGAGCAAATGGCGAATAGGAACAACATGCACCAAATGATGCACGATGAAATTGGCCCAATTAATTATGGACAAATGAAGAAAGCGATGGAACAAGTTCATCCTGAATGGACGAAAGAGCAAGTAAAAGAAATGTACAATTCGATGCACGGCAAAAACAGCGCTGAACCTAGTGTGAATTTTGAAGAAATGAATGAAAATTAAGAGATGACACATAGGAATGCTGCCCTGGATTAGAAAGATAGATGCCAGGACAGCTTTTTCTTATGAATTATTTTGGCTTTTTCCTTCTTTAACTGTTTTTTCCCATGATTCCCCATTATCTTCTGTATAAAAGATATCCCTTTCCATAGTGGTTACCATTATTGTTTTAGAAGACTCAGGGTTTTGTGCTATGTATTGAATAGCATCTTCCTCTTTTATATCCGGCTCCGGCATTTGTTCTGTTTCTCCGGACGAATCAATCACTTGTAGAGTCGTTTTTTCCCCAATCCCTTCAGCAGCAAGCATCTTACCGTCATGAGTAAATATTAAAGCTGGAACCGGGCTTACGTCTAATACTTGTTCAAATGTGTCTCCAGCATCCTGTGATAGAAATACTCCTTCCTCTGTACTTACGGCCACTGTGGATTTCTCTTCCGGATGAGCTGCAAGAGCTATAATATTTCCAGATACCCCGCCCATATCTCCTTTATCCCAATCCTTTGCTTCGTTGGTGGTTACATATAGGCCTGTATCCTCCATACTAGAGTTTGGGTGGGGATTTATCACATAGATCGCTCCAGAGTTATATCCTGCCGACATGAGATGAAAATCCACTTCTCCTTCTAAACCCAAAACTTCCGTAGATTTTCCTTCATCGGTACTTTTGATAATACCGAGTGGATTCTCATTATTCGTCTGTACGGAAGGGTGTCCGCTACTATAGAAGCCATCTGCCGTCATCGTAAATCCCATATAATCATGTCGCGGCCCTTCTACTCGGCTCCATATCCCCTCCTCAAATACCCTGAGGCCATCATGTACCGGAGTGAATGCTTTTTCTCCATCCTCTGTAAAACCAAGACCATGCATATGTGGAAATTCGACTTCTGCTGCATTCTCTTTTTCTTCTGCTTGTTCTTCTGAAACATCTGGTTCAGCTGAGTCTGTTCCACATCCCGTAATGATTGTTGCAGTTATTACACTTACAATAAAGGTACTTATAGGTTTCATAATACTTTTCCTTTCCGTTTTTTGATTGACATGATGATCATATAAATGACAAATCCCCCCAAGATGGGGATTCCCATCCAAAAACAAACGCGAAGCAAGAGAGAAAAATAGGCGGGATCTCCTACTGTTCCTGGCAAGAGAGTCCCAGCCATGACGAGACAATGAAGGCCCAAAGCAATAAAAATCGAGGCAATCACCCACTCTACTCTTTTCATTCGTCACCCTCCCTCGCTTCCGGAAAACACAGTGTAAAAGTTGTTCCTTTACCATCACAGCTTTCTACATCTATCGTTCCATATTGAAGTTCCGTCAATTGTTTCACAATGGCCAGCCCCAGACCTGTTCCCCCGAAGTCACGTGCCCGTGACTTTTCGATTCTATAGAAACGTTCAAAAATATGCGGGATTTCCTCAGAAGCGATTCCAAGTCCCGTGTCTGAGACCGTTCCTATTACTTTTCCATCTTCCGCCAATACCTTGACTCGAACGCAGCCATGCTCTGTATACCGGACGGCGTTTTGTAGTAAATTCATAAAAATCTGTTCCAAACGAAAGCTGTCTCCCACGATATCGGGGATATCTTCCTCTATTTCCGTGACGAGAGTTATTTCTTTATCTCCAGCACTTGGTCTCACTTTTTCCACTGCTTTTTGTGCAATATGCCCAAGATGTACAAGCTCCAACTCCAATGGAAATCGTTCTTCTTCCATCCGTGATAACTCGAATAAATCTTCAATCAATCGATTCATTCGGTTGGCTTCGTCATGGATAATATGGATAAATTGTTGTCTTTGATCCTCATTTTGTTGAAGACCATTCTTTAATGCATGACTGTATCCTTGTATATAAGATAGAGGGGTGCGAAATTCATGAGAAACATTAGAAAAAAATTCACGCCTGTTGTCCCGATACCTTTTTAATTCTCGTGCAAGTTCATTCATGGAGCGAGCGAGAGACCCTAATTCATCTCTTGTTGTAACAGGAACTTTCGTGTTCAGATCTCCACGTGCTAACTTCTTCGCTGTCTTTTCCATCATTTGAAGAGGATTTGTAAGTTTTTTGGAAAAGATAAATGTAAACCCCAGGGCCAAAAGAAGGGATCCGAGACCTGACAACCATAAAGCATTTTGTACTCGAACGGCTGAAGAACTCATCATATTTGATGGAGAAAAAACATATATAGATGCAATAGCGTTATCTAAAACGGGTTTCCCAGCATAAAAGTAGTGTTGATTAGTCTTAGGATCAATATAACTTCCTATTTCCTCTGTTCCTGAGGATTTTTTACGCGGACTAAAGCTTTCCATTCCAGAGCTTTCTATTATTGTTTCTGTCTGATCAAAAACGATAATCTCCCGCACGGTTTCTGTAGACATAGAATCTACGAGCAAATCGACGTCTAGTCGATCTGCAGCTGAAAGCATGATAGCATATTGTGAAGCCATTTCTTCTGTTTCTTCCTTTAAATGTGTATGATTATAATTATTAAAAATCTCCAACATAACAAAACCAAGCGGAAGCAGGACGACAAGAAATAAAATCGTGATAGCGCCACCAAGCTTATAAAAGATGGTATTCATTGGTTCATACCATCCGGAAAATTAAATTTATATCCGACTCCCCACACGGTTTTAATCGGGTTAAACGACAGTCTATTATTCTTTAGCTTGGTTCGGATATTTTTTATATGAGTATCAATCGTACGGGGATCATGCCATTCATTTATCGGCCAAACTTGCTCCATCACCTGTTCCCTGGTAAACACTCGTTTCGGACGATTTGCCAATAAAAATAAGATATCAAACTCTTTGGATGTAAGCTCAACAGGGGTGCTTGCTACTTTTACCTCATGACGCTCAATGTTTATGCATAATTCTCCAATTATTAAGTCTTGAGGTTTGTCGTGACCACCATGAGTGCTTCTTCTAAGTAATGCTTTTACGCGAGCAACAAGTTCTTCGGGAGCAAATGGTTTCATGAGATAATCGTCTGCTCCAAGATTAAGTCCCTTTACCCGATCTGCTACGTCGGTTTTTGCCGTAAGCATTAGAATTCCTGTATCTGCACGAACATGACGAACTTGTTTGCACACTTCCCATCCATCTACCCCGGGCATCATAATATCTAAAATAAGAGCATCATAGGATTGATCCTGCATCTTTTGTATCGCTTCTTCACCAGAATTTGCTTCATCCAAGCTATACCCTTCGTTCTGGAGATAAACATGAACTAATTGGCGCATCTGTTGTTCATCGTCTACGATCAGTATACGTGCCACCATTGTTCCTCCCATTCATTTCTACGTGTATAGTGTAGCGAATAATTATGGAATTTGTGTGAAGATCAAGAACTTCACCTTTTTGAAACAATCCCTATCTATAAGAAAAGCGCAAGCGACTTAAAAGAAGGAAGTTCGGCTACGAGCGTCACGTCCTGTGACAACGCCGAACTGACTCCCATCCTGGGAGCCCGCGACAGGTTCTGGAGCTTTCGCGCAGGGTCGTCTGCGGCCCGGAGTCGAAAGGGAAGACATCAGACGTTCAGCTTATTTTAATGAACTTCTACTAAAATCGCACACGTCGACGCATAGGATGTGCTCATGTCGCCAATGCCACAGGACGTGGTGTTTTTGGCGACGAGTGTGCAACGTAGAAGTCCCCACATCGTGTGGAAGGACGTCCTGTGACAACGCTGAACTGGCTTGCACAGGAGGTGTTGACTTTTGCGTTGCGACAGGACGTTCGCGGTCTTAGCAAAAGTTCCTCTTTATTGTGTGCGCCTGAGCGGCTGGGCGCTGAAGCTAGACATCAAAAACGCCAAATATTTATAACTTCTTACCTTATAAAAAACCCTTAAGACAGGATCACCGCCTCTGTCTAAGGGTTCTCATTATGTAACAAACTCCTTTACTATACCTGTTTTAAACGGCTCGATCCAAGCATGCGATTAATCGGTCTTCAATATCCTGTGCCAGCTCTTTGATCAATGGATCATTGACCATTTCTGTTAACGTCGTTGGTCGCGGCATGCCTATTTTCGTTTTCCCTGTATCTTCATAAACCACGATTTTACATGGTAAGAAGTACCCTACCATTTGATTTTCTGATAACACACGCTGCGCTTCTTTTGGGTTACATACTTCCATCACATGATAAGGCTGGTCAAACGCAAAACCTTTATTTTGCAGTGTCTCTTTGATATCAAAGTGCCATAACACGCCGAATTTCTCGTCTTTTAAACTCTTCTCCAAAGCCGACATCGCCTCTTCTATGGATTGGGTTGTTTCAACAGTATAATGAAACATGACCTCAGCCCCTTTCTATTTTTTTCTTTTATTGCCCGTTTTGGGATGACAACCATCATTTTTTCTGTCACATTATTCCGGCTGGTTTTCCCCACCTATCTCAAAAGGTGAATACACTCCTTGATAATCAACAACGGTTATCATACCAAGCTCTGCATGGTTATTGTCATGACAATGGAATAACCATTCCCCTATATTGTTTGCTTCAAAGTAAACGACATACTCTTCGCCGGGCCTCACATGAATCAAGTCTTTTACAATGGGATAATCATATTCTTTTCCATTTTTTGAAGCTACTTGAAAACGATGACCATGTAAATGCATTGGATGATTCATCATTCCCGAATTCGTGATATTTACTTTCACGATATCTCCTTCTTCGACTTTAATTGGAGAAGTGTTCGGAAATGTCTCACCATTGATTTGAAAGGACATTCCTTCTCCCATATTCATCCCCATACTTACGTCCATATCATAGGTAACATCTGGATCAGGTGTTTCCTCAAAAAGTAATTCTTCGCTTCCATAAGTCGTCCCATCTGCAATATCCGATCCGGACGACACGGTCCAGTTAATTTTAGAGTCAGCACTGTTTTCGGAAACCACCGGAATTCTCATGTCTTCCGAATGTTCCACACCAGGGTTTTCAGCAATCACTTCCGATTCTTTCCCTTGTTTGGTATACGCTACATCAATTCTCTCCCCTGGTGCAATTTCTAATACCTGAGAAGAACCTTGCTCACCATTTATTTCTTCTGCATCATTGGCAATCACTTTCATGGATCCTTCCGGAAAGACCAGCTGATGCTGCTGGTAACCTGCGTTCACAAACCGAAGTCTAGCTGTTTCTCCTTCTTCCATCACTAATGTCTCGATAGCATCTCCAGCCTTTCCATTAACTGTAAAGGTGTCGTACAATTGTTTTGTATCCATTTCTCCATCTCCAGACATGTGGCCTCGCATCATTCCTCCCATGTTAAAAGCTCCTTGATCACGTGATCTAGTCGCCCATTCGTCTAAGATGAAAAATTCATCTCGATCATACTCTGGTTCTTTTTCTTCAATAACAAGCGACCCATATAAGCCTCGATCTACTTGCTCCGCACTATGTTGATGCGAATGATACCAATAGGTACCGGGGTCATTAGCAATAAATTCATACGTAAAGGATTCCCCAGGCTCTACCGCATCTTGAGTGAGCCCCGGTACTCCGTCCATCCTATTAGGCAGGATGACACCGTGCCAATGAATCGTAACAGGAACACCTAATTCATTTTTTAGATGGACACGGACAAAGTCTCCTTCAGTCACTCGTAATGCTTCTCCAGGCACCGTCCCGTTATAAGTCCAGGCATTCACCTTTTTTCCGTCCCCTAACTCCCATTTTGTTTCTTGCGCGGTCAGGTCGAAAGTTTTTACCGGACGATCTCCTGCTTCCTGAGCTCCAACCTCTAAAATACTAATTCCATTTTGTGAACTCCCGTTATATTGGCTACTACCATTGTAAAAAGGGGAATTGATAAATAACCATCCACCAATAGCTAACAGAATAACGATTAATATGGAACCAACTACTTTTCTGTTCATGCATTCTTCACCTCCATTATCCTTTCTGCTCATTTACCCATAGGTGTATGATAAAAAGTTTAACAGACTGCGCAAGTCTATATGCTTGCACAGCCATTCTAGAACATTCATGCTTTCAATAGTTTAGCGTTAATCGCTACAATCACGGTACTTAAACTCATCAATATGGCACCCGCTGCTGGACTTAACACCAGACCAACCGGCGCCAGGACACCCGCAGCAAGTGGAATCGCTGCAATATTATACCCGGTCGCCCACCATAGGTTTTGCACCATTTTTCGGTAGGTCTTCTTGGATAAATCCATGAGTCCCACCACATCATTTGGATTGCTTTTGACAAGGATCACATCGGCGGTTTCCATCGCAACATCCGTTCCAGCTCCAATCGCAATACCTAAATCCGCTATGGCTAGGGCCGGGGCATCATTGACACCATCGCCTGTCATGGCAACCTTCCAACCCTTTTCTTGAATCTTCTTTACTTGATTGGCTTTGTCATCGGGTAAAACTTCCGCGTACACTTCATCGATACCTAATTGCTTCGCTACCCAATTGGCCACTTTTTCATTGTCCCCTGTCAGCATAATGGAGTGTATACCCTTTTCTTTCAACCTTGCCACAGCTTCCTTCGCTGATTCACGGACCATATCTGCGAGCGAAATCATACCGATTAAGGTATCATCCATGAGAACAAAAATGACAGTCTTTCCTTCTTCCGACATTTGGTTAAAGAGATCTTTGTCATAGGTAAGGTTCTGGCTTTTCACATAACCTGGGCTGACAGCATTTATTTTGTATCCGTCCACTTTTCCCTCAATGCCTTTCCCAGTAATCGACTGAAACTCCTCTATCTTCGCTAAGTTAATTCCCTTTTCCGTTGCATTTTTTACAATGCCGGCTGCGATAGGATGTTCTGATTGCTGTTCTAAGCTAGCGGCATAATATAAGACGTCTTCTTCAGTGTGACCTTCTCTAGGTACGATATCCGTTACACCGAATTCCCCTTTGGTCAAGGTACCGGTTTTGTCAAATACCACTGCATTTAAGTTCCTTGCTCCTTCAAAGTTCGCTCGATTGCGAATTAAAAGACCTTTCTTCGCTGAGATCGCTGTGGATACAGCAACAACAAGCGGTGCTGCCAAACCAAGGGCATGCGGACAAGTGATAACCATGACAGTCACCATTCTCTGCAAAGCTACATCGAACGAATAACCCAGTAATAGCCAAATCGTTAAGGTGAGAAAGCCTGCCACCAATGCAAGGTAAAACAACCACTTCGCTGCCCGGTTCGTTAAATCTTGGGTTTTTGACTTAGATTCCTGAGCTTCTTTGACCATCGTAATAACCTGAGATAAATAGGATTCCTCTCCCGTCTTTTCCACTTGAACGGTAAGAGATCCCTCTTTATTGACGGAACCACCGATGACTTCATCCCCAATAGACTTTTCTGCAGGAACCGATTCTCCTGTGAGCATCGCTTCATCAATGGCAGAGCTCCCATTCAAGATCGTACCGTCCACCGGTATTTTTTCACCGGGCTTGATAAGTACGCGGTCTTGATTACGTAAGTGGGAAACAGGGACATCTTCTACCTCATCCTTTTCATTCAATCGATGAGCTTCATTTGGCATCAGTTTCACTAACTGCTCCAGCGCATTGGATGCCCCCATAATCGATCGCATTTCAATCCAATGACCCAGCAGCATAATATCAACGAGTGTCGCCAATTCCCAAAAAAGCTGATCTCCTTCCCAGCCGAACACCACCATCGTACTGTAGCCATACGCAATGGTGATAGCCAGGCCGATAAGAGTCATCATTCCCGGGTTCTTTTCCCTTAACTCACTGGCGGCACCTGTAAGAAACGGCCAGCCTCCATAGAAAAAGACAACCGTAGATGGAACGAATAAAATATAGAGATCACCTGGGAATCTCCAGTCCACTCCAAGAAACATTTGAATCATTGGGGACAGAGCCAGAATTGGAATGCTTAAGATAAGAGAAATATAAAAACGTTTTTTAAAATCGGCAATCATTTCCCCATGGTCATGGTCTCCACCATGTCCATGATTATGATGGTCACGTTCCCCGTGATTGTGGGAATGATGATGTTCCTTCTGATCATGTCCTTCGTACTTACTTTTATGGTGATCCTGCTTGTTATTTTGGTTGTCAGTGTGATGGCGATGTTCGTGGTGGTGGTGATGCTCATGATGATGTTGATCGGTATGTTGTTCGTTATCCTTTGCCATGTTGCATTCTCCTTTTTGGCACCCTGTTGCCATATCATACATGTATCATTGCACGAACCTCCGCAATTTCTTTATCTCCCTCCTTTTCCACCATTACTCTTCTAACTTTCTTCTCAAACGATCATATTCTTCTTCAGATATTTCTCCTTTTGCCAAACGCTCCTTTAATATTTCTAACGAACGGCTGCTAGAAGACTGCGATGGATGATTAGTATTGGCTCCTCTCATCATCCAAACAACGACCGCAATGATAGCTAAAATAATGAGTATCCCAAAAAAACCAAAAAATCCACTGCCCATTCCAGTTCCGTTCATCATTCCATTCATCATATTTCTTTCCTCCCTATTCACATCCATGCTGGGAAATGACATGTCACACTTTTTCCTAACCTCCATTTTATAAAATGAAAAGTATAACAGATATCGGGACTTCCCCTATTCACTAGACGGATCGACATCCTTTATTCTATAAATTAATTGTCAAGAAAGTATGGAGAAAAGATCTTAACTGTATGGACTATAAAACGATTTCCCCTCATTTAAGAAGTTTTTATGGAGGAAATCGGAAAACACAACAATTAGAGTATTGAGGGATGTTTAAATAAAAGAGACCATGTAAACAGTCTATCTTTGATCATAATAAATAAGGCTGGTCCCAACCAACGTAAGGAACCAGCTCATGTTATTCGTTACGCTACTACGTCATAGCCTTGTTCTTCTACTGCTTCACGCATATTATCAAGAGTAACTTTTTCTTCGTTATAAGTGACATCTACTTTCCCAGCACTTAAGTTCACGTTAACTTCAGTAACACCGTCCAATTCTTTTAATGCACCTTTTACAGATTGTTCACAATGACCGCAAGTCATCCCTTTTACATCTAATGTTTTTTGCATGATATAATTTCCCCTTTCTTTATTTCATTTATACTTTGACACGTTTCAAACGAAGAGAGTTTGTCACTAAACTAACAGAGCTAAAGGCCATTGCAGCCCCTGCAATCCTTTTAAATTTGTTTTATACATTTATTCACCATATACTTAAATCTTTTGTTTATACATATTTTGCCATTTACTATTATTTTTAATCTGGTAAGGAACAGGAAGTGTTTTGCCAATAAAATATGAGCTCCAATTAAACGACGAAACGAACCAAGAAGCAACAACCGAGCTACCGACAGCAAAAGCAAAAGCAGCAATAAAATACATTAATGGTGACATGCCTTCTATAACAGGGAGATAATAGAGAAAGACTTTGTGAAGCAAATAAATATTAAACGAATATTTGCTAATAAAACTCACCCATTTTGGCACGCTTTGTAATCGAGACGTTAGCAGAATGATTAGAAAAATTATACTGACAGTATAAAAAATGTTGTCCACTCTCTTTGAAGATACTACGTCTAAAACTTCTGCCCTTGTGAGAATGAAGACAGTTAACAAACTAATCATTGGCAGTAACAAAACTAACCATTTGTAAGCCAATAATTTTTTCTTAAGACTATGATAATTGACACCGCAATAATAACCCAGCGTAAAGTAAAAAACCCATCCAAAAAAAACAAGCCAGTAACCACGCTCCCATATATAATCTGCTATTAGATTACCTGGAGCTTCTGTAAAATTAAACACCGAAAGATAGGCAATATTTATAAGAAGTGAAAAAATAAGTACTGTTTTAGGTTCCCATTTCTTTAGGTGCCGATGAAAGAAATAATGAAGAATATAAAATTGAAAAATAACTAAAATAAAATAACCAGTGTAGTTTCCAGCAAATACATTAAGGAAAATACCTGTTCCAATCTCACTCCACGTGTCATTCATTATGAAAGCAAAAATAATTCCCACAAAAATAAACGGAAATAATAAGTATTTAATACGTTTCCTAAAAAAACCCTGTGGCAAATTTTCTGGATATACATGGGCAAGCAGCATTTCAGAAATAAACACAAAGGCCGGTGTACCAAAAAAGACTGCAAAACGTACCGAAATTAACAGATGATTATCTGTTTGGGAAATGACACTTCCGTAATTATTAAGCGTTGTATTTACTGAATGGATGACAACTACGGCCAGACAGGCTAATGCTCTGATCCAAAATATTTCATTAATCACTCTCTCCTTTTTCAACAATAACACTCCCTTGGTACCACGAACTTTTGGCAGTCGTTGTTTAGTTGTTGTCAACTAAAACTAAAAAGCATCTTGATGAAATTTTTGATACCTTCTCTGTAATATTATTTGCTTGAAAGTTTTGCCAAGTCTCTCCTCTTTCAAACTCTGTTTTCAGCACTATCCAGTAGTACTACACCTTATCAATTAAATGTGAAGATTTTATAGAGATTGTAAATATCAAGGTTCTACTGATAGAGGTTAAGCAAGCACTATGTGATTTTTAATGTTCTTAACCCCTGATCATCAATAACTGTAATATACGTTGTATTTGGGGCACTGTAAGGCTCCTCTTCCCCTATTGCTACAAGGCTGTCGTCATCAATTTCTTCTGATAACTCCCTGAGTTCACAACAATGGTTTCAAAATTTTTTCCTTTTGCACAATACGTTACTTTAAAATATGGCCATCGTTTGTAGAGAATCGTACCTTTCTTTTAACGGGTTAGACCAAAGTAAAGATACATTTCCTTTTACATCTTTTAAACGACATTTAGAAAAAAATAACACAACAAATAAAGAGGGATTGCTCCCCCTTTATCGTTCTTCCCTTTTATAATGGTAAAAAGCAGAATTGTCTGGTCCAATTAAAGGTATACAGCAGCTCAATTTCCTATCATTCTCCCTGCTTATTTCAACCTTTCGCAACCTGACCATCGCGACTTGGTGTTACATATCCACTTGGATGCAGATGCGCTATATTGATCGAGTCTCAAACAATGCGTTTTATTGTGGAATAAAAAGGGGGAATGAGGTGTGGAAGGAATAGCATTCTAGTTACTTGGAATTTTAAACCGGTTATAATTCATGTAACGAAACGACACCACTAGTTGGTGTTTTTTTGTTAAAGCAATATATTAACTGTGTAACTTTGACAGATAATCGGCTAATTGTTCGAAGGTTCCTTCAAACCCCTTTTGTACCATCTCTTGTGATTCCTCGAAGGTCTTGATTTCTTCCTCAGTAGGGGAGACCGGAACACCAATCATTGTAAGTGTGGTTTTGCCATCATCCTCAATAAACGTCAAAACATTCTGAATTTCTAATGGCCAGTTAGCGTTAAAGGGAGCCCGTACGATATTTCCTTCCTCGTCAGAAAATGAATTGGTATAAACAAGTTTCTCTGGAGGTTCAATTTCATTATAAACAAATTTCCCCCACATAACGAGGCCATCTTGAGACTTCTGGCTGTAATGAAAGACACCATCCGGGCGGAGTTCTAGTTTAGTAACATCAATTGTCCATCCCTTTGGACCCCACCAGTTTAAAAGATGTTCCTTTTCGGTAAAAGCTTTAAACACAAGATTACGTGGAGCATCGAAAGTTCGAATGATTTCAATTTTAGCAGACATTGTTCTTCCTCCCAAAATTTTATTCACAGGACCGAAACGAACAATAAAACCGTTCTATTAACTGTCACTTATGTTTCATTTCTCTTTTTCTTTTGCAACTCCTGCAATTAACGATCTAAACTATCGAATTTTTCTTCCCCCAGTTCACGGTATTGGTCCAACCTAGAATTTAATTCTTTGAAAGGCTCTTGTATATGCGGCGATTGGGGGCACCATAAAATTCCACTATTCCTGCTGCATATAATATAGTACGCGCAGATGTTTTGATGCTTGTGGCTGTCGTATGTGAAGCTGAGCCACAATTTTCCCTAAGGTAAGAGGACTGGCACGAAGTAATTTAACTATGCGTAATCTACTCCCTCACTTCATCTATGAAGCTACAGGATAGTTACTTATTTTCATCCAAATATATCTTTATTTCATTTAAAGATAAATGTATAAAAAATTTTAAGAATATTACTCCAAAGAATGTAAAACATAAAAGGTGGCGAAGTAATCTCCCCCACCTTTCAGATAATCATTTATTGCTGTCCTTGTTTTACCCATGAAGCGATCGTCACCGTACGTTTCGCTTGGTGTTTCACAGCTTCTTGTACATCTTCCTGCATGTTTCCTTCCTGATCGACAGTTACACTGACGCCATATGGGTTTCCGCCTGAAGTAAATTGAACGGCATCTGTGTAACCAGGTGCAGCAATAATCGCACCCCAGTGCATCATTGATGTGTAAAGAGCCTTTACTGTTGCCTCTTGACCACCATGCGGATTGTTTGCTGAAGACATTCCGCTAACTACTTTGTTGACCAGTTTGCCATTAAACCAAAGACCTCCGGTTGTATCAAGGAACTGTTTCATCTGCCCCGGCAGATTACCGAAACGAGTTGGCATGCTGAAAATAATAGCATCTGCCCATTCAAGATCATCATTCGTTACCTCTGGCACATCTTTCGTTGCATCCAAGTGAGCTTTCCAGGCTGGATTGGACTCCACTGCTGCTTGCGGTGCAAGTTCAGGCACTTTTAATACTTTGACTTCCGCACCTGCTGCTTCTGCTCCTTCTTTTGCCCACTGTGCCATTTGATAGTTTGTTCCTGTTGAACTGTAATATATTACTGCTAATTTTACGTTTTCCATCGGTGAATCGCTCCCTTTTTTATCTTTTTTAAAGAAATCAAATATACCCATTGGATGCACCACCACTTCATTTTTCCTACTAATGCCTTCGACAATATGCCCACTTAAAGCAAATGCGCAGTCCTTATTCTTACCGGAATGGGCCAGTAATAAAACTTTTCAAAATAAGGTACCTTTTGCTAATTGAAAATATCCATTCTTTTATTTCCAAACGGACATGTATTTTTTTAATATTTGTTATCTTCCCCGGATTCAATCACCTTTTATTCTCATTTAAAAAGTGAATTTCCCGATAATAATTTCTTCATCTATTTGTTACCATTAGAAACTAACATGGCGGCTAAGAGCGTGCCGCCACCATCTATCATGAAAAAGCAACTTTAACTCTAAAACTGATATTTAACTAATTTGACTGTGCTCTAGAATGTTTGCCTTAATACAAAATTACCGCAAGTCTTTATGACGAAAGTCGTCGTTTTACTTATACGTTGATCCTTTAACAAAGATAAAAACTGCCAGCCTTCAATTGAAAGCTGACAGTTTATACATATCTTATTATCAAAGTGAGAAATAATTAAAAATCCCAATTATGTATGGTGGAGACGGTGGGAATCGAACCCACGTCCAGAGACATCGCCACTTAAGCTTCTACGAGCGTAGTCACTATATTATGATTCGCCGTTGCATTGGCCTAGTGACGGGCCGCTGCAAGGCTAGTCTGATTGGTCTCTTCTGCCGGCCTCAGACGGCGGCCGGACAGCGTAGCCCACTGATTAGTGAGACCCCGGTCACTCCACATGGGCGATGGAGAGCGGGATCCGCAGGTAACTACTTACGCAGCTACTGCGAGGTTTTCGTTAGATTTGCCAGTTATTATTGGCGCAGGCCTTTTACGAGACTGCCTAGCTCGACTCGCTACTTAAGCTCGACCTATCCCTGTCGAAGCCGTGTCGTCCCCATTTGGAATAGGAAGAGAAATATTCTTTTTTCCCTTTGGACATTTTATTATAACACATTCTCTTCCCAATGCAAACATTTTTTATTCGCCTTTCATTTCACGCCGGATTGCGCGCTCCATATCGCGTTTTGCATCTTTTTGTTTCAGTGCTTCACGCTTATCATATTTCTTCTTACCTTTAGCAAGTCCGATCAGCACTTTCGCTACACCGTTTTTAATGTACACTTTGAGCGGAACAATCGAGTAGCCGGCTTGCTGGCTTTTTCCGATCAATTTATTGATTTCTCGGCGGTGAAGCAGTAGTTTTCGTGTCCGCAAAGGATCATGGTTAAACTGATTGCCTTGCTCATAGTGGCTGATATGAGCATTATGCAAAAACAGTTCCCCGTGTTCTATTCTCGCAAAACTATCTTTTATATTAACTCGTCCGGCACGAATTGCCTTAATTTCGGTCCCTTTTAGTACGATTCCCGCTTCATACGTTTCTTCGATAAAATAATCGTGGCGGGCTTTTTTGTTTTGTGCTAGAACTCTTCCTTCCGTTTTTACTGCCATCTCCCGAACACCTTTCTTCCTATGACAGAGAATTCTCTCTGTGCTCTGTGAAAAGTCGCTATCATCCTTTTATAGTAGCAAAAAAAGGGAAACAGCGTCAATACACAGCGACCGTCTCGAGGAGAGAACCGCTTGCTTCCATGTGATTCATAGCAGCAGCCGCTCTCCTCCTATTACTATCTTTTCTTGCTTTTTTTCTTAGGGACATTTTCATAAAAAGGCTTATTCCTGCGATTTTTATTTTTTCCTTTTTGCCGGCCTTTTTTCGCTTTTGATCCATTTTCACTTTGTTTACTTCCTTTTTTACCATTGGAGCGTTTTCCGCCTTCGATTACTTTAGGACGGTCTTTTCTAGTACGTTTTTTAGAGCCTTTCATGCCGACAATTTCAAAGTCGATATCATGCTCTTCTACGTTCACGTTGATTACACGGACCTCTACTTCATCCCCGATTCTGAAAATATTCGCAGTGCGCTCCCCGATTAACGCATACTGTTTTTCATCGAAATGGTAATAGTCATCCGTGAGATAACTAATGTGCACCATGCCTTCGATCGTATTTTCGAGTTCTACGAATAAACCAAAATTGGCAGCTCCGCTTATAAACCCGGTGAATTCTTCTCCAACCTTGTCTTCCATATACTGTGCTTTCTTTAAATCATCTACTTCACGTTCTGCATCTACCGCGCGGCGCTCCATTTCTGAGGAGTGCCGGGTAATGTCAGGAAGCTTTTCCTTCCATTCAGACTGTGTTTTTCCATCCATGTTTTTCTTCACTAAATACTCTCGAATCAATCGATGGACGATTAAATCGGGATAGCGCCGAATGGGAGACGTGAAATGAGTATAAAACTCAGAAGCAAGTCCAAAATGGCCGACGTTTTCTGGATCGTATTTTGCCTGCTGCATGGAGCGAAGCAATACCGTATTAATAACTGCTTCTTCTGACTCGCCTTTTACTTCATCGAGCACTTTTTGCAGAGCGCTTGGATGAACGGTATTGGCGCTTCCTTTCACCACATAGCCGAAGTTCGTAACAAATTCTAAAAACCGTTCCAGCTTTTCAGAATCCGGATCTTCGTGAATCCGGTATACAAATGGCACTTTCATCCAGTGAAAATGCTCAGCAACTGTTTCGTTTGCTGCAAGCATAAATTCCTCAATAAGGCGTTCTGCTACCGAACGATCAAGCAGCACAACGTCGATTGGATTACCTTCTTCATCCACTTTCACGCTTGCTTCTTTAAAGTCAAAATCAATCGCTCCGCGGCTGAAACGTTTCTTTCTTAAAATAGCCGCCAGCTCTTCCATCAGCTCAAAAAACGGAACGAGCTCTTTGTATTTTTCGCGTGTTTCTTCATCTTTTTCTTCTAAAATCAATCGTACATCCGTATACGTCATTCGTTCATTCGTTCGAATGACGCTTTGGAATATATCGTGGTTCACGACTTCCCCTTTTTCGTTAATTTCCATTTCACAAGAAAGGGTCAAACGATCGACCTTTGGATTCAAGCTGCAAATCCCATTCGAAAGACGATGAGGAATCATGGGAATAACTCTATCGACTAAATATACACTGGTGCCTCGTTCAAACGCTTCTTCATCAATCGGTGAACCCTCTTCCACATAATAGCTGACATCGGCGATATGAACACCGAGAAGATAATTGCCATTATCGAGCTTTTTCACTTGAACTGCGTCATCGAGGTCCTTCGCATCGGCTCCATCAATCGTCACAATCGTTTCTTCACGCAAGTCTCTGCGGTTAGCGATTTCTTCAGGATTGATCTGATCTGGCACACTGTGCGCATGATTGATAGCTTCTTCAGGAAAATCGCCTGGAAGCCCGTGTTTATGAATGATGGATAAAATATCAACACCAGGGTCATTTTTGTGCCCGAGGATATTGACCACTTTTCCTTCTGCACTAAAACGCCCTTCTGGATATTTGGTGATTTCAACGACCACTTTATGACCGTCGACTGCACCATTTTCTGCATCCTGCGGTATGAAAATGTCATTGGTAATATGTTTATCATCGACTTCAACAAAACCGTAAGAACGGTTATCCACATAGGTACCAACAATTTTTGAAGTGCCCCGCTCTAAGATGCGGACGATGGCTCCTTCTGGTTTGGATCCTGATGATTTTCGGTGAACGCGGACAAGTACTGTATCTCGATTCATTGCTCCATTTAAATCACCAGCTGGTACAAATACATCGTCTTCGTCTTTATTTTCGGGCAGGATAAAAGCAAAACCGCGTTGATGGCTTTGCACCTTCCCTTTTAATAAATTCATTTTTTCCGGTATTCCGTAACGGTTGCTGCGGGTTCGGACAATGTCTCCTTCTTCCTCCAACTCATTAAGGACCTTCATTAATGCTTTTGTTTCTTCTGAACCATTCATGTCCATTTCTTCTTGTATCTCACTAACAGACATAGGTTTTACTGCTTCTTCTTTCATGTACTGCAATAATTGCTGCCTTTTTTCTTCGTCCAACTTTTTCATCTCCTTTCACTGCTATTCGTCATAGCACTATACTGAATCTTACTTATCTGTTTCCCAATCAAGCTGTTCTAAAAACTGGTAGATATCTTCTTGAAGCTGTTCTCTTTCTTTATCCATCGTAATAACATGACCCGATTCTTCATACCATTTTAATTCTTTCTTATCAGAAGAAATTTCCTCATGAATGATTTCCGCACTTTTTAGCGGAACCATGTCATCCTGCTCTGCTTGGACAACAAACGCAGGAGCATAAATCATGTCAAGCGAGTCACGCACCTCTCCGATCAATTCATTAACAGACGTGAGTGGATCAAGAGGGAGCTGTTTAAATGCTTCCATCTCTTTATCGATTTGTTCATCATCTTTTTTTTCAAGCTGCTTATACTCTTTTGCGTATTGTAAGACTCCCTTATACAAACGTTCTTTGTTGTCTGAAGTGATCATAGGGGCGCACATAGGAACAATTCCCTTTACTTGATAAGTGTAAGCGACTTTTAACGTCATTAAACCACCTAAAGACAATCCTGCAACGGCGATTTCTTCATAACCGTCATTTTTCAGCTTTTGCCAGGCTCTTTCGACATCCTGCCACCAATCAAAATGCTCCGTTTCCATCAATTCTTCCGGAGGAACGCCATGACCTTGATAAATAGGAGCGTGACACGTATATCCTCTTTGTTGTAAATAACGCCCTAACATGCGTACATCTGCGGATGAGCCGGTAAATGCATGCAATAACAATACAGCACGTTTTCCACCTTCAAATGTAAATGGTTTTGGCGGTACAATTTTCATGATACACTTTCCCCTTTCTCTCTCTTCCTATCCATTTTTATTATTTTTCAATCCGCACTTTTCCATACTACTTGCTGTCCAGGTGATGCAGAAAGTAAAAATGTCTCGACGTCTTTTATTACTTGCGCGTTGTTTTCGCCATGACAGAGAAAATGTTTGGATTGTTCATAAAAGTGAAGCTGTTTCACGGGTGTCTTGATTTTTTCATGTAAAAATTCGGCGCTTCTTCTAGGCACCAAACCATCCTGTACTCCTTGCCCGATAAATACAGGCACGTTGATGTCTTTTAAAAACGGTGTTACTGCTTTAACGGCTTTTCGGAATTCTACCACTGCCTGGATTGGTGTGTGAATTTTGTCATTAAAAATCGGATACCATGGATGCTTTTTCATTTGTCCTTTCACGCCTGTTTCAATCATCACACCCATATCTTTGACGAGCTGGCCAGCTCCAATGTATTGAGCCGCAGCACTTAATAATACTACCCTTGATACAGGGTAGCGAGCAGCTATGTAACTCGCGAGCATCCCGCCCATTGAAAAACCAATAACAAAGACTTTTTCGCAATGTAAAAATAATTCTTTTGCTGCAAGATCAGCTTTATAAATCCATGCTTTATAAGAAGCTTCCTTTAAATTTTCATGTTGATCATGGCCTGGCAGCACCGGCGTATACACTAGCCACTTATACTCTTGTCTCAGCCGCTCTGCCAATGGCTCTAATTCCCAGGGTGATCCTGTAAAACCGTGTAAACATAAACAACCAATCATAGGTCTCCCCTGCTCTTTCTTCACTGCCTTTTTATGTCAGTGTTTTTTATCCTTTACCAATATAACCCAAATACTTGAAAAGAAGCCCAAAAATAATCATATCAAAATGAATGTTAAATTGCTCCTTTTTTATACTTTAGTAAAGTTTAACTTTGTTAAGGGAACAAAGTATAAGAAAAACTAGGTTTGCGCCATAAGAACTCGGCGGCAAGCCTGGGAGAAGATGAGACAAACTTTCTCTTGGACTTTATTCAAAGCTTCCCCAGACAGCTGCAATTAAACGCAGCTCAACCATCACAAAAGAAAAAATGTAATTTTTAGACAAACAAAAAAGCAGCAAGATTATATCCCGCTGCTGTTTCTGCTAGTATATTTTCAGCTTATAAAAAGTAAGCAAGCAGTAACGTGAGAATAAAAAAGATCACTGCAAGTACTACTGTTGCTCGGCTAAGAAATGCCTCAACACCACGTGCTTTTTGTTTCCCCATTAATTGCTCGGCTCCGCCGGAAATAGCACCGGACAACCCAGCGCTGCGCCCGGACTGTAATAACACGACAGTAATTAAAGCTACCGAGACAATAATTAACAAGACATACAGCAAGGTTTCCAAACATTACACCTCCACGACCGTTTCACATATTGTAAATCTAACACACCCCATACAAATTGGCAATAAGAAAAGAGAGGCACCTGCGTAATGAAATAGGAAAAAATATAGGTATATCTAATCCAGGCTTTTTTTAGGTCTATAGCACTTAGAGTCTCTATCGCAAAAATCCGCAGCGTACTCTTCTTGTAGAGAACGCTGCGGTCTTTATTTCGCTGTGTTAACTCATTTGGCTATAAACCGAAGTTTTTTTATTATTTATTTACATTATAAAAAGCTTGTTTTCCTGGATAAACAGAAGTACTTCCAAGTTCATCAGCTATACGAATAAGCTGATTATACTTTGCTACGCGGTCTGTACGCGATGGTGCACCTGTTTTAATCTGACCGGCGTTAACTGCTACAGCAATGTCTGCAATGGTTGCATCTTCCGTCTCGCCGGAGCGGTGGGAAATAACTGCTGTGTAGCCAGCCCGTTTTGCCATTTCAATTGCATCGAAGGTTTCTGTCAACGTACCGATTTGGTTCACTTTGACGAGAATAGAATTTCCAACGCCTTGTTCAATTCCTTGAGAAAGTTTGTTGGTGTTTGTCACAAAAAGGTCATCCCCTACGAGCTGAACTTTATCACCAATTGTTTCGGTCAGCTTCTTCCAACCTTCCCAATCGTTTTCATCTAAACCATCTTCAATAGAAATGATTGGGTATTTTTCACAAAGGTCTTTATAGAAATCAATCATTTCGTCAGCTGTTTTTACAACTCCTTCGCCTTTAAGGTTGTATTTACCGTCTTCATATACTTCAGAAGAAGCGGCGTCCATAGCGAGCTGTACTTCTTCTCCAGGCTTGTAGCCTGCTTTTTCAATAGCTTCCACGATGGTTTGAAGTGCTTCTTCATTGGAGCCAAGGTTTGGAGCAAAACCGCCTTCATCGCCTACTGCAGTGTTGTAACCTTTGTCCTTTAATACCTTTTTAAGGTTATGGAAAATCTCGGCACCGATGCGGATAGCTTGCGGGAAGTCTTCTGCTCCTACCGGCATAATCATAAATTCTTGAATGTCTACATTGTTATCCGCATGCTCTCCACCATTTAAAATGTTCATCATTGGAACAGGAAGCGTTTTTGCATTGAAGCCGCCTAAATACTCATACAGCGGTACACCAAGATCATTTGCTGCTGCGTGCGCTGCTGCCATAGAAACACCTAAAATTGCATTGGCGCCCAGCTTTTCTTTATTATCTGTGCCATCAAGGTCAAGAAGCAGCTCATCGATTCCTGTTTGATCTGTTACATCCATCCCAACTACTTCTGGAGCAATATCTTCATTAACGTGATCAACAGCCTTCAAAACACCTTTCCCCATAAAACGATCGCCGCCATCACGAAGTTCTACTGCTTCGTATTCACCTGTTGAAGCACCACTTGGCACGAGAGCACGTCCGAAAGCTCCTGTTTCTGTAAACACTTCCACTTCCACTGTTGGATTACCGCGAGAATCTAGAACTTCACGTGCATAAATATCTGTAATCATACTCATAAGTAATAAGCTCCTTTTCTATTTAATTAATGTTTTTCCTGTCATTTCAGCTGGTTTATTAATTTGAAGAAGATCCACTGCTGTTGGTGAAAGATCAGCAAGAATACCGCCTTCACGGAGAGCTGCTCCCTCTTTTGTCACGATAACGGGAACCGGGTTCGTCGTATGTGCTGTCATCGGTTCATCTTCCACCGTAACGACCTCGTCTGCATTACCGTGATCGGCTGTAATAATGGCATGTCCGCCTTTTTCATGGAGAGTGTCCACCACTTTTCCTAAACATGCATCTACTGCTTCAACCGCTTGAATCGTTGCGTCGAGTTTTCCGGAATGACCCACCATATCTGGGTTAGCAAAATTTAAAACAATAAAATCATGATTTTCTGCTTCCATTTCTTTGACCAGAGCATCGGTTACTTCGTAAGCACTCATTTCCGGCTGTAAATCATAGGTAGCTACTTTTGGAGAATCAATCAATATCCGTTGTTCTCCTTCAAATTCGTGTTCCTGTCCACCGCTGAAGAAAAATGTCACATGGGGATATTTCTCCGTTTCTGCTATTCGAAGCTGTTTAAGGCCAGCTTTCGAAACCGTCTCTCCCATTGTGTTTACTAAATTCTGCGGCGGGTAAGCAACTTCTGCCTGCACCGTATCACTGTACGCTGTCATTGTTACGTAATGAAGGTTTTCAGGAAAACGATCTCCTACTTCAAAACCGTTGAATTCCTTATTCGTAAAAACTTCAGAAAGCTGGATAGCACGGTCCGGCCGGAAATTAAAAAATACGACTGCATCATTATCTTTAATTGTCGCAACCGGTTCGCCCTCTTCGTCCTTTAACACAGCAGGAACTAAAAACTCATCCCACACTTCTTCGTTATACGAATGCTCAATCGCTTCTTCTGGACTGTTAAATGAGGGACCTTCTCCATAAACCATCGCCCGGTATGATTTTTCTAACCGTTCCCAGCGGCGGTCGCGGTCCATCGAATAATAACGTCCATGTAAAGTCGCAAGACGACCTGTACCGCTTTCGTTCATTTTATTTTCCAATTCTTCAATGTACGTTTTCGCAGTAGTAGGACCTACATCTCTTCCATCTAAAAAGGCATGCACATACACTTTCTCAATTCCTTTTTCTTTCGCTAAATCAAGCAATGCAAATAAATGCTTAATATGACTGTGTACGCCTCCATCGGAAAGAAGTCCATAAATATGCAGGCTGCTGTCATTTTCCTTTGCGTGTTCACACGCTCCGGCTAGTGCTTTATTTTCTCGGAAGGTTCCTTCTTCAATTCCTTTATTAATGCGCGTCAAGCTTTGATAGACGACGCGTCCGGCACCAATGTTTAAATGGCCTACTTCTGAATTTCCCATTTGTCCTTCTGGAAGTCCGACCGCTTCTCCGCATGCTTGCAGCGTTGTGTGGGGATATTTTTCCCAGTAACGGTCGAAATTGGGGGTGTTAGCTTGTGTAACGGCATTTCCCTTTTGTTCTTCTCGAAGTGCGTAGCCGTCTAGAATAATTAACGCGACAGGCGACTTACTCATTTTTCCCAGCCTCCGCTAGCTGCACAAAAGCATCCGGTTTCAAGCTCGCTCCGCCGACAAGCGCACCGTCAATATGTTCTTGAGCCATGTATCCATCAATATTTTCAGGCTTTACACTGCCGCCGTATTGAATACGAACTGCATCAGCGGTTTGTTCATCATACAGTTCTGCTAACACTTTACGTACCGTACCACAAGTTTCATTTGCATCTTCGGCTGAAGAAGACTTACCCGTTCCAATTGCCCAAATTGGCTCATAAGCCACGACAACTTGCTTAGCCTGCTCAGCACTTAATCCTTGAAATCCTTTTTCAACCTGCGTACGAACGACTTGTTCTGTTTTATTGCTTTCTCTTTCTTCTAAGGTTTCACCGCAGCACATAATTGGCGTAATGCCATGAGTAAATGCAGCATGAAGCTTTTGGTTGACGGTCTCGTCTGTTTCATTGAACATTTCCCGACGCTCCGAATGACCGATAATAGCGTACTTAATGCCCAAGTCTGCAAGAGCAGCTGGACTGATTTCTCCGGTAAAGGCACCGTTTTCTTCAAAGTGCATCGTTTGAGCACCAACTTCTACGTCGCTGCCTTCTGCTTTGTCGTTCATTTCTTTTAAAAATAAAGCAGGAGCACAAACGACTGTTTCTACTTCGCTTTTTGCGGGAGTATTTCCTTTAATTTCTTCCATAAAAGAAACTGCTTCGCTATGTGTTTTATTCATTTTCCAGTTCCCTGCAATAATTGGTTTTCTCATAACAATTCCCACCTCAACCTTTTATATGCTTAGATACTAATCTTACTTATCATCTAATGCGGCAACACCGGGAAGAACTTTTCCTTCCATAAATTCAAGAGAAGCACCGCCGCCTGTAGAAATATGGCTCATTTGTTCAGCAAAGCCGAATTTTTCAACAGCTGCAGCAGAATCTCCTCCGCCTATAACAGAATATGTTTCAGAAGCATTAGCAAGTGCTTCTCCAATAGCTTTCGTACCGTTAGCAAAAGCATCGAGCTCAAATACACCCATTGGTCCGTTCCAAATAACTAGTTTAGACGCATTAATAACATCTTTATATGCATCCATTGTTTTTGGCCCAATATCAAGTGCCTCCCAATCGGCTGGGATGTTATCAATATTTACAATTTTAGTATTGGCGTCATTCCCAAAGTCATCGGCCACTTTAACATCAAGCGGCATGTAAAAATTAACACCCTTGTCTTCCGCTTTTTTCATAAAATCTTTAGCCAAATCTATTTTGTCTTCTTCTAAAAGGGATTTTCCTATTTCATATCCTTTTGCTTTTACAAACGTATACGCTAGTCCGCCGCCGATAATCAAGTTATCTACTTTATCAAGCAGGTTATCAATAACACCAATCTTATCTTTCACTTTAGCTCCGCCTACGATAGCGGTGAAGGGACGTTCTGGGTCGGATATAGCATTCCCTAATACTTCAAGCTCTTTTTCCATCAGCAATCCGGCAGCGGATGGAAGATGGCGGGCCACCCCTTCTGTGGAAGCATGGGCACGGTGAGCGGCACCAAACGCATCGTTAACATAAAAGTCTGCCAGGGAAGCGATATTTTCAGATAATTGTGCGTCGTTTTTTTCTTCTCCTGGTTCAAAGCGAAGGTTCTCGAGCAATACTACTTCCCCTTCTGCTAAGTGTGCAGCTTCATGTTTTGCTTCTTCTCCAAATACTTCATCTACTTTTTTGACGTCTTTATGGAGGAGCTCCCCAAGACGAACAGCTACAGGTCCTAGTCGAAGTTCATCCGATACTTCTCCTTTTGGCCGGCCTAGGTGGCTTCCAAGAATGATTTTAGCTCCTTGTTCCATTAAATACTCGATTGTAGGAAGGGCTGCACGAATTCGAGTGTCGTCTGTTACTTTTCCTTCACTCATAGGAACGTTAAAATCAACCCGGCAAAATACAGTTTTCCCGTTCAAGTCAACGTCGCGAATAGACTTTTTATTCATTAGGATGAACCTCCCTTTTCTTTTCCAATACCTCGTTATCCTTTTTAGCAGCACAATATTTCAAGGCTTTTTCTAAACACGAAGCACATGCATCCGTTGTTTCATTAAAAAGGGGAGTAAGAAATATTACTTCCTTCTCCCCCTGTATTTGTCATCCCCAGTTTTGGTTTCTTATTGTTGTTTTGCCATATATGCCGCAAGGTCAACAACACGATTAGAATATCCAAACTCGTTGTCATACCAGGAAATAACTTTAACCATATTGTCTTCCATTACCATTGTAGAAAGGGCATCAATAGTGGAAGAGTTAGCATTGCCGTTGTAGTCGCCGGAAACGAGAGGTTCTTCGCTGTAACCAAGAACGCCTTTCAATTCGCCTTCCGCCGCTTCTTTTAACGCATTGTTTACATCATCAACGGTTACATTTTCTTCAAGCTCAGCAACAAGGTCTACAAGTGAAACGTTAGGAGTCGGCACGCGCATTGCTCCGCCGTTCAATTTACCTTCAAGCTCAGGAAGTACAAGTGCTACTGCTTTTGCTGCTCCTGTAGAGGTTGGAATAATATTTTCTGCGGCAGCACGGGCACGGCGATAGTCTTTATGCGGCAGGTCAAGAATCTGCTGGTCATTAGTATAGGAGTGTACGGTAGTCATCATTCCGCGTTTTAAGCCAAATTTGTCGTTCAATACTTTGGCATAAGGAGCGAGGCAGTTTGTCGTACAAGATGCATTAGAAACAACATCGTGCTTAGATGGATCATACGTATTTTCGTTAACGCCCATAACAAATGTTGCATCTACTTCTTTACCTGGTGCAGAAATAATAACTTTCTTCGCTCCAGCTTCCAAGTGTTTTGCAGCATCGCTACGCTCTACAAAACGGCCGGTAGATTCAATGACGAGTTCAACACCAGCATCTCCCCAGCCAATATCAGCAGGATTTCTTTCAGCTGTTACACGAATTTCTTTACCGCCGATAACTAAGTTCTCGCCGTTAACAGAAACTTCCTCTTCAAGTTTGCCATGTACAGAATCATACTTCAACAGGTGAGCCAGCATTTCAGCATCTGTTAAGTCGTTAATAGCTACAACTTCTACATCATCATTTTTCAAAGCTGCACGGAATACGACACGACCGATTCTTCCAAATCCATTAATACCAATTTTTGTTGCCATCACAAAATTCCTCCTAATTATAAAATACTGCTTTTATTTATTCCGGCAGAGGTGCCTTTCTTTTAGAGAACGGCCTCTACTGCAGGGTCTAGCTTAATTTTTCATCCAGGGCATTGTTACAAGTCCAATATGGCTTGGGCCGCCCCTTCATCTGTAATGAGAACATCGCTTGGCCGATGCTTCATGTAAGCGGTAATGGCTTCAGCTTTGGAAGCCCCTCCAGCAACAGTTATTACGATTTGCTCATTAGTAAGATCATCAAGCTGAAGACCAACTGTATTTTCTTTATGAACAATTCGGCCTGCTCGATCAAAATAGTAGCCAAACGCTTCAGCTGCCGCTTCTTTATCTTTTAGCGACCCTAACGTTTCTGCTTTTGTTTTGCGTCTTGCCGCCATTGTTTCTGCTTCCCCGACACCGTGGACGACCATTTTGGCGTGGCGGATGATAGAGAGCAGTTCCTTAATTCCTGGTTCTAAAATTAATGACTCTCTTGTTTCATCACTCAATTGATCTGGTACATGTAATAATCTGTACTTCCCATGAGCTTTCTGCGCCATTGTAGAACTAATCGTATTGGATTGAATTTCCACTTTTTCACCAAGACCGCCTCTAGCAGGGACAAAAGATACTTCGTCTAAGTTCGAATCTGGTGACATCATTTCAGCTACAGCAGCTAGCGTTGTTCCTCCTGCAACCGCAACAATATCTTTAGGAGCAAGCTTTTCTTTCATTTGTTGAACGCACGCTCTCCCCATTTCTTTTTTTACCCATGAATAACGATCACTATTCCCGGATACAATAATTGCTTGATTGACATGAAGCGTTCGGGCAAGACGTTCTTCCATGTCTTGCAGCCCTGAAACAGATTTCATCACTTCTTCAAGCCCTTCAAGAAGATCTTCTCCTTCTTCGGTTAACGTCATTCCGCCGCTTCCTATATGAACAAGGCCTTGTTCTTTTAAAAACATAACTTCACTGCGCAAAATACGTTCAGAAACATCGAGGCTGGCAGCGAGAGTACGTCTGCCGACAGGCTGCTTTAAACGAAGGTATTGTAAAATCTGATAACGCTTTTCCATCACTTCAAGAACGTCCGGCTGTAATTTTTTTTGTAGCTCAATCAAGTTCCTCATATGTAACCATCACCAGATTTTCTTTAGTGGACATTTTTTGTCCCACTGAGACATTTTACGTCCCACTTACGGTATAAAAAAAGAATTATTTCTTTTTTCTGTTTTATCATATCAATAAATGATGAGTTTAGCAATAATCTGTTTATAATTATTCCCCCTGCCCTTATCTTTTAAACATGACCGAAAAAACATTTTTATACTTGAATCAATTTCATAATTCAGTTCTTGAATATCATATACGAATATTCTATGAATTCAATTCACTTATCATTCGATTTTCGCTACAGGCGGACGCTTTCACCCTCGGGGCACAAGTGCGACATCTACTCCAACTCACTTTGTTCGTTCTCGTAGTGTCTTCTTTGCCGCGGGCTTGGCCTCAGCCTCCTCGGCAGCAAGCTGCCTGCGGGGTCTTCACCTCAATCTTTTCCCGCAGAAGTCGCCGCCTTTCGCTGCAATCGATGGAGTGTTCGCTTTTCATAAATAAAAAGGTACTTATGAAATTGATTCACTTTGGGGAAATTTAAAGTTGTTAAAGGATCGAAGTCTAAGTAAAACTATGTCTTCCGCCATTGCTCGGCGGCAAGTCAAGTTTTTCTAATATTTCCAATGAATGCTCGCAAAAGCAGCTTAAAAACGCTGCTTCCTGTAACAACGGATGTCTATACCTTGAACAGCAGAACACACAAAAAACGCCGGCCGTAACATACATTATTTAACGACCGCCGTTTTTACTTAAGGGCTTTAATATCGTTTACGTTTAGAAGAAGAAGGAATGTTAAGCTCTCTTCTATACTTTGCGATAGCCCTGCGTGATATAGAAATGTCATGTTCTTCTTTTATATATTCTGCTATTTTTTGATCAGATAAAGGTTTTTGTTTATTTTCATGAGCTATTAAGTCTTTTATCATCGACTTTATAACAAACGTAGAAGTTTGTTCTCCAGTACTGTTATTCATTCCTGCACTGAAAAAGTATTTTAACTCAAATAAACCGTGCGGTGTCTGTACGTATTTTTGATTTGTTGTTCTTGAAACGGTGGATTCGTGTACGTCCGCTGCTTCTGCTACATCTTTTAATGTGAGCGGCTTAATTGCTGAAGGCCCTTTTTGAAAGAAATCATGCTGAAAGTGAACGATCGCTTCGGTTATATTTCGTATCGTTTGCTGGCGCTGATCAATGCTTTTTAACAGCCATACGAGCTGTTTATATTTTTTCTTTGCGTATTCCGTCGCTTCTCCTTCTTCCTTAGTTTCTAGAAGGTGGCGGTACTGGCGGTTCATTCGAATTTTGGGGAGCCCGTCATTATTTAAGCGAACAACGAAACGATCTCCGTCCCGTTCTACATACACATCAGGATATAAATGTCCGGGATGATCTCCTCCGCCAAAACTTGAGCCTGGGTATGGATCAAGCTTCTGTACATCATCGTACACCTGTTGGATCTCTTCTAAAGAAGTGTCAAGACTTTTTGCAATTTGTTTCCACTTCCTAGAAGCTAAATCTTCAAGGTGATCTCTAATCAGCATTTCAGCAAAATGATTTCTTGGAGACTGCCTCTCTAGCTGGAGCAATAAACATTCTTTTAATGACCGGGCTCCAATCCCTGCAGGCTCTAGGCTTTGCAGCTTTGAGACATATGCTTCATAGTATTCTTCGGTAATAGGAAACAATGCGGCGGTTTCGTCATAGGTTCCTTCTAGATATCCACTGTCACTGACATTTCTCGCCATATGTGTTAATACCCGTTTATCATCTTCTGAACCTGGCAAAAATCGAATTTGTTGAATTAAATAGTCTGAAATCCTTTCTCTGTCATCTTTGATTCGATCAAAAGGTGAAGATTGCTCTTCTTCTTTTTCTTGTACCTCGGAAGGCTCGTCATGCCACATGACAGGCATATTATAAACAGGTTCATCTTTTAAGCCAGTATTTTGCTCTTCTATTTCCATCATTGGGTTTTCAAGCGCTTGCTCTTCTAAAAATTCCGACAGTTCCAAGGCTGAAAATTGCAATAAGGAGATGGCCTGGCGTAATTCTTGTGTCATGACGAGCTTCATCGTTTGCTGTTGATACAATCCCATTTCTAGATTCACGCCGCTTCCCCCTCTCTTTTGTAAGCGTTTACTACATATATTATACCATATGTGAAAGAGCACGTACTTTTTCCTACTACATTTATATAAGAGTAGAAAAAATTTTAATCATGCCATTCCAAGTAAAATCCAGTTTTATGGTTTTTTCCTTTTTTTACATACTCCAATAGCATATTAACTTCCCGAGAAGGTGAGATCGTAATTTGGTGGTTTTCATTTTTTTCTGTAAATTTCCCTTGTGTTCGTAACGCTGATGCGATCTCTTCTAATTTGGCTGCCGCTTCTTCTAAAGATGTTTTTTCTTCTTTTTCAAACCGCTTATCTTCTCCGAGACGATCCTGGCCAAACATAATACCTGCCTCCTCTATTTATAGAGTCTTCCTTCTATTATATCTTACTTTTGTTATTAATGAAAAAAGGAGTTTGGTTTGAAACACAGAAAAAAAGGATAAGATACATGCAGGGTTTATCGGATAGCTTATCGAATTACAGGACAAGAACAGTTTCATAGGAACACACTGATCTTTTCTGTATAATATGGATCAGCAGAGATAATTAACTGCTTTTCATTTGATCATTATTGACCATTAAGTTATGATGGAATCAACAGCAAAGATAAGCGCTGGATTCACTATATGATAGGAGGATGTATAACATGAATCTAATACCTACAGTAATTGAACAGACAAACCGCGGGGAACGTGCCTATGACATTTATTCCCGCCTTTTAAAAGACCGCATTATCATGCTGGGTTCAGGCATTGACGATAATATTGCCAATTCCGTTGTGGCACAGCTTCTTTTCCTGGCTGCTGATGATCCTGAAAAAGACATATCATTGTACATTAACAGTCCTGGCGGCTCCATTACTGCCGGTATGGCTATTTACGATACGATGCAGCATATCAAACCACAAGTATCTACGATTTGTGTAGGAATGGCAGCTTCTATGGGTTCATTCTTACTTACAGCAGGAGAACCTGGGAAACGTTTTGCCCTTCCAAATAGTGAAGTCATGATTCACCAGCCGCTTGGCGGAACCCAGGGGCAGGCTTCTGATATTGAAATTCATGCCCGCCGTATTATAGAAATGCGCGAAAAGCTGAACAAAATTCTTTCAGAACGTACAGGTCAGCCGATGGAAGTTATTGAAAGAGATACAGACCGCGACAACTTCATGTCCGCTGAAGAAGCTAAAAAATACGGCATGATTGACGAAGTTCTTTATAAGTAAGAATAGCGTAAGCGCCTTAAAAGAAGGAAGTTCGGCTACGAGCGTCACGTCCTGTGACAACGCCGAACTGACTCCCATCCTGGGAGCCCGCGACAGATTCTGGAGCTTTCGCGCAGGGCCGCCTGCGGCCCGGAGTCGAAAGGGAAGACATAAGACGTTCAGCTAAAACCGTCACGTCCTGTGACAACGCTGAACTGACCCACATCGTGTGCGCCTGAGCGGCTGGGCGCTGAAGCTAGACATCAAAACGCCAACTATTTATAATTTCTTACCTTTTAAAAAACAGAAAAAGCTCCGGTCCTACACAAAAGGAACCGGAGCTTTTCTTATTCTTCTTTTTCTACATAGTCCGTTAAAGCCTGCATAGCCTCTTCTTCATCCGTACCTTCCGTTATAATCTGCAGCGTTCCGCCGTTGCGAACAGCCAGACTCATAACTCCCATGATACTTTTTGCATTTACTTTTTTATCGTCTTTTTGAAGATGAATATTTGACTGGAAACGGTTTGCTTCCTGTACGAATAATGCTGCTGGCCTTGCTTGTAACCCTGTTTTTAATTTTACTTCAACTGTGTTTTCTATCACTCACATCTCCTCCATTTAAGTTTATCAATGCTTACGTTTTTTCTAGTTGGACGGTCTCGCCTTTTCGAATTTTTTCTGCTAATTGATCAATTTTTCGAAGGCGGTGATTGACCCCTGATTTACTTACTGGACCATTCGGTACCATTTCTCCGAGTTCTTTTAGGGTAACGTCTTGATGTTTAACACGAAGCTCTGCAATTTCTCTAACTTTATCTGGTAAATGCTGCAGGCCTATTTCATTGTCAACGAGCTGAATATTTTCCACTTGTCTCAATGCTGCACCAACTGTTTTGTTTAAGTTAGCAGTTTCGCAATTGACAAGACGGTTTACCGAATTTCTCATATCCTTCATGATGCGGACATCTTCAAAATAAAGAAGAGCTTGATGGGCACCTATGACATTTAGAAATTCTGTTATTTTTTCACTTTCTTTAATGTATAAGATAAACCCTTTTTTTCTTTCTAAACTTTTTGAGGGAAGGTAAAATTCAAGTAATAAGTCACGTAATGCTTTATTATGTTCTTCATATAAAGAAAATATTTCTAAATGATAAGACGAGGTTTCTGGATGATTGACCGACCCTCCCGCTAAAAAAGCTCCTCGTAGATATGCGCGTTTGCAGCAGTTGTTTTTAATAATATCGGGAGAAATCGAACGAATAAAACGATACCCGTCTTTCATTATGCTTAAATCACTTAAAAGCTCCCGTGCTTCTTCTGAGATACGTACTAAGTATACGTTATTTTTTTTTAAACGCATCTTTTTTCTTACCATCAATTCAACAACTGTTCCTCGGTACACCTTTTTTATTAACTTGTATATACGCCGCGCTATTGCTGCATTTTCAGTAGAAACATCTAAAAGCATCTCTTTCTTTCCAAAAGATATAGAACCATTCATTCTTATTAATGCAGCCAGTTCAGCCTTCGCACAACAATCATCTGTCTCAAATTGAGTTAACTCTTTTTTTGTCATAGCCGCAAAGGATGACATGGTTGAATCACCGCCCTTTTACTCGTTAGGGCCGTATCTTTTCAGAAGCGGCCTTTCCTGCCTTTTCTTTATAGTTCGGTTAATAAAGACTGAGAAACTTTTACTGCATCGTGGCGTAAAAGATTATCTTTAAATTGCATAAACTCATCTTTAATGACTCTCAAACCAAGACTGTCTATTTTATTATCATCACATTGAACTGGTGCAGCATTTTCCTCTTGGTAACGTTTAATAATCGTTTCCGGGATGCTGCCATTATTAACAAGTACGGTATCAATCACGCCATTGCCCGTGTGCTTGTAAATAGCTTCAACATGGTGAGAAGCGGAGAAGTGATCTGTCTCTCCTGCTTGTGTCATTCCGTTGCAGATATAAACTTTTCTTGCTCGCGCTTCATGTATTGCTTTTGTAATACCAGGAACGAGCAAATTTGGGATGACACTCGTATAAAGACTTCCAGGTCCTAAGACAATTAAATCAGCTTTTTGGATCGCTTCTAGACTTTCTGGCAGCGGCTGAATGGTAGAAGGAGATAAAAATACTCTTTTAATATGCTTGCCTGATTTCGGAATACTTGATTCTCCTTTTACAAATGAACCATCTGTCATTTCAGCATGCAATTCAATGCTTTGATTTGCTGCCGGGAACACTTTTCCTCTAACATTTAACACAGTACTAAGTTCACTTATCCCTCTAGCAAAATCACCGGTAATCGAAGTCATACCGGCAAGAAGCAAGTTTCCCAGGGAATGTCCGGAAAGACCATTTCCATTTTCAAAACGGTGCTGAAATAATTGCTCAATCATTGGTTCTACTTCAGCAAGTGCGACGAGAACGTTGCGGACGTCCCCAGGAGGAGGAATATTTAATTCTTTGCGAAGTATTCCTGAACTGCCGCCATCATCAGCAACGGTTACAATAGCTGTAATGTTAACCGGGAAGGTTTTAAGCCCCCTAAGCAGTACAGAAAGTCCTGTCCCTCCGCCGATGACAACAATATTCGGCTTATCCACGATTATATTTCTTTCCTTTCTCTACATCCCGGTGACTTTTATGGGTGGCGTAGTCTCCGGCAAAATAATCTGCAATATACTCAGCCAGGGTTACGGATCGATGCTTGCCTCCTGTACAGCCAATCGCAATAATGAGCTGGCTTTTGCCTTCGCGTTTATATTGAGGAAGCATATACTCTAACATATCAATTAATTTTTTCATAAATTCTTTTGTCTCCGACCATTTTAACACATACGAAGAGACTTCTTCTTCTAATCCTGTTTTTGGCTGAAGGTGTTCAATGTAATGGGGATTTGGCAAAAAACGGACATCAAAGACAAGATCAGCATCGATTGGCAGACCATATTTAAATCCAAAGGACATAACATTAACAGAAAATGCGTCTTTTTCCGGACCTGTAAAAGATTGAATGATGCGTTCGCGCAGCTGTTTAGGCTTTAAATCACTCGTATCAATAATCTGCCGGGCTCTGCCTTTTAAATCCTCTAGAATTTCTCGTTCATGTTGAATCCCTTCAAGCGGCGCTTCTTCAGCAGCAAGCGGATGAGAACGGCGTGTTTCTTTATAACGCTGGACAAGAACATTATCTTTAGCATCTAAAAATAATATATGAGTCCGTAAATTCGTTTTCAATCTTAATTGATCGACCGCTTCAAATAAATGATCAAAAAACTCTCTGCCCCGTAAATCTATAACTAAAGCTACTTTATTCATTTTACCGCCGGAGCTTTCTATTAGATCAATAAATGTGGGAATTAATGCTGGCGGGAGATTGTCAACACAATAATATCCTAAATCTTCAAAGCTTTGCATAGCAACTGTTTTGCCTGCCCCAGACATTCCGGTAATGATTACTACCTGGATATCCTCATTTGGCTGCCCCATCACTGTATCCGTCCCTTCTCTCTATCTTATTCAAATGTTTTCGTCATTTTGCAATTCACTTGATATTAATTGATAGGTTGGGCTGTAGCGGAATGTCCCGTATAATACACCGCTATTTTCTAAAATATGCTGCCAAATCTTCCGGTCTCCTTCTGCCATGGATAGAGCTTTTACTTGTTCTTTTGGCTGCCAGGAAAGAATTCCTTCTGGTGACTTTTTTAATAAATTTCCTTCCCATTTGTTAGCGCTAAAAGTAAACATCATCCACTCGGAAATAACTTTTTCATCTTCTATGATTAAAAAAGTGAAAATCCCTCTAATAACAGGGTTTTTCACCGTAACACCTGTTTCTTCCCAAAATTCACGGACAACAGAATCCCGTACAGATTCCCCTGCCTCCATTTTACCACCGGGTGCGACCCACCAGTTACGGCTCGGTTTTTGAAGCATAAGAACGTGATCATGATCGGTTAGTACACAATTTGTCACACGCTGCATGTTCATCACCTCACATTTACTCTTTCTAGTATACTAAAAGAGCGGGGGATTGCTCAATTTTTTACACCTTTCTGATAAAAATATTTAGAAAAGCACTAATGTTAATGTCAAAATTTCTCTATTTGATGCAAAAAAAGAGCACAGGCATTTGCCTGTGCTACACCAGGATATATAAAAAGGGGGTCAATTACTGTTTCCATTCTACTCTATATTTATTTCATATTTGTTACAGTAGCGTTAAAATCGATTTAAAATTGTAAACATCTTTTTTGTTATGCTTCGACTGTATTTTTCAATTCTTCTACATAATGCTGTGCCGTCTGTGCTGCTAGCGATCCGTCGCCAGTAGCTGTCACAATTTGACGAAGAGATTTTTCACGGAGGTCTCCGGCTGCAAAAATGCCAGGAATTTTTGTTTCCATTTCTTCGTTTGTCACAACGTACCCTTCTTCATTTAAAATATCCAAGCCTTTAACAGCGTCGTTTAAAGGCAGCATCCCGATATAAATAAATGCACCCTCTGTTTCGAATTCATAATCCTCTCCAGACTTCAAATCAGTGAGTGTGACACTGCCGACTTTACCATTGTTTTCGTTAATTTCTTTCACAACTGTGTCCCATTTAAATTCAATTTTATCATTGACAAACGCGCGCTGCTGCAGAATCTTTTGAGCACGGAGCTGATCACGGCGGTGGACTACTGTTACTTTAGAAGCAAAACGCGTCAAGTAAACAGCCTCTTCGACAGCTGAATCTCCGCCACCGACAACAACAATTTCTTTATTGCGGAAAAACGCGCCGTCACACACCGCACAATAAGAGACACCGCGTCCTCCCAATTCTTTTTCGCCTGGTACACCGAGCTGCTTATATTCTGCACCTGTTGCAACGATAACCGAGCGTGTTTTATACTCTTTTCCGCCTGCTCTTACCGTTTTGTACTCTTTTCCGTCTATGATTTCTTTTACATCACCATAAGCGTACTCCGCACCAAATTTTCTCGCATGTTCAAACATTTTATTAGAAAGGTCCGGACCGAGAATATGATCAAATCCCGGATAGTTCTCCACATCTTCTGTATTAGCCATTTGTCCGCCTGGTACACCGCGTTCAAGCATAAGTGTATCCATTTCAGCACGGGACGTATATACAGCAGCTGTCATACCTGCCGGGCCGGCACCTGCTATGATGACATCATAAATTTTTTCTTCTGACATGATGATTCACTCCTCTTTCATATCCATAATATCCCCTGTGAAGCTTTAGCGAATACATTGTGATTTGTCTTATTCATGCCTTATCGTAAATAAATCGAGCAATTAAGTCCAATATTCTGCTTGGGGAAATAATATAGCAGAAAACAATTACAGTTGATGGTGCTGATAAGATTCATGGTTCACATCGCTTGCTGTCAAAAGTCCATGCTGCATCTTTTCTAATAAGACAGAGGCTCCGTGATGATTTCTTATCTGTGCTTGTCTCCACCATTTTTCTGCTTGGTTGTAACGCTTTGTTTGATATGCAGCTACACCGTATTGAAAGAAGAAATTTTCGTCTTCTGAACCAAAACGCTGTGCAAGCATCCGGAAAAAATAATACGCTTCGTCATACTCTCTTAACCTGCATAAGGTTGAAGCAATCCTTTGTAAATGATCTTTATCTAAAGGCACCGTTCTTTTTAACATCTCTGCTATTTCAGAAGCTTCTTTTTCTCTTCCCATTTCTTTATATAAAACGGCTAACTGACATACTGCTGGCAAATATGCATTTTCTTTTAACAAGTCTTTCGTGTAAGCTAATGCCTCTTCTGTCTGGCCTTTTAAATGAAGCACGCGGGCGAGCTGACTTTGAGCAGGCCAATAAGCCGGATAATCAGTAATAATATTTTCAAGCAGCGTTTCCGCTTCATAATATCTTTCTTCTTCTATCATACGTACGGCTTTTTCATACGTTATAATTAGTTCGTCTCCCGTTTTTGTAAAATCATCTTCGGGCTCTTCCTCGACGTCTTCAAGCTTTAAAAGCTGAAGCAAATCTTCGGTATCAGCTGCAAAGTCCCCTTCTGGAACAAAACGCAAGTAAAGCTTTGCCGTTTCTCTTGCCCGGTCGAACAATCCTTGATAAGCATAATTGTTCGCCAAGAAAAAATAACACTCATACATCGATTCATCTAACTCATCAAGAACATAAAGAAGTAATTCATTTGATTTTTCGTATTCTGCCATGTCCGCGTATATAGCAGCCAGTTGGCAGTGAAATACTCCTTGTTCTGGATTTAATTCAACCGCTCGTCGTAAATACTTAACGGCGCGTGTCAGCTCTTTTTTTTGATAAGCCGTGACGCCCCGTTTAAAAAAGTATTCACCATTTTGTATAAAAGGAATCACTTGTCCTTGTTTTTGTTCATTTTGAGTTTTCATAAACTTCCTTCCCCTCCATTAGGAGCACCGTTGCAATATGCCTAGTATATCATCAGACAGAAAGGAAAAAAAGCTGTTCATTTAGGGAATTTCCCCCTTTTTGAACAGCTAAAACAGGCATTATCTTTTACACTCGTAAGTATTTATTAAGGAACAAGAAAGCGGCAGCATGGCCATTCACGCATTCGATGCAGAAAAACGGCCGCTTCCATAAACGAGGTGTTTGTACACTGTTTCCTTTATTTCCCATGGCGTTGTTCAAGTACACCTAATACGTGATCAAGCGGTAGTTTTTGTTCGCGAAGCAGGACAAAAAGGTGATACAAAAGATCCGCACTTTCCCATTTCAGTTCCTCAGCATCACGATTTTTAGAAGCAATGATTACTTCGCTTGCTTCTTCTCCAACTTTCTTTAAAATTTTATCCACACCTTCGGTAAACAGGTATGTCGTATAAGCCCCTTCCGGCATTTCTGCTTCTCTTGCCGCAATCGTTTGCTCTAATTGATTTAAAATATCGAAACGGCCGGCGTGGGCCTCTGTTTTTTCTTCTTCTAAAAGAGATTGACTAAAACAGCTGTACGTACCTTTGTGACAGGCAGGTCCATGAGGGGTCACTTTTACGACCAGTGCGTCTTGGTCACAATCGTAGCGGATATCTGTTACTTGCTGAGTGTTCCCAGATGTTTCTCCTTTATGCCAAAGTTCCTGTCTTGAACGGCTGTAAAACCAGGTCTCTTTTGTCTCCATTGTTTTTGTAAGGGATTCTTTGTTCATATAAGCGAGTGTCAGCACTTCTTTACTAACAGCATCTTGAACAATTGCAGGAATAAGCCCTTTTTCATCAAATGAAAGCTCTTCTATATTCATCGCACCAACACCCCATTCTCTCTTAAATACGTTTTCACTTCTTCCACAGAAGTTTCTTTATAATGAAAAATGGAAGCAGCTAATGCAGCATCTGCTTGTGCCTCTTCAAATATATCTACAAAATGTTCTTTAGCTCCTGCTCCTCCTGATGCAATCACTGGAACGGATACGGCTTCATTTACTTTTTCCGTTAAAGCCTGATCAAACCCCGTTTTAGCGCCGTCCTGATCCATACTTGTTAATAAAATTTCCCCGGCACCGAGGCGGACGACTTCTTTGGCCCAGTCGGATACTTCCCAGTCGGTCGGGGTGCGCCCGCCGTGCGTATAAATTCTCCAGGATCCGAGCTCTTCTTCATATTTTGCATCAATAGCAACCACAATACATTGTGAACCGAAGTAATCTGCGCCTTCTGTAATTAGTTCAGGCCGTTTTACCGCAGCTGTATTCAGCGATACTTTATCTGCCCCTGCCCGCAGGATTGTACGCATGTCACCCAAAGAATTGATGCCGCCTCCTACAGTAAATGGAATAGCAAGGGTTCCAGCCACTTCTTTTACAACTTCCACCATTGTTTTCCGTCCTTCATGAGACGCAGAAATATCAAGAAATACTAGTTCGTCCGCTCCCTGTTCATCATAAAAAGCAGCAAGCTCTACTGGATCACCAGCGTCGCGAAGGTCAACAAACTGAACCCCTTTAACAACGCGTCCTTCTTTTACATCCAAGCATGGAATAATTCGCTTCGTCAGCATTTATTGATCCACCTCCGTCAGCGCCTGTTTGAGGTCGACTTTATCTGTATAAATTGCTTTACCTACAATGGCACCTGCAACACCCTCATTTCGGTAGTTTGCCAGTTCTTTTAAATCGTCCAGTTTACTGACTCCTCCCGATGCAATTACTTTTTTCCCCGTCGCTTTTGCGAGCTCTGCAATGGCTTCAACATTGGGGCCGGATAACATACCATCTTTTGCAATATCTGTGAAAATAAACGTTTCTGCTCCGTATTCGGCCATTTTCTGCCCAAGTGCAACGGCTGTTACTTCAGATGTTTCCAGCCAGCCATTTACCGCCACATATCCATCTCTTGCATCAAGGCCGATTGCAATTTTTTCTTTGTATTTTGCTAGCATTTCTTTTGCAAAGTCAGGGTGCTGTACCGCTACACTTCCTAAAATGACGCGTGCCACCCCATTTTCGAGATAATACGCCACATCTTCTGCCGTACGAATTCCACCGCCTACCTGAACGTTAGCAGAAAGCTCTTTTGCCGCTTTTACGACAAACTCATCGTTAACACGTTTTTTTTCTTTCGCTCCATCTAAATCTACCATATGTATCCAGGAAGCACCGGCTTTTTCAAAGCGTGCTGCCATATCAACTGGAGAGTCACCGTAAACCGTTTCTTTATCATAATCGCCTTGCAGCAGACGAACACATTTTCCACCGCGGATATCAATGGCTGGGTATATTTTAAATTCACTCATATGTCCGGCTCCCTTCTGCGACTACTTTCCCGAAGTTATCCAGCATTTTCATGCCAAGCCGGCTGCTTTTTTCAGGGTGAAATTGGGTTCCCATGATGCGTCCGCGTCCTACAACGGCAGGTACTTCTTGATAGTAATCGCTTGTCGCTACCAGAACATCTTTGTCTGGCGTTTCAATCACGTAGGAATGAACGAAATATACGTGGCCTTCTTCTGTATTTTGCAGCAAATCATGTTCCGGCTGTTCAAATCCCAGTTTATTCCATCCCATGTGCGGAACTTTATATGCTTCTCCGTTTTCGCTCTTTCCTTTGAAAAGTCTCGCATAGCCAGGTAAAAAACCGAGCCCTTCTGTATCTCCGTTTTCTTCGCTGCCTTCAAACAATAACTGCATGCCAAGACAAATGCCTAGAAGCGGTTTTCCATCAGCTGCCCATGTTTTAATAAACTCTTCCTGCTGCTTTTCTTTGAGCAATGTCATAGCATCTCGAAAAGAACCTACTCCTGGTAAAATCAATCCATCCGCTTTCTCAAGCTCTTCTGGGTCTTCGGATAAGAAATAAGAAAGGTCGAGCCGTTCTAGTGCTTTGCTGACACTGTGCAGATTTCCCATACCGTAATCAATAATCCCGATCATGCCCAACTCATTCCTTTCTTTATTGTTTTTCTGGTTTTATTTTGGTTTGGCGAGTCACTGCTGAGATTTGGCAAGGTGCTGCGATTTGGTGTATGCTGTGATGTTCCAGCACTCTACCGGTTATTTTCAGAACTCTTTTTGGATATTTCAGCGCTTCATGGTCGTGATTCAGCTCTTCAGCACTTTAACTCCCTGATTCAGCGCTTTTCATCCCATATTCAGCGCTTCTTCTCGCCTTTTCAGCTCTTTAACTCCTTGACTCAGCGCTTTTCATCCTATATTCAGCGCTTCTTCTCGCCTTTTCAGCTCTTCCCTTCTTTCTTTCAGCGCTCTACCGGTTATTTTCAGAACTTCTTTTGGATATTTCAGCGCTTCATGGTCGTGATTCAGCTCTTCAGCACTTTAACTCCCTGATTCAGCGCTTTTCATCCCATATTCAGCGCTTTTTCTCGCCTTTTCAGCTCTTCCCTTCGTTCTTTCAGCGCTTCGAAACATTGGAGCGGCACTTCTTTCTAATTTTATCTTAGCTCGCTGTGCCCTGTTTAAAGCATTCCCTTCGTAGACGGCACACCTTTTACGCGCTCATCTATTTGCGTTGCCTCATCTAGAGCACGAGCCATTGCTTTAAAGATCGCTTCAATAATATGATGGGTATTGCAGCCATAATGAACAATCACATGAAGGTTCATCCGGGCTTCTAGTGCAAACTTCCATAAAAATTCATGCACCAGTTCCGTGTCAAATGTACCGACTTTCTGACTTGGAAACTCTGCACGACATTCTAGATGCGGGCGATTGCTTAAATCTACGACCACTTGCGCTAGTGTTTCATCCATTGGAACAAACGAGTTTCCGTAGCGGCGGATCCCTTTTTTATCACCGAGAGCGTCCTTAAAAACCTGACCTAGGCAAATGCCGATATCTTCGGTCGTATGGTGATCATCTACTTCGGTATCTCCTTTGGCGTTAATCGTTAGATCAAAGTGCCCGTGTTTCGTAAATAAATCGAGCATATGTGTCATAAATGGGACGCCCGTGGAAATATTGCTTTGGCCTTCTCCATCAATATTCATATCTAAATGAATCTGGGTTTCTCCCGTATTTCTTTCTATAGAGCTAATACGTTCTGCCATTAGTTCTCCCCCTTTTTCCGAACCTCTATGGAGCGAGCGTGAGCTTCTAATCCTTCTAATCTTGCAATCACTGCTATGTCTTCAGCATCCCGCTCAAAAGCTGTTTGGCTGTAAGAGATAATGCTTGATTTTTTCGTAAAATCATCGACATTTAATGGGCTTGAAAAACGGGCCGTTCCATTGGTTGGCAGGACATGGTTCGGACCGGCAAAATAATCCCCAACCGGTTCGGCGCTTAATGGACCGAGAAAAATAGCTCCGGCATGACGAATTTTACCTAGCAGTTCATTTGGCTTTGCGGTTATGATTTCTAAGTGTTCGGGCGCGAGCTGGTTTACTGCTTCCACCGCTTCATCCAGTCCAGCCGCTGTATAAATTGCGCCATGGTCCTTGATGGATGCAGAAGCAATTTCTTTTCTTGGCAGTTCAGCGATCTGTTTTTCTATTTCTGTTTGTACGTTTTCTGCGAGCGTTTTAGAGGTTGTCACTAATACCGCAGATGACATTTCATCATGTTCGGCCTGAGACAGAAGATCTGCCGCTACATAATCAGAACGGGCTGTGTCATCCGCTAACACTACAATTTCACTTGGTCCGGCAATCATATCAATATCAACCTGGCCAAATACTTCGCGTTTTGCAAGAGCGACAAAAATGTTGCCCGGACCCGTAATTTTATCGACAGACGGAACGGTTTCTGTCCCATAAGCAAGAGCTGCAACAGCTTGAGCTCCTCCGGCTTTTAAAATGTGAGTAACACCAAGCTCAGCAGCAGTCACAAGAACAGCAGGAGCAAGCTTGCCTTCTCGGTCGGGCGGGGACGTCATTATAATGTTTCTCACCCCGGCGACCTGTGCTGGAATCACATTCATCATAATCGTAGAAGGATACGCAGCCTTGCCTCCTGGAACATAAACGCCGGCAGAATCGAGCGGTGTAATTTTTTGTCCGAGCATCGTGCCGTCTTCATTTGTCGTTACCCAGGACTGACGAGTTTGGCGTTCATGAAAAGAACGAATATTCCTGCTGGCCCGGCGTAGAGATTCAAGCGTTTGCTGATCAATATGGTCATACGCTTCTTTCATCTCTTCTTCAGTAACAAAAAGATTTTCCAATCGGACACCGTCATACATTTCCGTAAGATCTGTCAGGGCTTTATCACCGTTTTGACGCACTTGGTTAATAATAGCGCCTACGGATTCTCTTTGCTTTTCTGTGCCGGTTTCAATGTCTCGAGTGAGACTAACATCTCCTGTTAGTTCAATAATTTTCACGCTTCATCCTCCTCTACCACTCTGGCAAGACGTTCAACTAAATCATCAATACGAGCATCTTTCACACGGTAGCTCACCGGGTTCACAATCAATCTGGAGGTGATAGGGACAATTGTTTCTAATTCTACCAGACCATTTTCTCTTAATGTACGGCCGGTAGATACAATATCTACGATTCGATCAGCAAGTCCAACGAGAGGAGCCAGTTCAATCGACCCGTTCAATTTAATGATTTCTACTTGTTCGCCTTGTTCTTTAAAATACTGGGTGGCAAGGTTAGGGTATTTCGATGCTACTTTTGGATTGATATCTGTTTTTTCATAGCCAGGCAGTCCAGCGACAGCAAGGTAGCATTCACTGATATTCAAATCAAGCACTTCATATACGTCGCGCTCTTCTTCAATCATCGTATCTTTTCCCGCCACTCCGAGATCTGCCACACCGTGCTCTACATAGGTCGGTACGTCCATTGGTTTGGCTAAAATAAAACGAAGATCAGCTTCCGGCGCATCTACTATTAATTTACGAGAGTCATCAAATTCTGGCGGAAGCGGAAAATCAGCTTCTCGAAGAAGCTCTGCTGCTTCTTCAAAAATTCGTCCCTTTGGCATTGCTACTGTCAATGGTTCACTCATTGCTGGCGCCTCCTTGCTTCTTTCCGATAAAATAGTACACTTCGGCAAAGGCTTCGCTTAGTTCATCAACGTTTTCAACACCTTGCAAGTCTTGCAGTACGACCCTTTTGCCGCTTTCGCGAAGCTGTCCTGCTTCTTCGATGGCTTCTTTTCTGCGCTCTTTACTAAAAAGGATACACGTTTGTTCAGGTAATTCTTCTGTATCCCCAAGCGCCTCTACGAGTAAATCCAAGCGAATGCCAAACCCTGTTGCTTGAGCCGGGCGGTTGAAGTTTTGCAGCAACTCATCATAACGGCCTCCGCTTGATAATGGAAAGCCTAATTTACTTCCATACCCTTCAAAAACCACACCTGTGTAATAGCTCATATGCATAACGAGGTTCAAATCAAGCTTTATATGCTCACTTACCCCATAACCTTCTAGCACATCCCAAAGCTGATGCAAGTCATTTAATGCTTTTGCCGCTTCTCCATTTTGAACGAGTTCTTCGGCATCTTTTAATTTTTCCTGTCCGCCTCTCAACTTTAATAAAGAAAGGAGACGTTTTTCATCAATAGAAGAAAGAGGAAGACTCTTTACATGTTGTTTAAAGCCTACATAATTTTTCTCATATAAGTAACGGCGGAGCGTATTTGCTCTTTCTTCGCTTCCTACTACATCAAGCAGCAGAGCATTTACATAGCCGATATGGCCGATCGCTATTTGAAAATCTTGAAGTCCTGCTTTTTTTAATGCTGCTGCCATTAGTGCGATAACTTCCCCGTCTGCACTTGCTGTTCCGTCTCCGACAAGTTCCACTCCCATCTGTTCAAACTCAGCGGGGCGTCCTCCTTCTCTTTGCTGTGCACGAAACAGCGGGCTGTGATAAGAGAGACGGAGCGGGAAAGCTTGATCTTTTAAGCTCGAAGCTGCGACCCGTGCAATGGGTGCTGTCATATCCGGACGAAGCACAAGTGTGTTCCCTTCTTGGTCAAGCAGTTTAAAAAGCTGCTGATCCAATATCGCTGAAGCAGTGCCGACAGTGTCGTAGTATTCCAAAGCAGGAGTCTCAATAGGCAGATAACCCCAGCAGTCTATTTCTTTTTCCATCCGTTCTCTTACTTTATTTTTTGTTTGATAGTAAGCCGGCAGCGTATCTCTCATTCCGACCGGCTTTTCAAACATAAAAGGTTTGCTCATGATTAGAATGCTCCTTCCGTCTGCTTTCCATATCGCTTTTATCATTTATGTATATTTTAAATATTATTACCGAACGCTTTAGTCTGCTAATGTACTAATGAGATAAAGAATATATCGTGTAGTTTACACGGCTTCCCATTATCCGTCAATAGGAAGATGAAGGCACTTTGTTGAATCCATTGTTAGGTTTAGTGAATAGCTTTAAAAAGCGGTCGATAAATCAAGGTTACAACGGTATATAAGAGGCTGGCATGGGATTTTGAATCTGTAATAAATCCTGCCTTCTCTCAGTTCCTCGAAAAACTTCCCTCTATCTACAAGGCAGATCCCGATGTTCTTCGTATACTTGGCTTGTTGTTTTCATAAAAAGGATGATTTAAACCTATAAATAAAGAAACTTCCCGAAGCAGAATTTCTTTATGTCGGGAAGGAATCATCGTTATTCTTTTTTTCTCGGATAACACGTAGCGGGTTGCCGCCGACAAAACTTCCCGGCGCCACGTCTTTATGTACAACAGAACCGGCGGCCACCACGGCTCCGTTTCCAATCGTAACCCCGGGTAAAATCGTCGCGTTCGCTCCAATTAATACATCGTCCCCTATTTCAACATTTCCGATGCGGTACTCTTTGATTAAATACTCATGGGCTAGTATCGTCGTATTGTAGCCGATGACACTGTTTCGACCGACGCTGATTTTTTCAGGGAACATGATATCCGGCATAACCATTAACGCAAATGCAGTCGTTTCTCCAACCTTCATTTTTAAAAATGTCCGGTACAGCCAATTTTTTATCGGCAAAAATGGAGTGTAACGCGCAGCTTGGATGACAATAAAATTTTTTACCACTTTCCAGAACGGTACCGTTTTGTAAATATGCCAGAGCGAATTGACTGATTCTACCGGAAAACGGTCCGTCCGTCTCATCTCGTCTTCACTCCAACGTAGTCAAGCAGATCTGGCATTTTCTTTAACATAATATCTGGTTCAAACGAGCACAGGTAATCTTCTCCTTTTATCGTCCAGGCCACTCCTGCTGTTTTCACGCCGGCGTTTTTTCCGCCAAGAATGTCATATTGACTGTCACCGACCATCATCGTCTCCTCCGGACGTGATCCTAACTCTTTGATCGCTTTATCGAGTGGTTCTGCATCCGGTTTGACTTTATCTACATCATTAAACGTAATAACAGAGGAAAAATACGGCATTAAGCCAGAAACCTCAAGTCCCAGGCGTGCTGTATGTTTTCGTTTCGTCGTAACAACCCCCAGCTTAACCCCCTGCTCATGCAGTTTTTGGATGGTTTCCGCCACTCCTTCGTATTCTTCAATCAGCTCATCATGGTGGGCCAGGTTATGTTTTTGATACATATCAATGAGCTCCTCAGCACGGTCCGGGTCAATTGTTCGAAAGCTTTCTGTCAGCGGAAGGCCGATATAACCGACAATATCTTCTCTCGTATACCGCCCTGGTGCATAGCTGTCCAACGCATGTTGAAAGGAAGCGATAATCAATTCATTCGTATTTACAAGTGTTCCATCAAAATCAAATAATACAGTATTAATAGTCATACGTTGCCTCCTTACGGGCAAAATCTCTTTTTTCTGATTTGTTCCAAATATAAGCAATCAGTATCGTTAACAGAACAGCCGTTACAAGTCTAATTAGTAATAAAGGAAGAACCGGAATACCCAGCGGAATAAAGATGAGTGTATCTTCTATAACAGCATGACAGGCAACCAGAAAAATAAAGACAAGATATAAATCCTTTTTCTTTACATTATCTTCTTTTATGGCTTGAATCATAACCCCTGCTCCAAAAGCGAGACCAAAAATCACCCCTGAAGCAAGCGTAGTCGAAGTATTTTCACGGATTCCTAGCATCTTTGTAAACGGCGACATCCATTTTGAAAAAACCTGCAGCCAGTTTAAATCTTTCATCACTTGAATAAACACCATAATTGGAATAACGACTAATGCTATCTGTACCACACCCATAATTGCACTCGTTATCCCTTCCCAAACGGCACCTTCCCAGCCGTTAACAGTAGACTGTCCTTCTTGAGATACGAGGCCGTACTGAGCCTGCTTCGCCCCTCCCTGCCATATCCAATGAATCATCAAGGCGGAAAAGAAAGCAAGACCAAGCCGCACTGCAAGCACCACAGACATGCGTATGCCTACTTTTACAGCAACCGCAGATTCTACGAATAAATTATGAGAAAAAGACAGCATAACGGCTAATATAAATACCTCTTTTACTGTTAAATCCATAGATAATATCGCACCGATGGCCGCATATAAATTTAACATGTTCCCGAGGACCAGCGGAATGGCAGCCTCACCCGGAAGTCCAATCCAGCCCATCAGCGGTGCAAGCATGCTGGCCAGCCAATCCAAAAATGGAGTAAACCCGAGTATGGTTATAATGAATGTAATCGGAAAAATAATTTTCCCCAGCGTCCACGTCGTTTGCAGACCTACTTTCAGTCCCTTTTTCAGCGTCTCCATCTCTCTCAAACCTCCATACGCTTAAAACCCCAGTTTCATTGGCAAAAATCACTATCATCGGTGTAAGACAAGCACAAGCACTTTAAAGTCTTTAAGGTAATCGTCTCTTTTATTAGAGCGGAAAGGATTAGACTCCTCTTTTGGTTCACCATCGTTTATCACATAGGCCTTCAGCGGTTGTACATACCGCTGTGCTTTTGGTGAACGTCCGCGTGCGTGTGAAAATTCTATAATAGCACTACTTGTCAGTCCATCCGAGAACGAACGACCAGGGGCAAGCCAGCCAAATGTTGTCGTATGAATGGCCTTTATTTCTTTTTTTTGTTTGTATTTGTTCGTGATTTTCGGTTTTTGTTTTTCCGAAGTCCAGCTCCGTCTTCATCTAAATAATGAGCACGAGCGAGCCCTGTTTTTCTGCGATAGATCCACAATACGATCGATCCAGCAATAAGCAGTAAGGACAACACTTGCGCAGCACGCAGCATGTCTCCTATCATCAAACTGTCTGTGCGCATTCCTTCTACGAAAAAACGACCGATAGAATACCAAATAATATAGCTTAAAAACAGTTCTCCGCGACGTAAATTGACACGGCGCAAAAACATCAAAATCACAAAACCAGCAATATTCCATAATGATTCATATAAAAAGGTAGGATGGTAATAGACCCCATCAATATACATTTGATTAATAATGAATTCAGGCAGCTGCAATCCTTCAAGAAAATCCCGTGATACCGGTCCGCCATGAGCTTCCTGATTCATGAAATTTCCCCAGCGTCCAATCGCTTGACCGAGGATTATACTTGGTGCCGCAATATCAGTAAGTTTCCAAAAAGACACGCTTTTTTTTCGTGCAAAAATGACAGTCGTTAAGACAGCTCCAATCAGTCCTCCATGAATAGCAAGGCCGCCTTCCCAAACAGCCAAAATCTGTCCTGGGTTTTGGGAATAATACTCCCATCTAAAAATCACGTAATAAAGCCTCGCACAAATAATAGAGATGGGAATGGCAAATATAAGCAAGTCTGCAAAAATATCTTTTGGCATGCCGCGTTTGGCAGCTTCTCTGTTTGCAATAATAAAACCTAAAAACGCCCCTAAACCAATAATGATTCCGTACCAATAGACGGTGAGCGGCCCCAGTTCAAAGGCAATCCGATCCATAGGCTGTATCGAATGTATCATGACCGATTTCTCTCCAATCTAATCTTAAACTTAAAATTCTTCCCGGTCTCCGTCTTCAATAACATCGGTAAGGCGGTCAGAAAACTGCTGAGCAGTATTAATGCCCATACGTTTTAAACGGAAGTTCATAGCTGCTACTTCTACAATAACAGCAAGGTTTCGTCCCGGACGTACAGGAATGGTGTATTTCGGAATTTCCGTGTCAATAATTTGCATTTTCGCTTCTTCTATCCCTAAACGATCATACGCTTTAGTCTCATCCCATAGTTCTAAGTGTATCGTCAATGCAATTCGTTTAAACGGACGAACAGCACCAGCACCAAATAGTGTCATCACATCAATGATGCCGAGCCCGCGAATTTCAAGAAGATGCTGAATCAATTCAGGAGGCCGGCCTACAAGAGTATCTCCGTGCTGCTGACTGATCTCAACAGAATCATCTGCAACAAGCCGGTGGCCGCGGCGCACTAAATCGAGTGCTGTCTCACTTTTACCAACACCGCTTGCACCGGTTAAAAGGACTCCTATCCCATAAATATCGACAAGAACACCATGTACTGCAGTGGCCTTAGCTAGCTGAGCTTCCAGATAATTTGTCAGCTGACTGCTTAAACGGGTCGTCGTAACGTCGGCACGCATAATGGGCACTCCCGTTTTTTCTGCGCTTTCAATAAGCTCTGGGGGTGCTGTTAAACCACGGGAAATAATAATGCCCGGCGTGTCATATGTACATAACTTTTCCATTCGTTCACTTTTTTCCTCATCATTTAACTGCTGAAAAAAAGAAAGTTCTGTGCGTCCAAACAACTGTAAACGTTTTGCTGGATAATAGGTAAAAAACCCGGCCATTTCTATACCCGGACGGGAAATGTCACTCGTTGTAATCGCACGATACACACCATCTTCTCCTGCTAATACTTCCAGATTAAAACGTTCCACTAAATCATTTGCCGTTACTTTTGGCATTTATGCTACCCTCCAACCATTTCGACAATCAGGCATTTGCCCGGTTAGAACATCATATTTTTTTACACTTTCACTATTGTAGCATGATTTCTAAAAAATGTGGAAATTTGAGCTAGGGGGCTGCTGGAAAGCGGTAGCAAAAAACATGAAGAATGCTGCCTCTTAGAAAGGGGCAGCATTCGATTTCATCATTTCCTGCGAAGAGGATCAACAATGAAGTTATTAATAAATATATTTAATATCGCTATAATAATTGCAGCCAGTAATGCCATGCCAAACCCTGAAATATAAAAGGAGTCTCCCATTAATTCAGATGTAAGCATTAACAAAGCTGCATTAATGATAAAAATGAAAAGTCCGAGAGTAAACACGGTAATTGGCAGTGTAAGAACAACGAGAAGCGGCCGGACCAGCATATTAATAATCGTTAAAATAATGCTCGCCATCACGGCTGCACCGACTCCTTGCAGCTCAAACCCTTGAAAGAAACCGGCCACCACCATAAGCGTTACCGCATTTACGATAAACGGAACAATACAGCCCATTATTCGACGATATCTCCTTCATTAGGCATGATAATAGCTAAGACAATGTAAGCAATGGGCACAGGCAGCCCCCAGGTAATAATAGCTAATAATACGGTCACGATACGGATTAAAGTTGGATCAACGTTAAAATAATTGGCAATTCCCCCGCACACTCCTGCGAGCATGCGATTATGCTGACTGCGGTGTAATTTTTTCATTCTTTTTCCTCCTTACACATGTTTCGGTTTTATAGAAATAGAACCCGTTTTCGTGGTGGCGTCCAATCGTAAGCGCGGGGAGGCTGCATGATTAGAAGTAAACTGTAATGATTTTTGAATAAAATCTTTTTTCTCTTCTGTAATTTCCATATCGCTTAATGAATAATTGTAATTCCCTACATTGGTTCTTAGCTGTCCTTCCGTGCGAATGTGCTCTGGAATCGTAATAAAAATACTTCCGGTGGTGGCAGAAAGACTAGCTCGTGCATCTTGACTGATAGAGAGCTTACTATCAATTGTGCCGTTAACCGATTCCGCTTCTAAGTCTCGAATATCAGCATCTAATTCAATCGTTCCATTCATTGTTTTAACATCAGCAATATCAAGCTTTCCGCCGTTTAATTTTATCGGACCATTTACCGTTTCACCACTGAACCGCATATGATCGGGGTGATCGATGGTCAAACTGCCGTTTACGGCCTTTCCGGAAAAGCTGTCCGCTTTTATTAATTCCCCTTTCAAATGCCCATTAAACGTGTAGAGCTGAACACGTTCATACGTCTTGCGCGGTAAATACATCACGGCATTCACTTTCATGGACTTGGTTTTCGTGTAAAAGTTCAGCTGGTTTCCTTCCACCTCAAAAGCCGTTTCTTTTAAAAATTCCCGTCGTGCCTCTTCTTGGGTTTTCCCTTTATATACTTTGACCTCACAATTTATTTTTACATCTTTTTCGTTCCAGGGTTTTAATTCAATCGAACCATTTTCAAGGGATATATCGAGCACCGTTTGTTCCATATTTTTGTGCTGAAAAATATGGTGGATATTTTGGTACGTGCCAAAATTAAAGTCCAGGTCCAACTCTTTTATTTTTTGGATAGCACTGTCGATGAAATCGGTAAAACTTGTAGTGGCATCTGACTTTTTCCGTTTTTCTCGTTCCCATTCATCAAAACGCTTGTTGCCTTCATCCCAATTCACATTGGTCGAAAGGCTGTTTGATGTTTCTGGTCCGGAGACAGCTGTGTTCTTTTCTTCAGCAGCAAAAGGAGACTCTTCTTGCTTTTCTGAAGCCTTTTCATCTCCCTTTTCTGACTTCTCTGTACGGTTATCCTGGTTTAACGCTTTTAACAATTTCGCTCCATCTTCTGGCGAAATTTTTTCTTCTTCTACCATTTTTAAAATGAGTTTACGTTCTTCTTCCATGATCTATCCCTTCCTTTTTTTAAACTAAGGGCACATGTATCCATACCTCTGTTCAAATTCGGTATTTTATTAACTAATACGTTAAAGATATCGTTTTCGTTTCAAAAATTCTTCCGACTGAAGACGGATTTGCCCTCCCCCTTCTGTCTGTTTTCTTCTCCTGCCCGCAAACTTGGCTTGCCGTCATGAATATAGGAAACTTTCCTAAAGTATAAAAAAGCTGCCTCACTGCACAGGAGAAATTGCTGGTTTTCTGAGACATGAAACCTACATTTCTTGCGCTTTGAGACAGCTTTAGTTTAAGAAGACGTAGTCTCTGCTACTTGCTCAGCTTTAGAAAGCTTCTCTTCCATTCGTTTTCGTTCTCTTTCTATTATTGGGTCTAAATAGTACCCGGTATAAGATTCATTTACTTTTACTATTTCTTCTGGCGCTCCGCTTGCCACAAGTTTTCCGCCTTTGTCTCCGCCTTCTGGACCTAAGTCAATAATATAGTCTACCGTTTTAATAACATCCAGGTTATGCTCAATGACAAGAACAGTATCCCCATTTTCGACAAGTCTTTGTAGGACCGTCAACAATCTGTCAATGTCATCTACATGCAATCCAGTTGTCGGCTCATCCAATATATATAACGATTTCCCAGTCGAGCGCCGGTGGAGCTGGCTTGCTAATTTCACTCTCTGTGCTTCTCCCCCAGAAAGGGTAGTCGCCGGCTGGCCAAGTTTAATATAACCGAGTCCTACATCAAAGAGGGTTTGAATTTTCCGTTTGATTTTCGGGATATTTTCAAAAAATGCAAGAGCTTCTTCTACCGTCATGGCAAGCACTTCGGCAATATTCTTTCCTTTGTACCGTATGTCGAGAGTATCACGATTATACCTTTTTCCATCGCATTCTTCACATGGCACGTATACATCAGGAAGGAAATGCATCTCAATTTTTATAATTCCGTCTCCCTTACATGCTTCACAACGTCCGCCTCTCACATTAAAACTGAACCGTCCCTTTTGATAGCCGCGTATTTTCGCTTCGTTTGTCATAGCGAACACGTCGCGGATATTATCAAATACTCCGGTATATGTTGCCGGGTTGGAACGCGGCGTCCGTCCGATCGGAGACTGGTCAATATCGATTACTTTTTCAAGCTGGTCAATTCCTTCTATTTTTCTGTGATTCCCTGGTTTTTCTTTTCCACGGTGCAGTTTTTGCGACAGTGATTTGTATAAGATGTCATTGATTAACGTACTTTTTCCAGAACCTGACACACCTGTAATAGCAGTGAATAGACCGAGCGGAATATCTACATTCGTGTTTTGCAGATTGTTTTCTTTGGCTCCTTTTATTTTAAGCCAGCGATTTTGCGGTTTTCGACGTTCGACAGGAAGGGGGATGAACTTTTTGCCGGATAAATATTGACCGGTTAAAGACTCCTCATCTTCTTTAATTTCATCCGGTGTGCCTTCAGAAGTAATATACCCTCCGTGTACACCTGCCCCCGGGCCAATATCAATAATATGGTCAGCAGCAAGCATCGTATCTTCATCATGTTCTACGACAATCAACGTATTACCAAGGTCTCTCATTCGTTCAAGTGTACGGATTAAGCGGTTATTATCTCTTTGGTGAAGGCCTATTGAAGGCTCATCCAAAATGTAAAGAACCCCCATTAATGACGAGCCAATTTGAGTAGCAAGCCTTATCCGCTGCGCTTCTCCGCCGGACAATGTGCCAGCTGAGCGACTCAATGTTAAATAATCAAGTCCAACATTAACTAGAAAGCCGAGCCTCTCTTCAATCTCCCGCAGAATTAAGCGAGCAATCGCAAGTTCCTTTTCGGTCAGCTCCAGGTTTTCAAAAAAAGTTTTTGCATCTTTTACAGATAACTCTGTCGTTTGCCCTATATGAGTACCGGCTATTTTAACAGACAAGCTTTCCTTACGGAGACGGTATCCTTTGCAAGTCGGGCAGGCATTGCGCGCCATATATTGTTCCATTTGTTCGCGAATATAATCAGAAGCGGTTTCGTGATAACGCCTGGATATATTGCGCAAAACTCCTTCAAAATAAATCTTGCGTTCTTTTACCGTGCCGCGTTCATTTTCATATCGGAACGTAACTCTTTCTCTGCCGCTCCCATGCAAAATAATATCCATTTGCTGCTTTGGAAGATCTTTGACTGGTACTTCCATGTCGATTCCAAAATGATGACAAACAGACTGTAAAAGCTGCGGATAATATTGAGAACTGGTCGGTTCCCAGGCAGCAATCGCATGTTTTTTCAAGGTTCGGTCCCAATCTGGAATCACGAGCTCTTCGTCTACTTCGAGTTTGCTGCCAAGACCATCACACGTTGGGCAAGCACCGTACGGACTGTTAAACGAAAATAATCGCGGTTCAAGTTCTCCTATGGAAAAGCCGCAATATGGACAAGCGTGATGCTGGTTAAAGAGAAGTTCTTCTTCCCCAATAACATCAATTAGCGCTTTACCGCCGCTTAATTCAAGAGCAGTTTCTAATGAATCGGCCAAGCGGGTTTCTACACCATCTTTTATCACGATACGGTCCACGACCGCTTCAATATCATGTTTTTTATTTTTATCCAGGTTAAATTCTTCACTAACTTCCCGCATTTCTCCATCGACACGGACTCGTACAAACCCTCTTTGTTTTAAATCATCAAGTATTTTCACATGCTCGCCTTTTCTGCCTGAAACAAGAGGAGAAAGGATCTGCATTTTTGTACGCTCCGGGTAAGAGATCATCCGGTCAACCATTTGTTGAACGGTTTGCGATGAGATCTCGACGTTATGCTTCGGACAAATCGGCCGGCCTATTCTTGCAAACAAAAGCCGTAAGTAATCATAAATCTCCGTTACCGTACCCACGGTAGAACGCGGGTTACGGCTGGTTGTCTTTTGGTCAATAGAAATAGCTGGAGAAAGCCCTTCTATCGAATCAACATCTGGTTTATCCATTTGCCCGAGAAACTGCCGGGCATAGGCAGAAAGGGATTCGACATAGCGGCGCTGGCCTTCCGCGTAAATCGTATCAAACGCAAGTGAAGATTTACCCGAGCCGGACAGACCTGTAAAAACGACCAGCTTATCACGCGGTATCGTCACATCAATATTTTTCAAGTTGTGGGAACGAGCACCTTTTATTTGTAAGTTTTCAAGAGCCATAGAGGTCATCCTTCCGCTTTTAATTCAAGTACCATGTCACGAAGCTCTGCAGCCCGTTCAAATTGAAGATCCCTGGCTGCTTGTTTCATTTCTGCTTCTAATTCATCGATTACTTTTTGACGTTCTTTCTTACTCATTTTCGCAAGTGCAGGCTTGTCGAAGTCTTCCTGTTCCTCTGAAGCGATCGTCGCTTGAATTAAATCAGGAATGTCTTTTTGGATCGTCTTTGGAGTAATACCATGTTTCTCATTATAATCTTCCTGAATTTCGCGGCGGCGGTTCGTTTCACTGATCGCAACATTCATGGAATCTGTTAATTTATCAGCATACATTATGACGTGCCCGTTGGCATTTCTTGCCGCACGCCCCATCGTCTGAATGAGTGAGCGTTCGGCACGGAGAAAACCTTCTTTATCAGCATCAAGAATAGCAACGAGTGAAACTTCCGGGATATCCAGCCCTTCCCGGAGCAGGTTGATTCCTACGAGTACGTCAAATTCACCGAGCCGAAGCTGGCGCACAATATCAATCCGCTCTAATGTTTTTATATCAGAGTGTAAATATTTTACACGAATCCCCACTTCTTTTAAATAATCTGTTAAATCCTCTGCCATCTTTTTCGTTAATGTGGTAACAAGCACTCGCTCTTTGCTTTCTTTTCTTTCATTTATTTCTCCGATTAAATCATCAATCTGCCCTTCAATCGGCCGAACATCAATCGTTGGATCAAGGAGCCCGGTCGGCCGGATGATTTGTTCAACCATTTCAGGTGAATGCTCGAGTTCATATGGACCAGGGGTTGCTGATACATACACGGCTTGACGAACACGCTTTTCAAACTCTTCAAATTGCAAAGGCCTGTTATCCATAGCTGATGGCAAGCGGAAACCATGATCAACAAGCACTCCTTTTCGAGCCCTGTCCCCGTTGTACATCCCCCGCACTTGCGGCAGTGTCACATGGGACTCATCAACAACAATCAAGAAATCTTCCGGAAAGAAATCAAGTAATGTATAAGGAGATTCCCCTGGTTTACGAAATGTCAGATGCCGGGAATAGTTTTCAATACCCGAACAAAAACCCATTTCTTTCATCATTTCAATGTCATAATTAGTGCGCTGTTCGAGACGCTGGGCTTCCAGTTCTCTCCCTTTTTCCCGGAAATAAGCAAGCTGTTCCTCTAATTCTTTTTCAATATTTTTAATCGCCCGGGTCATCTTTTCTTCTCGGGTAACAAAGTGAGAAGCCGGGAAAATAGCTACGTGATTGCGTTCACCGAGAATTTCACCAGTGAGAGCATCCACTTCCGTTATACGGTCTATCTCATCACCGAAAAACTCCACTCGAATGCAGTGTTCATCTCGTGAAGCTGGAAATATTTCTACGACATCCCCTCTTACGCGGAACGTACCACGAACAAAATTAATATCATTGCGTTCATATTGGATATCAACGAGTTCGCGCAACACATCGTCTCTTTCCATTTCCATGCCTGAGCGCAGAGAAAGAACCAGATCGCGGTACTCTTCTGGCGAACCTAAACCATAAATACAGGATACACTGGCAACGATAATAACATCGTTACGTTCAAATAAGGCACTCGTCGCAGAGTGGCGCAATTTATCAATTTCATCATTTATACTTGCGTCTTTTTCTATATACATATCTGTCTGCGGGATATATGCTTCCGGCTGATAATAGTCGTAATAACTGACAAAATATTCAACTGCATTGTTAGGAAACAGCTCTTTAAACTCGCTGTAAAGCTGTCCCGCCAATGTTTTATTATGTGCGATGACAAGGGTTGGCTTATTAACTTCTTTTATAACGTTGGACACTGTAAATGTTTTACCTGTTCCTGTGGCACCAAGCAAGGTCTGGTGTTTCTTCCCTTCCTTTATTCCTTGCGTTAATGCTTTAATGGCCTCAGGCTGATCCCCTTCTGGATCATATTTGGAGACTAAATTAAAGGTTTCATTCATGCCCTATCCCTCGCTTCGTTTAAATCCTACTCACATCTTTTCAATACCGCTTATACATTATACCACATAACACGTCAATTCAAACGGATTTTTCGAATATATGTTCGCATTTGTTTTTTAAAAAAACGACGGTGCTGTTTTCCGTCGTTTTAAGGTCCCGTATTCTGATGTTTCCCTATTCGCCAGCCTACAGGCATGGCTGCAGCAAGAGAAACAGCTGCTGTCAGCATTATTCCCAGCCCCATTTTCCACGGCTGAAAAGCTGCTGTAATCATAAGAGCAACCAAGACGCCGCCAATAAAACTATGGGTAAGACGTACACCTGCCAGCATAAGAAAAAATGGAAGCAGCACGGCTCCGACTACTGTCACCACAAATATCAGTCCTTTTTCTGAAACAGAGGCATTTAATTATGTCCTCTGTTACGCTTCTTTTGTTATTATTTCCTGTAAATTCCGTTCTTTTACAAGCAGCACCCCAAGTTCATGATGCTCATTATCATAAACAGTAGACTGAGCATGTCTAATCTCGCCTTGTTGATCACATACTTCTACTTTGCAGTATGCTGAATTTTTTTGCAGAGCGTCATAAAACTCACTTTCATTGTTTACAACCTGTCCGTTTACTTTCATTATCACTTCACCAGGTTTCAGTCCCATTTTTTCTGCTGGAGATTCAGGGAGAATCCCAAGTATTCTGATGCCTCGCTGCTGCAGTTTGAACAAAGGTGTTTTTGCTCGTTCTTTTCGTTTCATCCAAAAGGTGATCACTTCTCGAGCCACAACACCAGTGACAGCAGTATACATAATAAAATCAGGATAATAAAAAGCAGAAACAGCGCCTGCTCCAATGAACAATGCTAATATAACCACAATAAGCCCAGTCTGCTTGACTGCGTTTTTTGGCAGCGTGTGAAACATAGTGTACTTGGCCCCTATCGCAAACGGTATAAGAAAAAGCGTCAGCCCGCTTTCTCCTATCGATAAAACAGGCCACCATTGGAACGGTTCTACTGCTCCGCCTGGCACAAATATTAATGCTGGTATGAACCAAATACGCTGAAGCCGGTGAGCTCCAATCCATTTACCGCGTGAACTTTTTACCACCATAGGAGAGGTATGGTGCTTGCCATTTCTCCATATGAGCAGCCCTTCTGCGATCATGAGTAAAGTCAAGAGAACGAGTGCCGGACGGTAGTCTCCTTGTCCTAGTTCCATGAAAAAACTGTCCATCCAGCCATAGCCGCTTTCCACCCCAGGTAACAAGAGCGCTAAAATAATCGCCAGCCCTATTGTATAGGAAGGAGAGAGCCAGCGTATTCTTCCTAGCAAGATAAACAGAAACATTATCATACCGACAAGCATTAAAAAAGCAAAAGGTATCGTTAAACCTGTTGCAATAACGAGAAAAGACAAGAGAAATCCAGTCAGCAGCCCAGGCAAAAGCGGAGCGGTCACATCAAACAAGGCGCTGTACACTCGTGTATGAAACGTAGCCCGCTCTCTTTTCACACGGAAATAGCCGATCATAAACATCGCAAATGGAATAATATATGTAAGCGGATGAGCAAAAAAACGTCCCAGTCCTTTTATTAGTTCCAAGCCAAAAAATTCCATTGGCGGCATCTCCTTTTTAATAGACGGTTCATTATTTTACAATCTAATATTACAGAGAAACCTGCCCCATGAAAAATGTTATTCCAATGGGGCACAACGCACTGATTAGCTGATTAAGAGCTTTGGTTACTCACTAATTCCAGTGCTTTTTCTAACTGTTTATCATTTTCGGGATCACGAATCAGTTCAAGAAGTTTCTGATTTAAACGGCTGACGGTTTCTTCATCGATAACACCAGTTTCCTCGATGCCTTCTTCCGCTGCTTGAAAGGATGCAGCAGCTTCTGCTGTTTGCTCATCAAAGTAGCCATCCGTACGCCCAGGGTCATGCCCGAGCCCTTTTAGCATCTGCTGGGCAATTTTCACTTGCTCGCCGAAAGATTCTTGCTTTAATTCTTCTTCCGGTGCCAGTACTGCAGAATAGAAGTAATCGGGCTGCTTCACTTCTACTGTCGGTTCCACTCCTTCTTCATTAATCCAGTTGCCGTCAGAAGTGAGCCACTTGAACATAGACAGTTTTAATTCGCTGCCGTCTCCAAGCTGCATGGATTGCTGCACGGTACCTTTTCCATATGTTGTTTCTCCAACCAGGTCATAACCGCCTGCTTCCTTAAGCGCCGCAGCTAATATCTCTGAAGCAGATACACTCCCTTCATCAATAAGACCGACAATAGGATAATCTTTTGTTTCATCAAGTTTGGAAATAGAGCGAACTGTTTCTCCATTTGGATCTTCAATTTGAACAACAGGCTCACCACCAGGAATTATTAAATCCCCTATATCTTCCACACTGTTTAAAAAACCGCCTGGATTTCCGCGTACATCAATAATTAATCCATCAATACCGGCTTCTTCTAGTTTGTTTAAATGCTCTTCAAATTCTTCCGCTGTACTCTCAGAAAAAGAAGTGAGTTCTAAATGACCAATCGTTTTCCCATTTTGTTCTTTTGTTTCAGAACGAACCGTTTCCACAGGGATTTCGTCTCGTTCTACTTCTACCTCAAACGGATCGGAAGACCCGCGTTGAACGGTGAGTGTAACGTTAGACCCTTTTTCTCCGCGAATTTTAAGTACCGTTTCATTAAGGGATTCACCTTCTGTACTCTCCCCATCGACTTCAAGAATTTGGTCGTTTGGCTGCAGACCAGCTTCCTCAGCAGGAGAATCGCGAAACGGCGAAACAATCGTAACTCTATCATCTACCATGCTGACTTCTGCTCCAATACCTTCAAAAGAAGATTCGAGCGACTGACTGAACTCTGCTGCTGTTTCTTGATCCATGTAGGCCGAGTGAGGATCATCCAGCTCTTTGACCATCCCTTCTAGAGCTCCCTCAAGAATTTGTTTTTCGTCTACATCTTCTACGTACTGCTCACTAATCATTTGATAGACTTGTTCAATTTTTTCCATGCCGGCTTCTGACGCTTCGGAAGAATCTTGTGGAATATGTTCGGCTTGATTATCGGCGTTCGATGCAGAACGCGGTGTATCTTCCAGGGTATCATTGATAGACATTCCCGCAAACACACCGCCGGCTCCTGCAAGTAGCACAGCACCTGTAACTGCAGCTGCCGCTTTTGTTTTCCATTTCATTTATTTATTCACCCCTGCTCTGTTTCTAAGGCACATCTTAGCAGTTTATCATTATATGCAGGAATAGGGGCAGATAGAATGACTGCTCCGTTATTCATACATTCCGCTTCCTTTCATTCTAGCATGAAAAAAGCACGCAACAAATATAATAATAGATAAAAAGATATTTATTGGAGCTGTCTTAAAATATCTTCTAAAGAGCCATTCATCCTTTTCTTTTTTCGGTGTTTTTCTCTTGATTCAGCGCTTCTTGCTTCGGGTTCAGCTCTTCCTTTCTCTCTTTCAGCGCTTCTCCTCCTCTTTTCAGCTCTTTCTTCCTTCTTTTCAGCTCTTCCTTCCTTCTTTTCAGCGCTTCTTTCTTTTTCGGCGCTTCTTGCTTCGGGTTCAGCTCTTCTTTTCTCTCTTTCAGCGCTTCTCCTCCTCTTTTCAGCTCTTTCTTCCTTGTTTTCAGCGCTTCTTTCTTTTTCGGCGCTTCTTGCTTCGGGTTCAGCTCTTCTTTTCTCTCCTTCAGCGCTTCTCCTCCTCTTTTCAGCTCTTCCTTCCTTCTTTTCAGCGCTTCTTTTCTTTTTCGGCGTTTCTTGCTTCGGGTTCAGCTCTTCTTTTCTCTCCTTCAGC
>NZ_VTOK01000008.1:66981-233201 GCF_009765375.1 Alteribacillus sp. YIM 98480
TCAGCTCTTCCTTCCTTCTTTTCAGCGCTTCTTTTTTTTCGGCGTTTCTTGCTTCGGGTTCAGCTCTTCTTTTCTCTCTTTCAGCGCTTCTCCTCCTCTTTTCAGCTCTTCCTTCCTTCTTTTCAGCGCTTCTTTCTTTTTCGGCGTTTCTTGCTTCAGGTTCAGCTCTTCTTTTCTCTCTTTCAGCGCTTCTCCTCCTCTTTTCAGCTCTTCCTTCCTTCTTTTCAGCGCTTCTTTCTTTTTCGGCGTTTCTTGCTTCGGGTTCAGCTCTTCTTTTCTCTCCTTCAGCGCTTCTCCTCCTCTTTTCAGCTCTTCCTTCCTTCTTTTCAGCGCTTCTTTCTTTTTCGGCGTTTCTTGCTTCAAGTTCAGCTCTTCTTTTCTCTCCTTCAGCGTTTCTCCTCCTCTTTTCAGCTCTTCCTTCCTTCTTTTCAGCGTTTCTTTCTTTTTCGACACTTCCAACTGGGGTCGGCTCTTCTCTTTTTCCCGCGCTTTCAACACGAGTCTGATCTTTCTTTTACCCTCCTAATACCAGCAGAACAAGCCGGCATAAAGAGGCTTCATTCCAATTTTGTACATTGCGAGTAAGAGAATAATTAAGGTAAAGTAAACAGAAAGGAGGAGTGTATAAGCAATGGAAAACATCTACATGGATTACAATGCGAGCACGCCGCTTGCTCCAGAAGTAAAAAAAACAATAACCCGTTTGCTTGATGAAGCATATGGCAACCCTTCCGCTTCTCATTGGGCTGGCTCTCCTGCTAAAACAGCATTCGAGAAAGCACGAGGACAGGTTGCAAGCTTAATAGGTGCTGCCTCAGAAGAAGTTATTTTCACAAGCGGCGGCACGGAGTCTAACAATCACGTCCTAAAAGGGATCGTGGAAGCAAACCTTGGGAAAAGCTGCCATATCGTTACAACCAAAGCAGAACACCCTGCTATCCTTGAACCGTGCCGCTATCTAGAACAGCATGGTGTTTCAATAACGTACGTAGATACCGATACATATGGAAAAATAGACCCTGCTGATATAAACGAAGCCATAACAGAGAACACAGTGCTTGTGTCTGTTATGCACGCCAATAATGAAACCGGAACCGTTCAGCCGCTCGAACAGATCTCAGCCATCACGAAAAGACATGGCATTCCTTTTCACACAGATGCCTCTCAATCTATTGGAAAAATTCCAGTAAATGTCGACAAGCTAGGTGTTGATTTTCTAACGATAGCTGGTCATAAATTATATGCTCCAAAAGGCATTGGCGCATTGTATATGCGAAAAGACAAGACGCTCCCTTCCTTTATGCACGGAGCAGGTCATGAACAAGGCAGACGAGCAGGCACTGAAAATGTCATTCTTGCCGGGGCGCTCGGACAAGCTTGTCAGGCTGCGCAATACGACAAAAGTATGGAAACCATTCAAGCGCTGCGAGACGATTTTTGGGAAAGGCTGCAGGAATCATTTGGGTCCAGAGTTCACCTCAACGGACATCCTGAAGAACGTTTACCTAACACATTAAATGTTAGTTTCATTGGATATACCGGCCAGGAGATTCTTGCCCGCATCCCAGAAGTTGCCGCTTCTACCGGTGCGGCATGCCATTCTGATACCGTTGAACTTTCTAATGTGCTCCAGGCCATGGGAGTAGACGAGGAAGTCGGAAAAGGAGCGATTCGTTTCAGTCTTGGACGTTATTCTGAAGTTAAAGATATACGTACCGTTGTTGAAAAGCTGAGAGAAGTTTTAGGATAATGTTGAAAAACGGAAGCTGAACGCGACCTCCGTAAAACCTTGTTTTAAGTCCATTTTGCAGGACGTCCTGTAATATGTTTCCGCGTATGGGATTTTTGTACAACTATTTTAGGAAATTTATTCAACAAATAAGCCAACCTTTCATGTACTGCTAGGTTGGCTCTTTATATGCCAGGGGTACTCCGTTTACAACGCCCATTTTCTATCTTTGGTAAAGGAGAGAGTAAACCAATTCGTATGTCCTTCCATTTGAAGTTTCTGATATAACTCCTCTCGAACCATATCAAATTCATCCACCGTCTGTATGCTTGTATGTTCGTCTAAAACAAAGTCAATCTCAATAAAAATGGTTTTCCCTACCTTAGTCACTCTCGTGAAATCTTCAAAGATATGATATTTTTCTTTTGTCTCTTGTACTGCTTGTGTAATTTGGAGTTGAATATGAGCTGAAGGTGCCATCCACAACAATTCTTTGGCATTTTTTATCAGCATTTGAAACGGAACTTTCAAAAAATACAATGAAATAATTAACACCATCACGGGGTCAATATAGGAAGTTAGAAAAGCAAATGTTGTCTCTTTTAGTAAAAGCGCGATCACAAAACCAGTAAGTACAGCTCCACTTAATATAGTGTCCATGAACCATTGGGCAGCCTCAGCTTTTACAAATTCGGAGTTCCCCTGTTTGTTTTTCATAATGCTGTAAATAACACCACATAAAACAGTAGCAATCAATGCATATAAAGAAGCAGAACCAATGGCAACCTCCCGTCCTCCTTTAAAAAAGTCAATCATCGAAGTAGAAAAAGCAAACAGGCACATAGCTATAATTGCACTTGCCTTAAAGATAATAACCAGGGGTTCAATGACATCTTTACCATATTGAAAACGTTCTTGATCTTCTTTCTGTATAAATGAATAAGCAAAAAGCGACATTAAAGAAAGACCCAAGCTAATAAAGGAATATAATCCATCAAAGATGATCATTTGTGAATTGGCGGCAATTCCCCACGTAATCCCCACGATAGTAAACAAAAATCCGCCAAAGACGGATATTTTTAAAATGTTGGAATCATTATTCTTGTTTGATTGCATAGCTAAATCCTTACTTATCAATGTGAATTTATTACAACTAATCATATCAAATGATGAGAACCCTTTCAAAGTAAGGTTTATAAAGAAAACTTGTTGGCGTGCCGCCACCATCTACCGTGAAAAACAATTTGATCTCTAAAATCGCATATGAACCTAATTAAATGTTTGTTTTCATACAAAAACTTTGCTCGCCATCGACTTATGGCAATATACTTTGAGCCTTTAACAAAGGTAATGCTTTCCTAAAGTATAAAAAACACATCCTTTAAACATATGAACAAGGATGTGCATAAATATTTTGTTGTGAAATATGGTTGACGATAAAAGAAATCCCTGTAAAATCAACGTTTACAGTAAGAGAATAGTTTTCTGTAATATATTAAACGGTTAATTACTCCAGACTAAAAGAAGTGTAAGGAATATCCCCTAGCAGCAACACCCTATCATAAAGGTCTTTATTTACTTTGATATATCTCCGCTAAGTTTCCAAACCATGGTAACGCTATGAAGATGTCGTTTTTCTGTCCAGTGTAAATTAGTACTTTAAAGTACAATTCAGCAAGATAAGGTCCGAAATCTCTCGTTCATATGATGACGTTTTATTACAACATAGTTAAAAACAATTGATTTAGTTATTCGCAAGCCATTCCACTAATTGTTTCCAAAAAATATTATAATATTTCCATTCTACAAATTCCGGCGGGCCCCAGTGTGGAGCAAAGTCGCTGGAAAAAGAAGCTGTACGTCCCTTGCCATAAGAACCCGTCACAAGAAAAGGATCGTTATCTTTTCCGATAGTCATTACTAAATCACTTTCATTCTTGACTGTCACCCGGTTATATCCTAAGAATCCAGGCCATTCTTTTGGAACATCCTTTAATACCAAATGATTGTCATGCACAACGGGTGCTGCCCCTTCAGGAACTTCGACCCGGTCATCTCCGCTTTCTAATTGAACAGGCAATATTTCTTCAATAACTGTTCCTTTGAATTTCGCCTTCGCTTCAATTCCTTGAAAAGAAAGGTAGCCGCCAATCATAGCAAAGCCCCCGCCATCGTTTACATAGTCTTTAACCAGCTGCAAACGGTTTGGTGTGCGTTTAGAGTGATTAAACGTTTGAGCGGGCAGCAAAAACGAATTGCTTCCGATATCACTAAAGAGAACCACATCAAATTCCTTTAAGGACCCCAAGTCTAAAGGAAACTTTTCATCAATTTCATGAGCACGTATATAGGTTAAGTCCATACCTGCTTCTTTCATCGCCGACCGAAACCAGTGGGCCCCTTCTTCATATTCTGAAGTCGTAAAAGAGTCAAAACCTTTCACATGAATAGTATGTTTTGTCCACGATTCTCCTACTAATAATACGTTCATGTTCATAACGTCTCCTTTTATTTATAATTTTCTAAAATATATTTTACGTATTTTGCTACTTTTTTCATATTTTCAAAGATATTCGTGTCCGGTTCATCTTTAAAAGTATGAATAATCTCTTGATCATTCACGGTAAGCATGAGTGCTTCACAGCCTGCTTTTACAAAGGGATGATGATCGGACCCTGGCGGAGGAGGAATGACTACAGATGAATTCGGAAAAAGGTTTCTTTTTTCCAGATCTGCATAAGCAAGTTTCCGTTCTATGTTAGAAGTAGACCAGCTTTCTAAAACTTCCCCGCGCCCAATCCCATCAATGTTTAACATGAAGCGAGGCGTTTCTTTTTTCTCCTTCATGGATTGGACGTATGCTTTACTTCCTGATAATAGTAATTCTTCCAAACCAAAAAAGACGATGTTCACGTGTACAGGCAGCTGTTCTGGTTTTATCGTTCGAATCAATTCGAGTAGAACGGCTGTTCCAGAAGCATTATCATAAGCTCCTCTTGTATTGTACATACTATCGTAATGCGCGCCGACCACCACTGCTTCTTTATTTTCGCCATTGGAGAGAGAAACACTGATGTTCTCCCCGTCAAATCTAGTCTCCATTTTCGTTTCCAACGAAAAGGCGACCACAACTTGTTCTCCTTCCCGTAGAGATTTTTCCCATTTTAAATACGTGGATGCCCCTATAATCAGGTGCGGGTAAGCCCACTCTTCTAATAAGGTTTGACTGAGTACTTCACCATCCGGCCTGGCCGTAATATATGCTGTAACACTCCCTTCTTTATCTACTACAGCATACCTCGGCCACTTATACATGTCCCATATGTTGGTATAACCGATACGCTGGACATAACCGTTAATATTTTTAGCGGAAGTGCTTCCAACAGCAGGAAAAGATTCTATCGTATCCTTTACGGGGTGCAGCTGCTTTAAGCCTGAAAAATAAGTGAGCTCCCAGCTTGTATACGGAAATTTTTGCGAAGAAGCTTCATATCCTTCCTCTGCAATTGCTGCCTTCAGCCAATTTTTTATCGTTTGTTCATTTTTACTGCCTGCTGGTCTTGGGCTGTGATGTACGATGTTCAGCCATTGTTCATGCATTTTTTCTTTTTTATTCATTAACCTTCAGCTCTTTTAAAAACTTGTTTGGGGTTTTCTATTAACAACTGGTCGATTTCTGCATCAGAAACGCCTAGACGCTTCAACCTCGGTACAAAGTGCTGTAAAATATGAGCAAATCCTCCGCCCCCGTAATGTTTTAACAGACTTTTCAAAAAGACATCCTGAGAGAGCAAAATAGAAGACTCATAGCCTTTTTCTAACAGTCTCACGATAGCTTCTGCACTTTGCTGGTCAGATGGTGATTGCCCTTCTGGAAACAATAGCTCAATTCCAATCATATCGTACTCTAAAAATGCTCCCCGATCGGCCAAGGATGTTTGATATTCCATATCGTTTAAGCTTGGATTCATATGATCTAAGATGACTTGTTCAGGATTTGCCCCTTCCTTTTCAATAATATCAAGCACAGAATGGCCATAGCGCTCCCATCCTGGCAGATGAACGGTTAATATTTTCCCCGTTTGTTTTTGAGCTTTTGCTGCACCTCGAAGTACTTTTACCTCTTGATCTGTCATATTGGGGCCTATGCCAATTTCTCCAATAATACCTGCTTTAATGTTTGTTTCCCCTGCACCCTCAAACAGATCATGATATATACATTCGGCAATTTCTTCTACTGAGCGTGTTGAAATGAAAGAAGGATGGGTATTTTCTAAATAATATCCACATCCCATTATGATAGGAGAGTTGGTTTTTACAGCTATATCTTTTAAGCCTTCAGGGTTTCTCCCTATACCTACCGGGGTGACATCTACAATGGATCGGCCCCCGGCTTTTTGAAATACTTTTACTTCTTCTGCTGCAAGGTCCGTATCCAAATAATAGTTATTATCAAAATTGGAATACGGTTCATGCCTTAGTTCGTTTAATATGGGCATGGAGACGTCTGCATAAGCAAAATCATCCGAAATATGCGCTGGTTTTTTCCAAAGGTGGCGCCTGTCTACCAAAAGATGCTCATGCATTAAAGTAATTCCTAATTCATTAATATCAACTTCTCCAAGTACCGTTTGAACTGTTTGCATCATAAAAGCTCCTTACATTCTTTTTTTGCCAAATACCCGAACGTTGATTATAACGGCCATTAGTAAAACGAGCCCTTCCATGATTTGAATAATATATGGAGAAACTTGCATTAAAGTAAGTCCGTTATTGATAACCCCAATCATGGTAACCCCGATAAGAGAACCTAAAATAGTACCGGCTCCGCCAAACAATGCAGTACCGCCAAGTACAACAGCAGCAATAATATCTAATTCAAACATCATGCCAATGTTAGATGACCCTGAACCTAATCGTGAGGCCAGAATAAGGCCGGCCAGCGCTGCTGCTCCTCCACTAAACATATATGTTATTAATTTTACATATTTTGTATTAACACCTGCGCGCCTCACTGCTTCTTCATTTGCGCCAATACCTGTTACATACGTACCATACCGGCTGTTCCTTAAAGCAATCACACCAAAAACCATAATGATGACAGCTAAAATCGCTGGAACAGGAACCCCCAGAAAGGACCCAATACCTATTTTCGTGAGTCCTGCATCACTAGAAATGGCTATAGAATAACCGCCAGTGATAAGAAGTGCCAGCCCTCTTACGTATAACATGGCTGCTAAGGTAACAATTAAAGGAGGAATATTATGATAGGCCACAACATAACCGTTGATGCATCCCATTGCTATCCCTGCTATTATTACAATCAGCAAAACAAGGGGACTGGCTGTTCCAGCGCTTAATAATACAGCCGTTAAGGCGCTGGCCAATGCAAGAATAGAACCTACGGAAAGATCAATGCCCCCGGTCGTAATAACGAAAGTCATCGCAACAGCAACAATTAAATTAGGTGCCAGCTGCATGACTAAGTTCATCATATTGCTATAGCTTAGAAAGGAAGCACTCGCAATCGAAAAAAATGCGCTAATCAATAGTAATATTCCGAATATACTTAGTATTTGTTTGTGATCTATCATCCATTGTTTCCATGAATGGGACAATTCCAAGTTTCGAACATCCGTGGTTACCTGTGCTTTTTCTTCCCTCATACCATACTCACCTCTTGCGGATTACCCATGATTGATTGAACAACAGATTCTAATGTAAATTGGTCAATGCCGCGGTCATCAATACATTTACCTTCATGCAGAACCATCAGCCGGTCGCATACTTCAAAAAGATCTTGTAAACGGTGAGTAATTAAAATGACACTGACCCCTTGTGCTTTCACGGTATTAATTAAATCCAAAACCATTCTTACTTCTTTTACACCTAATGCCGCTGTTGGTTCATCCATAATTAAAACTTTCGGCTGGAAAATCATGGCTCTTGCTATAGCAACAGCCTGCCGCTGTCCGCCCGACATATTTTGAACTTGAAGCTTGGTTGAAGCAATGTTTATCCCTAATTTATCTAGTTCATTTCTAGCTTGCTGATGCAGTTTTTTTTGATCTATTAATCTTCCAGATTTTAAAGGTTCTCTTCCCAAAAACATATTACTGGCTACACTTAGCGTGTCGCATAAAGCTAAGTCCTGAAAGACTGTTTCTATTTTTATATTTTTCGCCTCTTTCGGGTTACTAATTCTAATTTCTTCCCCTTCAAAATAAAACGTTCCTTTATCAGGCATAATAACACCGCTTAAAATTTTCATTAAGGTCGATTTCCCTGCACCGTTGTCCCCTAAAAGACCTAAGCACTCCCCATTTTCCAGTTTTAAGTCAACACCTTGGAGGGGCTTAACAGCCCCAAACGATTTTTCGATATCCCGCATTTCTATTTGATAGTCAAAGTCTTTCATTGGAACAGCTCCTTTATTTCAGACGAATGATTGTACTTTTTATTCAAAGAGAGAACGGAATTCATCAACATTGTCTTCTGTTACAACGGTTGCAGGAACATCAATTTGTTCTTCTACTTCTTCTCCTTCCACCAGGGCCAGAGCTGCTTTTATGGCTTCCGATCCATATTCGTCCGGATGTTGTTGTAAAGCTGCTTCTACATATCCATCGTCAATACCCTCAACAACCTGCTCACTCAAATCCCATCCAAATAATTTAAGATTGTCTTGAGCCTGTTGGGAGCGCACCCCAGACACCATTCCTATAAATGCCGGCTCTCCTGTTGCAAATGCTGCTTGCATATCTGGATTTGCAGTAAATAAGTCTTCCGAAGCGGAAAGAGCTTTCTCTTGAACGTTTTCCCCATCTACTGTATTCACCAGTTCTACATTTTCATTTTCAAGGATGGTATCCATGAAACCGTCTTGGCGGTTTATTTGAATAGGAGAGTTCAAAGCAGAAATAGCACCAATTTTCACTTCTTCATCTCCCCATTGTTCTTCTGCATATTCATTAAAGTATTCACCTAATTCTACACTGGACTCATAATTGTCCACTCCTATCTGCACGTCTACTCCGTCATGCTCAATAACTGAATCAATTGAAATAACAGGGATACCTTCTTCTTCCGCTTTATCTACAATCGGTTTCATAGCTTCTACATCGATGGCATTTATAACTAAGGCATCAACCCCAGCACTAATATAATCTTCCGCTCCATTGTATTGTTCTACTGAATCATTATTTGCGTTAAACACGGTTAAATTAACATCCGCTTCTTCCGCTTGGCTTTCTGCTCCTTTTACCATTTCAGTAAAAAATAAAGCTTCCTGGTTAATTACTGTCATGCCAATAGTTGGAGCTTCTTCATCATCTGTTTCAACAGCCGTTTCTACATCTGGTTGCTCACCGTTTGCTTCTTCTCCGCCATCCATTTCGCCAGTGTTTTCCACTTCCCCGCAAGCTGTTAGCAAAAATAACATAGAACCAAATACCCCAGCAGAATATTTCCAATGACGTTTCATTATATTGCCCCCTATTTATTTAATGGAAAAACATGTTATTTTCTTACATTCCTAACGATATAAAATAAAGCTTGAGATTATCTTTTCTTCCGAAAGGCTTTTACATTTAATAAATCTCAATAATATAAATAAAATGAAAATTCAAATAAGTGTGATGGTAAATCAGCTTTACCAAATATATTGTAAACACGGTTCACTTGCTGGTAAGGAGATTAGGCGTTAATGTCTGCTTATACAACCGGCCATTTCTTTTTCAAATGGCAGAGATGTTGTTGCCCCGTAGCGGGTAACTGATAATGAAGCAGCATACACAGCCTTTTCAACTGCTTTTAACATATCTTTATCTTTTAACCAGTAGGCGGTTAACGCCCCGCAAAAACAATCTCCAGCTGCTGTTGTATCTACCGCTTTAACTAATGGTGCTTTGAAAAAATAGAATTGCTTTTCACTGTAAACAAGTACGCCTGCAGCTCCCATAGTAACCACAATTGTCTGCTCGCTGTCTTCTTTAATGATAAGAACAGCCTGCTTAGCTGTTTCTTTATCAAATACGTTCATACCGGCTAATTGAGACGCTTCAATTTCATTAACAATGAGGACATCTACCAATTTACGAATCTCTCGTGAAAATGAAATGACTGGTGCAAGGTTCATAAAAATAGGGACATTTTTTTCTTTTAATAGTGTTATAATAGTGGCGATAACATCTGGAGGTACTTCTAATTGTAAGAGCGCTGCATCTGCATTCCCCAATGCTAAAAGTGCATGCTTTGCTTCTTCTTTAGATACCTCCGCATTTGCCTGCAAATTTGTAACTACCATATTTTCGCCTTCTTCATTGATGGTTATCATCGATGTCCCAGTAGATAATGTTTCAGCCACCCTTAATTGGTCAATATCAAGCCCTTCGTTTTTTAATTGTTTTGACAATTCCCTGCCGAACGAATCACCCCCTAATTTTCCTACAAAGGAGACTTCTGCTCCCATTCGTTTTGCAGCAATGGCCTGGTTCGCCGCTTTTCCTCCCAAACTTTCTATATATTTTGTGGATGCAATTGTTTCCCCAACTACTGGAAAACGCGGAACTTTAGCTATAAGGTCCATATTAATCGTTCCCATCACTACTAAACGATTACCCATCTAAGACCGTTTCTCCTTCTCTAGCTTTTTCCACTTCTTCCATAAACAATGTAACTTTGTCTTTTGAAACAGGCTCCCACCATTTATTTTCTTTTTTCAATGAACTTCCAACAATACAGCCATCTGCAATGGAGAGGAGCCGATGGGCATTCTTGATATCCATCCCGCTTCCAATAATGACCGGTAGTTCTGTATGATCTTTTATTCCCAGGATCTCTTCTGATTGAGTTTCGCTTCCTGTTCTTGTTCCCGTGGCAATTAGAACATCACTATCAAAGAAAATAGCATCATGAGTTTGATCGGATAAACTTCTATCCGCTACAATCGAATGACTTCCATGTTTTACATGAACATCCGTGAAAAGCTTAATATTTTCTCCTTTAATAGAGGAACGATAGCGCATAGCCTTAGCAGACGCCCCTTCGACAAAGCCTTCATTGGCAATGTAAGCATTCACCCATTGATTAACACGGACAAATGGCAGATCTGCCGCGCAAGCAACGGAGAGTCCCTGCACAGCACCATTAGCTAAACAGTTAATTCCTATGGGCAGTGAAGTATATTGTTTCAGTTTCTCTGCTACTGCTGTCATAGAAGCGACCGTTTCATACCCTATATCTTCTGGTTTGGAAAATGGCAGGTCCCATGCGTTCTCTATGATAAAACCATCTGCCCCGCCAGCCTCTAATGCTTCTGCATCTTTTACAGCCCATTCAAAAACTTCTTTCAATCCTCCTCCCTTGTAATGAGGAGCTCCTGGAAGTGGTTTAAGATGAATCATGCCGATAACAGGCTTGTCTTTCTGGAAAATACTGGTGATATAATTAGGTTTTTTTGGAAAAATTTTATCACTCAACTCATTCCCTCCCTTTATTGATTATAGTTTTTCTTAAACGGCAGAAATAAGAATTTTAAACTTATTATCAGCTGAATCTATTTCATAGTGCTATTTTGATTATCAAATCGAATTTAATCTTCGTTATAATGATTCAGTATAAAATAGTTTTATATTTGTATTTATCTGCTCGATAAATCATATCCGCCGCTTCAAACAACCGTCCATCCTGAAGCTTTGTAAATCGTTGTAACTTCAAAACCAATGTGTCTGGTTCAACATTTAAATGATTTGCATGTTCGAAAGAAGCAGTGCTTGCTTCCACCGATTCATGAGCTTCTCCTAGAGGAATGTTATATTTTCTCAGCGTTTCGTATAATGATTCTGATTCAAAGTTATGTTTTTCCAGATTGACCTCTGGATACAAATTCATATTTAAAATCGTCCGGTGGATTCCAATAACGACTCCATTTACTCTTCGCAGCCGGTTAAGGCGATATACTTTGTTTCCTTCATTTAAGGAAAAGGGATTCCATTCTTTCCCCTTTACTGTTTCCCAGCCTTCATTTAAAATCAGTGAGTCTACGACATGACCTTCATCTTCCATATCCTCTTTAAAACCCGTCAATTTCGGGCGAATAGGCTCTAATTTAGGTTCAGCAACAAACGTTCCCCGCCCTTGTATTTTATATAAAATACCTTCTGATACGAGTTCGCTTAAAGCCTGCCTTACCGTTGTGCGGCTCACTTCATATGTTTGAATGAGACTCATTTCTGTCGGGATTAGATCTCCCGCTGCCCAAATGTTTTTATCGATTTTTGTCTTTATAATTTCTTTTAATTGGGCGTAAAGAGGTACCGCATTTTGTCGGTCTACCAGCTGACCTCTAATAAAAACCCCTCCCCTTTGTGTCATTCATTTGTTATGTCATTATGATGTTATGACAAATCTTATAATTAAATTTAGACTTTTTCCAATAATCCGTCAATACAAAATAGAGAAATATTCTGGCAGATTAATTCACGCGACTTGGGGGACATATTACGTATCTAGTACTTGCATAATAATATTCTTATAGTAATTAATCGATTGCAGGTATGCATCGATAGAGACAAACTCATTTGGCTGATGTGCCATTTCCACCTGGCCAGGCCCAAACATGATCATTGGTATACGAGAGTCCTGATTAAATACAGAGCCGTCAGTATAATAAGGAACCGTTCTAGTATTCGTGGAATCTGTCCATTTGCAAATATCTTGAACAAATTCATTGTTTGTTGGAGTAAAGACAGGAGGACGGTCCAATAAAACGGTCAATGTGACATCTTTCCATTCTTCTACTTGTGTTTGCAGGGCTTTGAATAATGTTTCATGGTCTTCCGGCGGAACAGTTCTTATATCAATTACAGCTTCACAGTAATCGGGTACAACATTGGGCTGATTTCCCCCAGCCATTTGATTAAGAGAATACGTACTTGCTCCTAGAGTGTCATGAACCTTTTTTCTTTCTTCCAAGGTTTTATATATGTCGCGTAATACACGATGGAGACGATCAATAGCATTGATTCCGTGTTCTGGCATGGATCCATGCGACGTTTTTCCGAAAGATTGAACCTTTATCCATAACGCACCTTTATGCCCTACAGCTATTTCATTATTGGTTGGTTCCCCTATCATGATTCTTTTAACCAATGACCAGTTTAAATCTCCAAGAAGCTTTTTTGCTCCTACACAATCAACTTCTTCTCCTGCAGTTAATGCAAGTGCTATGTTCTTATCGGTATGTTGCATCTCTTCTGATACTTGTAATAATGCTAAGTACATAGCGGCTAAACCACTTTTCATATCAGCAGTACCTCTGCCATACATGCTGCCGTTTATTATCTCTCCATCAAACGGGGGCGTATCCCACATGTCTAAAGAGCCGGTTTGGACCGTATCCATATGCGCGGACAACAACAAGTCAATTTCCTTTCCTTCCCCCCATTCCAAAAGTAAGTTAGAACGATTCTCTACTAGCGGTGTTTTTTGTATTTGAAGGTTACTATCTAATGCATGGTTTTCTATAAAGTCTGCTACCTTGTTCTCGTTACCTGGCGGGTTGGTAGTGTCGATTTCTATTAGTTTTTTTAAAAACTGAACAGATTCATTCATTTTTACACCTCCACAAAATAAAGACTGGGATTTAGCATTTCACTTAGTCTTTAATTACCTTCTTTTGTTTGTTTGATGAGATAAAATGTTGAACAGCTTTCATATTGGGCATGCCTGCCTGTGCCCCCAATTTTTGTACAGATAAAGCAGCAGCAGCGTTAGCAAACGTACAGGCTTCACTAACCGATTTCCCCTTGGATACCGCAACAGCTAAAGCTCCGTTAAAAGTATCTCCTGCCCCTGTCGTATCCACCACAGGGACTTTATAGCCTTCAATGTTTATTTCTTCATCATTGTCCGTAAACAGAACCCCATCTTTTCCCTTTGTGATAACGCATTGTGATTTTCTCTGCTGCTTTTGTGTTTTTGTAAATAATTGGTCAAATTCATGTTTATTGGGAGTTAATACATCAATATAATTTAATAGGGTTTCGGGTAAATATTGGACAGGAGCTGGATTCAAAATCACTTTTGTACTATGTTTATTGGCAAGTTCTGCAGCTTTATGGACACTTTCGAGCGGAATTTCGAGCTGTAACAACATGATTTCTGATTCAGCAATAACCTTTTCATGCATTTCTACAATAGCAGGTGTTACAGCCTGATTTGCTCCCTGCACAACGATAATTCGATTGTCTTGTTCTGAAAGCAATACAGTAGCAATGCCTGTCGGAAAACCTGTAACCGGTTCCAGGTTGTCTATAGAAACACCTTGTTGATGCATATGCTCCATTAATTGATGGCCGTACAAATCATTGCCAACACGGCCGATAAAATGCACATCTCCTCCCAATTTAGCGGCAGCTGCAGCTTGATTTGCTCCTTTTCCACCTGGTACCATAGTAAAATCTTCTCCAAGTACTGTTTCTCCTTGTTGAGGGACTGTGCTTACTGTTGTCATAAGATCCATATTAATGCTTCCTATTACCGTTATACGCGGCCCCATCGACTTCTCTCCCCTTCAAACTTGCAATGTCGAGCTTCTTTTTTTAAGAGTTGCTTTAAAAGGTTTTGGGTATTCTACAGTTACATTTCCTTTTATTAAAGAGAGCAGCAGTTCAGATGCTTTTTTTCCCATTTCATCTATTGGCTGACTTATGGTCGTTAAGGACGGGTGCATCATTTCACTCATGAAAATGTTGTCAAATCCGATTAATTGCAAATCTTCTGGAATGTTTCTTCCTGTCTTAATAGCTGCTTTCATGACTCCAAAAGCCATCACATCGTTTCCTGCAAATATTCCATCTACGTATGGGTGTTTTTTTAATAATGAAATGGTTGCTGCTTCTGCTGTTTGCCATTGGTATTCCCCAGGTACAACAAGCTCTTCTTGAAATGAGCCATTCTTTTCTATTTCCTGTTTATATCCTTGATAACGCTGCTTTGCATTAGCAATTGTAAGCGGGCCTTGTATGTGAGCAATATGTTGACAGCCAATTTCCTTCAAATATGAGACAGCTAAACATGCACCGTGAACATTGTCAGAATAAACAGATGGCACTGTATGCTCGAGAGGACGATCCAACCCGACAAGCGGGAGTTCCCATTCTTTAATATGATCCTGCTGCAGGGTGTTGGTAACAATCATGACACCATCCACATATTTTCTCTTTAACACATCTAAATAATGTGCTTCTTTTTCTGGATTTGCATCACTATTACAAAGGATGACGGTGTAGCCTCGCTTGTTCATAACGTCCTCTACCACACGTGCTAATTCAGGGAAAAACGGATTCATAATATCTGGAATAATTAAACCTATAGTTTTTGATTCTTTTTTAAACAAGCTTCTTGCAACTGCATTTGGTTTATAATTTAATTCTTCAATAGAACGTACTACTTTTTTTTTCGTATCTTCGTTCACATATCCATTATTATTTAACACCCTTGATACGGTCGCAACCGAAACCTGTGCATGTTTTGCTACATCTTTTATCGTTGTCATACCTAACCTTCCTGTTACCATCTTAATAATATCCGCCGAGTCCTTATGGCGAAAGTTATAGTTTTTACTTATCCTTTGATCCTTTAACAAAGTTAAACTAAAGTATAAAATGATGTGTAACCCGTTACATATCATCAATGTAAACTAAATTATAGGACTCATTTTAGTTAATGTCAACAATATTTTGAAAATTTATTATTTTTTTATGTGATGTTACCTTTCATAAGAAAAGCGCAAGCGCCTTGCTCACGAGCGACAAGTCCTGGAGAGGCGGCATACGGAAAGCTGATCTTTGCTTTCCATTGACGGACCGAAGGAATCTCGAGCGAGTAGGCGCTTGCGCTAGACATAAAATGCCAACTATTTATAATTTCTTACCTTTTGAAAAAAACTGCCCCATAAGTCATTTCATAAACGACTTATAGGACAGTCTGTTTTTTCTAAAAATCTACATATTTACGTGGGTTCACAGAATTTGATTTTGATCCATTCCAAGGTCCTTCGTGTACTTCAAAATGAAGGTGAGGCCCTTGAGATGCACCGGTGTTGCCCATGATTCCGATGTTATCTCCTTTTGATACACTTTCTCCAGAAGAGACGCTTATTGAGGACATATGAGCATACAAGGTAGTAATTTGTTTGCCATCTATACGGTGAGAAATGAGGACGGTATTACCGTAGCCGTTCATATATTTGGCCTGGACAACGGTTCCATCACCAGCTGCCACAATCGGAACGTTCGAACGGCCGCCTTGCCCGATATCCGTACCATGATGCATTCTACCCCAGCGCGGCCCATATTCGGAAGTGACAGAACCAGTAGCTGGTCTCATCAATTCTCCACTCGCGTTTGCTGATGGGACATCATCGCTTGGATTGTCATTTGAGCTTCCACCGCTTGAGCCGGAAGATGATTTTTGTTGTTTTTCTTTTTGACGTTTTTCATAAGCTTTTAGTTCTTGTTCTGCAGCTTCTTCTTGCTTTTTAAGCAGTGCCTCTTCATCTTCTAGGGAAAGGAGTGCTTCTTCTAACAGTTCCTCTTCTTCTTCAAGGTCGCCTAGAATATCACTTTTATCTTCTCTTTGCCCTTCGAGTTTTTCTTTTAAGTCCTCTAATTCTTCCAAGCTATCTTCAAGAGATGCTAGCTCCTTTTCTACTTCTTCTTTTGCATCTTCTAACTCTTCTTGATCCTTAATATGTGCTTCTAAAATTTCTCTATCCTGTTCAGCAATCGTGTTTAGCGCAGATACACGGTCAATAAAATCTCCGAAGCTTTTTGCACCCATGAGAACTTCCAAGTAATCAACGGAACCGCCATTTTGGTACATCGCTCGCACCCGGTCTTTTAATAATTCATCCCGTTCGGCAATCCGTTCTTCGAGCTCTTTAATACGCTCCCGAAGGTCATCGATTCGATTTTCCGTTTCTTCTATTTCCTCTTCTTTTTCCGAGATTTTTTCGTTCGTCTCGGTCATTTCCTCATCAAGCTCTCTTAATTCCTTTTCTACTTCTTTTATATCATCCTCAAGTTCTTCCATTTCTTTTTTCGTTTCTTCGGATTCTGCTTCATTGCTGTTTCTTTTTTCTTCTAAATCGCTTAGTTTCTGACGCAGTTCCGAACTGGCATTCGCTGTATTTTCTGCATTTCCATATGTAAAGCCTACAGCAATTATAGCAAATGCTAGTACACTCCTAACTAACTGTTTCCTCATCCCCAGGTTTCCTCCTCTATATGTTTCCCTGACCATACATTTAAACTTTTAAAAATTTACGAACAGACGTAAGACTTCCCCAAACGCCAACGAGCGCTCCGATCCCAAGCAGAACAAGCGTCACCTGCAAGGTCAGCGGATAAACCGGCAAAAGCTCTGCAAAATTTAACCGTAAACGTTCGGCGAAATTATCATAAAGGTAGTGATATCCTGCCATTACAGCCGCAACGGGTACAATGGCTCCCAGCACACCGAGCAGCAGACCTTCAAGAAAAAACGGCCAGCGGATAAATCCATTCGTGGCGCCTACTAGTTTCATAATCTGAATTTCTTTCTGTCTAGCTACAATTGTAAGCTTAATAGTGTTCGATATCAAGAACATAGCTGTGAACATAAGCCCTAACACGAGGACAATCCCTATCGTTCTCAACACGTTCGTGACATTAAACAACTGCTCCACAACTTGTTCTCCGTAATCAACCCGGTCTATATGAGGAAGTTTATCCGCTTGTGAAGCAACTTCCTCAGTAAGCTGCGGTTCATCCGCTTGTAGAATAAAAGCATCATTTAATGGGTTCTCATCACGTAAAGACTCAAAAGCTGCTCTATCTTCTTCGCCAAGGCTTTCTATTAACTCATCAAGGCCTTCATCTTTTCCTAAGTATGTAATACTTTCTACGTGATCTATTTGGTTAAGCCCTTCTTCTAATTCCTTTTGTTCCTCTTCGGACGCAGTTAAATCAACATACACTCGAACTTCTACATCTTCTTCTACAGTCGACATAAAATGGTTCATATTTAAAATAAGAATCAAAAAAACACCAACAACCATTAACATAATGGTCACTGCACTAATCGATGCAAAACTCATCCAGCCATTGCGGCCGAGATTTTTCATGCCTTCCTTTCCGTGACGTACAAGAGTTCTACCTTTCATAACCGTAGTCCCCCCTCATCTCATCACGAACAATGCGGCCGGATTCTATCGCGATTACTCGTTTTTTTATTGTGTTTACGATTTCGCGATTATGGGTAGCCATAAGAACAGTTGTGCCTCTGCGATTAATATCTTCGAGAATATCCATGATCTCCCATGACGTATCTGGATCGAGGTTGCCAGTTGGCTCGTCCGCTATCACTACACGCGGGTTATTTACAATGGCACGAGCTATGGAAACTCTTTGCTGTTCGCCCCCTGATAATTCATCAGGCAAAAATCGAGCTTTATTTTTAAGCTTAACGATATCAAGCACTTCCATTACACGTTTTCGCAAGACATCGCGCTGTTCTTCAATAACTTCAAGCGCAAATGCAACATTTTCAAAAACGGAAAGCTTTGGAAGCAGTTTAAAATCCTGAAAAACAACGCCGATTTTGCGGCGCAAATACGGAACGTGCTTTTCTTTAAGCGTAGTAAGATCAGCTCCGTTGATTATAATGCTGCCTTGAGATGGCTTTTCTTCCCGGTAAATCATCTTTATAAAAGTAGATTTCCCTGCTCCACTAGGGCCTACAACGTAAACGAATTCTCCTTTTTCAATCAAAATGTCGATATCATTCAAAGCGTTCACACCATTTGAATAGGTTTTCGACACATCTATCATTTCTATCATACTCATCACTTCCTGAAGCAAACAATTTCTAAGGGGCAGATAACTGAGCTGCTTGTCCGCTGCTTGCTGAGTTTTTACATCATAAAAGCGCAAGCGCCCTGGTCAACCGCGACAGGTTCTGGAGCTTTCGAGCAGGGTCGCCTGCGGACCGGCGTCGAAGGGGAAGAAACCCTATTTATAATTTCTTACCTTTTTAGAAAAATTCGGCTGCCGAGTCTTTATGGCGGATGCCGTAGTTTTGCTTATACTTTGATCTTTTAACAAAGTTAAACATTCCTAAAGTACAAGAAAAGAGGCTTAACAAAACCAAGCATGTCGTAATTTTGCTGTCATTACATAGAATTTGTAGAAAAAAGGAAAGAAACATATTTTTATGTCATCTTCCACCAACACATTATATCATCTTTTAAACTAAAAAAATGCTATAAAAGTATTACATTTTCATTTCAAAATAAACGAGAAAAAAATAGATTAGGAGAAAATCCTTTTAAATAAGGGGTTTTAGAATAGAAAAGATCTGTAATATGAATAAGTGGGAAGGGAATATAACTAGGAAAAAAGACTCATTTTCTAAAATTGGTATAGGACCGGGGTGCCCCGGTCCCCTTTTTCACTATTGCTCTGCAACCCAAGCCGCTACGTTTTCAGCTTCTTCGCCTTCAATAATGTCGGACGGCATACCGCTTCCGCCGTTTTCAATCATTTCAAGCACTTCTTCTTGAGAATGGTCTCCTGGAAGTTCCGGACCATTCATACCTTCTAGATTTTCACCATGGCACTGTGCACAGTTTGCTTGATAGCTTTCTTCAGCAGCTGCTTCATCAAACGTTTCGCCGCCGCCTTCATCCCCGCCGGACTCTCCAGTGTCTTCTTCCCCGCCGCCACAGGCGCCGAGGATAAGTACAGCGCTTCCCGCGACCGCCATCAGAAATTTTTTCATGATGCACCCTCCTACAATAAATATATAAATGAACATTCTTCCAATTTCGCTTACTTATTATACCCTACTGCTTCTTTTTTAAAACCCTCACCAAGAACTTCTGCAGCGTTAGTAACAACGACAAAAGCTTCCGTATCAACAGTTTGAACTAATTGTTTCAATTTAGTGACTTCGTTGCGATTTACTACACACATTAATACCTGCCGTGGATTACTTGTGTATCCGCCGCGGCCATCTAATTTCGTCACACCGCGATCTATTTTCGTTAAAATTAAATCAAGTACTTCTTTTTCTCGGTCCGTAATGATTAAAGCAATTTTTGCATAACCTACACCAGTTTGAATAATATCAATTGTTTTTCCCGTTACAAACAGACCGATTAAAGCGTATAGAGCGAACTCGAGACTAAATACAAAAGCAGACGCTGCGACAATCAGTCCGTCCATAACAACTACACAAGCTCCAAGAGATATGCCTGTATATTTATTTATAATTTGAGCAGCGAGGTCTGTCCCTCCGGTAGAGGCATGCGCGCGGAAAACGAGGCCGAGTCCAATTCCTACACCGATCCCTCCAAATAGAGCACCAAGCAAGGGATCTTCTACAGCAGGCTGGACGTTTCGTGTTAAGTAAACGATAAACGGAAGAAATAACGTGCCTACTAATGTTTTTCCACCATATTTCCAGCCGCCTAAAAGTAAAATTCCAGCGGCAAACAACGGAATATTTAATGACCAGAGGGTAATGGCCGGTTCTATTTCAACAACCTCAAAAACAATCGTTGCAAAACCGCTTAATCCCCCTGACGCGATACGGTTTGGCAGTAAAAATAAATTATAAGATACAGCTACAATGGCTGATCCTAAGAAGATAAGTATCGTATTGATTGCAACCTGAAGGTTTCGCGGCATCGGCTGCCGCCGTCTATCCCAATTCCACAACCCGCATACCTCCTGCTGTCAGAAACATGATACTTTATTTAGAGCAGCTCTTGTTTCAGCAGTTAAAACCGCTGCATACATTTATAGTTTATACTCTTTAATAAGCTTTTACTAAACCGCCTTCGACAAGCAATGTCTGTCCGGTAACATATGTATTTGCACCAGAGCCGAGAAACACTACCTGCTTTGCAAACTCTTCCGGTGTACCATATCGTCCAGCCGGAATCGATGCTTCTAGTTCTGTTCTTATTTCTTTAATTGATTTGCCAGTACGCTCCGCTTTTTTTTCATCCAGCTTCTTTGTGCGGTCGGTAGCGATTCTTCCAGGCCCTACTGTATTAATAAGCACTCCATCCGGTGCAAGCTCTCTGGCTAAACTTTTAGATAAACCCGCGATTCCCATGCGAAAAGTATTAGAAAGAATAAGATGATCGATCGGCTCTTTTAAAGAGGCTGATGCAATATTTACGATGCGCCCTTCGTTCTTTTTCAATTCAGGAAGCGCTCCACGAATAGCACGGATAAAACTAAACAGCGTCAACTCAAAGGCTTCCTGCCAGTCACTGTCTTTCATATCCATAAATGTCCCAGCAGGAGGACCGCCGGCATTATTAACGAGCACGTCAATACGTCCCAATTTATCTTTTGCTTCTTCCATCAATGCTTCGATATCTTCTCCTTTTGAAACATCGCATGTTTTCCAATAAACCGGACTGTCGCTTTCAGTATGAATTTCTTTTGCGGTTTTTTCTAACGTGTCTTCACTCCGTCCAGAAAGCATTACTTTTGCACCTTCTAGCGCAAACTGGCGGGCCGCTGCTTTGCCTAGTCCTTTACTAGAAGCTAATACGACAACTGCTTTTCCTTTTAACTCAAGATCCATACGTTAAACCTCCTCCAATTAGTGAAAGCCTTTACAGTTCTATGTAAAAATGGAGCCGGCCCCGCTATGCAGGCCAGACTCTATGTTCCCCCTATGCCTTCATACTTGAACGCAAATATTCATCGATAAATGGATCAATATTACCATCCATAACCGCAGACGTATTACCAATTTCATGATTGGTGCGGTGATCTTTAACCATATTATAAGGATGGAAAACGTAAGAGCGGATTTGACTGCCCCAGCCAATCTCTTTTTGTTCTCCCCTAATTTCATTTATTTCTTTTTGCTGTTCTTCTATTTTCATTTGATATAGTTTAGCACTGAGCATTTTCATTGCTCGTTCTCTGTTTTTAATCTGAGAACGCTCGTTTTGACATGTAACGACAGTATTAGTTGGAAGATGTGTAATCCGTACAGCCGAATCCGTTGTGTTTACGTGCTGACCACCGGCACCGCTTGAACGGTACGTATCAATTTTAAGATCTTCGGTGTTTATTTCAACTTCTACATCTTCATCCATCTCAGGCATCACTTCACAAGACACAAATGACGTGTGACGGCGCCCAGAAGAGTCAAATGGTGAAATTCTGACAAGCCTGTGGACTCCTTTTTCTGCTTTTAAGTAACCATACGCATTGTGGCCTTTAATAAAAAGGGTCACACTTTTTACGCCTGCTTCATCTCCTGGCAGATAGTCCAGCGTTTCGACGGAAAAGCCTTTTTGGTCGGCCCAGCGTTTATACATACGCAATAGCATTTCCGCCCAGTCCTGTGATTCGGTACCGCCAGCACCTGGATGAAGCTCTAAAATAGCGTTGTTTTTGTCATATGGTTCACTTAAGAGCATCTGTAATTCAAATTCATTTAATTTTTGGTTCAACTCATTGACGCCGTCTTCGAGCTCCGTTTTTAACTCTTCGTCATTTTCTTCTTTAACGAGCTCATACGAAACTTCTAAGTCATCGTACATACTTGAGAGCTTTTTAAACCCGTTCACACTCTCTTTTAAACCATTTGATTCATCGATGACTTTTTTTGAAAGCTCCGGATTATCCCAAAAACCAGGCTCCGTCATTTTTTCTTCGAGCTCAGCAATGCGCTCCTCTTTTTCAGAAAGGTCAAAGAGACCCCCTAAAGTCCGCTAAACGCTTAGCCATATTAGAAAGTTCATTGCGTATCTCTGCCATATCCATCGTAGCTCACCTCATGTAAAGTTGGAGTTTCTTACCGGTTAATCGAGAAAAGGTGCTGCAAACGCCCCATCCTGCGGTTGGAGCATTGATTCCCGTCGTTTTTAATGCCAGCAGTAGTATTAGGAAAAAAAGAGGAGGGGGGCGCTTATCCCCCCTCAAATTTGTGTTTTCTATTGTGCCGCTTCCTGCCGGCCGTGGCAATGCTTATATTTTTTGCCGCTTCCGCACGGACAAGGCTGATTTCTTCCTACGTTTTCTGTTTTTCGAATCGGACGTTTTTTTGTGTTCTGGCGTTCTGTATTGTTGCCGTGCACGGCTTTTCCTTCTGCTACTTCCTTACGCTCGATGTTATTCTGTACTTGCGCTTTCATAACATACGTTGCCACTTCTTCTTCGATGGATTCAACCATTTCTTCAAACATATTAAATCCTTCGAATTTGTATTCACGGAGCGGATCATTTTGACCATATGCTCTTAAATGAATGCCCTGGCGGAGCTGGTCCATCTGATCAATATGATTCATCCACTTCCGGTCAACGGCGCGAAGCATAATGACTTTTTCAAATTCGCGCATCATTTCCGGTGTCATTGCTTCTTCTTTTTCATCATACCGGGCGTTGACTTTTTCTAAAACAAGCTCTGTTATTTCTTCTGGTTCAAGTCCTGTGATTTCTTTTTCCGTAATGTCTTCTGCTGTAAGGACTGTACCTTTCAAGTAATTCACAAGTGCTTCAAGGTCCCAATCTTCCGGCACTGTATTTTCCGGAGTGTGCAAGGCAACCGCTCGTTCGATTACCGACTTAATCATGTTTTTCACGATTTTGCTGAGATTATCCGATTCAAGCACTTCCATACGCTGTGCATAAATGATATCACGCTGTTCACGCATCACATCATCATACTGAAGGATTTGTTTACGGGCGTCAAAGTTGTGGCCTTCCACCCGTTTTTGAGCTTGTTCGACCGCGCGGCTGACGAGTTTGCTTTCAATCGGCTGATCTTCTTCCATCCCTAAACGCTCCATCATGCCGCGCATATTGTCAGAGCCAAACCGGCGCATCAGTTCATCTTCCATCGACAGATAAAACTGAGAAGCACCTGGGTCGCCCTGACGACCGGAACGACCACGAAGCTGGTTATCAATCCGGCGGCTCTCATGACGCTCTGTCCCGATCACATACAGACCGCCAAGCTCTGTTACACCATCACCAAGTTTAATGTCGGTTCCGCGGCCGGCCATATTGGTGGCAATGGTAACCGCCCCTTTTTGTCCGGCATCTTCAATAATTTTCGCTTCGTTTTCATGGTTTTTGGCATTTAAAACGTTATGAGGGACCTTCCTTTTTTTCAACATTCTTGAGACAAGCTCTGAGGTGTCCACGCCTACCGTACCGACAAGCACCGGCTGTCCTGCCTTGTACAGTTCTTCAATTTTTTCGGCTACTGCTTTGAATTTACCTTCTCGGGATTTATAAATCATATCTGGCTTATCATCACGAATAATCGGTTTATTCGTTGGAATAGCTGTTACGTTCATTCCATAAATATTGCGAAATTCCTCTTCTTCCGTTTTTGCTGTACCTGTCATTCCGGCCAGCTTTTCATACATACGGAAATAGTTCTGGAACGTGATCGATGCTAGTGTCATGCTTTCTTTTTGCACCTGCAGGCCTTCTTTTGCTTCGATCGCCTGGTGCAGACCGTCGCTGTAACGGCGGCCTTTCATCAAACGACCGGTAAATTGGTCAACGATAACCACTTGACCTTCCTCTATGACATAATCACTGTCCCGATGCATGGTAACGTGAGCTTTTAACGCCTGATTGATGTGGTGGATCAACTGTACATGTTTTTGGTCAAACAAATTTTCAATTTGAAAGGCCTGCTCTGCTTTGTTGACGCCTTCTTCTGTCAGCTGTACATTTTTCGTTTTTTCATCATAAGTATAATCTTCGTCCAGCTTAAGGCGGCGAACAAAGGCATCCGCAGCCATATATAATTTGGTAGACTGTTCTACTGACCCTGAAATAATAAGCGGCGTTCGTGCTTCGTCCACTAAAATGGAGTCCACTTCATCGACAACCGCAAAATAAAGCGGGCGCTGTACCATTTTTTCCTTATACAACACCATGTTGTCGCGCAAATAATCAAATCCAAACTCATTGTTTGTACCGTACGTAATGTCTGCCAAATAAGCCTCATGTTTTTCTTCTTTCGTCATTCCTTTTTGGTTCAATCCGACGCTAAGACCGAGAAAACGGTAAAGCTCCCCCATCGTTTCACTGTCGCGTCCAGCCAGGTAATCATTCACGGTGACAACGTGAACGCCTTTTCCAGTTATCGCATTGAGATACACTGGCATGGTTGCAACCAAGGTTTTCCCTTCCCCTGTTTTCATCTCGGCAATGTCGCCGTCATGAAGAACAATCGCACCCATCAGCTGAACACGAAACGGTGTTAAACCGAGCACACGGGTGGATGCTTCCCGTACAACAGCAAACGCTTCTGGGAGCATTTTTTCTAAAGACTCTCCGCTGGCATAACGTTCTTTAAATTCTTCGGTTTTTGCTTGCAGCCCATCATCGGAAAGTTTTTTCATATCATCAGCGTAATTTTCGATCTCATCGACGGTTTTTTGAAGTTTTTTTACGCTTCGCTGATTCGTATCACCGATTACTTTTTTTAGTAAACCGATCATGACGCTATCATCGTCCTCTCTTTTCCTTCTACGGAATATATCATAGAAAAGCATGTTGCCCGCATGCAATGCTGCAACAGATTCATATAGTACTTTTCATAATAGGAAGGTTCTACACTCTAAGGTTTGTCCCTTCCCAGTATATGGAGAATCTTTTCACACTTATTCATCATTTTATCAGTTTCCGTGTATCCTTACAACGGGGAGGAAACCTGGCCAAACGGAAGAGGCTGCCTCAAAAAGAGACAGCCTCATTCTTTATTTAGATGGCAAATGCCATTCTTATATTCTTTATTCAGGACAGCTTTTATTCTGCTGTCAGCATGTACATATTATTCCGGCTCAATTAAACCGTAACGTCCATCTCTTCTTCGATAGACTACGTTTGTATCACCATTCACAGCGTTGGAAAATACGAAAAAGTTATGTCCCAGCATATCCATCTGTAAAATAGCTTCTTCTGTATCCATCGGTTTTAAATTAAAACGCTTTGTACGTACGATTTCATAATCATCCACTTCGCTTTCCGGGAATTCATGGTTAGAAAATTCACCGTTAACGAGTTCTTCATTTAAATCTTCAATATTATCTTTAAACATGTATTTTACACTGCCGTCCTGACGGAACTTGCGGTTCACTTTTGTTTTATGCTTGCGGATCTGCCGTTCGAGTTTTTCAACGACAAGATCGATGGCGGCATACATATCTGCGTGTGTTTCTTCTGCTCGAAGTAAGAGCTGAGGCATAGGAACAGTAACCTCAATAATGTGTTCGCTGTTTTGGACCTGCATTTTCACATGCACTTCAGCCACCGGCGTGGTATCAAAATAGCGTTCTAGTTTGCTCACTTTCTTTTCCACGTAATTCTTAAGTGCCGGAGTTACCTCTAGGTTTTCACCGCGAATATTGTAATTCATCAAGTAAACTCCTCCTTTCGATTACTACTACATATTCTATATTCACTTTCAGACTCCTTCTTTAAACTGAAAAATCGTCTAAAAAAATCGAAAGAATGAAAAGAAAATGAAAAAATTTGTCGAATAACTTTGCTTTTGACATGAAAAGGCCCGCCTCATCGCTGAAAACGGACCTTTTTTATACAGAGGCCTGCTCCAATGGACGAAGCAGGTAAATATTTTATAGTTTGTTTACATTTGCAGCCTGCGGGCCGCGCGCACCTTCCACAATCTCAAACTCAACATCCTGTCCTTCTTCAAGCGATTTGAAGCCTTCTGCATTAATAGCGGAGTAATGAACAAATACATCATCTCCATCTTCTCGCTCGATAAAACCAAACCCTTTTTCATTGTTAAACCATTTTACTTTTCCTTGCATGTTCCACATTCCTTTCGAAAGTTATGCGCGGGCATTCCCACTTTTTTACTATAGCAGATGAACAAGTCAGCAGTCAATAAACTTTCAAACTATTTGCACATTTTTGGATGCAGAGGAAATTGTAAAAAATAAATACGGAGACGAATGGAGGTATGGAACCCAAATGTTGTTATTGGACTGGGGTTTGAACGCATCTGATTTAATGGGTGAAATGGTCTCTCATCTTTTCGTTGTTGAAGGCGTCTTCATTCATTCTTGGTTACTATTCTTTCAAACAACGTTTTCGGGCTCATACAATCCATAGCAAATCTATTCAGACTACGCTGTTAAAAATGATGAAGCTGTCCCATACGTCCGCTTCAGGCATTTGCAGCTGGAATTAACCTTCTCTCGAGCACAAACCGCTCACTGCGGGGTCTTCGCTCCCCGCAGGAGCCTCGGATATTCCAGCTGCTGGATGACTATCATACCTAAAGACAGCTCCTTTTTACTTTAAACACCCATAGAAATATATTTCGTTTCAAGAAATGGTTCTATTCCTTCACTGCCGCCTTCTCGCCCGATACCGCTTTGCTTCCAGCCTCCAAACGGTGCTTGAGGAGCAGATGGGACGCCGTCATTCCAGCCGACAATACCATATTCCAGTCCTTCTGCTACTTTCATTCCACGGCTCAAGTTTTCTGTGAAGAAGTAAGAAGCTAAACCGTATGGCGAAGAATTCGCAAGACGTACGCCCTCTTCGTCACTAGAAATTTTCTGCACTGGTGCTACCGGGCCGAACGTTTCTTCTTCCATAATTACCATTTCATGTGTGATGTTTTTCAGCACTGTTGGTTTATAGAAGTAAGCACCGTTTTCTTCAAAGCCTTCTCCGCCGCAAACAAGCTCAGCTCCTTTGTCGAGCGCGTCTTTTACGTGACGGTCGACTTTTTCATAGCCGCCCTGGTTAATAAGCGGGCCGATGTCGACGCCGTCTTCAAAACCATCACCGACATTCAATTTTTCAGCTTCCGTTTTAAATTTCTCGATAAACTCATCATAAATGCCTTCCTGTACATAAATACGGTTGCCGCATACGCACGTTTGCCCGGCATTTCGGAACTTGGAAGCGATCGAACCTTGAACAGCTTTATCTACATTTGCATCATCTAATACGATAATGGGGGCATGTCCGCCTAATTCAAGGGACAGCTTTTTAATTTGTTCGGAACCTTGTTTCATTAATAAGCGGCCAACTTCCGTGGACCCTGTGAAAGTAATTTTGCGAACCGTTTCATTTTCCATCAACTCTCCGCCAATTTCAGAAGCTTCCTGTCCGGATACTAAATTAAATACCCCTTTAGGAAGACCTGCTTCTTCACAGATTTCTGCAAATTTGACTGCCGAAAACGGCGTGTCTTCACCCGGTTTTAATACGACCGTACATCCCGAAGCAAGAGCCGGTGCTACTTTACGGGTTATCATCGCTTGCGGAAAGTTCCACGGGGTAATTGCACCAACAACACCAACAGGCTGATGAATCACCATCATCCGTTTTTCGGTAGAACTGGCTGGAACCGTTTTTCCATAGACACGTTTTCCTTCTTCTGCAAACCATTCAAGAAACGAAGCTGCATATTGAACTTCCCCTTTTGCCTCTTGAAGCGGTTTCCCCATTTCTTTCGTAATCCATTCTCCGAGCTCCTCTTTTTTCTCCATCATTAAACGATAAATTTCTTTTAAATAGCCTGCACGTTCTTGAGCAGTTAATGCTGACCAGCTTTTAAAGGCGTCTTCGGCTGCTTTGACTGCCTCTTTCGTCTCTTTTTTCCCGCCGTCAGCTGCTGTTCCTATTTTTTTCCCATTTGCAGGGTTAATGACAGGAAAAGTACCTTTTTCTGCTGTTTTCCATTCTCCATTTATATACAATCTAGTGTCCATTTTGCTATCTCTCCTTTTTTATGCGATTAGAAAAGCGCAAGCGCCTTGCTCCTGAGCGACAAGTCCTAGAGAGGCTCGGCATATGGAAAGCTGATCTTGCTTTCCATTGACGGACCGAAGGAATCTCGAGCGAGTAGGCGCTAGAGCTAGACATCAAAAACGCCAACTATTTATCATTTCTTACCTTTTTAGAAAAACTCGACTGGCCGCCGAGTCCTTATGCCGGAAGTCGTTGTTTTGCTTACGTTGATCCTTTAACAAAGTTAACTATTCTTAAAATATATGAAAAACGAAAGCTATCAACGTACAGGACGTACTTCCACACGACGTGGTGTGCTGCACATTCATCGTCAAAAACGCCACGTCCTGTGGCTGACGTGTGCTTTTTTAGTGGAAGTACCTTCAACTAGGCAGTTTCCTTTATTGATAACGGCAAGCCAATTTTTCTACCACCTCAGGTACACATTTTCAATTTCCTATACCCGAAATACATGTTATGTATGCATTTATTTTTTTATTTATTACAGTAATTCAACTTTTGTCCCCTTTATCCCTGCAAACATTTAATTTTCTGTCAGCAAATATTCAATTTCCGTAAACGTATAGACTCCAAAATTAAATTTTCTACACTTTAAATTATTTCAGCCTTATGTACAATGAAAGCAGGACAAAAAAGAAATACATACTTTTGTTCATTAACAACGTCCCAGTCCCTCTTTATAACATAATCCTCTATACTTTCAACAGCATTCCGGCCTTCCGATTCCCGCTGTATGAACCGCCCGCTTCCTAAAAAAGCCGGTTCAAAACCTGTCAGGATCTGATCTTGTTTATCAGATCCTGCTTTCTTATTGTTTCTGCTCGTTTCCCGTATATCCTTTTCCTTGCTCTACCCAAGCTACCATACATGTGATACTATTTTAATGACAGCCTTCACACAGAGGAGGATGAACCATGGCTCAAATCCGTAAGGGGCTGCTTCTTATTATGCTGGCTGTATTTACCTCAGCATGTATGTCGGAAGCAGAAACGGATGAAAACGGCAACAATACCGAACCTCCGGAACAAGAAGAACCACCGGAGCAAAAAGAATCCATCGATTCTGATGAAGTCCTCGATAATGCCATAGATATTATGGAAGATTTAGAGAATTATGCGATAGATACAAATATGAATCAAGACATCCAGTTTAATGAAGAAGGATACTTAAAAAATAAATATCGCTCCCACACCGTTGTTAACCTTGACCCGATTAGCTACCATGAATCCTCCACAATTCAAACAACCGAAGAAAACGGTGAAAGTGACACATCAACCAATGTTGTCGGATTAGAACGTTACTTTTCAGAGGAAGGATATTATATTTTTGATTCAAATGACGGGCGCTGGATAAAATTTCCCGATGAATTCACCGAAGACCTTCAATCCTATGATGAATCCTTTGAAAAACCTGCCCACACCCTTGAATTAATAGAAGCGTATACGGATGACATTCATATTAGTGAAGGTGATCAGCATTACAGACTTACTTTTTCTGGAGAAAATGAGCAGCTTCAGCAGATTGCTCTGGAAATGATGCGAATGGTCAATACCGACTTTTCTGAAATGATGGAAGATATGATGTACATGACGGAAATGGAGGATCTTGAGTTTGAATTGTTGATCGACAAAGAAACGTTTTATGCTAAAACCCTGCGAATGGATATGAATATGAATATGAACAGTGAAGAAGGACAGTCCTATAACTCTACTCATACTGTTGTCGCAAGGTATAGTGAGTTTAATGAAGCAGAAGAAATCTCGATTCCGGATGATGTACTTGAGAATGCAGAAGAAATGGAGCTTGAAGAATTCAGCGGTTTTAATGATATGGAAGAATTTGATACGATCGAAGGCATAAAAATTGAAGAATTTTATGAGGACGAAGATGAGGAAAATGAAGAGGAAGACGGGGAAGAAATTGAAATTGATTTAAACGAATTTCTTAGTAACGATGAGGACGAGGTCGAATCATAAAGGAAAAATCCCCACTAACTTTTGGAAAACGGAGCTTGGGATCATCCCGGCTCTTTTTTCGTTGAATCAAAGAAATAAGGTACATTAATTGGTTATTATTGCCTATCCTGTCTTTTTGGTTCATCTCCTACACTTTGCACTAGCAGCTTCCATCTCTGAAATGCAGGCATCAGGTCAGACGCCACAAAACGAAGGCGTGCATTAGACGTGTCATATGATGATATCGATTTGGCGTTCTCCACCTTTTCGTGAAAATGCTGCATTTCCTCTGCTATTTCTACTTTTTCCGCAAACAGATAGCGCATCGTCATGTTATCCGAAGAAAAAGGAGCAAATCCTTCCATCATTTGCACGAGCAGCCGATCGCCATTTTCCACATGCCCTTCCCGGTAAAAATACGCTACAGAAGATAGGCCTTCTTCCACTGTATGTAACCATTCTTTGTATCTCTTTAAAAAAACACGCTCCGCTTCCCGTAAGCGCTGAGACATGATAACCTCTCCTTTCGAACAATGTCAGGTAATTTGATCTTAGCATGTTTGTGCTTTTTTTGTATAGAAGGTAGACAGCGTCTTTTTGAAGGGCTGGCACGAAGGCATGAAGTCTGCTGCTGTTTGTTCTTGGTTTTAGGTTTTATGAGCATATTCTTCGGGTTTATAGTCCACTTTGTCTGGAATTCGCATATTTATTTGATTATTGTGTGTTGATTGGAGATGGTTTTGCTCCAATTCTAGCTTTGTTTTACTGCTGTTTCATTATGGAGGGGCAGGCTCCGCGATTGGATGGGGCTTTTGTTGATTTTTGAGAGCTGCTTTGCGTGAGGATCTGCTGATGCATCACGGTTTGAGATAGATTTGTTTCACTCTGGTGTTTCGAACTTCCTCCATTATCAGAGTTGACTCCGAGGCTGTTTTCTATCGTTTTATGAACGCCCGAAATTTGCTAATATTTCCGGTTGATGTGCTCTCGTTTCCCCCCTTTTCAAGCTGCTTTCTTTGGGATATGCTTTTCTTTTCGGTTATTACGCTTCCTTTTACGAGTGTTCCCTTCACCGCTTCTTTTTTTATAGGGAATTGGCATCAAACATAAAACGAGCAATTTTCTTGGATTATGAGCAAATTTTCAAAGGAATGATCCACTTCCTTTTTATCGTGTGCGCCTGAGCGGCTGGGCGCTGAAGCTAGACATCAAAAACGCCAAATATTTATCATTTCTTACCTTTCAAAAAAGCAGCCTAGTTTCAGGCTGCTTTACTTCAATTCTTTTTATCAAAAAACACACCGTCTACAGTAGGCCCGTTGTATGGTCTTTCATAACGCTTGCTGGATTCCTTCTTTTTCTTTAATCGCTGCATATCTAAACGCAGCGCGCCTTTGGATGCTTCCATCTTTTGTTGAATATCGGCATTCATCTTAACCATGGCACGGCCAAGCTTTTGTTCGGCTTCATTAAATTCTGTTTTCTGTCTCATTTCATCCAAAAGCTTGGCACGCTTTTGCAAATAGTTCTCTAGTTCTTCTACGTAACGATCACGGTCATCGAGTTCTGTGGGGAGGTCGCCGGAAACATGCTCGTGTAAGGCTTTGGTTACAAGAAACAGTTCTTTAACCAATGCCATGTTATGCTTGATCTCCTTCTCCATAGCGCTGCTGCCGATCTAATTTAATCGTTTCTTTCCACGTATCACGAAACTCTTCGACCAACCCGCGTGCTTCCGTAAGCGCCTCTTTATCATTATTAATATTCGCATCTACTAAACGTCGGTGGATAAAATCGTACAACCGAAACATATTTTGTCCGATTTCGGAATCGGTTTTTAATGTTACCATTAATTCACGGATGATATCTTGTGCTCGGATAATAAATTTATTTTTGCTTTCCATATCTTTTGCATCCATTGATTTGCCAGCTTTATCGATAAATTTCAGGCAGCCGTTATAAAGTAATAGTGTCAAATCACCACGAGAAGCCGTTTGAATGGCATTTTGTTGATATGCATTGGTGGATGCTGGTTTGGTGCTTGGCTTTTGCAGTGCTGAGGCACCAGGAGCTGCTGTATCCTCAGCTGCAGCTGACGGTGTATACGTCTGTTCTTTTTGGGCTGGAGCTGTTTTTTTATAGGCTTCGGCCTGTTTCATATTTTTTTGATAAACAGCTTGTGCATTTTGAAATGCCATAACTATTCAATCCTCCTGTGTATCTGCATTACATGATGAGTTAAGTTAAAAGCCGCCAGCGCCTCCGAACATCTGCGTGTAAAAATAATTGGCTTGTTCGTTTGCGCGTGCTATAGCTTGTTCCATAGCGGTAAATTGCCGCCAATAGCGGTCTTCGGTCTCGGAAAGACGCCGTTCAAAATGAGAAATTTGGTCGTCGATATTGTTAATATTTCTCCCGAGAGTAAATTGATGGTTTTGTATTTTGCCCTTGAATCCGCCCGCTCGTTCAGCCAATGATTCGATTGCACTGTCAAGCGTGCCGCGAAGTCTTCTAGCTATACCCTGCTCTCGTCGTGTGTCCCCGTCCGCTGCAAACAGTTCAAAGACACTTTCTGCGTCGTTTTCAATCGCTTCACGCAGCTTCGTTTCATCTACCTCTAGTTTCCCGCGGTCCATGTAATTGCTTGTGGTAGAAATACCGATCGTTGTCAATTGATTGTAGGCAGTATCATATTCGGTGTCGACTCTTCCATAAAGATCAAGTCGGAATGTATCAGTAAAGCTGGAAATCGTGCGGTCGTTTTTAATTAACCCGCTTTTTGCTTTTTCTTCCCATAATTCAATTTCCCGATCCGTCATTGCTTGTTTTTGTTCATCGGTAAGCGGCGGATAATCACGGTAGCGATCTTCCCCTAATTTTTCGTTAATAGTGTCCAGCATATCGTTGTATTCATCGACAAATCCAGTAATAGTGTCAAAAATAGAATCTGTGTCGACAGAGGAACGAATCGAAACTGTTTCTTCTGATGCTGTAAAAGTATCTTTTAAGGTCATCGTCATACTGTTTACGGTAAATGTATTACTTGTTCGTTCGGTTTCCAATCCATTTAGAGTGAACTTGGCATTTTGTCCGCCTTGAAATCCAAGGTATGTAAAATTGCCGTTTTTATCTGTCTCACCGACTTCTTCCCCATCTACGGTAATCGTTTCATTCGCGACGATTGCGCCTGTACTATCCTTTAGTACTCCCTCTTCTAATGTCCAATCATTAAATTCCGTTTTGTCTCCATTTGGATCAGTAATAACCAGATTTCCATCTGCATTCGTGCCCACATTAGAATTGGTCATTCCTAAGGCCTCTGTAAACAAAGTACCTTCGAAAATCATCTCTTCTCCATCGGTATTAAAATTTCCAGCTTCTGTGCGGTTAAAAGCAAGTTTGCCGGAAAAGTCATCGTAAAAGGCACTAACTCCAAGCGAAGAGCGGTTAATATCCTGCATAAGCTTGTCCATCGATTGGCTGCTTTGAACAATAAAACGATCTTTAACGGCTTCTCCCTGTTCGTTAAAGGTTGTCAAGCCGCCGCTCATATACTGCTGAGTATATGTCACGTCAACCGGTCCTTCTGTTTTAGCGCCTAAACGAATTTTCCCCGTTTCCGTGTCAACGTAAGCCTGATCGGCTGTCAATTCCACATCAGAATCGGTTATAATTTCGAGCGGACTGCCTCCATCTATAGTAACCGTCATAGAATCAGCGGCGATTGCTCCTTTTTTCAGTTGAAAACTATCTTTCGCTTCCGAGGGCGTAAACGTTTCAGAAGCGTCTTTTGTAAAATATTGAACAGAAATGTCTGAATCAGCAGCGAGCGCTTCGGAAAATGCAAAGTCGATTTTGTCGTTTTCTGCAGAAAAGCTGACGCGTACTTGATTATCTTCTAAAGGTGTATCATCCGTTACTACGTCATACAGCTTGCCATTTACTGTAACTACCATATCTTCTGCAGCAGTATCCAGCAGATTTTCTTTTTCAATAGAAAATGTCTGCTGCCGATCATCCAACGTGATCGTTTCCTTCTCCACCATCCCTGCTTTCCAGTTATCTGAGCCTTCCCACTCTTGTGATGCCAGACTTTTCGAAGAATCAAAGGCAGAAGAGCCAATGCGGCTGCTGCTTGTTTGTGAAGCGGCTTGAGCGAGCTGCTTTACTTCTGATATTTGGTAGGAAGCATTTCCAGCTGTAGAAGATGCCGTTGCTGTAATGCGGCTATCGTCGGTGGAGGAAGCGGAACGGGCCCCCATATTCGCCCGGCGCATGACCGTGTCAAAAATATTATTACGAAATTCGTCAAACAATCGGTTTATGCTGCGATATTCTTCCATCTGCCACTCTATTGTCTGACGTTTCTGTACCATTTTATCCACGGGCACTCGCTCGGCCCGCATCAAATCTTTCACCATTTGATCAATATCCATACCAGACGCCATACCCGAAATCCTCATCGAATGTACGCCTCTCCTCTCTATATTCAATTGTCAATTTTAAATGAAGAAACTTCTTGTATTTTATATCGGCTTGCCAGCGGTTTTATTTAGAAAATATTTGTAAAGTGCAAACGCCCTAAAAAAGTTCGCAACAGCCTGTGTTCCCCCCTACCAAAGCAGAACATTTGGATGTGGTAAAAGGCATGCCGCCAAGTTCAAATTGGGAAGTCTTGCAAAGGGAACCTTCCCTAAATTACAAAAGACAGTTCGTTAAATGATCATTTTTAAAAGCCTCCATGGAACCGACTAAATTTCCGCTTCATTTTAAATCATAAATGTCATGCGCTAATGGCTTTTCAAACAATCCCCTCTCTCTCATTCCAATGTTCTTAATAAAGAACATAAATTATCTTATTATACAAAATCCATAAGACGCGTCCTCCTTTATGGGACATTAACATAAATGAATAAGTTCTATATAAAGAATTAACGAACAAAAAAATACTTCTCTCAAGAAACATCACTCGAGAGAAGCAAGGGAAAAGTAGAGATTTCATTATAAAAGGTTTTGAAAATGGGAGATCGTTTCTTTCATGGCTTCGTCAAGCTGCGATGTCGTTTCGGTTAAAGGATGGCCAGCGTTAAACGTGTGATTTGCACCTTGAATAAGAGCTAAAGAGTGCCTGGAAGACGTTTTTTCCATTTTGTCCGCTCCTTTAACGAGCCACTCGCCATCAGCATCCCCTTGTATGATACGAACGGGAGCTTTTAACGCTTCTAAATGGGTCAATAAATGAAAACGTTCTTTATTCGTTTCCATATCATCTAAAACATCTGCCTTTAACGGCATGTTTTGATTGGTGCGCTTGTTTGCAATGTAACCGACGCCGCTCTCACGCATGTCTTTTTTTAGATCATCTCCAAAAAAGTCAACATCCCACACGCCATTCCACGTTACCACGGCTTTTACTTCTTCCGGATGTTCAGCTGCAAAAAGAAGCGCATTAGCCCCGCCGCGGCTGTGGCCAAGCACCCCGATTTGGTTAAGATCAAACTGCTTTGAAAAAGGCAGCTTTTCCTCTTTCATATGCTCAAACAAAACAGCCAAATCAGCTTGTTCTCGCGAATATGTATTCACCGCGAATTTTTCGAGCTCATCAAAATCTTTCTCGTTCACTCCGTTGTGCGAAAAATTAAAACGAATCGCGTAAAAACCGGCGTTCGCTAATTCATCACCGAGATAAGGAAAGAAATTCCAGTCTTTAAACCCTTTGAAACCGTGGCAAATGATCACGACGGGCTTTTTTGTACGTTCCATCGGTGCATGAACGTTTCCGCGAATATACAAATCATTTTCCATAGAAATCGTAAATGATTGATTCTCTATCGTATCAGATGACATCGATATCCCCTCCTAGATTGCATGTTATCATACATTTTTTGAGAAGAGGGCGAGTGATACTAATTTTTCTTTCTTCGATAAACCATTTGGGAAAGGATAATACTTACTTCGTATAAAATTAATAATGGTCCTATAATTAAAACATCTGACAAAAAGTCCGGTGGTGAAATAAGTACAGATATGATGATAAGTATAAAATAAGCATATTTTCGATATGCCGCTAACTGATGAGGATTAATAATACCAAGGTGAGTAAGAAATAATACAATGACTGGCAATTCAAAAAAAAGAGCTAAAGGAACGGTTGCCTGGAATAAAAATTTAAAATATCGATCTACCGTAAACATCGTTTCAAACTGCCCGTCTGCTATTCCCACCAAAAAATTCATCATTAAGGGAAAAACAATATAAAATCCAAAAGCAAGCCCTATAACAAATAACAGTAAAAATACGGGTACATATAAAAATGTTGCTCGTTTTTCTTGTTTTTCCAAAGCAGGTGCAACAAAACTCCATAATTGATAAGCAGCGATTGGAATAGTCAGTATAAGGGATGCCAGAGCGGCTAAAGCCACATACACCCACAGGATATCTCCCGGACCTAGCACTGCTAATTTGCCCTCCACGTCTTTTATCAAGAAACTATAAATTTGGTCTACAATTAGAAAGGATAACAAGAAAAAGAGAATGAAGCACCCGCCAGTTATGATGATTCTTATTCTTAATTCTTCTAAGTGATTTAACAATGGTGCCGACATTGCCTTTTCCATAATTATTCCCCCTCTTCTTTTTAGAAAGCTCGGCTTAACGTGGAGTTTTTGGACAGCACCCGTAGTTTCACTAACACGTAAGCAGAAAACTCTGCTAGCACCAAGTCTTTAGGCAAAGGCGATTGCCTAGTTGCACTTATACTGATTTCCTCAACATTTTGACGACGTCGTTGTTCATATACGCTAAAATTTTATACATCAGTGTAAAAAAAGAGCAGGCACTGTTCCTGTATGAAAGGTTTCAGTCCTGCTCAGCAACACACCTTAATTTGCTTTTCTATGTTCTTCCTTTGTTGTTAACGTATTGACTTTCTCACTTGCATATTCTCTATCATTTATTTCATCACTAGAATCATCAGACACTAGTTCTTTTGTTGAATGTTTAAATTCATGTAGCGTTCTTCCAAAAGCCCGTCCGATTTCAGGTAGTTTGGAAGGACCAAATATAATCAAGGCAATAACTAAAACCAATATCAACCCTGGTACACCAATATTTTGCAACATAAATATACCCCTTTCATATTCTTCTATTTGTTGATTCTATTAGCCATTTCATTGGTTGGAGGATAAGCAGCAAAAGCTTCTATTTCAATTAACCAATCCTCATTGACAAGGCCAGCTACTCCTACTGTGGAACGAGCCGGTTTCACCGGATTTTCTTCGGTATCAAAGAATTCTGCATAAGCATCAAACCAGCCTTGAAAGTCAATTTCTCCGTCTTTATTTGGGTCAGGTGTGACATATACACGTAAATAAGTGACATCTTCCATCGAAAGACCTTTTCCTTCTAAATCTTCTTCAAATTTTTCAAGAATTCCAATTGCTTGCTGCTTTGTATCTCCATATCTCTCGTACATATTATCCCCATCCTCATCAATCATTGGAGGGACCGTACCGCTATAATGCAGCGTAGCTTGATTAGCTGGCATAGCTACTGATGAAGAGATAGAAGAAGATTCATTTCCATAAAACGTCACTTCTTTTGGTTCGATATTAGGATTTTCCCCCTTCCCTTCACTTGGAGAAGAGAATACGTTTGTACTGGTAGCACCTATAATGACTAATGACAGTATCACTGCCGTTACTATATTCTTTTTTATCAGATTTTTCATTTTCACTTAATCTCCTTTATTGTTAATTAACTAGCATTGGACGTAACTGGCTCTTCTTTTATGACACGCTGATGGATTTTGTCGACCACGTATTGGGCCGATTCAAATGCTCCAGCCATCCACCCCGTGTAATAACTCAAATGCTCTCCGGCAATATAAATTCGCCCATCCGGCTCTTTAAGAACTGGATAATACCTTTCTCGATCTTCCTGGCTGTAGCTAGCCCAGCCGCCAAGATTATATTTCACTTTATGCCATGCTACAGAAAAGGAGTTCTCAAATTCATCGGGATACGCAGGATGAATTTTTGTCCCTTGTTTTATGGCATGGGCTTCTCGTTCCTTTATGGATAGGTCACCAATTTTTTCAGCATTTTCACCGAAATTATAATATCCGACTAAAATGCCTTTCTGGGACAAATAATCAGAGGACGGGTACCATATTTGAGTGATATCCATATTGGTGTTTGTCATACCGCCATAAATGTTTTCGTCTTCTTCCCAAAACCTTCTTTTAAACTGCAAGGCAATTTTACCGGTACTTGCATAGTTAATACTTTTAATAGCTTCTGCCATTTCAGAGCTGAAATCAGCTGGAATATCTTTAAGTACTGGAAGAGGAATCGTGCATATGCAATAATCCCCGTTGATTTCTTTGGGTCGGGACGAACGGTCTTTGTATACGACTCGTACACCATCTTCTGACTGGCGAATTTCTTGGACTTCTGTATGAAATGTGATCATGTTTTTCACTTGTTTTTCAAATGCTTCTGGAATTTTGTCCATGCCGCCAACTGGCTGAAACATCATCATCTGCTGGTTAAAACTATATTCTGAACTAAAATTATTTCCGAAACCGGACTGGAGAAGAGCACTGAAGTCAAAAGGGTCTTCCATTACCCCTTCATCCACGCCAGGAAGAGTGTTATATCCACGAGCACTGGATCCTTCATAAAATAAGTCTCGAGAAAGCCCACCTTCTGATCGAAGAAAAGAAGTAAGTCTTTCTTTATCTTCTGAAGTGAGAGGCTGATCTAAAGCGTTTTGATCGAGGGCTTTTGCAAGCAGTTCGGAAGTATACCCCCGCATATCCGCTTTGGCAGCACGTTTACGAATTTTTTTATTCGATAGTAAACCAACGTCTTCATTGTAGTAATAGGCCGCTTCATTGACATTGGTGAATGGTTCAATGGGAACACCCAATTCCCGGCAATAGTCCAGGGTGACGTGATGCTGAGGAATTCGTGCAGGCCCCGCGTTAAAATATAGATCCTTATCAAAGGAAGCTTTTTGAGTTACCCCGTCTGTGTCTGTTTCTTCCGTATTTTTTCTAACTGTCCAATTCCTGCCGCCAGACCTTCCCCGGGCTTCAAGGATTTGGCAATCATAGCCTGCTTTACTTAACTCATAAGCAGCAGCCATCCCAGCTAGCCCGCCTCCTAAAATAATAATGCGTTTGCCGTTTTTCTGGACAGCAGATAAATCACTTTGTTTGGGAGGCTCAAACGAATTTGCGTTTACAGAAGGTGCTGATAATAATCCCAAACTTTGCATAGCTCCAAAAACAGTTACCGTGCCGCCGACTTTGCCTAATCCATTAAGAAACTGTCTTCGAGTAATGTCCTTATTGAATTGAGAATATTTCATTTCATTCCTCCTAAAAGTATTGATACGACGTGGTTGTACAGAACTATTTGGTTCCCCCCTTTCAACATTCACTTTAACTGAATATTTAGATAATAAAAATAATTCTGTTATATTAACTAACAATTTTTTTACAATTATGTACAAAATTCCCATTGATTTTTACATGGTGCAAACATTGGAGATAAAGCGTTTCATAACGTGTTGAAAAAATATGGCACATCCAGTCGACGGAAGTCTTTGTAAAATATACATTTCTCGAAATTAAGAAAAGCAAAAGCGCCCTGGTCAGCCGCGACAGGTTCTGGAGCTTTCGCGCAGGGTCGCCTGCGGCCCGGAGTCGAAAGGGAAGACATAAGACGTTCAGCTAATTTAAATGAACTTCTACTAAGATCGCACACGTCGACGCATAGGATGTGCTAATGTCGCCAATGCCACAGGACGTGGCGTTTTTGGCGACGAGTGTGCAACGTAGAAGTCACCACATCGTGTGGAAGGACGTCCTGTGACAACGCTGAACTGGCTTGCACAGGAGGTGTTGACTTTTGCGTTGCGACAGGACGTTCGCGGTTTTAGCAAAAGTTCCTCTTTCTCGTGTGCCCCTGAGCGGCTGGGCGCTGAAGCTAGACATCAAAAACGCCAACTATTTATAATTTCTTACCTTTAAATAAAACCAGAGGTCTCCCCTCTGGCTTTTTCAGGCGTAATGTGTTCGTATAGGAATCGCCGATAATACATTTTTCATTTTCAAAGAGCGAAGACCGCGTTTGGTGTGACACCATCCTAAATATGTCTTTTTCATTCATTCGGTGTACGGTCACGGGGCGATGGCTGAGTCTGCCGTCTTTTGCTTCATATATTATTTCCACTGGTTTCCCACTTGCTAATGCTCTTTTCAACACACCTTCCATGGGATCCCTCCATTCTTTCATTTCTTCTATTATACACGAACATAAGTTCTATATTAAACAATAGCCACCTTACAATTTTTATAAATTTTTATGTTTTTAATCTACTATATTATGGCTGCAGGAACTACCCGTTTACTTACTTAAAAGCTCGCTTATCGTCGTTCTTACTTCTTTGACATGGAGACATTCACTCCTATGTCAATATTTCCAGAGGAAACTGCACCATCTCTACAATTCCTCCTATGTTCAAAAATAGTACCTCCAGCGTAAAGACAGGGCTGCGTACCCTTCTTTTTGAATCGGGGAAGATCATGAATCGTAAGGAAGCACATAAAATGTAATGAAACCAGCGGGAGGTGCTTGCATTGATTCATACAGTTAAACCCGGTGAAACACTGACTCAGATATCAAGGGATTACCGCACTCCCTTATCCGCCATCATTAGTGCAAACCCGTCGATTAATCCAAATGTTATTTACCCTGGTCAATCTATTGTCATACCAGGGTTTCCTGATCCCTACACCCTTCCATACCAGATTGAAGTATCCATTAATAATCGCTGGCTGCGGTTACTAAGAGATGGTGTCCTGCAAAAACAGTATCCTATCGCGGTGGGAAGAATACTGTTTGATACACCTATAGGCAATTTTATCGTCATTAATAAAGCCCCTAATCCTGGAGGACCGTTTGGTACGATGTGGATGAGTTTATCAAAACAGCATTACGGAATCCACGGAACAAATGACCCAAGTTCGATAGGTCAAGCGGTATCAAGAGGATGTATTCGAATGTATAATCACGACGTGGAGGAACTAGCAAGTATTATACCAATAGGGACACCGGTTTCGATCCATCCATAGTTTATTGGTGGCAGATATCTTTTAGGCGCCTATCTCCGGTTATGATTGAATATTAGGATACAATGAAAAATATCGAAAATATTGCAATAAATTAAAATATAAAGAGAAAAAATCCAAGATGACTCGATAAAAATAACCAGAATTCTCTTCAATTAATGGTTACATTTCTCCTCTTACAAAAGGAGAAACAACCGTGTAAGCAGCCCAAATAGGTTAGGAACGCGTTCTTTTTTGACAGGATAAAAAAACGAAACAAGGAATAAAGACAAAACAAGAAAAAAGATAATCCAAACCAAACAACTCCGACATTGCCCACATATGCAATACCAGCACTCTCATAAACGTTACGTAATAGATTTTCAGCTAAGAAAAACCTAAGACTAAGAAAATCAGTTATTTCCACAAAAGTGACAGCATACATTTTCCAAATATCCATTATTCACATCCTTATTTGACTCGTTTTATTCCTGAAGAGGAGACCCTATATCCAAAATATTTCCATGAAAGAATAATAAAAGGATTGGTAATAAAAAATATAAGAGCAAGGCATTTCGCCCTGCTCTTTATAAATGTTCCCTTCTTACATCATGCCGCCGCCCATACCAGCCATTTGCTGCTGCATTTGCTGGGCCTGGGCATTTGCTTCTGCCATTGCTTGTTCCATGCGGGTAAATTGATCCCAGTAACGCTCTTCGGTTTTCTGCATGCGGCGTTCGAAGTTACTCATCCGATCATCGAGATTATTCATTTCACGCCCGATTGTAAATTGATCAGGAGAAGGCATGGCGGGACCACCGGCACGTTCGGAAATACTATCCATCGTATGATCAAGAGATTCCCGAACGCGACGTGCTACCCCTTTTTCTTCATAGGATTCTCCATCAGCAGAGAACAACTGATACACCGCTTCAGAATCTTCTTGAATCGCTTGTTCTAATTCGGTTTCGTCTACTTCCAGCTTTCCTCGTTCCCGGTAGTCACTGCTTGTCGTGATACCAATCTCCGTTAAATGCGAAAAAGCAGCGCCATCCCCGGTATCTACTTCCGCGTACATATCCTGGCGCATCGTATCCAGCCCGTTTGTCAAAATACTATCACGGCGAAGATAGCCGCTTTGAGATCGTTCTTCCCATTGTTCAATTTCTGTTTCGTTCATTTCACTGCGCTGCTCCTCTGTAAGAGGAGGATAATCTCTGTAATACTCTTCACTAAGCTTCTCATCTGTTTTTTCGATCATTTCATTGTAATCTTCCACAAATCCCATGATGGTTTCTTTAATACTTTCTGTATCTGCGCTCACATTAATACTAGCAGATTCATCACCTGTCGTAGTATTGTTCAAGGTAAACTGTACGTTATCTTCCTCAAACGTATTGGAAGTTCTTTCTGTTTCTATTCCATTCATTTCGAATATCGCGTTTTCCCCGCCAGTTTCATTCTCAGAATGTAGACTCAAAACATTTCCTAAAAAATTTTCCGAAAATTCCATTTCACTTCCACTTTGGTTGAAATTCCCCGTCTCACTTCTTGTAATTGCTACCTGACCAGAAAAATCATCGTAATAAGCATTTACACCAGCATTAGAGTTATTAATGCCGTCTAACACATCATTTAAAGTATCCGTTCCACTAAAAGTGAATTCCTCTGTATGAGCTCCATCCTCATTATACATCGTCATGTTAAAGGAAAATTCACTGTTTTCCCCATCTGCAGTATCCCAATTAATTGTATTTTGTAATTGATCCCAAAGCGACTCATCTGGATCCAATCGTTCGCCGTTATCGTCCGTTACCTCAACCGGATCTCCATTCGTATCTTTACTTTGATTCGTGGCAGCGCTGGCCAACTGTGTGATATTTGAAATCGTATAACTTCCTTCATTGGCGTCAGCAGAAGCACTGGCCTCTACTAAATTTTCATTCGAGCTTATCGCTTCTTTAGCAGTTGTATTAGAACGGCGAATAATTCCATCAAAAATAGAATCACTGAAAGATTGATATTCCCGGTTCATTTCCCGGTAGTCTTCCATTTCATATTGCAGCCTCAAAGCGTCTTGTTCCATTTTTACAAGTGGCTGCCGTTCCACTCGCATTAAATCCTGCACCTGCTGGTTAATGTCCATCCCAGAAGCAAAACCCGTTACTCTATTATCTACTTGCACACCCGTAACCTCCTAAAATAGAAAAAAGAGCCGCCACGGTCTCTCTTTCTATTGTTATCTGCTATTTATATCGGAAGCTATCTACTATATTTAAAGAAAAAAAGAAAAAACAGCTCCGAAAAAGGAACTGCTTCACGAAACCTATGCTTTTTCGTCAACTAAAATACCTACCTGCTCCAGCATCGACGCGACCATATCTAAAAACTTTTCAGGCGGAATTTCTCTCACGATTTCTTCGGTTTCACGCTCGAGCACCTGAACATAAATACGGTCCAAATCTTCATGCACATTGAATTTCAAATCCGTGTAGCTTGCTTCGAGCATTTTATTCATGCCATCTGCCTGCTCCTGCAGTTCTTTCGGATCAAGCATCGCGGCCCGGTGATCTTTGGCAGCGTGCTGAATTTCTTCTGTCATCGAACGCTCGGATGACTTTCCTTCAATAAAAGAACGAGCAGAATGGATACCCTCTCCATTCGCTCCTGATACGGAAAAACCCATTATCCCATCCTCCATTCCCCCATAGGTTTTTACTTATATCGGTTAAACGAGATAAATATTTAGATTATTATGTATTTTTAATGGAAATTGCCCGTTCCCGTACCATTTTACGTATACGGTCAATCGATACCCCGGTGGCATTACTCGTTTCGATCATTGTCGCCTCTTGGGTTCCTTTTACATACTGCCTCACTTTCACAAAATCCTCCCGATAGCTCGGAAAACAATCAGCACATAAGCCCGCCCCCATATTAGGGGTCAGTTTTCCGCAATCATCACACCAAACTTTATGATTTTCCGTCATGATTCTAACTCCTTTAAAAGCCTTCCCCGAAACACGGAGAAGGCGGATGGCTTCTTAAACCGAAAAATCGACAGAACTGCCTTTGTGCGGTTCAGCCGCTTGCTGAACAGCCTTGCCACCAGAAGAATCCAGCATCTTGTCCACAAATTCTCCTTGCTGTTCCCCTGTTTCCATCGCCTGCTTCATCACAGACATACTAGCCTGCTGTTTGACTTGTCCCTGGCTCATCGCCATTGACATTGCACCAATATCCATGTTTCCACCTCCCATAGTCCAAATTCATGCATGTACTTTTTATTTATATCGACATAACTTGTCATAGTTAAAATGTAAAATTCTCTGCTTTTATTTTAACGTGTCATCGTTTTTCTTTAGACTTTCTATCTTTTCCTTGGTAAGCCCAGTCACTTCCGAAATAATCGCTTCATCCATTCCCTTTTTCACCATATTTCTAGCTGCTATTTCTATTCCTTCTTCTATTCCTTTTTCTATACCTTTTTCCATTCCCCTTTCCAAACCTCTGCGCTCATAGGACACCATCACTTCCATTATTTCGTCTCCTTCCTTGTCTTTCATCTGTTTCACCTCTTTGATTAATTGCTCTTCTTCCGGCGGGGTGAGGGTGAGGTAGGTTTCGAAAAAGCCAGTGATTAATGTTTGGCTTGCCGGATTTATGTTCATGCGTACAATCATGCGCAAAAACTCTTTTTTTACTTCAATTCGTTCGTCTATAGTATACCCCATTTTGGAAAGTAAGGCAGCGGCTACGGGATTGTTTGACCGAATATAACGACGCCAGTTTTGTTGTTTTAACACAAGTGTGAGAAAGCGAAATTGAAGTACATTGACAAAAGGAAAAGAAACTTGGAAAGTGTCGGGTTCATCCCGGATATGATCGTAGCTGAAAATAGCAATGGGAAGAATCTTTCGGCGGTAGGTTTCATACAAACGGCTGAAGTAAAGAAACATTCGTTCATTGAATTGATGTTGTACGTAACTTTGGGGCTCAACATGGATAATGATAAGGGTATCTTCCCCTTTTAACCGCGTCTCAGCCAACAAATCAACACGATACGTTGCGCCTTCGGTTACGTCTGTGAATAGCTCTTCGGAAAGAAAACGGGTATCTTGAAAATCAATCATTTCATAGACGTCGGGGAAAAATAACAGTATAAACTCTTCAAAATAGTTAAACAACAGCTCTTTAAATAAGCGGTCATGATCAATGGGCATAGCTTTATCTCCTCCCAATAAGGAACATATGTTCTTATAAAAAGAATATAATATACACTTTAAACAGGCAAGAAAAAAGAAAGCCGAATGTATGTTAACCCCTAGCAGAAGATGCTATATAGAGAGGAGCTGATGTGTTAAATATAAGAAACATCTAATAGGGTTTGAATAGAACTGTGATTTGTGTAAATTGAAGTATTTCTTTACCTTTTTAAAGTATCGTTCCAATGTACTATCCTACATTTGCAGCAAACTAGAAAAAAGACTCCAGCATAAGCTGAAGCCTTTGATCACTCTATTAATCTGTTACGGTGAACGTAACGATAGCACCTTGAGTAAGATTGCCGCCGTCTTCTCCTTCTATGTCTTCCATGAGAAACATTTCATATTGACCCGGTACAAAAGAATCATCGTGATGGACAAAAATTCGGTCGCCGCTTGCTTCAATTATAACATCGTTCACGCGATCTTGATGCTCATTAAAAATTCTCACGTTATTGGTATTCACTGTATCACTATTCAGCGCTTCTGTAAATTTGATCGTTACGGTACCCTCTGGATTCAAGTTGTTATATCGTGTCATTTCCTGAAAGCCTGCTGTTTCACTTTCGTCTGGGTAGGAAGAATCCGTATTTTCATCCTGATCATCATCTTCCCAAATAAATCGTAAGTAAGAGTAAGCACTCACTTGATCCTCTTCATCGTCTTTTTGGAGACGTACGCGTAAATAAACGGTATCGGTTTGGTTTAACTCGATATTTTCATCATATTCTGTCCATCCATCGGCCTGGGTATAATATTCTAATACGAGATCATCATGATTGTCTTCATAAGAAGCGGTGATCTGAATTGGCTCTTCTTGAGATGCTTCGACATAAACCGATTCTCCATTTTCATGATCCAAATCAACAGAGCTTCCATCATCGGTATAAGTCATGCTGGTAAATTCTGGTTTCGGTATAGAATCAATGCCAATGGAACTGTCTTCGATTTCATCGCCTTCTCCGTCGTGCGGAATAATTTCATAATTATACATTTCCATCGGATCTATTGGATGATCTACGTAGGAATGTAGACCTTCACCATCCTCATCTTTCACATAAATAGTCTCTCCGTCACGGTTCAGCTCATAATAAGCCGCTCCAGGAACCGGTTCCCAAGCAATACGGATGAAATCAGACCCTATTTCAATGCCAGGGCCAGCTGGCTCTTCTAAATCTTCTGGCTCTTCTACCGTAGGTTCATCTGGAGGATTGCCTGGGGTACCGGGATCGTCAGTACCTGGCCCTTCATTTCCGCCTCCGTCGTCGTTTCCACCATTATCATCGTTTCCACCACCGCTATCGTTTCCGCCGCCGTCATCGTTTCCGCCGCCGTCATCGTTTCCGCCGCCGTCATCGTTCCCGCCGCCGTCATCGTTTCCGCCGCCGTCATCATTTCCGCCGCCGTCATCGTTTCCGCCGCCGTCATCGTTTCCACCGCCGTCATCGTTTCCACCGCCGTCATCGTTTCCACCGCCGTCATCATTTCCACCGCCGTCATCATTTCCACCGCCGTCATCATTTCCACCGCCGTCATCACCCGGTCCTGGTTCCGGCTCGACATCTATTGGATCCCCAGTCGTTCCGTCACTAAAAATCGGTTCCACACTATATTTGTTCGTTTCACCCACTTGCGCATTTTCATCTACATAAAAAGTGTTTTCTACAACGGCGACTTCTGCATCATTTTTAAATACACGATATTCTTCCGCTTCGTCACCATCATCGTTATACATAGGCAGCCAATTAAAAATAAGTTCCTGATGCACATATTGATTAATCCATTCGCCCGTTTCAGGGTCATACTCTACTCTTGCCGGGTTGAATTCCAGATAAGGCAGTGTCTCTTCTTCATCAATACCCCATACATTGGAAAAAACAAAGCCTGTATCAGAATAAGTTGACTCTTCCAGTGCTTCTGTCGTATCTATGGTATCGATCATATAGGAGGAATGCCCGGAACCTTCTGTTTCTGACAAGGCATAGACTCTTGAGTATGTTCCACCTGTCATATCGCCAAATGTTCGTCCGACTTTACTGTCTCCCGTCACCTCAGGATTTAAGGCAAACGCACGAAACACGGAACCATCCAGCTCACCTACAAGTCCCCCTGCTGTTTCACCCCCATCAATATTCCCTGTAGAGTAGACACGATTAACACTAAAGTCATCAGCGAAACCGACAAGTCCACCAACTTTTTCTTCTCCTGTTGTATCTCCAGTAGCGTATGCATTGTCTAGGGCGGCTCGATAACCTCTTCCGATCAAGCCTCCAACATTTACTTCACCATTTGCCTCCCCAATAGCAAATGCCTCTTCCATATTAGAATTAGAACCGCGGAAGTGTCCTGCCAATCCGCCTACTTGATTTGTTCCAACGACATCTGCAGATGCGTAGGATTCATAGACTGATGAAGTATTACTGTCTCCAATCAGACCGCCTGTATCCGCTTTTCCTTCTACTACACCTTCGCTGACAGAAGAGTTACGGACCACCGAATTATTGTAAGCAAATCCGATTAATCCGCCTGTATTATCATTTCCTCGAACGGTGAGATGATGAGCAGATATATCATTGATGGTTGAGTTATTCGCATACCCAGCCAAGCCTCCTGTATAACGATGTCCTTTTACATCCCCATGCTGAAGCGTAAAGTTTTCAATAGTTGCACCTTCTATGTAACCAAACAAACCGACGTTGTTTGTCGATTCGTCAACGGTTAAATGACTGATCACATGACCATCTCCATCAAGCTCTCCTGTGAATGGGTCAGATGAGTCACCGATTGGCTCCCAGCTTTCTCCAAAAAGATCAATGTCCTTACCTAATTTATAATCTCCGTTCAGATCGTTTTCCATATTTTTCAAATCATCGACATCATTAATAATAATATGGTTATTTGCTTCAACTACTTCTTCAAAGCTGCTATCCGACATACTTACAGCAGCCGGTACAATAACAGCTGCCGACAGAACAGCTGCAGTATATTTAGCTGCTCTCCGGTAAAATCTACCTTGCTTCTTTTTCCCCATATGTTTCCCCTCCATATAAACAACTAAAGACCTATAATAATATTACACTATCTTCATCTAATACAAAAGTCTCAAATGACAAAATGTAACTTTTTTCGCTCCACCTTTTATCCGATAACATCCAGGCCTCTTCTCTTACATGATGAGCGGATATAAACCACTCTTCAGGCATGCAAATAGACCGCAACCTAGAAAGCTGCGGCAAAAAATTATTTTGAAACCGGAAGATACGAATTCCAAAGCGATCATTCTTGTGTGATTGTTTTTTGCAAAAAATAATGGATAATGAAAGCCACAAAAGAGAGCAATGTTAAAATAAGAAAGGTATCACTGTACTGTACACCTTCCCCTCTCCAGAATAAGAGTAGAGCATTCTCCCGTTCGGAGAGCGTATTTAATAGTTTACCCGTTACAGTAGCTCCAAACGCACCTCCAAAAAACTGCATAAGCTGAAATCCTCCCATCCCAACACCTACCTGATTTTCCTTTAGATACATAGAAAGATACTTAGGTATTCCTGTATTTGCCGATGAAAAACTAAGCATCGATATCATATAAAACAATAATACCGACAAAGAAGAGTGGTACCCAAAGCTGGAAAATAACAAACACGACAAGCACAAAAACAACATACTGATTCTTAGAATGATTGCCACTCCAAAACGATCAAGTAAGCGGGCTATAAATAATGCAGCCAATGCAGATCCAATTGCCCCTGGAAAAATAATAAGTCCAATTTCCTGGGCTGAAGACTCGAAAAGATTAGCCATCATTAAAGGAACGATAAACATAACGGAAAAATTAATAAAAAACACTAAAAAACCGAGCAGAACTGAAAGAATGTATCTTTTATCCGTTATTAAATTTTCAGGAATAAAGGGAGATTTTTTCACTTTTCGTATATGCAGACGGAAAAACAACCAGCAAACCGCGCCGAAAGCAAAAAACCAGGAACCGCTTATTACAATCAGCAAAAGTGATATAAGTCCGGCAGAAAACAATAGCAGGCCGACTATATCAAAGGAGGTATCCGAATTTTTTTCGATGGGAAGGTATTTTACATAAACAGGAATCATGACTGCAGCTGAAGCTGTCATCAAAAATAAAGCAGACCAGCCTAAATAGTACGTGACTAAGCCGCCTAATAAGGGGCCAAATCCCATACCTAATATAGCTGCTGCATTCAATTTCCCCATTGCCAATCCACGCCGGCAAGACGGAATATATATTGTGGTTAAAACCATCCCCAGGCCGGGAATACAGGATGCCCCTGCTGCTTGAATGAGACGAGCCAGAACCAATATAAAAAAGTTAGAGGCCGCAGCTCCGCTTAAAGATCCAACCCCAAAAAGAATCAGTCCAAACGTTAGCAATGAACGGATAGAGAAACGATCAGATAATCTTCCATAACAGATCGAACCAATAGCAAAAACAACAGAATAGCTCGTTACTATCCAGGAGGCTGCAAACGGCGTGAGAGAAAAATCATTTGATATATCAGGGATGGCGATATTAAACATAGAAGTATTCATTACAGTAACGATAAAATTAAAACATAGAGCAAAATAAACAAAGCCTTCTTTTTCTATCCTTTTCTCATCCGTACTGTTTTCAACAAGAGGTTGTATGCCCCTCACCTTCTTTTTAAAAACTCCATTTTGAAGACTAATATGTAAAAGAATTATAATGATAAACACCGGTAGGTAAACACGTTCCTACCGGTGATAGCAGCTGCTTTGTGTCCAATTAAAAGTCAGCTCTTCTTCTCTTTTTGTGTGAGCTTTTCATACAACTCTTTATACTCCTCTGGATTCTTTTGTTTAAAAAACATGGATAGCGACCAAGGAAAGATTTGGTGGAGCCACATTTGATAACGGTTTGTTAACGTGAACATGCTTTTCGTTATTTTTAAAAATTCATCTTTTGTTTCTACCTTCTCAACTAGATCATAATACTCGTCTAAGAAATTAGCGTAGGACGGGAGACCGAAATATCCAATGACGCCGCAATCGATTGTAAGCATTCGTTTTACCATCAAACGTAAATGTATCATTTCAAACTCCTGTTTCTTCCCTAAATCTATTAAATCAGCAAAAATATGAATGGCTAGTGTTCTCATTTCCCCGCTCAGCATAACTAATACTGAAAAATATTGATTATAAATTCCCGCTCCTGAGGGTAGACATCCGTTTTTTAATGCAAAAACATCATGCGGCTCCTCTAACCAAATATGATCAATTTCCGCCTCCACTTCTTCAACGAATTTTAATGTTTTATCAAGCGTAATGATGATCACCGCTTTCTCTCATGAGAACTTGGATATAATTTTCAGAGTATAAAAGATTATGCCAAACTTTCTCTCCGACAGTACACAATTTTTCAATATCTTCATCAATCACTTGTGCAATCGGAAGTGCAGATACAGGTTCTGTCATCGGCCCATAGCTCATGGCGATATATTGAAAGTCCAATTCTATATTAATTCTGCCAAGAGGCTGCGCGTTCATTTTTTCATATTGAAAGGATTTGGAAGAAGGAAGCAGCCGGTAAGGAAAGTACATCTGTTTCCCAGCAACGACTGCGTGGCTCTGAATGCTTTTAAATGGCAATGTATCTCTTATCTCCGCACATAGGTCTGCATGAAATTCAGTTAATAATCGGGCGCGTATGGTCTCATGTAATAGAGGCCATGATAATTCGATATCGTGACGCATAGGAAACGTACTCCTTTTGTCTTGATTATAGTTTTAACATTTGTTTTGCTTCATCAGAATCTAAAAATCCATGGAATTGACGAATCAATCGCGCTGGCTGCGGCCGCGTGAGAAGACTTACGATAATAAAAACAAACGTATTAAAAATGAGCGCCCAAAAACCCGGCATCATATTAAATAAATTAATACTCCCCAATTCAAACCACACGATAATAACCGATCCCACGATAAACCCAGAGAGTGCACCAGCCTTTGTGGCTCTTGGCCAAAATAACGCCCCCACTAACATAGGAAAGATTTGAGCCATCCCCCCAGTAGCTAAGGCAATTAACATTGCCAGTAATGGCGGCTGCTCTAAAGCGGCATACGCTGAAAAAACGAAAATAACTAATATGGCTAAACGTCCTACCATTAATAACTGTTGTTCGCTAGAATCTTTTTTTAAAGTGTTAAAAACATCCCGGGTAAGCAGCGCACTAGAAGCATGCAACTGTGAGTTTGCCGTTGAAAGCATAGCTGCTAAACCACCTGCACAAATAAGGGCTGCGAGGATAGTCGGCGTGTGTTCAAACAAAAACCTCGGAAAAATTTCATCAGGATACTCAACACCTGGGTGTAACGCTTTTGTCCCGATACCAAACCATACATAGGAAATATAGATCCACACAAGAAACAAAGGAGACAGCACTGCTACCCACTTTAGTACACGAATAGAAGTAGCAGAAAACATTCTCATAATCACGTGCGGGGCAGCTACACTTAGACCAATAGTAATGATAACCGTCCAGGAAAATGCCATTGGTAAAGTGAAATATCCTGGCTCTCCAGGCAGAACCAGCTGTTCAGGTGCAACCTCAGCTACTGTTTTCCATGCTTCATTCGGTCCTCCAAACATGATATTAGTGAGCACCCAGCAGCCAATAACAATAGCAAAAAACATAAAAACACCCATAAAAATATCAGTCCATGCTACAGAGCGCATGCCGCCTAGATAAACGTACACGAGAACAACTAAACCTAGAATAACTGCACCCCAAGTGTATGGAACAGACCCGAAAGTGACAAACTCGGTAATCCAGCCTGCACCGGCAAGCTGCAACTGAACATACGGAATCACAAAAGCTGCTAAAACGATACCTGTTATAATTTTCAAGAAATTACTTTCATAAAAAGTACCTAACAAATCTCCTGGAGTATAAAACCCATATTTTTTTCCTAACAGCCAAACGCGGCTGCCGAAGATATACAACAGAATAGCTCCTAACGTTTGTGTGTAAGGGCCGATAGCCCAATACGCAATACCATGCTGGTATAAGAATCCTCCTGTCCCTAAGAATGCGGAAGCGCTGTGATATGTGGCAGTATATGTGAAAAACAAAGCGAAAAACCCAAGCGTTCTGCTAGCTACAAAATAGTCACTGGCAGTGGAATCAAGTTTTCGGGCCCAGCCAAAAATACCAATGGAAAGGACAATAAAGGTAAAGAGAACGACAATCAGTATAGATACAATTGTTTCCTCCACATGTTAACCCCCTTATTTAAACCCACAATTTTTTTGCTGCAATAATTCCTGCTGCCATGATGACGTGCACCCAAAACGTCAGCCACACATAAGAAAAAGGCATACCTAAAATGAAAGGCTCTGCTATATTAAATACCATTAAACCAGGATAAACCATCAGAAAGGCAAAAAAGACAATAGTCGAAAGCACCCAACCTAGTTTTGTTCTTGGGAGTAAATACGTGTGTTCTTTAATTAAAAGATCAACATTCTCGTCTTCTTGAACAGGAACATCCTTTTCCAACTTGTTCGCCAAAGAATTAACCCCCTTTATGATGGTAAACACAGGCACCGTCAGTGATTCATCGTATGGATACCTCTCCATGCCGACTATGACATGGTCGAACTCCTCCTTCGTTAGAGATTTGTGGTGAAATCGGCAACTGCTTCTACTGCCGTTATCACCTCCTCTTCCGTATTGTAAAAATGAGGAGCGATACGTAAAACATCATTTCTAGCAGAAAGGATAATATTTTGTTTTAAAAGACGACTCTCTGCCTCAGAAGCATTGTTCACTAATATAGCTGTGTTAGACCCTTTTCGTTCCAGATCTCTTGGACTTTTGACTTGCAGCCCTCGTTTATCTGCTTCTTCAATAGCGATCCCGGATAAGTATTGAAGCCTCTTTTCTACCTCATCCATAGAAAACTTATTTAATACTTTTAATGCAGCCTCTGCAGCAAACCCATTAACCATTGGAAATGTTCCCGTATCAAACCGGACGGTACTGTCGGCATAGTCTGTATTTCTTATGTCAAATAAAAAAGGATTTCTTTGACCAAACCAACCGGTTATTTTAGGTGTTAGTGATTGTGCTATCTCATTTTTTATATATAAAAATGCAATGCCTGGTATGCCCAATGCATATTTCTGCAGGCCTGTTGCAAGCATATCTATGTTCATTTTCTTCACATCGATTTCACATTGTCCAAAAGATTGATAAGCATCGACGAATAAATAAGCACCTTTATGATGAACGACATCTGCAATTTCTTTTAAGTGTTGTTTGTAGCCATCATAATACGAGACATGAGAAGTGCTGACTAATAAGGTGTTCTCATCTAACATGGTGTTATAATCTTCTTTGTCTATCCAATCGTTTTCTTTGCCTTTAATAAATGTGACATCAAATGAATCTCGGTGCGACTGCCAAACATGACCGATAGTAGGAAAATCAAGTTCTGTAACTAATATTTTCTTTCTATTGTTTTTGATCAAACTCGTTGCAATACTAGAAGCGGCATGAGATACACTGGATACGATAGCTACTTCCTTTTTATCTGCATTAATCATTTTGGCAAATGACAAACGAGCGTTTTCACACGCTTGCATCCACCCTTTCCAATCCATCCCATTTACTTCCCATGTGCGAAAATAATCATTAACTGCCTCTTTTACCGATACATGCATTGCACTTTGTGAGCAGCTAGAAAGCTGAATTTTCTCTTTAAAAATTGGAAAATTCAGTCTTTCGGTACGAAATGCTTCTAGCATATAATCACTTCCTTTCTGAAGGGGGAAGAGAATTAAATGAACGTATCGTTGCATAAGGTAATAATACAATTATGAAACGAGTTTTATATATTTTCTGTAAACTGCTTTACATTTTCGTTCAAAACACTCCCAAGGTCTTTCTGTATTTCTACTTTTAAATGTTTTTATTTGATGATAGTATTTATTTACTATTTATAATTTTCAGTTAAATTAGAGGGGGGATAACATGGTTAATGAAAGTACGAAAAGAACGGAACTATTATACAAATTAGCACCGCCATGGTATCATAGCCGGTTTGATGATTTTCGATCAATCTTTACTAATGCCCCAGAAAAAACCTACAAGAAAAATGAAATCATTTATGTACAAGGAGACATGAATCATTATATTTATTTCATTGTCGAGGGACGAGTCCGCATGTCTCTTTTTGACCAGGCAGGGAACGAAAAATCGGTCATTATATTAAACCCAGGAAGTATTTTCGGTGAAAATTGTGCGCTCGAACGTCAACCAGCTCTTGTAACTACCACAACTAATACACCTTGTCGGATAGCTTTCATTCACCGCAATGACTTTCTAGAAAAAATTTTTAAAGATAGAAATTTAAATGAAAGACTTATTTATAACTTAACGGGCAAGTTGAATGCTATGATTAAGCATATTAAAGAAATTAGCTTTATGAATGCCAATGAACGTATTATGACCTACCTCTACAAATTATCTGAGGTATACGGGCATGACACTGACAGGGGTCGTAAAATAACCATAAAATTCACCCATCAAGAAATGGCTGATTTATCAGGTATATCCCGGGTCAGTGTATCTAATATCATGACATTATTAGACAAAGCGGGAACTATTAGTAAAACGGATGGCTATTACTATATTAATAATGTGGAGCACTTAAAAGAATGGATAAAAGAAGAATAATATAAGGCGGAAAGGAGATGAAATAATGGAAACACCTAAAGACGTGCTTCGACCTAAAGCTCAACCTCCATTCAGAGTGTTGATTCAGTTTGAATCTACTGGATGGTTTGATACAACATCAGAAGAAAAAAATACTACACTTATACCTCAATTGAAGGAAATTTTTGAGGAATGGAAATCTGGTGATGCGACATTGATTGGAACCATTGACGCAGACCTGTTCTCCTCAGGACCAGGCAACAATATCGGGTGGCATGCTTGTTTTCTGTTTGAAGTTTCTGATCTCCAAACCATAACTAATATGACGCATGCATTCAGGGAAAGAGGACTTGATCGTTACTTTCGAGTAGAAGCCATTATTGGAAGATCATTTCCTTTACTAGAAGACAAATAATGTACTTCATCCTGCCTTCGAGGCAGCAGGTTATTAGTGATCACACAGCCGCGGTCCATACACCCAACATGAATCTAGCCTGCATGTATTTTTGGCAGAGAAGAGCTTGTGGATAAATTTGTTTTAAACAACCAATTAACATCAACTAGTTTTTATCACTCCTGACAATGCTGCATAAGAAAAGCGCAAGCGCCTTGCTCACGAGCGACAAGTCCTGGAGGGTCGGCATATGGAAAGCTGATCTTTGCTTTCCATTGACGGACCGAAGGAATCTCGAGCGAGTAGGCGCTAGACATGTAAAACGCCAAATATTTATAGTTTCTTACCTTTTTAAAAAACTCGGTTTGCCACCGAGTCCTTACGTGCCGTAGTTTTACTTATACTTTGATCCTTTAACAAAGAAAGTTAAACATGCCTAAAGTAAAACAATTTTTTCGGAGTCTTTAAGTACAGAATACAAATGATCCGTCAGCTGTTTTGGTAGTTGGAGATATTAAGGGAGTAATCTATCCTCCCTTATTGTAATAACTGCAAGATCCCCTGCGGCAGCTGATTGGCTTGGGCGAGCATGGCAGTTCCTGATTGATTTAATATATTATGTTTTGTAAACTCAGTCATTTTTAAGGCCATATCTGAATCACGTATATTAGATTCAGAAGCGGTTAAGTTTTCTCGATAAACTCCTAAGTTATTGGTTATATGTTCTAATCTATTTTGATACGTCCCCCATTTTGCTCGTTCGCTTGAGACTGTTTCAATCGCTTGATCAATACGTTCTAGCGCATCTTCTGCTTGAGAGGGATCAATAACCTGCACGTTGTCCATTCCTAGAGATTTGATCCGAGCATCGGTTAATGCGACCTCAAATTGTTCGCCTTCATTTGCTCCAATTTGAAGTAGTAAATCTGGAATATGGATGATATCATTATTTCCTGAAACATCATTCCCAATAGAATCTCCAATAACCTCTAAATTCTCTTCAAAATCACCTGATATATCGTAGTACCGCTTCTCTTCTTCATTATCTGTATTTGTAGAAGCCAATTCTTTTAATTTCTCATATCCCTCAAGCGTACTATTTGCATTAGATATGATAGAAACTTGTATATTTTCTTTTTTTAGTTCTTGACTCACTTGTTCCGAAGTATAATCAGAACCACCTGTGGTGTCACTAGTATGGTTAGGAGCATCTGTAAGTTTAATCAATTGTTTTGAGGCAGTATTTCTATAGTCAAAGCTTAATGCCCCATTATCATTATCCATTATTGCTTCTAAACCAGATTCTTCCGTGTCTCCCCCTCCGAAAGGATTAATTTCACCCAACTTTGTATCTAATTCCTCGAGATCTGTGGTAAATTCACCGGAAGAAAAGTTAATTTTCGTTACTGGAGTGGGGTCCTCTATATTTATGTCGGAATAAGTTACTAACCCAAAGCGGACATCGCTAACTTCCTTATCTAACCGCTGTTGAAACGCTTGTAAATTTTCCCGCACATTCGTAATGTGAGAACCCATACTTCCCGTACGGTCAATCACAAATACAACGTCTGCTTCACCAGAGTTTGATGGCGGAGATCCCTCTTGAACAGCCTGACCTTTAATTAATGGGCGGACACCGTTAAAGTCGGTGTCATGAGCAACGTCATCAATGCCTTGCTTTAATTGATCAATTTCTTTTTGAATGTTCTTTTTGTCGTTTTCTATTAATGTATCATTTTTTGCTTGAACCGTAAGCTCCCGCATCCGCTGGAGCTGCTCGTGAATTGCAGTCAGTCCGCCTTCTGCGGTTTGAATAAGCGACACTCCATCGAGCACATTTCTTTCTGCTTGAGACAATCCGCGAATTTGAGAACGCATTTTTTCAGAAATAGCTAATCCGGCAGCATCATCTGCTGCACCATTAATTCGCATACCAGAAGCAAGACTTTCTTGAGTCTTGGATAGTTTTGTTTGATTCTGTTGTAGATGCCGATTTGCATTCAGTGCTGGAATATTATGATTTATCTTCATGTGTCTTTACTTCTCCCTTAGCTCCCGATAAATAAGTCTATGATACTAGGCATATTATAACCTAACACTAACCATTGTCTCAACAATTTAGGATATATTTGGAAATATCATTTTAATTATTTCTAGAAAGTTTTGCATAACAATACTCTGCAAAATTATGGTTTAATTTCTTATGTCTGAATGCATGCTCAACTGGCATCTACGGGTCGAAAAATCTTCCTTATTAAACCTCATTTCTTCTAAATAACAGAACCAATGTCCGCAGCGTAAAGACTCACGATTTCAGATAAGTATACTGCTTCCAAGCAGCTGAAAAACTTCAGAAACAAAATTATGTATGCTGTCCTATTAGAGCTCAGATGAATAAAAGCAGACGCCAGCGTGTATCTAACGAACAACATGATTTATCACAAATTTGCGCTATTAAACTCCACATTCATGCCACCGTTGAATTTTCAAAATAGATGCAGATTTGTTCAGTGCTTATGGTGACGGGTATTACTCCTCTCCGTCACTAGTTTTTGTGTCCAAAAATATATTTATCCCCTTTCAAGTGACCTTCCTGACACAAACCTTCTATCATTCCATTTAACCGACAATTCATCGATTTATGTCAAATAAAATGAATTTAATCATATTAACTCATTATTTCTTTTTATAACGTATTGTATCTATCTATTACTCAATGTTACACTTTAAAAATCAAAAATTTCTTTGGGGGTGATGACCATTGTTGGGTTATCGAATCTTCTTATATCTTGCTGGGATGATTATTAACTTTCTCGGTGTCGCATTAATTGTAAAGTCAGATGTAGGAGCTGGCTTTTGGACCGCCTTTTTTGTCAGTATTACGGAACACGCGGGAATGACGGCAGGGTTTTGGTACGGTTTGTTTCAAATGATATTTATTTTCGTCAATGCTAGGCTGTTAGGTTTTCGTCCTGAATGGGCAGCTATTGTTCCCCTTGTACTAGAAGCCATTATTTTAGATTTTTGGCTAGAAGTGGTCTTTCATTCGGTCCATTTGCAAACTGCCCCGATTCTTACAAAATTCACTGTTTTTAGTTGTGGACTCCTGCTCGTAAGTCTTGGTGTGGCGATTTACATTCTGCCTCGTTTTACAAAAGCACCCGTCGATCAATTATTTTTATCGATGAGTGAAAGATTTGATTGGAGTGTGAGAAAATCACAAACAATATTAGCACTGATGGTTACAAGTTTAGCGGTACTGCTTGGCGGCCCTGTTGGCGTCGGCACGATCATTACCACATTTCTTCTAGGACCACTAATACAATTTTGGCAAGTAAAAGTGCAGCATTGGTATACCCCGCCGATCCCAGAAACGTTCATTACAACCGATCCCTCACAATAAACCATTAAAAAAGGTAAGCTTTATTCACGCAATGAATGAAAGGCTTACCTTAATCACTTTCCTTATCTCCACTTATAAAGAAAACTTAGCTTTCCGCCTTTTTGCTTATGCTTATGCCTTTAACAAACCTAATCATTAAGCAGTCCTTATATCCTAATAAAGAAATAGAATAATATTTTCAGCTGTTGACTTACTTATAGGACGTATTGCTTAATATATCTCAAAAAAACTGCCTTCCACTTCGGCAACTCCCATTTTTCTCTATGCAATTTTCCTTAATTATGATTATAACCGGCGGATTCTTTCTGTCGGAAAACGGTCCTCTGAGGTTGAAAAACCGTAGAGAATGGTAGCACGAAGAATAGGTACGTTATATTTTTATTTCCTTGTGAAGGGGGGATTCGGACATTGAAAATAGTGTAAATCCATCGTCGTCGAACGAAATAGAAGAACAGATGTCCGCACAATTTTTCATAATTCCAGGTTTAGGTGATTTGCTGGGGTAAATATGTCCTTGTGCACTCCAAATAGAAAAAGGGACCGGCCTCAAAAGTCAGTAGCTGATCGACCACTGGGACCGTTCCCCATTTTTCAAATATCCCACTCTTTTTTAGAGCCGGTAAACGTTCATGACATTTCTTACTGTTTCTTCTATCAGTCTATCCGTTTCGTTCATGGCTTCCTCTAACGTTTTTGGTTCATCTAATATACTAAAACAAGCTTGAATACCATGTTTCTCTAATTGTTCATACCCGTGAGCTAAACTGCCAGAAATACAAATAACCGGAATCCTTGTACGTTGAGCACGTTGTCCTACACCCATCGGGGCTTTTCCAAAAGTAGTTTGCTTATCGGTCTTCCCCTCTCCCGTGATGACCAAATCAGCTCGTTGCAATTCTTTTTCTATTTCAATAACTTCAAGCACAATATCAATTCCAGGTCTTAATTCTCCGTTCAAAAACGCTAGCAGTCCACCACCAAGGCCCCCTGCTGCCCCTGATCCAGGAACGTCAATGATATTTATTGACAGCTGTTCTTTTATCATATTTGCATAATGCAAGAGAGCCTTATCAAGTGTCTTTATCATATCTGGTGCCGCTCCCTTTTGAGGTCCATAAATCTCTGAAGCACCATTTGGTCCGCATAATGGATTGGTCACATCACAAGCAACCATAATCTCTGTCTGCTGAAGACGAGGGTCCAGATTATCCGTAACAATCTGGTCTAAATACAGCAGGCTTTCCCCTCCCGCAGGAAGTTCCTCTCCATTTTTATCTAAAAATTGAATGCCTAATGCAGAGGCCATACCAGCTCCTCCATCGTTTGTGGCGCTTCCGCCAATGCCTAGAATAACCTTCGTACAGCCATGATCAAGTGCTGTTTCAATGAGCTGTCCTGTTCCGTAAGTACTTGCTTGTAATGGATTTAAACGATTTTTTTCTACTAAAGGTAATCCAGAGGCTTCAGCCATTTCAATGACTGCAGTCTTGCCATCACCAAGGATTCCCCATGTCGCTTCCACCCGTTCACCTAATGGTCCTTGAACGGCTGTTTTAAAAAAGGAACCATTTGTACCCCGTACGAGAGCATCAACGGTACCTTCTCCTCCGTCGGCAAGAGGCATCACCTTCACACTTGCTTCAGGGACAGCTGCTTCGACTCCCTTTTTTATCGCAGCACCCACGTCTGGAGATGACAAGCTGCCTTTGAAAGAATCTGGAGCAAGGATAATTTGCATACTTTTCACCTTCTTTTAAGAAAAATATAATTGACTCAAATAAATCACAGCTGTCATCGTAAACATACTTAAAATGGTAGAAGATAAGACAATTTGTGAGGAAAACTCCGGCTGGTTATCATATTCTATTTCTAACAACACAACATTTAAGGCAGTCGGAACCGCACTAGAAATAATAAAAACTTGCGCCATCACACCAGACATCCCCATCACATAAACAAGCAGAAATGCGAGAACAGGCGATATAATTAACCGAATGGTATTGACACCAAGTACTTGTTTTAGATCAAACTTCCATCGAATCGTTCCCAGCTGTAACCCTAAAGTGATTAAAGCGATAGCAATAAATCCATTTACAATATAATCTAATGGAGTAACAACTGGTTCAGGAAGAGGCACGTCCAAAAGATGAAACACAACACCTAGAATCATCGCATAGATAACTGGCATGTGGGTAAGCTCCATGAACAATTGTTTTTTAGATTTCATACTTGAGTTGATCGTGATCATCCCAAATGTAAATGGCAAGGTAGTCTGAATAACAACCATAATAATCTGAATAGAAAATGCTAGATTATTATTGGGGAACACGAGCATAATCAAGGGCAAACCATAATTTCCAGTATTATAAAACATCACACTATTGATGATGGTCGGAACTTTTGCGGCTTCCGTCTTTCTAAACTTTATATATAAAAGCGTGATGACTATTAAAGAGAAATAAAGCAGAAAAAGAAAGAGAAAAATATCACTTAATACAGATAGCGAAATGTCGATACGATAGAGTTCAATAAAAACAAGAACAGGAATATAAACGGTAAATAAAAGTTTTGAAAAAATCTTTACATCAAAGTGATACTTTTTTGTAGAATCAGTCCGATCGATACGAGAATAAATAAAGGTATAATATTCGAGTATAAAATATGCAAAAAGATAACCAAAAAATCATTCCCTTTTTTATAGAAAAAAGTAAACGGCTTAACACAGTGAATTTCTGCTAAACAGTTGTACTTTCAGCAATAACGGAGGAGAAAAAGACAACTGACTAGTTACAAATCCATTTATATGCCCATGAAAAGAGAATCAAAGAAAATCTTTGATTCTCTTACACTCGTACTTCATTCACCAAATGTGCAGGTACTTCATCGTTGAGCCCTTGAAGTAAATGATCAGCAGCCATTTTTGCCATATTGAGACGAGTATGTTTACTCGCACTGCCGATATGAGGCAAGGCAACGACATTCGGCAAAGTCAAGAGCGGATGGTCCGGAGAAGCTGGTTCTGTTTTAAAGACATCTAACCCTGCAGCCCAAATTTCCCCGTTTTTTAGGGCATCATAAAGAGCATCTTCATTCACAATTCCTCCCCTTGATGTATTCACAAGAACAGCTGAGCTTTTCATCAGCGCCAATTCCGACTCATTTATCAAGTTTACTGTTTCTGGCCGGTAAGGAGTGAGGACGCAAACAAAATCCGATTCTCTTAATAATGTTTCTTTATCAGCAAAGGAAATATCTAACTCTTCTTCTGCACGCATCTTACGACTCCGGCCGTTATAAAGCACGTTCATACCAAAACCATTGGCTCTTCTTGCAACAGCTTCCCCTATTCTTCCCAGACCGATAATACCAAGAGTTGCCCCGTAAATATCCTGCCCGGTCAAAAGCATCGGAGACCATGTTTTCCACTTACCCTCTCTCAAATAGTCGGAGGACTCTATCAAGCGCCGGCTCGCTGCCATGAGAAGGGCAAACGTTAAGTCAGCGGTTGTCTCCGTGAGAATTCCCGGCGTGTTCGTCACCATGATGCCTTTTTCACTTGCCGCTTCTACATCAATGTTGTTATAGCCTACTGCCATATTGCTAATGATTTTAAGATTGTTCGCTTCACTTAATAATTCAGCGTCTATATTTTCTGTTAATAAGCAGTAAATTCCCTCGACGTCTTGTATCTCTTTTTTCAAAATGTCTCTTGGTACAGGAGTATCTTCTTTGTCCCACATTTTCACTTCACATGAAGCCTGGATTATTTCGAGGGCTTCCTCTGGTATTTTCCTTGTTATATAGACTGTTGGCTTCATACGCCTTCACACCCTTTTTTACGAAGCGTTTCATCTACCCAGCTTCGGTCAACCGTTCTATTTTCAATTTGTATCATCGTGTTTTCTTCCATCTTCTGTGTCGCTTCTACTTTTTCTACTAAATCCTCGGCTTGATCTAAAGGCACAACAACTAAGCCATCCATATCTCCGACAATAATATCACCAGGATGAACGACGACACCGCCCAGCTGTATTGGTACATTGATCTCACCTGGACCATCTTTATACGGTCCACGATGGATCACTCCTTTTGCGTACATCGGATAATTCATTTCCCGGATTTCTTTTGAATCACGAATGGCTCCATTAATAACAAAGCCTTCTACTCCATTTCCCTTCGCTATTCGTACCATAATTTCTCCCATGATTGCATTCGTTACGTCTCCACCAGCGTCTACAACAATCACATCTCCTGGAGAAGCTTCATCAATCGCTTTATGAACGAGCAAATTGTCGCCAGGTCTTGTCTTTACGGTATAAGCAGACCCTGCTAATGTCCCGTGTGTATGAATTGGGCGAATGGATGCATCTACACTGTTTAATCGATTCATATTATCGGAAATATGGGGCGTTACAAATGTCTTATATTTATCAATCAGTTCTTGTGGTGCCCGTTTTTCTAAAGGTAAAATACGAAAACCTACATTAACCATATCATGTACACTCCTTTACTTCTAAAACCGGTTTCAGAAACCGGTTTTAGAAGAGCTTAAAAAAATATATTTTTATTGATGCTGTATATACGTCACTTTTAATTCTGTATAGAAATCTTTATTTGTTCCTCCAATAGAATAAGGACCTACTCCTGAATTTTTGACACCGCCAAACGGCATATGTCCTTCACTAATCGTTCCATTGTTAATATGAATCATCCCAGAGTCTACATCTTCCATAAAACGATAGCCAAATTCCATGTTATCCGTAAATACCGATGCAGTTAGTCCATATTCGGTGTTATTGCTTACTTCAATAGCTTCATCGAGGGAAGAAACACGAATGATAATAAGAACGGGTCCGAAAATTTCTTCCTGAGCAACTTTCATATCCGGAGTGACACCTGAAATAACAGTAGGTTCAAAGTAATGTCCTTTGTCATACTCGCCGCCTGTTACGCTGCGGCCGCCGAGAAGAATATGGGCACCTTCATCTTTGGCCGTCTCCATATATTCGAGCAACGTGCTGCGGGCACCTTCATTCACAACGGGGCCAACTTTTGTTTCAGCATCCATTCCTGGGCCAACTTTATATTCTTTTACTTTTTCTACGATATGCTTTTCCAGTTCATCGGCATGTTTATCCAAAACAATGACACGGCCTATCGCTGTACAGCGCTGTCCAGCATTGCTGTAACAACCACCGACAATTTGAGTAGCTGCACTTTCTAAATCATTAAAATCAGCCACAACAGCCGGGTTATTTCCACCGAGTTCTAGTTGAACTTTCGTAAAAGTTTTCGCGGCAGTTTCGTAAATATTACGTCCGACTTGAGTGGAACCCGTAAAGGATACACCTTTGACTAATTCATGTCCGACTAGAGCATCTCCCACTTTTCGGCCTTTTCCAATCACCAGGTTGACGGTTCCTTTTGGCAGTCCTGCTTCCTCTAGTAATTCAGTGATGATAACGGAAGTGAGCGGAGTTTCCGTCGCTGGTTTTAGGACAGCGGTACAGCCGCAAACAAGGGCTGGAATGACTTTACGCAAAGGAGTTAATACTGGGAAATTCCAAGGTGTAATCGCTGCAACAACACCAATAGGAACACGTACAGCCATATTAAGTACCCCTCTTCTGTCACTAGGTAAAGTCGTCCCATCTAGACGCACCGCTTCCCCAGCGACAAATCTCATCTCACTAACACCTCTTGTCACTTCAGTCACCGCTTCTTTTAAAGGTTTTCCTTGCTCCTTACAAAGAACTTCCCCAAGACGTTCTTTGTTTTGGTCCAGCAATTCAATGAAACGATAAATGTAAGCAGCACGTTCAGACGCCGGTACTTTTCTCCATTCTGTAAAGGCTTTGTGGGCACTTTGCACTGCATGGTTCACATCTTCTTCTGTTGATAGAGGAAACTTTCCGACGATTTCATCTTCGTTAGCAGGGTTTGTTACCTCATAAACTTCTTTAGATGTACTTTCCGCCCATTCTCCATTAATGAAATTTTTATAACTTGTCGTTGTGATTGCCATATCGATGCACTCCTTTTTATATAGTAAAATGTTCCGCCTTATATGGACTTTCTAACAATTTCTTTCAAACCTTCGATAGACGGTTTTCGAGGATTAACGGTACAATTATCACTGCCAATCGATCCTTCTGCAATATAATCGAGATCGTCTTCTGTTACACCGTACTCTCGCAAACCTGCAGGAATACCTGTATCCTGATTTAACTTTTTGATGGCCTTCACTGATAGTTCAGCCGCCTCATATAATGGAAGTCCTTCTGTGTTTTCACCAAAAATTTCCGCGATTTCTTTATACTTTTCGGCATTACCAACCAGGTTATATTCCATCACTTGCGGTAGTAAAATGGCATTGGCTGTACCATGAGGAACGTTAAATTTAGCACCAAGCGGCATGCACAATGCATGGGACAAACCTAGTCGAGTAGGGTTGAAGGCAGTTGCTGCAATGGTACTTGCTAATAACATGTTATAACGTGCTTCCACATTATCCCCTTGGTGTACAGCCTGGCGAAGACTTTTTGAAATCAAGCGCATACTCTCTCTCGATAACGTTTCAGAAATCGGCTGAGTTGCTTTGTTAACAAACGATTCGAGCGCGTGCGTCAATGCATCGATCCCAGTTGAAGCTGTCATTGGTGCTGGCAGAGACAATGTAAGCATCGGATCACATAAAGCCATCGTCGGTGCAACCGTTTTTCCGCCAATTCCGAATTTCCCATTATTTTCTTTATCGGAAATTACAGTCCAAATGGTTGCTTCACTGCCTGTACCTGCTGTTGTTGGAATACAAATAGTTGGGATGCTTTCATGAGGAACTTTTTCTAAACCAGCATAGTCTGTAATATCTCCTTCATTATTCATCATCACCCCTACTGCTTTTGCGGCGTCTTGGGCACTTCCACCGCCTACACCAACAACAAGGTCTGCACCAAATTCCCTAGCTTTCTCCGATACTTTTCGTATCGTCTTTACATCAGGCTCTCTTTCAATATCCCAAAATGTATCATAGGAAATGTCTGCTTCCCGAAGCGGAGCTGTTACTTTATCTAAAATCCCAACATCCTTCACGCCGGGATCGGATATCACTAATACGTTAGAACCTTGTAATTTTTTTATCTTCTCTGGCAGCTGTTCAATAGAATGGTTGCCAAAAACAATTTCCGTTGGTAATTCATAACTGAATACTCTACTTAACAAATTCACGAAGATTCCTCCTATAACCAATCGTTATTGATAGTTTTCAATGTCTATTCCGTTTTCTTCGCCCACTGTTTTTAACGTTTTATACACCTCCTCACCCAGGCTGATTCCAGATTCAAGACGTGCTTGTTCTGTATTTCGTTCTATTTCGCCTGGTAGAAAGATTTCTTCGACTCCTTCTCCTTTTGGAGCGCTTTTAATTTCGTCAATCATTTGATCGACTCTTCCTTTGAATTGTTCCGCTGGCATAAACGTATTCACATCAACCAGCTGGAAAAAGTGCCCTACATTTTGAGGTTTATCAAAATCACCATAAATGTTATTGATATGGGGACCAAATCCAGCCCCTGTTAACACACCGCTCATCAAGTCAATCATGAGGGAAATAGCATATCCTTTAGGACCAGCAAACGGAAGAACCGACCCTTCCAACGCTTCTTTGGCATTAGTTGTCGGGCGCCCTTTGCTATCAATCGCCCAGCCTTCTGGAATGTCCTCTCCTCTTTGCTCGGCTGAAATGATTTTCCCTCGTGCCACCACACTTGTCGCCATATCAAAAATGATCGGGTTATTTTTGCCGGCTGGGACCCCAAAGGCATAAGGGTTTGTCCCAAAGTACGGTTTAAGCCCTCCCCACGGAGCCATCGTCGAAGGCGCATTGGACATCGCATAAGCGACGACATCGTGCTTAATGGCTTGTTGAATAAAGAAAGCTCCTGTGCCAAAATGAGTGGAGTTTTTCACCCCGATATAAACCGCTCCATGTTTCTTTGCTTTTTCTACCCCTATTTCAATTGCTCGTTTTCCAACAATCTGCCCCATTCCATCGTTCCCATCAATGAGGAGCGTTGCATCGCTTTCCTGCGCGATTTGAACTTCTGGATTCGGCGTAACGGCCCCTGATTTCAGGCGTTTGACATAAATCGGAAGTCTCGTTGCCCCATGAGAATCGACCCCGCGCAAGTTCGCAGAAACTAAACTGTCACCAACAATCGAAGCATTTTCCTTCGTTAAACCAACGGAATGCAACACATCGGATATAAACTGCTTTAGTTGTTCAGGCTTGATATTCATCTTCTTTGTTCACCTCTACTCCATTAAACTAGGCAAATACATCGATATTTGCGGAACATATGTGACTAATAATAAAACAAAAATCATGGCTGCCAGCAGGGGAAGAACGGCTTTTGACACTCTTCCTATCGTTATTTTGGCGATATTGCAAACGGCAAATAAACAGATCCCAACCGGCGGAGTCACTAAGCCAATAGCCAGATTAACGATCATCATAATGCCAAAGTGCGTCGGATCCATTCCTACCGATAATGCAATCGGAAGCAAGACCGGGGTTAGGATAATTAAAGCTGCAGTAAGATCAAGAAACAGCCCTGTCAGTAATAAAACAATGTTGATAATGATTAAAATAATTAACGGGTTTGTTGATACACTTTGAATCCAATCACCAATCATTAAAGGAATTTGTTCATAGGCTACAATCCAGCCAAATAACGAAGCTGTAGCCACTAAGAGCATGACTGATGCAGATCCAGTGATCGTTTCCATTAAGATCGATTTAAAATGCTTGAATTTTATTTCTTTATAAACCAACCCTCCGACTATTAAGGAATAAGCGACGGCAACTACAGCAGCCTCAGTTGCCGTAAATACACCTCCGATAATTCCTCCCAATACAATAACGGGCATAAATAATGCAAGAAAGGCACTTTTAAAGGCTTTCCAAACTTCTTTTAAAGAAGGAAGTTTTTCCTTTGGAAATTGCTCCGGATATTTCAGGGCCATCAAGTAGGTCATCCCCATTAAACTGAAGCCCACTAACACACCAGGAATAGCTCCAGCCAGAAACAATTGTCCGATAGACTCTCCAGCCATTACTCCATAAATGATAATCGGAATACTTGGAGGAATAATGATACCAATGGTCGAAGATGCTGCGGTTACTGCTGCGGCAAAACCACCGTCATAGCCTCTCGTTTTCATAGCAGGTATAAGAGCAGAACCAATCGCTACCGAATCTGCTACAGATGACCCTGAAATACCTCCAAAGAATTTACTTGCAACAATATTAACCATGGCCAAGCCGCCGCGGATAAAGCCAACCAAACAACTAGCAAAATCGATCAGCCTTCTGGCAATTCCTCCCGTATTCATTAAACTGCCAGCTAGCACAAAGAACGGTATCGCTAATAAAGGAAAGGAATTGACACCATTTCCAAATCTTTGTGCAATAACAAAGAGTGACTGATCCCCCATCACAAATACTGCTGCAATTGACGCTAAACCGATGGCAATGGCGACAGGAACACCTAATATTAAGAAAAGTGCAAAACCGCCTATTAGAACCGGAATAATCATGTGATCCCTCCTCTCATTCTGGCTGTTCGATAGATTTGGTCGATAGTTTTTTAAAAACGGTACGTAACGTATTCATTAAAATCAAAGCCATTGCAATTGGAATAGAAATATAAACCCAGCCCATCGGCAAATTTAAGGAAACAGACGGCCGGTTCATTGTCCCTTGCACAAGCTCGAGCCCGCTTAAAAAGACGATGATGGCAAAAACCATAATAATGACATCGATGAAAAGGCTCAATAGAAGCTGAGGAACTCCTTTTAACATTCGCAAAACCGAGTCAACGGCAATATGAGCTTTCTTTCTTAGACCGATTTCTGAACCGAGGAAAATAATCCAAATAAATAAAAATCTAGCAAGCTCTTCTGACCACCCTAATGAGTTGGAGAGAACAAACCGATAGAATACTTGAGCAGCTACTATCACCACCATTGTAATGACTAAGAGAATGGTGAAATATTCTACAGCTTGATTGATTGTCGTTCTTAGTTTAGCTAGCAGCTGTAACATGTCGTTCACCTCATAAGGAGGGGCTACTTGCATAGCCCCATTTTATTATTTTGTTGCTTCTAGCAATCTCTCATAAAAGTCAGGATCAAAATCTTCTTCAAATTCATCGTATACACTTTCTGTTGCCTCAATGAATGGCTCCAGTTCAGGTTCGCTGATGGTTACGCCTTCTTCTTTTAGACTTTCAATATATTCTGCCTCTTGTTCGGCACTGAGCTCTCTTTCATAGTCTTTCGCTTCATCAGCTGCTGTTTGTACTGCTTCTTGCTGCTCTTTTGACAGGTTCTGCCACTGTTGTTCACTAATTGTAAGAACCATCGGTGAATACATGTGTCCTGTTATCGATACATAATCCTGCACTTCATAAAACTTGGTTGTATAAATAAGAGATACCGGGTTTTCCTGGCCATCTACCGTTCCCTGTTCAAGACCTGTGTACAATTCCCCAAACGACATCGGTGTCGGATTTGCTCCTAATGCTTCAAAAATTGCTAACGATACAGAACTCTCTGGGGTACGAATGTCTAATCCTTCTAGATCTTCTGGTGACTCAATTTCGCCTTTTGAATTCGAAATGTGTCTGAATCCGTTTTCAAAATAACCTAATACACGGATTCCCTGTTCATCCGGAAGATTTTCAACCATCTCTTGTCCAATCTCACCGTCTAGTACCTCGTAAGCGCTTTCGCGATCTGTAAATAAGAATGGTAGATTAACAGCTTTTAACTTCGGTGCCATCGTTGTGATCGGCTCAACACCAATCATCCCCATTTCAATAGATCCCATACTCATGCCTTCTGTTAATTCATTGTCATGTCCTAATTGTCCATCTGGATACAATTCAACGGTAACTTGTCCATCTGTTTTTTCTTCTACTAACTCTTTAAACTTTTCGGAACCTTCATGATATAAAGAATTTGTTGCTGTACCATGACCCAATCTTAAAACGACTTCTTCAGCACTATCACTCTCTCCAGAATTCTCTTCATTATTATTTTCCGTGTTCTCTTGACCACCAGCTTCTTCTTGCGATTCGGAGTCCGAACAGGCAACAATAAATAATAACGCCAATAAACTGAAGATCCATAGAACGATACGTTTTTTTTGCATCATAGTCCCTCCTAGTGTAAAATAAATGTTCAATGTAATTTTTTATTGACTTGTCGTTAGAGTGTGTACGTGCAGTGGATTGCACTCTAACTCAAGTCTTTTTTTCTGCCCTTGTCTTTTTCCCCCGCCATTACAACTTTCATGAAAAAACTCCTTTGCTTTCCCGATTTTATATTTCCTTCACCCCCTTTAAAAGCAAGTAATTATTTTGGCGGTGCACAGGACTCTCTAATGATCAACTCCGGCTCTAACTGTATGATTTTTGGCTTTGGCTGTCTTTTCCGATTCATTCGTTTTACTAATAACAGCGCCGCATTCACACCCAGTTCATATGCAGGCTGTGCTACTGTGCTTAACGGCGGGTCTAATAAGGGGACCCAAGGATAATCATCATAGCCAATCACAGATATGTCTTCCGGGACATGACACCCTTCTTTTTTAGCCCCACTCAGTGCCTCTAAGTTTAAAATAGTATTGGTTGAAAAAATAGCTGTCGCAGGATCAGATAACTCCAACAGTTCCTGCGTTGCTTTAATCCCGCTGTCTTTTGTTGTGTCGCATACTTTTATAAGCTCATCGTCTACAGGAAGACCATTTTCCTGTAACGCTTGTTTGTATCCTTCTAAACGATCAATTCGCGGACTTCGGTTTTCAATAGGATACAATAGAATGCCGATTCGTTTATGCCCTTGATCAATCAAGTATTGAGTGGATCGTTTGGCACCTAAAATATTATTGACGATCACTGTATCCGCTTTCAATTCCTCTGTGAATCGATCAAGAAAGACAAAGGGATACTTCTCTTTCACTAAATGATCAAATAAGCCATTATTCTTTCCAGTTGTATTTACAATAAGACCATCTACTTGTTTATTTTTTAACGTTAGAACGTTTTCTTCTTCTTTTTCCGCTTTTTCTTCGGAACTGCTCACCATTAATGTATATCCACTTCTTGTGCATTCACTTTGTACCCCTTTTAACACTTCAGACCAAAAAGGGTTCGAAATATCAGATATAATAATTCCAATCGTTTCCGTCGATTTCTTCTTGAGGCTTTGCGCCACCGAATTAGGCGTATAATTAAGCTCCTCCATCGCGTGTAGAATCTTCGTTTTCGTGCCTTCTGCCATATATTCAAAGTTTCCATTGAGCACCCGTGAAACAGAGCTTTTCGAAACGCCCGCCTTTTTAGCTACATCATTAATGGTTGCCATATGTCCTCACCTATTTCATCTTCTTCTAAAACCGGTTTCTGAAATCGGTTTCTAAAACCGGTTTAATAGAATAATAACATAAGTCAGAAAATTATCAATAGCATTTGTTAGATTTTTTATAAAAATTTGTCGAAAATGCTTTTATAAAGAGAAACGAATAGTAAAACTGCAGCCATGAATATAAGGCTAGAGGATAGTAGAATGGAAGATAGCAGGAGCTTGTGAAGGAATTTTTAGAACACTCACATCTTCCCTTTCCTTAATCTAATATTTCTTCAACAAAATAGAACCGTTTTGTTTAAATTATTTATATAGCATGTAAAAAGACTCCAGAGTCCTCTAGAGTCTTCATATTGTTACTTATATTACCCTAGCAGCTGCTGTACGGATTGGGGCTGCTGGTTGGCTTGCGCTAGCATGGTTTGAGAGACTTGGGAGAGGATGTTTGCTCGAGTCATCTCCATCATTTCTTTAGCTATATTGGCGTCGCAAATACGAGATTCAGCATGGGTTAAATTTTCAGACATATTTTCTACTACTTGCATTGCTTTTTTCTAATCGATTTTGGGAAGCTATAAGGCTCGATCTAAAATTTGATGTTGTTTTATGGCGTCTATCTTTATCTAGAGTGGCAGCCGAGTTTATTTTATTCCTTGGGAGCGTACCAGTGTGTGTTTCTGTATCTCGTATAATTATTCCAATTTATTCTCTCATTGATCAATGTCGTTTTACATGGATTATAATAAGTATAAGTATGGTTTATAACAAGTAATTTTTGTATTAGAAATCTACTCAAATATTGATTCCACAATGTCCTTTCGAAGTTTATTTTGATAGCTTTTTGGTATTTTATGCATTATTGTATTTAGACTTTTCCAATCTACCTTCCCTAAGCCTTCAATACGATTATAAACAACTCTTTCTTCATAGTATATATCATTTATAACAATGTTGATTTTAACAGGATAAATCGGATCTTCAAATTCATCATTTAATGGTTTAATACCTAAAAGTGTAAACGACACTGATATTCACACCCCTTAATTAATAAAAAGACCCTAGCACAAAAACTAGAGCCTCAATATTGATTAATATTATTATCCAAGCAATTGTAGTACGGATTGTGGTTGTTGGTTTGCTTGTGCGAGCATAGACTGCGAAGCTTGGGAAAGAATGTTTGAACGAGTCATTTCCATCATTTCTGCAGCCATGTCAACATCACGTATACGAGATTCGGCAGCAGATAAGTTTTCAGAAGCATTGTCTAGGTTAGAGATTGTGTGCTCTAAACGGTTTTGGTAAGCACCAAGCTCAGAACGTTGAGCAGAAACAGATTCGATCGCGTCATTAATGTCTGTAATTGCGGAATCAGCTGACGCTTGAGATGAAATGTCAATACCGCCAACTTCGATTTCGTCGCCATCATCAAGTGCTGCAGTAAAGGTTGCGACAACATCCCCATCAGCATTTTCGAATACCTGACCAGCTGTTGTAGCAGTTGCAACAGTTTCACCGTTTCGGTCCAATAATACATCATCTCCTGAGTCATAGGTATATGTCCCAGCCTCTAAACCACCATTATCAACGCTACCTTCTGCTGTCACATCTCCACTACCATCAATTTCTATCGTGCCACTAGTAACAGTATCAGATTTAGAAGAAGCAAATGTTATTTCTTCAGTACCGTCATTTCCTGTATAAACCGTACCTCCATCAGTACTTTCTGCAACTTTATCACCGTTTTGATCGAGCAATTCATAAGTATCACCATCAACATGGCTTACTGTGTACTCTCCTTCTACCAAATCGTTTTGATCAGTAACAGAAGATGCAACTTCAACTGTTGCATCACCAGCCATACCTAGTTCAAACCCACGCATATCATCAACTGCAATATCTAAATTTTGACCTTCATTTGCACCAATGTGGAATGTACCTTCAAAACTTCCGTCTAATAGGTTTTGAGTGTTAAATTCGGTGTTGTCACCAATACGGCTAAGTTCCTGAGACAACTGGTCTACTTCTTTTTGAAGCTCTTCTCGGTCTACTTCAACGTTTGTATCGTTGGCAGATTGTGTAGCTAGCTCACGCATACGTTGAAGAATTGAATGCGATTCATCCAATGCACCTTCTGCAGTTTGTATCATGGAAATTCCATCTTGAGAGTTACGGCTTGCTTGATCAAGACCGTTGATCTGTGCACGCATTTTCTCGGAAATCGCTAGACCTGCTGCATCGTCGCCTGCACGGTTTATACGAAGACCTGAAGACAGCTTCTCCATTGAGTTTTGGTTTGCTTGTTGGTTAATTCCCATTTGACGATGAGTATTCATTGCCGGAATATTGTTATTAATAATCATACTTGAAAATTCCTCCTTGAATGTGTGTTTTACGTTCCGGTCCACGTCCTTGTGGGTGAAACGTTCGTATGTTTTGGGATACACTGTTATCCTGTCGGCCGCCAGGATTGTTTTATCCTTTACACTTCTAATATCGGAGGATGGAAATGATTTGTTAAGTCTTTTTTCGCATTTCTTTTGATAGATTTGTAGAATTTTCATTTTTTCTTTTTTTATTGGCTCTGGAGGAATGTTTTTGGTTCAGGCGCTTTTTTTGGTTTCGGGAATCTTGCTGTTGGTCTGTTCCTTTTTGTCATTTGTTAAAATTGTTTTCTTGCCTTATCAATCTTTTTACATATTTTTACACAACCTTTACTATTCTTTGTTTTGTTTCTGTGTATAATGATGTCGATGAGTCTTTCTTCCTTTTTTCGCGAAAAATAAAAAGGGTTCACGGGTACATTTGCTCAGTTCTTTTGTACTTTTGGGAAGAGAGGCTTTGAGGTAAGTTAATAACCTTAATGAGGGGGATTTTGTGTGAAAAATTTTGCTTATAGCGAGGATTATCTGATTTCACCTAATACGATGGCGGTTTCTCCGTTTTTTGAAGAAGGGGGACAAAGCAGAATTTATGAGCGGAACAGTGACATAATGGTGGTTGGGGAGTCGGCGATGAACATTATATCAGAAGGATGTTTGCTTGGGGGAGCTAGTTATGAAGGGCGAAAAGATGCGGTGAAATATCGAACGGACATAAAATGTAAACTGCCTGTTCCCATGAACGTATTAAAAAGAATAGGGGCGATGCCTACCCATTCCCCGCGGACCGATGAATGCCACTGGCTTTTTCCTTACCACATCAAGTTTATTAACCCTCACCCTGATACAAAATTTCACTCGGAAGTTGTATTTCTGGACGGCCAGACGCTGCGTGTTAACATTTCTCCGTATAGTTTAAAGCTGCAAAAAATGAGAGCGACGGAAGCTTTTTCTATCTTTTTTTATGAAGATGCCCGGTAAAGGTAAAGCTGATCTGTGTTCGTTTTTACAGACCAGCTTCCAGCTTTTTTCTATGAAATTTTGACCCAGCCTTCTTCAATTGCTCGTTTTATCGTGTGGGTGCGGTCGTTTGCTTTCATTTTTTTTGTCAGGTGGCTGACATGGTTGTTGACGGTAGCCACTGCGAGAAAGCATTCTTCTGCGATTTTGCGGTTGCTTTTTCCTTCGAGAATTTTTTCTAATATGCGTACTTCGGCGTCTGATAATGTACTTCTTGCTTTTTCCATATCCAATTCAAGTTGTTTTGCTGGTTCGATTGCTTCCTGTTTATGAAGGGAGCGGTATCTTTGCATTAAATGCGGCTGAAACATTGGGTCAATGTAGACGAGAAAAGATTGCGAGCGCTGAAAATGATCCAGCCATTTTTTCCGCTCGCGGTCAGCCGCTAAAATAATAGATACTTCTTTATGAATGAGCTGATCTAATAGATCCGCTTCCCCGCTTGGCAAATTGATCCCTAAGCGGAAGTAGCAATTGATGTCTTGCAGTTGCTCGACCTTGTCGTACACCGTTTCTTTATCACACTCCGCATAATAAATAGTATCTTTTTTTAAACCATCTTCAAACAGTCTGACAACCTGGGATGGTTCGGCTGCGATGACCGTTTTGCCGATTGCCTCTCCCGCTTCTTCTAATAGTCCATTTCCTTGCATATCCAAAAAAAGCGTGGGAAGTCTGTTCCCTGCATCCTTATGATGAGTGTTTGTCATTATGTATTCCTCCTGAAGTGACCTGAAAGTGTCGTTCTCGTCATAAGCGTTTTTCTCTCTTTACACTTTCACCACGCTACCCCTGTATCTCTTTTTCTCTCTACTTATCTCCATAGGGCTACCCTTTATAATTTTAGTTATCTTTCTAAATCTTACCTGTAACTGAAAAAATAGGCAAGGAACGAGAGTACCTCATGCATATGGCAGATTTCCCGTTCATTTTAATAGACTTAATTCTATAGTCCTACTTACTGAAGTTACGTCGGTCGAAGAATTTATTTATTTAGAATATTTTATATATTATTTAGGGCTTAAGTCCAAAAAATAGGCATTTTGTTTCTTTTTTAATTTTTTTTCATTTGCTGAGATAGTTTTTCTAAAATGTCCAGGCTTCCCGCTTCTGCCGCTGCATTATTTTCCTTTTGGATATCGAGATAGATTTCTTTTCGGTGAATATCAATATGTTTCGGGGCTTCGATGCCTATTTTCACTTGTTCGCCGTCTACTGCGATAATCTTCACTTCGATATCATCGCCAATTTGGATCGATTCATTGGTTTTCCGGGTTAGTACTAACATTAGCGGCCTCCCTTCTCGTTCACAGCTGTGTGGGCTTGCTGCGGGAAAAGAAAGTGTTTCGTTTGATAGTCCGTCTCGGTTAGGACAAACTGCTTGCCCTTTTTCTTGGCCGCATTCAGAACGATCGGTGCCTGCAGATTGGCGGTCGTTTTATTGAACGGCTCTTCTAGGGTTAACACGGAAAAAATCGCCACATCCTCTTCTTTTTCAATGGCCAGCTGTTCCAGTACACTGTCTGATAGTTTAACCTGGTAATCATTGAAAAAATGAAAAGGATTGGCGACCACAAATGCTAATTCCGGGGTATTAACGGACTGAAGAATGAAAAAGATGTTGTCATTGCTAAAAGGAAGCAGCACAAACGCGGTTTCTTCTTCAAAAGCTGGCAGTCCTTGCTCAAATTGATAGATTTCTTCTTGCGGTATGTCTACTTCACCAAGGTGTTTTGTTTGCAGTTTCACGGGTAGTAGGTCCCCCTTTTTCTTATGGTTATAACGTGCGGTTCACTTGTTCTCCGCTCACATGAAATTGAATACTGGGCTTTTGTTTGACGTAATGCTGAATCTCCCAGCGCGGAATATTTATTTCCGGGTCATTTTTTTGTACATTAATTTCTGTTTCTGCTCGTTCTACTTGAAACGAGAGATCGCCTGGTTCTACGTCAAACGTTACTTTGAACGCATTTTCTGGTGTAAAACCGAGTTCGGTTTGTTTTTCTATCAGCTTGCCGTTTTCTTTTGCTATCGCCGCTATCGCTTTTCCGCCTCCGCCATTGTTTTCTATTGCCTTTAGCTGTTCGCCTTCTTGTGCTTTTTTGGCCGTATATTCCGTTGCGGTTTGGTTTGCTTTTTGCGCAAATTGCTTCGTTTTCTGCAGAGGAGAAATTAAGTTCGCATCCGCAAAAGCTTCAGATTGATCAATATTCACTTTTGCCGCTTTCGTAGAAATTTCGACGGTGTCGGTGAGATTTTGGTTTATCTCGACATCTGCCGGGGGCTGGCTGATTTCGAGCGGCGGTTTTGAGGATTTCATTCCAAGTTCTGCGTTGGTCGTTGTAATTTCCACAATTGGCATGTTCATCGAGCAGCCCCCCTTTAGGCAGTTTTGTATAATTGACGTTTTTCCATTTGTTTTTATCGTAAAAAGTCCATTAATGTTGGCTGTATAATACGAGCTCCGGCCCCAAGTGCAGCGCGGTGTACATTTTCCTGGCTCATAAGGTCAATCATAACCTTTTCCATATCCGCGTCTTCATTGTCAGAAAGAATGCGTTCTGCGATGACTTCCTGGTTGCTTAAGCGGTCATCAATCATTTCAACCCGGTTTAAACGCGCTCCTATTTCTGCGCGCTCGTTGACCATGTTGTCAAGGTGAGTGTCAATCGTATCAATAAATTCCGTGAGTGCTTCTCCGTCAGAATCCGGATCTTCTAATGCTTGTTCGAGCCGTTTCATGTCACCAAAAAGCGCACTGTTAAAAACGTTTTGCGGCTTGGAGTTTACCGGAATGTTGACCCCTTTTAACAGCTCAATCTCCACGTTGCCTGTATTGGTGGATACGGCATCATTTCTTGATAGAACGATATCATTTTTTTCCAGGTCATCCTCTACTTCTTCCGTGTTGGAATGAGTAATACTGTCTATTTGACTATCCTCATTCGTTCCATCATAGGTGAGTTCCATTGTATCTCCGTTTTCATTTGCAAATACAGCTGTATTGCCATCTGTTTCGGAAAAATGATAAACGCTGCCGTCATACGCGATTTGATGATTTAACAGCTCTTGTTCGTTTAAAGTTGATAAACCGTCTGGATCAATCTGAAAGGAATCTTCATTTACTGGCTGATTGGTTGTATTCGAACCGTTAAAAATATATTTATTATTTGATTTCGTGTTCGCCATAGACACGAGGTGCTCAAACAGCTGGGACACCTCTTTAGCAATATTGGAACGCTGGCCTTCTTCATACGAATCATTCGCCGCTTGTGTAGTCAATTCGCGCACGCGCTGCAACGCCTGGGTGGACTTATCCAGTGCCTCATCGGTCGACTCCATCCAATTATAGACTTCGTTTGAATTACGCTGAAACTGCTCGACTTCGACCGTTTGCGTGCGGTAGCGCATCCCGTTCATCGCCACCACCGGATCCTCAGAAGCACGTGAAATCTTTTTACCGGTAGAAAGCTGGTCCTGCAGTTTGCCTAATTGATCATAGCCTTTACTTAAGTGGCGGAGCGAGTTGTCAGCCAGCATCGATTGGGTTACCCGCATCAATTTTCACCTTCCCTTACGATATTTTCTACCTATCTTCCGACAACACCCATGTTATTAATAATACGATCCAGCATTTCATCGATCATGGTAATGTTTCGTGCAGAGGCGTTGTACGCATGCTGAAACTGGATCATGTTCGTCATTTCTTCATCGAGGGAAACACTGCTTACTTCTTTACGGCGGTTATCCACGCTCTCACGCAAGCTATCTGTGTTTTGCATTTTCTGCTCGGCTTCAGCGGTGTCTACTGCCATTTCGCCAATGACTCCCTGGTAGTAGCTTTGCACATTGGTCGTACTCTCACCGCCAAAATCAAGGTTCGCATCTTTTACGTTAGCGAGATGCAATGCATTAGATCCATCCCCTGCAAATGCTTTAGGCCCTGTTCCATTCACAATCGGTTCATCATAAGACCAAACCGTTCCGTCTTCAGGTTCGTCCAAACCTTCTACACTGATGGTTAATCCATCCACTTCCACTGTTTCTGATCCATCTTCAAAACCCGTCCATTGTTCTGCTTCGTCTGTCCCCGCTAAAGAATATTGCCAGCCATTCTCATCAGAATATCGGACTTTCAGTTCGTTTGGTCCATCTTCCTCATACTTGCCAGAAAGCGTCGGGCCTGCCTGGTCTTCACTTCCTTCTTCTACAGTCAGCATCGATTCTGTTGGAGAGGAAGCCGCTATGTTGTCTAAGTCCTCTTCTATGTCTTCATGCACTTGAAGAGCGCTGGCATACCCTTTTTGTTCTTCCGTTCCATCGAAAGCGAAAAAAGGAATCGAACTGCCTTTTTCTCCGTTGTTTATGTCACGCAAGTTCCAGCCGCTTTCATGCACCTCATTAAATTCATCTGTAAACGTTTTGACCATATTATCGAGGTCGTCAATTAATTTTGGATAGGTTCCATTCACTGTGTCATCTTCTTCTGTTTGATAGCCAAACGATTCTACGAGTGCTTTTAATTTCCCTGGAGATTGGATGAAAGAAATGTCCGATAAATCGTCTTCTTCCACCAACTCTTCGCCATTGCCTGCCTCCCAGTCAAAGGATGCGGCAGAAATATACGTATGCTGGCCGTCCTCTTCCTCTTCTAAGCTAAGTTCTTTAAAGTCCTTGTTTTCTCCATCTACTAGGGTTGTGAGCTGATTACCTTCTTCATCCGTCATGAATACATTGACAGTGCCTTCTGCTGCATCAAGGGCGTTGCCTTTTGTTTCATTTAGCTGTACGTCAATGTTGACTAAACTTGAAAGTTCATCGAGAAGCCGGTCGCGTTCATCATACAAATCATTTGGCATTTGTTCGTTAGGTACGACACGGGCGATTTGCTGGTTTACGTCATTAATATCGCTGAGAATAGCATTCACTTGGCTTTCAGTGGTATTCAGCTCTTCGCGTACATCTTGTTTATTCGATTGCAGCGAGTCCGACACGTAATTAAATGTTTCCGCAAGTGCCATGCCGCGCTGGCGCACGACAGAGCGGGCCCCGGAATCTTCTGGGTTCACCGATAAATCCTGCAGTGCATTCCAAAACTCATCCATCGTCGTCGCAATACCTTCCTCCGATGGCTCGTTCATCAAGTCTTCTATTCTTTCGAGCGAATCGTAACGCGTTTCCCAATAACTTGCCTGTGCATTTTCGCCGCGGTATTGAATATCAAGATAGTTTTCCCGTACGCGTTGAACAAAGTCCGCTTGTACCCCGGTCCCGATTTGTCCGGGCATACGCGGAGCATTTCGCGCTGCATTCGGATACGGTTCTGTCTGAGCAAAATTCACACGCTGGCGGGTGTACCCTTCTGTATTGGCGTTTGAAATATTGTGACCGGTTGTATGTAGTGCGGCTTGCTGCGTACTCATGCCGCGCCGCGCGGTTTCTAGTCCATGAAAAGTAGAAGACATGGCTTCTCCTCCTGTTTCGTATTTTTAAGCTTTGGAATCAAAAATAGAGTATCTTTGCTGCTGGTCGTTTTCTGCGTTGTCTGGATGGGTATAATGCACGGCTTCTGGATCGGGCTGGATCATATCCATCGTCATTTGCACAAAATGAAGCGAATCTTCGACTAATGTACGGTTGAGTGCTTCTTTTTTACGCAAACTCCCCATCTCTTGCAGCAAGCTTTCCTGCAGTTTGATTAACGGTTCATGATTGCTTTCGGGCAAATGTTTTAACAGAACGCTGACGGTCCCTTCTGCTTTTGTTTCGCCTTTACTGCTTAAATACTGATGCACCGCATCCTGTCTGTCTTTTTCCGTTTTTTCGATCGTTCGTATATGTTTGCTTTCTTTTTTTAAAAGAATGGCCAGTTTTTTTGTATCGTTTGCTTTAATTAACTCTGTTTTTTCAGCAGATATTACATTTAATTCTTTATGCTGCCTAACGAGCAGGGCCATGGCTTCAAAAATCGTTTTGACGGACATAACGTTCCCCGCTTTCTTTTTCCATAGAAGATGGCTGCTCCCCGAAGAATCTCCTTCCTGATTCTTTTTGGAGCAGCCTGCTTCTACCTTTATTTTCCGGACCAAAAATCAATGAATTTTTTCGCCGCTTCTTTTGGATCAACCTGATAGGTGCCTGATTCTACTTTCTGTTTCAAAGCGTCTATTTTCTCCTGACGAGCTGTGTCGATTTCCCCTTGCTGCATTTGTTTTGCCGTGCTGGAAATCTCTACTTTATCACGCCCGTTATTAGGTGAATCCGTTTTATCTGCGCGCTGCGGTGCTGTTTGTTTGTTGTATGGATTGTTCATTGGCCCGAGAGGATTTATTTTCAAAACATTCACCTCCCCAAAATTGTCGCTTTCTTTCTATTATATCGGAAAGATAATGTTCGATTTAACTCGTACGAAGGTCTCATTTTAAACGCTCATTTAAAGAATGATAGGTTGTGTAACGTTTTCGTTCTTCTTCTTTCACACGCTCTTCTCGTTCTTTTTCCCGCTGCTCCGCTTGTATGCCGCCTTCTATGCTGCCTTTACAGCTTTTGCAAAGGCGGCCTTCACGAATGTCTTTTCCGCATGATTCACATGGATATTCTAGATTTGGAAATTGATTCAAATGAAGGCGGCCTTCTTTAATAAACCGGGTAATGTCTTCGCGCTCAACCCCGGTGCCTTCTACTACTTCCATCATAGTAGCGGAACGATTTTCTCGTTTTCGGATAAACGTATATACGGTTTGAAATTTTTCTTCAATCGCACGATGACAATTGTTGCATACCGGTCGGAGTGATTTTACAAACAACGTACCGCAGCGGGGGCAATTTTCTAAGTTCTGCATACCATGTCCCTCCCTTATCCTCTTGCTAGTGTGATAGCGCAAACGCTTTTGGCGCCGTGCTCTTTTAAACGTTTGGCCGCTTTTCGTAACGTAGTTCCTGTAGTATAAATATCGTCCAAAAGAATAAAATTTTTACTGTTTACAGAAAATTTGAAGGCAGAAGATAGTTGAAATGGATTTTCTTTCGCTAAAAGACGTTCACGGCGCGACTTTTTGCTTTGTTTTTCTTCATGGATGGTTCGTTCTAATAGAGGCAAAACGGCAGGAACGGGCGAGGATTTGCGCGTGAGAAGCTGCCATTTTTCATAGAAAGCAAGCGGCTCGTTGGTAAAATCCGCGAGAAGCTGTGATTGATTAAACCCTCGTTCTATGAGACGTTTTGAACTCAGTGGAATAGGAACAGGTATATAACCCGTGTAATGATGAAGATAAAGCTTCCGGATGTTTTCGCGAAAAATAAGAGCCAGAGCCGCATCGCCGCGGTATTTCCACTGTGCAATCATTTCTTGCATGATGTTGTTGTAACGGTAAAGCGAGCGATTATGATCCAGGATACCTTGCAAATCCGGATCGCTTTCCCATCGCTTGCAGTCCTCACAAACTTCATTCACTGGCTGCGGACGGCTGCATATAGCACAGCTCGGTCCAGCTATTGCTTTAAGCTGATTTTCACAGTTATTACACAATAACGATGGTGGAAAAAGCGGTAACAGAGTGCCCCAGCTTGGTAATTCGTTCTTTGGCTCTTGACAGAACATGCAATCCGATCCGCTGTCAGCGATGCTTGCTTTTAACATACGTATTCTCCTCTCCATTAGCTGGCGCTTTATTCATGGTTAAAATATGACGACGGGCGGCCAGCATCGCGTTGGTTTTGCCAACATGAAAAAATACGACATCTCCACCAGGCTGTTCTTTGCTTCGTCCGACCCGTCCTGCGATCTGGACGAGCGCGCTTTCTGTAAAAATATCTTCTTCCGCGCCAAACACCGCGGCTTCTGCACCAGGGACCGTCACTCCGCGCTCTAAAATTGTCGTCGTCACAAGCAGCGGACATGTGCCGTTTCGAAAAGCTGCCACTTTAGACAGCCGGTCTTCATCACCACTATGCACACCTTCTATTGAGGAATAATATTTTTTTAAAATAGTAGTAATAGTTTCTAACACGTTGACAGACGGAACAAATAAAAAAGCGGGCATTTGACTTTGGATATGTTTTTCACACCACGTTTGCACCGGCTTAGGAAGACGGCCTTTTTTGAGTCGCTTTTTCCAGGGACCGCACCACTGAAAACGCGGAACCGGCAGTGGATGACCATGATAACGACGAGGAATTTTCGTTACGGGAAGGGTGTGTTTTTGGACGCGCTTTTGCAGCGTGGTGGTTGGCGTCGCCGTGAGATAAATCGTGGCGGCATCCTTCTTTTTTGCTTTTTGAACAGCTTGAACAAGCGATGTTTCTGCCGTATACGGAAACGCATCCACTTCATCAATAATCACGGTATCAAAAGCGTCTGTAAAACGCATCGTTTGATGAGTAGTCGCAATGACAAGCTGTGCGGGAACCTGTTTTTCTTCGCTTTTGCCGTAAAGCCCAGCAATGATCGCTTCGGGTAAAACACGTCTTAGTCGAGGAAGCAGTTCTAAGACGACATCGGTGCGCGGAGTGGCAAGCAATACACGCGCGCCGCTTTGGAGCGCTGTTTCGATTCCGGGAAATAAAATCTCTGTTTTGCCCGCACCGCACACCGCCCAGACAAGCAGCTCATCTTTTTCCTTTATCGTTTGTATAATCGTCTTCGCGGCCCGTTTTTGCCCTTTTGAAAAGACGCCTTCCCAAAGAAGAGAGATGTGGGGTGAAAAAGAGGGCGGCGCTCCATTCCAGCGAAACAGGGCCGAACATGTACTGATTCTTCCCATCATGATGCAATACCTACAGTAAATGCAGCCTTTCTGGCACCGTGCACAGGAAAACAAACCAAACCGTGCTGGATCGGAGTTGTGACAACGTCGGCATTGATACCCTTTGTTAGTAGGAATCAATCCCGCGCGAACGGTAACTAACCCTGCTCGTAAAAATGGCTTCAGTTCCTCTAACGTGCATTGGGTTTCTTCTAGCAGCAGTTCTTTTCCATATAACACGTTTTGTAAGAATGGGGTATGTTCGGATGCAAGGACGGGCTGCGGCGGAGGAGGTAAGTCAGGAAGGCTGCTGATGACATCTGGGCCGTGTTGAATGACGTCCTTTTCTTCAACAGCTAGCTCCGGAAGGCATACCGGTTCGGTTTTATCCGGTAAAAGAACATGACAAAAATACATAGGCAACGCTCCTGTCTACTGTATCGTTTTAAGTTGTGGGGGAACATGCAGCTGGCCGGGACACAGGAAGGGATAAACCCGGCCTCATTTTTTAGAAGGGAATTACATTTTGCACCAGCCAATGCCAAGACTGCCTTCACCAAGATGTGTACCGATGACGGCTCCAAAATAACTGACGTCGATCTCTGCATGAGGATATTTTTCCGAAAGCTGTTTCTTTATAGCTTCCGCTTTGTCCTGGCGGTTCGCGTGTATTACCGTGGCTCTAATAGATGTTTCCTTTTTAGCATCTTCATCAAAAAGCTCGAACACTCGGTTTAATGCTTTTTTCTCCGTACGAACTTTTTCAAACGGAACGATTTGTTTGTTTTCAAAATGAAGAATGGGTTTAATTTGCAGCAAGCTTCCGACCAGAGCCTGCGCTCCAGTTAAACGGCCGCCGCGATGTAGATGGTTAAGGTTGTCCACCATAAAATACGCACGGGTGCTTTGTTTCATGTCTTCCAGCCGGTCTAAAATCGTATCCACCGTTTCTCCGTCACGTGCCATCCGGGCAGCTTCCATTACATAATACCCCTGCGGCATACAGCTGATTTCTGAATCAAAACCGTACACTTCCACACCTTCAACTTGTTCTCCAGCTGTGAGCGCGGTTTGGTAAGTGCCGCTGATACTGCTTGATAAGTGAATCGTAATAATCGCTTCATGATCTTCTGATAGCTTCTCGAAAGTCTCTACAAACTTCCCTAAAGGCGGCTGTGAAGTCGTCGGCAGTTCTTCTGTCTTTTTTAATTTATCGTAAAAATCCGCCGCCGACAGTTCTGTTTCTTCTTCATAAGCCTCATTACCAAAAACAACGCTGAGCGGTACCAGGGTAATATTTTCTTTTTCTGTTACCTCCGGGGGAAGATAAGCAGTGCTGTCTGTAACAATCGCGATTTTCGCCATAGCTGTATCCTCTCTTCTGTCTCTCTTAATAGATTTTCTCCTTTCATCATAAGTTGTCGAACAAGCTTCTGCAAGAGAATTATGAAAGAAATACAGTGAGATGCGGTGTGTATGAAATGGATTTTTGGTTATGGGCAAAGGTTGGGCAGTGAAGAGTGGTGGTGTAGCAGGTATGCACCGGTTTTGGAGTATAAGAGCCAGTTCCCTGTGTTTATGTGGATAGGAGGGGATTTTGATGGAGTTGTATTCTGATTAGATGAAGATCTAAATCATTTTTTGTTTGGAGTACATACAAAGAACGGATTTATGAGCGGCTTTTTTAAATTTTTGATGCAATTTTCACAGTTAAGATGCTTTATGCTTTTTCCCTTTTTTATGCATACATCTCTTCCTCTTTTAATGTATCCCTCTCCCTTCAGTTGGTTGCAACTCTATGAGATCCTGGACCACATGTATTCGGGAGAAAGTGCCTGCTTTTTAGCTTTTTGCTACACTTTCTTCCCCTGTTTTAACACTATGTTATACTTATGACTACTCACATATCATTATTTAAACTAATCAATCTTTAATACCACTTTTCCAATATTTTTGTTTTCTTCTATAAACTTATGTGCATCTTCTGCATCTCTCCAATTAAAAACCTGATCCACTATAGATAATAGTTGACCGTTTTCAAATTTCTTCATTGCGAAACTTTTAAATTGATTAACAAGTGATGTCTTAAACTCTAAAGTTCTCGGTCTAAGAGTGGTCCCAACGATGGATATTCTCTTTCCTATTATTTTCCCCAGCTCCACATTCGTTTTGGATCCACCAAGTGCACTAATAAGGATCCAACGTCCATCTATAGCTACTGCTTTCATATTCTGCTCCCAGTAAGAAGCACCAATGAAATCCAAGATAATATCGGCACCTTTGTTATTTGTAGTTTCTAATACTATTTTTGAAAAATCTTCATGCTTGTAGTTGATTACGATATCTGCGCCTAGTTTCTCACAATAACGTAATTTCTCATTAGATCCTGCTGTTACAATAACATTTGCTTGTTTTTCTTTCGCTAGTTGTATAGCTGCTGTTCCTACTCCGCTAGCTCCTGCATGAATTAACACATCTTCTCCTTGTTGCAAGTCTGAAATTGTAAATAAATTTAAAAAGGCAGTCAAGTATGCTTCTGGTATAGCAGAAGCTTCTTCAAACGATAAATTTTCAGGAATTTTTATCGCCATGTCACTCGGAATAGAAACTTTCGCGGCATACCCTCCGCCAGGCAAAAGCGCACAAACTCTATCCCCTTTCTTCCAGCCTTCTACTTTCTCTCCCATTCTTTCTATTGTTCCTGCAACCTCAAGTCCTAATATTGGAGAAGCTCCAGGCGGTGGTGGATACTTTCCCTCTCTTTGCATAAGATCAGCCCTGTTAATGGCTGTTGCTTTAGCATTGATTAATATATCATTTTCGCCTACAGCTGGATCTTCGTAGTCACCAATATATAAAGAATGGTCCGCTTCTTTAATTAAAATAGCTTTCATTCGTTCTCTCCTTTCTTTCATTAATCAAAAACATTTGTTAGTCCTACACTAATTTGCGGGAATAGAGCGATCAGGATTACATCTACTATTAGAATAATAATAAAAGGGAGTGCTGGTTTTATTAGTTTTTCATATTTAACATCACCTACTTTAGAAGCTATGAATAGACCTACCCCGAGCGGCGGAGTTAATAAACCAATTCCAAGGTTTACTACCATCATAATCCCAAAATGAATCGGATCCATTCCAATACTTGTGACAATAGGTAATAAAATTGGAGTGGAAATAATTAAGGCAGCGGAGGCATCCATGAAAGTTCCTAGGAATAACAAAAACACATTAATTAAAATAACGGTCACTAATGGAGATAGATTAGCTTCAGATATTGCTGTAGCTATTTCATGCGGGACTCTTTCAATTGTTAACCACATTCCAAAAAAGGATGCAGTCGCGATAATAAGTCCAAGCGCCGATGTAGTTAAAACGGTTGAGAGAAAAATCTTTTTCATTGTACCAAATGTAATTTGCTTATAAACAAACTTTCCAACAATAAAACCATATACTACCGCAATAGCGGAAGCCTCTGTTGGAGTGAAAATCCCTCCGTAAATGCCTCCTAGTATAATTACTGGCATTAACAAAGCCCAAAAAGCCTCTTTGAATGAAACCCACAAACCAGGATTCTGACTTTCCAAATCCGTTTCTACTTGTCTTAAATCATTTTTTCGGGCATACAGAAAAGAAATAAAAATTAATGATCCACCCACCAAAACGCCTGGGATAATTCCAGCTAAAAACAGATCGCCTATCGATACTCCGGCTGCAACACCATAAAGTACTAACGGAATACTAGGTGGTATGATAGCACCAATCGCCCCTCCTGCTGCCTGTAATACGGAGGAGAAATTACGGTCAAATCCTTTCTTAACCATGGCCGGTACCATGATAGAACCTATAGCAACCATAGTTGCTATTGCTGACCCTGAAATCGCAGCGAAAAACATACAAGTGATGATAGTAACGTATGCTAGTCCTCCTCTAAGACTCCCAACCATACTATTGGCAAAGTTAATCAGTTTTTCTGATATTCCCCCGTGCTGCATTAGTTTGCCCGCTAAGATAAAAAATGGGGCAGCAAGCAGAGGAAAGGAATTTAAAGATGAGAACAGCGTTTGAGGCAAACGGATCAACGGAACATCTGAACCAATAACGGCTACTATTACAGTAGAAAGCCCTATAGCTATTGCAACAGGAACATTAATCAAAAAGAGAATTATTAAGATAATTAATAATAAAATGCTCATGATCAGTTCTCCTCTAATGGATTTTTTTCGTTTTCTAAAGAAATTTCTTTATCTACAAATGCTTTTATATTTAAATCTATTAAATTTATAATCATTAAGAAAGCAGCTAATGGCATAATTAAGTAAACGTAGCCCATTGGTAAATTGAGAGCAGGGGAAGTCTGACTCATAGATCCTAAACTTGTCTTAAAACCTTGTACTGATAATACAATTAAAAAAACAATGCTAAGAATGGTGATCAAAGACTGTGCTAGTTTTTTATATTTTCTTGGTAAACGGTCGAATAATATTTCTATCGTAATGTGAGAGCCATGTTGAAACCCAATTCCAGCCCCTACAAAAATGATAAAAAACATTAAAAACCTAGCTAATTCATCTGTCCATGAAAAAGAAGACCCTATCAAAGCCCGAGAAATCACTTGAATAAACACTATGATAACCATAATGGCTAAAGCTAGTATGGTTACAGCCTCTGTACTTCGATTGATCGTTTTCACAATAGATTTCCACATGTTCTTCCTCCTATAAAGTGAGATGAAAAGAAGTAAGAGAATTAATCTCTTACTTCTCTATATTATTGCTATTATTCAGCATTTTCTACCATTTCAATAATATCTTCAAATTCTGTATATTCATCATAAATAGGCTGTACCGCTTCTCTAAATGATTCAAGGTCTATTTCTTCTTCTGGAATAATAGTAACTCCTGCCTCTTCCGTTGTTTCTTTATACTCTTCATTTTTTTCTACTGAAATTTCTCTTTCCATAGACTCGTATTTTTCTGAAAGTTCCATTATTATATCTTGGATCTCTGTATCGAGCTCATCAAAAAGGTCTTTATTCATGACAAAAATAGAATTTCCCATTACAATTGGAATTTCGTTAAAATATTTTAATTGTTCATACAAATTAATGTCTGCATAGGACATGTATGGACCTTCGTAAGCTTCAATGACTCCTTGTTGGGCAGAAGTGTACACTTCTGGGAATGGAACAGGAGTTGGATCTGCCCCTAAAGCATTGTAGGTATCGATCGTTAAATCATTTTCTTGTGTTCTTATTTGCAGCCCGTCTAAATCATCGGGGGAAGTAATCTCGCGATCGACAGTGCTAATGTTTTTCATTCCATATTCCCAAAAACCAAGATTCTTGAATCCTTCTTCTTCTAATCGTTCTGTTAATGCATCTCCGGCTTCCCCATCATAAGCTGCATAAGCATGCTCACGATCTCTAAAAATAAATGGCATTTCTAACACTTGTAATTCCGGCACGAAATTAGTAGCAGGCGCCACAGCAGTTATTGCCATATCTAAAGAGCCCGATTGTACCTGTTCTAACATGGACCTTTCATCACCTAATTGATTAGATTCAAATACATCTAACGTAACTTGTCCATCGGTCTTTTCCTCAAGTTCTTCAGCAAACTGTCGTGCGGCTATATCATAAGATGTATCTTGTGCAGCAGGATGGCCTACTTGTAATGTGACCGCTTCCCCTGTACTATCATTTCCATTTGCTTCTTCACTAGAGTTACTTTCTTCAGACGAATCATCTCCACACCCTGTTGCTATAAAGAGAAATGCAGCTAATGAAATGACACTTTTCCATTTAAAATGTTTCATTTTGACGCCCCCTTTGGTCTTTTTTAAAATTTTTATAATAAAATTGATTAAACACAACGTCCGCCATCTACTTCAATATCAATCCCTGTGATCATAGAAGCCTCGTTAGAAACTAAGAATAAGGCAGTTTCAGCAATATCTCCAGGATCTGCAATTTTTCCTAGCGGAATGTTTTTAATAAATTCTTTACGCTGAGTAGGTGTTAGCATTTTTGTATCGGTAGCGGATGGGTTCACACAGTTGACGCGAATACCATAAGAAGCTAATTCTAAGGAGATTGTTTTCGAAAAAGCTATTAATCCGCCTTTTGAAGCGTTGTAAATACTCAACCCATCCCGTGGCCTTATCGCCCCTGTAGAGCCTGTAAAAAGGATAACCCCGTCTCTGGCTTTTTTCATAATTGGAACTATAGCTTTCGTACAAAGAAACGATCCTTTTAGATTAACATTAATGATATTATCAAAGAGAGCAGTATCCATTTCTTCTATATTAGTATGTTCCATCCCAATTCCAGCATTATTATGAAGAATATCAATTTTTTCAAAGTCTTTCGTAACTTGTACAACCAGCTTTTCAACTTCATTTTCTTTTGTGATATCTACCGGATAAAACTTTGCTGTCTGAGGATTTTTTTCGTTCAATAACTTAACTACTTCCTGTCCTTCGCTATTAGGAAGGTCTACTATCATTACTTTGGCTCCTTCTCGGTTGTAGGTTTCTGCCAGAGCCCTTCCTATCCCTGAAGCTCCTCCTGTTACAATGGCAACTTTATTTTTTAGTTTCACGATCTCACCACCATCATAGTAAATACTGCTATTTTAGCTAAATCCAACAAATCCTCCAGTTACTTCAATGACAGCCCCGGTTACGTAATCGGATAAATTAGTGGTCAAAAATTCTATAACGCCTGCGCATTCTTCTGGTTTCCCTAACCGTCCTAAAGCAATTGGTTCAATTAAGTTATTATCCACTTTATTTTCCATTAATTCTAAACTTCTTCCTGTAGCGATACGACCTACGGCCATACAATTAGCATTGATATTATAAGGTCCTAACTCTTGAGCAAGATATTTAGTATACGTCATTATGGCTCCTTTAGCCGTTCCATAATGAGCATAAGTTCCCTCAGCAAAGGGAAAAAGAGCTGCGATAGAAGAAATTGTAACGATTTTTCCACAGCGTCTTTTTTTCATCATAGGAGCAACAGCATTAACAGAATAAATAGTCCCATTCAAGTTTCTATTCATAACTTCATTATATTGGTCTACATTTAAATTCGAGGCTTGGTTTTCGTTCATCTTTCCTGCTCCCCCGCCAGCATTAGCCACAAGAATATCAACATTACCTAATTCATCGTGAATAGTAGAGACCGCTTCTTCAACATTTGTCTGTATGCCTATATCGGTTTGCACCCCTGCTGCTTTTGTTCCTTTACTTTCTAGCTCTTTGACTACCGTGTCTTCTTTCAGTAAAGAGGCCTCTCCTTGGTACTTTTTATAAGAATGGAGATCAATATCAATAATTCCTATTTTTGCTCCTAAATCAGCTAAGTGGTGAGCATAAACTCTACCTAATCCCCTTGCTCCACCTGTAATTATAGCGGTTTTCCCTGATAACGCTCCCATAATAACCCCTCTTCACTAAGAAAATTCTAACCCTCCCACGGTGAAGAACGATTACTTCTTCAAATAACTAGGAACCGTATTAGGAAGTTTGTAAATATCTTTATCAATAAATTGCCTGATTGTTTCCATAGGATCCCGAGCTTCTCTGGTGGCAGGAGATTGAGCAACAAATTGATTTGGTGGATATACCTCATCAGTATAGATTTTCTTGTATATTTCATTTCTCAGTAATGTTGGGAAGTTACGGCTTGGATCAACTCGTCTTCTTCTTAATTCTTCCAAGTTAATAACAGAACTGATAATTGCTTCCCCAGGACTATCAGCATAGGCTGTTACGACGCCATTATAGTTAACAATCATTGATTTCCCAGGCGCAAACGTTTTAGGTCTTAACGCGCCGTTGAGCCCTCCCCACGAGGCACCTACTACATAGCTAACGTTTTCCCAAGCTCTCATTTTATTCATAGATTGCCAAATTTCCATCGGCTGGGTCATTGAAGGTTCGGTTAACAATGGATGGAGGATAACTTCAGCTCCCTGCATACCAAGCGCTCTTGCTGTCTCTGGAAAATGCCCATCCATGCAAGTAATAGTACCTATCTTTCCTATTTCTGTGTCCGTAACCGGGAAGAAACTGGAAAGGTCATCTCCATACATTTCCACGTATTTATCGTAAACATCATGAGGACTCACAGCTAATTCATAATGAGTAGCTACTGTAAGTTTTCGATATTTGTGAACAACATCCCCATTTGGGCCAATAACAAAATGCGTATTAAAGAAATACCCATCGTCAATCCAATCTTCATCTCTCTCCAGGATACATCCTGCGATGTAAACCTTATGCTCTTTAGCTTTGTTTGCTAGTAAGGTCATTTCTTCCCCTTTGAAATCTACCAATACTTCGTTTATATAATGCTCATATGGCCAGTGGCCTTCGTGACCTTGTATGAAAAATTCAGGGAACGAAATTAATTTGATAGGCGCCCAGTTATTTTCAAATCCCTCTTTCGCACTAGGTTGTACTTGAGGAGCTGCATCAATTAGCTCCAGACACCTTTTTAAATTGTCCATAATATCTGAACGTTTTTTAACAATTTTCACCTCTGGTTGTATAGCTACTGCAGTATAAATATCATATGCCATACTATCCCTTCCTTTCCGATTATAGAAATTCATTTTCGATAAATGTTACAATTTTTATATTAAACGCTTTCATTTTTAGTGTCAATAATTTTTTAAAAATTTGAATTCTTATTGCTTTTTATATTTTTATCTAGTATTTTAAATTTGACTTTATGTGTGAAATGCTATATTAATAGAGCATATATCTTACTAATGAGAGCGAGGGGAATTAAATGAGTGCAAAAGAATCAGGTTCTTTGATAGCTCAAAGAACCCTGCAAGTCTTATTGATTCTACAAGAAAATCAACCATTGTCTCTTTCACAAATTGCTGAAGAAATAAATATTAGTCGAACAGCAGCGTATCGAATTGTTTCGACACTTACAGATATGAAATTTTTAGTGAAGGACAATGATACAAAAAAATACAAATTAGGATCAATGATTCTTAGCTTAGCCAACAGTATCGATTTAAACATAAGAAGTACCGCTCTTCCGTTCATGGAAAAATTATCAAAAGATACCCAAGAATCGGTGTATTTAAGTATGTCTCTTGATTCAAGTCATTACATTTTCATTGAGGGAAAAGAAAGTCCCCTTCCTTTAAGATGGTCAGCCCAGATCGGTGAATCTCTCCCAACAGATGCTGGTTCAGTAGGAAAAGCGCACCTTTCTTTTAGTAAACCTGCCGTAATCGAGGAAATTGTAAACGAACTCAAATTAAGGCCATATACTTCTAATACAATTACTGATAGAGAAGCCCTTTTAGCGGAATTGCAAGAGATAAGAAAAAAGGAAATAGCAATTAGCAAAGGTGAACGATTTGAGGGAGTAATTGGCATTTCAGCTCCCATCTTTGAAAATACAAAAACTGACACTGCTTTTGTATTGAGTATGTTTATACCTGATAACAGGATAAAGGATGAAGATATACCAAGTTACGCTAATAAACTATTAGAAACTACTCGAGCTATTTCTGCCAATTTACAAATGTAACCATCTAAAAATACTTATAGATGGTTAAAGAAGTTTCTGAATCAATGTAGACAAAACATCTATAACAGGAGAATAAGATATACACACTCAGAAAGGACATGTTGATTGAATATCGCTTAGTTTGTTAATCTACTTGTCTTTGTCACTTTATTTACTTCAACGATGCATTTGGAATAAATAACATTAAGTTCCCTTCAGCCGTGTACATATTTTGAGAACTTTGCCGCATTCATCTACATTATGATCAAGAATGGAAGTATCTGTTCAATTCAAAGATCAAATTTGGTAATGAAAAATGCTTGCAACTCAAGAAATGTCGAACCTTTTTCACCAGCATTTTATACATTACAAAAATGTCAATTGCAGATAAAACCTTCAAAAAAACAGGAGCCGGGTTCCCCTCCGACTCCTTACTTGTATCTCCAGTATTTGATTTTCTTCATTGCTTTTTTCTTTTACCTTTAACCCATCGAAGAAAGTAACCATTTTTCTACAGTAATCTATTACTTGGAAAAAATAATTACCAAAATAAGAAAAGCGCAAGCACCTTGCTCACGAGCGACAAGTCCTGGAGGGTCGGCATATGGAAAGCTGATATTTGCTTTCCATTGACGAACCGAAGGAAGCTCGAGCGAGTAGGCGCTGAAGCTAGACATGTAAAACGCCAACTATTTATAATTTCTTACCTTTTTAAAGAAAACTTGACTAGCGCCACGCCTTTAGGTGAAGGCAATTGCCTAAATGTACTTCCTAAAAAATTTTGACGACATCGATAATTCATCCATGTTAAAATATTATACTTTCCTATGCATAAAAAAGCGGCCGCCATTGAGTTTGGCGTGCCGCTTTTTGTTACCTTACTTTGACCCAGCCTTTTTTAATGGATTCTACGACGGCTTGGGTTCGGTCGTTGACATTCATTTTTTGCAATATGTTGCTTACATGGTTTTTAACGGTTTTTTCACTGATATATAACGTTTCGCCAATCATGCGGTTGCTGTAGCCGTCAGTCATCAGCTGGAGCACTTCGCATTCGCGCCGGGTCAGAATATGGAGAGGCTTCCGATATTCGACTTCTTTAAATCCAATTTCGGCTGCATCTTCTCCTCCTTCATCACCAGAGGCAAGGCGGCGGTATTCGTTAATTAAGTTATGCGTCACTTTTGGATGAATGTACGCTCCGCCTCGTCCGACCACTTTTACTGCTTCAATTAAAGCGTCGGCATCCATCTCTTTTAGCAGATAACCGGATGCTCCGGTTTTCAGTACGTGTGTGACGTATGATTCATCATCGTGAATAGACAGGATTAACACTTTGGTTTCTGGGAATGTTTCAATTAAGTTTCGGGTTGCTTCTACGCCATTTGTGCCTGGCATATTAATATCCATGAGAACCACATCAGGGTCATTTTCTTCTACAAGCTTAATGGCTTCATCTCCGTCATCGCCTTCTGCAACTACTTCAAAGTTGGGTTCCATATCTAAAATACGTTTAACCCCTTCTCTGAAAAGCTGATGATCATCTATGAGGATTAGTCTAATGTTATTATCTATTGATTCCTGCATGCTTCCCACCCTTTCGAATACATTGAACTGCATATTGTTATAATCAATCATTTGTGTTGTTTCCGCTTTTGTAAAGTGTGTTTTTTATAAAATTAACGGCTATTCCCTGTTTTTCCACAAACCAAACAATTGTAAGCCCCTTTTTTATTTTTCATCAGATTTTTATAGCGAAATTTACATTTTCGCTCCCTCTGCCGGAACTTGTATCATGACGACTGTTCCTTTATTCAGAGCGGAATCAATCGTCAGCTCCCCTTTTAAGGCATTAATTCGTTCTCTCATGCCCATCAGTCCAAATGACTTTTCCTTGCTGGTTTTGGCTGTGTCAAAACCTTTACCGTCATCCTTTATGACGATAACAACGCGTGTAGGTTTCAACTCAACTTTCACCTGGACTTCATGAGGGTCTGCATGTTTGTACGCATTTTGGACGGCTTCCTGTACCAGTCGAAAAAGTCCTACCTCTAAATTGGGCGAGAGCCGGAGTTCCCGTCCCATATGAGTGAAGCGGATGTTTAATCCGGTATGCTCTTCGACGTTTTTCAAGTACTTGTTTAATGTAGGAATGAGTCCTAGATCATCAAGAGCCATTGGACGGAGGTCGTAAATGATACGCCTTACTTCGGCTAAACTTGAGCGGATCAAAACACGTAAGTCACGGATTTCCTCTACGGCAGCATCCATTCCTTTTTCATTTCGTACTCGTTCTACCAGCTCAGAGCGAAGAAGTACATTGGCAAGCATCTGAGCGGGACCATCGTGAATTTCCCGGGCCACGCGTTTTCTTTCTTCTTCTTGCACTTCAATAATTTTTAAACCAAATTGCTGTTTTTCTTTGGCATCCTCAACCATTTCACCGACTTCTTTTAAATCTCCGGCTAAAAAGTTATATACAACAGAAACTTGACTGACGAGCGTTTCTGCTCTATCAATGGTTCCTTCTAATTGAATAAGACGCCGTTCGACTTGATCCCGCCGTTCGCGAAGCTGTTTTTCTTCCTGCTGCAATATCGCAAGCTCCACTTGCAGTTCATTTGCCTGTTCATAGGCCTTCTTTACTTCTTCGTTGCTAAAACTTTTAAAATGTCGGCTAACTTGGGCAAGGCGGTTTCTTGCAAAACGAGCGTGCATATCTGTTTTCTCAGATTTATCAATAACAGCGGCAACTTTCTCCCGTATTTCTTTTAGTTCCTGCTTAAGTGATTCATATTCTTCCCGGGAGTTTTCGCTGATTTCAAAGATTTGTTCTTTGCTGTATTCTACTGTATTCAGCATTTTGTCGATGATTTCATCAAGTGTCGGCTTCATTGACAAAAAAGTCACCACGCTTTGTCGTTCATTGGTTTGACAGACAGCAACGATCCGTTATGATTATTTTAGCACATTCTTAATGACCCACACCGCAGAACCAATAAAAAATCAAGAAATTACATAGTTATGTGCTATTATGTCATTCGCAAGCCGTCTCTTATAGAATACCATGACTTTCTGTTTTCAAGTTTTACAATATTATTATAGTATAATTACACCGTAAGGAGGAGTTATTCTGTCATGCTTGCATCATACTATACTGTTAAAACCAGTGAAACAAACGAAATTGTCATAAATAAGTCCCGATTTATTGCACATGTCAAACGTGTTACAAATGAAGCAGAGGCACAAGAATTTATCCAATCGATAAAAAAAGAACATTGGAATGCCACACATAACTGTTCTGCTTATATTATTGGCGAAAAAGATGAAATACAAAAAGCAAATGATGACGGAGAACCAAGCGGAACGGCTGGAGTCCCAATGCTTGAAGTGTTAAAAAAACGACACCTTAAAGACACTTGTGTAGTTGTTACACGTTACTTTGGCGGTATAAAACTTGGAGCCGGCGGGCTGATTAGAGCCTATGGATCTGCGGTAACAGAAGGTATTAATGCTGCAGGCGTCGTCGAAAGAACACTCATGAAAGTCATGGCAATCCGTGTTGACTACACGTGGCTGGGAAAAGTAGAAAACGAACTCAGGCAGTCCTCTTATATAATGAAAAATATTGAATATGAAGATAATGTTTCACTTTTTGCTTATGTTCCTGTTGAATCGGTCCAGCCCTTTCATGATTGGATAACGAACATAACGAACGGCCAGGGTCAGATTGAGGAACAAGAAGAAACTTATCTTGAAAGAGAACTGCCTCTTTAAGCATGGTATAATATTCCTGTAGTTATATACTTTAATTAGTGTTTCGACTTTTCTTTTCGTAATCCTTTTTTTTTATTAATTTCTTCTTTTTTTCTGTAATATTTCCGAGGAAATAAAACTTTTCCCGGTGAATTTGTCTATACGTGTAACGAAAAATAATTATTAAACGTCTCATTAGTAAGCGTCATATGCCAGTCTGTCTTTTTTAAATTGTCATTTACGAACACGTGTATTTTATGTAAAATAATTTAGTACAAAAAAGCAGGAAAACTGAAAACAAGGAGAAATTTTTTATGGGGAAAGAAGTACCTAATACAAGGCTGCGGCGTCATAGACGGAGAAAACGACGTTTGTTAAAAACATTTATGCTGATCGGCCTTGTTTCGTTTTTAATACTAGGAGGCGGTCTTGGCTACTTTGCCTGGAAGCTTAGTGATGTAGCCGCTGACACCCAGGAGACCCTTGACCGCGGTGAAAAATCAGAGAAAAGAGAAGCAGCGGTTGACCCTAAACAGGACAACATTTCTGTTTTGTTCCTCGGAGTGGATGATAGAAGCGGTGAATTGAAAGGGCGAACCGATGCAATGGTTTTGGCCACGTTTAACAAAGACGAAGAATCGGTTAAAATGACCAGCATTCCACGTGACTCGCTTGTAACTATCCCGCAGCACGGGGAAGATAAAATTACTCATGCTCATGCTTTTGGAGGAACGGACCTGGCCATTCAGACTGTCGAAGAATTATTAGATATTCCTGTCGATTACTATGTAAAATTAAATTTTGATGCTTTTATTGAAATTATTAACGCTTTAGATGGTGTAGAAGTGGACGTACCTTTTTCGTTTACAGAGCAAGATAGCGAAGGCAATCATGATGCCATTTCTATTCAAGAAGGAAGACAGCTTCTTGACGGAGAAGAAGCATTAGCTTATGCAAGAATGAGAAAACAAGATCCTCGCGGGGACCTTGGCCGCGGTGAGCGTCAACAAGAAATTATTGCAGCGTTAATTCGTCGAAGCGCTTCTATTTCTTCTATTCGAAATTATGACGACGTACTCACCAGCCTTGAAAAGCATATGAAAATGAATTTTTCGTTTGGCAATTTGATCTCTTTACATCGCTATGCTGATTCCATCAGTGACATTGAACGCCTTCAATTACAAGGGCAAGATCTCAATTTAGAAGCAGGATATTATTATCAGCTAAACGAACAATCGACACAAGAAATTTCCCAGGAATTAAAAGCTCATTTAGAAATCGACGTTCCTGAAAATCAAGATAATTTCCAATCAAATGAAGAAGAAAGTTCAAACCAGCAAGCCCAATCAAATGAATGGTAAATCAACAGCCTGCTCCTTAATGAAGGGCAGGCTTTTTTTAATGCAGAAAACTTTACCAATGTTATTTTTGACGAAAGGGCTAGCGTTTAAATGTGAACTGGCTTGCACAGGAGGTGTTGACTTTTTGCGTTGCGACAGGACGTCGCGGTTTTAGCAAAAGTTCCTCTTTATCGTGTGCGCCTGAGCGGTTGGGCGCTGGAGCGTAAAACGCCAATATTTATCATTTCTTACCTTTTAAATAAAGACACGTTCGGCTAAGTTTAATGAACTTCTACTTAATACACGCCCTGTGTGCAACGTAGAAATCACAACATTCGGTGGAAATACGTCCTTTGACAACACTGAATTGACTTGGAAAAGAGGTGCTGACCAGAACAGGCGTTAGTATTTCCTCCGTCCGAGAACAGAAAAAGCGCAACCCTTAACCAGGATTGCGCATGTCATTTGAAATAGACAGAGGTTGTTTTCATTCTAGATACTTCTCCAACATTTCAGATGGCTCACATATTGAATCCAAAAATTATTGATAGTCAACCCATACAGCGCCGTTGTCAGCAGAGCGTACACAGTTTTCGACCCATCTTACTCCTTCTACACCGGCTTCAATTCCTGGATACCACAAATGGCTGGATTCTCCGCCATAATCGGCAGCGTCCATTGCTGCGGCAAAACGAGTATACAAATTGGACCAGGCTTCAAATAATCCTTCCGGATGGCCGCCGCCAATACGGTCATCAGCCAATGCTTCTGGATAAAGATAATCCATACCGCGCTCTAAAATCTGTACTGGTTTCCCTTGTATCTCATAACGAAGCTGATTCGGCTGTTCATCCCACCATTCAATACTAGCCTTCGATCCGATCACACGGATTTTCTGTCCGTGCATGGAACCAGCGTTTACTGCACAAGACCATACCGTCCCCACTGCACCGTTATCGTATTCCATAATCGTATATGCGTTGTCTTCCAAAGGTGCCCGGCTTTTGACAAAGCTTTGGCGTGTGCACATTAGTTTTTCTATTTTCATGTCTGGCAGCATAACCTCTGATAAATAAAGAGGATGTGTTCCTAAATCACCTAATACATAACTCGGGCCAACAATTTTTGGATCGACCCGCCATTTCGTACTTGCATTTTGTTCCTCAACTGCTTCAGAATGAAATCCATGCGCAAACTGCATGTTAACGATGCGAATGTCACCTAAATCCGTGTTTGCAATCATCTGCCGTGCCTGTTCAATCGCCTGATGGCCTGAATACCCGTATGTAACGCCAACAACACGGTTTTTGTCTTTTGCAAGCATCTCTAATTCTTTCGCTTCTTCTGTCGTAAAACAGAGCGGTTTTTCACAGACAACGTGTAAATCAGCATGTAAGGCTGCTTTACATATCTCATAATGTGTGCCATTTGGCGTAGCAATGGAAACAGCTTGGATACCGTCTTCCCGCTTTGCCTCTTCTTCAAATAATTTTTTATAATCAGGGTAGCACCGTTCTGGTTCAACGTGCAAATGAATACCAAAATCCTTGCCGCGTTCTGGATCAATATCAAATGCCCCAGCAACCAATTGGAAATTATGATCCCGCAAAGCGGCGGAACGGTGAATATAACCGATCTGGCTGCCGCGTCCACCGCCTACCATCGCCCAGCGGATTGGTTTCTCTATGTTCTTTTCCCCATTAATCATATCGTTCTCCTCCTTTTAATACCCTACACTCTTTAAGTAAGCAACACTCTGACTGACATCTTGCAAGCTAGTATCAGCGTTTCTAGGGTCCCGCTCTTGTTCTATCGTAATATAGCCGTGATAGTTGATTTCCTTTAGCAGCTGGTGTATGGAATCATAGTCAATAATTCCTTGACCAATTGGGCACATGACCCCTTTTCCACAAGCATCGAAAAAGCGGATATGCTCCTCCATCACTTCTTCATACATCTTTTCATCAATATCTTTAAAATGAATATAGTCGACTCGATCGGCATAGTCTCGAAGCCACTGAACGGGATCCATTTTTGAGTAATATAAGTGTCCGGTATCAAGACATAGCCCCGCTGTTTCATAGGGGATGTCTTCTAACAGTTTTTTAATTTCATCTTCAAACTCTATATAACTTCCTGCATGGGGATGAATGACAGGACGAACGCCATATGTCCAGGCTTTCTTAGAAATCGCTCGGATGTGATCCATCATCTTATTCCATTCCTTAGTTGACAGGCGTTTAGCTGTATCTGGATGTCCTGCTTTGTAATCTCTTTCATCATGTCCCCAATCTATAATTACTAGATAAGGTGTAGGGAAATTCTGCCCTTCTTCCTGCGGTACGGAAGGAAGTTTGGTAATGAGAGAACAGATATCGTCCACCTGTTTAAGTAAATTTTCAAGATTAGATTCAGACACCAAATCATCAAAAATTGTTCCCGCGATGATAGTTAAATTATTTTTTGAAAGTTCTTCCTGCACACGGTTAATGTCCATCGGAATATAGCCATACGGCCCCAGTTCAATACCTTTATAGCCCGCTTGAGAAGCTTCTTTTAGCACCTGCTCCCATGGTGGAAGATATGGATTTGTCGGGTCATCTACTCCCCAGCAGCAGGGAGCGCCTGAAATTTTTATACTCATCTGCATCACCTCTATCTATATAATGAAAGCATGACTTTTTAGATTTGACATTATAAAATTATTGCAGCGCTTCCAATGTCTAAAGAATACAAGACATAACTTGTTATTGTATTTATCTGAAACTGCCTTCTTTTTTATAAATAAAGGACATAAAATCTGAGCTAATATTTAGAAAAACTAACTTGCCGCCAAGTCTTAATGTGGCGGTAATATAAAAAAAAGCTAGAAAACGCACAAGACGTTATCCAGCTCACCTTCACTATGTTTTATCTTTTTGAAGATTACCGGCTAATTTCGCCTTCTTGCTAAGTTTTCTATATTGGCCTGGTGTTATATTTGTTTCTTCTGAGAAAACCCGTGTGAAATGATGGACAGATGAAAAACAGTAAAGATCCGATATGTCTTTGATTGAAAGGCTTGTTTCTCGCAATTTTAGAGCCGCAGCCCTTACTCTTTCTTGACGTAAAAAAGCTGTATACGTGATTTTCAAATGACTGCGGAACAAACGAGAGAGATGCCGTTTCGATACATGTAAGTATTGGGCCACATCTTCTAAAGAAAGAGACATCGTCAAGTTATCTTTAATAAACAATTGGGCTCGGTTGATCAAAAACGGACTGCTTGAATCGTCATTATGTATCTTTTCGCTTTCATCTAGCCCACAAAATAACGTTTGAAGCGAGATCAATAATGAGTGGCCTAGAGAACACAATAACGCTGAAGAATAGGAGCGGCCTGCATGTTCCATTAATACATTCCATAATTGTGCAGTCGGCGAAGCCTCCGCATCATAAATGAGTATTTTTTGTGTGTTCGCTAATTGTTTAAACAGATGAATGCCTTCTTTCGTCGAAGAAGATTGATTCACTTCGAAACCAACCCAGAAAAGAGAAAGGTTTTCCCCATTGTGAATTCTGTGAAGCTTTCCAGGACGTGAACAAAGAAAAGTCCCTTTTTTCAATTCATAATTCTGTTCATCCTCATAGTAAAGCCCAGTACCGCTGTTCACGTAACAAAATTCAAAGAATGAATGTTTATGTAAGGGGTTATCTTGATGGTTTGGCTGCGCACCCCAAAAATAGATACGAAAAGAAACATTTTCTCCAGGCAGGTTGATACAGCGTTTTTGTAAATGGCGGACAGATGCGGCCATGTTCACAGTAATCCCCCCCTTCCTATGTTCGTTCTTAGATAAACAGATCATGGAAGATAGATTAGTTCTAAACTATTGATTTTCAACCTTGTCATTATTTCTTAATATTTTTAAACGCTTCAAGCAGTAATGATAATCCTAAAACGATTACAGAGAAAAATCCTATTAAAGCCAATATAGAAAAAATAAAAGCAAAGCCCTCGAAAAGAGGAGAGTTTAGTGGAATAAACTGAGGCATAACAAGAAAAGAAACACCTATTAAAAAACCTATCAACAAATTTACAGTTCTCTCCATTTTTAAGACACTCCATATTTATCTCTTATTTTAGATTGCGCCCTATTACATATCTCTGAGAATTTGCTTTGCTATAGGTTCATCTTCTATTTTTACTGAAAGCTTGGTTACATTGCGCGTCGAATACGATAAGTCACCAGGACCACCAATATCTTTTTGAAACCAAATATTATTTTCTCTTAACGTTTGTTCAACCTTAAATGCTTCACCTGGATATATTGTATGAATAATAACCACAGTTCTTTTTATCCTTAATATCTTTTTAATCCAGTTAAACAAACATAAAACCTTCCTTTATTCCAAAATCAAAATAACGTAATTATACAAGCTGTCCCTATAACAAGAATAAGTATACCAAGCCGACACTGTTAATTAAATCCACCATTATCCCCGTTAGCTGCTTTATTACATGTAGCAGTTATATTACCAGCTGGATTTTTCTTCATTCCACTTGTCTCATTCTTTCTCTTCACTCACTTTAATAGCGATGTATAAATTGCCGCACCCGCTTCCTCTTAACTCCTAATTATTCTTCATTTCACTCATTTCATGTTCCAATTGAACCATTCGGGCTTCTACATCCTCTACCTTTTTCTTGTTAGGACGTATCCGATTTTTCATGAATGCAATGAGGGCTAAAAACAACACAACATAGAACATGAAACCCGTAACAATTACTTCACTACGGTCACTCCTCATGCTTTTTTCTGTTAAAACGCCATTTTTTTCCCTAAATTGCCCTTAATGAATGTTCTTTAAAAAATCGCAAAACCTTTTCTTAAATGTACTCATTCACTGGACATCTAACTACTACTTTCCCCTTTTAATCTCATCAACAATCACACTTAATTGATCGCTGATACGTACTAATATGCCAGCTGATACCCCAATTAAAGCACCTAGTGGACCATAAGATACAAAACCTATAACGCCGCCAATTATTACCCAAACAAGTAATATTATATTCACAAAGCACCTCCGTACAGAAAGTTCGTCTTCATTTCATCTATTATTCATTCACATATTGGACTTGATAAGAATCCATGTTAACATTCAAGTCTTTTGGAACACGCAAATAAATCAGGGTACTTCCGAGGACAAGGGATGAATTTTCAAATACATTTATTTTTTCCGAACCCTGATTAAACGGAAATTCTTCCTTAAAAGCCGAGTATTCCAGACGATCCTCTTCTGGGTTTCTAATAATAAGAGCTGTTTCTGTTTGTTGAATGGAAGGATTACGTGCTGGTTCTGCCATTTTCCCCTCGATACTCGAAGGAGTTTGATAATAATCCGCTTCGATGACCTGATCATTTTCCTCTTTTCTTTCCATAAGTATATCTGTCCCGTTCACGCTATTATCAGGGGTTTCTATCGAAAGTTGACTCTCTTCGTATTCAAATGTCCATTGTTTTTTTCTGTAATCCTTGTTTATATCCTCGTCCTTTCCTTCACGTGCTGCTGCCTGCAGCTTTTGGGCTTCCTGTTCTGCGATTTCAGCACTTATTTCTTCATCCGTTCCATTATCTTCTCCTGCGATAAGAAAAAACAAAGCACTTGAAAAAAGCAAAACAGCTGCATACCCGCCAAAAAGCCATAAATCTCCTTTTCCATTCAGCGGTCTTTTTTTAACAAGAACCGTAGCAAGAACTAAAACGAAAACAACCGGAAAAAACATGAGGAACATACTCATTTTTTAACCTCCAACTGATTGGACAGAAACATAGCTGCAGCAAAAATAATGCATGCGGATCCTATCATTTTACTGAAAAAGAGAAAAGTCGAAGCTTCCTCAAAAAAGAATCTATAGAACACCTGCAAAATCGTGCCCTCACCAGCCCCTTGGACAATTAAAAGACCCATTAATGCAGCAGGCAGAATAAACGCGAACCATCTATACCATTGCGCCATCATTCCAGCTAAATAACCGAACGAGCTAATAAAGAAAATAATTAAAACAGCGGTCGCCATGCCTCGCGCAAAGGTCAGAGGATCCGCAGCCGCACCGGTACCAAGAATTTCGTCTGCCAAGATGTAATACACCAGTACTTTCAATAAAAATCCAGAAAAAACAGCGGTTATGCCGCCTGCTATGCTGGCCGTAAATAGAAACGCAACCGATGAAAGATTACTGCTTATTCTGTTTGTAACAAAATGAAAGCCATCCTCTCTATAAGCTGTCGTCGTCAAAAGCAGGGCACAAATAAACCCCCAAATCGATGTGAAGACAATCACCATATCTGCTGAATAATACGTTATGTTTATGTTCATTCCGTACGCTGACGTTCCCCTGGATGCCGTTCCGGAAAAAGATAACAAAATGCCAAGCAGCTGTATTATAACGAGTGAGCTGAACACACTAACATAAGCTTTCATTTTAAATAAATACTGCTGCCATATTATTTTTGCAGCATTATTCCCTGTTAAATACATCATCAATGCTCCCTTTCTCCTCAGAGGTCATATATATGCACGCATCGTTTGCAGAAACAGGTGAAATACGAATACCTGAGAGTTTCATTTTTTCTTTTTCATTCCCAGTGAAGTTATTCTCCAACGCAAGAAATACCTCTTCTTGACCTATTTTTCTCGTATGTAATATGTCTCGATTTATAACCCATGGATAAACGATGTCTATTTTTCCAGTCAGCCCGACCAGTCGTTCTTTCAAGTTATCCATTGGCAGGTGAAGGTATTTTTCACCTTCTTTTATGAGCAGTACCTCTTCTAATATGTCTTCGGCTTCCTCTAGATAATGGGTGGATAGAATAATCGTCCGCGGATAAGTAATAGTATCTTTTAATAACGCTCTGTAAAAGTCTTTGCGGACAGATGCATCCATACCTGTCGTCGGTTCATCAAATATAGTAAGTGGACACCTGGCAGCTAAGCCTACAATCATGTTAAATGTACTTTTCTTCCCCTTAGAAAGATTTGTATGCGATTGTTTAGCATCCAAATCAAAATAGGCAATCAAACGATGCGCTAGTTCTTTATCCCAGTTTTCATAAAAGCGTTCCCCTTGCTGTAAAATATCGATTAAGGTAAAACTAGAAGGAAAATTCATTTGATCGTCTATAAAAATGGTGTTAGCAGAAACAACAAGATTATTAAACGGACGCTTCGAAAATACGTTGACCTCACCCGAAGATTCTTTTAAAAAACCTGCCAGTATCTTCAACAATGTCGTTTTCCCTGCTCCGTTTCTTCCGATAAGGCCGACGACTTTATTTTCTTCAATAGAAAACGAAAGAGGATGAATCGCTTTTTTCCGCTTATATTTTTTCGTTACACCCCGGCACTCAATCACATTCATTTCGATTTCCCCTTGCTGTTAAGATTTGAAATAAAGAGAAAAATTTGAGCTGTATAATGTTCAAAAAGACTTATCTCACCTGAATGAATTTCAAATGATTAAATTTCCTCGTTATCATTCGATTTTCGCTTCAGGCGAACGCTTTCCGCTGCAATCGATTTAATATTCGTTTTTGATAATTGAAATAGCACGTATGAAATGGATTCACCTTATAATTTATTTTACGGAGTTACATTTATTTGGTTTCAGATCGTTTAAAGGAACAATAAACCAGAAAGGAATGGTGCAGTTTGTCTTCTCTGAAAAATAAAATCTTAAATAATTTTGGGGTAACGGAAGAAAATTGGAAAAGGTGCGATAAAAGTATCTTGCTGCGTTTTTATAGGTTCTTAAAGATAAGGACGGAACAGAGCCGCACTGGGGCAATTTAAGTATGTAAAAAAGGAAGTGTTGAAAACGTCTTTGTTCAAAGGTAAGAAAGTATAGATTTTTGGCGTTTTACATGTCTAGCGCAAGCGCCTACTAGCTCGGGATTCCTTCGGTTCGTCAATGGAAAGCAAAGATCAGCTTTCCATGTGCCGCCCCTCCAGGACTTGTCGCTCGTGAGCAAGGCGCTTGTACTTTTCTTATGTAAAAGTCAACACGTTGCAGCGGCAGCATTTAGACTTCCTATTTAAAACAGCTCCCCTATGAAAGGAGAGCTGTTTTTATTAAGGCCGTTTTGGCGTATTTGAAAATTTATTTACAAGCTTTAACATCGGGCGGTAACTATGGCTAACCAATCCGATGCGTTCTGCCATCAACTCAATTCCAATTAGGAGCATCATCATAATAACAAGAGATACCCACAAAGTGGAAATGGTGAAAATAACCGCAGATAAACCGAAAAATGCACTTAAAGCGTATATTATCAAAACGGTTTGACGATGAGAATAACCAAGACGCAGCAGACAATGGTGCAAGTGTGACTTATCAGGTGCTGCGAGCGGCTGTTTGTTTACGACACGGCGGATAATCGCAAAAAAAGTGTCGGAAATAGGAACCGCAAGAATAATGACCGGTACAACGAGAGAAAATATGGTTACATTTTTAAAACCTAGCAGGGATATAACCCCGATCATAAACCCTAAAAACAGGGCGCCGGTGTCTCCCATAAATATTTTTGCCGGGTTAAAGTTGTGCACTAAAAATCCTAACGTTCCACCTAAGAGTGCAATTCCAAGAGCAACAATAAAAATGTCTCCTTGGATAATGGCAAGCACAGAAATCGTTGCCAAAACAATCGAAGAAACACCAGCTGCAAGACCGTCTAAACCATCGATAAGGTTGATGGCATTAGTAATTCCAATAATCCATAACAAGGTGATCGGTATGCTGAACCAGCCAAGCTCCAGCCTTCCATCAAACGGAAGGTTTATAAACTGAATCTGCACGCCCCCTGCTACTACAATTACGGCTGCAGCAATCTGGCCGAGAAGCTTCCATTTTGCTGATAACTCGGTAAGATCATCGAGAAAACCTGTCAAAATGATAATGGTCCCCGCCACCAGAATGTATGGCATATACGCATTTTCCGGCTGTAAAATCAACAGCCCGGCCAAAAAAGCAGCGTATACAGAAAGTCCTCCTATTCTGGCCATAGCACCTTTATGCACTTTTCGATGATTTGGCTGATCTGTTGCTCCAATTTTAAATGCTAATTTTTTTACGAGTGGAGTTAAAAACAATGATATTAAAAAACATGAAATAAGTGCTAATGCGGTCGTCATTTTGACCCTCCTTCATTACCGTTGCCTAAACTTTGATCTTTTATAATAATTTTTTTGCATTTTTTTATGGTTTTAAAAAAATAAGTCGATTTGGCTTACAAATTGTCTATGAATCTAGTCGAATTTTCCATATTGATTTTATCCACTTCCGAATTATATCATAAAATGTTCCAACTCGGAGTTATTCACACAAATTTACAAAGATTTTTCAATTCTTTTCACTCTGATTCGTTAGACGATACTTTGCTGGGAAACGTCACAATTAATCTACATATATTTATGAAAATTTATCCTTCCTATACCATTATTTAGTGGTTATGTATCTTTTATACAACCAATAGAGGTGGTATAATGCACTAGAAATAACATTCTATTAATCTTTCATATTCCCTTTCCTATTGTAAAAACAAACACTAATTTTTTCGAAAAAAGGAGGTACGTATATTATGAAAAAATGGTTTTTCGCCGGAGCAGCAAGCTCCATTATTGCACTTGGTCTCGTTGTAAAAACACCAGCTGTTGCTCAATCAGAACCTGTTCTTGCCAGCGTCGATTGGGTGATCTCTCAAATTGAACCGTTAGAAGACCGTATTGCAGACCTTGAAGACCGCATCGACGAGCTTGAAGGTGAAGTTGAAGACCTAAAAAATGAACAGGAAATGGACTAAGTTCCACCCTATACATAGAAGAAAGGATTAATAATAATGTATAAAAAAATGATCGGAGCTCTTCTTTCTGTTCCTCTGCTCGCTTGGAGTACTGGCGGGGCTGATGCAGCAGAGCCACAAGAATTGTACAACGAGCCGATGACGATCAAACTCGTTCCATCTTCTAATTTTAATGTGAATATTCACGGTTCTTATGAATTAATTGACTTAGAGGATGGCGAATCTGTGGAGATCGATAATGACATGCAATTTCGTTACGGAACTGAAAAGGTTACCATTAAACTATCCGATGATGTAAGCGAAACCTCTTCAGAAGGGTATGTACTGCAGGAGGACGGGCCTTCTAGCAGCAATTATGTTTCGATTTCTTCGGTAGAACGGGCTGGGACTTCCTTTCAGGAAACGAATTACCGAGGCTCGTTTATTATAGAACCGGAAGAAAAACGGGATCCGAGCGGAGCAGATGATGCAGAAGAACAAAACAAAGACAATGATGATGAAGAGAAAACAGTTGACCGGCTGCAGCTTTATAACGTACTTGACTTAGAAGATTATTTAAAAGGTGTCGTACCTCATGAAATGTCGGCTTCTTGGCCTAGTGAAGCATTAAAAGCACAAGCTGTTGCTGCTAGAAATTACGGAAAAGTAAATATGGATGCCAATGATTTTCTTTATGACACCGTGACTCATCAGGTTTATCACGGTCTTTCTGGAGAAGCAAGCGCTAGTAATGCTGCCATTAGAGACACTGAAGGTTTGTACGCTGTACATAACGGCTCGTTAATCTACGCTTATTTTCATGCCAGCTCCGGCGGTTATACGGACAACAGCGAAAACGTATGGAGCAGTAAAGTTCCATATATTAGAGCAGTCGATGACCCTTATGACAATCACAGTGCAAACTCTAATACAAACTGGACAGTTGATTTATCAAGAGAAGATGCTGACGAGGCGATTTTTCCAAGCAGCAATTGGGAACTTACCAAGCTAGAAATCATTGAAAAAAGTGATGCTGGCCGTGTGCAAAAAATGAGAGCAACTGGCAGCAACAGAGAGACAGGAGAAGAACAAGTCAAAACTTTGCCAGAGGACTCCTCTCCAGATTCCCTGCGCTGGTCGCTTGGTACTACGCTGAAAAGTACAATGTTCGATGTTAGTGAAGAAGAAAGCAGCGGTGTAAAAGTAAAAACAGCAGATGGAACAGAAGAATCCTATGACAGTGCCATAGGAATGGAAATGCGTCTAGGCGACGGTACGGATGAAGTTGTTTCTTATGAAAATCTAGCTGTCCGTACATCTAACGGGGTGGAATATGTAGGAACCGCTCCTTCTTCTTATACAATAGAAGGAAAAGGATACGGACACGGTCTTGGCATGAGTCAGTGGGGTGCGTATAAAATGGCTCAAGACGGACACAGTTTCCGAGAAATTTTGAAGCATTATTATACAGATATTGATATCGTTGAGAGATAGATTCATAGATAAAGAGCTGGCGCGTATTTATTACGTGTTCAGCTCTTTTTTGTTCGTATTCTGTCCTTTCGTATTTACAGATAACGTTGTCGATTTCACCAGCAGGTCATATGTTTTTGGGTCTGACCCCACATATTTTTTCAGCAGGTGGTGTACTGCTTTATTGAGTTATACACATGTTTATATTTTTTGTTTTACTTTCCTGGAGTTATGCACAACGATGGGTTTGATCTTATGTTGGAATAATTAGGAGCTGGCTGCGTTTATGCACAAATTTTTCCAAGTTATGCACATGGTTTCTTTGTTATATGTTCTGCTTTCTCGGATTTATGCACATTTTTCTTTTTTATGGGCCACCAGCAGCTATGGCCTGGGGGTCTGACCCTCCATACTTATGGGAGTACTGTGGAAGGTTCGTGGCTCTCTTCTTGTTTTTTCCACCGTTTTCTATGACTTATGCACATCCTTCCCTTTTTTATGCGCCACTTTCCAAGACTTACGCATCGTTTTTCTCTTTTTATGCACAAAGACCCTACTTCCAGTATAGGGTCTGGCCCTTCATACATATAGGAAGCACACTAGCAATGGATGTACTCTCTGCTTATATTCCAACCACTTTCTACACTTATGCGCATTCTTCCCCTTTTTCATATGCCACTTCCAAAGTTGTGCAAATACCTAACGGCTAAAAAACCGCCCTTTTGCTAGGACGGTTTTCCCTTTACTCTTTAAAATAATCATCCATTGTTCTAGACATAAACAGCGAGAATTGAGCGCGGGTTGTCGTTTCGTTTGGTCGGAATGCTTCGCCTGCTTCCGATGTAATTTGTTGGTCAGCTATGATGTTGATTTGTTCAAAGTTCGGATAATTTTCATCTATATCTGTGAAACTATGTACGTCTTGGGCGTCTGGCAGGTCATATGCACTTACTAATAGTGCTGCCATTTGCGAACGTTTTAAGCCTTCTCCTGGCATCATCTGGCCGTCGTTTCCTTTCATAATTCCGTGGTACTCCAATGCGGCCAGCTGGTCATAGGCATGGTTTTCTTTGCTTACATCTTCTGCTTGCATTTCATAATCGTCCGGTGCATCTAAATCCAGGGCGGATGTTAGCATTTTGGCTGTTTGGGCACGGGTGATGGTCTCGGATGGACGAAAGTAGCCGTCACTAAATCCGCTTATAATTCCTTCAGATGCTAAAAACTGTATTTCTTCAAAAGCATGAAAATCTCCTGCGACATCTGGGAAAATAGGTTCATCACTAAATGATGGCTCTCCTCCAAGCGACTGTAAATCTTTTTCTAAATCATCTAAGCGCTGTTCGGTGTCGTCTATGTCACCTTCTACTTCTGCTGCTTGTTCTTCCGTCCAATCTGCACTTGCTGCTTCCTCTGACTGATCAGCTTCTGCTTCGGAACATCCGGCAAGAATTACTGCTCCAAGCAGGCTTGCCCCAAGCAGCAAACCTTTCATACGAAAATACATGTCTCCCCGTCCCCTTTCATAATAAATGTATTATCACTTACGGCCAATGCCGTGATAAATAATGCCTTCTGCTTTCAAGCTTTCTTTATCAAGCGCGTTTCTTCCGTCCACTACGACCGGTTGTTTTAATGAGTCTTTCCATTGTTTTGGTGTTAAGGACTTGCATTCGTCCCATTCTGTTACTAAAAAAGCAGCGTCTGCTCCATTGATAGCGGTCAGTGCACTGTCTACGTATTCGACCTCGTCTGGCAGCATTTGTTTTGCATTTTCTTTTGCGACCGGATCAAACGCACGGACAGTTGCTCCTTGTTTGATTAAATCTTGAATAATTTTTACCGAAGGAGCTTCACGCATGTCGTCTGTTTTTGGTTTAAATGAGAGACCTAATACAGCAATAGTTCTTCCGCTGATATCTCCATCAAAAATACGGTCTAAATGCTCTACCATTCTCCGGCTTTGTATTTCGTTCACATCATTTACAGCCTGTAATATATTAGGCTGATATCCTTTCTCTTCGGCTAAGTATTTTAATGCTTTCACGTCTTTTGGAAAACAGGATCCGCCATAGCCGATACCCGCATGCAGAAATTTTGGTCCGATTCGGTGATCAAGGCCCATGCCTTTTGCGACGGCATGAACATCGGCTTCGTATAGATCGCAAATGTTGGCTATTTCATTAATAAATGAAATTTTTGTTGCTAAAAAAGCATTGGATGCGTATTTAATCATTTCTGAACTGCGCGAATCGGTCAGCACAATATTTTCTGTAAGCGGAAGATGCAGCTCTTTTAACATGCTGGCTGCTTTTTCTGAAGACGTACCTATTACAACGCGGTCTGGATGAAACGTATCATGCACCGCGGAGCCTTCACGTAAAAATTCGGGTACAGAACTAACATTAATATTAACTTCCGGTTTTTTCCGCCGTACTATTTTTTCTACTTCCTCCGCTGTTCCAACGGGTACGGTCGATTTATTTACAATCACTTTAAACGTGCCATCCAATGCTTCTCCAATTTCCTCCGCCACTGCGTACACGTAGGATAAGTTCGCTGCGCCTGTTTCTGTTTCCGGTGTTCCGACAGCAATTACTATGATATCTGCTTCTTTCACTGCTTGCGTGAGATTCGTCGTGAAAACGAGCCTTCCTGCGTCTTTATTTTTTCGTACCAGCTCTTCTAATCCTGGTTCGTATATTGGAATTTCGTTTCTGTTCAGTTGATCCACTTTTTCTTCCAGCTTGTCCACACAAATAACATGATTGCCAAGCTCTGCAAAACAAGTACCAGATACAAGTCCAACATATCCGGTCCCCACAACGGCTAAATTCATCTCTTCACAACCTTCTCTTTCACTTTTTCCGTAATATCTTCTATTTCCTGAAATCTAAGTACTTTCATTAATATGATAAGTACTATCGCTGCTGCCGCTGCCCCTGCTAAAAGGGAGATGTAAGAGCCGCCAGCTGTCATAATAGACTTCCAGCCAAATAACACTGCTCCAAATAGTATAAGGAGAGTAAGAAGTTTCCCTGCGTCTTTTCCCCAGTGGACATCGGGTGCCTTCTGCAATTTTAACATAAATTGGGTGCCTATAAGGAGAAGACCAAAGTTGAAAATGGAAGCAATCGATGTTCCCCAGGCTACACCAGCTGCACCGTAGGAATCTATCAAGAGAAAATTGATGCCGACATTAATGCCTAACACCGACACTAAACTCACAACGACCGGGAATATCGATCGTTCATATGCGTAAAAAAACCGGGTAACATATAAATTGGCTGAATGAAAAAACATGCCAATAACAAGGATCTGCAGTAATGGTGCCGCCATATTTGTCGATTGCTCGGTAAAACTTCCGTATTGAAAAATGACACGAATAATTTCTTCTGCGTACAAAATAACAAATATGGCAACAGGTAAAATAGTCAGCCCCATCATCCGCAATCCTTTAAAATAAAGCGTACTGATTCCGGCCTCCTCTTTTGCAGCTACTTTTCTTGAAAGGAGCGGATAAATAACCGTAGTGACCGCCATCATTAATACACTCTGCGGAAGCTGCACAATTTTTGATGTATAGTTTAAGGCTGCAATATAGCCGTCTTCAAGCCATGAAGCAAACATGCGATGAATAAGAAAATACAGCTGCAAGGTTGCCCCGCCAAGGAGGATCGGGCCTGCCATTTTTATCGTCCGCCACGTTTCTGGACTTTTATCAAGACGAAAACGAAACGTGAAGAACTTTTCACGGCGGATCAAATAAATAAGAAACACACACATAAGCGCTGCACTTATTAACGCTCCCCATGCATGTGAAAACGCGCCAATCCATGGATAGAAGACAACAGCAATGCCAAGAAAGGAACCATTTAATAACAGTGTTCCCGCTGCAGCCCACGAAAAACGATTATTCACATTCAAAATGCCAGTAAACCACATAGATAGAATTAAAAAGAACGTCGCAGGCGCCATGACGCGGAACAAATCCGTCGTTAACTGAAACGTTTCTGCTTTCATTCCAGAAAACAACAAGGCAATGACTTGTTCTGAGAAAAGCACAAGGCCGCCGCTGAACAAAATTAATAGAAGAGAAAGCCAGCCAAATATCCGCTCGAGATACTGTTTTTGATCAAGGGGATCGTCTATTTTTGTGTATACCGATATAAATGCTGTCGTAATGGCGCCCCCGACGACAACATAGAAAAGATTTGGCAGCGTATAGGCTGCTACTACACTGTCAGCAGCCTCTTCTGTACCGAATTGATAACCGATAACAACCTCACGGAAAAATCCGATCAACCGTGAGAGTAGATTAATGACAGCTACGGCCCCGATCACTTGTAATAATTTTTTTCCTTTCATTAGAAACACGTTCCTTTCGGAGGACAAGCCCCCGCCCCCTACACTTGGTCGATAAAGTCTTCAAGCATGTGAAGAATTTTTTCTTTTCTGCTTTGAAACGGGATTGGTTCAAATGTTTCCGCTTGTTTCAGGGCCTGTTTTACCTCTGCTGGACTTTCTGTACCGATAATATGACCGGCTGAATCGAATTGCTCTACTATTTCTAGCTGATGATCGTCATTATGCTCTCCATGCTCTGCCAGCCTTGGAACCGCAATGACAGGTTTTCCTTTTTTGACTCCCGTAATAATCGATCCTGTACCGCCATGAGAAATAATCACCCGTGCTTTATCAAACGTTTGGTCCATTTCTTCAAAGCTCATAAAAGGCACCAAGTTCAATGTTTCCGATTCATATTTCGTGTGGCCGTTTTGTACGAGGACGTCTTCTGTAATGGTTCCATCTTTAACGAGATGCTCGATTTCATCTAATAAGCGCGTGAAAGGAAGTTCGTGTGTTCCTAATACTACAAAGATCAATAGATGGACCCCCCATGTACTGCTTTCGGGTAATGTTTTAGCATCGTTTCCCATTGCACAATAAATAAATCGGCAATCGGATAAACTAGCTTACCTGAGAGTGTTGGTGACGATGTTTTAGCAAAACTTTCAATAAAAACAACTTTTTTACGGAAAAACTTCGCAATATAACACATCGGTACCGCCGTATGGACCCCGGTGGTGACTACTACATCCGGCCGCTCTTTCAAAAATATGCCGAGTGATTTTAAGCAGTTAAATGAAAATTTTAAAAGATAGCTGATCGGATAATTGCGAGCTCCATACACAAGAAATGACATCGGATGCTTGTTTTTCATGGCAGCAGTTACTTCTGTTTTTTCTGTCACTAAGTAATAATCATATTTTTCAAACAGAGGCTTAAGCTGCATTAATTGCGTTAAATGGCCGCCAACTGATGAAATAAACAACACTTTTTTACGTTTTTTGCTCATGTTATTCACCCTGCCTCTGTTGTGCATTCTGATAGATGCTTATAACGTTTGCTGTAATATTGTCCGCATCATTTACTTCAGCTTGCTGTTTGCCGTTATGCACGAGTTTTTTTCTATAGCTCTTGTCTTGAAGCACTTGCTGTATGGATTCTGCAAGCGAACGAGGATTTTGCGGCTGTGCCACCGCTCCGACGTCATCAGCCAACAAGTGCGTCAAACCGCCTGTATCTGTTCCAGCTACCGGTGTTTCACAAGCCATGGCTTCCACTGCTACTAATCCAAAGCCTTCCATATGCGAAGGCAGCACAAACACATCGGCCGCGCTCATCCAGTCTGCCACTTCGGTTTGGGCTTTTGAACCGTGAAATTTGACGTATTCTGTCAGGTTTAAAGCTTGAATCCGCTGCTTCAGCTTTTCAAAATATTCTTCTTGTTTCGGCTGTCCAACCACATGCAGGACTGCTTCCGGCATATTTTCCCGCAAAAGAGCAAGTGCTTCGATTAAGTCGCCAATGCCTTTTTCTTCAATTATGTTCCCAACATAAAGAAGATGTTTTTGATCAAAAGAAAGCTTCAGCATTTCCCGCATTTCCTCTTTAGGACGCGGATAAAACACGGTACGGTCGACTCCCATACTAAAAACCGAGACCTTCTCTTCTGGCACGTGAAAATGGTGAAGCACCTGCTCCTCTAAATCACGCCCGACGACAATCACATGCGCAGCGTCACGTAAAATGCGTTCTGTCTGCTTTTGAAAAAATGGTCCTTTTTTTGCCATCTTATTAAGATCGCCGCCATGACAGGTAACCACATATGGGATACCGTAACGACGGTGGAACCATCGTGCTATCATACCGGATGGAAATGCATAATGAGCGTGGACTATGTCATATGATTTTCCGCCAACAGCAAGACGCTTTGCTGCTCCTAGCAGCCATGAACTATATTTTTTCAAAACATTTCTTTTACCCATTTTTGGATTGTTTATTGCTGCAACGTCTACTTCATTTCCTTGTTTGGACAACGCTTCTACTTGATTTTTTACAAAGATGCCAAACGTCGGGGCAGCATGTGAAGGATACATATTGCTAATAACTAAAATTCGCATCTTATTATTCCTCCGTGTGTGTACGTTTGAACCAATTCACTGCAATACCAAGGAAAAGCCAGAAAAATAATGCAATCTGATGATTTTCCCAAGCTGTCGACAAGAGCCCCATGAAAAACCAGGCAACACTAAATGTAATGATGAAAAGACCGAGCCAGCGTTGCTTCAAGTCTTCAGAGACTGCCATTTTACCGCATGTTTTCAAAACCGCTGCGATGATCAATGCGAGCAAAATAATCCCGATTACTCCGTATTCGACCAGGACATACAATGCGTTATTATCGACGGTTGTCATCGTCGTTGGCAGGTCTTCGTGCATAAACTGATGAAACTTCGAATCAAAAAAGAAGGCCGCGTTGCTGCCAAACATTCCAGGTCCCACCCCAAAAACAGGGCTGAATGTAAACACAAGCAGTCCGCTTAACACAATTAAGTAGCGATAGTTTTTCGATAAATCAAGTGTATATAAGTTACGCTGGGCAAACCCTTCGAAAAAAGTAAGGGCTAGTCCGTACCCTGCTGCAAAAACAACAAGCAGTCCAACCGCGGCAAACAGCATGATCCGAAATGCTTTGTTTTTTCTAAAAATCAATCCTATTAACCCAAAGCAGGCGATTAAAGCAAGAAATGCCTGACGGGAAAATGTCAATCCAATACCAGCCAATAAGACAAATCCGATTAATCCGTAAATCATTAATTGTTTTTTACTAAGCTGCTGGTGGAATACAAAGATATACATCGCAAGCAGAAGCAGAATAGCAACTAAATATCCCCCGAGCGTGTTACTCGAATCCATTAGCCCAAACGCTCTAATTTCTTCGCCAATAGAGATGCTGCGGCGCTCTTCCGTGTTTCTAAGCGGCAGCGGAATGCCCAGGATAATTTGAAATATCCCAATCACCGCCTGCATAATGCCGAGCCCAAGAATGATATGAAAAAGCCGTTTCACCCAGCGTTCTGGTATATCCATCGCCAGCAAAATGAAAAACAGGATTAAAAACTGAAATAAAGCACGCACCCCGAATACACCTTGCGCAAACGGTACATTATTAACAAACAAACTAAATAGCACAAAACCAAAAAAGATAAGCAGACTTTTGTTTAAAGGATTTTTCATTTTTTCTATTACATGTTTCCGCCCTATGTCAGGATGAAAAAGAACAACAGCTGCCATTAAAAACAAAAGCCCTTCGCTGGCGTATCCTAGTAAACTCGGCACGATAGGCAGCCAGTTGTTCCAAATGCGTGTAAAAAGTAATTCAAATGAAGTCCAAACTACCAATAGAACCGTTCCCATTAATAGAAATTGATTTGCTCTCTCTACTGGCAGATACCGATTAAACATACGTTGTCACACCATTCGTTTCTATATTTTTTAGGGACACAGCTGTTCTTACAGCCGTTTTGGCTCTCACCTCTTACCATAATAGTGACAGCCTTTCATTTAAGTATCTAAAACTTATTCTTTCTGATGTTATCCATTAAAACCCTAGCAGTTTCATGCCTTCTGCTGCTTTTTGTTTCAGCTTGCTTGAAACGGCTGTTGTGTTTTCCTGTAACTCCAGCCATTTGTGTTCTGCCTGTTCAAAAGCATGGAAGATGCCGTGTTCTTTATCCTGCAGCTTGTCTATCGGGACAGAATACGGCTCTTTTTCTATTTCACTCATGAAGTCTTTTACTTTTTTATGGTATTCCACGCCGATAACGGGGGTTTGAGCATTCACTGATAAAATGAGCGAATGCAGGCGCGTACCTATAATCAAATCCTGTGTAGAGGCTGTATTCACTATATCCTCCGGCGGCAGATTATCTTCTATGATACGGCAATGTTTCTGCTGGTGCATTTTCGCTGCAATATCTTTTGTCACCTGCACATCTTCTGGATATTTTGTCGAAAAAAAGGTCACTTCGACCCCTTTTTCGGTAATAAGACGATCAAGAGAAGCAGCCATCCCGTTCAAATATCCTTCGTATTTTTCTATATTAGGCGTCGGCCAATACTGCTGGCTGAAATAAGGAACAGCAGTTACCCCTACCTTCTGAATGGAGCTTGTCCGCTGATGCGGCTCTTTAACCGGAACGGAAAAAGCTGGATCATAAATAACTTCCACACTCTTTTGGACGCCAATTTCTTTTAAAAGTTGCTTTGATTTTTCATCACGCACCGCTACCGAAGAAGCGGCTTGAAGCAGCCTTTTAATAAAAAATTTGCCTGTAGTTGTGGTGATCGGTCCTGCCCCTACGCCATGGACGGCGACGCGGCAGCCGCTGAGCTTCCCGGTTAAACCAAGCACACTGTATAAAGGAGCATCGCGCTTATACATATCCATTAACAAACCGCCCCCGCCAATGATAAGCAGATCGAGCTGTTTCATGATTTTCCGGCTTTCTTTTACCGTTTTCACACCTGATTTCAATACGCTTCCTTCTTTATACAACAAGGGAAAAGAAGCGATCCCGTATCTTGCTTTTGTGTTTGATGGATCATTACTAAACACAACGATATCTTCTTTTTCAACTTGACCAGTACTTGTTAATTGATGAAGCAATCCAGAAAGAATCGCTTCATCTCCATTGTTGTTATGGCCGTAGTTTCCTATAATTCCAACCTTCATAAGTGTACGTACCTAACCTTTTCTTTTAATTTATGTATAGAAAAATAAGCCTTTTATTCACGCAAGACAATGCTGCGTGCCTCATTGGTTAAGACACGCAGCATACGTATATTACCATCTTCTCTATTATACACCCCCGCAGCCAGCTAGACTAGTTTCGATTTCTTGTCAAAAGAGATGAAAGGGACATTTGGAGGAGAATGTGAGAATAGTACGATTTTCAAACATTTAACGGGGGAGGTTATTGGGATATGTAAACCGCATTCTATATTTTGATTCACTATTTTTTGCACTTCTATAGTGCTTCTCTTGCTTTATTCAGTTCTTCTCCTCTTCTTTTCGGCGCTTCCTCTTTCTTGTTCCGCTCTTCTTCCCCTCCTTTCAGCGCTTCCTCTTCCTGGTTCAGCTCTTCTCCCCTTCCTTTCGGCGCTTCCTCTTCCTGGTTCAGCTCTCCCCCTCTTTTCAGCGCTTCCTCTTTCTTATTCTGCTCTTCTCCCCCTCTTTTCAGCGCTTCCTCTTCCTTGTTCAGCTCTTCCCCTCTTTTCAGCGCTTCCTCTTTCTTATTCAGCCCTTCTCCCCTTCCTTTCGGCGCTTCCTCTTCCTGGTTCAGCTCTTCCCCTCTTTTCAGCGCTTCCTCTTCCTGGTTCAGCTCTTCTCCCCTTTTTTTCAGCGCTTCCTCTTCCTTGTTCAGCTCTTCTTCCCCTCCTTTCAGCGCTTCCTCTTCCTTGTTCAGCTCTTCTCCCCTTCCTTCCAGCGCTTCCTCTTTCTTATTCAGCTCTTCTTCCCCTCCTTTCAGCGCTTCCTCTTTCTTATTCTGCTCTTCTCCCCTTCCTTCCAGCGCTTCCTCTTTCTTATTCTGCTCTTCTTCCCCTCCTTTCAGCACTTCCTCTTCCTGGTTCAGCTCTTCTCCCCTTCCTTCCAGCGCTTCCTCTTTCTTATTCTGCTCTTCTTCCCCTCCTTTCAGCGCTTCCTCTGCTAGTTCCACTTTTCTCCTTTTCTTGTTCTGCTGCTAACGTTCGATTTGGATCAAAAAAGAACCGCCCCTGACTTTTAGGACGGTTCCTCGTCTTACCTATCGCGGTGTATAGTAGTTTTGCGTGTAATATGGCTGTTTTCTTGATTCATCAAAAGCTACCCCGACACCTAAACGTTCATAGTTGCCAAGCAGGGAATCACGGTGGCTTTTAGAATTCATCCAGCCTTCGTGGGCAAAAATCGGGCTGACCTGTCCGTATGCGATGTTTTCAGCAGCATTGTAAAAGGTAATGCCATCCTCTAACATTCGATCAAACGGATCTTCTCCATCCGGATTGGTGTGTTCAAAGAAATGATTTCTTGCCATATTTGCGCTGTGAGCTCGTGCGGTAGCTGCTGCTGTGTCATCCCATTCTAAAATGCTTCTGCCGTAGCGCTTTCTCTGCGCGTTGGCTAAATGAAAGACTTGGCGTTCATAGCTTTCCTTTAAGTTCTTTGTTGGTTCTGCATAATATTGGCTGAACTCTTCTTCTACTTCACTGCTGACGAGAAGTACAGCTGTTATCCGCTTATCTCTATGTTTGTCATAGAAAAAAGTAGTATAGCGGCCGTCTGTTTTATACGTACCAGATTCTTCGGTCTCTGTACTATAGTTTGAACCGCCTTTTTGGATATATTGAAGCGGATCTCCATATGCATCCAGCACATCTTTTTGACGATTATCTAAACGCAGACCATTTTCGTCTCTCCATGTATCTTGATTGGAGTAAATTGCTACAACTTCGTCATTTTCCACGCCATATTGAACGTAATTATCATAACCATCGTGGTGAATTTTCCATTTAAAACCATAACGGCTTTCTTCTACAGCTTCCGCTTCTCCTAAAGTGCTCTCAAGCTTCTCTCTGGAATCTCCAACGGTGATCCCGTTAAAATGCCAAGCTTTCTCCTCGCTGTCCACATCAGAAGGCGGCAAGTTCACTTCTTCTACTCGAAACTCTTCTTCCATTGTGCGGGCAAGAAAAACAGCAAATTGAGCTCTTGTCGTTTTTTCCCCTGGTCCAAAACTCCCATCCGAATGACCACTCGTAATCCTATTTGCTGCCAGTCTTTGAATCGAAGAAGCCGCCCAGTAATCCTCTGAGATATCCGAAAAAGAAACATCTTCCTTTGTATTTAAATGAAATGCCTGGGAAAGAACAACAGCCATTTGAGCCCGGCTTAACGTTTCATTCGGACGGAAATTCCCATTGCTTCCATTCATGATTCCTTTTTCAGCCACTGCTGTTATGGCCGGATAAAAAGAATCATCTTTTTTAACGTCGTTAAATTCATTGTCTTGCAGGTTATCTGCTTCTAAATCCAATGCTTTTGAAATCATTTGTGCTGTTTGCGCGCGGCTTACGTCTTCTTTAGGCCGAAAAGTATTATCCTTATACCCTCCTGCTACACCTTGGTCAGCAATAAATTCAATTTCTTCGGCGGCCCAATACGAGCTCTCTACATCTTCAAAAGAGGCCTCTGCTTCAAGCGATAATGGAAAAGCAATTATTAATAAAAGCAGAAAAAAAAGTAGAGCTAATTTTTTCAACATCCATTCGCCCCCTGTCCAGTGTCTGTGGAAGAAAAACCTAGTAATCTATTCCTTTTTTTGCCTAGATTAAAACAGCTTCTTTATATATTTTACCATTTCCCGCTCCAAAATAGAGAGCAATCTTTTAATATTATCCATAATTAAGAAAAAAATCCCACTTGAAGGTTTACATGCTGCTTCAAGTGGGAATACGTTTCATAGATTACCAATCATAATAATCTTTAATACCATTATAGACTGCTTTTGCTGCTTTGTCATTGTAACCTGCTTTTTTCATGCGGTTGGCATCTTTTGAGTTAGTGAGAAAACCTAATTCAATCAACGTGCTAGGCATGGTTGTATTTTTAATAACATAAAAGCCTGCGTTTGCTACACGGCGGTAGCTCATGCCTGTGTCACGGACAAGCCGGTCCTGGATAGCTTCTGCTAGTTCACGGCTTTCTTTTGCTTTGCTTGAGCTGTTGTAAAAGGTTTCAGCTCCTTCTGCTGCAGCACTGGCAGCATTTGCGTGAATGCTGACAAAGGAATCAGCGTTTGCTCGTTCCGCGATGTTCACTCGTCCGCTCAGTGAAATAAACGTGTCATTGCGGCGTGTCATGACCACATCTACGCCGTCATCTTCTAACAAATCTTCCACTTTAAGAGCGACAGAGAGCACAACATTTTTTTCTACTAAGCCATTGGCTTGAGCTCCGGGATCGCTTCCTCCGTGCCCTGCATCAATCACAATCGTTTTATCGGCAGTATTGTCGTTCAAATAACCGCTGTGAGTATAGGCCCAATCCCCATTAAATTTAATGAGAACCCAATCACCGCTTGTTTCTTCATAAATGTTAACAACGTCTCCTTGACTTAAGCTTCCTACACTGTCATAGCTCGCGCTTGGCCCAGATCGGACCATTAACGTGGAGGCGGTAACTTTTGCTTCTGCAATAGGTTGTGCTGGTTTGCTGCTATCATCCGAACCTATACCATCCGCTTCGTCTATGTAATTTTGATGCACATACCCTTTTGCATCATTTACATAGATTTCAAGCCAGCTGCCTTCAATACCGTAAACGTCTACTTTTGTTCCATCACGTAATGTTTCGATCACACCATGGTTCGTACCTGGTCCTTTTCTGACGTTTAACGGCGTGCTTGCGTCTACAATTCCTTCAAACAGAACTTCCTTATCAGAAGGTTTCACTTCGGTTTTGTCTTCATCCTCGTTTTCATCATTCTCTTCAGAAAGACGAAGATTGTCATTCATTGCTCTAGCTAAAAATACGGCAAATTCAGCGCGCGTTGCTGGCTGGTTTGGTTTATAATTTCCTTTATCTTCTATAATATTGTTATCTACGAGAGTTGCTATATAACCATTAGCCCAAAAACTATTAGATATATCATCGTAATTTAAACTGCTGTCATTGTTCTGCGATTCTTGTCCAAAAAAGGCTCGCGCCACCACTGCGGCTACTTGAGCTTTTTCAATGCTGTCGTTTGGACTGAATTTTCCATTATTCCCCTGGAAAATCCCCATTTCTGCTGCCCGCTCAATGCGAGTGTATGCCCAAAAGTCTCGATTTACATCTGAAAAAGAAGCGGCAGATCGATTTAGACCACTTGCCCCAAGAGCGTTTGTCATCATTACAGATGCCTGTGCACGTGTTAGAGGTTCGGTTGTTCTAAACTTTCCTGTATCATCGCCAGTAGCAACTTTTTCATCCGCCAAATACATAATTTCGTCCAACGCCCAATGATTACTGCCTACATCAGAATACCTGTCACTTGCTTTCGCTTTTTCTAAACCGAGCGTCGGAAAGATGGAAAGCAGAAGAGACAGGGCAAGCAGCACATATGAAATTTTCTTAAACAAAGACATGTTCCTCCTCTTTGATGTTGATCCCCTTCTCTGCTCTCTCAGGGTGTTGTCTTTTGGAAAGTGAAATAATTTGGAAATATGTCTGACAGCTTTTTTCTTATGTCTTTTTTCATAGAAAATGCAGACAGATTTCACCAATCTTTTCCTTCTGCTCATAAGAATAGCATGGAAGGGAAAGATAAACTAGATTTATGTATAAAATTATCAAAAATAGTAAAATAATAATGATTTATGTTAAAACTGTGTTACAAAACATAGAGACGAGTACTTCTGTATTTTACAAATCCGGCTGGTATTTCTTTTCTTTTCATTTTCGTTTAAAATAGAGAAGCTATTGTTTTTAAGAAGAGTTTAAAGAACAGGTGATAGAATGATAAAAAAACAAACTGCAGCAGGGCTTCTTTCCTTTTTATTGATTTCTTCGGGTTGTTCCACGTACGGAATGAACCGCCACCTTGCAGAAGAAGAAGCGATAGATACCGATAAATATGCTTATCAAGATGAAAATTTTACTTACAATGAAGAAACACTGCAGGAACTTGCTGATCGTTTTCGGCTTGAAGACCTTTCTACAAGCAACATAAACAGCATTATGGAAGATGAAATAAAACGCGGTAATTATAATGAAATCATTATTTATTTACGTGAACTACAGGCGGAGGAAGAAGAGGAAGCTGCTCCCTTTTCACGCCGGTACACAGAGGCGTTAGAAGCCCATGTTCAGCGTTCCAATGAACCTTCCCAGGCTTTAGTAGAAGATGTTGTTGCCATGATGGAACAGCAGTACCAGCTTGACCCGGAAAGTGAAGAAAATACAATCGATTATGCCAAGCTTCTAATAGACTCTGACTATGATATCGAAAAAGGAGCGGAGCTGCTGTTCGATTTGGAAGAAAAGAAAGAAAATAACGGAGAACAGCCAGGGCGGGATTTGTTGTTAGCCTTAGCCCAAGCTTATTTTGCTGTTGGAGATTATAATAATAGTTTAAATCGTTACGATACCCTTACAGCGCTTGATGCGGAAGATCCCACTCATTTTTATCGAATGAGCGAAGTGTATGCAGCAATGGACAACACAGAGGGTGAAAAAGATGCGCTTACAGAAGCATTTGAACCGACGTCCGACTTTTTAAACCGTTACGGAGATGAAAGCTATAATCTTTACAAAGACTACTTAAATGCTTCAATGGAAGAATAAGCTCAAAAAATCCAAACATTTGTTTAACGTCTCATCTGATTCTACTTACTGACTGCATAATAAAGCGGCCTGCCATAACCGGCGGCCGCTTTTTATACATTGTTTTACTCTTCCATCATCATCGCACGTTGCAGAAACAAAGCAAATTGAGAACGTGTTACATCTTCCCCGGGACGATATGGATCCTGATTGGTTAAACCACTCTGATACAATGTATTGATCGCATTATAATTCCAAAAATCTAAAGGCACATCTTCAAATTCATGGGCTTTTGGATTAGCTGGGAGCTTGGCTTCAAAAGCAGCAGTCAGCACAGAAGCCATTTGTGCTCTTGTCATGTTTTCATTCGGACGGATGTTTTCGCCGCTTCCTGTCATAAAGCCATAGTATTCAACGGTTTTCATCGCCTTATATCCTAAATCATCCTTATTCATATCTGCTGCTTTCAACTCATAATCCTCAGGAGCTTCAAGACCAAGTGCTTTAGACAGCATCGAAGCAGCGTGTCTTCTATAAATAGGTTCATTTGGCCGGAACGTTCCATCAGGATACCCGCTGATTATATCTCGAATCTCTAAAAATCCCACAGCTTCTGTAAGCTCTTGTCTGCGAATATCAGAAAATGCAGTCACCGTTCCTTCACGGACATAAGTGCTTGCCATATAACCGTTTATATCAGCATAGTAAAGTGGATAAAAGCCAAAATGATTGGCAATGTTATTATCATGTTCAAGCGGCCCTTCTACAGTAAGAGGTGTATACAATGCCACATCCCCTACTTGCCGTGAAGAAACAGCCGGCTCTTCCCGGAAACTAATGGCAGAAACATCTTCACTGTAACTGTAAACATTGTCCCCTTCTTCAAACATTTGCAGAGAGCGAGTGGTTTGTTCGGTTGTTATGTTCAATTGATCCTCCGAAAATCTCATCCTATTTCCATCATCACTGTATTGAGCCTCAAATTCCGGCAAGTCAAAATCTGTCTCTAATAAATTGTTATCTGCCAACGATTCATACAGATCATCTTGGTATGTATGGTCATTTTCCTCTGGGTCGTTGCGGCGGTCTAATCCATTGTACGCTAGAACGGCAAAATACCAATTTTCAAGGATTTCTCTGTCGCCATCATTTACTTGAGGAATAATATTGCCAGACCATTCGAATTTTTCATTAAGGAGGTCTGCACCGATTTCAATGTTATATGCCGTGTCTTTTTCAAGCCTTTCTCGATCAACCTGTCGATCTTCTAGGTCGTCCTCATTCAACGTTACCTGCATCATGCCAATACCGCCGTCCTCATTTTCGTTTCGAATCGTATTTCCTTCGTCGTCAAATTGGCGCATGGCGGTTTCCTCAAACGCTATTGCTTTTAAAATTTCCGGCGGGATATCATGCTCTAAAGCCGTTTCTGTTAATAAATCTTTCTTTTCTTTATACGATAACTCTTCTACCTCTGGTGTCTCTACGGCATCATCGGCAGACAACGCCGACGTACTAATTAATAATGCCGCTGCTCCTGCGATCGCTGGAGCTGCCAGCCATTTTTTCATTCTTTTGTCCCCCTTCTATGAAACTACTAATATTATAGCTGATAATCCAGTCTCTTCCAATCGTCATTTCGGAAAATAGTCTATGGAGTAATGAAATATCTGAGGAATTAATGATATACTGTAAAAAGTGTATTGATAGAATGACCGATATAATAAGGAGAGAACAACATGATTGGTTCACTGAAAAAAATAATCGGAGATGAACAGCAGCGCCGATTGAAAAAATATAATAAAGTCGTAGAGCGGATTAATAAGCTTGAACCGGAAATAGAGAAGTTGTCTGATGAAGATTTACAAAAGAAAACCGAAGAATTTAAAGAACGGATTCAAAATGGAGAAAGCGTCCAAAAATTAAGAGAAGAAGCTTTTGCCATCGTTCGGGAAGCTTCCCGCCGCGTGATCGGTCTTCGGCATTATGACGTTCAGCTTCTTGGCGGTTTAACATTAAACGACGGAGATATTGCCGAAATGGCAACAGGGGAAGGTAAGACATTAGTTGCATCCCTTCCGAGCTACCTGCGCGCATTAGAAGGAAAAGGCGTCCACGTTATTACGGTAAATGAATACTTAGCCCGCCGTGACCGTGAACTTATTGGACAAGTACACGAATTTCTCGGACTAAGCGTTGGATTGAATGTTCCCCGGCTCGCCAAAGAAGAGAAGAAGAAAGCTTACCAAGCAGATATTACATACGGTGTCGGAAACGAATTCGGTTTTGATTACTTAAAAGACAATATGGTATACAACTCCTTTGAGAAAGTGCAGCGCCCATACAACTTTACAATCATTGATGAAATTGACAGCGTCCTTGTGGATGAAGCAAAAACACCGCTTATTATTGCCGGAAAAACGCAGGTGAATCCAAGTCTTTATCAAATCTGTGCGAAAATGGCACGCAGCTTTGATGCAGAGAAAGACTACTTGTATGACCCTATTTCAAAGTCTGTTAGTTTTACAGATGCGGGCATTACAAAAGTCGAAAGAGCATTTGGCATTGATAACCTGTATGACTTAGAACACCATACTCTGTACCATTTTGTACTACAAGCTCTTCGTGCACGTGTAATGTTTAAACGCGATGTGGATTACATTGTAAAAGAAGGAGAAATTAAATTAGTTGATATGTTTACGGGACGTATTATGGATGGGCGCAGTTTCAGTGACGGCCTCCACCAAGCCTTAGAAGCTAAAGAAGGCCTTGAAATTACAGAAGAAAACAAGACGCAGGCCCAAATCACTGTCCAAAACTACTTTAGAATGTATCCAACGATATGCGGCATGACTGGAACAGCGAAAACAGAAGAACAAGAATTCAGAAACTTGTACGGGATGGATGTCATTCAAATTCCAACAAATAAACCACGCATTCGAGAAGATAAAGAGGACATCATCTTTGCAACGGCAGAAGAAAAATACCGTGCTGTCGCAAGGGAAGTGGAAAACCGTTATCAAAAAGGGCAGCCTGTTTTAATTGGAACGTCTTCTATCATTCAGTCCGAAACGATGGCACGCTACTTGGATGAACAAAAAGTCCCCTATGAATTGTTAAACGCAAAAAGTGTAGAAAAAGAAGTACAATTAATATCTCTTGCTGGTCAAAAAGGACAGATAACAATCGCCACAAATATGGCTGGACGAGGTACAGATATCATGCTTGGAGAAGGCGTGGCAGAAGTGGGAGGCTTGTTTGTGCTTGGCACCGAACGCCACGAAAACCGCCGGATTGATAACCAGTTAAAGGGACGTTCCGGCCGTCAGGGAGACCCCGGAGAAACGCAAATGTTTCTTTCCCTCGAAGATGATATGCTGCTTCCTTTCGGGGAAGAAGATATTGAAAAATTACAAGAAAACTTAAAAACAGATAAAGCCGGGAAAGTCTTAAATGAAGACGCGCACCGTGTTGTAAACCTTGCCCAAGAAATGTGCGAAAATGCGAATGCATCCTTTCGTGAATATACACTGAAACTTGATGACATCGCAAACGAACAACGCAATGTCATTTATACGCTGCGTGATAAAGTGCTTGAAAAAGAAGATCCGCTCAGCACATGGGTTGTTATGGTTCAATCCAGTACGAAAAAGCTTGTGGAAAGCTATTGCGGCGATGAATACCTGCCCGATGACTGGGATATTGAAGAACTGCAAAGCCGGTTAAATCATATTGTTTTGAATCCTAAAATACATCTTCCCAAAAATGTAGAAGACCGCCGTGATATCTTGGAAATCGTTGAAGAAAAAACAGAAGAATACTTAAAAAAAGTGGAAGCCTTTCGTGAAAAAAGCGGTGTACAAACCCAGGCCCGCAAAGTACTTTTAACAACGATTGACCGCCACTGGCTAAGCCATCTTGAAGAAATGACACGATTAAAAGAAGGAATTGGGCTGCGAAGCTATCAGCAAGAAGATCCTATGCGCGTCTTTACGCGGGAAGGGTATGAACTGTTTACGAGAATGTACGATATGATTGAACAAGACGCTTCCGTTCATTTATCTAAATTAATACGACCATTAGTGCAACCAGAAGAGGTGAAATAATAATGCTCCCATTTTTTCGTAAAAAAGGAAACGGCAAACCAAAAATGGAAGGAAATGAAACGACCGTTTCTTCTGAAGAACTGTTAAATGAAACAAGCGAAACAGACGACAGCGAGCAACAAGTAGAGACAGACTTGTCGATTCATCCTGAATGGACAATCTCCAAAGAAGACCAATATTCCTTTCAGTTTTTGAACATGGAATGCCCGCCGTTAAAACCGAATCAAATTTCGCTTTCGGGCATCAGCCTTCAGGAAGAAAAAGACGGGCAATATCAAGTTACTGCATTTATTCGCAACAGCTTAAATAAAACGATTAAACTTCACGAAACAACGTTAGTGCTGCTTGATAGTACAGACAAAGTACTTGGACGAAAAAAGATGGACTTGTCCGAGGCAGGAGAAATTCCAAGTAAAAGCAGCCGCCCTTGGAAATTTTCTTTTGCAGATACCGATTTATTTACAACCGAACTACCGAATGAGGGATGGAAACTGGCCTTTCAGCTTAAACCATCCTCCCGCAAACACAGTCTTTCTCTTGAAAACAGCTGGGAACAATCCCTGGCGGAAAAAGACAAAGTGAAACTGCAGGAAATGGTAGATAACTTGACTCCTCCCAAACCTGGAGAAGTAAACTTTATGGGGTTAAAAGCCCTTCGAAAAGAAAACGGAGACCTCCACGTTACGATGCTCATCCGTAACGGCAGCAGTAAAAATATTAATCTGGAACAAATTCCTCTGCAAGTAGAAGATGCAAGCGGCGAAACCATTGCTAAAGGCGGGTTCACACTCGATAAATTTGAAGTAAAAGCAAACACGAGCAAACCATGGACCTTTATTTTCCCGCAAGAGCTTGTAAGTGACGAAGAAATTGACTTGAGCAGCTGGAAGGCGTACCCGGTTCAAAAAAATAAAAACCATTAAAAACAAAAGAACAAATCCCTGAAAATAGAAAAGCAAAAAAGTAACCCCTTCCGTCTTATGCAGGCAGAAGGGGTTTTATATGAATAGGAGAAACCGTGATATAGGGGTGTGCACTTTTGTATTTATGAGTAAAGCTATTTTTGATTTGATCATATTTTTGTCTTTTATGAACCGTTTTCGAAAATGTTTGTTCCCAATATGCTTCAGATGTATTCTCGGCCCCACAATGAAGTAAAAAAGCTCCTGACGATATGGCCAGGAGCAATTCATTATTTTTTATAAATCTTCTAACGCTCGTTTCATAAATGTCGCGAATTGCGCTCGTGTAACAGCTTCTCCGGGACGGAAACTGCCATCACTGCCGCGGCCTATGTCATGCGCAGCCAGTGCCTCTATTTCTTCATACGCCCAGTAATCTGAATCAACATCATTAAATGTGTTTGCAGGCTCGCTCTTTAGATCAAAAGCCCGGGCGAGAATTACAGCCATCTGAGCACGAGTCAGATCTCCGTTCGGACGGAAGGAATCACCATCCCCGCGCATTAAATCTTCATCTGCTACCGTTGCTATAACAGAATAAGCGTGAAAATCTTGATCTACATCTGTAAATCCAGGATCCGGACGATCATTCCGGTCAAAATCGAATGATCTAGAAAGCATGCTTGCTGCTTGAGAACGTTTCAATTTCATGCCGGGACGGTATGTTCCATCTTCATAACCGCTCACAATCTCACGTTCTGCAAGGTATTCAATTTCACTTGCTGCCCAGTAATCATGGCTGACGTCGCTAAACATAGCCGGTGCAGTAACTTGAACGGGTATTTCTTTTTCATTTCCAGCCAATTTTGCAGTAATGGTGCCGGAACCTTTTTCACTGCTAGCTGTAAATCGGCCATTGCTGTTAATGGTACCTATATCACCGCTTACTTCCCATTCTATCCGTGAGGAGTCAAATAACAACTTTTCTCCGTTAGATAGTTCCGGACTTGCTGACAATGATACGGTTTCTCCCGTGCCAATATTTACTTGAGAATGCGATAGATTCCAAGACTCAAACGTATCGGTTACTTTTACAGACGTTGACCCTACTTGACTTCCATTAAAATTCGCTTGAATACGTCCTTCTCCTGCCTCTTCTGCTGTAAAAGTGGTACCGCTCATGGAGCCTGTATTATTGCTGACATCCCAGCTGATTTCACTTTCATTTACGTCTACAGGATTATAATATTTATCCATGCCATAGGAATAATACATATCTATCTCATGGCCGACAAGCAATGTGCCGCTTTCTCTAGAGAGAATAAGACGTGATAAGTCAGAAGTTGGCGCCGTACTTACTGCCTGAAGAGTAGAAGATACCGAACGTTCGCTTCCTGCAGAAAGATTGTTCATAACACTTGCAAACTCATCTCCATGATTTCTTGCTACTAATGTAGTTGAACCGCCGCCATCAAAATTCAACGCTCGATCTGCACCTAAGCTTTTCATATAGTTTGCCAGTTCACCGATGTCTGCCCGATCTAAAGTGACCATATACGCTTTATCGCCGGAAGCATCCACACCTACTGCTGTGCGGGCCGTTTTTGACGTATAGCGCCAGCTGTTTGGATCCATTGTAATATCTACTTCACCATTGCGAACGAGTTGAGGGCCGCTCCCTAGAATAAAGGAAGCGTCTTTCCAGCGATCATTAATAGATGCCCCGACTGTAATAGAGTCGCCTGCTTTTACATCTTTTAATTGATCATACTTCCCCCCGTTAGCAGAAAGGACAAATCCATCAGACGGTATACGTGTATTCCCATTTTCACTGTAATCACGCACTTCTGAAACGGTTCCACTGATTTCATCGCCGAACGAGAAGTTTCCAGGACTCCCTGAAGCGTTTTCCACCACAATTTCTATTCCATATGCATTGGTGCCTGTCCGATTATTTATGTAAGAAGGAGTAAACAATACCGCTTCATTTTCGCGGCGGGTGTTATTAATATTATTTACACTCACCGATTTTCCGTTCACTTCGGCTAGAACCCTGGCATCATATTCCCCAATGGAAACTTTACCATTGCTTCTTTCTCCAAACACAATCGGTTCACTCCGGTAGTGCTGTCTGCCATCCGAAATTTGTCCGAAACTAATAATCTCGTTATCTTTAGTGATAATACTAAAAGGCAGCTGACTAGAGCCTGCGCCCATATCAAAAAAAGAAGCATTGATCGCGCCTACTACTCTATTACCTTCTGTAGAAGCGTTCCTTGCCTGTTGTGATGTCGTTTGCAGCTGATTAAGCGGGTCAGGCACCCCGATATCAAGTTTACTATGTTCATCTGTTAAATCGACAGTTAACACACTTGCTCCAGCACTCGAATCACTATTATATGACACTCCCGGCCCCACTTGAAACGACGCAGCTCCGGCGCCTTGAGCTGCCGTAAAAAACAGCGTCATTGAAAGCGCAGCAGTAACCCCGCGTTTCATTACATTCTTTACATTCATTTTTCTAAATCCTCTCCCAATATGTAAAATCTTATGAAACTATGAAATAAACACTAATAGTAGAATATTCCAACTGTCGGATTCTGTCAATTCGATCAGAATAATTGGGAAAAAAGATACAGGTACCTAAGAAAAGCGCAAGCGCCCTGGTCAGCCGCGACAGGTTCTGGAGCTTTCGCGCAGGGTCGTCTGTGACCCGGAGTCGAAAGGGAAGACATAAGACGTTCAGCTTATTTTAATGAACTTCTACTAAAATCGCACACGTCCTGTGTGCAACGTAGAAGTCACCACATCGTGTGGAAGTACGTCCTGTGACAACGCTGAACTGGCTTGCACAGGAGGTGTTGACTTTTGCGTTGCGACAGGACGTCGCGGTTTTAGCAAAAGTTCCTCTTTATCGTGTGCGCCTGAGCGGCTGGGCGCTGAAGCTAGACATCAAAAACGCCAACTATTTATAATTTCTTCTCTGTTAAAAAAAGAAACGCTAGAAATGAAAAATGATAGTTGTTTCAGAGATTATCTCGCTTGGTTAGGCGCTTTGTTTCTCTGATTCAGCGCTTTGGGCCACTGCTTCGGCTCTTATCCTTCCTTGTTTTCAGCACTCTCTTCCTCTTTCGGCGCTTCTCCTTCCCCTTTTCAGCTCTTCCTTCCTTGTTTTCAGCACTTCTTCCTCTTTCGGCGCTTCTTGTTTCAGCTTCAGCTCTTTCTTTCTCTCTTTCAGCGCTTCTCCTCCCCCTTTTCAGCTCTTCCTTCCTTGTTTTCAGCACTCTCTTCCTCTTTCGGCGCTTCTTGTTTCAGCTTCAGCTCTTTCTTTCTCTCTTTCGGCGCTTCTCCTCCCCCTTTTCAGCTCTTCCTTCCTTATTTTCAGCACTTCTTCCTCTTTCGGCGCTTCTTGTTTCAGCTTCAGCTCTTCGCTTCTCCTCCCTCTTTTCAGCTCTTCCTTCCTTATTTTCAGCACTTCTTCCTCTTTCGGCGCCTCGCTTCGGCTTCAGCTCTTTCTTTCAATCTTTCAGCGCTTCGGTCCCTGGTTCCAGCTCTTCTCCTCTTGCATTCAGCTCTTCATGCCGCTTTTTCAGATCTTCCTTTATTGACCCAAAAAAAGTCAGAAAGCTGGGCTTCCTGACTTTTTCTTGTTCTGTTTTCCTTATTGTATAACTTCGAAACTGTCGATGTGAACGCGGTGATTCACCGCATCCTCATGGAGGTTTCCGCTCACTGTAATTGTTAAGGTGTGCGTGCCATCCTCTAATCCTTCGACGCTGTATAATTCTTTGTTAAAAATAGCTTCTTCTGCGTAAGTATCTACTTCCATTTTTTCTCCATCTACTTCGATTTCTGCGATTCCTTGAGTGACTCCTTCATAACCAAACCAGCGGATGCCTGTACCTTTAAAAGTAATTTCTATTTTATCTCCAGCTATGTCGCTAAATGCAGCTGTTCCTTCATGGTGTTCTTCATTCGTGCTTTCCTGCCAGCTTCCTTCATACTGTGCAGCGGGATGATCCTCATTATAGACACGAGCTTCATCCGCTGGATCTATTACTTTTACTCTCGCCATAGCGGTTACTTCGTTATTATCATTGTGAATGGTCAGCAGTCCTTCCCCAGCTCCTTCAGCGGTGAATTGTTCCCCGTCCGTCTCACCTAAGTCTGGGTTGCTGATGGAAGCATAAGCCCCTTCCACATTTGTTTCTTCAGACCAATTGATGGTTTCACCAGATTCTATAGTGATGTTTTCTTTTTGGACAGAAGAACCTGCGACTTGGATGGTGCCAATTGCTTCTCCGTCATTACTGGCAAGTTCGATTTCCGCATATCCGTCTGCCGATATAACCAACCTGCCGTCTTCATCAACAGCGGCAGCATCTGAATCACTCGACGAAAGTTTAGCCGGCTTTTTGTCCACTCTAATTTCAAGTGGAACCCCTGTTAAATAAGTGCCTTCCCATTGCCCGTTCTCTAGCGGTACTTCTTCTCCATAGATTTCTACATTATGCTCTCCATCAATGTTAAATGTAAGATCAGCGTATCCATCTAATTGTAGATAATCCATTAAATGAGCGTACATGTAGTCATCACGTACTTGACCAAATTGTCTCATCACTTCAACATTTTCGTGCCATTTTTCCATGCTTTCTGGTTCGTCCCAGCGGTCAATGTTTTTCTCCATTTCAGGTTCATACATTGCTTCAAACTCTGAGAGCTTCTCTGTTACAATCTTATCGTCAAAATGAGTGTTCAAATAATGAGCAAACTTGCCGGCAAACTGAGCCCGAAACTCTTCATTTTTAAGCAGCGTGCGTAAAAGAAACGTTGCCCAATCAGGGTTAGGCCAGCTGTCATTTCCTTCTTCTGTGGCAAAATGTAGTGTGTGGTGAGCTGCCGTTTCACTCACACCAGCCAAATCAAAACCAAAATCCAGATCAAACACCGTCCAGCGCCATTTGCCATTTGGCTTTTCCCGCCAGTAACGGTTATTATTTGCCGGCCAGTCCGTGTTCCTTACGTAAATCTCAGCGATATTATAATCAATAAAGTTATTAATATCCATTTGTTCTTTGACCTGTGCATACACTTGTGGATCGGTTATATCATTATGCTCCATGTATGAAAGCATTTTTTGATAGTGGCGGTTGTCGCCTTCTCTGACATTGGCGTTATTTTCTAGATATTCAAGATCCTCTTCTAAGACGCCTAATTTATATTCAAAATAATGTTTGTCAATGCGTTCTCTTAGATTATAAATTCCCCAATACTCTCCATTCAAGTACAAGTTAGAAGGTCTAAATGCTTGTTTTTCTACATCAAATCCAGTAATAAGCTCTTGCAAAAAGGCATCCCGAAAGACCGTGTCATCCCAGTCATTACCTGAATTGCGGAGAAGAAGCCGATTATATTCACTATCATCCTCGCTTTCAAAAATAGGATAACTGAATGTATTTTCACTATCATAATCAGAGCGGCCGTATAAACGGAATGATTTTTTTGGATAGTAGCGGCTTGTATTGCCGTGAAGCCTCACGCCCGCCTGCTGGTGTATCATATTCGTGCCGTCCGGCTTGTACATTTCTACGCTTACTTCTCGTTCCCATTGGTCGCCGCTCTGGGCATAATTCGCCGTTTCTTCCGGATTCTCAGCATCCTCATCGTAATTTACACCTTCTGTATAGATGCCGTTCGCTTCTCCGAAAAAATCATCTGGGTTTCCTGCGATAGATACAACCGGAAATGTACTCTCTTCTCCAATAATGTACGTATTAGAAACCATTTCTCCTGCGTTTCCATATTGATCAAAAAACTTCGCTTTCACGACCGTTGTTTCATCCACCTCTATCGGGTCCGTGTATGATTCGGATTCTTCATTTGGCTCACTGCCATCTGTTGTATAACGTATTGTCCCTGGTTCTTCTTCCATCAGCTGCTCTAGTTCAACTGTTTGAGGAGAACTATAAAAACCTCCCTCTTGATTGAAAACAAGTGCAAGCTCCGGTTTATCAATATCCATGTTGTCAACTTGTTCAAACAGTGGAATGAAATCTTTCATATTGACACCTGGATTCCCTTCTACGTATAGTCTCTCTGTTAGATGAGGGAGCTCAAACACCGGTGAAAAGTCTTGAATGGCGTTATGCCGTAAATTAATATCTTCCAATTTATTCAAATGAGATAATACAGATATATCCTCAATATGATTATTACGTACATTTAATTTCCGCAATTCCACCATATTTTCTAAGGGTTCTATTGACGTAATGCTGTTGCCTCTCACATTTAAGTCCTGTAAAGTCGTCATGTGGGCAATGGCTTCTACATCCTTAATACCAGTTTCTCTCAAATCAAGGCTTCGCATTCTTTCCATTTTTTCGAGAACTGCTACATCTTCCACGTGATTTCCTCGAAGGTTAAGGTCTTCTAAGTATATTAATTCCTCCAGCGGATCAATATCTTCGATCCGATTTCCTTCTAAATTTAAATCCCTCACGGTAATTAGTTTTTCTATTCCTTCTAAGGATTCAATCCCGCTGTAACTTAGATCAATCGAATCGACTTCTTGTAAATCTTCTTGTCTAACCGGCCCTTCAGGCTGGTCTAACGCTTCCCGGACCGCCGTCTCTAAATTTTCATCTGCAAAATGCACAGTGCTGTCGTCAGCTATGATAAATGCAATAAAACCGATGACCACAGCGATCGGGATCAGCAGCAATGCTGCTCCTTTTGAATGTTTACGGTTCAAAATGTGGTCCCTCTCTTTCCTTTTCTAAATTGCGTATATCAATCATTAAAAATCTTGGCTTGTCGCAAAAGTCGTAGTTTTGCTTATACTTTAATCCTTTTAATAAAGTTAAACTCTCCAATAGTATTCAAGAGCGAGGCGCTGCCTTCTACCATGAAAAAGCATTTAGCTCGAAAATTGTATAATCTCGTTTAATATTGGTTAACTAATTTGACTGTGTTTCTAAAATGTTTGTTTTCATACAAAAATCTCGGCTTACCGGTATGTAAAGGATGCTGCCTAAAATTCCGTATCCAGCGGCAACGGCGGCATTAGTATGTCCTGTACGTTGAATGCCAAAGTTTTGCTTCCTGTTTGCCAATAAAATTCTTTTTACCTTCTTTACAATGGAACAAACTATATTATAGCAGACTACATCATCTTCAAACAGAGTCGTTTCTGCAATGCAAAGACACTTCATTATGCACTTCCTAAAAATTTAAAAATGTGCATCATGTACCATGTCACTATTGATTTTTACATGATATAATTTTAATATTGTAAAGCTTTTGTTAATGTTTGATTAATTATGTAAATAGTATTACCGATATAAACGCTGTAAAGGTTTACTAAAAGGATGGTGAAGGAAGATGCTTTCAAATGAAATTTTTCAAAGGTATGAATTAAAGTATCTTATCCCATTTGAAAAATACCAGGAAATTGCAAAAGAACTCACGGCAAATGATAAAATGCGCTACGACAAATTCGGTGATGGCTTTGGCTGTTACAATATCGTAAGCCTTTATTTTGATTCGGATGATAAGAAAATTTATTATGAAACCCGCAATAAATTAAGGTTCCGCCAGAAGCTTCGTCTCCGTGTTTATGATGATGCCACCATAAACAGCCCTTCCTTTTTGGAAATTAAACAAAAGTTTAACAAGGTGGTTAATAAGCGCAGAACCAAAATAAAATTAGCAGACGCCTATGAATATTTGAAATATGGTAATCAACAAGGTGATTTACGAGATTATGAACCTTCTAACCCGCAGATTATGAACGAAGTAGAATCGTTTCGCAGCTTGTACGGTTTAAAGCCGCGAGTTGTAGTAAGCTATGACCGTCAGGCTTTTCACGGTGTAGAAGATTCTGATCTGCGCGTAACCTTTGATTATAATTTGATGGCACGGGATAATAACCTTCACATTGAGGACGGTCCGGAAGGCACTAATTTTGTTAATCCTAACTTAGTCGTTATGGAAGTCAAAGTTTCACAAAGTGTTCCTTTTTGGTTATCAAGAATGCTAAGTGAATTTGAATGTCCGCGGCGCAGTGTCTCTAAATTCTGTACTAGTATTGATCTTATGGAAGAAATGCAGCAGTCCCGCGAGCAATCTGTAAATGAAAACCTTACGTCTTTAATTGTATAAAAACGGCTTGCTGCCAAAAAGAATATTGCAAGAAACGCTTTCAAAACCTATAATGTAAAATGGATTAAAAATTCTTGTATCAGGTCAAGCTCCTGCTTTATACAAAAACTCAGTTTGCAAATGTCTTATACGTACATGGCTGCATAAAGATTACAAAACTTTGATATACTTTCTGAACAGTATCAAAAACGGGGTTGTTTCAAAAGCTGAAGCGGAGGGAAAGCGCTGGTCTTTCCTGCCAGTCGGCTTCTTTTGAAACAGCCTCCTCCTTTTGTGTAACGAATGAACCAATATAACAATATTTCACGGACTTTTTAGAGGAGAATTCTCATGAATCAATTTATGAATGAAATTCGCGATTTTTCAGATTTAACCACCAGAGCAGTAGTTTTAGAAGGCCTTGCTGCTATTGGGCTTAGTTTTATACTTAGTTTGATCATTACCTTTTTGTATAAAAAAACACATAAAAGCGGCCGCTACTCTCAATCCTTTGTGCATACGATTATCATTATGTCTGTTGTTGTCGCGATTATTATGATCGTTATCGGCAATAACATCGCCGTTGCTTTCGGTTTAGTTGGTGCCTTTTCTATTATACGCTTTAGAAGTGCGATGAGTGATCCAAAGGATATTGCGTTTATCTTTTTTGGTATGGCAGCCGGTATTTCCTGCGGACTTGGCTTTTATGCACTGGCGGTTATGTTTACCATTGTTTTATCGATCTTAATTTATGTTTTGTTTGTATTCGACTACGGCGGAATCAAAGGGTCGTACAAATCTTTAAAAATAACGATTCCAGAGAACATGCATTATGAAAACGTTTTTGATGATATTTTTGAAGAATACTTAGAATATCACCAACTGAACATGGTAGAAACGACGAACCTCGGTACCATGTATCAACTCACTTACTTGATTGCCAAAAAAGAAGGAATTAGCGACAAAGATTTAATGGATGCTATCCGCGAAAGAAACTCTAATCTTAAAGTTGCCGTTGGTATGGTAAACTAATAAGAACAGCGCAAGCGCGTTGCTCACGAGCGACAAGTCCTGGAGAGTCGGTATATGGAAAGCTGATCTTTGCTTTCCATTGACGAACCGAAGGAATCTCGATCGAGTAGGCGCTTGCGCTAGACATGTAAAACGCCAACTATTTATCATTTCTTACCTTTTGAAAAAGAACCGTCCGAAAACGGTTCTTTTTTATATAAGAGCGACTCCTCATTCCATCGCGTTTTAGGCAGCTGTTTCCGATTATTCTATGATTGGGAAAAGCATTCTGATATAGCTTGTCACATAATAAAACGCCTAATTCGCCATCATGTACAATCAATGCCTTCGTTGTGCTTATACTGTTTACAAATAACATCTTTAATATATAGAAAAAAAGCCTGATTTTTTGGGCCGTCCCCCAAATCAGGCTTTTTCTATTACTTCCTTGTATGTGCTTCTAAGGATTCTTTCAAATAAGCTTCTAGCGGTTCTTTTAAATCGTCACGGTGAAGGGCAAAGTCAAGGGTCGCTTTAATAAAACCAAACTTATCACCCACATCATAGCGGACACCGCCGAATTGATAAGCCAGCACAGCTTGCTTTTGATTTAATTCTTTAATCGCATCTGTTAATTGAATTTCGTTGCCTGAGCCTGGCGGAAGCTGTTGTAAAATCTCAAAGATTTCTGGGCGCAGCACATAACGGCCCATAATCGCATAGTTAGAAGGGGCTTCCTCTAGCGGAGGTTTTTCTTTTAAATCCTCAAGATGCAAAACACCCTCCTCTATTTGTTGTCCTTTTGGCTCTACAATACCGTACTTGGAAACATCTTCATCCGGCACCTGCTGCACTCCTACCACAGAAGAGTGATACCGCTCAAACGTTTCAATCAGCTGCCTTAAGCATGGTTTTTCTGATTTTACAATATCGTCTCCGAGCAGTACCGCAAACGGTTCATTTCCGACAAAGCTGCTTGCACATGCAATCGCATGTCCTAATCCTTTTGGTTCTTTCTGCCGGATATAATGGATGTTTGCCATATTTGAAATAGCTTGTACTTCTTCGAGCTGTGACCATTTTTTCTTTTTTGATAATGTTTCTTCTAATTCATATGACTTGTCAAAATGGTCTTCGATCGCACGCTTACCGCGCCCGCTGACGATAATAATATCCTCAATACCAGATTCAATTGCTTCCTCGACAATATATTGAATGGTCGGCTTATCTACAATGGGAAGCATTTCCTTCGGCTGAGCCTTTGTTGCTGGTAAAAATCTTGTTCCAAGTCCTGCTGCTGGTATAATTGCTTTTTTTACTTTCACAAAGATTCACTCCCCGTTTTACTCTTCCTGTTCGTCCCACAACATAAATATATCACTGGGACGAGGATTGATTTCTATTTCTCCAAGCTGCTGAACTTCTTCTGTTTGATCTGCCTGTTTTAAAGCGTTAAATATTTCATCTGCTGAAAGCGGGGCTCCGAGTGCTTCTGCAGCCTTAGAAGCCAGTTCAAAATTAGCCTCGGTTGTCCGTGCTATGACATATTCCCTGCGCTCTCCTTGATAAGCCTGGAATAAGTGATAGTATTCAGGATCTGCGGTAGCAAAACTGCTGTTATCACGAGCATACAAGGTTACTCCTGCTTCATTATACAACGAACGAACTTTTTCTGTATAACCATTTGAACCTTCTGGTGTCAAATCTAGTAACATTTCAGCCTGCCATTTCGTGAATTGGCTGTCATGCAGGCGTTTGAAGAACACTGCTGCCTGGGCACGAGTTAATTTGCCATTAACGTCATAGCGTTCGGTTTGTGTACTTCCGTCTTGTCGGCCTGTCGTCAAATCTTCTTCAAACATCCATGCTACGGACTTCTCTAAGCCTGGTTCCTGGCCTTGAGAATGAGCAAGCGCCTGACTGATAATACCGCGGGTCACTTCTCTGTTTTTAACCGAATCATTACGTAAACCAGGCATTCTTAACGAAGAATGAGAGAGCGCTTGATAGGATGGCTGAGACCAATGACTATTTTCTCCTCCGCTAGTCTCAAGGTTGAAGTACCGCTGAAGGATGGTCACAAACTGAGCCTCTGTCATTTCATCTCCCGGCCCGAAGCTGCCATCTTTATAACCAGTCATCAGTCCGGATTCATCTGCCCAGGTTATTTCTTCATAGGCCCAGTACCTTTCATTGACATCTGGAAAACCAGCGGATTGAGCACTTGCTTTACCAGGCTCGAACGTCCCTATATGAAGGTTCGCTTCTTCACTTATGTACAAGAAAGAACTTACGGTCATAGCTGCGATTACCATTTTACAAAATGATGGTACAATACTGCGGCTGTTAGTATGCGTGGTGCTGTTAGATCTTCGGTTTAAGATCGTTTCCCCACCTCCTAAAAGCTATAATCCTTTTTCATTATATCGTTTCTAGCATTGTGCTTGCTACCTTCACAGAAAAAAAGTCGAACAATGTTTTGAACCTTCCCAATCATGGACAAGTAACTGAGACAAATCCTATCATATCTTATGAAACATAGTCTTTCATGAGGTTTTCAAATTATGGGATTTTTGGTAGGGTCTGGCCCCTCATGAAATTGTAAAAAAAAAGTAGTGATTTTATCCTAGTTATCTGGTATATTTAGGTTACTCCATTCCGAAAGGAGGACCGTTAACGTTTTACTGCCTAATCTTTTGTAAGCTACCCCCCCTAAGCTTACAGCCCCCTCTTATTAACTTTACTTCCCATCGTATCATGGGTCTTCTCATTGTTTTATTTATCATCCTAAAGGTGGTGTTTAAAGCATGCCTCGTCAAGAACGGATCTGGTTCCCAGGACTTACGTACCGCATAGAAGCTAAGGGAATTAGAAATTCTCAGCTTTTCTATGATGAAAAAGATTATTCCCACTACCTCTATCTATTAACAAAAATAAAAGCAGATTGCGATTTTGACCTGCATGCTTATTGTCTTCTCCCTAACAAAATTGATTTATTAATAGAGACATTTCAAACAAATTTGTCTACCCTAATGCATCGGCTGCAAACAAATTATGCCATGTACTTTAACCGGAGGCATCAGTTACGCGGCCATGTGTTTCAAGGAAGGTACCTGTCCGAACCGATCAAGGATGAAACGCATTTTTTTGAAAGTTCACAGTATATTCACCTTATCCCCCTCCGTGAAAATAAAGTGAACAATCTATTACACTACCGATGGAGCAGCGCTAGAGATTACCTTTCTCCTCAACCTGAAGAAGAACCTTTGCACCCCCTGCTGACACTAGATCGAACGCTGCGGCTTTTTCCTTCTCCAAAACACCAGCATTTTGAAGAATTTCTATTCCATTTTATGAGGGAAGAAATCCTGTAGAGACAGAGAGGAGCTTTCTATGTTTAACCAGGTCACGATTGTAGGCCGTTTTACTCGCGACCCTGAAGTAACCTATACCAAAGACGGTACAGCTGTCTGCAACTTCACGTTAGCGGTGCAGCGATCGTTTCGTAATATGCAAGGCGATTTTGATGCTGATTTCGTTCCGGTTACCGTTTGGAGAAAACAAGCAGAAAACACAGCCCTTTACTGTCATAAAGGCGCTCTTGTTGGAGTGAACGGCAGAATCCATACGAGAATGTATGAAAATAAAGATCAAAAACGTATTCAGGTTGTAGAAGTGAATGCCGATCAAGTTCGCTTCCTTAAACTAAATTCTAATCAGCAGACCCCTTCCGCTTCACCTGAAGCGACTACAGACGATAAAAACAGGCGGGATGTTGTTCAAACTCCGCTTGCCCCCACAGAAAACGTTCCCGTAATGAATGTAAAAGAGACGAACACCCCTCAGTAAACAGAAATATCATAACAATTTCTGCCTTCAGAAACAGGTGTCTTCTATTATCCTCGTTTCATCTCTCCTACATCCTCTCTCACTGTAAAGCCTCTGGTCAACCTGTTGCCAGAGGCTTATTTATATAGAAAAAGGTACATGAAAGGCTTTTCTGCATGAGTGGTGAAACACCTTACTGGACAAACGTTCTTTGGCAGCAGGATTCTTAGAGCATAAGGGGGAGCGAAAACATAAAAACCTCCCCAAGCAAAAGCTAAGGGAGGCATTTTCACATTACGATGTTTAGTTGCTGAAGTTTACAAATTTTAGGTATTCATCCAGCATTTTAGCCATCTGAGCACGGGTGGTACCTGTTTTTGGATCAAAGACAGTGCCGTCTTCACGGCCGCTGATAATTCCCGCTTTAACTAAACGTTCTACATCTTCTTTCGCCCAATCACCAATGCGTGCTTTGTCTTCAAAAAACGCGATCGATTTCTGTTCGTCTAGATTCTCTTCATCAAACCCTGTGATGTCTAATGCTCGAGAAAGCATCGCTGCTGCCTGCTGACGGGTCACAGACTCGTTTGGATCAAATGTGTTATCTTGACGTCCTTGAATAATTCCTTGTTCTATTGCTGCTTGAATTTCATCAGTAAACCAGTCGTCAGCATTCACATCCGTAAACTCACCGTCATATTCCCCTTCAGCCGAAAGACCAAGAGCACGAGTAAGCAATGCAGCAAACTGAGCCCTGCGCATTTCTTCTCCAGGTGCAACTGTATTATCATCTCGTCCTTGGAAAATAAAGCGGGAGCCGAGTTTATCAAAATAATGTTTCGCCCAGTAGTCAGCAGGGACATCGTCAAATTCCACATTATTTTCTACTATGACGTACTTGCTGAAAGATTGAGATTTGAAGGATGCTTTATTTTCGTGAACAATAGTTGGTGCAGCAGTAAAACCGCTTCCTTGTTCATCTAAACGAAGTACAACAGCATGTGTCTCATCCAGATCCTCATCCCCGGTAATGCTGCGTTCTACGTGACGGTTAAAACGAGTTAAAGGAACTTTGCGATTATCAGAATGAACGTTAGCATTAAATTCCACTATGGAAGATTTTGTGTTAAGGTTATTGGTCTTAATGACCTCATTATCATCAGAAGATGTATTAATTGAAATACTTACTTCTACATCTTCCTCATCCGCTAACTCTAGCTCAGAACGCAGACGCTCATCATTTAGTTCTTCAGCTGAAAGACGAACTGATCCTTCCTCAGACTGTACTTCGATTTCAGCATGTGGATTTTTCCCACGTATCACATCAAGGACTTGAGGGGACAAACGTAATTCACCACGCTCTGCTGCTTGTTTTTCAACTTTAAATCTCATGAGCTCCACATTTTCTGTATTCTCCAGTTCTGCAGCAAGCTTGTCCGCATCTACTCGGCGGATAATATGTGTTACACCATCTGCATCTGTAGACTGCTCATCATCGTATAACCCATCACTTGGAACAGTCGTGTTGTCTTCTTGATCTTCCTCCTGGTCGTTTTGGTTATCATCCGCTGGAGTATCAGAGTCCCCTTCCTCTTCTTGAGAGTCAGAGTTTGCCTCAACATCTAGTATGGTTCGTGCTACTTCAATTTCTGCATCACTCTCAGACAAACGATCTAATGTAGCTGCAATCTCATAAACTCCTTCAGAACTTGCAGTAAATTCAATTTCACCTTGGTCCCCTTTGGAATAAATGTTTGTTTTATTGCCGCGTTCATCAATTAAGTACCAGTTAAAAGACTTTGCTGCATTCACAGAAAATCCGCCGGCATTCACTCGAAATTCTGGTTGAACGGTCTCTCCTTCTTTTATCGATTCTATATTACTAATCTCGAATTCTCTATTTTGAACAGCCGTAGAGACTAGCTCTGATCTAGCTTTGGCATCTTCATCAATTTCAGCATTTATATCGCCTAATAATTCAATAAATCCTGTTATTCCTACACCCAGTCCATCATTTAACTGACCGTCAAGTTCGTGAAGATCCCCTTGACTGATTGCTTCATTTACAATGCCTTCTACCGCTTCATCATAAGATTTACTAGCAAAACTTATTAAATTGCTTTTGTTATTTACTACTTTTTCTATTTCTCTGAATAAATCAATAAAATCTTCAATAACTTCTTCGCTTCCGAAAATTTCTTCGAAGTTCTGTTTTTGTTCTCCTTCTCTGAAATCATGTAAAGCCTCTTCTAAATCACCAGCTTCACTATAACCTGTGAAAGTGGTGTTCGTAATGCTTGAAATAATTCCTCTATATGCTTCTTCTTTCGTGCTGTCCCCTTTTATTTCTTCAGGATAATGCCAATTAATGTTTGAATTTTCGCCTACTTGAGCGTGCACTAAATTTTGGGCATTTGCTCCATCATAAAAATGATTATAAAATTTCTCTGCCATTTCAGCAGTATCATTTTCTGATACCGCTGCATGTACAGCAGGAATGCTTGCAAAAGAAGCCCCTGAGGCGAATGGCCCTGCAGCAATTACTGTTGCCAGCACAATTTTTACGGCTTGATTACTGTATGGAAACTTAGTCATGTATGCTCCTCATTTCTTTAAAGTTGAATTTTTCTATGATCTACTAAACGCATCTAAAGGTGTACTTCATTTATGGGGCAAAACTTTCAAGATCAGATCGAGTGGCTGCTTTTTTTTCTTCATATGCATTTTTTATTTGTGCAGCTTCAGATGAAGCATGACCGTTTTGTTTTAATTCTTGTTGAAGTTGTTCATATTTTTCATAAAACGCACTGTCTGCTTGGCTTTCAAGGCTTTGAGCTTTGGATATGTATTTGCTTTCATCAACCTCTCCTTCATTCATATACTCTTCATACGCTTGCTGCACGAGGTTGTTAATTTCATTTTCATAATTTCTTTCTAGCGAGCGAAATTCCGTATCATAATCATTCAGAATAGCGTCGGCACTGCGGTCGTTTCCTTCTGCATCTGTGCTTGTCCCTCGATCTGTTGTTTCTGAAGAGTTTGAATTAGATCCAGCATTGCCGCTGCTATTGCTCGTTTGATTTCCAGGTGAATCATTATCTTCAGATGCTGAAGATGACGTAGTATTTTTTTCTTCCGACGAAGACGACGATTCTTCTTTAGAAGGATTATCATTTAACGACTCATCTTTATCTTCGTCTCTTAAAGAAGCTGCCTCATCAGAGCTTTTGTTCTTTGCTTGTTCGCTTCCTGATTTTTCTTCCTCGTTTTTTTGCTGTGCATCTTTTTCATTGCCATTTCGTTCGACGTGCTCAGTCTGTGATTGTTCTACTTTTTCGTTAAAAGTAATTGTCCCTACTACAGCAAGGATAACGATTAATGCTGCTCCAATGCCTATCCATTTCTTCATATAAACAAAGCCCCTTTGATGTAAAAATTATGTCAGTGTTATACATAGTTTCGTAGGTTCATAAATGGAAAACAATATTAGAAAAACTCGGTTTGCCGCAAATGGTAAAAGAAAACCTCCTTAAAAGGGGAAAGAACTTCTACTAAAAACGCACATATCAACGCACAAAATGTGCTAATGCCGCCAATGCGATAGTGAAAAATAAGACATTATGAAAAGCTGTTTAATGCAATGAGTTCACGGACATATTTCATGCGGCTGCTCTCTTTTGCTGACTCGTACTCCCATTCGTACTCCCACGCGTATGAGACATCAAAACCGTTTTCTTTTAATTTCTCTTTTAACTCTTCTATTTGCTTTTCAAATAATGCATCCAGCCGTTCTTCTAAACGATCGGCCTTCAGCCGGTATGTATCGACTACATCATAATAGTCCGAGTTTTCAGCCCCTAAGTTGCTATGATACGTATCTTTTGCTTCCGAAAGGTATGCTTCCATTTCTTCTTGGTGTTTTGATATTATCTGATGTAATTGGGTTTCAAAGGGTGCGGTTACGTCATGCAAAGAAGTCTTTTCTTGTTTATTTGTTTTTTCTTGTGGTGACGTCTTTTCTTTTGTTTGGTTGTCTTTTGGCTCTTTGGACTCAAGGTGCGTATTTTCTGTGTTTTCTACGGCGGAAACAGCTGGCTGTTGCCATTCGTGATCTGTTTGGTTTTGCCAGTTTAGCCATCCAGCACCAACCACAATAAATGTTGTAACAACCACTGCTGCAGCAAGCCAATGGCTCGTCATTTGATTCAATCCTTTCCCTCACCTGCTCTATTTATATATCGGAACACTGCTTTCTTCTTTAAAGAGCCACCTGTTGTTTTCTTTTTGTTAAGCCTGGTGCCCCAAAATAATATAAAAAGAATGCCGCACAGTCCTCCGGTCATATCTAACACCACGTCCTGCCACAATCCGGTTCGATCCGGGTGGTAAAAGTGCCGGATTTCATCAATAACCGCAAAGACGGCAACTAGTGCGAAAGCAACGGTCAGTTTCCAGCATTTCGTCCATCTGTAAGGTTTCAGGGCCACATATCCTAAAACTGCCATCCCAAAATAAATGACAAAGTGGGTTCCTTTTCGAATAAAAAATTCAATAAAACCTGCCGTTCCTTTTTCTTCAATACTTACCGTTCCTGATGAGTATGTAAAGGAAATCATACCAGCTATTTGCTCTACCCAATGTAAGGGAAAGAGCCTAATATATCCGCGTAGGTCTTGTTGTTCATAGGGCATAGAAGAAGCAGCAGCAATCCCTGCCATTAATAAAAGCAACGGAAGCATATAAAGTATCTTTTTTGGAGCGGTCAATGTAATCTCTCCTGAAATTTAGAAACTTGGCTTCCGGACAAGTCGAGTAAAAAATTGGTCTTTTTTTTCGATATTCCCTTATGCGTACAAGTAAACTAGATACGGAAGCTTAGTAAGAAAAGCGCAAGCGACCTGGTCAGCCGCGACAGGTTCTGGAGCTTTCGCGCAGGGTCGCCTGCGGCCCGGAGTCGAAAGGGAAGACATCAGACGTTCAGCTCATTTTAATGAACTTCTACTAAGATCGCACACGTCGACACATAGGATGTGCTAATGTCGCCAATGCCACAGGACGTGGCGTTTTTGGCGACGGGTGTGCAACGTAGAAGTCACCACATCGTGTGGAAGGACGTCCTGTGACAACGCTGAACGGGCTTGCTCAGGAGGTGTTGACTTTTGCGTTGCGACAGGACGTCGCGGTTTTAGCAAAAGTTCCTCTCTATCGTGTGCGCCTGAGCGGCTGGGCGCTGAAGCTAGACATCAAAAACGCCAAACATTTATAATTTCTTACCTTTTAAAAAACGAATATATAAAAGACCAGCTTTCGTTTGCTGGTCTTTTACATCTATATTCTATTTTATAAAAATTACTGCTTTTTTCCAAGTGATTCATTTACTTTTCAAATCATTGCATTAAACTAAAACCATCCATGTAATGGACACCGTGATAGCCATTACCATCAAACTGACAGGAATCCCGATTTTCATAAAATCAATAAACCGATAGCCCCCTTGTCCATAAACAAACAAATTGGTCTGATAGCCGATCGGAGTAATAAAACTGGCTGAGGCGGCAATAGCTACGATAACAGCAAGCGGTGTGATCTGAATACCCAAAATCGCTGCCGTTTCTATAGCTACCGGAAGCATGATAATAGCAGCTGCGTTATTCGTAATAACTTCGGTCAATATATTGGTTAACACGTAGAGCAGTATAAACATTCCAATCAACCCAAATGGCGCCATCCATTGCAGCATCATTTCTGCTAAATAAGTGGCTGCCCCCGTTTTCAACATAGCTTCCCCAATTCCAAAAGCTGCTGATATGACAATCAGCACTTGAAAAGGGATATAATTTTTTATTTCCCGAACCGGTAAAATGTTTAATACCAATAACAGCATAACTGTCACAGCAGCTGCTGTAAAAATAGAAATGATCTGAGCGGCTGCCAGCACGATCATGATGCCGAAAAGGATAATTGGCAGAATCCTTTTCCACACCGGAAAAGGTTGAAAGGGATTGCTGCTTTTATTGGTTCGTAAAATTGTGAATTCATTTCGTGTACTCGTTCTATTTTCAAAGTCAGGCCCTGCAAGCAGCAACAGTGTATCACCAGGTTTAATAGTGATTTCTTCCATCCTCTGTACGTGCTGGTCATCGTAGCGGTGAACTCCGACAATCGCTGCGTCAAATTGCTGAGGAAATAACGTATCTTTCATTTTTTTAAATAACAGAGAAGAATAATGTGTCACCACAACTTCTAAAAGCTGACTCTCTCCTTGTCGCAGACCATCAAGCTGATACGCTGCACCTGTGTCTAATTGCAGTCCATCCCGTCCCTCTAAATAAGCAATGTCGTTTAAACTGCCGATCAACAGCAAACAATCATGGGCTTTAAGTTTAAAAGACGGAGAATAATTCTCTAACACTTTTCCTTTTCGCACAATTCCAAGCAGCTCCACCCCATTTTTTTGATGCAGGCCTGCTTGTTTAATGGTTTTTCCCGCAAACTCCCCGTTCGGCTCTACTACCATTTCTGCTGAAAAGCGCTTTTGGTTTTTATCTGTATTAAAATATGGCATGGTAGGCACTCGATTTGGAAGCATTTTTAGACCAATGCCAATCATGAACACAATTAAAAACAACGTAATGGGCACGCCGATAATCGCTAGTTGAAAAAAAGAAAAGCCTTCAAACCCTCGTTCAATCAGCATGCCGTGGACAACCAAATTAGTAGACGTCCCAATCAGCGTCATCGTGCCGCCGGCAATCGTTGCAAACGAAATCGGCAGTAAAAATTTAGATGGTGCAACGTCATGTTTTTCACACCATTGGCGAACGTACGGAGTGAATGCCGCCACAATCGGCGTATTGTTCAACACACCTGAAAAAAGGGAAGAAGGCACCATAATACGAAGCAAGGATTGTCTTGGACTATGGCCGTTGTTTAAAACATTTTCCACAAACCTTTCCACTAATCCGCTTTTTTGTACCGCTCCAGCAACAATACATAGCAATCCAATCGTAAGCATCCCCTGATTGTAAAATCCTTGCACCGCTTCTGCGGGGGTAAGAATTCCTGTTAAAAGGAGTACAAAAAGCGCAGTAAGCAAAATAACTTCAGGGCGTGCTGCTTCTTTTATTAAAGCTCCCATCATCGCTAGAATAACGATACCGGTTACTGCCATCTCCCACGTCATCACCATCACCCCGCTTTCACGTCCTTGTATACTATATATATGTAATTAAACAAAGTAATTTGATAGGTTTTATAAACTTTAATATTATATTATACCTTTCTTATCGGAATTGTAAATATTAATCACTCATAAAAATAAAATTACTTTAAATTTTTTCAGCTTCCACCGCATATAATCATGCAGCAGTTTATTTTCAATAACTGTCTTTGTAGATTTTCAGGCTCTTTGATACACTATCAATTAATTACAATAAAAAAATTCGACGAATTTAGCAGGAATGAAATGAAAAATATAGAAGATACTGATAAACAGCTGCAACTATGCCTGTTGTACACACCAAGAAATCTGACACATGGGCCACTTAAAAAGGAGGTGGATCAAATGGCTTTTGTTATTACCTCACCTTGTATTGAGGAAAAAGCCGGGGACTGTGTAGAAGTTTGCCCGGTCGATTGCATTGAAGAAGGGGAAGATCAATTTTATATCGACCCTGACGTATGCATTGATTGCGGCGCTTGTATTGTCGTCTGCCCGGTTGAGGCTATTGTAGAAGATACAGAACTCACGCCTGAAACGGAGCCATTTTTAGAGAAGGCTAAAGAGTTTTACGGCACGAGTTAACAGAAAGAGCCTGGATTCTCTCCAGGCTCTTTTTTCATTAGGTAAGAAAGTATAAATTTTGGCGTTTTTGATGTCTAGCTTCAGCGCCCAGCCGCTCAGGCGCACACGATGTGGGTCAGTTCAGTGTTGTCACAGGACGTGACGGTTTTAGCTGAACGTCTTATGTCTTCCCTTTCGATTCCGGGCCGCAGGCGACCCTGCGCGAAAGCTCCAGAACCTGTCGCGGCTGCCCAGGGCGCTTGCGCTTTTCTTATTCATACATAAGTTCCCTTGCTACCTATTCATTCAAACAAACCTTACCGTTCATTTGGATTTCATCAATAAATCAAGTAACCTTTTTCATCTGTTGAACGACAGAGAGTAAAATGAACGAAAATAGAATAATCGAACCTACCCAGTAATAAGCTATTAAGTAGTTTCCTGTTTCAACGGCCAAATAAATACTCGTAGGTATGGTTTGAGTTACTCCATAAATACTTCCAGCAAACATTAATGTCGCCCCAAATTCCCCAAGAGCACGAGCAAATCCAAGCATGAACCCAGAAGCTATGGACCGCCATGAAAGAGGAAATGTAACATATATAAATACTTTAAATTCGGAAGCTCCCATTTGTCTTGCGGCATCTTCTAAATCACTATCTACACTTTCAAAACCATTGACTAACGTTTGGTAAACAAGAGGGAAAGCAACTACAGTCGCCGCAATTACTGCTGCTATGTATGAGAAAACAAGCGGCTGGCCAAAAAACCATTCAAACCATGATCCAATAAAACTGTTGCGCCCAAACAAGACAAGCAGCCCAAACCCTACCACCGTCGGCGGCAGGACTAAAGGCAGCATGAGAAACGTTTCAAGAAATACTTTCCCGCGAATCTGTCTTTTTTTAAGAAACCATGCCATCGCCATTGCAAGACAAAATCCCAAAAGACTTGCTACAATAACTACGCGTAAAGAAACCCAAATTGGTGTCCAAAATTCTGTTCCCATGTTTATGGATGCCTTTCAAAACCATAGGATTCAAAAATGCTTAATGGCTCATCTGTTTGCAGCCATTCATAAAAATCATGAGCTTCTTTATTATTTTGAGCAGTCTTTAACAATCCGACTGGATAAGAAATGGGGTCATGGGTTTCTTCAGGAGCAGAAGCAATCATTTCAACTTTGTCTGAAGTCATCGCATCCGTTTTATACACAATACCAGCATCCACGTTACCTGTTTCTACATATGTAAGAACCTTCCGTACATCAGAACCATAGACAATATTATTCTCTATTTCTTTCCAAATCCCTAGTTCTTCGAGAGATTGACGAGCATATTGACCAGCTGGTACGATTTCAGGCCTTCCAATAGCAACGCCTTGTAAATTATCTTGAAGCAACCCATCCCAATCACTCACCAAATCAGCTGCTTCAGGATTCGATATAAATATTAACTCGTTTAACAATAGACTTGTTGATTCTGATGTCTCCCCTTTACTTTCTAATTTTTCCATATCCGATTGGGAAGCCGACAAAAATATATCAGCAGGTGCGCCTTGACTGATTTGCTGCCTTAGCTGACCTGATGATCCATAAGTAATCGAAAGTTCCAAGTCATTTTTTTCTTCATAAATGGCTTGTACTTCATTTAAAGCATCAGTTAAACTCGCAGCAGCCATTATATATATTTTTGTTTTATCTTGAGCTTCTTCTTCATTCATTTCTTCAGGAGTACACGCCCCAATAATAAAAAACAGGCCAATTAAGAAAAAAGAACGTATAAATAAGCGGTTCATTTATAATTTCTCCTAAACAGACAAAACTTTCTGTCGTGATGTTGAATAATACCTAGATTACTCCCTGAAACGTATTATACTCCATAAAAGAAAAGACAGCCATAAAATCATTTTAAAAAATCGCCTGTTTTATTCGTCTACACTTTTTATTCAAACTTATGCGGCCTGTTTTATTTGGTTAATCAACATACAATAGTCACGGTTTATCGGTGAACAATAAGTGTACAGCTATCCTGTAAGTGAAATAATTCCTGCTCCTACAAAAATAAGAGCAGCACATCCTATTAAATGGAGCGTGATACTTTCGTCTTGCTTCAAAAATATTCTCGATAATAGAACGGTTAAAATGGGTTCTATCGCTAATATGGCACCAACATAGGCTACATTTATTTTTTGTACAGCGATAAAGAAACTTAGTAAAGCAAAACTCGTGGACAAACCGCCTAAAATATAAAATTTATTTCGAATGTTAACATTCGTTTTCAAAATTTCTGTTATATTTCTTTTTTTCCAATAAGCAATAATAAAAGCACTGACAAAACCAACAACTGCTCCAATAAATGCCCCAGCAAAAGGGTTATCATAAAAAATAATAGCCTGCTTTCTAACTGCCTGTCCAATCCCAAATCCTAAAGCAGAACCTAGCGTAATAATATAGCCAATTTTATTGGCTCTTGTGTTTTCTTGTGTAAAAAAAATAAATCCTTGATAAATCAGTCCCATGAATATAAAAGCTATCCCTAACCACGGCAAACCAGTAATCGATTCATTTAACACTACTACGGCAAAAAATATAGTAAAAACAGGGGAGGAGTTTTTAATGCCGGCAGCTCTTGATGAACCAATACTTCGAATCCCAATAAAAAACATAGACCTGCCTAAAAAAGCGGTTAACACACCAGCCAGCGTAAACAGTAATACACCTGGAATAGTAGGAGCTGCCGTTTTATGTCCGCTAAGATAAACAAAAAACCAAATCATTCCTAAAACAATAATGTTAATAACTAAAGTAGTGATAATCCCATTGTCGTTTTTAGTAAGGTTCATCCCTTTTTTCATAAAAATGGCACTTAACGTATAAAAAACAGCCGATAAGAAAGCCCATAAAAATCCCATATATGCTTAAATTCCTTTGTTTTGAAGTAGCTGTTCATAATCCTCCCAAGAATCTATGTCAAACAATATTCCAGAGTCATTCCCATCGATCATTTCATAATATTGTGCAATTTGAATGACTCTCTTTCCTCCTTCATCCCCGCTAAGACTATAGAAATGGTCAAAAAGATCATGTGAAAAGAAAACAGGATGTCCTTTTTTAAGACGGTAAGAAGGTTGAATAACAATAGAATCAGTGGAAGAAGAAAGCAATTGTACTGCTCTGTTATATACTTTTGTCATTGTTTTTGTTTGAATCAACGGTTGATCTGCTAAAAAAACCATAATGCCATCAGCTTCCTGTATTTCTGGCACCACACATTTCAGTGCGCTGCTCTGCCCATGTTGAAACTGTTTGTTATATTTCCATCTAAAGCGAGGATCCGCTATTTTCACGTTTTCTTTTATATGTTCTTGCTGATGGCCTACTACTGCGATTACCTCATCAAAAGGGGGCTGTAAAACGTTTTTAATACAATGACTTAATAGAGTGCCCTCTTTATAAGGCAGCAATTGCTTCGCTGTTTTCATTCTTCTTGACATTCCAGAAGCTAATATAACAGCTTTTATTTTTTTATCCCCCAATGTGTTATCCCCCTCTCTTAGGTAGGCTGCGGCTCATGAATCGTACCCGCTTTATCCTTAAGAAATTGAGGCTGGCTTTTATTTTTTACTGCCATTAACTCTGCTGTAATACTCAGAGCTACTTGCTCTGCAGTTTCTGAACCAATGTCTAAACCTACTGGAGAGAACATTACATGACGAATCGATTCAAGGTCAGAAGAAGGAAGCTGTAAAATATCTTCTATGATTTGTTTCGTTCTTCTCTTCGGACCTAAAAATCCTAAATATTTCACTTGATGCTCACGATATAGATTAAAGGCGGCCGCATCTTGGTGAATGTTATGTGACATAAATAATACGTAATCATTCGGCCGGGGGATTATTGTTTCTTCGTAATTCTCTTGCCGCGAATGAATAAAGGATTCTGCTTTTGGAAACCTAGAATGGGTTAGTAAATGCTTTCTTTGATCTACTACGACAACCTTAAATCCAGACTGACTAGCAAATTCAACCAATGGAATCGCGTCATGACCTGCCCCAAAAATAACAAGACGGGGGCTTGGACTGATTACTTCATGAAACTGACGTGTTCTATTACGTATGTTTCTTTTGTTTTCGCTTTCAAAAGTGAAGTCTCGTGATAACTCTACTTCTCCGTTTCTGAAAAAAAGATCAAAGGTCAACTCTTTTGAAAAAGTGTGCGTCACATGGATCGGTTGATTATCTTCTAATGATGCTTCAACCTTTGTCACCCATTCTTTTCCCGTATCATTCATTAGTGATTCAATTAAAACAAAAACACTGCCATTACACCCTAGTCCTAGGCCCCAAACATCAGCATCTTGTAAGTCATATAAATGTAATTGAGGCGTCCCTGTATCAATCACTTGTTGTGCTAACTCATTTACATCTGCATCAAAACATCCTCCGCCTATCATGCCAAACGACTTTCCATCATCCGCTATAACCATGCGAGCTCCAGGTCTTCGGTAAGCCGATCCTTTAATGCCAACTACAGTAGCTAGAGCTAGACGGTGTCCATCTTTTTGCCAGTCTGTAATTGTTTTCAGAATTTGTGGAATGTCGCTCATCATCCTTCCCCCCTTATTCTAAAACTCGTTCTTTTTGATGAAGTTTATCGATTTCTTCCATTTTATTATCCAGCCAAGAAGGCAGCACCTTCCCACTTGTAATTTCTGCTATTCTCTTTTCTTCCCGCTTTTGTAAGTGCTCCACTTTTTGTATCACGTGAGACAGATTTTCCTTTTTCACTGCCACTACGCCGTCACCATCACCGACAACAATGTCTCCAGGCCGTACCGTGACGTCACCACAGCTCACTTCTCCATTTACAAATCCCGGTCCGTTTTTTTCGACACTAACTGGAACAGATCCACAGCAAAAAATGGGAAAATCCCTTTCCTTATTGGCTTCTATGTCACGAATCAATCCATCTACAACGAGGCCGCCAAGTTTTAATGCTGCTGCAGATTGAGTCATCAGTTCTCCCCATATAGCTTTTGTGTTATTTCCATTCGTGCTGACGACGAGAACGTCGCCTGGCTTTGCTATTTTCAAAGCTACATAGAGCATCAAATTATCACCCAATGGCAAATCAACTGTAATAGCAGGGCCTAAAACCTTACATTGCTGTTGTATAGGTTTTATTCTCGGATGCATTGTTCCTGTTCTTCCTTGCGCATCTGTTACTTGTGCCGCTTCCGCATTTTCTAAATATTTGATTTGTTCTACATGGCTGCGATCAAAATCTTTATTGTATCCATAACCCAGTGCTCCTACCATCATCCTCGCTCCTTAGAAAAACCCGCTTGGTTGTCTTTTAGAAAGCCGCGTGTTTAGTAACAGCGGCATTTGTACATTCTGTACGTGACATACCGTAGTTTTTCTTATACTATTTATTATTAAATGTTAAAGTTTCCATAACTGAATGAATTTCATCATTCATTTCTATATCATTATAAAAGAACGTTGTATAAAATTCCCTCATTATCGTTCGATTTTCGCTTCAGGCGGACGCTTTCCGCTACAATCGGTATAATGTTCGTTTTTGATAATCAAAATAGCACTTATGAAATTGATTCAACTATTTGAAAAGATGTTTCCATTTTTGAAGTGTTTTTTCTTGAAGCTCTTTACTCGCTTCTGCCACCTCCGGAAATTCATCTAAGTAATCATAAGGACGGCAGGCATCAATAATAGCTCGCGAACTAAATGGTGCTTTGTAACGGTAAGTAATATTCATTGGATCATTTTTCGATCCCATTGCTCTTTTTATAATATCAATATCAATCTCAGGATCGGTTCTTGTAGAGACAGCCCACATAACTTCATCTAAATTGGAAGGATCAATATCCTCATCCACCACAATCGAATAGCGTCCGAGATAGGAACCTACGCCGCATTGACTAAGGACATGACCTGCTTGCCTGGAATGGCCGGCATACCTTTGGTTTATGGATATAACTGTAAACATTCGGCCCCCGCCTATTTCATGAGCCCATACCCCTTCTACATCAGGAACGCCTGCGGCTTCCACAGCGTCAAATAGTAATGCTGAGCGCATAACCGCTTTGGAATAAGAATAATCATTAGGCGGTTTTGCAGGAGGACTGCCCATTATAATAGGATTGTTACGGTAATATACTTTTTTCACTTCCACAACCGGAGCAGGTGATGCTTTTGCCGGGTAATATCCGTGGAATTCGCCAAACGGTCCTTCTGTTTGTGTTTCCCCTGGATGTATCCACCCTTCTAACACAATTTCAGCGCTGCTTGGCACTGGTAAACCAGTCAATTCCCCTTTTACAACAGAAACCGGCTCTTTTAAAATAGAACCAATGTAGTTGTATTCACACATTCCAAATGGTACTTCTATGCCGGAAATTAAATAATGCAGCGGATCTGCACCAATTACGACAGCGATTGGAAAAGGCTTACCTTCTTTCATATACTTTTCATATTGAATATGGCCATGTTTTCCTGGAACCATATCTAAACCTACCCGGTTTTTGTCATGTATCATAACGCGGTACGTACCTACATTTATCCAATCCGTGTCAAGATCTTTCGTGACAACTGAACATCCTGTCCCTATATATCTTCCGCCATCCTTTTCATGCCATAGCGGAGACGGAAAAGTAAATAAATCTACTTCTTCATCTTCTTGGATATTTTCAAAAACAGGCCCGGATTCCACATAGACAGGGTCATAGTCAGGGGCAGCTTTTTTCCATTCGTTTGGCCTGCCTCTTAACTCATTGACAAGTCCTCGATGGGATGAATCTCCTTCTAACCTTAAGATCGATGCTAATCTTGCCGGGCTGCTCGTGCTGCAGGTCAAAACCCGGTACCCCTTTGGATACCCGGGAATTTGATCAAAAAGTAAAGCAGAGTTAGTGTCTTTTTTTACATTTAATTCACTTATGGCACCAATTTCTAAATTCCAGTCTGCTCCTTCAACTTCGGTTAACTCCTCTTGTTCCTTTATTGTTTGAAGCCATTTTCTTAAATCTAAAGAATGGCCGAAATTGTTATCTTCCACGTTCTCACCTACTTTTTATCTTTCATTCATTCGTTCAGCTATGCATTTAAACCTGCTTTTTCTTGTTGGAGCAGCTTAGAAGCTTCATTAATGGCTTCAATAATTTGTCCGTAGCTTGCACATCTGCATATATTTCCGGCCATATAATCCTTTATTTCCTCGACAGAAGGATTTGCGTTCTCTTCAAGCAGCTTCTTTGCCATCAAAATCATACCCGGTGTGCAATAACCGCACTGAAATGCCTTATTGTTGAGAAATGCTTCTTGCACAGGATGTAATCCTTCTTCTGTTTCCATTCCTTCAATAGTCAGAATCTCTTCTCCATCAATGGATGAAGCAAAGTGCAGACAGCCGCTGACCGGCACTCCTGAAACGATAATCGTACATACGCCACAAAGCCCTAAACCGCACGTTTCTTTTGCACCCCCTAATCCAAAGTCATTTCTTAATAGATCAAGGAGTGTCTCATGAGGAGCAACTTCTGCAGAAACACTTTTGCCATTTAATATAAAATTTACTTGTTTTTTCATTATTTTTCACCCTTTATTTCTACAGTAGAACCTACAAGGCTGCTTTCTTGTTCTTTTTCTGATTCTTTAATTGCCCGTAATACCCTCTCTGGAGTGAATGGCATATCTTTTATTCGGACACCAAGAGCGTTATATAATGCATTAGCTATTGCTGGCTGAACGCCAAACGAAGCCGTTTCTCCCACTCCTTTTGCTCCAAATGGACCTTCTGGATGGGGTTCTTCTACAATTATCGTATCTGAGTGATCTGGTAAATCTTTAAAACTAGGAACTTTATAATCAGACATACTAGAATTAATCATTTGACCGTGGTCATATTTACATTCTTCAAATAATGCCTGACCAATTTGCATCACAGCTGCCCCGTATAATTGCTGGTGAACATTAAACGGATTAATCGCTTTACCTACATCACCAACGGAAACCATGTTTACGATATCAATTTTTCCAGTATCTATATCTACTTCAATTTCTACTCCCGTTCCTCCTGGGAACCAGAAAATTGCAATATCTTTTGACTGGCCTGTTTCTGGGTCCGGGCTCTCATAATGACTTTCAAACACATATTTTCCAATAATGCTTCCTGCTGGCATTTTATATATGCCTTTAATAATATCTTTTATGGTAATCGATTTTGCCGGATCATCTATGACATACACTTGTTCGTCTTGCAGTGTCAATGCATCGCTATTCACTTGAAAGTGTTCTGAAGCAAACTCAAATAATTGATTTTTTACATCTTCTGCTGCTTTTTGAATAGCATTACCCATATAAAAGGTGGAACGACTGGCTGCTGTAATCGTGTCATAAGGGGTGACGTCTGTATCAGGATGAACGACTCGCACTTTTTCCCGCGGAAGCCCAAGTTCTTCTGCGGCAATTTGACCTAATATCGTGTCAGAACCTTGCCCCATATCCACGGTGCTCGAATAAACAGATACACTTCCATCTGCAAACATCGTGACAATCGCCCCTGAAATCGACGGTGTCAACACCGCTTTCAATCCTATCGCCATTCCTTTTGCCCGAATCTTCCGGCCCTCTTGTGTTACTGATCCATTTGTTCTGTTGGTGTGATAATCTTTCCATTCTAAGCTTGTATCTAATTTATCCAACACCTTATCCAAACCGACAGAATGAATAATTTGTCCGGTAGCATGTTCTTTTCCTTCTGTTAACACTTGAGCTTTTCTAAACTCTAATGGATCCCAACCCATTTTACTTGCAATGATATCCATTTGAGATTCATATGCCCACACCAGCTGTGGAACCCCAAAACCTCTAAATGCGCCAGCTGGAGCATTATTTGTATATACACAATAAGAATCAATGTGTACATTTGGAATGTCATAAGGACCTGCTGCCGTAAAACCGGACTTCTGGGTAATACGAGGACCAATATCTGCATAAGATCCCGTATCCCAGACAACGTTACATTTTCTTGCTACGATTTTTCCGTCATTTGTCACGCCTGTTTTCATCGTGAATACGGTCGCATGTTTTGTTAATGTTAGAAAAACCTCTTCCATCGTAAGAGCCAATTTAACGGGCTGTTTTACAATTAAAGCTAAAACAGCAGTTAATGCTTCAATTTTTACATATAGTTTTGTTCCAAAACCGCCGCCTAAATATGGAACTTTAACCCTTACCTTATTTTCAGGGTATTTTAAAACATGGGCTACTTCACTTCTGACAAAAGAAGGACTTTGGTTTGCCGTCCACAAATTCATTCTTTCTTCGGAGTCTATTTGTGCAATCGCCACATGCTGTTCCATTGGCAGATGTACGGCTGCCGGTGTAGTGAACGTATCTTCAAATATATGGTCCGCTTCCTCAAATCCCTTATCGATATCTCCATGTCTTAGTTTATAATGCAAACAAACATTACTGCCGCTTTGTGGCAATAGAGATTTTAAATCAGCAAAACTTCCTGCCGGCCTGACTTTGTCATGAACAATCGGCGCATCTTCTTTCATAGAATCCAAAACATCAAAGACAGGCTCCATTTCTTCATACTCTACATCAATATAGTTTACAGCCTCTGCTGCAATTTCTACTGACTCAGCGATGACAGCGGCAACTGGGTCACCGACATATCTTACTTTATCCATAGCAAGAACAGGCTGATCTCTAAACGCCGGTCCATAATAATAGTTAATATCAAAATCTTTTAAATCTTCTCCCGTCACAACTTTAACTACTCCAGGTATTTCTTCTGCATCTGATTTGTCTATGCTTTTAATTATTCCATGCGGCACAGTACTGCGTAAAATTTTAACATGAAGCATTCCAGGTACGGTCATATTCATAACATAATCGGTTTGACCTGTAACTTTAGATTTAGATTCCACTCTTGAAATTGATTGCCCCAATGCCAAGTTACCCATCTCCTTTTTTACTCTTTTGCTAATTGTTCCAGTGCTTTTCTCACATGCACTTTCACCATTTCTTTTTTATACCAGACCGACCCTCTTAAGTCCTCTAGCGGTTCAGCCACTTCAAATGCCTTTTCTGCCGCTTTTTGAATGGTCGTTTTGTCAAGTTGATTGCCATCTATGATATGCTGCACGTCAAATAACTGAGTTGGAATGTCTGTGGCGGCACTAATGACAATTCGAGAATCGCCAGCAATGCCATCTGTTTTTTTCAGAAATGCAGCCACTCCAACAGTTGGCCAGTCATCATTAGACAGTGTCGTATATTTTATATAGGTTCCGACTATCCCTTCCGCTTGCTTCGGAATCATAATTTCCGTTAAGATTTCATCTGGTTCAATAGCTGTTTCGTAATAGCCCTTAAAAAATTCTTTCAAATCAAGCCATCTATCTCCTTTTGCACTTTCAATTTTTACCTCTGCCCCCATTGCCATGAGAATAGGCGGCATATCCAGATGGGCATCACCGTGAGATAGATTTCCTCCAATACTTGCTACATAACGAATTCGCGGATTAGCGACGTGAGTCAATGCCTCACTAAGAACAGGGGCTTTCTCTTTTATAAGAGCGTCCACTTCTAAATCTCTTAACGTCGTCATACTTCCTATTCTTACGTTGCCTGCTTTGTCTGATGTAATATACCGTAATTCTGATTGCAGTTTTTTTAAGCTCACTATTTTATTAGGATCAAACATACCTTGTTTCATAATTAAAGATAAAGCTGTACCGCCGCTTACTACCCTGATTTCAGGATCTCCAGATGATAAAATATCCTTTACTTCACTTAATTTCTCCGGTTCCAGCCAAAGCGTATCTCCCACTTTCCATCCTCCTCACGTTATCTATTAACTTTTTCTGTTTCTAATTCATTTCTAATATTATCTGCAAACTCTGCCCCCATTTCAGTTGCTTTGGAGCGAAACGCTGATTGGCCAAGAGAACCTAATTTACCTGCTAAACTCATATCCATGTAGTATTGGACTTTTGTCGTATTTTCGTCTACTTCGATCAGATCTAATTTAGCTTTCACTTTTAATTTGCCAACAAGTGAAAAAGGTTTCCCGACAATTTCAGAATTCAACTGGTGCGGAGCATCCATATCCGTAATTTGTACATTTAAATTAAATTTCAACTTCATAAAGGCAATCTGCACTTTTGCAACAGCTTGATATACACCATCTTCCACTTCGTTTACCTCTTCACATCCAGGTAAACAACCGGCCAATTGCTTTGTATCCATTAAGAAATCCCATACATCTTCTTTTTTTGCTCTTACTTCAAATTGATCTTCAATAATCATAGAATAATCCTCCTAAAATGTATTTTCCGTTAAATGAAATGTATCTTCATCTTTGTCATCATTTAAAAGAGCGACGGCTCTTGTTAAACCTGCTGTTCCATTTCTAATCTTTAATGGAAGTCCGATATAAAAGAACTTTTTCCCCGCAACATCTTCTAAATTCCCTAAATTTTCCGTATTTAATATTTGATTTTCCACACACACAGTGTGAGCGGCTTTCCATTCTTCGCCTTTGTGGGGGCTGACATCAATACTTACTGCATCGATTCCTATGTTTTTTGCGCCTTGATCTACTAACCATTGTGCAGCTTCTCTACTAAGCCCTGGGTTTTTCTGGTTATAAACTGGCTTTGGAAAATGGCGTTGGTATGTCCCCGTATATAAAAGAACAACTCCATTATTCGGCACTTTTAATTCAGCTTTTTCACAGGCCGCAACCACATCTTCCTTCGTAATAAAATCTGAATCTTCTACGTGGGTAACGTCTAAGCAAATGCCAGGTCCTAAGAATCGTTCTAGTTCCAATTCTTCGATAGATCGTGCTTCTGGGTCAGGATCGTTATGAATAAACGAATCCGTATGTGTTCCTGCATGTTCAGAAAGTAAAATGGTGTTTACAGCAAAGGAGCGTTTCCCGCCCCCTAGATCTTTTTGCTCTACCATCGGAAAAACGACGGTAGGCTGGTGTCCAGGATAGACGGGCTGTCCTTTAAATATTTCTTGGGAAAGGTCTACTATTTTCATAGTTGTCATCTCCTTTTCTATTTTTTCTTTCATCTTATGTTCATCGTTTTCTTTACTCTAATTCGAAAGAGTCTTGTAATTCTTCCACCATAGAATGGGACTCTTGAATCGCTTCGCCGAATTCCTCCGCATTTCTCTTATCAATGATAAAGCCTGAATCTTCAGCTGTTTTTTGGAAAGATTCTTCTTCGGAAGCTTCTTCAAATGCGTCTTCTAACACTGTGATAATCTCATCTGGTGTTTCTGGAGGTGCAAAGAAACCATAAATAATCTCAAAGGTAGCGTTTTCAAATCCGGATTCGGCGAGAGTCGGTGCATCTGGATAAAGCTCAGAACGTTCTTCTCCCAAATAACCAAGAATGCGCATTTCCCCTTCATTTACCATAGACTCCGCACCTGCTTCACTAATTAAGCCAAAATCAACGTGACCACCTGCAACCTGGGTAGAAGCACCTGCATCTCCTTCAAATGGTACATATTCATGATCGATACCGCTTTCTTGCAGTAAAATACTTGCTAATGTTGAATTGGTAGCTGCTCCTGTACCGGCAACTTTCAAAGATTCATTTTTAGAAGCTTCTACTAAATCATCCAATGTTTCAAATTGTGAATCAGTTGGAACGGCAATCGTCGTAGAGTTTTTCCCAAATAAACCATAAATAGGTTCAAAATCAAGGACTTTAAAATCATCTCCTTTTACTACTTCCCCAATCGACATAGAAGGCATTGGGCTGGTAAGTATCGTATAACCATCCGGCTCTTCTCCATATACTTGTGATCTTGCAATACTTCCGCCTGCACCATCTTCATTTCGTACAACTACGGATGCTCCTAATTTATCTTGTAATTCTCTAGAAATGGAACGTGCAACTAAGTCATTACTTCCGCCTGCGGCATTAGGTACAATGATTTCTACTTCATGTTCTGGATAATTTCCATCGGCTGCAGCTGCCTGCTCTTCGTTATTTCCTTCACTGTCTGTACTTGATTCCTCATTTTGATCCGAAGAATCATTCCCACCGCATGCTGTAAAAATAAGTACTCCTAACAATAAAACAATTCCTAATAAAATATTCCTGGCCTTCATCTAAATCTGCTCCTTCCTTTTTACCCAAACCCAACTCTTCATTCTAGGTTATTAATTATAATAAGATTTTCTTCACTCACTTTAATATTTAGCAATTTCACCTCCATATTCTTTAAACTTTTTCTTTTTGTGAAACTTAGTTTCTTTTTTTATTATAATACAACGCTTACATTATTTTCAACTGTAATTTTTCAAAAATAAAATTATTTTGACTAATAATACAGAAACTTACTAACGATGCATAAATATTGTTAACATATTCCGTCTATACTTCTTTCTGTTTTAGAACCAAAAAAGTTAAACTTGAATATAAAGTGGCTCTGTCCATTTGATAAAATTCTACAAGTTGCTCCTAAAGCAACGATGACATAGTGATTGTCATAGGACTGTACGTCCTTCTAACTTCTCACCCATTGGTAAGAAGGCTTCCATCACAATAAGTGTTTTAGCCAGCGACTGATCTGAAGTACTTTTCTTGCTCTACCTGTTTCTAATTGAATTAATACATGCAGACAATAATCGATAAGTGCTGTGGAGACCTGGTTTTTCACAGCTGGTTCACTTAGTCAATAAAAGTTATTGATCTTCTCATGTTGCTTTAGCCATTTGAAAAACAGCTAAATTTCCCACTTGACCGGTAGCAACTGATATCAAAGTGTTTTGTAACGAAGCGCAGTACCTTTCCATCATCAACTTCTACTTTCAACAACACGGAAGACATTTTCTGTGTGCTTTTGCAGGATGCCCATCCATACCATTTATTCGGGAGAATATTGTTTTCTTCTCTCACGTCAAAGGACGATTTCTCCTGTCACTGTCGTTGAATCAGTGATGTTCAACGGCATGGATGTCTTTATGACTGTGTAGAACGTTTTGATCTTCTGGAGTTGAAGTTAATCAATTTACTCCTATAACAAGGAATTATTAAGAAAGGAATTATTAAGAAGGGAAAGGACTTAACTTACAATAAAATAGGAGAAATAGAAGAAAGTCGGTTTTCATAATAAGATTAAGAGGAAAACCGACAATTTTATTTATGATATTTTTAGTAACATAATTTAAAAAACTGAACGGAAGACAGTTAAAGTTAATGGGGTAACGGCAATTGCTGGTCTAAAGTAGCAATATACTTCTTACATATACTAACGATTTCTTGTATTCTATCCTTAGGCATTCTTACTGTGGGAACAGTAATAACAATCGTCGCAATTAGACTATTATCATTTGAGTAGATTGGAACGGCAACCCCTATCACACCTTGGTTAAATTCTTCATTGGACACTGCGTAGCCTAGATCTCTTATATTTTGTAACTCATCTAATAATTCATCAATATTCGTGATCGTATTTTCTGTATACTTTTTCATTTCTTGATTACTAATTAAGCTGATGATTTCACTCTTCGGTAAACTAGACAACCATAACTTACCTGCAGCAGTAGAGTTTAATGGAGCTTGCTTCCCTAACATATCAGCCACTTTTAATTGCTTATTACCCTCAATTTTATGCACAAAATATACGTTACGATTTTGCACTACTGCTAATTGAACTAATTCTTGGACTTCTTGTGAAATTTTTTTCAAAGCAGGAGAAAATACACCATCTATCCCAAGTGTATTAAAATGCTTCAAGGATAAGCCAATAAAATCAAGTGATAATCTATAAAATCTAGTTTCGTCATCTTGTTCAACATAATTATTATTTGTAAGTGTTTTTAATATTCTAGAGACAATACTCTTCGAAAGACCTGTTTCTTCAACTAGCTTTGAAACACTTAATCCATTCACTTTTCCCACTAATGCTTTAATAATTATAAAAGTGCGTTCAACTGCAGCTAATGAACTATACTCTGACATTTTGATACCTCCTCAAACTATAAACTTAATTTTTTAAATGCCCATATATTAAGCTTTTTACTCCCTCCTGCTATACAGCTGTTATACTCTTCCCAAAAAGACACGTCTGAACTACATCTGATTTTTTTCATTTCATTATAAGCATGGAAACTTTTTAATGTAAACTCTTCTACAAACAGTCCGGGCTGATCGACTCCTTCATAAATAGAAACATCTTCAGCTCCTAAAGTATTTAAGTTGTACTCTAATTTATTTAGCAGTTTAAGGAATTCATTTCTTTTGGCTTCTTCAATCTTAAATTCTGTTAATACAGTAATATAACTCACTTGAATTATTCAGTCCTTTCATGCGATGTTCTTTTTTATAGAATAATATAATCCTGCACACATTACTATCATACAAGATCACTCTTCCCTAGCATTAGTTTCAACATACTATTTTTTGTTACCATTGTCACCTCTTTTAAAGTTGCAGGCAGAGAAGTTCCATTTTTTCACAAAACCCCCCTGCCTATTCTTAACTATTCATTATTCTTTTCCTCATAGTACCATTTGGTATCTTTGTTGATCCATTCAGGGCCTACTCGTTCGTTTATTTGCTCTTCTCCCGTTTTGAAGTAGTCGCCTTTCACGGCACGCTGAGCCATTTCGTCATTGAACTCATCCCAATCTCCCATTGAAAAACCGTGCCAAGGCCATTCCGGACGGATCGATGGTAGTTCAAGTTCTTCCCACAGTTCTTTTGCCCGTTCCATATACTCTTTTTTCGGTAAAGACAACGGCGGCAAGTTTTCCTTTTTCGTTGCATTCAT
>NZ_VTOK01000009.1:0-192738 GCF_009765375.1 Alteribacillus sp. YIM 98480
CCTCATCTTCTGTTGCTTCTTCGTCTTCTTCTACTGCTTCTTCATCTTCTGTTGCTTCTTCGTCTTCAGCTGCTTCGTCTTCACCAATAGAAGCAAGTGTATCTTGTGCTTCTGTGACAATTGTCCTTACGTCTTCAATGATTTGTTCTGTTTCATCCACTTCTGGAAGATCTTCATCGATTTGGTTGTTCGTTAGTCCATCTAATTGGTTTTCTGCAGCATCTAAACGATTTGCTAAGGAATTTAATTTTCCTTCATATGAATTCAATTCCCCATTAGGTAACGTTTCTTGATCAGTTATGTCTGAGGTGATATCTTCTACTTCTGCTTTTACTGCATCAGCTTTATTCTCCACTTTGTCTAGCTTTGAAGCTTCAGCAGCATCTGCTTCTTGCTGGGCTTGTACTCCATTTTTTGCTTCCAATTCTGATTCCGGTGTTTCAGCATCCGCTTGTCCTGCAGAAAAAGCTAGTCCTAGTGCTGCTAAACTTGGTGCTGTCAATTTTACAATCTTTTTGTTCATTTTACCTTCCTCCTTAGAAGATTGGGAGTTTTTATTGGTACGTTTCTTATTCTAAGGACCGCTTTCCAGCAAGAAAAGGCAATTATGAATTCATAATCTTCTTTTAATACGGATGAAAATTTATCCATCAAACCCTTCTATTTTTATTACATACCATTAAAAAGTCTACAATTCTGCCATAAAACAAATTCTAACCAAAAATTCTTTCATGAATGCAGCTATATATTTAACAACCATATTACAAAATATTATTCTTAAAATTTTTTACTACGAAATAATAAATATTAATAGTAAAATGACAGTAATAAAAACAGTATTAAATGCCTGATATACAAGTAATAATAAAACAATAAAAATTCAATCTCAAAATAGATCTTTTATCATGATACTATCACAGCTTGATTTTAATATTTTAAAATAATAAAATGCCTCAACTTGTGAAGCGGAGTTAATATGATTTATACTTAAAATAGAAGGGGAAAAATAATGCTGCGCTTTTTATTTCGATTAAACGTAGTCCCATCATTAGTTATTCTTTTCGTTCCAACAATTTTTCTTACAGCTTTCCTACTACTTAAACAACCATCTTCCATCAACACACGGCTAGTTGATTTTGCCTCGGCGTCGGGATATTACTTTTTGCTGGCATTTCTTCTCTATCCATTGCTGCTGGGCGTTAAACACTCACGCCGCAGAATGCTCGTCACATTCACACGGATTTATATCCGTTTCCATATTGCTACGGCTATTTTAGGGACAGTTTTACTTCTGCCGCACGTCGTCGGCATGCCGTTTTATTACGCCGTCACGAACCCAAAAGCGTTATCGGGTCTGTTAGCTGTATGTTCTTTTTTAGCCGTTTGGGTTTCCGGATATTTACGAAAAAAACGATCATCAGGCAAGCGCCGGCGCTATCATCGGTACACTGCCTTCTTATTTATCGTTATTCTTTTCGTTCATCTGGTAGTATAACCGTTTGCGGCAGCGGAAAGTTCTGGTATAATAAAAAACAAATCCTCATATATTAAAAAAGACCGCAGGTGCGGCTAACACCTACGGTCCTGCAATAGCTAGGTTCCCTGCAAGGGGGATCGGCCGGAGAGAATAAATCACCCGCTCGAGCCGTCAACTCAAGGGTGATTTATTTTTGTGACAGCATCGCCACGATCAACATACCGAACGTGACCATCAGCATCAAAGCCTCGTACACCGTCATCATTTAGGGCACCACCCCCTCTCTTCATGGGGATGACACCGAACCACCCTTGAGTTTACCAAACTATTACCTTACCATTATATCACTTTACTGGATTTTTATAGATAGTACTTTCCGCATGGGAATCAGCGAATGTCATTCACCTGCCTCACAAATTCCTTCATAATAGCTGGCAGGTCAGGCCACGCATGACCAGAAACAAGGTTGTCATCGACATAATCCATTTCATCAACGTATTCAGCACCAATGCTTTCCACTTCCGGCTTGCACGCCTGATAAGCAGTGAGTTTCCGGCCCTTCACTACGTCAGCAATCGGTGTGAGTACCAAGCTACCATGACACATCACCGCGATTGGCTTGTCTGTTTCAAAAAAATGAGCAACAATGCTAGGTAAGTGTTCATTCATACGAATATGTTCAGGAGCGCGTCCGCCGGGGATAATTAACCCATCATAGTCTTCCACATTTACTTCAGCAAACTCTAAATTGGCATCAATCATGTAGCCCCGTTTTTCTGTGTAGGTTTCCCAATCTTCGAAATCATGGATAACGGTATTTAACTTTTTCTTATGTGGAGCCGCAATGTCTGCTTCATACCCTTCCTCTAAACAACGGAAATATGGATAATAGACCTCTAATGCTTCTACTGCGTCCCCAGTAACGATTAAAACCTTTTTAGCAGCCATAAATAATATCCTCCTTTTTTAAAAGTGCATTCAATGGTTTCTCTTAGTACTATAAAAATTCCTTTGCTTATATTATTAAAATTATGTAAATGTTCTTCCACCTACTTTTCTGGATTCATTCTCATATAAGAAAAGCGCAAGCGCCTTAAAAGAAGGAAGTTCGGCTACGAGCGTCACGTCCTGTGACAACGCCGAACTGACTCCCATCCTGGGAGCCCGCGACAGGTTCTGGAGCTTTCGCGCAGGGTCGCCTGCGGCCCGGAGTCGAAAGGGAAGACATAAGACGTTCAGCTCATTTTAAATGAACTTTTACTAAGATCGCACACGTCGACGCATAGGATGTGCTCATGTCGCCAATGCCACAGGTCGTGGCGGTTTTAGCAAAAGTTCCTTCTTTATCGCGTGCGCCTGAGCGGCTGGGCGTTGAAGCTAGACATCAAAAACGCCAACTATTCATAATTTCTTACCTTTCAAAAAAACCCGAATTTCTAACAAAAAGTCAGAAATCCAGGTTTTCATTCCATTAAAATAAAGTAAGAACGATTGGAATAACATTCACAATAAAAATAATTCGAAACAAGTGAAACGTAGCTACTGTTGGAATATTGGCACCATACTTTTCCGAAATAATGGCCATCTCGCTCATCCCTGCCGGTGCCGAGCTGCATAATGCCGTTACAGCATCTATTTTCAACCATTTGTTTAACAAAAAAGCATTTAAAAGAGTAAAAACAAGCTGAAGTAACGGAATAATAATAATAGGAATCAATAAGAAAACAAACTGCTGTATCGTTTCATACGTAAAGGATAATCCAATGCTGCCGCCAATAATTGCCTGAATCAAACGTTTGGAGTGCAGGGGAATAGGAGGGAGCAGTTTTGTTAAAAGTTGAAAAAGCCCAACGGATAATAAAGAACCTAATAACGGACCAATTGGATGACCAGTAAATAATCCTACTAAACCACCTGTTGCAGCTATCACAACTAATAGAACATACCTCATGCTTTGTCTTTTTCTCCTTGTTTTATTTTTAAAATGATCCATTTAATGAGCAGAGGGAAAATGGCCATAATGATGATGACACGGAATAAGTGAACAAGAACGACAGTTGGTGAGTCAAGTTGTAAGGCATCTGCCATTGTGGCCATTTCTACTATGGCTCCAGGGGCAGAAGAAAGAATAGATAATTTCAAATCCATCGAAAACCCAAAACTAATAATGATGCCAATCGTTATAACCATAAAGAAAATGCCGATAAGATTCACCATCAAACCGGCACTAATTTTCTTAATAATCCCTTTATCGAGGGAAATGAAGGATACACCGAGCATAATACCAATCGATACTTGAACCACAAAAGACAGCCAGTCAGTATCAGAAAATGTGACGACCCCAATGATTTTAAAAAGACCAACACACAACATGGCACCTATTACAGAACCGATTGGAATCCTCATCAATCTCCCCAGATATCCTCCAAGTAACGCCACGATTACGAAAAGGAAAGCTTCATATATACTCATTTATCTAGCTTTAGATACTTTTCTTCCATTTCTTTAATTTTACTCAAATGAGTAAGTCTATTTCGTTCTTTCATCGAAATGATATCCTCCAACATATGCTGGGTTGTATCTTGCTCTTTTAAAGATACCAGTGCATCTTGCATCGCTTTTACTGCGCGGCGCTGGAGAAAGTTAGCATACAACACTATACGATAACCTAAGTGCTCTAGTTCACTGTTCGTTTTTAAAGGAGTCATTCCATGTTCCACCATATTAGCCACTTGTGGAGTGTGAGACAATGATTTTGTAATTTTTTCCATTTCTTCGACTGTTTGAGGAGCTTCCACAAAAGTGATATCTGCTCCAGCTTCAATATACTGTTCCGCCCTTTCAATAGCTGCATCAATTCCATCGATGGCCCGGGCGTCTGTTCTTGCTATAATTTTAAAATGGTGGTCTTTTCGTGTGTCAACTGCAGCTTGAATCTTATTAACCATTTCCTCAGCAGGTACGATTTGTTTCCCTGTAAAATGTCCACATTTTTTCGGCGTGCTTTGATCCTCTAATTGGATAGCAGAAACACCTGCCTTTTCAAACTCTTTGACTGTTCGTACAAGGTTGATTGCATTTCCAAAACCTGTGTCTCCATCAGCAATGACTGGAATTTCGACTGCATCACAAATATATTTCACTTGGTCTAGTACTTCTTTAAAAGAAATCAAACCTACATCCGCTACTCCAAGAACATTGTTAGAAAGCCCTGCGCCGGTGACATAAACCGCTGGAAATCCTGCTTCTTCGATCAGATGAGCCGTTAGTGCATTAGCTGCCCCAGGAGCCACAAGAATTTCATTGGAGTTTGTCAGTAGATTATGGAATTTTTCGTTTCTGTTCATTGTTACATCTTATCCTTTCTTTTGTTTCTTTTTTTCCATTAAAAATGGAGTGATCCCGCCAAGTATAGTAAGAGCTATCAATATGAGAGTGATGGGGCGTTGAAAGAACATGGCAAACGTTTCTTCCCCGTATAACTGATGACTTCTTAACAGCTCTGTATCGGCCAATGGACCTAAAATTAAACCTAAAACCACGGCAATTGTAGGGTATGCATTCTTTCTTAGATACCATCCAAGCAAACCAAAGAGGAAAACAAGCATCGCATCAAACATTAAGTTTCGAACGGCAAAGGAACCTATAAGTGCAAAAACAATAATAGTCGGGATAAGCACTCTAGTAGGAACTTGTACGATTCTACCTGCAATAATTGCAAATGCTCCTCCAATCACTACAAGTAGTATTTCTTGTATGAGTTCTGAGAAAATGACGCCATAAAGAACGTCACTATGATCAATAAATAAACGCGGGCCAGGTGTCCATCCCTGCATTATGATTGCTCCAAGTAACATTGCCGCCGAAGCACTTCCCGGAATACCAAGTACAAGCATAGTAGCAAGGGCCCCGCCTTCGGAAGAGTTATTCGCAGCCTCTCCAGCAACAACCCCTTCTTCGTTTCCTTTACCAAAGGAGGAAGGATCCTTTGAAGCACGTTTCGCTTCATTATAACTAACTAAACTGGCGATGGTAGATCCTGCAGCTGGCAAAGCCCCAATAAAGACCCCTATCGTACTTGAGCGCAAAATGTTGCCTGGATACTTAAAAGCCCTTTTTACCCCATCCATTACTTCTAAAGAATTCCTTCTGTTGATTTGCTGCTTTGCTACGTAACCTTTATCCACAAGGAAAAATAATTCAGAAACAGCAAATAAACCAATTAAAGCTGGAATAATAGGAATACCATCTAATAATTCGGATGAACCAAATGTTCCTCTAATAGCTCCACTGCTGGTCATCCCTATCGTTCCTAATAATATGCCCAAGAGTCCTGCGTATAATGTTTTTACAAAACTATCACCCTTCAAAGCAGCAATAATGGTCAAACCAAATACCGCAACCATAAACATTTCCGTAGGACCAAAACGCAAAGCAAAACCAGCAAGAGGCTGGATAATAACAAGTAACACTGAAATACCAATAAATCCTCCAATAGAGGAAGCCCCTACTGCTACACCAAGAGCCCTGCCTGCAAATCCTTTTTTAGTCATAGGATACCCATCGAGTGATGTAGCAACAGCAGCAGGTGAACCAGGTGTGTTTAACAGAATAGCAGTAATCGCCCCTCCATATAAACCACCGGTATAAATAGATAATAAAAATACGAGCGAAGGTAGCGGGTCCATACCAAAAGTAAGCGGAAGCATGATAGCTATCCCTAGAGAACCTGTAAAACCAGGAATTGCTGCTAAAATAACTCCCAGGGTGAGCCCCACTATCATCAAGAAAAAGTTTTCAAAACTAATTAACATGGATATACCTTCACTAAGTGATTGTAAATCTATCACAATTTCACCCTCTTTCTATAGCAGAATTCCTGTTGGTAACGGAATTTCTAACCAAATTACAAACAAAACGTACAAAGCCCCAGTAACGATGATTGGTAAAAACACAAGCAATTTCCAATCTTTTGTACCGAGAAGCCACATCAAAGTAGGCAAAAAGATAATCGTAATCAGCACAAAACCAATATGCTCAATAAGAAACAAATATAGGAAAATGCTTACCATGAACGATAATGCTTTTTTTGATAAAGGGGCATCCACTTCATAGCTTTCTGTTTCCTCTTCTTCCTTTTCTTTTTTATCAGGCTTTGCTGCTTTCCAATTTTTCCATTCTTGAAAAAGAATAATAGGAAAGAAAGCCGCCATCACCCAATAAATAGGAGTGATAAGCATCCGGTCTCTTGGGTCATCCAACCCTTGAACTTCCAAAAAATAAATGGTAATAAAAATAAATATTAAGGCAGGTAAAAACAAACGGTGAAAAAGTTGCATTTTTGTTTTATTATTTTCCATCATTCTCACCTCGAAAAGGTAAACAGAAGGAGAATATTTCTTCTCCTTCTGTTTTAATAAATTTATTCCTTATCTCCAAGATCATCTTGGTATTCAAGCATTAGATCATGCAGCTCTAAATTCATTTCATCACTTTCTTCTGGCCCTCTAAAGTCACTGACTACATCTGCACCATTCTCTTCAAGATATTGCTGATATTCCTCACTTTCGAACATTTTTTCATAAGCTTCCACAAAATACTCGAATAGTTCTGGGTTCTCTTCTTTAAAGGAGGAATGAGCAGCAATAAATCTGGCTGAACCAACATAAGGGATCTCTGCGTCATATTCTTCTAAGACATCATTGATTGGTTCGGCATCTGGCCAGAGTTCTTCCATATTATCATCGGCTATAGCTAAAACCCTTACATTATCTTCAATAGCGGTATCTCCATTTGCATTACCAATCATAAAATCAACATGTTCACCAAGAAGTGCGTTTCTCATCTCTCCTCCCCCGTCATAAAAAACTGGGTTAAGTTCAATATCGAGGGTATCTTCAAGCAATGCACCCGTTAAATGAAGCGGTCCTCCATAAATAGTAGAGTAGCTTATTTCACCTGGATTATTTTCTATATCTTCTAAAAGATCATCGAACGTTTCATACGGCGAATTTTCATGAACTGTGATTGTAATTGGATCAAATTGTTCGAAGTTCACCATAGAAAATTCATCAATATCAAAATCGGCTTCTTGCAACACAATGTTTGCACTTAGATATAATTGCGTCCCTGCAAAAAATACTGAGCCGTCATCCGGTTGGTTTATGAAGTGGGAGGCTCCGATTTGCGCAGAAGCTCCGGGACGATTATCAATGTTAACGGTCACATCTAGTTCCTCTTCTAAGTGATTAGCAACACCGCGCGCCATTCCATCGACACTTCCACCAGCATCAAATGGTACAACAAAGGTAATAGTGTCATGAGGCCATTCTTCTATAGCTTGCTCGTCGCTTTCACCTTCTGAGCCATTACTTGTATCATCTGATGGCTCCTCATCAGTTCCACAAGCAGCCATCATTAATAGTGAAGAAAAACCTAGCATATATAGAGCGTGCTTAAATTTTTTCATTATCTTCATTCCCTTCTATTTTTTCACTTAGTTTAATGGATTCTTGACTTAATTTAATATGGTCTTTCATTGCCTCTTCGGCTAAATCACTGTTTTGCGTCTCAATTGCTCTTAGAATAGTAAAATGCTCTTCTACTGCAGATTTCGAACGAGTACTAACCGTATTCACCCCAATATGACGATACCTCTTAATTTTTTCTAAAATAGTTTCCACCATTTCTTTGAGATGAGGGTTGTCCGCTTGTTCAATAATACGAGCATGAAAGTCACTACCAAGTTTTACAACTTCCTCTGTATTTTCTAGTTTTTCCGCTCGCTCCATTTTATTCATTATTTCCTTTAAATCATTTAAAAATTCAGGAGTTACATTTTCTACAGCTTGAATGGCTGCTAAAACTTCTAGATATTGACGGAGTAAAAAAAGATTTGTTAATTCAGCCTTTGTAAGCGGTGCCACTTTAATCCGACTTTTCTCTTTAACAATCCAATTCTCTCGAATTAAAATATTGACCGCTTCTCTTAATGGTGTACGACTTATCCCAAGACTTTTTGCTAAAAATTCCTCCGTCAGCACTTCTCCAGGGTTTAAGTCACCAGATATGATCGATTCCTTAATGGATTCATAGGCTAGATCCTTAATATTTTTACGTCCCGACACAATTTGATTAACCATTTATCCACTATCACCTCCGAAATTTGTATAAATGTGTAATTGTGTAATTGTATACAAATATACTTGCAATCGGTTACAAAGTCAACAATTTTTAGAAACTTTTTTGTATTCGATGGTTTTGAATTTTTGATAAACTTGTTTCCTAAAACCATAAAAAGCCTGCCAAAACTAGACATGGGACTCTAACCGAAGAAATAATTTATACATATTTTTACTACTCTTCCAGGTTTTTTTGAGAGATTTTAAAGGAGGGGGTAAATAGAAATAGAGCATTAATTACACGGAACAGGTTGTCTTAACTTAACTGATCCATTTCCGCTTCTTGATCAATTAGTCGTTTAGAACCTTTTCTAATTCTTTCACTTTACTCAAAGTGTGATTTGAAAACTAGAAAAGTGCAAGAAAAAGAGGAAGTTCAGCTAAAGTAAAGGAACTTCTACTAAGCACGCATACGCCGGTGCATAGGACGTCCTGCTGTCGTCATTTCCACAGGAAGTGCTGACTTTTTTGCCTGGAATGAATGTTCGCAGTTTTAGCAAAAGCTCCTCTTTATCTTGTGTAGTTGGGCGCTGAATCTATACATAAAACGCCAAAAGTATGACTTCCTTACCTTCAAATAAAAAGCTGCCCTTCATCAGGCAGCTCAATACGATTATGCCGTTTTGCTTTTATTTTTCTCCCACACCTTTTTAGCGTGTACCGCGATCATTAAAGCAAAGAACGTTAACCAAATCTGTCCGAAAAGGATACCACATAGTAAAAGCCCGCAGCTTATAGATACGAAAAGCTGGACATTGATTGGCATTTCCCTTATTCCTCCAGATTGAATTCCAATTCCCGCGTGTTGTCTTCGATTTTTTTAATAGATAACGAATCAAAGACAAGAGCTTTATAGGCAACATAGGCGTTATATTCAATGCGTTCAAGCACATCGTATGCTTTTCGTAAGGTTTTATCGAGAACAACAATCCCATGTTTATTTAACAGCATAGCAAGCGGCAGTCCATCTGTGCCTCTAGATTGCACATAACTTCTCACAATTTCAGCAAGCTCAGGAGAAGTGGCCGGTGCAAACGGGAGGGTTGGAATGGTTCCGAGTTTTTGGGTGGACTCTGTTAAATTGGGCATTTCCATTCCCATTGTCGCAAAAACGAGAGATTCTTTCGGGTGTGCATGCAATACGCAGCCGATGTCAGGTCTTTCTCGATAACATGCCATATGCATATTAATTTCTCTCGTAATGTTTCCATCACCTTCTACTTTTTGTTCTTTCATATTCACGACTAGAATTTCGTGCCATTCTAAATCGCAAAATTTCTGCTGGGACATTAACGTAGGCGTCATAATGATATGCTCATCATTGATTCGTGCGCTGACATTTCCACCTGCTGCATTCGTTTCAAATCGCAAAAACATCGTCCTTACAACTTTACACAGTTCCTCACGTTCCTGTTTATATAACAAATTAATAAACCCCTTTCCGTTCTCGGATATTTGTTTTCAGACTAAGAGCTTTCGCTTCTTCCACATCAAACACGCTGCTGTTGCTTTTTGTCACTTTCGAAGCAGAGCAGCCTGCTGCAAACGTCAGGGCCTCCTCCCATGACAATCCCTGTTCTCTTGCGCCAAACAGCGCTCCTACAAACACATCCCCTGCTCCTGTATCATTGCATTCCTTAACTTTTGGAGCATCGACATCGAAAATTTTCTCTTCTAGGAAAGCCGTACTGCCTTCTCCCCCTTTGGAAAAAACCACATAAGGCACGTTTTGGTTTAGTTCCTGCAATTGACTTAATACGTCCTGTTGAGCAGGGAATAATTCTCTTAATTCTTGTTCATTCGGTTTGATAAAATCTACTTGCATCTCAACCGCCGTTCTTAAAGCTTCCCCGCTAACATCACAAGCTATCGTACATCGTCTTTCTTTTAATAAAGAAAGAATCTCCTTCCATCTGGCGACTGGATATTCTGGAGGCAAAGAGCCCGATAGTATCACTGTGTCGTCTGCTTTCACCGTATCCCTTAAATACTGGCAGAGCTTTTTGTGATTTTGTTCCGATATGCAAAAACCATGTTCTGTTACCATTAAACTCCCTTCCCCTGCCTGATCCATCAGCACATACGTAATACGTGTAGCGCGTTTTTCTTCTACAAACAATTCATAATGAAGGTGTTTCTGCTCTAAAATCTTTTTGAAACTGCTGACATTCCGTCCCCCAGCAAAGGTTATGGCTGTATTAGGAATATTCAAACAAGTTAACGTATGAGAAACATGAAGCCCTTTTCCGCCCAAGTCTATTTCTTTTTTGTACATTCGATTATTTTTCCGTTTTTCCAAAGGATTCTTTGTAAACATAATATGATCAATAGCTGGATTAAGCGTAATGGTGTAAATCACATCACATTCTCCTTATACTCCGTCTCCTCCGCTGTATCATCTTCTACTTTTCTGGCTTTCATTGTTTTAAAATAAAGGACAAACAATGCGGCCCATATCCCAACAAATAGGAAACCTAGCAAATGTCCTTCTCCTACGTGTGCAAAAAGATATCGGAAGACCGGGTATTCTATCGTACTCCACGAAATCATCTGTCCGCTATCTAAAGCAATCGCCTCTGTGTCCTGTGCCAGCTGGGTAATCGTTGGAGCAAAACCGGTTGCAATATATAAGAAAACAGGTGTCGTAATGATTCCAAGAATAATCATTCGAAGTAGATTCCCGCCGGTAATAATTAATGCTGGGGCAGCCATCGAAATATTGATAATCCCTGCAAATGGGAGCACATTATTGCCTGGCAGAATAATGGCGTAAAGCAGTGTAATTGGCACCCACACAATGACGGCCACCCACAATTCATTGCTTCCAGCTAAGATCGGCCAGTCTAAGCCAATATTCAATTTTCGGTGCTTAAAACGTGATTTCATAAATTCCGAGATGGCATCAGACAAAGGGGATAATGCCTGCATAAACAGTTTGGCTACCATAGGAAACAAGGTTAGTGCCGCTGCAGCTTGAATCGCTAATGTAAGCGTCTCAGGCACAGTGTAGCCGGCTGCGATACCAAGAAGTACTCCAATAATAAAACCCATCACATGATTTTCTGCGAAAACACCGAACTTTTCTTTTAACGTATTTGCATCGATATGACGATCAAAAAGAGGTACCTTGCTCAACAGCCAGTTAAACGGAAGAAGAAAGACGCCAAAAATCATCATGCCATGCGAAACCGTAACACCGGGAATGCCAGTTACTTTTTCAATGTGCTTTTGGTTTACATCCGCTATCAGAAGCTCCGCTACCATTTGGATAGCCGCTATAACAAAAGCAAGAGCAACACTATTTGTCACGCCTATAACCAGTACTGCTGTTAAAATTTTCCCCCAAACGTTCCATAGATCAACGTTAAGCGTTTCTGTTTTATTCATGACGAGAAGGATGGCATTGACGCCCATTTGCAATGGAAACATTAAGAACGCTAATGGCCAGGCCCATGCCAATGTTGCTAAAGATGTCCAGCCGGCGTCTACGATATTAAGCTCGATTCCTGTACGTTCGACGAGGCCTTGCCCGGCAGGAGTGAGAGCGTCCAGCATAAAGCCAATCACTACTCCCATCCCTGCAAAAGCTACCCCTAAAATGATCCCTGCACTAAACGCTTCTTTCCACTTCATTCGTACAGCAATGCCTACAATGATCATGATTAAAGGTACAAATACTGACGCACCAAGATCTAAAATATATTGAAAGACATTTTGCAGAACGTCCACATCTATCTCCTCCTTTTACGTTAGCAAGCTAATTAATTGATTGGTTTCTTCCTCCATCCCCATTCCTGTTAAAAATGCGATCCCGTTCAAGGTAGGGATGTTATAGTCTTTGCTTCCTTTTGTAATCGCGATATAGACGTCACTTTGCGGTATATATTGGTCTAATGACTTAATATCAACCGCTTCTACATTTGCTTTAATACGATTTTGATTCAAAATCTTCTGAACTTTGGAAGCGACTGTCTGGCTGGTTGCCACTCCTGAACCACATGCTACAATCACTCTTTTCATAACACTTCACTCCTTATTGGATGTTTTATAACTTGAAAAACCTCTTCTTCACTTTTGGCATGTTTTAACCCTTGAACAAATTGGTAATTAGTAAAAAGGGTCATTAAATACTGCAAAAGCTCTACCTGTGTTTTCGACTCGGTTATTCCTAAGAAAAAATAATGAGAAACCTGTATTGTTTTATTTTTTTCTCCCATGCTACCAACCAGCAGCGGTTGTTCAGAGCTGGCGTAAGCAATGAATGGGCTAGATATATGCTCACAATCTGTATGAGGAATAGCGATGTTAATATTTTCTAACGATAATCCGGTCGGATAAGTCTCTTCTCGTTTTGTTAAAGCTGAGAGATAGGAGGATTTTACATAGTTTTCTTTGTACAGACGGCTTCCTACTTTTTCAAAAAGCTGATAAGCCGTCTCACATTTTACATTAGAAAAGATGAGATGCTGGTGGAATAATTCATCAAATGGCATGATGTTCCTCCTCTACATGTTGTTGCAGCGTCTCTACGATTTCTAGAGCATGATTTGCTTGATAAAAACGCTGAGATTTAGTTTCATCCATAAATAACTCATTTAAGCTTAACAACGTCGGGACATGATGTTGAAAGTCTATTGGAGAAAGGGTGACTAACGCTTTGGCCATACCGCCGTCTGGCATTTCTACCGGAGAGCGAAAAAGTAATATATCAAAATCTTCCTTTCTTACTCCATCCGACGGCTTAGCATGCGGCAAATAAACGTGCGGGCCAAGCATCATCCGATCACTTTCTTTTAAAAATAGCTCGAGAACTCTATCCATATAACGAGACTCAATCGCCTGTCTTTCTTTCATTTGATGTAAGCTATAGCAGACTGCTTCTTTCCAGGTAACTCGTTCTTCGATAATGTGAATATGCTGTTCTTCAAATGTGAAAAAGGGCTGGTGTTCTTTTTCTTCTGTTTTTTGATTGTTTTTGTTATCACTGTACGATTTATCGAAAAAATCTACTATTTTTTCGTGAATCACGTCTTGCTTCTCCATTTCAATATGGTCTCTTAACGAATGCAGCAATTCCCTCGCTTTCTTCTCGTTATCTCTTTCAATATATTTCCGTACGTTTTTTCTTAAGTGAGCCCGCTCTTTTTGATCCAAAATAGGATTAACAATAAATGTTTTTTGACTCGTATGCAAAGGAATGGTTGTAAAAATAAAATCGACCGTTTCTTTTTGATTAAACGTTCTTTCAGAAAATGCTCCTAAAAATTCAATATGCGGAAACATCAGCTTAAGCGTTTCTAACAATAGCTTAGACACTGAGGTTCCATTTCGGCAGACGACCATCGCTTTAAATATTTTTTCACCTTGTTCATTGGTTTGATAGATCCACGCTTGCACGAGCATGGCAATATATACTTTCTCTTCTTCCGGCAAAGATTTCCCGATGTAATCTTCTAATGCGCCTGCAGCTCCATTCACTATCGAACAAATCGAGGCGTGTTCATCTTGAAAGATTTGCGTAAGCGGGTTTTGGACATGCAGCCCTAATTTCACCCGATAGACTGCGGGTTTAATGTGCAGCCATAGTTTCTCTTTTAATTCCTCTTTTCTCACCAACGACGTCACTAAATTTAATTCGATTTGGTCGATAAATCTATCAATAGCGGTTTTTAATGCTTCACTGTGAGATAAGTGAATGGCAGCCTCTAACATATTAGAAGAAAGAACTTGTAAAGTAAGGTACAGCCGGTCTTTTTCTGTCAGACCGTTTTGGTCCCAGAACATTTGTTGAAACGCTTCGTATTCATCCGTATGAAACACACCATAATCTTCGGTTTCCGGCACCCATTCTTGTTGAAAAGCCTGGATTCGTTTTATTAATAAATGCAAAGTGACCGGGAGAACTTCAATTTGTTCATCAGAAAAGGATATCTCTAATCTTTGTTCTGCTCTAAGCAGCCGCTGCCTCAGCAAAAACACTTCATTTGGCTCTATCAATTGTTTTTTCTTTAACAACGTGTTTGCAAATTCAAATTGAAAGAGTTGTTTCAACTCGGTGACAAGCAAATTCCGCAGCTGATATTCCGATCCTGAGATAAAATAGCCATGTTTACGGCTGTATTTTACCTCGATGGATTTATCCTCTAACTTACGCTTCATCAGCTTCATATCAAGCAGCACTGTATTTTTACTTACTTCTGTTCTTTCAGCTAAATCTTGAAGAGACAGGGATTCTTTTTCTACCAACAGGGTAATTAACATGAGCTGTACTCTTAATTCCGGTGTTAAATCATCGATGGAAAAATACGTTGCATCCCGTAAAATTTCACATAAACCCTTTCTGGTATTGGTTGGAATGACGATTTGTTCTTCTGGTTGAATCGCTAAAAGGTGAAAGTTGTGCTGCTTTAGTTCTTCGTTTATTAACTGTATTATTTTCTCAATTTGGCCTTTTGAGCTATTTAACTGATCTTCTAAATCAGACATAAACAGTGTGGAACTGCTTAATAGCTGCTGCATTGTATTTTTCATCATTTGTTCCATATGGTCTCCCCCTTTCCTCAATGTGATTATCTTTAGTATACCGATTAGATTTCATCTGTGCGTACCCTTTCAACACAAATCAGGAAAACGCTTACATTTATGATTGTGATGTTCGGACTCATCGTTGCTTTTTTCAGGGAATAACGTTTGCCAATTTAAACCATTATTCCTTAATATAAGGATAGAAGGTAACTAAACGGAAAAGGAGAGGTTAAATACATGATTGTTTCTTCACTGCAGATGAATATTATTCCGGGGGATCCTGCAGCAAACCGGGAGAAGGTAAAAAAGCTTGTAAAGGAGGAAATCGAAAATAACCGTCCGCATGTGATTGTGCTTCCTGAAATGTGGACAACCGCTTATACGCTGCCTGAGCTTGCAAACATCGCAGATCATGAAAACAGTGAAACTATCCCTTTTTTACAGCAGTTAGCCGCAGAGCACAATGTTCATCTTGTCGGCGGTTCGATTGCCTATCAAAAAGAAAACGACATGTTTAACCGTGCGCTTATTATTAATAATAAAGGGGAACTGGTTTATCATTATGACAAGCTTCACCTCGTTCCTATGCTCGATGAACCAACGTACCTGACAGGCGGGAAAAACAAAGCCCAAGTTTTTGAACTCGATGGACTGAAAATGGGAATTATCATTTGTTATGACCTTCGCTTTCCAGAGCTTCTCCGCGCCCTTTCCCTAGAAGGAGCGCAAGTAATATTTATTGTAGCCGAATGGCCGCAAGCGCGGACAGACCATTGGAAGCATTTACAGCTCGCCCGTGCCATTGAAAATCAAGTGTATATTGTCTCCTGTAATCGTGTCGGCACATACAACGAAGTGGAGTTTGCCGGAAAATCAATGACGATTGATCCGTGGGGGAATGTGCTCGCAGAAGGAAGCCAAAACAAGGAAGAAACGGTTCGCGCCGAGATTCATCCCGAACAAGTGGAAGAAGTCCGCAAAAAAGTCCCGGTTTTTGAGAGCCGCGTTCCGCAATATTACACTTACTATTAAACGGGTCCGTTTTAGTCTGAAGTGCTGAAACCTTAAAGCGAAGTGCGGAATGCGGCGGTTGAAGCGCTGAACATCGTTTGCGAAGCGCTGCATTTGATTTACGAACTGCTGATTTCTTTTCCCGAAGTGCTGAATATCCGGGGTGAAGCTCTGGATCTATACCCATGCGCCGAATTACACTTACCATACGCTGAATTTGGCCTCCGAACTGCTGATTTCTTTTTCCGAAGCGCTGAATATCAGGATCATACCGCTGAAGCGTTGCAGCCAAACAGCTGCCTATCTGCTTTCATTTTAGCGAAGCACTGGATTTTTCGATTTGACCGCTGATATCTGCGTGTGAAGTGCTGAATCACAAAGCTTAAGTGCTGATTCTCTTCGGCGGAGCGCTGAAACACTTGACCTCACAGCTGAACACCTCTATTTAGAAAAACTCGGCTTGCCGCCAATTCTTATGGCAAAAGTCGTTGTTTTCTTTACTTTATTCCTTAAGCAAAAATAGAAAAAGCCGAACGGACCATTAACACAGATCCATTCGGCTTTTTCATGCTTACTCCGGTTTAACCAATATTTTGATTTGGCTTTTATCTTCCGTCAATTGTTCAAACCCTTCCGCAACGACCTGGTCTAGCTTGATTTTATTTGTGATTAATTTATCGCCGTTGAAATACCCTTGCTTCATTAATTCCGTAACGGCCGGATAAACATGGCGGTACGCGATGATTCCTTTTACCGTTTTTTCTTTAATGACAAGATCATTCGGCTGGATGGAAGCTTCGGATTCCCAAATGCTCACGATAACAGACTCTCCGCCATTATGCGTACTATTAATGCATTGATTTAGTACGTCGGGAATACCAGTTACTTCATAGGACACATCAATGCCGCCGTTCGTCAAACGTTTGATTTCCTCTACGGGATCCACTTTTGTTGGATCAATGACATACGCTCCGAGCTCTTCTGCCAGCTTTTTTCTTGAATCGGAAACTTCAACAGCATAAATAGTAGATGCCCCGGCAGCTTTTAAAGCTTCAATCACTAGTAATCCAATGGGACCAGCACCAAAAACTGCAGCTGAATCTCCCGCTTTTAGTGAGCTTTGACGAACCGCATGCAATGCTACAGCTGCTGGTTCGACGAGCGCGCCTTGTTCATAGGATAATTCCTCCGGCAGTTGATGAACCATATGCTCACCGACAACAGTATATTCCGAAAAACCGCCTCCGCCGCCGGATAAGCCGTGGAAACCTAGAGAGTCAGAAAGATTGTATTTTTCATCTTCATACTTCCCATTCGCATGAGGTGCTAAAATAGGTTCAATCGCCACCCGGTCTCCCACCTTTACCCTGGAGACCCCTTCTCCTACTTCTACAACTTCTCCAGCAAATTCATGCCCCATTATAATCGGAGCTTTGTCCTTACTTATTGGATGAGGTTCTTCTGCCGGAATGAAAATCGGGCCGGCTAGGTATTCATGCAAATCACTTCCACAAATGCCGCACCATTTCACCTTTACTTTCACTTCATGATTAGAAACAACGGGCTCCTCGACATTTTCTACACGGAGATCTTTGGCACCATGCCACACAGCAGCTTTCATAGGTCACGCCTCCTTAAAAAGTTAAAAATTTCGTCGATTCCTTATTCTTTTTTTGGAGATCAAAACCCTTTTTCATGATTTAGTTTAAAGAAAAAATAAAGCACCGTATGTGACCTTCATCACTCTTAAGTAATCCGTTGATACGTTTCTTCGTCACAAATAACAAACAAACGCGCATCATCAGGAATCTCACGATCAAGCTGGCGATTAATATTTAACTTCTCCCCATTTGACACAAGTGTTGCTCCTTCCTGCAGCAATTCATCAAAAGCGTCTCGATACGTGTTCCAATGCGGCCGCCTCTTTATTTCATAGAGGTCATCCCCGTGCTGCTTGGATAGGAGCTGTGATACAATCCGCGAACTGCCGGGGTGAAACGCAGAACGTACAGCCATCTGAGAGATCGTATCTGTGCTTAAAATAAATTCATCGATATCCACATGAACAAAATTCTCCACGTTGCTGCGGTCTTTCACTTCCACAATCGTATAAATCTCCTCATAATACCGTTCAATGGTAGTCGCGATTAACAGCGTTTTCCCATCCACAAAAGAGGAATCTTGAATAAAATTTCCAAAATCCGTGACTTCATTAGCAAAAACAAATACCGCTTTTGCTTCTTTCAAGTTAGCTTGTTCAAGCGTGGACTGGTGAATCGGATTTCCTTGCACATAATGAACCCGTTCATGAGAAAGCGGGGTTGTATCGAGCTGATCAATTAACACAATTTGTGCTTCAGGATCACTATGTAAAATTTCCTGAACCGCTAATTTCGCATTGGTACTCCAATCAATAATGACAAAATGGTTCGCTCCGGTAAAATCCATTTTCCCCTGCTCCTTTCTTCGTTGAAAGAGAAAGATTTGATCGACTACTTTACTGATTACGATGGAAATAAGACCGATTCCAAAGATGTACAACCCCATCGCTAACATTTTCCCAGCAACGGTCACTGGAGAATAATCCCCATATCCCACAGTCGTTACCGTTGTCATCACCCACCAAAATCCGTTAAAGGGATTCTCAAAGGTACCAGGTTCCAGTACGTAAATGAGGACTGAGCTGATTCCGATAAGAAAAAGTGATGTTAAAAAAACCAATCTATTGCTCACAGAGATTAATTTGTAAAATAACCTTTGAAAAATAACCATCGTTTCACCCCTTTTGCATAACGCTTTAAGCTAAAATTTATCATAACAGGATTGAAGAGAATATTCGACTGCAGCCTATTGAGCATTAGAAAAGTGCAAGCGCCTTGCTCACGAGCGACAAGTCCTGGAGGATCGGCATATTTTGCTTTCCATTGACGAACCGAAGGAATATCGAGCGAGTAGGCGCTTGCGCTAGACATGTAAAACGCCAACTATTTATAATTTCTTACCTTTTGAAAAGAAAGATCCAAGCTAAATGGCCTGGATCTACATGTTACAGTTTAAATTTCTTTATTAAATCGTTTAATTCCTCTGACATTTGAGATAGGGACTCTGCGCTTCCTGCTATCTCTTGCATCGATGAGCTTTGCTGTTGTGCAGTGGAAGCACTTTCTTCTATCCCTGCAGACGTTTCTTCAGAAGTAGCCGCAATTTCTTGTGAAGACTGGCTGACTTGTTCACTATAAGAGGTAATGCCTTTTAGATTAGTAGAAACCGTTTGAATGCCCTCTTTCATATCTGAAATCGAACCTTGAATAGATTCAAAGTGGTCGCGGCTTGTATGCATCTGCTTGTTGCCTTTTTCTACTTTTTCATGGCCATCCTGCAGCGAGGTGACGACGGCTTTCGTTTCTGTTTGAATACCATCAATAATGCTTGTAATGTCAGATACAGAGTGGCCTACTTGTTCGGCTAGTTTACGGACTTCATCAGCTACAACAGAGAAGCCTTTTCCTGCTTCACCTGCTCTAGCTGCTTCTATTGCTGCATTTAAAGCTAGTAAGTTCGTTTGTTCTGCAATATTTTCTATTACATCAACTAGTTTCGATACTTCTTCTGAACGCTGCTCAAGCCCTTTTACTTTCTCCGCTGTTTCAGTCACAAGGACCGTAATTTCATTCATTTGTTCCACAGAACGCTGCATTTGCTCTTTACCTTCGTAAGATTTTTCATAGACTTCTTCAGAAGACGCTTTTAATGCTTCACTTTCTCGGTTCGCCTCTTGAATTCTATTATTTAGTTCACTCACGACGTTAGAAATCTCTGAGGAAGCACTTGCCTGCTCTTCGGAACCTGACGATAATTCTTCCATCGTAGAAGCAATTTGCTGCGCACCAGAACTAACTTCATGAGAAGATTGCGTCAGTTCCTCACTTTGGCTGCTCACATTTTCAGAAATAGATTGAATGTGTCCCACCATATCACGAAGCTTATCAATCATTGCATTGAAACCAGCAGCTAACTGGCCGATTTCATCATTCCCTTTATATGTCATCTTCTCTACTGCTAAATTACCAGAGGCTACTTCGTTACTTAGCTGTACAACTTCCTGCATGTTTCGCTGAATAATACGGTTAATCATCATCAGTATAAACCCGCTTAATAGAATGGCTGCTGCAACCGCACCAATTAAAGTCCAAAAGGATTGTTCAGCTTGTGCTTTTGCTTCATTTACAGCCGCATGATGTTCTTCATTTACAGTTGTTCTTAACTCCTCTAACAAGCTGTTGGTTTCAGAACGCAGCTGCGTAACTTCATCTCTCAGCCTTAATGCCAATGCCGTATTGCCTTCACTGACTGCCGGCATGATTTCTTCAGAAAACATTTGGGTGGATGCCTCATTATTTTCTGCTATCTTATGAAATAACGTGACTTGTTCTTCTGTATTCATTCTCGGTTCAATGCTTGATTGCAGTTCATCAAACGATTCTTGTCTCGTTCGATATGCTTCTAACAACTCTTCGTCCTCTGTCAGAATATAGTCTGCAACACGAGTATCTTTGGACCGAAATAGTGAAATCATTTCGGTAATATCGATGGACCGTTCTGACCGTCGTTCCATCGCCTCAATATCATTTCGAACATCATTTAATAAAAAAGAAACCGCCCCTGCTGCAATGATGAATAATAAAATAGCCGTACCTAATGCAAAACCATATTTCCTGCCGATTTTCATATTTCGCCACTTAAGTTTTGTCCACACCGTAAACTTAGCCTCCTGCCTCTTTATATAGGTATCATTATCCAGTTCATAAGAACTAAAAACCTACTTCTTTTATACCATTTTTAGGTACAAAATACCATAAAATAATTATGAAATTTAAGGTTGCAGTGCTAACCTTTTTCAATATTAATAAAAGGAATTTGTTGTCATGTCCTATTGCTAGTTTACCTGCGCTATAATATACTTACGAAAGACCTACATTGGAAAAAGGAGGAAGGCAGACAACGATGAAAAAAAAGCTCACTGCCCTGGCATTAACGGCATTGATAAGCATAGGGGGATTAGGCCTAGAGGCGCATGCTGCCAATTCATTTAAAGATATTTCGGAAGACTTCTGGGGATATGAGGATATTATGAACCTGACGGAACAAGGAATTATTAATGGCTTCCCAAATGATACATATCGTCCGAACCAATCATTAACAAGAGCTCAAAGCGCTATGATTATTGGAAGAACACTAGAAGCAGATATCCAACAACAAAACGAACATCATTTTCAAGATGTAAGTGCCGAAACAAGCGGCTCTGATTATATTCACGCCCTTACCAATGAAGGAATATTTGCCAAGTCAGAACATTTCAACCCTCAAAATCCATTAACCCGAGCGCAAATGGCAAAAATATTGGTACTTGCTTTCGAATTAGACGGCAGCAGTAATAAATCATTTAATGACGTCGGCACCGATCACTGGGCTGCAGATTATATAAATACCCTTGTAGCTGCTGGCATTACAACAGGAACATCTGAAACGACATACAGCCCAAATGACTCGATCAACCGCGGACAAATGGCGGTATTTATCAATCGGACGCTAGATTACTTGGAACAACAGCCAACAAATGGCGGCCTGGAGATTGATGATATTATTATAGAATAGAGACAACTTTTCTATTACGACAAAAACCCTTTCAAAAACGATTTGTTTCGTTTTGAAAGGGTTTTTTAGATTAATAAACTACACCGACAATACCTAGTGCTTTAGTTAAACTGAAATTGATTGGAGCAGTTAATTGATAGCCAACTAGATGCTTTTTATGCGATTATAGCTGCCTTCAAAACTAAAATAAGATTTTAATATAATGATTAGAAAAGCTCGGCTTGCTGCCGTCCTTGGCGGAAGAAGCATTCCTAAAGTAAAAATAGCACTCGGCTCAAGCAGGTACTTGAACCGAGTGCCATTGTATATATTCCTTTTTACTAGATTCCTAGTACGTAAAGGAATTTTTTATTATGAAGAAGTAACGTCTTCAGCGTCTACTACGAATGTTTCGCCGCCGTATTCTTCTGTAATGGTAATGATGGCTGCTTCATCATTGGCAGAGAAGTCAACGTTAGCGATCATGTCTTCTGTAATTTCATCTACAGCGGAAGAAGCTAATTGAGTTGGATCTACTATAGAATACGCATCTCCATCTTCCGTTACTTCGACTGGTTGTTCTTCATCAGCTAGCGTCAAATCAGTGATTTGCGGTGTGCTGTTTTCCACTTCAACTTCTACGGAAGCAAGTGCTGTAGTAAAGTCGCCTTCTTCTTGCTCAAGTGTGATCGTAGCGGTTCCTTCACTCTCCCCACTAACGGTGAAGTCTAAGGTAGAAGCATCTACATCTGTCTCACTTCCGCCGTCAATGGAAACAACGTCTTCATCGCTTGTGCTTAACTGAACATCTCCATCAAGCTCGCCGAGTGCGTCAAGAACATCATCATCTTCTAAGTCGATTTCGTCGAAGATGGCACCAATCGTTACTTCAAAGTCCGTATTGTCGTCCTCATAAAGGTCAACAGATTCTGGGTCAGCGCTTAATGTGAAGTTATCCACTTCGTCGAGTTGAAGTTCAACAAATTCCACATCAACTGTACCTAAAGCATTGCCATTCTCATCTTCAAAGGATACGGAATATTCACCAGGTTCGTTGATGATATCACTGCCGCCAAAATCATCAAAATCTACAGAAACGTTTCCTGCATCTGCAGAAATAGTCGTTTCTTCTTCAAAATCATTTTCTCCAGTTACTGTAACGCTGATCTCATCGTTCCCTTCCCATTTTTCACCATACTGGTCGAGAAGAGTTGCTTCTAGCTCTCCACTTACATTGCCTTCGCCATCAATAGCAAAGCGCTCTGTTGTTCCGTCTTCTTCAATGCTAGTAAGCTCTTGATCTTCTACGACTTCAAGATCAAGTTCAACTGGTTCTTCAATTCCTTCAAATTGAACGGTAAGGGTAACTTCTCCTTCTCCATTCACCTGAAGTCCGTTTTCATTATCGTAATAAGCTACAGAAGCATCACTGGATGTTACAGATTCAACAGTAACATCGATTTCATCTTCGCTTACTTCTTCACCGAAGGAGTTAAGACCTGCTACAGCTTGAATCTCGTTCTCTTCATTTGCAGATGTTACATAATCATTTTCCCAACGGTCCTCACCGTCAAATAAACCAACTTCTGTTACTTCTGTAACTTCACCAGCGTCATTTACATCTACTGTTACGTCATCAGAAGTTACAGCATTGCCATCTTCATCCGTAATTTCAACTGCATAACGGAAGCTTTCACCTAAATTCTCATCAGCCCCATCAATAATGCCTTCTTCTTGTGCTGCCTCCGTGTCAAATGGAGCATCGTTAGAATTATAGAGGAATTCTATTTCATAACCAGCTTCTTCTAAAGTATCAATAGATAGATTACGGAAGCCGTTTACCGTAAATCCTAACTGTTGATCTGCTTCACTTCTAATAGAAGTGGTTGTCGCTTCTACGGAATCTACTTCAATGCTTTCATAATCGAAGTCATATTCGAACTCATTAACAACAAGCGTTCCTGCTGTGCCTTCAAGATCATCGTCAGCATGTTCTACTGTAATTGTTTTTCTATCTTCACTGATTTCAACACCTGTAACGTCAAGTGCCTTTTCTTCTTCATCGCCGTTTACTACAGCAACGTCGAGAAGCTCTTCTACATCAGCTTCGTCCCAGTCTTCATCAAGCTCGCCATCAACATCGATTTCAAAGCTTGTAGTAGAAACTGCAGAAATATCTTCAACTACTACTGCAGGTTCTGCAGCTACACCAGTGAATGTTTGCTCAGTTGTTTCACCTTGATAAGAAAGAGTGTATTCTTCATCTTCTGTTTGCTCTTCTGTTGTAAGACGAACAACACTGCCTTCTGCATCTTGATTTTCTTCAGAATCAGATGGAGAAATAACTTCTGCGTCTAGTACTGCAAGCTCTGGGTCAAACGTGAAGTCTTCAGCTGCAGCTGCTTCTACGTCTCCGTCAAAGCCTACTTCCACAGTAGTGTTATCAACTGCAGTTACACTAGAAACACTTGTTTCAATTCCTTTATCTACTTCCATCGCACGGTCTAGGAAAGCGGCGAATTGTGCACGTGTTACTGTTTCTTTTGGACGGAAGTTACCATCAGCAGTATTTGTAATGTCATATTGTGCAAGAATTTCGATATTGCTGCGGTGGCTTTCGTGGGCTTCATCGATGTCACCTACGTCTGCATCCACGTCATCACGAGCTTCAAGATCAAACGCACGTACTAGAATAGTAGCCATTTGCTCACGAGAAAGATCCATTCCTGCAGCAAATTGTGTGTTATCTTCACGACCTTTAATCAAATCAGCTTCTTTTACAGCTGCTGCATAAGGAGTGAAATAACTTTCTGGATTTAAATCTTCAAATGGCGGCTCTGCATTTTCATCTACATCCAGGTCAAAAGCTGCAACAAGCATAGCTGCTACTTGTCCACGATTAATTTCCTCACCTGGACGATATGTACCATCCTTATACCCGCTGATAACTCCTTGATCAGCAAGGCGTTGAATGGAACCAGACGCCCAATAATCATTTTCCACATCTGGGAATGCTTCAGCAGCATCTGCTGTTTGTACGTTGACTGAATTAACTGCTCCGAATGTCGTTGCTACCATAGCTGCAGATACCGAACCAGCTAAAAACTTACGATATGACTTAGGTTGATAAGACACCATTAATTCCTCCTCTAAAATTTTCTATGATTTCTTTTCCTGCTGTCATCGAGATGTAAACCTAAAATTAATAAATAAGTTTTCATCCCTCGGTAGGACCATTCTTCCTATTGCTGTTTTTTTACTAAATAGTAGGAAGATGATAGGAATTCATTCCGCAAATTCCTTTTTCTAGAATAAGTTAATTTTCCAGTTATGAAAATCACCCTACAGTCCCAATGCTTAATTTTTCCTCTTTCAAATTTCCCTTCCGTTGTAGGTTCTTATTCTCTATTTTTTTCCATATTAATAACCTAATTCCATGTTAAAGCAGGATTAACCATATTTTTCATTTTCCTTAAAACTTCAACAAATCCCTATTTTTCTTCTAAAAGGTACATAATTCTCGATAATATTCGTGTTTTTACACAATGCAGTTTTATAGATCTTTTTCCTTACGTATTTTTCTGGGATATCTTTCTAGAAAAATATGATTCTACTCCTAATGGCAAGATCTGTATTGGAAGTTTAGGAAATAACTTTCTAACAAATAGAGCGCAGAACCAATACTTCTTCTTGATCCCTGCGCTTTCAGTAACGTATAATGAACTTCTTATTTTTTGGCTGTTTATAAATTCTGTAACAAATAATCTTGCACGGACATGTCTAATTTATCATCACTTGCCAGGGCCCCCTGTAACGCTTGCTGCAAATGATTATTCGTTTGGAGATCACGAATAGACACGGTTTCTCCTGCTTGTGATTCCGCGGTTTCAACGTCATTCTCCTTTTCCGCTTCTTCCTCATCCATTCTTGCTAATAATTCTTTGTTTACTTCATTGGCTTTCTCTATTTGTTCGGAAGATCCGTGTTCTTCTACGGCTGCTAATGTTTTCTCTAGGGATTCCGGGTTTTCCTCAAAGTAAGGATTATTGTACCAGGCATTGTTTGAGAACTTCCCTTGAGAAGAAACTAACGGATCATTATATTTAGAATCAAACCAGCTATCAGACGCCGGCTCTATGTCATATTTCTCAGCTAGTTTACTGCCGTTTGCAAATACAGGAATATGAGGCATTTCCCCAGGTGCTTTTTTAAGGTTCTCGACAGCGGATTCCAACGCTGATTCCCATGTTTTGATATCCTCTTGGTCGTTTTCCGCTTCCGCTTGTTTTAACGCCTCAGCTCTTGATTCAGCCAATTCAGCCCAGTATTCTTTATTTTTTACCGCTTCACCGTTTTCCGTATTATACCAGGCAGGATGCTGTTTGGCTTGATATTCATTATATTCGCTCCAGTCATCTGTTTTTACAGCGTCTTGAATCAATTGATTTCTCGAGCTATTAACATCATGCAATGGATTCACCGCACGGGCTTCGCTCGCCATCGCTTCCTTCCAAGCGTCTGCTTTTCCAGAAGCAGTATTATCTTTTATCAATACATTTGTTCCATGAGAGTTTGCATGATTTAAAGCTGCCCCGACTATCATGACTTTATCCTCCTTGCCGGTTATTACCAAAATAAAACATTTTTCGTCAATTTTATCTATTATCTAGTATAATATACGGACAGGTCAAAAGATAGAGATATTAGGTAAAATGACTGAAAAATCTTCACCAGGCATAATCCCCGTTTGATAAAAACGTTCAACAACAAATAGTAAAAACCTGCTGGGTATTTTTTCATCTCCAGCAGGTTTTTTAAAATACATTTATTTTTCCACTTCTTTTATCAATAGTGATACAACCTTTGCCGCGTGAGCTCGTGTACTGTTTTCTTTTGGTTGAAACATACCTTCTTTTGTGCCAGTCATAATTTTCAACTCTTGCGCTTTTTGAACAGCACTGACGGCGTAGTCACTGATTTGGTTTTCATCTGAATACACGAGGTCCCCGCGTTTTGCTTGTTCTTTTTCTGCATGTTCATAAGCACGTATAGTCATAGCAGCCATTTGTTCTCTTGTGATTGGCTCATTTGGAGCAAAAGTGCCATCTGATTTCCCTGTAGTAATTCCTGCTTCAAACACAGCTTGAATCTGTGCTTGGGCCCATTCCGGTACATCATCAAATTCACTGTCAGCAGCTGACTCTGCTTCTATGTTAAGAGCGTTACTGATCATAACTGCAAATTGAGCTCTAGTCACCTCTGCAGATGGGTCAAATGTAGAATCTGTTTTACCGGTAATAACACTGTTTTCATACAACTCTTTAATATAAGGGTAAGCCCAGTAGTCTTTGTCCACGTCTATGAAAGGATAATTCCCCTCCGAAGGTTCTTCAGGTGATTCATCATCTTCTATTGTTTGTAAAAATTCGTATACCGCTACTGTCCCAGAAAGCTCATGTGTCGCTGCAAGCAATGGACTGCCTGTAGGGCTGTCTTCTGCTGGAATGAAAGAAAGACCTTCCGGCGCCACGTCTCCAGCGACATCTTCGTTAAAGTCCCGGCTGGAAATCATCGTAACAAATTCTGCATCGGCTGGATTGGAAATATCATATACCATAACAGCACTGAAACGTTCCAAGGCTGTAAACGCATAAGGAGTTCCATTTATCTCCCCGATTACCGTCGTTTCCGGTTCTGGTCCTTTAGCATCACTGCGTCCGTCAAATTCAATTTCGTCATTGTTCGTGTTGAAATATTCTGGCATCGCTTCTGCGGTAATATGTTCTATTTCAGACCCACTGTCATAGACAAGTTCCATCGTATCTGCGTCAAAAATGGAAAAGCTGCGTCCGCCGTAAGAGTACAAGACTTCATAGACACCATCGTCATTCATCCCATTTTCTGCTGTCAGTTCTGTATCTTCCATTTCTTCGAGCAAACCATCCTCGACCAGTCCATCTAATTCTTCCTGACTGTATCCTTCATAATGATCAGCGTTCAGTTCAATATTATCAATAATATCCCCTATTTCCATTTCTTCGGAATACGCCTCATAATCACGGGCATCTCCTTCGTTCGGTGTGAGAATATACGTTTTCCCTCCGGCAGAAAAAGTATCGATGGCATCCGGCATATACCAGCCAAGGAGCGGCAGATTTTCTATTTCCATCTCTCCATTCTCTTTTGCATCCAGTTCGTTACCAGCGATAGAATGGTCTTTTATACCAAGCCCTTTTACACTTTTAATCGTTTCTGTTTCCAGGTCCATTTCAGCAATCGCATTATTTTCTTGAAGAACGGCATAGGCTGTACGGCTGTCATCTGAAACGGTAATGTATTCTGGTTCGAGCTGCTGTTGAACCGTGCCTTTAGAATCGACACGCACCTTTTCATCAAGTATGCGTTCTTCAAAGGTCAACGTCTTTACTCTTAGTTCTTTCTCTTCTGAAATCCCGCCAGTTACATCAATCAAGGAAATAGAGCCTTCGGGGTCTTCCGAGTAATCATCATTTGGTTCGCCTTCATTGGCAACAAGCACTTTACTTCCATCCGGTGTGAATGTCACCATATCCGGAAGGGCTCCCACTTGGACATGATTTATGTAGTCTCCTGATTTCGTTAGAAAAACAATATAGCCAGGATCTGTTTTCGGATCACTGACGACAGATAATGCAATCACATTTTCACTTGGATGAGAGGCTACACTAGTAATATCATCTACTTGATCCAATCCAAAGTCTTCCACATGAATACGTTTGGAAGAATCGACTTGTCTAAATTCACCAGACTCGAGACCAGAAAAATTCAGAATATCAAGTCCAGACTCTGCTCCATTCGTTACAAAAGCTTGTCCGCTTTCTTCATCAAATGCCATGATTTCTGTTCCGCCTTCTCCTGCCAAGCTGTCGTACTGTGCAACCTGCGAAACTTCAAGCTCATCACTTCCATATTGAAAAAACGGTGGTGCTTCCGCCAAGACATTATATGGCTGGGCAAAAGAAAAAAACATTCCCGCTGCAGCCAGTGTGCTGACTATTGATTTTTTCATGATACTCCCCATTCCTTTCTATCTATTAACTAGTTTTTATTTTATAGAAGGAATATTAAAGGAATAGTAAAAAAGTTTGTTATTTCTGTAAATTCTCCTAGATTTAACCTTGCTTTTTAGGTATAGGCGGGGCTTTCGCTTCAAAATCTACTTAAAATATTTTAGTCAAATCCCACTTCTTCAGCGTAAAACAGCTCTTTTCAGAAGCTCCAAACTGAATGCTCTCGTTATTGGGGGATGGATAAAAACGTGAACTGAAAACGTACTCCCCATCATTTATAAACACTTCAATGGAAGAAGTATCAACAAAGATATGCAGGTTTTTTAAATCATTGAGGCGGCATTGGCGTTTTTCCACGACACCATCTACATAGCTTTGCCGTTCAAGTGTGAATATCTTTTGTTCGCTCGAATATACCATTCTAGCAGCTTCTCCAACGGTAATATCAAACCATCCTTTTGAGACAATAATATCTTCTGCCAATAGTTCAACAGCCTTTCCATGTACACCTTCGAACTGCTGATTTTTCTGTTTCAATTCAATGCGGTGTTCAACCGCTTCGTTAACTCGCAAATCCGCTAACTCCCGGACCGGTACTTGATATACCTTGCCGCCAATACATTTTAATTCACGAGGAATGGTCATGTTATGAAGCCAGTGATGCTTAATGGTTGGATTGTCTTGTTCATTTTGATCCGGGACACTCATCCAGGCAAACAGTATTCTTCGCCCTTGTTGATCCTTCGTCGTTTGCGGAGCATAAAAATCAAAGCCTTGGTCCAACTCGTAAAACCCGCCGTGCTTGAAGGTTCCTGTTTTCGAATCAAAAGTACCGGTTACGTATCCAGCCTGGTATACATTTTGATATTTCATTCCTTCTGGCTCCAGCCCTTGAGGAGAAAAAACTAATATATCTTTCCCCTCCAGGTGAAACAGGTCCGGACATTCAAACATATAACCGTACTCTTTTATCCTGCCATTTCCTCCGCCAGTCAAAATTCCAGCATGTGTCCAATCTACTAAATTCCGGGATCGAAAAAGAACAACAGCTCCTTTTAACTCTTTCGTCTGTGCTCCAATGACCATAAAATATTGACCATCCTGTTCCCAAACCTTTGGATCGCGAAAATGAGCAGTATACCCTTCTGGCCGTTCGATCACGGGCCCTTTTTTCTCAAAATGAATGCCATCGTCAGAAACAGCAAGACACTGATAAGACTCCCTGTTGCCATCGTCATCCTTTACATTCCCAGTATAAAAAATATATAATTTTCCCTCATGCTCGATCGCACTTCCTGAATAACAGCCATTTTTCTCATACCATTGGGACGGGGCAAGAGCGATTTCTTCCTGTTTCCAATGAACAAAATCCTGTGTGGAATAATGACCCCAAAATTTTGATCCGTGTCCTGTTTTAAAAGGCATCCATTGATAAAATAAATGATAGGTACCCCTCCATTGGATGAAACCATTCGGATCATTCAGCAGTCCTACTGGCGGCATTACATGATAGTGCAAACGATAAGGATCTTGTTCTACGATCGATTTCTGCTTGGCTGCGTGCTGATTCGCTTCTAAGCGTAATTGTTGATCTTTAGACATTGATTGATCCCCTGCCTTTTAAAGATATATTACTGCTACCGCTTCCCTTTCTAGCTATCACACTAGTAAAACGATAACTTATATTTTTTATTCTTCTTTCCAGCCGAGAAATAGCGTTGCAATAAACGCTCCAGCCACTCCGATCACAAAGGCAATGCCATAGTTTAATGGATCCTGCGCAATCGCAAACATTGGAATACCGGTTAACCCAATCCCATTCGCCATGACTTGCGTGAATACTACATAGGATCCCCCAAGAGCACCGCCAATAGCAGCTCCAATAAAAGGGCGGCGGTGTTTTAAATTAACACCAAAAATCGCAGGTTCTGTAATGCCAAGAAACGCAGAAACAGCTGCCGGAACAGCGATTTCTTTCGTTTTTTTATTTTTCGTTCTAAAAAACACAGCAAGTGTCGCACCGCCTTGGGCCACGTTTGCTATTGCCCAAATCGGCAGTAAAAAGTTCCCGCCGGCTTTTGCCAACAATTCGGCTTCAATAGCATGGAAGCTGTGGTGAACACCGGTTAAAACGATCGTCGAATAAAGCCCGCCAAAGATAAAACCGGCAATTGGACCAGCTGTGCCGTACACCACATCTAAAACAGATGTAATGCCATCTCCCAGCGCACGTCCCACCGGGCCAACAACTAAGAGCGCCACAAAACCAGTTAATATAACAGTCAGGAATGGAGTTAAAAGCAAGTCAACGACATTTGGTACTACCTTGCGGAGCATTTTCTCCAGCTTGGACATAATATATACCGTTAATAATACCGGAATAACTGTTCCCTGGTAACCGAGCATCTCAACGCCAAACCCAAAAAAATCGAGAGTTGAAGGCTCCGTATCCGTGAGACCCCATGGATTAAGCAGCTCGGGGTGAGTCATAATACCGCCAATAACTGCCCCTAAATACACATTCCCGCCAAACTCTTTAGCTGAACTGTAGCCAATTAATATAGGCAAAATAATAAAGGAAGCAGATGAAAACATATCGAGCATTACGAAGAGACCACTTTCAGGATCGACCCAGTTATACGTATTCATTAAGCCAAGCAGTCCCATTAACATACCAGCCGCAACAATCGCCGGAATAATCGGTACAAAGATATTGGAAAGTGTCCTGGCAAAACGGGCAAATGGATTCATTTTACGCTTGGCAGCATCACCATGCGTTTCCGTTTTCGCTTCTTCTTCTAAAGAAATTCCTGCAAGCGGAGCAAATTCGGCAAACACCTTGTTCACTGTTCCCGTACCAAATATAATTTGATACTGGCCGGAACTCGAAAAAGCTCCTTTTACTCCATCTAATTCTTCAATCGCCTTTGTATCCACTTGACTTTCATCTTCCAAAACTAAACGAAGGCGAGTAGCACAATGGGCAGCGCTTACTACGTTGTTTTGACCACCTAAAAGATGAACTAATTGTTCAGCAACCTCACGATGATTCATTCTAGTCTCCTCCTACCATTTTTTGGAACAGAAAAAAGACCTGAAATATACAAAGTCCGCATAGGTAGTCTAAGAGAGACAATTACCTATACCGCCTTATATATTTCAGGTCTTGCCTGCGTTCCAGTCACAATCCCCAATATGGAATTTTTTATTTAACATTACTTTACATGTTGTAACCGCTGCCGTCAACTGCAAAAATCATAGAAATTACAGTAAGCGCTGAATATGCAAAGCAATATAACCCACCTCAGATGGTGGAAAATCAATATGATAGGTTTCTTTTAAAAAGGATGCTGCAGATTTGGAACATTGATAAGCCTGTTGATATTTTTCCTTAATAAGAGCCAGCATATCTTCATCAATTGGCTCAAACGATTGTTCCTGTTCGAGACGATGGAGCGCAAAGCGAATATGCGTCACTAACCGTTGGTAATTAATACTGGATTCTTCAATCGTTATATCTGCAAATGTTTCTACTTGCTCAATAAAATCTCGCAAGATAGTCGCCGTTTCCAGCGCCTCGCTCATGGATGGACTGTCCAATTTCGCTGTATGCACGTGAAGCGCAATATGTGCTGCTTCATCAAGTGGAATATCTATTCCCAGTTCCTTTTTTAATTCATCCTTTGCCCAGAGGCCTACTTCAAATTCCTTTTTATAAAGAAACTTAATTTCGTTCGTTAGTTTATTTTGGATGGCAAACCCTTGCTCAAGCCGTTCTAATGCGAATGATAGATGATCGGTTAAGGCAATATGAATATGATCATTGAGCGGCACCTTTAAGTGCCCTTCCGCATAACTAATAATTCGTTCTGCCATGTCTATATGTTTTTCCGGCAGCGTAGCTAACAATTGCTGAAACTTCTCCGAAGACTGTTTATGCAGAACAAAAATCTTTTCTATTTTATGTTGTGGAATAATATCATTTTTTCTTTTTTGAAAAGCAATACCTTTCCCCATCACAATTTTCTCTTGCGGACCATCAATGACGACGACCGCATTATTGTTTAAAATCCTGAAAATACGCATAAAGTCCTCCGGTCCAGTATTACTCCTATATTACCATGAACCAGTATGCGATAAAAGGTTCAGGCAGGACGCCTGTAACGTCCGCTAGTCTATATATCGTGCACCTTTAAAAAAACTACGACAAATCAAATACTGCTGTAAAAAAGCATCAACATAGAAAGCTTTTATTTTAGAAGTACTTGAAATCCTTTTCCAGGCAGATTGCAATCTATGAAATTCTGTCATTCGCTGTTTTCTCTTTTTCCGTTTATGCTCAAGCTACCATGGAATAAACGAGAAGGCGCGCCGTTCTCATTGGAGAAAAAAATTGAACCACTCTTTAGGCATCCCCTTTGAAGAAGTAGCCAAAGACTTTACCCCGCTTGTATTAGGAATGATCAAACGATTAAGAATTTACAAAAATACCGAAGAATATAGCCACATTGGATTTATCGCCCTTTGGAAAGCATACACACAATACGACCCCGACAAAGGCGCTTTTTCCACTTTTGCCTACACGTATGTAAGAGGAGAAATGCTCGCGCAATTAAGAAAAGAAGCAAGATACGAAGAACGCTATGAATTAAGCGCCTTTGAACAAAACACGGAACCAGCCGCTCCCGACAGCGAAAGCATCCGGCAGGAGATGAATAGTCTCTCTCCATATTTAGAAGAGCTGAGTCCAAGAGAACGCGACTGGGTGATAGAATATATTGTGTACGGAAGAGGGATAAGCGAGATCGCAAAAAAATACAACGTCGCTCCGTCTTCGGTGAAAACATGGAGAAATCATGCTCTAAAAAAACTTCGCCGTGTCTTCACTAAAGCAGACTGCCACTAAAAATGAAAAAGGTGTCCATAAGTGATTTGTCACGAATGGACACCTTTCTAAACTGAATAAACAAACGATTTACTGCCATAATTCTAGTATACTAACTTTATTAATGTAAGCAAAAGAAGCGCTCAGCCCACGCGCTTCTTTTGTCGATAATGGTTAGTTTATAGCATCTAACTCTTCTTTTATCTGATTATACGCTGTTTGCAATTCATCTTTTGTGCTATTTTCATTGTCGAGCACTTCCTCCCCACCTTCAATGGCTTGAGAAAGATTAGTTGTGTCAACGTCATCATCTTGATATTTCACTTCAGCTTTTGCTACTTCTATAATATCCGATAACTTCCAGCGTAAATCTTCTGTAGTAAACGGCAATTCAATTACGTAATAGTAATCCTCTAAAGATTCCCAGGCAAGTTCATAGCTATTTTGAGGATCCATCAATCCGATAGCAATATATATTTTATTCTCCTCATCTTTATACTTCGTTAATTCACTGGCGTCTACGGTTTTGGTAAGCGTAACAGTTCCCGAATCAGAAGTAACCTCTTGATGACCTATTCCTATACCTGCACCGCTTGGACTACCGATCTCAGCTGTAACAGCAGCGTTGTCTAAAAAATTAGTGTATTCAATTTCAGCTTCAAAAGTGACCTCCCCCGTTAATGTATCCTCAACGGAAGGAGTAATGCTTTTTAGGGAAACGGATCCGTGTTCATCCTCAACTTTCGGAATATCTGTATTGCTATTCTCGTCTTATACCACACTTAGGTGGCTTTCAAATCGAGCCTACACCATACAAGCGGCTTTCACCGCATACAGCGTGCCATCAGTATTGGTTCTTTTTGACTAGTTGAAATGCAAAAGAGAGACCAACCACATGAACGTGATTGGTCTATATATTGTTTTTAGGGAAATACGCCAAAAGGAAAATCACTGACTGGGTTCCTTCGCTTCCGCTAGTTTTCTCCTCTTATTCTATTACTAGAATAATACAAACGGCTAGCAATCATCGCTACTATGAACCCGCTGCCACTTTGCAAGATCATTGGTACTAACTCACCCTACCTAACAAAGCTTCAAACGTTCCACTATATCTGTCCCTCTTTTTGGTAACCTTAGGCTTCCACTATTCAGGAATGAGAACGGCCGGTTTAACAGCCCAAATTGTACCGACCGCCATTGAACGATTTCACATCCAAGGATGAATGCTAACCTGCTAGCACTCTCTTAACATTCACTACCTCACCCTGCCTACATGGATTCGTCTACCTAGCCATAGCCACCTTTTAAAGAACCCCGCCTTGCTAACGTACAAGTACGACTTCACCTGACTTCGCCCCTTTGGAGAGTTAGCTCCTCACTGGACGCAGGAGGATTAGGCACATGATTAAAAGGCTGTTTTCACGGTTAGGGATTTCACCTAACATTCAGACATTAGCAGTTAGAAAAAGACCCCATGTGTAAAACATAGGTTAATGTTAAGACACATGAGGTCTAATTCCACTTCTTTCACTAGGTTACTAGTTTATGAAGTAACGTTTCGTTTATTATTCAGCAGTTTCTTCACTAGAAGATTCTTCTATTACTTCTATATCGATGTCAATTTCTGTAGAATTACCTGCTTCATCAGTAATTACTGGAGAAAAGTCAATACCAAATTCTTCAATTAAATCTTGTAATTTTGCAACAGACACACCATCTTCTCCTTCATCAAGGGAACCAAGGATGTCACTTACAGATTTTGTTCCTTCACCATTCTCATCAAGATCAATTGTTTTATCTACGCCATTTATTGTGATACTTGCTGTTCCCTCTTCACTTGCATCTATACTAATTGCAGTAAACATATCCGTTGCATCTAATTCATTTAAATCTAATGTCACTGTATAAGAATTTTCTTCGCCTTCAACAGCTTCAGCTGGAACAGGCTCTCCACCAATTTCTAACGAGGCTGATTCTAACTCAGGAGGAACAATATCAGCAGCAGCATTGTCGATATCTTCATTAGTGAATTCAGAATCTTCTGCAGCAGTTACATTTTCTGCTCCACCAATAGCGGAAATAGCTGTATTTGATGCTGCATTAAGTGTAACAGTTCCATTCACTGCATCTAATAAAGATATCTCAGCGTCAGATTCAAGTTCCAATGAATTGTTACCTTCTGCAGTAACTGATCCAAAGCTTCCACTAAGAATTGCATTAGCGCCGTCTCCAAGGTTAATGTCTAGATCACTACCACTATTGTTAACAAAACGACCACCATTTGTATCATTAAACTCAATTGCATTTGAAACAGACCCAGATTGTGTAAAGCTGTTATCGTCCACATCATCAATAGTTACTGTTCCCGCATCGTTAGCGTCGTTCGTTACATCTGCATTTGGTGCATTTACAGTTAAATCATAAGTGTTTAGAGTGCCAGTAAACGTAATATCTAACTCTGTTTCCGTATCAACTGTGATATCTTCCTGAGCATCAAGTGGGATAACTAGTGAATCCCCGTCTTCAGCGTCATTAATGATCTCATTAACATTAGTGTTAGATGCTATAGCTGGGATAAGGTTAAATGATTCTGGGTTACCATAAGTGTAAACTACTTGTGCGCCATTGGTGAGAGCTTGGTCAAATTGGGATTCAGTAATATCATTGTCACCATAAATGAATATATCTGCATTACCATAGTTTAGATCGTACTCTTCACCGTTGATTTCTAATGTAATATCATCTTCTTCTGTATCATAATCAACTACTGTCGCATTATAAGATTCGCCAACTTCAAAATCACTTGCTTCAGTAAACTCTACATCAGCTGTTCTGTCAGGCAACCCGTGATTACCGGAAGCTGTAATAGTTACATTAGTTGGGAAGTCTACTGATGTTAGGTCAACTTCAGCTACACCATTTGGTGCGTCAACAGTTACTGAGTCTCTTTTACCTGTAAGGACTTGCCCATCTATTTCAACACCATCAAGAGTACCAAAAGTTGTTGCAATTTCAAATGTTACTTCGTAATCTTCATCGTAGTCGTCATCATAATAAGGAAAGCCATTTTGGTCTAGTGCTTGGTAAGTTAATGTTGCATCTTGACCAACTTCTAGAGAATCAACTTCATCACCATCCGCATCAGTGACCTCTAATTCAGCATCGGAAACATCAGCTTCAACGAAGTAAGTTCTTTCACCTTCAACTTGAAGGTCATCACTATCTAATTCGCCTAGATCATCCCCATTGTCTATGAAGACAGTAGGAGTAGCATATGCATCATCGTCACCAGTTAGTGTGAATGTTGCTTCACCATCATCACCATCAACTTCGATGCGGTAAATTCCGCCTTCCTCAACTTGACCGGCATCAGGTCCATCAATGTATACTGCTCCGTCATCTTCAGGACTCAAGCTATCTTCTTCAAATGTTACGTAAGCTTCAAATCCTTCTGGTGCAGGTTCACCATCTTCATCAGTAATAGTTGCTAGATATTCACGACCACCAGCATTTGTTTCAGAATCATAAGAATAACCTTCATCAATTGCCGCTGCACGTTGCTCACCTTGAGCTTCAACGTCTAATTCTACTGTGTGGTCTAACGTGAAGGTTACAGCTGGAGCTTGAGCTTGAAGTTCTGTTGAATCAAGTTCAGCTTCTTCATATTCATTTTCCTCATCTTTAAACACAATTGGAGTAACACTTGCATTGGAACCAGTAACTGTGAATGTTGCTTCACCATCTTCGTCCGTCTCAACAGCAACTCCGTTTACTCCACCAGTTGTAACTTGATAAGGATACTCTCTGTCTTCATTACCATAAATATCTGCATCAGTAACACGCACAGAACGTACAAGTTCATCTGGGTCAACATCTACGTTTTCAGCAAATGCAATATTATAAATTTCATCTGCATCCCCATTAATCTTGTAAACTTTTTTAGCACCATTCGCTAGCGAATTATCTTCAGTTACTTCTTCAATAGTTAAGGAGTCAGCCCAGTACACTACTGCATCATCATTAATACTTGATTTGCTTGTAGAGTAAGCAGTAACCTCATCATTTTCTTCATAGTAACGAGTATAAGAGTAAGTAGCTACTCCATCTTCGTCCGTTAGAACTTCAACTTCAATTGTTTCGTTGTCATCATGTGGGTTGGTAATGTTAAATGTTACAGGAATGCCTGCAGCAGATTCGTCTTCATCGACAACTGCTTGTGCAGATAATGTAACTTCTTCTCCAATAGTTCCTTGTAGAGAGTTGGTAGTGAATTCAACATCCTCTGGAACAACGTTAGAAATACCTTCAAAACTACCAAGCTCTTCTCCATTAGCTGTTACAGTGTACTCTTCTCCGCCTTCTTGAGGGGAGGTAGTAAGTACTACTACATTATCATTAGTTTGCTTAACAGCAGCGTTTTCAACGTCAAGTCCGTCGATTTCGAAGTCAAGGGAATTAACATTGTCTACTTCTTCTCCGAAGTCTACTTCAACAGTTGTATTGTTAACAGCTGTTACTTCTGCAGATCCAACTTCAACCGAAAGTGCACGGTCAAGGAATGTAGCAAATTGCGCACGTGTTACGGTTTCTTTTGGACGGAACATACCATCTTCTGTAGATGTAATGTCATATTGTGCAAGAATTTCAATGTTGCTTTGGTGACTTGCGTGTGCTTCGTCTAGGTCGCCTACAGTTGCGTCACTGTCTTCAACCGGCTCTAGTTCGAAAGCACGAACAAGGATTGTTGCCATTTGCTCACGAGAAAGATCCATGCCGCCAGCAAATACAGTGTTGTTTTCACGACCTTGGATGTAACCTGCTTCTTTTACAGCTGCTGCGTATGGAGTGTAATAACTTTCATCAGTAAGATCTTCAAATGGAGCAGATGCATTTTGATCTACTTCAAGACCGAACGCTTTAACAAGCAATTCAGATACTTGTCCGCGGTTGATGTCCTCATTCGGACGGTATGTACCATCTTTATACCCGTTGATGATACCTTCATCAGCTAGACGCTGAATGGACTCGGAAGCCCAGAAACTATTAGATACATCGCTGAAAGATTCAGCTGCATCTGCTTGCTGAACAGCTACTGTGGATGCACCAGCACTAGCTACTACAGCTGCAGAAAGGGATGTTGCAAGAAACTTGCGGTAAGACTTTGGTTGATAACCCATTTGCAATACTTCCTCCTTTTATTGTGCATTCTATCCTAGTAATAATAGAATGCTATTTTCTAATTTTCAGAGACGCTTACGTCGTCTGGTTCCTCAACGATCTCAGTCGGGTCATCGGAAGTGTTTAAGGTGAAAGCGCATCCTCCAATTAGTTTGGTATTTTCTTCTAAAAACTGCAAAAATTATTATACTGACCATATCTAGGACTGTCAACTTATATTGTCTGAAAAATTAGGAATAGTATAATAACATAGGTACATTGATTTAATTGTTCATATTTTGACAACAGTTTACAAAAATTCTACAACATATTTCTCAGAAAATCCACCCTTATTTTTCCTGTTTTATGTTAATACTGGTTTATTTTCCTTATATTTATCTGTTTATTCTACTGTTAAGAGTCTAATAGATTACTTATTTAAAAATAAATATGTAGTAGGAAGTCTTTTAACCCCGGTACCTAGTCCCCTCTGTTTTCCAATGATTACCTCTATTTTCATATTAAAACATATTTTTTAACCTTTTGTCATTTGATAGTTATTTTTTTGTAAAGATTTCGTAGTTTCATTGAAAAACTTCTTCGTTTTCTGATATCTTTTGTAGGTCTAATAGCATTAAGAAACTTGGCTTTCTGCCAAATCCATATAGCAAAAATCATCTTCTTTCTATTACTTTGTGCTTAAAACAAAATTGAAAATTCGTGAAGCACAAAAAAAGCAGCCCGCGTTGAGTGTACGCAGACTGCTTTTTATTTATGACTTTTATTCTACATTTTCCTAATCATTATTTTCGCCGGCTTCTACATCTTCCTGCTCCGCTTCCATTTTTTGACGTTCGATTTCTTTAACCTTTTCTTCCATAAAGCTTTCGAGATTACCATCCACTTCATTATATTCATCATAACGAACATAAGATATTTCATTAAACTCTCTTAATTCTCCTGCTAACTCGATCGTAAAGGAAAAACGGCTGTCATATCCTAAGAGAAGCTTGTTTTCTTTATCTATATAAGCAATCATATCAATTCGTTCAAGTTGAATCGATTCCAGTTCTTCTTCACTTAGACCCCCGGCTGATTCTGAAATACCCAGAGCATTAAGTTTCTTTTCTACTAATGATTTATGTCTTTCTTCTGTACCTTTAAAAGAAACTTCGTAGTAACCATCTTCTTCTTTCATCAAAAACTCTTCTTCAAAGTCAAGAAAGAAGTTCATATCTTCTGCTGGACGTATCATCGACTCTAGTTCAGCCGCTTCGGTATTATGATCTTCCCACACTTCATTTTCTCTGATTTCTGTTCCACCGCCATTTATCCTAACATCTAGTTCTACGGGTTCCTCTAAATCGACAAGGTTCATGTTCGTTTCTATGTAAGCTTCAAGCGGGTCGTTGTATTGAACGACTCCCCGTGTAAAGTTGCTGACACCTTCTTGCTCTGCGCTCAATGTATTAGAATGCGTGAAGTACACACTATCGAGCTCTTCCATTGCTTCTATAGATTGTTTATATACTTCTTCAGGAAGCTGCTGTTCGCCGCAAGCACTTAACCATATTAAACCTGTACTTACAACAGCAGCGGCGGCTGCTTTTTTACCTCTCATAATAGCTGTCTCCTATTTTCTCGTTGATTTTTCATTTACATTGTATTTTACAAGCCGCTAAGCAAAAAGGCAAAGACTGTTTTATCGTAAGACTTTCGTACTCCACAATTTATAAGGTTACAATTTTCATTGTGAATGTTTTGTGACAAAAGGTCTTATATTACAACATTGTTACACAAAATGTTTTTCCCCTATCTTCTTCTCTAAAAAGGGTTTCCTAAGGTCCTTTAACCATATCACATTTTCTTCATATTGGAATTTACACAGGGAAATGGTGAGTTTTGTATCATTTTGTCTTTATCTTGTTACACAAATGTAAACTCATAGGCCCTTTTTACATGCTAGACTATGAATTGTGTTTAAAAAGGATAGAAATAGACAATATTCGACACCATTCAAAATCTATGTAACGAAATATACATCACAGCAACTAGATTTCGACCTTTTAAAATTTCATCGAGAGGGGTGGCCTTTTGTGGTCAAGAAAAGTTTTATGGCAGTGATGAGTTTGGTTCTGCTGCTGTCTGTATTCTCGTTTCAGCCTGGGGCAGCTGATGCGAAAGGCGATCAGATTGAAGCAGAAGCAAGAAAACATCTCGGAACACCTTATAATTATGGAGGAACGACTCCTAGCGGTTTTGATTGTTCCGGCTTTACCGGATATGTATTTGACAAAGTCGGAGAAGATTTACCTAGAACAGCAGCCCAACAGTATAACGTTGGAAAATCGGTGAAAAAATCGGACCTTCAAAAAGGCGATTTGGTTTTCTTCTCAGAAAATGGTTCTTCTATAAGCCATAATGGGATTTACATAGGAAACGGAGATTTTATTCATTCTTCTTCTTCGAAGGGTATTAGTATTTCTAAAGTAGATGATCCTTATTACTGGGGAAGCCGCTATAAAGGGGCAAAACGTGTAATTGATGAAAAAGAAGAAGGAGTAAAGTCAGAAACATTAGAACCTCTTCCAGACGGCCAATATCATGATGTGAAAGAAGGTTACTGGGCGTACAATAGCATTAACTCTCTATCACAAGATGGTATTATAAACGGATACAGCGATAGTACTTTCAAACCGTCTAACAGTATTACAAGAGGACAAGCTGCTACTCTATTAATGAAAGCTTTAGACCTTCCGCGTAACGGAAAAGACAGCGGATTTAGTGACGTTTCGAGTGATCACACACACGCTGCAGCAATTAAAGCAGTAGACGATGCTGGATTAATTACTGGTAATGAGAGCGGTGAATTCATGCCGGAGGATCCAATGACTCGCCAGCAAATGGCTGTTGTTTTCTACCGCGCATTTGATCTTGAAGGAACGGAATATGACGGAGAATTCTCCGATGTGAGTACGGATCATCGTTATCATAAACATATCAGTGCCCTTGCCGGGAGCGGTATTACATCAGGTAATGAAAACGGAGAATTTGAACCAGGCCGAGAAACAACACGCGCCCACTTCTCTGTATTTCTTGAAAATGCATTGGATCAATAAGACCGAACCATTTAAGACTCGCCGTTACGGTGGGTCTTTTTTTATTGAAAGAATAAAGCACTCACATGGTGGGGGCGGCCATGAATGGGAGTATGGGGCTAACGCTTATTCTTTCTATCATACGTTATCCAAATCCATTTCCAGCTTCAGAGAAGCAGGCACTTAAAATGAGGGGGCAGTGAGAAAGTTTATCTTTATGGTATTGGTATTACCTTTATTGGAAGATTTTAAACCTAAAAAGAAGAAAATTTTTCTTCTTTCTTTGTGTTTATATTTATATGAAACTTTTGAACTAAGTAACCGTAAATCCATAGAATAATCTACCAATCTATGATCAGTTTGTTGTACTATTAACCATAGAACGAATTCAACAAAGAAAGCGGGGAATATGAATGTTTCGCAGAACGCTAAGTGTTTGCGCAGCGTCTGCTCTTCTTTTTTCCTACCCTGTAGCTGGATTGGCGAACGATTCTGTTTCTGACCAGGATGATACATTTGTTGTAGGATTTAATGAAGTGCTTGATTTAGATGTTATAAAAGCAGCCGGTGGAGATACCAGCCAGACGTGGGAGAGAATTGAAGCTGCCGAGGTAGAGATGACTGAACAAGAAGCAGCTTCGCTCGCGTCTCACCCTGATATCTCTTACGTAGAAAGCGATGAAGAAGTGAACGTTTCAAGTGAACTTTCATTAAAAAATTGGGGACTCGAGCAAGTAAATGCTCCAAAAGCTTGGGATGAAAACATCACAGGAGCAGATGTTGATGTAGCTGTGATTGATACAGGGATCAGCACATCTCACCCTTCTCTTGACGTAAATGGAGGGTATTCAGCCGTTGATTACACAGATTCCTACGATGACGATAATGGCCACGGCACCCATACAGCCGGCATTATTGGAGCAAATCAACCGGGGTCTGGGCTTTTAGGGGTTGCCCCTGAAGCTGATCTATTTGCAGTAAAGGTACTTGATGAGGATGGAAATGGTTCGCTCACCCAGGTGCTTGATGGTATTGAGTGGGCGATTGAAGAAAAAATGAGTGTTATTAACATGAGTTTTGGCACACTTACCGATTCCAATGCGATGAAATCTATGGTGGACAAAGCTCATGAAAATGACATTATTGTCGCTGCTGCTTCTGGTAATCGCGGGGAGGCATCTACTTCAAGCAACCGGGTTGAATATCCGGCACGGTATGACTCTGTTATTGCTGTTGGAGCAGTGGATGAGAACAATGAGCGGGCCTTTTTTTCTGCATCTGGAGAAGCCGTTGAGTTGGCGGCACCGGGCGTGGATATTGTGAGTACCTATACGGATTCTACATACGGACCGTTAAGCGGCACCTCGATGGCTACCCCATTTGTTGCAGGCGCATTTGCGTTATTAAAAGAAGCATATCCAGAAAAAGGAGTCGAATCATTACGTACCATCCTCCAAGAAGAAGCACAGGATCTTGGTGAACCAGGGCGCGATCCCCGCTACGGTTATGGTCTTCTCCAAATACCGGATTTGAGTGATGCATCTGTAGACGATGATAAATCAATCCCAGATGAGCCAGAGGACGAACCAAAAGAAGAACCGGAAGAAGAAGATATTGAAGATAACCCTATAGGAGAAGATCCAATTGAAACACCGGATGAGGAAAATGAAGAAACATCTCCTCCTGCTGATTTGCAATCTAACATAGCGTATAATGAGGATGGTTTAATAGAAGTAATACTCTCCTGGGATCATACAGAGGAGGAAAATATATCTCATTATCAAGTGTATAGAAACGGTGAATCTTACGAGCAGGTTGATGTCACAACGTTTATAGATTTAGACCTAGAGCCTGGTACATACACGTATGAAGTTACTGCAGTAGATCCAGACGGAACAGAATCTGAAAAAAGCGAAACCGTTGAAGTCTACGTAGAAGAGCAAGAGGAAGATGATACAGGCTTCTCTTGGCCGGAAAAAGTTGACAACTCCCCTTCCTTTCAAGATGTCAGTGATGACTTTTGGGCCCATGAGCCTATAGAAGAATTGTCTGCACGAGGCATCATTACAGGAAGTGACGGTTCGTTTCGTCCAGGGGAACCCGTTCGACGCGGACAGTCCCTAGCCATGATTGGCCGACTTTTAGAATGGGATGACACTCCCGTTGACACCCGTTTTTCAGATGTGGACGACAATTATTTTGGCTCCGGCTTTATCGCACACGCGACAGAAGAAAGGTATATTTCCGGCTTTTCTGACGGTACATTTCGCCCAAACCAAGATATTACCCGAGGGCAAATGGCTGCGATTTTAGGCAGCGTGTTTGATTTAAGCGGCACGAGCGAAGACGAGCGTTTTTCGGATGTTAACGATAACACCACCGGCCAAAGTACTATTGGCTATCTCGCTGCACAAGGAATTGTCAGCGGCTATGATGATGGCACTTTCCGGCCAGGAGAAAAACTCTCCCGTGCACAATTTGCGAGCATTTTGTATCATTTAGGAGAGCATTTGATAGAAGAATAGATGAGAAATACCCGGGACGGAGGGTGCTGCCGTTCCGGGTTTTGTTGTGTAAGCAGATTGGCGGGTGCTTTTTATGTAGTGTAGCTGGCGATTTTTCCAATTTGTTTCCAATACTAGCCGAAATGCGGCAAATACTCGCCGTTCTGTTCAATTTACTCGCCGTTTTATACCAAATACTCGCCTACTTGAACGAAATACTCGCCATTCTTGTGGACTCCGCTTTCTACCACTTTTTATGGCTGACCGGCTAACGTATCAGGTTACCACATGACGTAATACTCGCCAACACGCAGAACGCATCCCCCCCATCAAAACATGTTCGTAAACATGTTTATTATTATTTTATATGTTATGTTTATTGTTATGTTAATAGTAAAAAGTCCGGAAGTTCTGCTTTCCGGACTTTTTCGTCTTAGGATGCCATTTCACGGCATACTTTTGCACATTTGTAACAAACTTCTGCGCAACGCTGGCAATGGTCATGTTCATGCTTGGAACATTCATCTCCGCATGCTTGGCAGATTTCCGCACACAATCCGCAAATTTTTCCAGCGAATGGGCTGTTGCTTTGCATGGCTTTTGCCGCAAAAGCACAAATATCTGCGCATTCTCGATCAAGCCGGATACAATCCGCCATCATTTTCACATTGTCTTCCTTCAGGCAAGCGTCATAACACATGTTGCACTCTTCCATACACTCTAGACAAGCTTGAATACATTCTTGGTAAGTCATACTGCTCGTCCTCCTTCACATATTGGGTAATATTGGTGCGGACAGTACAGCTTTACCCATTATTTATAAAGAAAATGTGAAGAAATGAAAATTTTCGTCAAAAAATTTTATATTAAAAAATTCCCATAAAATATAAAGAAACCACTCCAAGACTTCTTGAAGTGGTTATTTGTGATCTTTATTAATTGCTTCATTTCGAAGGGTTTGCTTTATTTTGTCGTGCAATTGTTTGGATTTTTCTCTTTCTTTTTTTGAGCGAAACACACTGAACTGGTCACGTTCAAGAACTCTGAGTAAATGTTTTTTCTCCTCTTCAGTCAACAGCATGGTGTTCTCCCCTGATATCTTTTTTCTGCATTATATCATAGGACTTTCTTTTCATTCTATGATTGGCTTTTATGCAACGTTAAAGATATCCTCTCCCCTGTAAACGCGCAATCGATTTCAACCAATCCTGCGGGTGAATATACCCTTTAATAAATACCTTTCCAGGCATATCGATCTGCATCATCACTATAAGATCCATGATAAGAGGGGTCGATAATTTGCCGTAGTCATTGGTGACACCGATTAAAATTAGCGGATGTGTTTGATTTACATAGGAACGCAGGTCAGAATATAAAAGAATAGCATCTGTTGTAAAACATCGTTTTATATGAACATGAATATGGCCATCACATATTCTGCGTGTAATTTCAGCCTTTTCTGGATATGTTGCTATTTGGTTCTCTTGTAAATGTTCGATGTACTTTTTCATTTTCTGAAACATTTTGTTCCAATTATACTGTGTCATTTTCGTGGGAAGTAAATGCACTTCAAGTGCATCTAATTCTAATGCATCGCTTAGCATAAGATACCTCCTGCTGTCTTATTACTTCCTGCTTAAACATATCCCCTCATTCACCATTAAAAAAACTGGTTTTCCGAGGTCAACACCCTAACCGTACAAATAAAACCTAACCCTGTTTCTGCAGAGTCAGGCCTTTCATTTAGAAGTAACGCTTTACACCTAGATATCTTTCATCCCAATAACTTGTGTTCATGCTACTAACTGTAACGCCGGTAGAGCTTCCTGAATGGATAAATTGATCATTTCCCATGTAAATACCAGCATGCGACGGACCCTCTTTATACGTTTCAAAAAATACAATATCCCCAACGTGCGGTGTATCCACGGAAGTCCCCGCATCATATATACCAGCTACTGTGCGCGGCAGCTCCACTCCGTTTTCTTTAAAAACATACTGTAAGAACCCACTGCAATCAAAGCCAGATGAGGAACTCCCTCCCCACACATAAGGCGTACCGATATGCTCAGCGGCATCTGCTACAAGATTGGTCACGTTTACTTTTCCGTTCGATGGGGTCTCTACAGGCTTCGCTTCTTCCGGCTTCTCCTCTACAGAAGTTAGTTCTTTTAATTTGTTCAACGTCGCAGGTCCTGCCACTCCATCACTTTGTAACTCGTGTTCTTGCTGAAAGTCTTTGACTGCGTTTTCTGTTACCTCTCCATAAACACCAGTTGGCTCCATCTTTAAAAAACCAAGCTGCTGGAGCTGTGCTTGAAGAGCTTCTACTTCCTGTCCACGTGATTCATAACGAAGTTCAGACGAAATTTGATCGTTATTCTGATTTGTTTCTTCTATTTCGGTGTCACTTTTTAATGATTGAGCATTCTTTGGGTTATTTTGTATTTTGTTTAGCGTTTTTGGGCCGGCCATGCCATCGACGTGAAGGTTGTTGTTTTTTTGGAATTTTCGGACAGCCTCTTCCGTCATAGGACCAAAAATGCCCGTAATATCTTTATTATAGTATCCCAAATCTTTTAACTGCCGCTGTAGTAGAGAGACGTCACTATTTTTATCGCCGCTTGAAAGAACTTTAAATGTATTAGAATAGGTTTGTTTATTGTCCGGTTCTTCCTGGGAAACTTCACTTTTAGAGTCAGACGTTGGCTGGTTTACCGTATCAACACTCTTAAGGGCAGCGAACGTCTGCGGACCAGCAATTCCATCAACAGCCAAGTTTTCTTCTCTTTGAAATTTTTTGACAGATTCCTTCAGCTGACGTCCATAGTAACCGTTGTGTTCGCCGTTGTAATACCCTAATGAATGTAGTTGGCGTTGTAATTCTTTGACCTCTTCCTTTTGATCGCCAAGTCGTAAAATAGTAGAGCTGCCAAGCGACATTTTTGTCTTGCTCGATTGTTTAGAAGCTGAAGAAGTGGAAGATGCCAATTTTTCGGGCGGATTCGAGCGCTCCGTTAATAGAACCCCGAACGTTTGTGGACCTGCAATTCCATCAACAGTCAAATTATGTTTTTTCTGAAAAGCCTTCACTGCCTCTTTCGTACGGTCACCGTAATAGCCCGTTGTAGTGTGATATGTAAAATAACCTTTGTCTCTTAACAAATCCTGAAGCTTTTTTACTTCATCATTGTTTGTGCCAGGATTAAGCGTCTCATCACCAAGCGCTGCATCCGCTGCAAGTGGAGCAGCCAAAATTGCACCCGTTACTGTGGTGGAAGTTATAACGACTTTCTTCATTGTAGCGGTCGTTTCGAACAAACCTATCCCTCCCCGGTTTTGATAGCGGCTCACTAGGGGTACGAGCCAAATTGTTTACTAGATTCTGGCGGCTGAAAATTCCAGCCATCGATCTGCTTATGGTTAGGTCTTTTAGTGCAGAACATTTCTCTACATTTTCCATTATATAGCTTAATCATAAATTTAGCTATATGTTTCTCACTATAATGAACGAATTTTCTGCAATTTTTTTAGATTATTGTGCAGAAGGTTTTATTTGAAGATTAAGCCGGAATCTACTAGATTTGTTCTAGTTGGTAGATTATTGCATATGAAATTTCTCGATATGTGCTTAATTTTTGTGATGTATGTGCTACTTTTTTCTTTTATGAGCTACTAGATATACTTTTTGCGTTTTACCGAACTGTTCTGCTTGGGGTCTGGCCCCGCATATTAATGTCACACTTAATGATGAACACATGAAAACCTGACTACACCATAAAAGCAAGCCAGGTCTTTTTTTATTATTTATTTAATGAGAGATGATATCTTGTTCCTTTATAAGATCCTTCATACGGTAATTTCATAGAGTGAAACAGTTTGGATACTGATGATCTTGAACCTATATGAAGAAAACGCCTGGCTTCACGGTTGGATATCGTAGAATTTATAAGAAGGGAATAGTCACGAAGAGCTGATAGATGGGCATTTTTTGAAGAGGCAGAACACGAGTAGCATTTCCACTTTCCAAATGTTTTTGTCATAGGTAAACAGTAACAATCTGGACAAATTACTCCTGTCATTACTTCTGAGGTGGAGATTTGGTAACGCTGCAGCGCATCAAAGGTATAGGGTTGGTTCTGTTTAATCAATATATCAGCAGTATCACGAAGTTCCCGCTTAGATATTTGAGATTTTTGGATGCTTTTTTTCAAAAGACTCAAAAGTAAAAAGAAGATTGGCACTATGAATCACGTGTTGATACTGATTGCCGGATTCGGCAGACGTTTTCAAGTGAGTATAAGGACTGGTTATTACCACGCACGTTTCGATCGGAATAGGTTTGCAATTATTCTGGTTCAGCCAGTGAAATAGTTGATGCCGCTGCAATTTTACCTGTAGTATCGGATCAGGAAAGGCTTCTTCTGTCTCGTTGGATATTCGAATCATTTGTTGAAACGTCGGATCAAAGTATAAAGTGCCGGAGAAGTTTTTTACTTCAATAATGAGATGGAACCGAGTGGACAAAAGGAGAGTATCGATTTGGAAAAAGTGGTTTTTGTGAGGAAGGCGAAGGTCATTTAAAATCAGATACTCGTTGTCGGGGAGAAAATGTAAATAATAATCCAACGATTTTTCTCCTTGGTACCCCGCTGCAGTTTTCGTATGTTCAGTCTCTATTTCTTCTCTTTTTGGATGGTTGGAAGGAAGCCTTCGTAAAATTGCCTCTAACGTTTGCAGTTTTAATGGGATTTTTCGAGGTTTTTCTATCAAATTATCACTCCTTTTTCTTCAAATAACATAGTTCTGTATTTTTCGAGTGATTCCTGCATTATAGGGGAAATTTTCAAAGAATTTTATAACCTTATACTGAACGGGCAGCGGAGCCTGTCCCTCCAAGTATGGGCATTGCGCTTTCCTTTATGCGTCTACCTCTCTCTTCCTGCTTCGATTCGATCGAGATTCGGTCGTTTTGAGCTCCTTTCTAATAATATGAGCCACTTCCTCTTTGGTTTGATCCTTTCTCTTTCCTTTATGCGCCTCCCTCTCTCTTGTGGCTTGGATTTAGCCATATATTTCAGGTTATGCATTTACTTCGGGGAGATTTGATTCATTTTTTTCCTTTTATGAGCGTCTTTACTAGTTATATGCACAAACTTAAGATTAAAAAAAAGCACCCGATCAATGGGTGCTTGCTTTCATGTATTTTTTATTATTCTTCTGTGATATCTTCAACTGGTTCTTCTTCGGAGGTGCCTTTATTCTCGTCGTTTTCTTTATCAGAGCTTTCTTCTACATTTGTATCTTCGTCTGCAGACTGATCTGATTTGTGATCTTCTGTTTCTATTTCAAGCTCTTCTATCGTTTCTGTTCCTGTATTTTCTGCTGGTTTTTCACTATCGCCGCAAGCTGCTAATACTGCTGCGGCAAAAGCGGCTGCAGTAACTAATAGCCATTTTTTGTTCATGATGTCTACCTCCGTTATAGTTTTTCAGCTTTTACATTATAACATTAAATATGCCTTATCCTAGCAAAGCAGGATTGTTTCGGTCTAGACATTGCGTCTTTTTTTGAATCTGTTTTACATTTTTTTATTTTTCATTTGAGATAGAAAAAGTATGTTCTTCTCTTTAGGGTTATGCCCATAGTTAGGGCTTAACATTTTTGACCATTTCTCTACCGGAATCCCTCTTACTTGCTGGTGGGAATTTGCTTCCCTTTTCGTTTTATGAGCAGCTTTTTGCAAAGTGCCTCTTATTGAAACGAGGCTATTAAGTAGTGCGCCTTTTTCCTTCATTCCTCTTCTTGTGTTAATCTTTTCCTTTATCAAAAAACCTTCTTTTCTTTGAAACCTTTTAATAAATTTCTTCGTAACACATAGAGAGTGTTTTGCCATTTTCTCTAGATGAAGGTAAAAAGGCAGTGTATACTAGATATGGCAAAATAATAGAATTATATCTTTTAGGAGGGTATTATATGAAAAAGTTTGCAAGTGCTGCACTTTCTGCTTCCTTGATTGCTTCTTTGGCTTTACCAGGTATGGCAGGGGCCGAGAATGCATTTAAGGATGTAAAGGAAGACTTTTGGGCGAAGGATTCCATTGAGTTTTTAGCTGATGAGGAAATCATCACTGGTTACCCTGATGGAAGTTTCCGTCCTAACCAACCTGTGAAGCGTTCCCAAGCAGCAATTATGATTGCGGGTGCTTTGGACTTAGAAAGTTCAGAGGATCCTGGTTTTAAAGATGTGCGGTCAGATGATTCTACATATGAAGCAGCGGCTGCAGTAGCCGAGGCTGGAATCATCGAAGGTAAAGACGGTAAGTTTATGCCAAATAAACCATTAACACGCGGACAAATGGCTAAAGTTTTGACGTTAGCATATGATTTGTCTGGAGAAGCAGAGGAAGATTTTGCTGATGTGAATGAAGATCACTGGGCTTATGAATATATCTCAGCTCTTTCTGCTAACGATATCGCAACCGGATACGAAGAAGATCAAACGTTCCGCCCTAATCAGCCAACAACTCGTGCTCAGTTTTCTACATTTATGAAAAATAGTATTGATGTTCCTTCTGAAAACCCTGATCCAGAGCGGGATGAGGAAATTGTTCAGCTCCTTCAAGATACAATGGACGCTCAGTTAGCGCTTGACACATATACGTTTGACGGATCAATGGATATCATGATGGAATTCCCGGTTCCTGAAGACATTTCTGAAGAAGAACAGCAATTGATTGACGAATCCAGTGAAATGACAATGGGTCTTAGTGGTACGTATCAAAAAGATCCACTGATTTCAGAAGCAGTTATCGAACAGGAGATTCCAGGTTTTGATGAAAAAATGGTTATGCCTTCTATCATGTCAGAAGGTAAAAGCTATGAATATATTACAGACGCTGCATTCATGGGGTACCCAGAAGAGTGGCAGGATAAGTATATTGAATATGATTTTGAAGAAATGATCGGGGAAGATGCAGGTTCCCTTTATGATGTGGAACAGCAGCAAGAAATGATGCAGGAAGTGTATGACGTGCTGCTTGATCATTTCGGTACGGAATACTTTGCGCTTCATGATAGTCATGCATCTGTGCCAGCAGATATTACCTATGAACATATCTTGTCGTTTGAATTAACAAATGAAGACCTTGAGGATTTGACTACTGTTTTAGAAGAATCGGTATGGCCGGAACTAGAGACGATTTTAGCTAACCCGCAGCTGGCTTCTACACTTGGGCTGTCTGCACAAGAAGCACAAAAGCTTAATGAAGAAGCAGATGCAGATTTCGATGAATTTCTCAATAATTTAAACCTAGAAAACTTTGAAATTTATCAAGCTATTAATGAAAATAACTATGTGGTATTTGATACTGGAAATATTGCAGTAAGTTACACTGATGAAGAAGAAACGATTTCTTTTGGTATTAACTATGAACTTTCCATGAATGATTTCAATGAAGATGTTTCTTTCGAATATGGTCTTCCTGAAAATGAAGATCAAATCATCACCTTTGATGAAGTGATGGAATGGCAGGAAGAGCAGATGGAAGGAATCGAAGACTTTGAAGAGATTGAAGAAATGGAAGAAATCGATGAGGTAGAGGATATCGAAGAAGTGCAAGAGTAATATTAGAAAAAGGTATATCTTAAAAAAAGGACGCCCCTATTGTTGGCAGAGGGCGTCCTTTTACATTTTGTTTTGGCTTGAAGATTTTTCTTACAATCCATTGGTCAACTTGTCTTCCCATTTCATAAAACCAAAAAATAATAAAATGGAAAGGATGCTTCCTGCAATCGGAGCAATTATATCAGCTGCTTTTGGGTCGGCTGTCCCAAGAAATGAGCCAATAATTGTGACCAAAATTAGTAATACTGCTGCAATGATGCTTGCTTTCATACTACCTGGACCTCCCATTATTTCTCAGGATCTTGAAGAGCAAAAACGAGTTCTGTTTCCGCTGCTACGGTGTCTCCCACTTTAGCCACGCCTTTTCCTTTTCCTATTCTTCCGCGTAATTTTAAAATCTCTACCTCAAGAGTGAGCTGGTCTCCAGGTTTTACTTGCGATTTAAAACGGCAATTTTCAATACCAGCAAACAGAGCGAGCTTTCCTTGATTTTCTTCTTTTTTCAGGATAGCAACAGCTCCTGTTTGAGCCAGTGCTTCGATGATAAGCACACCGGGCATGACTGGGTAATCTGGAAAATGACCATTAAAAAACTCTTCATTTGCCGAAACATTTTTTAAAGCAACGGCTCGTTTCCCTTCATCTAGTTCTGCTACTTTGTCAATGAGCAAAAACGGATAACGGTGAGGGATAATGTCTTTGATTTCTTCTATAGATAGCATGTGATGGTCCTCCTTTATGTATACAAAGGGTTTAGTTCATTAAAGGTAGATAAACTCGACTTACCGTCAAGTCCGCGGAAGCCGTAATATAACTTATACCTTGACCCTTTTCCAAAAGTGTAAAAAAGAACTCCTAACTAACAAGCAGGAGTCCGCGATCATCATCCTTTATTTACCATTCATAAAATCAAATAAGCTCTGCCACGTTTCCCAATTCAATATTTGAATGGACTTTCCCTCTCCTATGAGAGCATAGCCAACGATTAAACCAGCCATTAAACTAATGAAAAACAGCCCTAAAATAATAAGAAGCCTCGCCCATATCGGTACCATTCTTATACGGTCCTTCGAACGTTTCTTATTAAATCGAAACCGCTTCTTTCTATCTTTTTCATTCGTTTCAGATAGCGCATCGGTTTCTTTTTCTTTATGTTTTTCTTCAGCAGCAGGTGCTTTTGGTGATTCTTCTTTTTGGGTCATATTCTTAATCTCCGTTTTTCAAAATGATTCATTAACCGCGAACGCTGTTAATTAGACCCATCATTTGATCTCCTTGTGAGATAGCACGGGCATTAAAAGAATAATTACGCTGAGCGTTCATCATATCTGTTACGGCTTTAGCCATATCTACATTCGATTGTTCCAAAGATCCTTGAATGAGTTGATTTTCTTCACCCGGAACAAACTCTACCACATCTGCTTGCTCTAAATCAAGCTCATCAAGGTCAGGAAACCGGAAGTTGTTCCCTTCAGCAGCCTCTAGGAGCTGAGGCTTTGTGATGCGGGCCAATTCAATTTGTCCAATTTCAACCACTTCGTCATCCTCTAAAAGAGCCTCAATCGTTCCGTCTTCTTGAAGGGTAAAGTCACGAGCTCCCGCCGGAACATCCATCCGTTCTCCATCCCCGTTCACCAAGAAATCACCCTGGTTGTTAACGAGTGTCCAGCCTCCGGGGTTGTCCGGATTTTCTGATAAATAAAAAGATCCATCTCTTGTATATTGGATTTCAGGGTCTCCGTCAGCATCTGCCATCGACTCCACTTGGAAAAATGAATCTTCTTCTGTTATTGCAAAGTCTAACTCACGGTCTGTTTCTAAAATCGAACCTTGGTCTAATTGCAGGGATGTTTGAGCAATAGCTGCCCCTGTTCCAACCCGAAGCCCTTCAGGGGTCAGCCGTCCCGCTGCATTTTGCGGAACCGGTTGATTATTTACTTGTTGAAATAAGAGATCAGAAAAGGTTGATTCTCTTCTTTTATAACCAGTACGATCACTGTTCGCCAAATTATGAGAAATTCCATCCAGCTGATGCTGGAGCTGTCCCATCGTATTGGCTGACGAAAGCATAGATGAATACAACGGTTACATTCCTCCTGTTTTCCTATTTGCGGAAGCTGGCCTCCGGCTTTACCTATCATCTCGCCACTCGGCGATCTTTCTTTATCCGAGTCGTCCGATATCGTTAACAGCTCTTTCCATGCTTTGATCATAAGCTTGAAGAATGCGCTGATTCGATTCAAACATACGATAAGTGTTCATCATTTCTGTCATGGTCTCTCCAGGATCTACATTAGACCTTTCTAAAAACCCTTGATTTAATTGAAAGGCAATCTCATCATTTCCTATTGCACTAGGCAGTTCTTCTTCTTCATCTGCTTCCCCATCTAGGCGGAGAAGTCCATTTCCTTCTTTCACAAGGTTATTGGCATTTTCCGCGTAGGCAATATCAATTTGGCCTGCTTCCTCTCCTTCTTCATTTGTTACCAAGCCATTTTCATCTATCATAAAATTTTCATTATCTACTTCAAGCGGCTCACCATCTTCGTCAAGTACATAATACCCTTGACTTGTGATTAAAAATCCCTCCCCGTCAACCGTCCAATTGCCGTTTCTAGTGTAACGTTCTTCTCCATCTTCATTGAGCACGGTAAAAAACAGCGATCCTTGTTCTCCGTCTTCATTTTCAGGAAGGACGCCTTGCAGCAAGCCCACGTCTGTATTATTGCCGGTTTCCAGCATATCACCCTGTTCGAAATTCGGGGTGCGGTCCTGCAAATAAACCCCAGTGGCCAGCTCACCAATTGGTGTCGACGTTCTTCCAAATGGCGTGTTATTATTTTGAGCTTGAATGAGCATTTCGGGGAATGTTCTTGTAGAACCCTTATCTTCTTTATATCCGGGAGTATTGATGTTTGACATATTGTCATTGAGCATTTCGGTGCGGCGCTGCTGGGTAATCATACCGGAAGCGGCTCCGTAAAAGCCTCTTAACATATGTATTTCCTCCTCATCTAATTAGCGGCAAAAATAAAGACGTTCTTCTATATATGTTACCTAACCAAACGAAGATTTCTTTGTCTATGCCGAAACCCTTAATTTTTTTATATTTTCACTTTTTTGTTGCTCATTTTATCGAGGTTTTCAAGTAAGATCCCAGTTCCATTTGCTACACAATGCATTGGTTCTTCTGCAGTAATTACAGGAACCTTTAACTCCTCTGCTAAAAGCTCAGCCATTCCATTAAGCAAAGCTCCTCCACCTGTAATAATAACGCCGCGGTCAATAATATCAGCTGAAAGCTCAGGCGGTGTACGCTCCAAGACATTTTTAGCTGCTTGAACAATATGGTTTACTGACTCTGTTAAGGCTTCGTAAATTTCAGTGGAATTGATTGAAATCGTTCGCGGAAGACCATTTACCATATCTCTTCCTCTGATTTCAAGCTCATTTTCTCGTCCGCTAGGCGCTACAGTTGCCACTTCTTTTTTCACTATTTCTGCTGTGCGTTCCCCTATAAGCAGTTTATATTTCTTTTTGATATGATTTAATATATCCGCATCAAATTGGTCGCCAGCTGTTTTAATTGAAGTAGCAGTCACAATAGACCCCATTGATAAAACAGCGACGTCTGTAGTACCTCCACCAATATCAACTACCATGTTGCCGCTTGGTTGAAAAATATCCATGCCCGCACCAATAGCCGCGACTTTTGGCTCTTCTTCAATAAATACGTTCTTACTTCCGCTCTTTTCTGCCGCTTCAATAATAGCCTTTTGCTCCACTGATGTTATATTGGTTGGACAGCAAATCAAAATCCGCGGTTTTGACATTACACTCTTGGCATTGATTTTTGTTAAAAAGTGTTTCAGCATCGCTTCTGTGTGGTCAAAATCGGCAATAACTCCATCTTTCATAGGGCGGATAGCCACAATATTTCCTGGAGTGCGCCCTACCATTCGAAATGCTTCTTCTCCTACCGCCATCACCGTTTTGGTATCTTTTTCAATCGCAACAACTGCGGGCTCATCCAGTACAATTCCTTGTCCTTTTATATGTATGAGCACATTGGCTGTACCTAAATCAATGCCAATATCCCTGCCAAACATGCCTTCATTCCTCCTTCAAATGTAAAAACTCCCAGTAATCTATTCCTATGGAACTCTTTTTATTTACTACTTAGATTATTTTCATTCTAAGGTATCAAGTCGTTAGTCTCTAATATTGTATTTTATCACATATAGGATAAAATCGGAATATATTTGAAAATTTATGTCGAATAATGAAAGCAAAACGAATAATACCATTCTAAAACTTGCCGTTAAGCTGACTGTGCCTCTTGTCGAAAAGTATTTAGTGTTTTTCATAGCATAAAAAATCGCCCCGATCCTGTAAAAACGGGACACATTATTAGTTATTCCATTATTGACCTCAAACATACTGAAGCTGTCTCAAAAGAGTCCCCACTCCCTTTTGAAACAGCCTTCTTTACAAAAATTCATATAGGAGACGAGTCTTACATTCTTCTCCTACTTGTTGTTAAGCTGAAGGTTCTGTTTCAAGCTGCTGTTTGTCTCTACTATATTTTATTTTCGTCGCTTCTCCTCCCCGGAGGTGACGAATTGATTTATGGTACTCTAAAATATGCTTCACTTTCTCAGCAAGTTCTGGGTTTATGTCAGGCAGCCTTTCTGTTAAGTCTTTATGCACTGTACTTTTAGAAACACCAAATTCTCTGGCTATTGTCCTTACTGTTTTGCGAGTTTCCACAATATACCTGCCCATCTTGATGGTTCGTTCTTTGATGTAATCGTGCACACCACTCGCCTCCTACTCCAATCTTGGTGATTTAGTACATTTTATTAGCAGAAGGCGTCAGATATACCAAAAAGTCTGATAGGACAAGGGTTTTGCTTATATAATATTGAGATAAAAGTTTTCGACATCAAGAATACTGTTGGTTTTCGTCGTTTTTGAAAGAATTTTATTTCCTGGGTATAGAAAAAAAGAAAAAGGAGCTGTCACTCTGGGACGGCTCCTTTATTGGTTTAGTGAATAAACGTGTGTTTCATAGTTTGCGGCAGAAATTAAGGTGCGCACACAGGAGTTTTGCTTTAACCGGGGTTATTATAAAAGTCTTTTCCAACTGGTGTTAAAAAGTGATTTTCCCATTATCCTTGCGTGTGATTTCTACTAAGTCACCAAGTGTACTCTTCCCTCGGTCGCCAATATGGTGGAAAAGCTCAATTAATAAATGAGCAGTAGTTAAAGCATCTCCGAGCGCACTATGACGTTCAAAAATCTTGGAACCGAACTGCAGGGCATAATGAGTGAGATCTCGCATATCCCAGGAAGGATTTAAGTAACCTATCACATCAAGCGTGTCAATATACAAAGGCTCATCAAACGTATATTTATAGCGTTGTAATTCTTTTTTTAACACCAAAATATCAAACGCCAGGTAGTGGCCAACCCAGCCGCCGCTATCATTTTTCTCTACAAATTGGTAAAATGCTTCAATTGCTTCTAGCGCATTAGGCGCACCGTTCACTTGGTTTTGTCGAATACCAGTGAGATTCATTATTTCCTGGGGAATATTGCGTCCGGGATCCACATACGTTTGAAAAGTGTTGTCTGTCACTTTCATTCCATCTACTTGAACTGCCCCAATTTCAATCATTCTGTCCTTGCTTCCAACAGCAAATCCGGTTGTTTCGGTGTCAAACACTGTAAAGCGCATTTCATTTAAAGGAGTATCAAGCGGCATCTGGTTATTTAATTGGTAATGGAGGCATTTCTTTTTCCAAAACATTATTTTGTTCGCTCCTTTGTTCTTCCGCTGCTTTCTTTACATCATGCCAAACGTATTGACGGTTTGGGATTGCAGAGAACGAATCGATTTTAAGGCAGATATTAACTCCTCTTTATCTCTAGATTTCATTTGGGTGAATTTGATTTCACTAGAATTTCCTTCTCCTCGCATATATCGGTTCCAAGACTGTTCTACTCTGATTTTTAACACTACTTGATATGCAAAACGCAGATCCTCAGCCGTCTGTTCACTTAAGACAGACTTCTCTTTAAGGGAAGTAATCATATGAAGAGGAGTTTGACCGAAAATACTGTGTTTAGCTGACAATATTTGTAAAGAATGATGAAAAGGGAACAGGGCGTGTTTTTTTATATCTATCCCTTGTTTTTTCACTCTAAAAAGCGCACGTATGGGATGGTCCAATGTAGGAACTGGATTATTTTTTTCTTGCTCTGCTGCTCGAAACAAAAAAATTTTGGATGTTTGCAGCTGCTCATGCACCATTCGGACAAACTCATCTTTTAATAAGGGGTCCCCGTATATATAACGAAAGGCAAGAAAGTTATGACCAAGCAAAATATTTTCATTTGTAGCACGAAGGCCCCACGTTCTGAGACGTTCTCTCCAATGAGATATTTTTCCCCGCCAATTGGTCTCGCTTGCCATCATATTTCCATCACAGCGCTTGTATCCAGCCCGTTCAAGCCAATAAACGATTTCGTTTCCTAATGCACGAAAATAGGTCTCTGTTCTTTCTTTATCTTTATCGCTTTCAGGATCCTCGTATACAAGAAAATGGTCCTGGTCGGTAAGCATAAATTGTTCTGCTCTGCCTCCACTGCCCATTAAAAAGAAAGCAAAAGCTGCCGGCGGTTCTCCGTATTTTATTTTTATTTTTTTTAAAGCAAGATCAACACAATGACGAACTAATCGATCATATAGCTTTGTGACTATTTCGAGAGTGTGAAGCGTTGGAATTTCATCTTGAATTAAATTTGCAAGGACATCGTAAATTGCGTTTTTTACAGTTGGGAGTGTTTTTTCATCTGATGATTCGATTTCTTGTAAAATATCAAACTTCCCGCGGTTTTTCTTTTTTAATAAGTCCGATAATGTAATCATTCCGATGATTTTCTTGTGGTCATCCTCTTCTGCAACAGGAAGGTGTTTCACTCCGTTCATGAAAAAACTCGACATCGCTTCATAATAATATGCTTGTCTTGTGATAATGTAAGGTTTTTTGCTCATGATTTCTGCAGCTGTGGTTTTCCCGTCTTTACCAAAAGCCACCACACGCTGAACCAAATCCTTTTCCGTGATAATACCAGCCAAGTGCTGCTGTTCTTTTTCCACGACAACCGAACTGGCATTTTCTTTTACCATTTTTTCTGCGACTTCAGCAATTCGCGTTTGGCTGGTTACTTTAACGGCAGGCGCAGTCATCATATCCTGCACCCTTTGAATAAACGGATCAGATTCTCCCCACTGATTGGCAAGATGGACTTGTTCAGCAAGAGAAGCGTAAATATCGCGAAGCCGCACTGACACTTGACGAAGCACATAATCTCTCACTTCTTCCTCGGTCCAGCGAGCTTCCATTACGGAATATGGAATGTGAAGGCATACAGCTTCCTCCACCGCTCTCACTTCAACAGTGTAAGGATATTCGTAATGAGCAGGTTCACCGAGAAAATCAGCTAAACTGGAAAAACCGATAATTTCTCCTCTTTCAAGGACTTCAAGCACTTCATGGTTTTTATTGTTTTCGTGAAAAGCTACACATACTTCCGCTACGCCTTTTAAAATTAAGAGCAAGCCGTTTCGAGGGCTTTGCGAATAAAGAATTCTTTCTGATTTCTCGTAATTATTTATCGTGCATTTCTCCATAAAAGCGCCAAATTCAGCGGCAGTTGCGCCGCTGAATATGGGATGGTTATAAATCTGGTCTTTATAAACCTTATTTTCCTGTTCCATCGTTCATCCAAACCTCGCCATCTTTGTATGTCATTTGTTCCGGGTAGCGAAGGTCAATGACATCATCTTGCAAGTGCTGGGCTGGCGGTGCTGTAACAAGTGATACGATCACACAAGCAAGGAAGTTAATAGGAACCCCAATCACCCCTGCACCAGTGTCTTGGATACCAAAGAGCATGATATCATTCATCGCTAAGAAAATGTAGCAAAGCGTGCTGGCAAGACCAACAAGCATACCCGCAACTGCACCTTTTGAGTTCATGCGTTTCCACCATACACCAAGGAACAGTACAGGGAAGAAAGTACCCCCGGCTAAAGCAAACGCCCACGCTACAATTTGGGTAATAACACCTGGCGGGTCCAATGCGACAAGACCAGCAACCACAGTGGAAAGGACAATTGCAATTCGGCCTGCGTTTAAGCGGCGTTGGTCTGTTGCTTTTGGATTCATTAGACGATAATAAATATCATGTGCAAAGGATGAAGAAATCGTTATGAGAAGTCCGCCCGCTGTAGATAAAGCAGCAGCCATTGCCCCTGCAGCTACCAAACCAATGACAAACATTCCTAAGTTTGCGATTTCTGGTGTAGCCATAACGACCATGTCATTTCCAACTGCAATTTCTGTCCAATCCAGCACACCGTCGCCATCTTGATCGGCTATTTCCAATAGCCCAGTATTAATCCAGCTATCTGTCCAGCCAGGAAGCTCATCCATCGGCTGACCGGCCACTTGGGTCATCAGAATAAAACGAGAAAAAGCGGCATAAGCTGGTGCAGATAAATACAAGAAACCGATAAATAACAGAGCCCATGCCCCACTCCAGCGCGCTGCTTTCATCGTTGTCACCGTATAAAAACGGACGATAACGTGCGGCAAGGCAGAAGTACCAACCATTAATGTAAATAAGAGTGCAATAAACTGACTTTTGTCACTTTCTGCAAACGGAGCAAAATATTCAGAGAGACCTAATTCCTGGTCAATCGCTCCGATTTCATCTACCACATTTCCATAAGTAAGCCAGGGAAGTGGATTCCCAGAAACTTGTAAAGACATAAAAACGATCGGAATGATATAAGCCACAATTAAGATGATATATTGAGCAACCTGTGTCCAAGTAACCCCTTTCATCCCGCCAAGTGTTGCATAAATCGCTATGATAACGACACCTATCATTGTTCCATACATTGCTGGAATACTAAATAGTCTTCCAATAACAACGCCGGAACCAGACAACTGCCCAATAATATAAGTAAAACTTATAATAACGGTGGCAATAGCAGCAATAAGTCGAGCTGGATTACTATCAAAACGGTCGCCGATAAATTCCGGTACAGTAAAACGGCCATATTTTCTAAGCTGAGGCGCAAGCAAAAACGTAAGCAGCAAATAACCGCCCGTCCAGCCCATAATATAAGCAAGACCGTCATAACCGAGCGCTAATACCGTTCCGGCCATACCGATGAATGAAGCCGCACTCATCCAGTCCCCGCCGATAGCCATCCCGTTCCAGAATGGCGGTATCCCACGGCTGGCAACATAGAAATCTGATGTTTGTTTTGCTCGATTAAATATAGAAATACCAATATATAATGCAAAGGTAGCAAGTATAAGGCCAAGTGATACTAAAGTTTGTGCATCCAAGTGGATCCCCCCTAGTTAATGGTGCCTATTTTTTTAAATTGTTTTCTGTCAATTTTACTTATTCGTTGTAAGGTGTTTATTAATGGTCAACTGTTTTTCCACTACTGATTGAGGCATTTGCATCGTCATCAATTCCGTATTTTTTGTCTACATTATCACTTAGTACAGCGTTTAAGAATAAGCAGAGAATGAAAATCACAACTGCTCCTTGGGATCCCATATAATAATGAAATTCTACTCCTAAAAATTTAAATTGAGAGAAAAACTCAGCAAATGCTACAACACCGAATGAAACGAGAAATCCGATACTTAAGAAAATAACAATTAAAGTAGTTCTTGTCCTAAAATAAGCGTCTGCTACTTCTTTATCAACTTTTTTCAAAATGTTTCACCTCCGCAAAGATATGCAAAAACATTAAGGGCTTCTTCGTTTTTCACCTCCTTTATTTAATAATGAAATCGCTTTCAGTTTAATAGCTTTAAAATCTGCTTTTAGGAAGCAGAATGATGGGAGGGTTTATTCTCCGTATGTTTACAATCTTTGCAAATTTTCAATGGTGTTTTCTTCTTTGCTAGCAAATGATTTGTTAGTATGACAGCCGGTATGAAAAGGAAAAATACGGGATCACCTAAAAATCCAAACAGCAATGCAGCCAGTACAGGAAGCGTTGATGTAAAGAAGATATACCGTAACGGAGACAGCACCCAAAGGTTGCTCTTACCGCATTTACTGCACTTTAATGCTTCTGTCATATCCATCCTCCTGATCCGTCTTCCAAATTATCTAAATTCAAAAATCATTTGAACAGTTTCCCAGAACGGCATTGGAACTCGGGCAATTTCGATGACGAGATAAATCCCCATCGCTGCAAACGGCACCGTAAGAAGAAGCGGTTTCTTATATTTAATTGTTACAATTAAACTGGCAATAGCTATGACCCAAAACAAAATGAGTGCCGTCATTTACTGTCTCTCCTTTCCACCTAATATCACTAGGAAGCAGAACCTCCCTTATGACGCACATATTACTTGTTTTATACAATTTGAGCACGTATAACTGTTTGTACTTTAAAGGTATATTTTTTCGTTGTTATAATACACATTATTTCAAATTTTCTGATACAAAGTCAACTAATTTTGTTAAAAATTTGTCAAAAATTTATGTAAATATTTTAAATGGAAATAAAAAGAAATAAATGAGGAGAAGACATAAGAAAAGCGCAAGCGCCTTGCTCACGAGCGGTCGGCATATGGAAAGCTGATCTTTGCTTTCCATTGATGAACCGAAGGAATCTCGAGCGAATAGGCGCTGGAGCTAGACATCAAAAACGCCTAATCTTTATAATTTCTTACCTTCTTAGAAAAAGAGACTGCCCCCCAGCTGAACACCATATCACGATCAACGCTTCAGCTTCCTCGTGAGCAAAGACCGCTTACTAAAGGTTCTTCGCTGTTTTGACGAACCGGGATGTTCTAATATCGACCGTTGTTCACAAGAGGACGCGGTAGCTTCTACGTTGCACACAGGACATGTGTGTTTTTAGTAGAGTTCATCATTTTCTTTAGCCGGCAACCGCTGTGTTCTTAAGTACAAAAAAACTGCCCGGCGGCCGAGAACCCGGACAGTTTTTTCGCTATTTAAATATTATTGTTCTTCGTTTTCCTCTTCTTCAACGGAATCATCTTGTTCATCTGAAGAATCACCTTCATCGGTTTCTTCTTCATCATCACCGTCAAAAATCGGGAATTCATCTAAAGAAGATTCTTCTTCGTTTGCTTCATCATTTGTATCTTCTTCTTTTGCGCTTTCTTTATTGCTGTCTTCCGGCTGTTTTACATCTTTAAGCTTTTGATGAAAAGCATCAGAAGGATTTAATGGCTCGCCATTCATGCGGATTTCAAAGTGGGCATGAATCCCGGCATCACTGTTATACACATTTCTGCCAGCTGAACCAATAACGGATCCTTGCGTAATTGTATCGCCTTCTTCAACTTGAAGGTCCTCTAAGCTGTTATATGAAGTGACGATATCATTAGGATGTTTCACATCGACAACATATCCTAGAACATCATCTTTTTCTGCTTTCACTACTTCACCAGTGGCTGCCGCAGTTACTTCAAAAGTTTCTCCATCATTTGCTGCGATGTCAATACCTTTGTTTTGATAATACATATTATTGTAATAAACTAGAGCGTCTTGTTGTTCCTCGGCTGCTGCGTCATGATCGTAATAATATCCAATGATATCTACGCTCTCTTCATCCATTACTGGCATTTGAATTGTTTCGTCTTCTGCTGCAGTAGGGACTGATTCTTCATCACCTGTTCCCGGATCTTCGGATGCATTGTTCCACTCCTGCTCGTCACCGAATGGTTGGTCTTCCTCGGCCTGGTCAGTTCCAGCAGGACTTTGAATAAGAAAATATGCTCCTAGGAGTACGGCACATGCGCTTAGGTAGACTGCAGGCCAAAACCAGCTTTTTCTACTCCATTGACGCACTTTGCTTCTCACTCCTCTGGATTCGCGGGAAGCAGATTGCTGTTTTTCTTCATCTTTCATTTGTTATCACCTCAGCACCCATTCTGATCAGATGCGAGGAAAAATATACCTTTTATAAAAAAATAATCAGAAATTTTGCTCTAAATTGTTTTATAAACGTTAATTACAGATTTTTAGTCCTTTTAAAGGCTTGAAATGTCTACTCCTTTATAGTAGTGGTGCAATATATCTTTATAATCTTTCCCTTCTTTTGCCATTCCTTCCGCTCCGTATTGACTCATTCCAACGCCGTGGCCCCATCCCTTTGTCGTGAATAAAAACTCTTCCCCTTCGCGCGAAATTTGAAAATCACTCGAGTGAAGATTCAGCTTTTCTCGAATATCTCTTCCCGAAAAGGTTTCTCCACCTAACTGCAGTTCAGCTACACGACCACCATCAGTCCTGCTTATAATTTCTCCTGTTTCATTTGCAGAAATGGTAATGCCTAAGAGCCGCTCAACCTCTGCTGCAGCGATGCGCTTTGCATTTTCATATTGAGGAGACCCTTGATCCCATGGACTTTCTACACTTTGTAAGTATGGTACTGGATTTTTCCAGTAATCTTCTGCGTTTTCGGTATAGCCGTTACTTGTCGAAAAAAAAGCTGCTGTAATGGGTTCCCCTTCATAAGTTAAAACCTGCCCTGCTGTAGCAAGCACAGCCTCTTTTACCCGATCCATTTTCCATTGATAATCATCTCCCCATTTTTCCCGCAGCTCTTCTTCATTTTGATATACTTGATGCATTTGCGTATCTGTCACTAGAGCGTTTTCTGGCAAATTTATATCAGATGGCGAAATCATCTCTCGAGCTATAAAGGTACGGGCCGTCAATGCTTGTGCCTTAAGGGCTTCTATTTCAAACTCCGCTGGCATTTCAGATGCGACTACACCTGCGACATATTCCTCAAGTTCCATTTCTTCTACTGTCTCTGTTTCACTTCGAAATACCGGAATGCTCATGTTTTCCATCTTTGTTGCAAGTTCTGATTCTTGTTCTTCCTTAGTCAGTTTTACTGACCTTTGGCTGTTTTCATCTCCCGAGTTCACAGCATCATCTTCAACTTCCCCGCCTGGAAGTAAAACAAATAAAATAGGCACAAGAAAAAACAGGCCGATGAATAACAGCGGAACAAAAATCCATTTATGCATGGCACAGCCTCCCGTCCAGAATCAAATCGAGCCAGGAAGATGTATTACGACATTTGCTCACGCTAACCCTGACTAGCATTTTTTGCCATGACACACTATATGAGTGAAAAAACATCTTTATGATTGTAGCAGCATGATGATAATGGGTCCGTTAAATTACTCAATGTATATAAGGGGTGGAGGTGAATATGCCATCAATTCTTGCTCCTAAACGTGGATAGCATATGTTAAATAATAATAGGAAGGCTGTTCCGGGAAAGGCTGAGTACAAATTCAAGAACGAGGCTTCAATTATACAGTCGGGATAAGGAACTTTAAAAGGGAAAGGCGCTCATTTTCAGATGAAATGGTTCATAACTTCTAGACGGTGTTGCATTCTTCCTTTCGCTTTGATCAAATATCTTTCATCTGGACCGTATTGCGCCCCTCTTTAAAAGGTGATGCATTTCCTCTTCATGGATGATCATATTTCCTAGATCAAAACGCATTTCTGCTCCCACTTTGATCAAATACTTCCTTTCTGGATCGTAAGTCTACTCCTATTTTGAAAAGTGGTACATTTCTTCTTCATTTCGGATCATATTTTTCTGGATTGGATGCAATTCTTCTCTCGACTTAATCAAATGTCTTTCATCTGGACCGTATTACGCCCTCTCTTTGAAGGTGGTGCATTTCCTCTTCAATGTGGATCATATTTTCCTGACTGGGCGCATTTTTACTCTTACTTAGATCAAATGCCTTCATTCTAGATCACAATTGAGGCCTTATTTTAAAAAGATTCATTTCTTCTCCAATGGGGATCATATTTTCTAGATTGTTCAAATGCATAAATCTCGATCTAAAGCCATAAACCAAATATGGGGGTCTGGCCCAAGAGTACATGGATATCTACCCGTTTGGCCCGCCATTTCAGCATTTCGTCTTATGTTTTTGTTTATACCTTAATGCACAAAGCACAAAAAACCGGCACCTTATAGGCACCGGTTTTTCCTATTAATTATTCGCTGTACGCAGCACTGCTGTATCTTGTTGTATTTCTTCGGTTTCAGTAACGTCTGCTTCCTGAACGCGTTCTACTCGTGCACCTAGAGCTTGCAGCTTTTTGTGAAAATCAACATAGCCGCGATCCAAATGCCGAAGTTCTGTTACAGTAGTCTCACCTTCTGCAACCAATCCAGCTAAAATTAATGCGGCTCCTGCACGTAAATCAGTGGCTGCGACTTCCGCTCCCTGCAGGCGAACGGGACCGCTTATAATGGCTGTTCTTCCCTCAATTTTAATATTTGCGTTCATACGGCGGAATTCTTCCACATGCATGAATCGGTTTTCAAATACGGTCTCTGTGATAACTGCTGTTCCTTTTGCCTGCGTTAAAAGAGCCATAAATTGAGCTTGCATATCGGTTGGAAAACCGGGATGCGGCATGGTTTTTACATCTACAGGTCTTAGAATGTCAGGACCGATTACTTTCATTCCATTATCGTGCTCTTCAATAATAACACCCATTTCACGCATTTTTGCTACAAGCGGGCGTAAGTGCTCGTGAAGAGCGCCTTCTACGAAAACCTCTCCACCTGTAATAGCCGCTGCGATCATAAACGAACCTGCTTCAATGCGATCGGGAATGATATTATGTGCTGCGCCGTGCATATGGTCAACACCTTCAATCTTAATCGTGCCAGTTCCTGCACCACGAACTTTTGCTCCCATTGCATTTAAATAATTAGCAAGATCTACAATTTCTGGTTCTTCTGCTACATTTTCTAAAATAGTAGTTCCTTCTGCTAGTGTAGCAGCCATCATAATATTTTCTGTTGCACCGACACTGGGAAAATCAAGATAAATTCGAGCGCCTTGCAATCGATGCTTAACTTTAGCTTCAATGTAGCCTTTTCCGATTTCAACGGTTGCACCCATTGCTTCAAATCCTTTAAGGTGCTGATCGATCGGCCTGGAACCAATCGCACATCCTCCAGGAAGAGCAATATGCGCACGTCCCTTTCTTGCGAGCAGCGGACCCATCACAAGAAACGATGCACGCATTTTGCGCACATATTCAAATGGCGCATCTGTTTTTAATGAACCTCTGCAATCAGCAGTAAAAACTCCATCTTCATAATTTACATCAGCGTCCATATAATTTAAAACATTTTTCATTGTAAATACATCTGCTAGTGGTGGTACATCATAGATAGTGCTGGTTCCTTCTTCAGCAAGGAGTGAGGCGGCGATCACAGGCAGTACAGCATTCTTTGCTCCCTCAGCTTTTACTGTGCCTTTAAGCCGCTTTCCTCCTCTAACTTTAATTTTATCCAACGTATTCCCCTCCGCGTCCTAAAGTGATCCTGTATTTTGTACTGTTAGGAAAGAAAAAATTGATAACGATAAAGAAAAACTTTGGCTTTTTCATGATGCTCGGCTAAAAGCCGAGTTTTTCTACGAATGCTGATTAATTAATTATATCCTGCATGTCGTTCTGGTTCGTTTCTATCTCTAAGGACAATAAAAGACAGGATATATGCTTTACTTTATACGTATTCATTAGTTTATATAGGCGTTCCCTGTCCTTCACGGAAACGGGCGCCCAATCTGTGTTTTTTATAGTGTTTAACTTTGGTAAAGGATCAAAACTACGACTTTCATTTGAACTTGGCGTTTAAATGTCTAGCTCCAGCGCCTACTCGCTCGAGATTCCATCGGTCCGTCAATGGAAAGCAAAGATCAGCTTTCCATATGCCGCCCCTCCAGGACTTGTCGCTCATCAGCAAGGCGCTTGCACTTTTCTTATGGCTTCTTTAATTAAAGGGCTCGATAGCTTAGTCGCTAAAAGAATGATTAAGTTACACGGGTGCTTCATTTTTGGTGTGTGACATAACGAGGCTGATTTTCCCGTTTTTTTCAACAATAAACTTGTTTTTTCGACAAGAAAAATACAGAAAATTCCTATTGGCTCCGCCTGTCTTCTTATTATTCATTTTCACCTTTGAAAACGAGTACATACATGGAAGATCAAGGGGATGAGTGTATGTCCTGGCACTTAGCATTATTTAAAATAAATAACGCAGCATAAGCGATCCTTGAAAATATTCGAGGAAAAAAGAACTGACCAGATGACTGATGGCTATTGTTAGCAAGATCATCAGCATTTTCGCCTTTGCTCCTTCTGGATTTCGGACAAACACGTCAAATCGAAAAGCCTGTAAACTCCACCAGACTACGACCAAAAAAAAGAGGTTTACCACGATATGTAACACCGCTTCTTGTCCTTCAGGGTGCATGTTCAAAACTCCTTAAAACGATACTCGCCCTGTTTGACAATCCGAAGAGTATCATAGGGCATTATCAAATAAATGAGAAGAGTCATTGTACCTAAGTTTACCCTTTACATCCTAACACTTTATTTTAATATGTTATAACATTATTTTCTATAACAGTTGTATAAAGTTTTTAAATTTGTAAAATTAGGACAAGAAAGTTAACATATCGTTCATATTTTGGAATTTTTAAGATGCTTATTTTGCATGTACCACTATTGTATTAAATTTAAACAAAAAGAGGTATAAAAATTGTGAACTTTTTTACGTTTATATTACAATTGTGATAATAGTGGCATGAAATGGCAAAACACTCATAAACTAAAGTGAGTCTTAGAGTCACAACGGTTATAAGGTTATACGAACATATAATTCTGGGTAATTAGTATCATTATAGATGTTAATTCCAACTTTTTGTAACTTGTTTTAAACGTAATAAAGCTAAGTAAAAACCAAACGAAGGGGAGAATGAAATATCTAGGTAACGTCACAAAACTAGTGTGCTTTACGTCATAGTGAAGCATGTTTTCAGACAAACTGTCCTAGTTTTCTGAATTGATTATTTCGTAACATGTACCACATCTGCTTTAATATGCTAAGAGTGCCCTGAAAAAGTGCTGCTAAACTACAGAACACGTCAACGTACAGGACGCGGCGTTTATGGCTGCATCTAAGGACATGTTAAATTCGCGAATAATGTTCCATTTGTATGACAACTGTTACCTCTTACAATGTGAGACAATCTCTGCTTACTATCGGGATCTATAAAACGAATCCCGGTCGTTATATTATATAGTAGACTGATTCATTTTATGTTTAAAAAAAATTGCTTACCGCCATGTAAATGTACTACAGTAGTTTATCGGTTGCATACTGTATTTATTTTTTCATTCAAAAAAGCTGCTCTGAAGCAATCAGACATGCCTCAGAACAGCTTTTTAAATAAATTACTTCCCAGCTACCTCAAGTCTTGTGTTAGCTCGTTTCAGGGCAAGCTCGGCCCGTTTAAAGTCGATCTCTTCCTGTTTGGCACGGTTAAGCCGGTCTTCTGCCCGTACTTTCGCCTCACGGGCACGTTCTACGTCGATTTCTGACGGCGTTTCTGCCGCTTCGGCGAGAATCGTAACTTTATCCGGACGGACCTCAATGAAGCCGCCGCTAACAGAAACAAGTTGAACTCTTGATTCATGTTTCAGGCGGGCAGCGCATACCGCAAGCGGTGCAACCAACGGAATGTGACCTGGCAGTATACCTAGTTCTCCGCTTTGTGCGCGGACACTGACCATTTCTACATCCCCTTCATATACTGTGCCATCAGGAGTGACAACATTGACATTTAACGTTGACATGATTAATCCTCCTTAACAGCATCCCCGCTTAGGACATAGCCTTTGCGTTTTCAAGTACATCTTCAATTGGTCCGACCAGGCGGAATGCATCTTCTGGAACGTCATCGTGCTTCCCATCAAGAATCTCACGGAAACCGCGGATCGTATCTTTCACCTGTACATAAGAACCTTTTTGTCCAGTGAACTGTTCCGCTACGTGGAAGTTCTGGGACAAGAAGAATTGAATGCGGCGTGCACGATGTACGATCAATTTATCTTCTTCAGATAATTCATCCATACCAAGGATAGCAATGATATCTTGAAGTTCTTTATATTTTTGAAGAGTTTGCTGCACTTCACGTGCCACTTGATAATGTTCATCTCCGACAATTTCTGGAGAAAGTGCTCTGGATGTAGAAGCGAGCGGGTCCACAGCTGGGTAGATACCCATCTCTGTTAGTTTACGCTCAAGGTTTGTTGTTGCATCCAAGTGAGCAAATGTAGTGGCTGGTGCAGGGTCTGTATAGTCATCGGCAGGTACATAAATCGCCTGAATAGACGTTACAGAACCTTTTTTCGTAGATGTAATACGCTCTTGAAGCTGACCCATTTCCGTTGCAAGCGTCGGCTGATAACCAACTGCAGACGGCATACGGCCAAGCAATGCAGATACCTCAGAACCTGCTTGTGTAAAACGGTAAATGTTGTCGATAAAGAGCAATACGTCTGCACCATCTACATCACGGAAGTGTTCAGCTAGTGTAAGACCAGTAAGTGCCACACGCATACGCGCTCCTGGCGGCTCATTCATCTGTCCGAACACCATAGCTGTTTTGTTAATAACACCGGAGTCCTGCATTTCATAGTAGAGGTCGTTCCCTTCACGTGTACGCTCCCCTACACCTGCAAACACAGAAATACCGCCATGTTCTTGGGCAATATTGTTAATAAGCTCCTGAATTAATACGGTTTTACCAACACCGGCACCGCCGAATAAACCGATTTTACCACCTTTTACATACGGAGCGAGCAAGTCAACGACTTTAATCCCTGTTTCAAGAATTTCTGTTTGCGTTGACAGCTCATCAAAAGATGGAGCTTCGCGGTGAATCGGATTTCTTTCTACTTCTGGTCCAATTGGCTCTTCCAAATCGATGGTATCACCAAGTACATTAAACACTCTTCCAAGCGTTGCTTCACCAACTGGAACAGAAATCGCTCCGCCAGTATTCACAACTTCCGTACCCCGTACTAATCCATCTGTTGAACCCATTGCAACTGTACGCACTGTGTCGTTGCCTAAATGCAATGCTACTTCCAATGTCACGTCTACATTTGTTTCCCCTTCTGCTTGAGCTTTTTGGGAAACTTTTAGGGCGTTATTTAATTCAGGCAGCTGGCCGCTTGGAAATGCAACGTCAACTACCGGCCCCATAATCTGGGTGACTCGTCCATTGCTCATTATTTTCCCTCCTATCTAAATCCTGTCAGCTTCTCGTTTACTCTTGTGCTGCCGCGCCGCCGACAATTTCACTGATTTCCTGTGTGATAGCTGCTTGTCTCGCACGGTTATAAGAAAGAGTTAAATCCTCAATAATACTTCCAGCGTTATCTGTAGCCGCACTCATTGCTGTCATACGAGCACCAAATTCACTAGCTTTTCCATCTAGTAAAGCGCCGTATATTAAGCTCTCTGCATATTGCGGTAGAAGCTGATCGAGTATTGCTTCAGCGGACGGCTCATACTCGTAAGTTTGTTTTGAATCTGTTTCTTCGCTCATATCTGTTAGAGGCAGCAGTTTCGTTTCTGTAACGTCCTGCTGAATAGGACTGATAAAGTGGTTGTACCAGAGATACAACTCATCAATCTCTTCATCGGCGTACATATTAACTGCCAAACGAGTGATATTTTTTATATCATTAAATACCGGTTCATCCGGAAGACCGGTAATTTCATCTAAAATAGGGATTCCTCTTTTTTTCAGAAGATCCCGGCCAATCCGCCCAAGAACAATCACGCCGTATTCATCTTTTGATTTATGCCGTTTGTTAATTTCGTCAATAAAGGAACGAATTAAACTCGCATTATAACCGCCGGCTAAGCCGCGGTCAGAAAAAATAGCAACGTAAGCTGTCTTTTTTACCGGACGCTCTTCAAGCATAGGGTGGCTGGCATCTGAGTTGCCTGAAGCAATACTTGCAACCACCTCACGGATTTTCTGGGTGTAAGGTTCGTACGATTGGGCGTTGTTTTGGGCACGGTTCAGTTTAGAAGCTGAAACCATTTCCATTGCCTTGGTGATCTGTTTTGTCTTTTTTGTTGAGTTAATCCGTGTTTTTATCTCACGTAATGAGGCCATCTCTTTTCACCACCTTCTCCGTAAGGGCACAAAGGTTGAGACTGCTCAAAAAGGAGAGTCTGCCGCATCAGCCGTCGGCATTTACAGCTTCTCTATCCTTTTCAAGAAGTCTTCCTGATATATTATTTAGACACGTTAAATGATTTTTTGAATCCTTCGATTGCTGCACTAAAGTCTTTATCGTCTGGAAGATTTCCAGTTTCACGAATTCCATTTAAGAGCTCTTTGTGGTTGGAATCCAAGTAAACGAATAATTCGGATTCAAAGCGCTGTACATCTTTAACTGGAATATCGTCCAAAAATCCTTTTGTCAGCGAGTAAATAATAGCTACTTGCTTTTCTACCGGCTGCGGCTGGTGAAGTCCCTGTTTTAACACTTCTACCGTACGCTCACCACGGGAAAGCTTCGCTTGTGTTGCTTGGTCAAGATCAGATCCAAACTGAGCAAATGCCTCTAATTCACGGAAAGAAGCTAAATCAAGACGAAGGGTACCCGATACTTTCTTCATCGCTTTAATCTGAGCGGAACCACCAACACGTGATACAGAAATACCCGGGTTAACCGCAGGTCTTACACCGGAGTGGAACAAGTCAGACTGCAAGAAGATTTGTCCGTCTGTGATGGAGATAACGTTGGTTGGAATATACGCACCAACATCCCCAGCTTGTGTTTCAATAAATGGCAGGGCAGTCAAAGAGCCTGCTCCTTTATCGTCACTAAGCTTTGCAGAACGCTCTAACAAACGAGAGTGAAGATAGAATACATCCCCTGGGAATGCTTCACGGCCCGGCGGACGACGAAGCAAGAGGGACAGCTCACGATAAGCAGCTGCTTGTTTAGTTAAGTCGTCATATACAACAAGCACATGTTTCCCGTTATACATAAACTCCTCGCCCATAGATACCCCAGCGTAAGGTGCAAGGTACAAGAGCGGAGCTGGATCAGATGCACCAGCGTTTACTACAATGGTATAATCAAGAGCTCCGTGTTGACGGAACGTTTCTACTACGCCAGCAACGGTAGATTCTTTTTGTCCGATCGCAACATAGATACAAAGGATGTCTTCTTCCTTTTGGTTCAAGATCGTATCTACGGCAATGGAAGTTTTACCAATTTGACGGTCACCGATAATTAACTCACGCTGTCCGCGTCCAATTGGAATCATGGAGTCAATCGCTTTAATACCAGTTTGGAGCGGTTCATGAACGGATTTACGATCCATAACCCCTGGTGCAGGACTTTCGATAGGGCGAGTTTTGGTTGTTTCTAACGCACCTTGTCCATCAAGAGGCTGTCCTAGCGGATTAACAACGCGGCCTAGCAGTTCCTCGCCAACCGGTACTTCCATGATACGTCCAGTACGTTTAACTTCGTCCCCTTCACGAATGTCATCAAACGGTCCAAGGATAATGATACCTACGTTATTTTCTTCAAGGTTTTGAGCCATACCCATAACCCCGTTAGAGAACTCAAGCAGCTCCCCTGCCATTACGTTCTCGAGACCATGGGCACGCGCAATACCGTCACCAATTTGAATGACGGTGCCGACTTCGTTTGCTTCTACATCAGACTGAAAATTTTCAATCTGCTGTTTAATGAGAGAGCTAATCTCATCAGGTCTGATGCTCATTAACGTTCACCCCTATCTTTATCGTTTCCCGGAAACAAGCTCGCGCTCAAGACGGTTGAGCTGACCTTTCACACTGCCATCAAAAATAGTATCCCCAATTTGGACTTTAATTCCGCCAACTAAACGCGGGTCTAATCGATTTTCAATGTGAAGGGTTGCTTTTCCGACTTTTCTGGCGAAGTTTTCAGAAATAAATTTTCGATCTGTTTCAGAAAGTGGTTTCACCGTATAAACGACGGCATGGCCCACTTTTTGTTCTTCGTCTGCAAGCTCCTGAAATCGTTCAGCCACCAGCACCACGCTGTCGATTCGATTTTTCTTCAGGAGTAAAAGAAGTGTATTTGTTACAGGCTCGCTCATACCAGCAAAACTTTCACGCAGCAGTTGTTCTTTTTTATCTGCTGGTACTTTCGGATGATGAAGAAGTGCAGGCAGTTTATCATTATCTTGAAAAACTTGCTTAACTGCTTCGAGTTCAGCTTGAATGTCTTCAAGCATATTCTTTTCCATTGAAAGTTCAAAAAGTGCTACGGCATAACGATTAGCTGCTGCTCGGCTCATAACCGTTCGCCTGCCTCTTGAATATATTCTTCAATCAGTTTTTCCTGCTCTTTTTCATCAAGCTCTTTTTCAATAATCTTGGTTGCGATCATAACAGACAATGTTCCAACCTGTTCACGCAGTTCAGCTACAGCTTGTTCTTTTTCACGTGAAATATCAGCCAGCGCATTTTCTTTCAAGCGTTCTGCTTCTGAACGAGCTTGAGCAACAATATCTTCCCCTTGTTTCTCACTTGTCTTTCTTGCTGTTTCAATAATAGATTGAGCCTCATCACGAGCGCGTTCTACTTCTTTACGCTGTTCTTCTAAATATTTTTCCGCATCTTGACGGCTTTTTTCCGCAGTATCAATTTCTTTGGCAATATGTTCTTCGCGTTCTTTCATCATGTTCACGATTGGTCCCCAAGCGAATTTACGCAATAGGAGAAGCAAGATAATGAACATGCCCAGCGAAAATATAACATCTCCCCAGTAGATTACATCTGGCACGGAATTCACTCCTTTCTGCTGTCATACAAAAGGAATGGCGAAGTTTCCCAAACTAGACTCCGCCATACATGTTAACAATGAAGACAGGATATACTATCCTCCCATAACGATAAAGGCGATTACAATTGCGATAATCGGAAGGGCCTCAACAAGTGCGATACCGATAAACATAAGTGTTTGCAATGTACCTTTAAGTTCTGGTTGACGAGCACCCCCTTCAAGTGTCCCTTTAACAATCAATGCGTTACCAATACCTGCTCCTACTGCAGCCAAACCAGCTGCAATTGCTGCTGCTAATAATCCCATTCTAATAATCCTCCCTTAGTATAATTAATTATTGAAATAAATACTTTTAAAATTAGTGATCATCTGCTACTTTGTGTGCCAAATAAACCATGGTCAGCATTAAAAAGATAAACGCCTGGATGGCACCGATGAATATACTAAACGCCTGCCATGCAATCATTGGCAGCCCGGCAGCCAGTGCTCCTAACAAACTTGCCCCCCCAGCAGTTGCAAGCAGTGTTAATAGGATTTCTTTTGCATACAAGTTACCAAAAAGACGCATACCCAATGTTAGTGTATTTGTAAATTCCTCTAATACCTTCAACGGGAAAAGGTAAGGTATAGGCTTGAAGAAACCTTTTCCGTATTCCTTGGCACCTTTTATCTTGATTCCATAATAGTGAGTCAGCACAATTACCATTACGGCAAAAGTCATTGTAATGACAGGGTCTGCTGTCGGAGACTTCCACCAGAGTTCATGTGTTTCATGGTTAACAATCATAAATGGTATGCCAAGCATGTTTGAGATGAAAATCCAAAGGAAAATGGTAATACCAAGCCCAAAGAATCTTTCACCTGTTTTCCAGTCCATTGCACTGTTGATCGTGTTTTTCACAAAGTCTATGATCCATTCAAACCCGTTTTGCATGCCAGTTGGTTTCATTTTCAAGCTTCTTGCACTAAAAAAACCGATGCAAAACACAATAAGAGCCGAAATAGTCAACATGATAATATTCGACAAATTAATATGAAATCCCGAGATTCCAAACAGATCATAAACTATCGGCGCATGATGGTCCACTCTTCTTCACCCCTTTACAAATAATCTGTCAGCTGCTGATCTTCTTCGCCTCCTTGCTTGTCCTGTTACTACGTTGAGTGTTTGGTTTGAAACAAGGATGAGATAAAAATAATAATATAAGGAGTTACGATTCCAGCAACAAGTCCTAAAATGTGAAAGTGTTCAGGAAAACGAATAAAAAGAACTGCAGCTAGTGCACCTGCCGCAAATCTTGACAGCATCCCGAATGTAAACTTTCTCTTCTGATTTCCTGCCGCCTCATCAAACTTTTTCACTTCCCGGTACATGCTCCAAAGATTAAAAAGTCCAATAAGTGCTCCGATTCCCAGGCTGAAAAAGATCTTATTAAAAGGCATCGCTGCCCACCCAATCACATACACCAGCATTGCAGCTAAAGTAAACTGAACATAACGTTTGACATTTCCCTCGAAGCTCTTCACTCTTGATCGTCTCCCAAATATTTTCCGAGCAGACGGACTAGTCCGTACACTCCAGCGGCAATTCCGCCAAGCAGGCCGACAATCAAAAATAAAGGCTCCGTTTCAAACCGACCATCTAACCATCTTCCACTGAAAACACCAATCAAAACTGGACCTACCAGATACGATAACACAGCTGAGGTTATAGCCATTGTCTGAAACGATTTTGGAGGTTTTTTCTCGTTCGTCATGTCCGCCTCCATTTATAATGTATTGGGTGTCATGTAAAGAGGTATCAAGATGCCGTACGATGATGCTTTGGCAGAAAATATCACTTGGACTGTTTTAAAGAAGGAATGGTGCTTAATAGTCCATAAACGAAATTTCAGAATGTTCGGCTGCATTTAATATGTAAACCCTCTCACATTCCCTTTGTAATCGTACAATAGCCAACCTTCAATGTCAATGTGTTAAATAAGAAAAACTCCCTGTCATATAAGGCTTTCCAGCTTTTTTAAATTATGACTATTGAGTGACAATTTCTCTTCATCCCGATTTTTTTGGAACTTGTATACAAAAGAGGTTATATTCGGTTGGTTTTTATGATTTTTCACGTTTCTTAATGCTATTCTCTGTAAGATTTTTTTTCTATGGAAAACTTGGCTAGCACTAAGCCTTTAGGGTCAAGGCATTCCTCTGACGACGTCGGTGTTACATCCATCCTAAAATTTAAAAAAAGTCTATGGCGGAAGACGTCCGGGATCGAGGTGAGAACAGGACCTTCAAACTTTAGTATTTTCCGCCTGTCCTGACAATGCGAATTGTACGTTAACTTTACGTCGTATTCTATCCCAGGATGTATTTTCTGCAGAATGTTCAGAGCCGAGAAGATGTGGTTAATGACATAACGTTAACTGTCATTTGACTCCTTCCAAACCAAAAATTGGATCAAGTTGGTGGCAGGAGTATTTCCTATCCCCAACTATTTGACCTTGTACGCAAGTATAAAAGAAAGAGCCGTTACAATAAACAGCCCTTTCTTTTATCGCTTTGACCGTTTTTCATCTATCATTTTCTGTTCTAAACGGATGATCGTTTCTAAAACTTCTTCTTTATCTCCAGCCCTAGCATAAACCACAGCTCTGTATTTCCCCTCAGGGACGGGAATGTCTTTGGCAGATAATTTTTGTTCATATAACCCTGGTTTTATATTTGTTACTTTATCAAGTACGCCGGCAAATGCATAAGTGTCCAAGTCGTATAACGCTATTTCTAGTTCCTCTGCCCCGCCTGGCATATATACTTCATACCGGTATCCCTTATTTGTTCCAAAAGGTTGTAAATCAAAAGCTCCTATGCGCGGGTAATCGGGTTCGTTGATAAATAATAAATAAGGCAAGCGGATTTCTTCATTACCGCCTTCGACTGTCAATACGCCATCCAGCTGATCATAATCAATGGCCCCAGCCTCTATTTCTAAACGAATTTTCGCTTCTTTTTTCTCTCCTGGTTGTAATGTTATTCGTTTAGGAAGCTCCCATTTTAAACCAAGAAAAGAACCTGTTTCTGTACGAAAAGTATACGTTTTCTTCTGATCAGAATGGTTTTCTATAACCACTTTTTCTTCATGTACTCTTTCTTTATTTCCTAACGTCCACACGCCAAACGATAATGTACCGGGATAAACGAGAGTGTCTGTTCTAATCGCTTTTGTCATTTCAACCCTGCCTGCCCCTTGTACGAACGGCGGATAATCATTGTCACTATCATCGGTTAAAGAAACAGCTGTATTCATTAAAGCTGCTTTTATTTGATCAGGGTTCCATTCTGGTCTTGCTTGTTTTAGTAAGGCTGCAGCGCCGGCTATGTGAGGTGCTGCCATACTTGTTCCGTTTAATGCTAAATAGCCGTTTGGAACCGTGCTGTCTATATCTACCCCCGGTGCAACTACGTCAGGCTTAATTTTCCAAGAACGAGTGACTGGTCCTCTTGAACTAAAAAAAGCCATATGATCTGTTTCTTCTTCTAACACTGTTCGCAAAACAGAGGAAGATGATTTTTTCTCTTTTGCTTCGATTGCCTTTTTAATCTGCTCCCCATCTTCACGTGTAATGGTAACAGCGGGAATAGGCTGAACTTCCTCTGTACCTGCAGCAAATGCGCCAGCCACATTATTGTAAATAATCACCGCATCAGCTCCGGCTTTGCGGGCATTAACAATTTTCCTAATGAGAGGGATACCGCCTCGTTCAATTAATACCGCTTTCCCTTTAACATTTTCCAAATCCTCTTTCATCCCAAGACCACCATCCACTAAAGGCAAATCGCGCCGAAACTGCCAGGGGGAAGTCCCTTGTACTGTTTGCATAGAAATAGACAATTCCGGTTTATCATATAGCGTTAATTTTGGCATTCGCAGGGGAGGAATGGAGGCACCTACTGAAATGGCCTTGTCCGCGGTTCCTGGTGAACCAACACTCCACATTGCCGGACCGCTGTTGCCGCTTGACGTTACTGCAATGATTCCTGCTTCTGCGGCTTTATCTAGAGCTTCACTTGTAGGCCAATCCGGACCGTTTATCGGACTCCCTAATGAAAGATTTAAAATATCAACCTTATCCTCAATTGCTTTATCAATCGCTGCTAATATTTGTTCGGTAGACCCCTGCCCCCCAGGACCGAGTGCACGATACATGTATAGATCAGCTTCTGGAGCTACTCCTCTGACTGCTCCATTTGCCCCGATGATACCAGCAACATGGGTGCCGTGCATCGTATTTTTTCCATGCTTATCTCGACCTTCAAGAGGGTCTTCATCTTTATCAACAAAATCATATCCACCTTTAAAATTGCGGTATAGATCTGGGTGATTATAATCTATTCCTGTATCTATAATTCCGACTTTAATTCCTTTACCTGTCAGCTTCACACCGTGCTTATCAAGCTGACCGCGAATGGCTTCTGCCCCAATAAAAGGAACGCTGTCTTTTAAAGATGATTGATACGCAACAGATGGATCTGCGCGTTTTATCCCATCTAGATTGGAAAGTAACTCTAATTGAGAAGGATCTAATTTTACAGCAAATCCCTTAAACCCTTTTTCATAAGAACGCAGAAACTCTATATCAGGAAAGGTTTTTTTCAACTTATCTTGAACATCATCTGCTTTTTCATTTTCTTCAATAGCAATGATAGCAGTTTCCGATTCTTCTTTTGAATGCCCCGTGCTGGAAAATCCTTCAAACATTAAAGTAGACGTAACACATATAATAATGGCAAGGAGGAAAAATCCAATCTTTCTCTGCCTTTCCCCCCTCCCTTTTTTGCTCTTTTTAATCATTTTGCTCCCCCTGTCCCTAAAAATCTAGTCTCAATATGTTCTTCTATTTATAGTGCAACGAGCAATAAATTTTATTCGGGCACGTACATGGGAAGAAAAGAAATACATTCCATCAATATTTCTTTTCAGCAGTTTTTCCCTCTGATTCAGCTCTTCCTTCTTCTTTTTCAGCGCTCAGCTCCTCTAATTCAGCTCTCCCGGAAAAACTCGCTTTGCCGCCTAGTCTTTATTTCCTAAAATATAACAAAAGCGCAAGCGCCCTGGTCAGCCGTGACAGGTTCTGGAGCTTTCGCAACAGGGTCGCCTGCGGCTCGAAGTCGAAAGGGAAGACATAAGACGTTCAGCTCATTTTAATGAACTTCTACTAAGATCGCACACGTCGACGCATAGGATGTGCGAATGTCGTCAATGCCACAGGACGTGGCGTTTTTGGCGTAGAAGTCACCACATCGTGTGGAAGGACGTCCTGTGACAACGCTGAACTGGCTTGCACAGGAGGTGTTGACTTTTGCGTTGCGACAGGATGTTCGCGGTTTTAGCAAAAGTTCCTTTTTATCGTGTGCGCCTGAGCGGCTGGGCGCTGAAGCTAGACATCAAAAACGCCAAATATTTATCATTTCTTATCTTTTAAAAAAAGCTCCAGCAGGAAATTCCTGCTGAAGCGTAACGGTCATCCACTATTTTGTTCCAAACAATCGGTCCCCGGCGTCCCCAAGTCCCGGAACAATGTAGCCTTTTTCATTTAATTTTTCATCTAAAGAGGCGAGATAAATATCTATATCAGGATGTGCTTCTTGCACAATTTCCACACCTTCTGGAGCAGCAATAAGACACATTAGCTTGATGTTTGTAGCACCGCGCTTTTTCAAACTCGTTATAGCTTCCACAGCGGAGCCTCCCGTAGCAAGCATCGGATCAACTACGATGAATTCCCGTTCAGCAACATCACTTGGCAGCTTCACGTAATATTCCACAGGTTTTAACGTTTCAGGATCACGGTATAAACCTACATGTCCTACTTTTGCAGCAGGAATCAATTTTAAGATACCATCAGACATACCAAGACCTGCTCTTAAAATCGGGACAATGCCCAACTTTTTCCCTGCTAACGTATGTGATTTGGCTGGACCTACAGGTGTTTCTACTGTCACTTCCTGCAGTTGAAGGTGACGTGTAATTTCAAAAGCCATTAACGTAGCTACTTCATCCACTAGTTCCCTAAACTCTTTTGTGCCCGTGGAAACGTCACGAATAAAAGTAAGCTTATGTTGGATCAGCGGATGATCTAATACATGTACTTTCCCCATATAAGAAATCGGCTCCTTTACTCCCGGTGCATCCGGGAAAAATTATCTAATTAACTGTACAACGGACAGGTTCATTCTTTTGAAATTTTACAGAAAAACACAATCACCTTCAAGTTTTGATAAAAAGGCCAATGATTCAGATTATTTGTATTTATACGAAAAGCCTTTACAACATTAGCAATGTAATTCGCTGGGGTGTCATGCTTTTTGCAACATACTTGTCTTTAGGAACGTTCCTCCCCCTATTCCCTGCCTGCTTTTTTTCACGCCATTTGTACCTCGTCCACCATTTTTGCTAAGAAAAGCGCAAGCGCCTTAAAAGAAGGAAGTTCGGCTACGAGCGTCACGTCCTGTGACAACGCCGAACTGACTCCCATCCTGGGAGCCCGCGACAGGTTCTGGAGCTTTCGCGCAGGGTCGCCTGCGGCCCGAAGTCGAAAGGGAAGACATAAGACGTTCAGCTCATTTTAATGAACTTCTACTAAAATCGCACACGTCGAGGCATAGGATGTGCGAATGTCGCCAATGCCACAGGATGTGGCGTTTTTGACGTAGAAGTCACCACATCGTGTGGAAGGACGTTCTGACAACGCTGAACGGGCTTGCACAGGAGGTGTTGACTTTTGCGTTGCGACAGAACGTGCGCGGTTTTAGCAAAAGTTCCTCTGTATCGTGTGCGCCTGAGCGGCTGGACGCTGAAGCTAGACATCAAAAACGCCAAATTTTATAATTTCTTACGTTAAAATGAAAAAACTGGATCCGCTTTGTTGCGGACCCAGTGTTTATTTTCAGTCATCTACTTACAAATATTCATACATAGGGAACTGTTCAGTCAATGCGTCTACCCGCTCCGAAGCTGCTTTTAAGGATTCTTCATGATCATGATTTTTTAACGTAAGCGCCATAATTGCACCGATTTCATCCATTTCTTTTTCTCCAAATCCTCTTGAAGTAACAGCAGCTGTTCCAATACGAATACCGCTTGTTACAAATGGGCTTTCTGGATCAAATGGAATCGCATTTTTATTTGTAGTAAGACCTACTTCATCCAATGCTTTTTCTGCAACTTTTCCTGTCATTCCAAGGCTTTGCAAGTCCAAAAGCAGCAAGTGGTTATCTGTTCCGCCAGAGACGAGATCGATTCCTTCATTTTTTAATGCTTCTGCTAAACGCTTTGCATTTTTCACGATGTTTTCCGAGTACGTTTTGAACTCTTTCTGCAGCACTTCACCAAAAGATACTGCTTTTGCTGCGATTACGTGCATAAGCGGGCCGCCTTGCAATCCAGGGAACACAGCTTTATCAATTTTCTTGGCGAACTCTTCTTCACAAAGAATTAAACCACCGCGCGGGCCGCGTAACGTTTTGTGTGTTGTCGTTGTTACAAAATGAGAGTAAGGAACAGGGTTTTGATGTACACCTGCCGCTACTAGACCAGCAATATGAGCCATGTCCACCATTAAATAAGCGCCAACTTCATCAGCGATTTCACGGAACTTTTTAAAATCAATTTCGCGAGGATACGCACTTGCCCCGGCGACGATCATCTTTGGTTTATGCTCTTTTGCAGCTTCTAAAACCGCATCATAATCAATGGTTTGATTTTCTTTTGTTACACCGTATTCGACAAAATTGTATTGGATACCGCTGAAATTCACATGGCTTCCATGCGTTAAGTGACCACCATGAGATAGGTTCATACCTAGTACAGTATCACCATGTTCAAGTGCGGTAAAATATACAGCCATGTTTGCTTGTGCACCGGAATGCGGCTGCACGTTAGCGTGTTCCGCTCCAAAAATCTCCTTAGCACGGTCACGGGCCAAATCTTCTACTGTATCTACATGTTCACAACCGCCATAATACCGGCGACGTGGATATCCTTCTGCGTATTTATTTGTTAATACAGAGCCTTGCGCTTCCATTACAGCTCGACTAACAAAGTTTTCAGACGCAATTAACTCTATTTTATCGCGCTGACGGCAAAGCTCATCCTGCAACGCTGCAAATACACTAGGATCTTGACTTTTGATGGTTTCCATAAAAAATGTTTACCCCTTTCTTTTCCTTTACATCTCTCTCATTTATTCGTGGTTTAGCACTTCACTTTTCATTCAAGGCATATTGTAACATGGATAAACGGTTAAATCCGTATTTTAATTTAAAAAAAGATAAAAATATTAAGTTTTAGCTATTTTAAAAAGCTAACTTTCATCAATTAGCATTATTCGGGATATTTTGCACGCGGCCCGCCTATTAATTTAGGTCTTGTTTTAGCCATTGTTACGTGAGCATTGCCGATCGATTTCACCTGGCTTCTTATGGGAACGGCAACGTGCTTTAAGTGCATGCCAATAAAAGTGTCGCCGATATCAATTCCCGCGTCCGCTTTTATATGTTCAATGACAACAGGGTCTGAAAACTGTTCATATGCATGCGTAATCATTGCCCCGCCTGCTTTACGGTGAGGTATTGCCGTTACTTCATCAAGTTGGAAAGCTCTTGCTGTACCGCGTTCCACAACAAGGGCCCGATTGATATGCTCACACCCTTGAAAAGCAAGATGTACCCCAGTGTTCTGTTGAAAGGTCGAAAACACGTCATATAATGATTTGGCAGCTTCAACGGAGCCCGCTGTACCAATTTTCTCTCCAATCACTTCACTCGAACTGCAGCCAACAACAAATATATGATGGGTATCCAGTCTGATCTGAGATGAAATAGTATCCAGACAGGTTTGTAAAGATGATTGCCACTGCTTTGTTATATCATCCATGTTGATCACCTCTTTATTTAAAGGTACCACAAAATATGGCTTTCGATAAAAGAATGATTTTGCCAGTAGGGCTACTGCTGCTTTTGGTGAAGATTGAAAGCTTAAAAATCCGCATACTTATGGCGCACTGTTTCCCCCCATTAAAGCAGGAAACGGACCTATCGTTTTGCAGGTCCGTCTTTGTCGTGGATTATTTTTCTTCTATAGCCATCATTTTGTCTACGCGTTTAGAATGACGACCGCCTTCGAAGTCTGTTTCAAGCCAGGTTTTCACAATTTCTCCGGCAAGGCCTGGGCCGACAATCCGTTCACCCATAGCAAGAATGTTTGAATCGTTATGAGCGCGCGTTGCTTTGGCACTAAAAACATCATGAACCAATGCACAGCGAATGCCATTCATTTTATTAGCCGAAATAGACATGCCAATACCAGTTCCACAAATCAATATACCTTTATCAACTTCACCGGAAGCTACTTTATCTGCTACCGGAAGAGCATAATCAGGGTAATCTACAGAATCGGTGCAATCACAGCCAACATCTTCAAAATCAATATTCATATCTTCTAACACTTTTACTACTTCTACTTTAAGTTTGTAGCCTGCATGGTCAGAACCTATTGCAAGTTTCATGATGGAGGGCCTCCCTTTTTCTTTTCCTTTATGTTCTCATGTTACCCTTAGGTTGTAAATTTTTCTATGGTATTTTTTAGCTTCTCTGCTTGTTTGGAAAGCTCATGAGCCTTTTCTGAACAGGAGCGGATCACATTTGATTGAGTATCCGCTGCAGAGGAGACCTCGGCTGCGCCGGCAGATGTTTCTTCTGCAATGGCCGCTACTTCCTGTGATTCCCGAGAGGTGTTTTCAACTGCTTTCATTTGCTGTTCGATCAGCTCTGTGATGTCTTTTACAGAAGCAGCTACTGTTTGAACAGTACTTTCCATAGCTGTAAACACTTGGCTTGTTTTTGTCCCTTTGGCAGACTCATGACTCGCTGCTTTTACTTGACTCTCTATTTTAGAGACGACATTTCCAACTTCGGATTGAATATTTTGGATGAGATCACGTACGCCTTGTACGGCTATTGAACTTTCATCTGCGAGCTTTCTCACCTCATCAGCGACGACTGCAAACCCTTTTCCGTGTTCTCCGGCCCGAGCTGCTTCAATGGACGCATTTAATGCCAGAAGGTTCGTTTGCTCTGCAATGTCACCAACTAAACTAATAATTTCTTCTACCTTTTCAGCTTGTTGATTCAATGCTTCTACCGCATGCAAAGATGCCTGGTTATCGACTTCTAATTGCTTTATACCTTCGACTAGAGAATGAATTACTTGTTTACTGTTATCTAGTGTTTTCACCATTTCTTCAGCAGAAGCTTCAGAATTGTTTGCTTTTGATTGGACTTTAGAAGCAATTTGCGCTACATCTTCCATAGATGCTGCCGTGTTTTGAATCGCATGTGCGGAATGGTCCGCTCCTGCAGCAATTTCCTCTACAGTACTTGATATGCTGTCTGCTTTATTAGAAGCTTCATCAGAAGCAGCTGTAATGTTTGCTACTTTCCCGCTCGTTTGTTTAAAATTTTTTTCGATATCATTGACCATGGTTCGAAGATTTTTCAGCATTTCATTAAAAGCTAGTCCCAATCCTCGTAATTCATCGTCTGATTTTGAAACCTCTACATCTTCGTGAATATCTCCTTCCGCTGCTTTGCGTGCCGATAATTCGAGACGTTTTAGCGGCTTAGTTAGCATAGGTGCTGTTAAAAAAGCGAGTATGCCGCTCCACAGCCACCCCAGTATTAACGTCAAAATAATAAATGCATCTTCTGAAATTCCAAATGCATTACTAGCTCTATCCGCTAATACAAAAATAAAAAACGCACTGACACCGTAAGTTACGATGGACAGGACGCTGATTCCTAATACCAGTTTTTTACGGATACTGAATTGATACGATTTTCCCCTGTTTCCCCTCATGAACCTTACTCCTTATAATTCTTTTATTTTGTGTAAAGCCGCTTCTAAAAGCTGATCCATTTCATTGGCTGTTGCCCTGTACGTGTCAGTTGATCCCCCTATAGGATCCAGGATATCCCCCGTATCCATATTTCCATCGAGGGCAAACTCTTTTAATGTAAATATTTTATCGGCAGCTTTTGGGTAAGTTTGAACAGTCATTTCGTGATGATTTTTTGTCATCGTTAAAATAATGTCAGCCCAGTCTACCAATTCCTCTGTTAACGGCTTGGATTCATGCTTAAGCATAATATTTCTTTCCTTTAATACTTTCATTGTTCCATCAGAGGCAGTCATACCCGGCATAGCATAAATCCCAGCTGATTTCACTTCGATATTCTTATCTGTTTTTGCTCGGAATAATGCTTCTGCCATCGGGCTTCGGCATGTATTCCCGGTACATACAAACAGCACATGTTTAATGATGGCTTCCACACCCTTCCCTTCCTATTTCTTGGTATTATTTTACCACACATTTAAATGTTCCATTACAGTATTAATTTCAAACCAAAACTTAATAAAATAACTCCTCCAAATATTTCTCCATAACGTCCCAACGTATGCTGCAGACGATTACCTAAAGCAAGTCCTATCCAAGTAAAAAAGGCACTGAATAACCCAAACATTAAAAGAACAGGTATCAACGAAGCATTTAAAATCCCTAATGTAATCCCAATAGAAAAGCTGTCTAAACTCACCAGCACTGCAAAGAACATAAGTCCTGCTCCTCGCGGGATAATTACTCCTCCCGTGTGTTCTGAGTCGTTCCACCCTGTCCACATCATTTGAAGCCCAATAACAAACAACAGTATTCCGCCAGTAATAATGGCTACTTTTTCAAATGAAGAAGCAATTAAGCGTCCTCCATATAATCCGATAAAGGGCATTAACATATGAAATAAACCTACAATAACGGAGGTTAACATTTTATTTACTCTTTCTGCACCTCTCATTGCAACCGCAAGCGACATAGAAAAAGCATCCATGCTTAAAGCTAAAGCCATCGTTGCTAGTATCATCCATCCGCCCATTCCCCCGTCTCCTTTCAGGACATGCTTATACACTCTATGCAAGTCCAAAAGAGATCATTCAAGGAGGTCCTTTTAACCTTCGGCAGATGCCTTTTCTAACCTATTCATTATGGCAAGGCCCACTCCTTCTAAGCTGAACGTTTCACAAAGTATGATGTCGGCATCGCTTTGGTCTGCTTGACGAAGGTTATCATACAAATGCGCTGCCACTCCCTCAAGTTTTACGCACGATCCAAGCGCTATAAATATATCAGCAGCAGGCTCTAAATCACTTCTATGTTCTTCCACAGCTAGTACTGCTACTTTTTTTCCTGCTTTCTGTTCTGTTTCCATTCGTCTTTTTATAGCTTTGGTTTCACGTAATAATATTAAAGGAGAGTCGGGTGCATAATGACGGTATTTCATTCCAGGCGCTTTTGGGGAAACCATTTCAGCATTGTTATCAAGCTGATCTGCTCCATTTTCAAACCCGATTCGATCTTTTCCTAATACTTCTTCTAATTGTTCTTTTGTAATGCCGCCCGGGCGGAGAATCCAAGCTGTCTCTTTGCTGAAATCCACAACAGTCGATTCTAAACCAAAACCCGATGGCCCACCATCCACAATGCCGGCAACCTTGCCGAATAAATCATGTTTCACATGTTCGGCTTTTGTGGGACTTGGCCTGCCGGACTGGTTTGCACTAGGTGCAGCTACCGGTACTCCCGCTTCTTTTATTAATGCTCGAGCAACATCATGATTAGGCATTCTCACTGCAACCGTATCAAGGCTCGCTGTTACTTTATTGGAGACTTCTTGTTTTTTTGGCAAAATAAGGGTCAGCGGCCCCGGCCAAAAATGTTCTGCTAATTTTCGAGCAAGAGGAGGAACAGAAGATGCCAAGTCCTTCAATTGTTCTTGATTTGCTATATGTACAATAAGCGGATTGTCTCCTGGACGTCCTTTTGCTTTGAATATTTTTTCCACAGCCTCGTCATTTGTAGCATCAGCCCCCAATCCATATACCGTTTCTGTTGGGAATGCTACAACCTCTCCTCTTTTTATCCACAGCGCCGCTTCTTTTATACCAGGGTCTAAGCTCCTCTCTTTTTCTATGTTATCCACATTCCACACAATTGTTTGTTTATAACTCATGTTTTCCACCCTTCTTTTTGATCCCGTTAGCCCTTTTAATTATAGGATCGCCAATGTCCATAGGCAAATCAAAAAAGTTACCCACAGGAAAAATAAACCTTGTGGATAACATATCAAAATCCTATTATAAAAGTTTTTTCACCATAATTGTTCAGCTTTTCCCAAACCATTGATTCCATTTTTCCACAATGAAAAATGAATACTCTTTTTCATTATCCACAGAATGCTGGTCTTTTTCCACAACTTCTTCCTTGTAGCTGCTTTTATCCACAGTTTCATCCTGGTTTTCCACATCTTCCTCTTCAGCTGAAATAAAGCATAGAGGCGGAAATAGTACACACCACCAATTTTCTCCTTCTGCTTCTCCTATAGAAACAACCAGTGCTTCATAAGTACCTGCCGGATAAACGAGCGGTCCATAAATTCTCGTTGGAAATTCGACCTGGTCTTTTAAAGCGATTGAAAATGTGTGAGAAGAACCACTACTATTTATAACATCTTTGACAATAGTCTCTAAATTAGAAAGATTGTCATTAATGGTTTTTCGGGCTTCGTTTTTTTCTGACAAACCTTCAACCAACGTCCGTATTTCTTGATTTACTGCATCACGGACTTTTCTTTTAAGCAGCTGTTCTTCTGGAGAGTCATCGTGGGCAAGTATTCTTAGACGAATGGCTTCTTCCGGAATAGTATCAATTCCTGGATCGGAAGCTGAAGCATTTTGCTGTTGTTCCATTTGCAGCCAAGCGATCAGTACAAGAAAAATAACATATATAAGTGCTTTACTTCTCATCGGTCTGGCACCGTCCTTTCAGCATCAGTGTGGACCGTGCCATCTACAATTAAACAAATAATCGCTCGACAAATTATTTAAATACATCGATTGTATTAAGTAATAAATACACTTTGGTTGCTTGTCTGTTACGTTAAAAAGATTTGCTGCCAATTGAAATAAATATGAGCCAATTCATTTTCATTAAATGCCGCAAATTACCAGGTGCCAGGCCCCACACATATGCCTTTTATAAGCTAAATCCTCCCTCTCTCACAGAACACCATACGCTCTTTCCCGTTTATATCGAAACGAACATCTACCTTCGCATCTGGAAGGGCTTCTTGAAAAATTGCCGCAACTTCTGTTCCTTGCTTTTCCCCTATTTCAAATGCAGCAAGTCCATCTTTTTTCAGTACACTTGAGAGATGAGCAGCCATTTTTCGATAACAGTACAATCCATCTTCTCCATGACCAATGAGTGCTAATTCAGGTTCATGGTCTTTTACAAGAGAATCAAGCTGAACCCATTCTTTTTTTGGAATGTAAGGAGGATTAGATACAATAACATCCCACTCTTTTTCTTCACGCTGTAATGGCTCTAGTAAATCACCTTTCAAAAAGGAGACCTTTGCTTGTAAAGATTGGGCATTTTTTTCTGCCATATGCAGGGCTGCATCATTTAATTCGACCGCAGTTACCTGAAGAGCTGGAGATTCTAACACCAGCGTGATAGCTATTGCCCCGCTTCCTGTTCCTATATCTGCGACAGATGCAGATTTCTTATGATGCAGCTTCAGCCAGGAAAGTACTCCTTCAACCAGTTCTTCTGTTTCAGGTCTTGGTATTAATACATCTTCATTAACGTTAAACCGCCTGCCGAAAAATTCTTCATATCCCGTCAAATGCTGAACTGGGATTCCCTTCCCATAAAGGAACACATCGTGTTGAAAAGCTTCCCAGACGTCTTCGTTCAATTCATCCCGCCTAGACAGATGAAAATCCGTCCAATCTTTTTGTAAATGATGCCGCATTAATACATCTGCTGCTCTTTGTTCTCTTCCATTTTCTGCTAAAAAAGAAGAAGCCCACTTTAGGGCTTCATATACGAAGGCTGGTTTTTTCATGCTTCGCCCGCCTTTTCCATCATTTCTGCTTGTTCTTCTACAATGAGCGATTCAATAATTTCATCTAGTTCCCCTTGTAAAATCTGGTCAAGCTTTTGAACCGTTAAATTGATGCGGTGGTCTGTCACACGGCTTTGCGGGAAATTGTACGTGCGGATTCGTTCAGACCGGTCTCCAGTACCGACAGCAGATTTACGATTTTCTGCATATTCTGCCTCTGCTTCTCGTTGGTACATATCATAAATGCGCGCACGAAGAACTTTCATCGCTTTATCTTTATTTTTTATCTGCGATTTTTCATCCTGACAAGAAACGACAATTCCAGTTGGTTCATGCGTTAATCTTACTGCAGACATGGTTGTATTAACACTTTGTCCCCCTGGGCCGCTTGAAGCAAACGTATCGACTCGAATATCTTTTTCATGGACCTCTACTTCAACTTCTTCTGCTTCTGGCAGTACGGCGACAGTAGCTGTTGACGTATGAATACGGCCGCCTGATTCGGTGCTCGGCACACGCTGCACACGGTGGGCGCCGTTTTCATATTTCATTTTGGAATATGCGCCTTCTCCATTGATCATAAAAATAATCTCTTTATATCCGCCTAGCTCTGTAGGACTTGCTTCGATCACTTCAGGCTTCCAGCCGTTTTTCTCAGCAAAGCGGGAATACATTTTGTAAAGATCACCGGCAAACAAAGCAGCTTCATCGCCTCCAGCTGCTCCGCGCACTTCGACGATAACGTTTTTATCATCATTCGGATCTTTTGGTAAAAGCAGCACTTTCAGCTCTTCTTCTAGTTTTTCTTTTTTATCGGAAAGTTCTTCAATTTCCAATTTGACCATTTCTTCCATTTCATCATCCATGCTCTCTTCTAGCATAGATTTTGCATCGTCAAGTTGAGACGTCACTTCTTTGTACGTCCGGTAAGTCTGTACCGTTTCTGCAATATCGGATTGTTCTTTTGAATATTCTCTTAGTTTTTTTGAATTATTAATGACTTCCGGATCACTAAGCAGTTCATTTAGTTCATCGTAACGATTTTCTACGGCTTGTAAACGATCTAACACAAGCGTTCACCTCTTTATCGGTTGCATAACAGTACTATTATAATATAACGTCTATCTGCCGTCAAAAGCAGAAAAAAATTGTTGTCTTCATTGTATGCACGTTTTTATCTATTGAATTAGGGAATAATACCTCCAAGGGTTTTGGATTACATAGAATAAGGGGGCAATATGTATGAATTACGTCGTTATTGGGGGCGTTGCGGCAGGAATGAGTGCAGCGATGCAAATCGTGAGAAACACAGAGGATGCTAACATCACTACTCTTGAAATGGGCAATATTTATTCTTATGCACAATGCGGCCTTCCCTACATAATCGGCGGTGCTGTAGAAAGTACCGAAAGCTTGATTGCAAGAGATGTAAAAACATTTCGAGAAAAATACGGTATAGACGCAAGAGTCTTTCATCAAGTGACAGAAGTAAACATTGATGAAAAGGTCGTGAAAGGAAAAGATCTGGAACAAAATCAACCCTTTGAACTTTCTTATAATAAGCTGCTTATTGCCACTGGCGGTTCTCCAATTATCCCAGACTGGAAGGGGCGTGAATTACAAGGCATTCATGCATTAAAAACCATTCCAGACCTAGAGAATATCGTGGATGATCTTACGAGAGCGAAAAACATTACGATTATAGGCGGCGGCTATATTGGTCTTGAACTAGCAGAAAATTTGATTGAAACTGGCCGCAGCGTTCGCATGATTGAACGAAACACCCGAATAGCAAAAATGTTTGATGAAGACATGGGGGCTCTCATTATAGAGGAAGCTAAAAATCACGGCGTAGAATTGTGCCTGGGCGAATCCGTAGAAGCATTTAAAGGAACCGACTACGTCGAAAAAGTAGTAACCGATCAAAACGAATATGACACGGATTTAGTTATTGTCGCTACAGGAATTAAGCCCAATACCGATTTTCTCAAAAACACCGGCATCATCTTACAGAACAACGGCGCCATCCAAGTGAACCGATATATGCAAACAAATATTGATGATGTGTACGCTGCTGGAGACTGTTCTACGCAATTTCACCGTATAAAAGAAAAAGATGACTATATTCCGCTTGGAACCCATGCTAATAAACAAGGACGAGTAGCTGGTCTTAATATGGCTGGAATCCCGAAAGCTTTTCAAGGTGTCGTCGGTACTGCCATCCTTCGTTTTTTCGACCTAACTCTTGCAAAAACCGGTTTATCCGAAACAGACGCTGAGGCCTTGAATTTCCCTTATGAAACGATTACCCACGAAGGTACACACATTGCCGGATATTTTGAAAACAAGAAAAAGCTTCACATGAAAATCATATATAGAACAGACAATGACATGGTGATTGGCGGTCAAGTTATCGGAGAAGCCGGCGCAGATAAGCGGATTGACGTGTTAGCGACTGCCCTGTTTCATCGAATGACGTTAGAAGAATTCGAGGATCTTGATTTGTCTTATGCGCCTCCTTATAACGGTGTATGGGACCCTCTTCAGCAAACGATTCGCCGAGCCAAGTAATCAGCAAAAGTAAGAAAAGCGCGAAGCACCCTGGTCAGCCGCGACAGGTTCTGGAGCTTTCGCGCAGAAAGTTCCTCTTTATCGTGTGCGCCTGAGCGGCTGGGCGCTGAAGCCAGACATCAAAAACGCCAAATATTTATTTTCTTACCTTTTTAAAAAAAGCCTTGATCATAAAGGTAGGTGCAGGGCGATACCTGCACGTTCCTCTCCCCTTTTGATCAAGACCATATTGATATTTTCTACGTCATTTACCCATTTAATACTTGAACATTTACTTCATAACGAGGTAACTCTTGTTTATACTGTTTCCTTAGCTCTGTCACCTTTTTATTTTTTTCTTCTTTGCTCCATGATCCATCCGCATTTGCATAAAGATAAGCATGCCTGCCGCCAAATGTGACGTAAATTGGTGAAAAACCATGTTTTTTTGCTATGATTTCTACCATATCTTTATCACTGCCCTGTGTTTGTTTCCTTGTGGTCATCGATACATTACCAGGCCCCTGATTATAATCAGATGGAGAGCTTCCATCCTGTGCCGGCCTCAGTGCAGAAGAATTCGCCGGGCCAGTCCCTGTTAATGAATCCACCCATGGAGCACGTTGTCCAGCTGCTTGTTCTTTTTGGGCATCTGGAGAAAAATCGTTTTGACAAGCAGACGTGCACAAGAGCATTCCAATCATCACAGCTAATGTGGTCTGTTTCATTTAGAGCACCCCCCTTGCAGAACTTTTTATTTTTCTACAGTTCTTGCATTTTTAGGGTTTCCATTTTACCAGGCTTCATTCTTTACCTTTCATTGCCCGTACTTTTCTTTTACTCCCATTCCCATTCTTCCATGACTACTTGTTCTCTTGCTGCTAATCCATCAGCCATTTCAGGAGGGCCACTTTGCTCCCATTTAATAACCGTTCCGTTGTTTTCTAGAAGAATAACCGAAAGATAAGAATTACTTGTACCTTCAAAGGTTGCAGCGTAATTGCCAAACATTAGATTTTCTTCGTGTTCTTCCTGAACTAATTCATAACCTTCTTCTTCGTATTCCTCTTGGATTTCAGCGATTTTTTCTTCCAGTGGGCCAGCACTGCCATTCTCAGCTCGGAATTCCTGCAGTGTCCACACCGGTGATTCAGTTGGCTCCTGATCTTCATTAAACGCAGCATATAGTTGTATTTCTTTGTTTTCTGTTACTTCTACTTCAAAATATTCTGGGATGTAAGTAGTAAACGAAAATTCAGGTTCATCGAGCAGTTTAAAGACAGATGTTTCCTCCATACCTTCATTCATATAAGAAATTTCTTTTTGAGACTCTCGTGTCTGCTGCGGATCCCTTTCTTTTTCCTCTGGCATGTTTTCATCGGGATCTTCCTCTTCTACATTTTCGCGCTCCTCGTTTTCTCGTTCATCATAAGGAGCTTGTTCTGATCCTTTATCGCCATCGTTAAACGGCAGGTTAAATTGACTTACTGCTAGTAAACCAGCAATGGAGGCGGCCGCTACTGTTCCGGCTGCAGCTCCTAACCAAGAAAAGCGGATTCTACGTTTTCCTTTTTCCTGCTTTACATGCGCCCAAATTCGATCGGGCGTGGTTTGATCCGGCATGCGGTTATATTCCTCTTTTAATCGTTTCATCTGTTCATCAAATGAGTTATTCATGCAACACACCTGCTTTCTCATACCGTTTCTTCAACTGGTTTCTAGCCCTCATGACTCTTGTTTTTACAGCAGTTTCTGTCACACCGGTAACTTTGCTGATTTCCCGGTATGTTTGCTCATGAAAATAGTGCAGAATTAAGGGGATGCGGTATTTTTCAGGTAAACTCCTTATCATGTCATGCAATTCCCATGTTTCTTCTCCTGTTTCCAGCTCGTCGAACATTTTGTCATTATCTTTTTCTTTCATTGCTTGAAGGTTGCGCTTTTGCCGTTTTTCTTTACGAATAAGATCTCTTGCTGCATTTAAAGTGATGGAATACAACCAGGTAGTGAATGTTCCGCCAGAAAAAGTAGAAATCGATCGATATACTTTTAAAAATACTTCTTGCGTTACATCTTCGACATACGGGGGATGGACTCCGATTTGAAAGGCGAATTTCTGCACCGTTCGATAGTACCTTTCGATTAATTCTTGAAAGGCTTCCTCTTCTCCAGACCGGGCCCGTTGTATCAATTCCAGATCATTCATTAACGGTCCCTCCGTTTTTATTTTTAATTATGTAACGTTATGTCGAACGATAAAGTCACAAGAAACGTTGCTTGTTATCTTTAGTTTACGTCTATTTTTATTTTTCCTAGCTTTTATTATGCTAATAGCAACAAGAGCACAAGCATTCTTTTAGCAAAATCAAACTTTATAAAGTACAAAAATGCTTCCGCTGTAAAGGACAGCAGAAGCAACACAGGGATATTTTCTTAGGGCTACCCTAAAATTATCTAATGAGACAACCCCCTTACAAAATACGAAGTATATTTTTTGCCATTTCAGACAAAGTAAGACTTATATCAAACAGAAGCAATTTTTTGCTGCTCCCCTTCTTCTGTTTCTTGCTCCATAGCTTCTTCTTCTGGCTCTTCTAAGAAAAATGTGCAAATTAAGCATACAATTGCTGAGCAGCCAATTACTAAAAAGAAGATAGTAGGATTAACAAAACTTAATACAGTCAAGAAAATAACTGAACCGACGTTTCCATATGCGCCGACCATTCCTGAAACCTGTCCTGTTACTCGTTTTTTAACTAACGGCACCATTGCATACACGGCCCCTTCCCCAGCTTGTACGAAGAAAGAGCAGCACATAGTTAAAGCTACAGCTAACCACAGCGGCCAAGTCGAACCAATTAATGCCATTCCCATGTACCCTAGTGCCAATCCTACCATTAATATAATTAATGTTTTCTTACGGCCAAATTTATCACTAAACCAGCCGCCGCTAGGACGTGACATTAAATTCATAAATGCAAAACTTCCTGCAATAAGACCAGCTTGAGCAACTCCCAAAGCAAATGTTTCTTCAAAAAACTGCGGTAACATAGACACTACGGCAAGCTCTGATCCAAAGGTACAAAAATAAGCAAAGTTCAGAATCGCCACTTGTTTAAATGAATATTTGTCCTTTTCAGGGACTCCTTCTCTTAAGTGATCTTTATTAACATTCCAAATTTTATAAATATTGAAAATGAAAAGAAATATTAATGTTAAGAATATAAGTATAGATACCGTTGAACTTATAAAATCCAAGTCCTCGAGCCTGTAGGTTTGAAAAGCAAGAATACCAAATACCGGCAAACTCATCAGCATCAAACCAACCATATCTTTGTAACTGGTCACCTCTAATGCACCGCTTTTCTTCGGACGTTTGTAAGTCACACCTTCAGGAGTATCTTTAACCACACGCATAAAGATAATACCATAAATAAGAGCAATAATACCGGTTAAAGCAACAGCATAACGCCATCCATCTTCTCCGCCAAAGATTACAGCAAGTGTTGGCAGCGTCATCGCTGCAGCTGCAGAACCGAAGTTCCCCCAGCCGCCATAGACACCTTCAGCAAAACCAACCCGCTGAGGAGGAAACCATTCTGCTACTAAGCGAATCCCAACAACAAAACCAGCACCAATCATAGCTAAAAACATTCTAGAAATCATTAATTGTGTAAAAGAATTCGATAAAGCAAATGTAAAACATGGAATACTTAATAGGATAAGAAGCCAGGAATACACTCTACGAGGTCCGAAACGGTCGACAAGCATTCCTATGAGCACTCGAGCAGGAATGGTTAAGGTAACATTGGCAACTGCTAATAATGCAACTTCATCCTTGGACAGTCCAAATACTTCCGTCAATGTTGTCATAAATGGAGCCATATTGAACCAAACGACAAAAGAGATGAAAAAGGCTAAAGTGGTGAATCCTAGTACTTTCACATTCCCCTTATATGGAGACTGCATTCTATCTACCTCCTGCTTTTGTTCTACAGTTTTCATTATTAGATAATATGTATTTCACATCCATTATTTGGTCAGGTATGCTAACAATAAATATTATAATTTCATTGTTACGTCCTAAAAAAACACCTGAGGTCGGGACCGGTATAGAGCCTTTTTGACAGAACTATTTTTATTCGGAACTTGATTATTCAAATGGGAAGTGAAACTAGCATTTGAAAAATTGCCGCCGAGCCCATACCACAAATAGCTCCTTTATATCGTCCTTGCCCGATATAAAGGAGCTATTTATGAATTCTATTTTTATTGAAAAGGGATTGAATCCATTTTCCACTTACCAACTATTAGGAAATTAACTTATAACAAGGTACTTCCTGTACGCTGACTCCCATTGTTCTATCAGACATTTCAAGAAAGTCTTGGAATTGTGTGATAACAAAATTCCAGCTGCAAATTATTGTCCAGCCCTGTATTAGATTGGCGGATTGGAATGACATTGGCGGCATACTGGATAGTAGGAGTCATGTCCACCAATTTGAATTTGTTCACCTGTATAAATAGGGTTTGCATTCTCATCTACTCGCAAGTTCATAATGGCTTTCTTTGCACAAAACCAACATATTGTTTTCATTTCTTCAATTTTATCAGCGTAAAGCAAAAAATATTTACTGCCTTCAAATAATTCATTTTGAAAGTCATTTTTAAGACCAAACCCCATGACTGGAATATCCAGCTCATCCACAATTTGTGCAAACTGTAGAACATGTTCTTTATTTAAGAATTGAACTTCATCTACCAGGACACAAAATGGCCGAGTCTCGCAATTTTTAACTGCTTTAAAAACATTTGTTTCTTCAAAGATAGGAAGCGCTTTTCTTTTAAAACCTATCCTGCTCGAGACATAACCGACCTCATCTCTATTATCCAATCCAGAAGTAAAGATGAGGACTGGTTTTTCTTGTTCCTCATAATTATGAGCTACCTTTAAAATTTCGATTGATTTTCCGCTATTCATTGCTCCATATTTAAAAAATAGCTGTGCCACAAACTTCTCTCCTTAGTCCTTCGCTACCCTGCACAAACTTTTGCTCGTATATTATTAATGTTTAGATTGTTAATATTGAACCGTATCGAACCTATCACAGTTAAAAAACTTTCGCTTGCCGCCATAACAAGATAGCGGAAAACTTAGCTCTTAAAACGAAACAAAAAAAACAGGCAAGTGGCGTTCCCTTGCCTGTTTCAGCCCGCAAGCCTTACTTGAGGTTGTATTTCTTTTTGAAACGGTCGATACGTCCGCCTGTATCGGCAAGCTTTTGCTTTCCAGTATAAAACGGATGAGAATCGGAGCTGATTTCTACTTTAATTAGAGGGTATGTGTTCCCATCTTCCCACTCAATCGTTTCTTCAGAACCTTTTGTAGAACCGCTCAAAAACTTAAAACCTGTGCTTGTATCCAAAAATACGACTTTTTTGTAATCTGGATGGATTTCTTGTTTCATTGAATTTCACTCCTTCCGCCCTGCTATCTTATGATGATGACATATCTGTGAACACACATCATCACAATATGTCAGAGTCAATTTCACACATAACGAGATTATAACAAGGAGGAGCGATTTTTTCAACATACTTCTTTTAAAATTCACATCTCCTTGATGAGCATATTATTTGCGGCCTGCTGCAGATCCTTTTGCTTTGTCTTTTTCCATTTCCTCAAAAAATTCCTCGTTCGTTTTTGTCTGCTTTAACCTGCGGATGAAGTGGTCCACAAAATCAGGAGAATCGTTCATTGTTTTTCGAATTGCCCACAAGTTTTCTAAATGATCCTTTGAAACAAGTAATTCTTCTTTTCGAGTACTAGAACGACGAATATCAATTGATGGGAAGATTCTGCGTTCTGCTAAGCGGCGGTCGAGATGCAGTTCCATATTCCCGGTGCCTTTAAATTCCTCATAAATCACATCATCCATTCGAGACCCAGTATCCACCAGAGCTGTTGCCAGAATGGTTAAACTGCCGCCTTCTTCAATATTACGAGCAGCGCCGAAAAATCGTTTTGGACGGTGGAAAGCTGCAGGATCAATACCACCTGATAATGTTCGGCCGCTAGGAGGAATAACTAGATTATACGCTCTCGCTAAACGAGTGATGCTGTCCATTAGTATAACAACATCCTTTTTATGCTCCACAAGCCTCATCGCTCGCTCTAAAACGAGTTCTGATACCTTAATGTGATTTTCAGGTAATTCATCAAAAGTGGAGCTTACAATGTCTCCATCGACCGAGCGTTCAATGTCTGTTACTTCTTCTGGGCGTTCATCTACAAGCAGTACGATTAATTCTGTTTCGGGATGATTTTCAGTAATGCTGTTTGCCACTTCTTTTAAGAGCGACGTCTTCCCTGCTTTAGGGGGGGCTACGATAAGACCGCGCTGTCCAAACCCAACCGGTGTAATTAAGTCAATAAGACGGGCACTGATCCTACCCGGTTTATTTTCCAACGTCATCCGGCTTTCTGGATAAAGCGGAGTAAGCGCTGGAAAGTGCGGTCTATCTTTTGAGGTGTCTGGGTCTTCTCCATTTACTGCCTCTACCATCAATAAACCGTGATACCTTTCCGTATCCTTTGGCGGCCGCACTTTCCCAGATATTTTGTCGCCATTTCTTAAACTGAACCTGCGAATTTGAGAAGCCGAAATATAAATGTCCTCTGAACTCGGTAAATAATTGATAGGCCTTAAAAACCCATATCCTTCTGTTTGTATGATTTCAAGGACACCTTCCATAAACATTAATCCGTCTTTTTCGGCTTGTCCTTTTAGTATCGCAAATATTAATTCTCGTTTTGTTAGTTTGCTGTAGTAGGAAACCTTATAGTCTTTCGCCAGCCTATACAGCTCCTTCAGCGTTTTATTTTCTAATTCTGCTATGTTTACACTCAAAAAATGTCACCACTTTTCTTCTTATTCATCTATCATAAATCCTTTTCATTTTATCTTGAGAGTTCTAATTCGGATGGGAATGGAGTATTTTACGCTTTATTAGGGAAACGTTCCGTTCAAAGGAGTGGGTTTATGCAGGCCGAATTTACGTTGAACCATTCTGCAGATTTTCGTTTTTCATTGGGGATAAACACACGATCCGTTTATCTATCTTTTATTCCCGCTTCTTACTCATTTTAAACACGTTTTTTTTGAATGGCAATAGAAAAAGTGAAGTCCTTCTAAAATATTACTTGAAATAAGAAAAGCGCAAGCGCCTTGCTCACGAGCGAAAAGTCCTGGAGGGTCGGCATATGGAAAGCTGATCTTTGCTTTCCATTGACGAACCGAAGGAATCTCGAGCGAGTAGGCGCTTGCGCTAGACATGTAAAACGCCAACTATTTATAATTTCTTACCTTTAAGAAAAGCGCAAGCGCCCTTTTCTAAATGACATTCGGATAAGTTCCTCACGTCCTGTACGTCGACGCTCTCGCCTTTAGCAGAAGTTCCTTTTTCTGGGAGCTCTCGCAAGGTCCGTGCTAGAAAAACCCGGCTTGCCGCCAAGCCCTATGGCGGAAGGCGTAGTTTGCTTACACTTTGATCCTTTAAAAAGTTAAACATCCCCGAAAGTATAAAGAAAAAAAGCTGCTCTATGATCACAAAAGCAGCTTTTTCTCCGCATCTTTTAAGGCTTTATGACAAAATCTGGCTTCTTTTTCACATTATGTTTTCCATCTACAAATCGTACAGTTCCCGATTTTGCGCGCATTACAAGTGATTGTGTGGTAGCATTTGCTCCTTTATAATGGACACCTTTCAGCAATTCACCATCCGTAACACCGGTTGCTGCAAATATAGCATCATCGCCACCAACCAGGTCTTCCATATGAAGTACACGGGAAACGTCCTCAATCCCCATTTTCTTACAGCGGGCAAGCTCTTCATCATCTTTTGGAAGAAGTTTTGCTTGCTGTTCCCCGCCCAAACATTTCAAAGCAACAGCGGATAAAACTCCCTCAGGTGCTCCGCCAGAGCCTACTAAAATGTCAATCCCAGTCTCTTCAAAAGCAGTATTCATGGCAGCTGCTACGTCACCATCTTGAATGAGTTTTATTCTTGCTCCTGCATCGCGTATGTCTTGTATTAATTTACTATGGCGATCTCTATTTAATATAGTCACCACCACATCTTCTACATCCTTGCCTTTTGCTTTAGCCACTGCTTTTAAGTTTTCTTCAACGGGTGCATTGATATCTACTTTACCTACTGCTTGCGGACCAACTGCAATCTTTTCCATGTACATATCTGGCGCGTGCAGCAAGTTGCCATGATCAGCAACTGCAATTACTGCCAGGGCATTCCACATCCCATTTGCAACAATGTTAGTTCCTTCGAGAGGATCCACGGCAACATCGACTCTCGGTCCATACCCATTACCAAGTTTTTCATCTATGTAGAGCATCGGAGCTTCATCTTTTTCCCCTTCTCCGATGACCACTGTTCCTTTCATAGGTATAGTATCAAAAACATCCCGCATCGCACTTGTTGCTGCATCATCTGCTTCTTCTTTTTTTCCTCTGCCCATCCATCGCGCTGAAGACAGAGCAGCTGCCTCTGTTACACGGACAAGTTCCATTGATAAACTTCTTTCCATTCCAGTCCCCTCCCATTTTTCTTTATGAACTTTTCACTTGTTCAGCTTCTTCTGTGCTAAGCCTTTCTCTCCAAACATTTGCACCTAATGCTAACAGTTTTTCTTCTAAGTCTTCGTATCCACGGTCTACGTGTTCCATTCCCGTTATTTCTGTAACTCCTTCTGCGATTAACCCCGCAATAATCAGAGCGGCTCCTGCCCGCAGATCACTAGCTTTTACTTTTGCTCCCTGCAAACGCTTTTTACCGTTGATTAATGCAGACCGTCCTTCCACTTTTATTTCTGCTCCCATGCGGCGGAGTTCATCCACATGTTTAAACCGAGCATTATATATTGTGTCTGTTACTATGCTTGTCCCCTGTGCTTTCGTTAAAAGAACGGTAACAGGCTGCTGCAAATCTGTAGCAAACCCTGGATAAACAAGTGTTTTTATATCTATGCTTTTTAACTCTGGAGATGAGCGAATCAAAATCTGGTCATCCCCTGCTTCAATTCGAACGCCCATTTCCCTTAGTTTTGCTATAAGTGATTCGAGATGATCAGGAATAACATTATCTATGAGAACCTCTTCTCCCATAGCTGCAGCAGCAATAATGTACGTTCCTGCTTCAATACGGTCGGGAATAATGGAATGAGCACAGCCGCTTAATTCATCGACTCCATCAATACGAATAACGTTCGTTCCCACACCTTTAATTTTGGCCCCCATACTAGTTAATAAAGTAGCCACATCAATGATTTCCGGTTCTTTAGCTGCATTTTCTATTATGGTGCGGCCTTCTGCTTTTACTGCTGCCAGCATAATGTTAATCGTTGCACCTACACTTACGACATCTAAATAAATACGTGCTCCTTGAAGCTTATCTGCTCTCAAATAAATGGCTCCGTGCTCATTGGTTACTTTAGCTCCGAGGGCTTCAAACCCTTTAATATGCTGATCAATTGGTCTCGGACCTAAATTACATCCACCGGGCAGACCGATAGCTGCTCGTTTAAATTTGCCTAGCATCGCCCCCATCATATAATACGAAGCCCTTAATTTTTTCACTCTTCCATTTGGTAAAGGCATTGGTATGACTTTTTTTGGATCAATCGTCATACTGCTGCCTTCGTAAAAAACAGAAGCTCCAATGTCTTCTAGCAAAGAGGCTAATGTTTCTACATCAGAAATTTCCGGCAGGTTATCAATAGAAACAACAGAATCAGCAAGAATTGCAGCAGGAACTAAAGCTACCGCGCTGTTCTTGGCTCCGCTGATATGTATTTTTCCGTTTAAAGGATGTCCTCCTTCAACCATCAACTTTTCCATGAGCGATTTCACTTCCTCATTCATAGTCTCGTTGTGATGCTGCTCATCTTTTGTCGGCCGATAAGAAAATATTAGCAATGTACCTTACTACCAGTACTCTTCCATTTTCTTATCTTTTTTCATTATGGACAACCTCTTGGACGGTTAGACGCACAAGAAGACATCCATCTTGAAAAAATTTTCTTTTTAGACAAATAGGTTAAAAGTCCGACAACCTGCTCTGCCGGACTATTTTTTCTCTGTTAGCGAGAACGATTTTCCCAATCGCTGAGAAACTTGTCAATTCCTTGATCTGTCAATGGATGTTGTACTAGTTGGGAGATTACTTTAAACGGCAGTGTCGCAATGTGTGCACCTCGAATAGCTGCTTCTGAAACATGAAGAGGGTGGCGGATAGAAGCTGCAATAATTTCTGTTTCAATGCCATGCTCGTGGAAAATTTCTGAAATCTCACTGATCAAGTCTAGACCATTGTGGCCGATGTCATCTAAACGTCCTAAAAATGGAGAAACGTAGGTGGCTCCTGCTCTCGCTGCTAAAAGTGCTTGAACCGAAGAAAAAACAAGCGTCACGTTAGTTTGAATGTTCTCTTCAGAAAAAACCTTAACCGCTTTCAAACCTTCTGTAGTCATTGGAACTTTTACGGTAACATTAGGTGCTACAGCCGCTAATTCGCGCCCTTCTGTAATCATACCCTGAGCTTCTGTTGAGATGACTTCAGCACTTACGGAACCTTTTACAATACTTGTAATTTCTTGGAGACGCTCCTTAAAGTCTACCCCTTCTTTAGCTACTAAGCTTGGGTTTGTTGTAACACCCGACAATATACCTAGTTCATGAGCTTCTTTAATTTGATCTAAACTTGCCGTATCAATGAAAAATTTCATGATTTGCCTCCCGGTCGTTCAAATTCTTTCTATGGTAAAAGGGAAGAGTTAACAGGCATGAAACAGGTTAGTGTCCGTTTACATACTTATTAACTCTTCTCCCGATTACAATGCTTCTTTACTCACTTTATGCGCGGTTAGAAGAACCAAATTCGCGCATTTTACTTTTAACTGTTTCTTTAATAGCGTCACGAGCAGGCCCCATATATTTACGAGGATCATAAAGCTCTGGTTTCTCTTCTAATGTTTTACGTACGGCAGCAGCAGAAGAGATTTGGCTTTCTGTATTTACATTAATTTTAGCATGGCCGAAGCTTATTGCTTTTTGTACATCCTCTGCCGGAATACCAGTACCTCCATGCAGTACAAGAGGGATACCAACGAGTCCGTCAATTTCTTTCATACGGTCAAAACCAAGGTTTGGTTCACCCTTGTATGGTCCGTGAACAGAACCAAGTGCAGGTGCAAAGCAGTCTACACCAGTTTGTGAAACTAGTTCTTTACACTCTGATGGAATCGCATAAGCGGCTTCTGCATCATCAACAATCACGTCGTCTTCCTGTCCGCCAATTCGACCAAGCTCAGCTTCTACGGATACACCGACAGCGTGAGCTACTTCTACGACACGTTTCGTTAATGCAATATTTTCTTCTAGCGGGTAGTGGGATCCGTCAATCATAACAGATGTAAAACCTGCATGAATAGCCTCTACACATTTTTCAAAACTAGAACCATGGTCGAGATGAATAGCCACTGGAACTGTTACATTGTAAGCTTCCATGAGAGCTTCTACCATGGATACTACTGGCTTAAATCCGCCCATGTAACGAGCTGCACCTTCAGAAACACCGCAAATAAGTGGTGATTTTTCTTCTTCCGCTGCTTGCAGGATTGCTTGAATGAATTCCAAGTTGTTCAAGTTATACTGGCCTATTGCATAATTTTCCGCCTTTGCTTTATCAAGCATTTCTTTCATGGATACTAAAGGCATAAAAAAATCCTCCTTAAAATTTAGCTTCTAATGGAGCCAGCATTTCTAGAGCGTTTTTGAAAAGAATAAGCTTCGAATCTCTTCGTTAACAGCACTCTCTCAGTCGGTCACGTACTCTTGGACGCTCCCTCCTGCTTTCCCTTGTTTCCTCGACCTTCTCGCTTCTTCTTTTTAAAAAAGCGTTTCGGTTAGGAATGCCTTCAAATCTCTTCGGCAACGGCACTCTCTCAGTCGGGCTCGTACTCTTGGACGCTCCCTCCTGCTTTCCCTTGTTTCCTCGACCTTCTTGCTTCTTCTTTTAAAAAAAGCGTTTCGGTTAGGAATGCCTTCGAATCTCTTCGGCAAGGGGCACTCTCTCAGTCGGGCTCGTACTCTTGGACGCTCCCTCCTACTTTCCCTTGTTTCCTCGACCTTCTTGCTTCTTCTTTTCAAAAAAGCGCTTCGGGGAGGAACGGCCTCGATTCTCTCTAGTCGGCGTACTTTTGTACGAATCCAATTCTTTTCCTCGCCATCTCTTACAAAGATGTCAGGAAGCAAGGGGGAGCATCTATCGGGGAAAAGCATGGCCGGTGCGTTTCTACATTTTTAACTTACTCTTACCAAATTTTATTCATTCGCAGCGGTGAGGAAAGCGCTACTATGTAACAGGGCTCAAGAATGAAGTTCTCCATTAGTTTTCTGCACTTATTATAGCATATCATATTTGAATTTCATCTACCCTGTATGAAATTGTTCATTTCCCTCGAAATCTGTTTTTATCCGTTTGCGTTGATGTGATTGACAAAAGAGATTTTATCTCTTTTCTAACTTGATCGATATCAAAAGGTTTGGATAAATAAGTAGATGCACCAAGTTCTTTCGCATCATTTATTACATTTAATTCCCCATATGCAGTCATTAAAATTATCTCCATATTTGCTGCAAGTTGTCGATTATTTCTTTCCTTTAAAATCTCAATTCCATCCATACCAGGTATTTTCATATCTAATAGCAGCAAGTCTGGTTTTTCTTTTTCCATTATATCTAAAGCTTGTAATCCATTCGATGCTTGGTGTACCTCATAACCATCTTTTACCAAAACTTCCTTTAACAAAACTCTTATTCCATACTGATCATCTACAATGAGAACCTTTTGCATGGTTGTCCCCCTCCATTTCTCTCATCACCAGCTGTCGGACAAATTCCGTACAATGCTGCCCCCTCTACATATTCCATATTTTCCATTATAATTCCTTCATTTAGTAATTTGTTTTTAATAGTAAAATAATGCTAAAGTCTTGATAGTTTCTGCTTGTCATTCATTGGCGTATAATAGAGAAGAATTAACCGTGAACAGAAAGGCATGGGGTGAGAAAAATGAAAATATTTGCTACCCAGCTGCAAGGTGTGTTTCAAAAAATAATGGAACAAGAAGAAGAAGCTATTGAAAATGGGGCGAGGTTAGCAGCACAAGGTCCAGCCGGCACGGGCAGTCTGCTAATTTACGCCACACCTTCTATGAGAGGAAATGCAGTAAATTTAGCTTATCATAAAGAGGCTCCGCCCCAAACCATACAAGTAATAGATTCGAAAGAATTCAAGGCTGAGCCTGTCGATAGGGCGATTGTTTTAGCAGAGAAAGAAGAAGAAGCATATTTACATTCTTATATTGAGCTTTTGCAATCATCTGAAGTGCCAGTTGTGGTAATTGCTCCTTTTACCGAAGAGGAAGGCGGGATAACACTAGAACCAACAGACGTTTGGATTCACACTCATGTACGCGGCGGCCTTATACCAGATGAACATGGCAGCCGCATAGGTGACCCGTCCGCACTATCCACCCTTTTTACCGGTCAGCTTCTTTATTTAAATATAAAAGAACTATTTGATGAATTAGAATAATATTTGTCGAGGATACCGATTGTAAACATATTCAGTTTATAGCATTCTTAAAGTAAGAAAAGCGCAAGCGCCCTTGCTCACGAGCGACAAGTCCTGGAGGGGCGGCATATGGAAAGCTGATCTTTGCTTTCCATTGACGAACCGAAGGAACCTCGAGCGAGTAGGCAATGGAGCTAGACATCAAAAACGCCAAATATTTATAATTTCTTACCTTTTTAAAAAGAAGCTATTCCGTAAGTGGTAAAAACACACGGAATAGCTTCTTTGTTTCATTATCTATTTGTTGTTATTGAAGCCTGTATAAATTCACGGAACAACGGTTGAGGTCTTGTAGGACGAGACACAAACTCAGGGTGAAACTGAGAAGCTACAAAATATGGATGATCTTCAATTTCAATGATTTCCACTAAACGTCCATCCGGGCTTGTTCCACTAAAAATAAATCCAGCTTTTTCCATGGTTTCCCGGTAAGAATTGTTGAATTCATAACGATGGCGGTGACGCTCATACACCACTTCTTCATTATAGGCAGCTTTTACTTTCGTATCCTCTTTTAATTTACAAGGATACAATCCTAAACGAAGTGTTCCGCCTAAGTCTTCCACATCCTTTTGTTCTGGCAGCAGGTCAATAACTGGATGCTCCGTTTCTGGATTCAGTTCTGCAGAATCCGCTCCGTTCAACCCAGCTACGTTACGCGCATACTCAACAGAAGCCAATTGCATCCCAAGACATATTCCTAGAAATGGAACCTTCTTTTCACGGGCATATTTAATGGCAGCAATTTTCCCGTCAATACCTCTGTCTCCAAATCCGCCCGGAACGAGAATTCCATCTGCGTCTTTTAATTTTTCTTCCACATTTTCCTCTGTTACGTGCTCTGAATTAATCCATTGAATCTCCACATCTGAGTCAAATGCGTAGCCGGCATGCTTTAAAGACTCAGCTACGGAAAGATATGCATCTGGAAGAGAGACGTATTTACCTACAAGTGCAATCGTTGTTTTGCTTGATAAATTCTGGACTTTTTCAACCAGCATTTTCCACTCTTCCATGTCTGCTTCTTTTCCGTTTAACTTTAAATAGTCACAAACGAACTGGTCTAATTTCTGAGCTTGCAGGTCAAGCGGCACTTGATAAAGCGTGTCCGCATCACGAGCTTCAATAACCGCTTCTTTATTAATATCACAGAATAAAGCAATTTTGTCTTTCATCTCCTGTGGTACAGGGCTTTCTGTGCGCACAACAATAGCGTTCGGCTGAATACCAAGACTGCGAAGCTCTTTTACACTATGCTGGGTCGGCTTGGATTTCATTTCACCGGCAGCAGAAAGATAAGGAATAAGTGTGCAATGCAAATACATGACATTTTCTACACCAACGTCGCTTTTAATCTGCCGGATCGCTTCAAGAAAAGGAAGACTTTCAATATCCCCAACCGTTCCGCCAATTTCGGTAATAACTACATCTGCCCCTGTTTCACTGCCAGCACGATACACTCGCTCTTTTATTTCATTCGTAACGTGAGGAATGACTTGAACGGTTCCACCTAGGTAATCACCGCGGCGTTCTTTGCGAATCACAGAAGAATATACTTTTCCTGTTGTTACGTTGCTGTTTTTGCTGAGGTTTATATCAATGAAACGTTCATAGTGGCCAAGGTCAAGGTCTGTTTCTGCTCCGTCATCTGTAACAAACACTTCTCCGTGCTGATACGGACTCATCGTTCCAGGATCAACGTTAATATAAGGGTCAAACTTTTGAATCGTTACACTCATACCGCGGTTTTTTAACAGGCGGCCAAGAGATGCGGCTGTAATTCCTTTACCCAAAGAAGAAACAACGCCTCCAGTGACAAAAATATACTTGCTAGCCATGTATTCATCTACTCCTTTAATCTTTGGTGAATAAGAGAACTGGGCGGGACAATAAGTGAAAGTAATGTATGGTTACTTATTTCATTAGAAAAACTTGGCTTACCGCCAAATCCAAATGGCAAAAATTATAGTTTTTCTTATACTTTGTTCCTTTAACAAAGTTAAGATTACCTAAAGTATTAAAAAACTCAGGACTCATATAGCAGCTTCTACGATGACTTGCATAGGACGTTCTTTCTAGACATTTTCGATGTTCGAACAATCACTGTTCGAAGCCTTAAGAGAAAACTCTTAGAGATTCTGCCAAACACACTTTTTCCTTGTCTTCGTAAAAGTTCGTTTATTTTAACCGGGGCACTTGCCTTTTTATTAATTTATACTTTCCGATGTTCACATAAGAAAAGCACAAGCGCCCTGATCAGCCTCGACAGGTAAATGTTCTCCAGGCAATAAAAGTGCTTTTTCCTTTAATGACTGGAGGTATTTAACCGCGGGAGGATGGGCGCTGAAGCCAGACATCAAAGCGCAAAATTTTATGCTTTCTTATACTTTGTTCCTTTAACAAAGATAAACATTCCTAAATTAAAAAAAAAACAAAAGTGACACCTCACCCTTTGGAGGGGCGCACTTTTGCTTGTTTATTTTTCTCATATAAAAAGATTTAATTTGTAATCGTCAAAGCCCAAAAATGATTTTACCGAGCCCCTAAATAAAAGTCAAGCCCAAATACATTTTAATATTTGTCTTTTTCTCCGACATGTTCTTCATCCGACCCAAAGCCTTCAAATTCATCGTCTCTTTCATAATCATCAGCGTCTTCTTCTTGCGATAGTTCATCTAGTTCATCTTCAATATCCTCTAGATCTTCATCAAAATCATCTTCAAATTCATCGTAATCGTCTGCTTTTGGTTTTTTCGGTGCTTTAACCGTGGTGCTTAAGTCCTCATCAGATTGATCAAGCGGATACCACTCTCTTAATCCCCAATGATTTTCACCTAAATGAACAAAACGTCCATCCAGATTCATTGCTGTAAACAGTTTCGTACGGCGATTTTTTTTCTCTTCTGGAGAGAGACTTTTTAAATCTGAAATCTTTTTGATCAGCTCTTGGTAGTCATATGGTTTTTCTTCGTCTCCCAATAAAATATGAGCCAGTTCGACCGCGGACATTTCTTCGATTTGTTCCTCATTGTAATCAGAGATGCTCACGGATTTCACTTCCTTTCCGCTAAGTATTACAAATCATGGCATCAAGGTTATCATAAAGCCCCTTAAAGTAAGAGCTAAACCGTCAAAATCATACTTTTCATTATAAACATATTTAGGGTATTTATGCCAGCGTTTTTAAATAAAATAAGAAAGGCCGGAGCAACAAGGCTTTGGCCTGCTTGATTCTGATTATTTTCTTGGTATTATCTTCTGCTTATTCATTCCTAAATATAGGATCTGTTACTCCAACATCAGCTAATTTTAAACGAGGGCTTCTCCATTACAACAAGTGGTTGTTTAACCTGGCATTTTTTTACATATTTCTTCGATATTGGCCTCCTACTTCGTAAAGGGCATGTGTTATTTGACCAAGACTCGCTACACGTACCGCTTTCATTAATTCTTCAAAAATGTTACCGCCGCTGACTGCCGTTTGTTGAAGGTTAGCTAAAGCTGTTTTTGCTTCTTCTTTATTTCGTTCTTGAAAATGGTGTAAGCTTTTAATCTGGCCCTCTTTTTCCTCTTTGCTTGCACGAGCGAGTTCCATATCAAACTCTTCCTCTTCTTCTTCCGGATTTAAATATGTGTTCACTCCAATTATAGGCAATTCCCCGGAGTGCTTTTTCATTTCATAATACATCGATTCTTCCTGAATTTTTCCGCGCTGGTACTGGGTTTCCATGGAACCAAGGACGCCTCCGCGGTCATTAAGACGTTCTAACTCCTGCAACACTGCTTCTTCGACAAGATCCGTTAACTCTTCAATAATAAACGAACCTTGTACAGAGTTTTCATTTTTAGCTAAGCCGAGTTCTTTTGTAATGATCATTTGAATAGCCATTGCACGACGGACGGAATGTTCTGTTGGAGTAGTGACAGCTTCATCATAAGCATTTGTATGAAGAGAATTACAGTTATCATATATAGCAAGCAAAGCCTGCAGAGTGGTGCGGATATCGTTAAAATCTAATTCCTGCGCATGCAATGAGCGTCCTGATGTCTGAATATGGTATTTCAATTTTTGACTGCGTTCATTCCCGCCATATTTATTTTTCATAACAGTAGACCAAATCCGGCGGGCAACACGGCCAATCACCGCATATTCCGGGTCCAGTCCATTACTGAAGAAAAACGATAAGTTAGGAGCAAAATCATCAATGTGCATACCACGGCTTAAGTAATACTCCACATATGTGAATGCATTTGCAAGGGTAAATGACAGCTGACTAATCGGGTTGGCTCCTGCTTCTGCTATATGGTATCCCGAAATAGAAACCGAATAATAGTTACGAACGTTGTGGTCGATAAAATACTGTTGAATATCCCCCATCATTCTAAGAGCAAATTCTGTAGAAAAAATACACGTATTCTGGCCTTGGTCTTCTTTTAAAATATCGGCCTGCACTGTTCCACGAACGGTCGATAGCGTCTGCGCTTTCATATTTTCGTATTCTTCGGCAGTTGGTTTTCTCTCATTTTCTTTTTCGAAACGCTCCACTTGCTGATCAATGGCTGTATTCATGAACATCGCTAAAATAATTGGTGCAGGTCCATTTATTGTCATGGACACAGAGGTTGTCGGCGAAATTAAATCGAAGCCTTCGTACAGTTTCTTCATGTCTTCTAGCGTACAAATACTGACGCCGCTTTCACCTACTTTTCCATAAATATCAGGACGGTAATCCGGGTCTTCGCCGTATAAAGTCACAGAATCAAACGCCGTGCTTAATCGTTTTGCTTCATCACCTTTAGAAAGATAATGAAAACGGCGGTTCGTCCGCGCGGGAGTTCCTTCTCCGGCGAATTGCCGCTTTGGATCTTCTCCCTTTCGTTTAAACGGAAAAACTCCCGCTGTAAAGGGAAAACGGCCGGGAACATTTTCTTTTAATGACCAGCGTACAATTTCTCCCCAATCCTCAAAAGAAGGTAAAATTACTTTAGGGATTTTCAAACCAGAAAGCGTTTCGGTTTGAAGCTCTGTGACAATTTCTTTATCTCGAATAACCGTAGTAAAGGTATCTTGCTTATACGATTCTTTTAAGTGATCCCATTCTTCTAAAAGTTTTTTTACGTCTGAATCAAGCGTTTCTTCCAAATTATCATATATTTTTTCAAGCTCCTTAGTATCCACGCCTTTTTCCTTTAATAACTGGATCGCCCCAGTTAATTGAAATAGCTTTCTTGCTGTTTTTTCCTGTTCTAATGAATGACCTTTATATTGACGAACCGTCTGGACAATCTCACGTAAATACGGGGAACGCTCTGGTGGAATAATTAAATCTTTCTTGCCCGTTTCTTTGGTTGTATCAATCGTAGTTTCCCATTCGGTCCCAAAATTTTTATTAATCGTATTTACTAACGCAGCAAATAAAACATTCGTTCCAGGGTCATTAAATTGACTGGCAATTGTCCCGTAAACAGGCATTTTACTAAGGTCCTCATCAAATAACATGTGACTGCGCTGGTATTGCTTTCGAACATCGCGAAATGCATCCTCAGATCCTTTCCGGTCGAACTTATTGATAGCAATTAAGTCTGCAAAATCAATCATATCTATCTTCTCTAATTGAGAAGGGGCGCCAAATTCACTTGTCATCACATACATTGAAACGTCAGCAAATTCTGTAATTTCAGCATCGCCTTGTCCGATCCCGCTTGTTTCAATAATAATAAAGTCAAATCCAGCAGCTTTTGTTACTGCAATAGCTTCACGTAAACTTTTTGTCGTTTCTGTTTTGGACCCTCTCGTTGCAAGACTTCTCATAAAAACGCGAGGATGGTGTATCGCATTCATGCGAATCCTGTCACCAAGCAAGGCGCCGCCTGTTTTTTGTTTTGTCGGATCAATCGATAAAATGGCGATGGTTTTGTCTGTAAACTCGCGCAGGAAACGTCTGACTAGCTCATCTGTAAGAGAGCTTTTTCCGGCTCCTCCCGTTCCAGTAATACCTAAAATGGGCACCTTGTTTCCAATTGACTGTAGTTCCTTCAAAGCACTGTGCCATTCTTCATCTAAGTTTTCTTTGTCTTCTTCTACTACTGAAATAAACCGGGCTACAGCTTGACTTGATTTGTCTTTTACTTCTTCCAACAAAGCCTTGCCGCTTTTAAAAGTCGGATAATCACACTCTTTTAACATCTGACTGATCATACCGCGCAGACCAAATGTACGTCCGTCCTCCGGGGAAAATATATGAGCAATGCCGTAATTATGGAGTTCTTCTATTTCCGGAGGAGTAATGACGCCTCCTCCGCCTCCGTATATTCTAATATGGCCAGCGTTTTTTTCTCGGAGTAAATCGTAGCAATATTTAAAATATTCTATGTGTCCTCCTTGATAAGAGGATATAGCTATCCCCTGTACATCTTCTTGTATCGCAGCGTCTACTATTTCTTCAACAGAACGATTATGACCTAAATGGATTACCTCGGCTCCCCCTGCCTGGAGGAGTCGGCGCATGATGTTGATCGAAGCATCGTGGCCGTCGAACAAACTAGAAGCTGTAACAAAACGAACCGGGTTCACAGGTTTGTATAATTCTTCTACAGCCAAGTAAAAAACCTCCTTTAAATACTTTTATCCATTTTTATATTTTCCTGTACAACACCATATAAAAGCTGGCGTGTTTGTAAGGAAGTATATTCATCCAGAGTAAACTCTTTTTGCACAGACCAGCGGCGAAAAGTCCACATGTGCCCTCCTACCATAATGCTGTGAGCGAGCATTCTTATTGCTTTTTCAGAAAGCTCTAAATGTCCTTCTTTGCAGCACGTCTTAACGGTGCTTTCTATAATAGCGGTCATCGCGTTTTCCTTTTCTAACACATAGGGCAGTGCTTCTTTTGGCAGGGATTTAGACTCCTGGTACATAACAAGCACTTCATCCTGCATATCATCCATTACTTTAAATAAAGACTGTATCACTTGCTTTAATCTATCTATTCCGACAGTTTCATTGGTCAATAGCGATTCCAGCCGAGTTCTTACTTCTTCATACACGGAGTCACAAACAAGATACAGCACATCTTCTTTGGAACCGATATATTCATATAACGTGCCGATACTAAACCCTGCTTCCTTAGCAATTTCTCTAGTTGTCGTACGGTGAAATCCCTTTTGCTTAAAAAGAGCTACTGCTCCTTTGACCATTTGTTCTCTTCTGCGCTGAATAAGCTGTTGATCCTTTACCATGGACGGTACCTTCTTTTTCGCCAATGGCCCCGCCTCCTTTAACCTGACATTTCTATATTTAATCTGCTAACAGCATTTTACCGATAACTAAACGTTGAATTTCGTTTGTTCCTTCATAAATTTGGGTAATTTTAGCGTCGCGCATAAAACGCTCCACCGGATATTCTTTCGTATAACCGTATCCTCCAAAAACCTGTACTGCTTCCGTTGTTACTTCCATCGCTGTATCCCCAGCGAACAGTTTGGACATAGCTGACTCCTTGCCATAAGAGACGCCTTCACTTTCTCTCCAGGCAGCTTGATATGTTAACAAACGGGAAGCTTCTATTTTCGTTGCCATGTCTGCTAATTTAAAAGAAATACCTTGCATACTGCCAATGGGTTTGCCAAACTGTTTTCTCTCTTTTGCATAATCTGTTGCAGCATCAAGTGCTCCTTGTGCAATTCCTACTGCCTGGGCAGCAATTCCATTTCTTCCGCCGTCTAATGTTTTCATTGCAATTTTAAACCCTTCGCCTTCTTCTCCGAGCAAGTTTTCTGCGGGTACTCGACAGTTTTCCATAATAATTTCAGTTGTGGGAGAGGAACGGATACCTAACTTTTTTTCCTTCTTGCCAACAGAAAAACCGGGGAAATCTTTCTCGATAATAAAAGCACTGACTCCTTTATGTTTTTTCTCAGGAGAGGTGACAGCAAACACAACGTAAACGTCTGCCATACCGCCATTGGTAATGAATATTTTTGAACCGTTAAGAACGTACTCATCCCCGTCTTTTGCAGCAGTTGTTTTCATCGCTGCGGCATCTGAGCCTGAACCTGGCTCGGTCAGTCCATATGCCCCCATCATTTTGCCTTCTGCCAGCGCTTTTAAATATTTCTTTTTCTGGTTTTCGTTTCCAAATGTATAAATCGGCCAGCTGGCAAGAGAAAGGTGCGCCGATAATGTTACTCCCGTGGAAGCACACACTCTGGACAATTCTTCAACCGCTATAACATAACTAAGATAATTTGCACCGATGCCTCCATATTTTTCCGGCCATGGAATACCGGTTAAACCAAGCTCAGCCATTTGATCAAACAATTTCCGGTCAAATTTTTCTTCTTCATCACGTTCAGCCGCAGTAGGTGCCACCTCATTATTCGCAAAATCACGGACCATTTTACGTATCATCTCTTGTTCGTCGGTTAAAAGAAAATTCATTATTTCTTCCCCTTTCCACCGTTTAGTAAAATTCAGCCTATCTCATTGCCAAGTAAATGTTTTCCAATTACAATTCTTTGAATTTCGCTCGTTCCTTCATATATTTCACATATTTTTGCGTCACGGAAAAACCGTTCAGCCGGATACTCTTTCGTATATCCGTATCCCCCGAAAATTTGAACCGCTTCGGTTGCGACAGTCACAGCAGTACGAGATGCAAACAGCTTTGCCATGGATGCTTCCTTTCTACAAGGAACCTCTTTTGATCGAAGACTTGCTGCTTGATAGGTTAATAGTTTCGCTGCTTCAACGTTAGCTGCCATATCTGCCAATTTAAAAGAAACTCCCTGCTTGGAACCAATCGGTTTGCCGAATTGTTTTCTCTCTTTCGCATAAGCAGTTGCTGCTTCAAGGGCTCCTTCGGCTATTCCAAGTGACTGCGCTGCTATACCTATGCGACCTGCAGAAAGGTTGGCCATCGCGATACTAAATCCTTCTCCTTCTTTTCCAAGGAGATTTTCTTGTGGAACTTCACAATTTTCCAAAATAACCTCTGTCGTATTAGAGCCATTTAACCCCATCTTCTTTTCTTTTTTCCCTATTTGAAAACCAGGGAAATTTTTCTCTACAATAAATGCACTCATTCCTTTTACTACTTGGGCAGGGTCAGTCTTAGCAAAAAGAATATAGGTGTCAGCTGCTCCTCCATTTGTAATGAACACCTTAGAACCATTCAAAATATAACGATCCTTTTTCTTTACTGCTGTTGTTTTAAGGGATGCCGCATCACTTCCTGCGCCGGATTCAGTCAGCGCAAAAGCGCCAAGATACTTTCCGGAAGCCAATTTGGACACATACTTTTTCTTCTGTTCTTCATTGCCAAAATATATAATGGGATTTGTGCCAACAGACGTATGCACAGATAAAATAACTCCTAAAGCTGGACTCACTTTTGATAATTCTTGAATAGCGATTATATAAGAAAAAAACTCCATTCCAGCCCCGCCGTACCTCTCTTCGACTGGTATGCCCATTAAACCAAGCTGACCCATCTCTGTTACGAGCTCTTTTGGAAAACGATCTTCCTCTTCCATCCTTTTCACTTCCGGCTTTATACGATCATTAGCAAAATCACGAACCATTTTCCTCATCATGGCTTGTTCCTCTGTAAAGGTGAGATTCATTCGTGACTCCCCTCCGTTGTTATTTTACTTATTGTAGTTATAAAAGCCGCGGCCCGCTTTTTTTCCAAGCCATCCTGCTTTCACACACTTGCGGAGCAGTGGACAAGGCCGGTATTTATCATCCCCGAAACCATCGTGGAGTGTTTCCATGATGTACAAACAAGTATCAAGACCAATAAAATCGGCTAGGGTGAGCGGTCCCATTGGGTGATTCATCCCCAATTTCATCACTTGATCAATATCTTCTGGAGAAGATACACCCTCATATACTGTATAAATTGCCTCATTAATCATTGGCATAAGAATTCTATTGGAAACAAAACCTGGGAAATCATTTACTTCGACGGGGGTTTTATGAAGAGACTCTGCTGTTTGTTTGACTGCATCGAATACCTTATCACTTGTTGCGAGTCCTCTTATAATTTCTACTAACTTCATCACTGGGACTGGATTCATAAAGTGCATGCCAATGACTTGAGAAGGGCGTGATGTTTCTGCTGCAATTTCTGTGATAGGAAGAGAAGAAGTATTTGTCGCAAGTATGGCGTGAGGTGGAGCACATTCATCAAGCTCCTTAAATACTTTCTTTTTCACATCCATATTTTCAACAATTGCTTCCACTACTAAATCTGCTTTTGAAGCATTTTCTAACTCCGTGGATGGAACTATACGACTTAGTATTTCTGATTTTTCCTCACCTGAAAGCCGTCCTTTTTCGATTTGTCTCGTCAAATTCTTTTTTACTCTTTCTAAACCTTTTTCGACCTGATTCTCTTCTACATCGTGCAAGTAAACATAATATCCAGACTGGGCATGAACCTGAGCAATTCCTGACCCCATCTGACCAGCACCGACAACCATTATCGTTTGAATATCCATATTATCTCCTCCTGCATCCTCCCTATTTATAGGCTGGTACTAAGATCTGACTGTAGTTTTATACTTCAATCATGATGGCATCCCCCTGGCCGCCGCCGCTGCAAATAGCAGCAATGCCGGTTCCTCCTCCTCTACGTTTTAATTCATTAGCTAAAGTTAAGATGATCCGCGCTCCACTTGCACCAATTGGATGACCAAGAGCTACCGCTCCTCCGTTTACATTTACTTTGTCAGCATCAAGGCCAGCCAGCTGTTCACCAATCAGAGCCACTGCTGCGAAAGCTTCGTTTACTTCAAATAAATCTATATCCTTGAGGGATTTACCTGTTTTCTCTAATAATTTATTAATTACCAATCCTGGGGTCTTCGGAAAATCCCCCGCTTCTACTGCAAGAGCTGTGTGACTTATAATGGCAGCAAGGGGCCGTTTCCCTTCCTTTTTCGCACGCTCTTCACTCATTACTACCATAGCACAAGCACCGTCATTGACACCTGGTGCGTTCCCCGCCGTAACCGTACCTTCTTTTGCAAAAACCGGCTTTAACTTTTGCAGCGCTTCGATAGCAGTGTCTTTCCGAGGACTTTCGTCTTCAGAAACGACAAGAGGGTTTCCCTTTCTTTGAGGAATTTCTATCGGTGTAATTTCTTCTGAAAAATAACCCTTTTCTTTTGCTTCATTCACCCGCTGATGGCTGCGAAGAGCCCAGTTATCCTGCATTTCCCGGGAAATACCGACTTCATTCGCTGCTTGGTTCCCATATACTCCCATATGAACTCCTTGGAAAGAACAAGTTAAACCATCATGGACCATCAAATCTTTCATGGAAGCATCACCCATTCGTGCTCCCCAGCGTGCTTTCGGCACAAAATATGGAGCATTGCTCATTGATTCCATTCCTCCGGCAACTAAGACTTCTCCGTCTTCTGCTCTTATTATTTGATCAGCCAGCGTCACACTCCGCATCCCAGAAGCGCACACTTTATTAATCGTTTCTGTCTCTACTTCCCATGAAAGGCCTGCATGGCGTGCAGCCTGGCGCGAAGGAATCTGCCCCTGACCGCCTTGTAATACATTTCCCATAATGACTTCTTGAATTTCTTCAGGGTTTGTCTTTGTGGTCTCTAATGCCCCTTTTATCGCTTCGCCGCCTAACTCAGATGCCGTTAAACTGCTTAATGCTCCGCCAAATTTTCCAAATGGAGTACGTGCCCCGCCAACTATTACTGATTTTGCCATACTATCTTTCCTCCTTTTTGTGTAAGCAAGAAAAGTCCAGAAACCTCGCATTAATTTTTTGTATTTTCTAAACAATAAAAATTTAAAAATCGATCGAACGCTCGCTCACTTTTTGTATCAAAAAAAATCCGTATACATGTTGAAAAAAGGGGGAATATCGATTCCCCCGCTATCAATATTTCTTGCGCCTCTGCTGAAAACGCTTTCCTCACCTATTAAACTACTTCAAATTGGTATAAAAATCAAGTATTAATTTACCAGCACTACTTCATTTATTACTGTTTAGAAGCTGTCGTTATATGCTATTCTGCTTCTGCTGCTTTTTGTCTTTCCCCCACTACGGACCGTTCTAAGATTTCTGCAATATCCATCGTTTGGATATCCTCATCAGCTTCTTTGGCTTTGACCCCATCTGTCATCATCGTCAAGCAGTACGGACAGGCGCTTCCGATCATCGATGGACTCGTTTGGAGCGCTTGTTCGGTCCGGGCAACATTTACCCGCTGGCCAGCTTCTTCTTCCATCCACATCATGCCGCCGCCAGCTCCACAGCACATTCCATCCTGACGATTTCTCTCCATCTCAACGATGGTAAGTCCCGGAACCGCCTCTAAAATATCTCGCGGCGGATCGTACACTTCATTGTAGCGCCCGAGGTAACAAGAATCATGATATGTCATCGTTTCTTTCACTTCATGACGTGGTGTGAGCTTTCCTTCGCGCACGAGCTGGGCAAGTAATTCGGTATGGTGATACACTTCCACGTTTTCTAAACCAAATTCCGGATATTCATTTTTAAACGTATTGTAAGCATGTGGATCGATGGTGACGATTTTCTGCACGTCATTTTTTTGAAATTCGTTAACATTAGAAGAAGCAAGTTCCTGGAACAAAAACTCATTTCCGATACGTCTCGGTGTATCCCCGGAGTTCTTTTCTTTGTTGCCAAGGATTGCAAAGGTGACCCCTGCCTCATTCATTAATTTCGCAAACGATTGGGCTATCTTTTGGCTGCGCTTGTCATAAGACCCCATGGAACCGACAAAGAACAAGAATTCAAACGTTTTGTCTTCTTTTTTCAATTCTTTCACAGTTGGGGCTTCAATATCTTCGCGGGCTTCTCTCCATTTTTCGCGTTCTTTTCGGTTAATCCCCCACGGGTTGCCCTGTCGTTCAATATTCATCATCGCGCGCTGCGCTTCAGAATCCATTTTCCCTTCCGTCAACACTAAATAACGGCGTAGATCAATGATTTTATCGACGTGTTCATTCATAACCGGACACTGATCTTCACAGTTGCGGCACGTCGTACATGCCCAAATTTCTTCTTCGGTAATGACATCACCAATTAAGCTGACGTCATAGCCGGCAGCAGCTTCTTTTGCTCCTTTACCTTGAGCAGCCAGCTGGTTTCCATTCGTTCCGCTGAACGCATATGCCGGCAGCCACGGCGAACGGGACGTGACAGCTGCCCCTTTTTCGGTTAAATGGTCTCTCATTTTAATTAATAAGTCCATCGGGGACAGCATCTTCCCAGAACCTGTGGCCGGACACATATTTGTACAGCGGCCGCATTCGACACAGGCATAGAGATCTAACAATTGTTTTTGGTTTAAATCTTCAATCTTTCCAACCCCGAATTCCTCTTTGGTTTCATCTTCAAAATCAATCGATGACAACTGCCCTACCGGATGAGTCCGGCCCAGCCACACATTGGCGGGCCCCGCTATAAGATGAGCGTGTTTGGATTGCGGGACGTAGACTAAAAACGAGAGTAAAAACAATAAATGCGCCCACCAGAATACATAAAACAGTACACCTGCTGCCCCAGCACCAAGTGGGGAAGCAACAAAAGCAATGGCCGAAGCAATCGGTTCAAAGCCCGTTAATCCTTTGCCGAGCCACACCATCTCCATCCCTTTAGCAATCATTTTCGACGTCATTAAGCCGCCGATAAATATCAGCACCAATCCTGCTTTCCAGCCGCGTTTTAAGCGAACCAGCTTTTCTACATAGCGGCGGTAAAACGCCCAAACAACTGCCGCCAAAATCATAAATACAACGACTTCCTGAAACAAGGTGAAATAAGGATATACAGGCCCAAGCGGGAGGTGGCCCCCTATCTGCAGTCCTTTCCAAATCGTGTCGATGGCACTAAACTGCACGAGCAAAAATCCATAAAAGAACATCACATGAATGGTTCCGCTTTTCTTATCTTTCAGTAGTTTCTTCTGTCCAAACACGTTGGTCAAGATCGCTTCCCATCGCTCTTTGACCGTTTGATTAAATTCTGCCTTTTGACCGAGCTTAATGTATTCGTACCTCGTTTTCACAAGCTGAGCAAAAAGGTAAACAGCATAAAAGGTAACGACAATAAAAGCTATCCAATTCACAATTAAAAACGTATCCATATCTATTCTCCTTTCTACAGCAGGCATAACCCGGCAGCACTATAAAAGAAAACGCTTTCTTTTACGAGCTTTGATTATCGGTTCTGCGAGAGTTAGAACCGATAAAATTCTGAATTGGACCAATTTTATATACATTATAACAAAAAAATTAGTGAGTGAACATTCAGTCGAGTGTTTTTTTTAAATTCCTATCATTTCAAGTGCTAGTTTATTAATTTTCGGGCATTATAATAACAAGATCTCAAAATGTTACGGGAGGTTCTGCCGATGGTGTTTGTTTTTTATTTTCTTATCGCCATGTTGCTGGTCATTTTGTATATTTGGCTGGATTTTTTTCTAGGAAAAAGAAAACATCTTCACCAGCAAAACGCCGTTTTTTATCCATCAAGAGAAGGGCAAGTTCAATGGATTGATACCGGTAAAGTTTTTTTTGAAACAATGTTTGAAGACATTCAACATGCAAACAGCCACGTACATGTACTTTTTTATATCTTTCGAAACGACAGCATTGGCAGTCAGTTCATTGATCTTCTCATTCAAAAAGCTTCGGAAGGAATCGAAATAAAAGTTCTTGTCGATCGAGTTGGCTCTGGCTTGAATCGTGAAGGTCGGCAAAAGTTAAAGAAAGCAGGAGTTCTGTTTGCATATGCTAAAACTCCTTCTTTCCCTTTCTTTTTCTTCACTTTAAACCGCAGGAATCACCGTAAAATAACGGTGATCGATGGGAAAATCGGATATACTGGCGGATTCAATGTCGGGGATGAATACCTGGGGCATGATCCTAAATTAGGCCTTTGGCGTGATTTTCACTTGCGTTTTTACGGGGAAGGAGTACAAGATTTACAATCGCAATTTCTAGAAGATTGGAAACAAGCAAATAGGAATTCTTCTAAAAGAGAAAAAAGTTACTTCCCTTCGTTAGAAAAGGGCAGGCACACATTCCGTTTTTTTGCTACGGAAGGACACGGTTTAGATACTTTCTTTATGGAGGGTATAAAAAAAGCGAAAAACTATATTTATATTGCCAGTCCATACTATGTGCCGAGTATAGAGCTGCAAAGCGCTCTTCTGGATGCATTAAAACGAGGGGTAGACGTTCGTATTATTCTTCCAGAAAAAAAGGACCATCCCCTCGTAAAAGAGGCGTCCTTATCCTATTTAGAAGACTTGATAAAAAGCGGTGCTTCTATCTTTCATTTTCAGCAAGGGTTTTTTCATGCAAAAACTGTTTTAATAGATGATAAGTTCTGTGATGTGGGTACTGCTAATTTTGATCAGCGAAGCTTTTTTTTAAACTGTGAAATGAATACTATTCTTTCTTCTCCTTCAAATATAAGTTCTGTCAAAAACCGGCTTGAGAAAGACATGTCCCAATCAACCATACTTCATCTTGACGAATTGCAATACCGCCCTTTTAAAACAAGAGTAAGAGAAAAAATTGCAAGTATAGTGGAACCTCTTCTTTAGTACTTGCCCTTTCTCTTATTTCTTGGTGCCAATAACTGTTATAGTTAGAAATGGCTGTCCCACAAGTCCGTTTTCCGCAAACACAACAGGAATAATCCTCATGAACAAGTGCGCCATCTACTCCAACTCTCTTTGCTCGTTCTCATAGTATCTTCTTTTCTTTGCCGCGTGTGAGGTTCAGCTCCCTGGCATGTCTTCACATTGCCCTCTTCCCCGCAGACTCCTCGTATATTCCAGTTTCCCTTTAACTAACCTTTTGAGACAGCCATATCTCTAATGTATAGTTTATAGGAGGCTGTTTAGAATTCAAAAAATTTAATTTTAAAGTCCCTGATTTTTTAGTTTGGTTTTTGGAGATATTGTTCAAGAAGGCAGTGTCCCCTTGTGTAACTTTAGTGTGTGGAGGTTTTGAAAGGGGCATTCTTTAATTAAGAAAGCAAGTTATTATCTTTGCTTTGCAACTCATTAACAAATCGCTTAACTACTGCGTTGTATGCATCAGGTTCCAAGGTAGGAACTTGGTGCCCTACACTTCCTACGAGCACCACATCCTTTGCGGCCTTTAATGCGTACTTATAAAATAAATACTGATAATAATGGACATACCAATCACGAGATCCATAGACGAGCAATGTTGGAACTTGCAGCTGCGGCAGCCTCCAAGTACAGTTGTAATAAAGCCCTGATTCATAAAGAGACTGCAATAAAGATGGATTGATTCCTTTTACCGTTTCAGCGATAGCTTCTCTGTGTGAGGCTTTTTTTGAGTTTGAAAAAGAAAGCATTTGCGCAAGCATTACATTCCATTCATTTTTTGCAATCCAAATACCTGTTTCAAACTCTTTTCTTAAAAGGGTAGTACAAACCTCTGGAAAGGCTCCTACGAGAACGATGCCTGCTGTTCGATCCGGCCAATTTAAAGCGAATTCTAATGCCACCGAACTTCCGCTTGAATAACCGCACAATACAATTTTTTTATGGCCGCGTTCATTCGCTAAATTCAGAAGATCTACTGCCCATTCGGAAATGGATAACGTTCCAGCACCGTCACTGCTGAAACTATGACCCCTTGCATCCATTAACACTACTTGAAATTCAGGGGCAAGGTCACGCTGCTCCATAAAAGTAGCTGCTCCCATAGAAGGCGGATGAATAAAATATAATGGCATGCCGCGTCCCCATACTTGATAATGTAAGGTTGCTCCTTGAGAAGAGAAAAAAGGCACTAGTTGTTCACCTCAGTAACGGTCAACTTCCCCCGCCTTGTAACAAGGGAAGCACCCATTCATATATTTTATAACCTAGAAATATTCCAATGATACCCATCACTCCAGCAAGAGCCGGCGGTGCCGGGATCGGCAAACGAATGATAGCAAATACTAATCCCACTACGATCCCTGTAAAAAGGGATAAAATAACCTCTTGCATTCCAGTCACTTCCTTCTGCCTAATTTGTATCAAAAGCTCGTCTTTTATACTTTCTATCAAGATAATAACATGTATTATAAAAATTCAGTTTGCTTACGAAACAGTCTACAAAAACTAAATTTTATACTGTTTTGCTAATATTGTTTCCTCCCTATGTTTAGAAAACTCGTCCTTATACATGCTAAATTTTTATCCTTTTTTATCAGCGCAAAAGAGCCGTCCCAGATTAGGAACGGCCCTTTACTTTTTTACATTTTTTCTGGAGCAGAGACACCAATTAATCTCATTCCGTTTTGTAAGGTGGTTTGCACAGCTTTGACTAAAACTAGACGTGCTTTTGTTTTTCTTTCATCCTCGCTGTCAACGACCCGTTCCGCATTGTAAAAACTGTGAAAAGCAGATGATAGTTCATGCAAATAATTGGTAATGCGGTGTGGAGCATATTTCTCTGCAGCTAAAGCTACTATCTCAGGAAACTCACCCATTTTTTTCAACAAATCATATTCTTTTTCTGTTGCCACAGCACTTAGATCAGCCTCAGGCTCAAAAGCAAATCCTTTTTCCTCTGCTTGTCTAAAAATGCTGCATAAACGAGCGTGAGCATATTGAACGTAATATACCGGATTTTCATTGGACTGTGATTTGGCCAGATCCAAATCAAAATCTAAATGCGTATCCGCACTTCTCATAGCAAAGAAATAACGTGTTGCGTCTATACCGACTTCTTCCATTAAATCGCGCAGCGTCACTGCTTTACCAGTACGTTTACTCATTTTTACTTTTTCTCCGTTTTCATACAAGTTAACCATCTGGATGATTTGGGTTTCAAGCTGCTCCTTATTATATCCTAACGCTTGTACTGCTGCGCGCATCCGGGGAATATAGCCGTGATGATCCGCTCCCCATATGTTAATGACTTTTTTAAAGCCGCGTTCAAACTTATTTTTATGGTAAGCAATATCCGGAGTCAAATAAGTGTAAGTACCATCACTTTTTACTAGTACCCGATCCTTGTCATCTCCGTAGTTAGTTGATTTAAACCAGATCGCACCGTCTTCTTTATATACCTCCTGGCTTTCCTCTAAGAGTTGAAGTGTCTCTTCAATTTTGCCGTCTTCATAAAGGGAGGTTTCTGAAAACCAAACATCAAAATCAACCCCGAAATCCAGCAGGTCTTGCTTAAGCTTTTCCATTTCCCGCTTTAAACCATACTCACGGAAAAAAGCCAGCCGTTCTTCTTTTTCGACGTCGACATATTGTTCGCCGTGTTTTTCTGCTAATTCTTTTCCAAATTGCTGAACATCTGCCCCGTGATAGCCATCTTCCGGCATGTCTGCATCAACGCCTAGAGCCTGCAAATAACGAGCTTCTACCGACAGGGCAAGATTTGAAATTTGGTTGCCGGCGTCGTTAATGTAATACTCTCTGGTGACGTCATATCCTGCCATAGTTAATATGTTGCAAAGGGAATCACCTACTGCTGCTCCTCGGGCATGTCCTAAGTGCAGATTACCAGTAGGATTGGCAGAAACAAATTCCACCTGTACTTTTTCCTGCCCGCCATAATTAGTCTTTCCGTAGGTCTTTCCTTCATTGACTATAGAAGGAATCAAGTCACGTAAATAACTATTATCAAGAAAAAAATTAATAAATCCCGGGCCTGCTATTTCCATTTTTTCAATAGAGGCCTTGGATTTATCAAAATTTGAGGTGATATCTTCTGCAATGAGTCTAGGCGCCTTTTTGGCAACGCCAGCTAACTGCATGGCTAAGTTAGTCGCAAAATCGCCATGCTCTTTTTCCTTAGGTGTTTCTAGAATGATAACCGGCAGCTCTTCTTTTGAAACGATTCCTGCTTTTTCAGCTGCTTGAGCGACTTCTTCTTTAATTCGTTCCTTCATCTGTTCCACGATGTTCACGTTTATGTTTCCTCCTCTATTGAAATAGTGACATCATATCGTCCGGCAGCGGAACCTTGTAAGGTTAAGTCATAACCAAATTGAATTCGTCCGGTTTTTCCACTGTCAGACCACATAACAGCTACTTGATCTGTTTCTGCTTCTGTTCTTAGTTTACCAAAAGGTGTTTCATAACTTCCTTCAGTAATTTCTCCATATTGATAAAGCTGCCGCATTGCTACAGATCCTGAGCGAATCACTGTGATTTCCTGTTCCCCTACTTTTAAAACAGTAGACACCTCACCTATGTCATCTAATTCTTCTTTAAAATTAACATAAGTGAAATTATTTTTTTTATAAAGCTCACCTTTTGCTTCGAGGTTTACCTGGTCTTTTTCACCTTGTTGACGAATGTTTGTCGTCATTTTCACTTCTACTGGCGTTTTGAGGGTTTCAGACATGCTCTATTCACTCTCCTTCTGATTTTACGGAAGCCTTAGTCATTCCTTACACTTTATCCCTTTAACAAAGTTGCACATTAAAGTATAAATAAGGCACGTCCATTTATAACCAGGTCTGAGCAGCAGGGAAAATTTTTTACCTATCTAGTACTTCTCCGTATAGAAAGTGTAGCGATTCCTTATGATCCATGCAAGGAGAAAACGAAAATTTCCTTTATTTCACGGGCGTTGCTGCAAATGATCTGATTATAAACACTCTATGTACGAAATCTTTTATCTATTCCTACGAGAAATGATGCGCATCTGATTTCCGAGAACCTCTTGCATACTGTTTCCATCTTTTTACCGCTATTACAGACGTTCCAGCTCCAAAAAGAAAACCTGCCATAACATCGGTTGGATAATAATGACCAACATATATACGCGATATAATGACGAAAAGGGAGAACATAAAAGCTGTGACTCCTGCTTCTTTTTTATTAGGTAAGAAAGTATACATTTTGGCGTTTATGATGTCTAGCTTCAGTGCCCAGCCGCTCAGGCGCACACGATAAAGAGAAACTTTTGCTAAAAACGCCACGTCTTGTGGCATTTGCGACATTAGCACATCCTATGCGTCGACGTGTGCGATCTTAGTAGAAGTTCATTAAGATTAGCTGAACGTCTTATGTCTTTCCTTTCGACTCCGGGCCCCCTGCGCGAAAACTCCAGAACCTATCGCGGGCTCCCAGGATGGGAGTCAGTTCGGCGTTGTCACAGGACGTGACGCTCGTAGCCGAACTTCCTTCTTTTAAGGCGCTTGCGTCTTTCTTACTTACCACCCATAGCAAAACAGCGAATACACCCATAATCAATGCCTGATCACTAGGAAAAGAAGGAGATGCTCCTCTTTCTATCAACAGCATAACACTTTCATCATTCATAAAAGGCCTTGCCCTGTTAATAGACATTTTAATAAGCTCGTTTATTCCCATCGCAATTGTTAAAGTAATATTCCTAATACTCCCCATAGACGCTGTTTCATAAACAATAATACTAGAAGAGCTAAAACTCCAATTATAATGCCGTACAGAGATTAGAAAAACTCGGCTTGCCGCCAAGTCCAAATGGAGGGAGGCGTAGTTTTACTTACACTTTGATCCTTCAATAAACTTATTCTTTCCAAAGTATAAAAAACGCATGGCAGCATCCAGCCATGCTGTATTGCCTGCCATGCCATTAATCTTTTCAAACAAATACAAGTCCATAAGCTATATTCTCTTTATTCTGCGCAACTAATTTAAGTTTTGGCGTTTCAATTTATTTTTGGCGCGTTTTAAAGGAGAAAGCTTTTCTTGTTTTTGTTTATTTTTCTCTTTAAGGTTAAAGTTTTCAGCATCTTGCCTGTTTTTATCATCCGTCGCTTCTTCCGGTGGTTTCTTTTCCTGTTCTTCTGGAGAACGGGGAGTTTCTGTTTTTGGTTGAGGCGGTGCAGGGAGGTGAACGCTCGAAGCAGCAGACTCCCTTGATCCCGGCTGCATTAATAGAAGTCTTATAGCGTTTCCTACGAACACTCTTCCCTCTTCACTCTCTAAAAAGGATTGTTGTTCTTTGTTCAATCCATCTGAAGGAATAGAGAGGTTCAAATGATTTTCAACCTGAGACTGCTGCGCTCGCTGTGACTCTAATCCTTTTTTTATAAGATGCTCGGTTAAACGGTTTCGACTCCAATCAGGCTCTTCTTCTAAAATTTGATTGAATTCATCGACCCAATCCGCTTTTAAAGAAGGAGCAAACGTCCGGCCGAGACCTTTTACATACCCTGCTTTATTCCCTTTAGAATTGGACACGCCACCACCCCCTTTCTATTACCCTGAATTAAATGTTAGTTGACCGGCTCTAGTTTTGCTTCTTCTTTTTCTGTCAGCTGAATGAGATTAGCGATTAAATACCCTCTAGAAGTGAAAAATGGGGCTTCTTCCACTTTATCCGGCATGATTACCCACTCTTGTCCTTGAAGTTCCATAAACTTTTCTTGTACCTCTTTGAATACAGGATATCCAAAAAGAACGCCTCCGCCTACTAAGACCAGTTCATCGACACCGGCACTATTCCAAGCGGAAGTAAGTGCTTTTTTGTGGTCGTTCGCATATTTACGAATTTCTTCCATAACAAGCTCTGTGATATCGGTTGTTTTTTTGGATTTTAGCAGCCGCACTTCAAAGGTTGGCGTTTCCGTTTCCCCTCTGATTACTTCCAGAATACTAGGCTCAATTACTTCACTCATGAACTCCTCACGAGATTGATAAGCACGTTCTGAATCATCTAAATCAAATAATTCTTTCAGTGCTCTAAATTCATCAAGGTTGTCCACTTTTTCTCTAATTCTGTCGATATAAGGGTTCGTTCCTTCGATATCGAGACTTTGTGATAAATTCCCGTCAATACCTTCTTCGGTAAAAATAATCATTTCGGAAGTGCCTGCCCCTAAATCACCTAATGCATAAGTCTCTGACAACCGATCCTGCAGAGAGGTTTCCACTAATTCACCTTGCTGGATATCAAAGTTTAAAGAAAGATCTGTTATTGCACCTTCGCCATACATTTTTCCGCTTCCAATCACCAAAGTTACGGTTTTCTTCTCTAAAGGTCCGTCCATAAATTCTACTGTATGCGTTCCTTTTACGCTTTCTAACGCTTTTTCAGAGCCTAATTCTTTAATTTCGCTAACTGGAAGTCCGCCGGCATAAGGAATGTGTATTTCTTCTTTATTTTCTTTGGCTGCCATTACTGCTAAACCTGAGATGGTAGTTATGACATGAAGATCATTGGAGAATTTTGTTGTAGACATATTCTTTTGTGTCTCCTCCATCGGATTGTACGTTGGTTCTTCTTTTCCTTTTTTATTTCTGGCGTAATGACCAACATATACATATCTCTCTTGATTTACAGTAGACAGTGATTTTGAGGTGATTTTTAAGTGAAGCTTTTTCTCTATAGTATTCGTCTCTGTGGAGCCTTCTACGGCAGACTTTTTATCTTCTGCTGGAGCAACAATCGTTGGAATTGCAAAGGAGGCAATGTTCCCGTGTCTATTTAAGTAACTGAATTTCGCACTTTTATTTCCTTGGTCAACCCCTGAGATTATTATATTTTTATCATAGAGTTTTTGGATAACATCTAACATTTTTTCTCCTCCGTTCTGGATTTTTCTGATATAGTCTTCCAAATTAAAACATAAAACATTTCAAAGATTAGTATAAATGAATTCAAACATGTTCACAAACATGTTTGCGAAAAAATATTTTTTCTTTTTTATACTTTAGGAAAGTCTAACTTTGCTAAAGGAGCAAAGTATAAGAAAAACTACGGTTTCCGCCATTTGGACTTGGCTAAAATCCAATTTTTTCCAATGAGGCATCAGAAGCATACAGGTGATTTTAAATTTTCAAACAAGTTGACAAACATGTTTATAACTATTATTAACATGTTTATTAACATAACTATAAAACTTGTTAGCTAACATGTTTGCCTGATGAATAAGCGCCCCCTTTCTGAAAACTCTTTTCTCTTATTATACGTAAACTATCTTTTCTTTCGGATTACATTTTCATTTCGAGCAGTAAAATTTGAGCATGAAAATGCTTAGAAAAATTCGGCTGTTCTCCATGTAAACGAAACCGTCTGCCTCCATGTTCCTTATCCTGTTTACTACTTTTTTATCGTTCTAAAAAGAGACCGGCCTAACTATACTCTTGCTGCCAGTCTCTCCTCCTGCTGTATTACTCTGTAAATAACAAACCTTTCTCCGCTTCTATCAACTTGTCATATGCATAAACCGCTATCGCTGTATCCTGCACACCAGTTCCGGTCAAGTCACAGAAAGTGATCTCGTTCTCATTTTTTCTTCCTTGGGCTTTCCCTAAAGATAATTCTCCTAGTTCCACTATTTCACTTGTCTCCTCAATAACGCCATTTTCAAGGGCATGGTGGTGCTCTCCTAATCGAAAGACTTGATTTTTAGAATCACATGCAAGAACATCCACTGCCCCTAACACTTCAGGATGGACTTCATTTTTCTCCTCAGCATCCGACCCCATCGCTGTAATATGAAGACCTGGATGCAGCCATTCTTTTTGAATGATAGGTTCTTTAGCAGGAGTAGTTGTTATCACGGTGTCACACTGACGAACAACCTGTTCTGCACTTTCTGCAGCCGTTACTTTAACTTGAAGCTCCTTTTCCATATCTTTTATATACTCGTCTACACGTTCCTGACGGCGTCCGTAAACGAAAACCTCTTTCACGTGACGCACAAGGCTTAATGCGCGCAATTGATATCTTGCCTGTGTTCCTGTTCCTATAATACCTGCTATTTCTACATTTTGTTTGGCCAGGTACTTAGAAGCCATTGCGCCAGCTACGGCTGTCCGAACATCTGTTAAATATCCGTTATCTTGAAGAACTGCTTTTGGAAATCCTGTTTCCGTGCTAAAAAGAAGCATCATTCCGCTTAGGCTGGGAAGTCCTTTTGCATCGTTATTAAAAAAACCTGAAGAAATTTTTAACGCAAACTTATCAATCCCCTTTACATAGGCAGTCTTCACATCTACTTCCCCATTATTCTCCGGGATGTCTACTCGAAGAATTGGGGGCATCGTTACCTCCCCTTTTGCGAGCTTTTGAAACCCTTCCTCTATTAAATCTAATGCTTTCTCGTTAACACCTGTTACATTGCGGATTTCGTTTTCAGCAAAAATGTACACTGAGTACTACTCCTTTCTTCAAGTTTTGATGCATTTACGGCTTCATTCCTTCATATTCCTTCATGATTTTTTTTATTAAACCTTACCTCTTAATTTATACAAATATTTTATATCTCCTGCTTTCTTACACTCTTGTTCTTTCATAGAATAATAATTAATTTCCATGTATAATCAATAGCAGAAGATAATGTAAACGCTATTTGAAAGTTGGTGTCCAGTGTGAATTATCGTCAAATCGGGAATACGGAATTAAAGGTTAGTGAAATTAGTTTTGGAACGTGGGCAATCGGTGGGGCATGGGGAAAAACGAACGACGCAGACGCCATAGAAGGTTTGCGTCAAGCTATGGATGCAGGAGTAAACTTTTTTGATACAGCTGATGTTTACGGAGATGGACACAGCGAAGAATTACTTGCAAAAGCGACAAAAGGAAAAGAAAATGAAATATTTATAGCCAGCAAATTCTGCCGAGCAGGAGATATCCATGATCCGAAGACTTATTCAGAAGAATCGGTGAGAACTTATCTCGAAAATAGTCTAAGACGATTGCAGCGGGAACGGCTCGACCTCTATCAAATCCATTGCCCGCCATTTGACATTTTAAAAGACGGACGTGTGTTTGATGTGTTAGATAAGCTCCAAAAAGAAGGAAAAATACGTTATTACGGTGTAAGTGTCGAGACTGTGGAAGAAGGATTATTTTGTCTAGAAAACCCAAATGTTCGTGCTTTACAAGTCATTTTTAATATTTTTCGTCAAAAACCACTCGAGCAGCTTCTGCCGAGGGCAAAAGAAAAAGGAGTCGGTATATTAACAAGATTGCCCCTTGCAAGTGGACTTTTAACGGGAAAATTCAATAAAAGCAGTTCCTTTACAGAAGATGATCACCGTTATTTTAACCGAAATGGAGAAGCTTTCAATGTTGGAGAAACGTTTGCTGGTCTTCCATTTGAAAAAGGAGTAGAGCTTAGTGAGAATCTGTCGTGGATAGCTGAAGGTCGAGAAAATATGACAAGGGCTGCGATCCGCTGGATATTAGATCACGACGAAATTTCCTGTGTTATCCCTGGGTTTAGAAATGTAAAGCAAATTAAAGACAATTTAAAAGCGGAGGACGCAGCACCATTCAGTTCCAAAGACAAAGAACAGCTTCGGACTTTTTATCAAAAAGAAGTGCTGCCCCATATAAGAGGAGCTTATTAACTTTTTCTGAAAAATAAACCGCATCGGGTACTAAATCAGGGGGGGTAAAAGAATGAAAAATTGGAAAAAAGTAAGTTTTATGATTTTATGTGTTTACTTTTCCTTTTCTGCTGCTGCTTTTGCCAATGAAAGATTTACAGATATCGACAGCGATTATTGGGCTAATGAAGAAATTACCTATTTGGAAGAACGTAACATTATTGGAGGTTATCCAAACGGTGAGTTTCAGCCCGGCGAGAAAGTAACAAGATCTCAGGCAGCTCTTATGATTGCTGAAGCCCTTGAATTAGATACCGATAACAGACCTTCTCCTGCTTTTGAAGACGTAGATGAATCCTACTTATGCGTATGAGACTATTGCAGCTATCTCTGATGAAGGAATTATTAATGGACATGACGGAAAGTTTAGCCCAAACGATAACTTAACTAGAGGACAAATGGCAGCTGTTTTAAATCGTGCTTTTACGTTGTCAGGAAGTGATTCCATCGGCTTTAAAGATGTAGAGGAAGATTATATTTTTTATAACGACATTCAATCAATAGCAAGTGCGAATATTTCAACTGGGTACTCTGAAGATAATACGTTCCGACCTGGTGAAAGTACAACAAGAGCTCAATTTTCTGTTTTTTGTGCAAGAGCTTTGCATGATAAATTTAAAGAAGAACCAGCTGACACACCGTCCATTACTTACTTTGATGAACGTATAGAAGAAGCAGAAGAATCTATTGAAATGACCATGTATGAACAATGGGAACAGGAATTTTATGATAACGAACCTAAAGCTCCGTTTGAAGAATTAAAAGATACCTTTTTAGCCTATTATACGGAAGACATTACAACTAACAGATGGAAAGCATTTTATGAAGAGGAGCTTGACAACTGGGGACCTGAACTTGCTCAAGCAATGCCATATCGATCGATGGAGAATACTCATTTTACAGAGCGAACAGACGATAAAGTCGTCATCGGAGGTACAGAACCTGAAAATGAACTAAACGGTCAAGAAACCTACTATGAATATATATTAGTTAAGCAAGACGGAGACTGGTATATTGATGAATTTTCAGGAACTCCACAATAATATTAGCATTTGACTAGGGAGCTGACGCTTCCTAGTTTTTTACGTGCATGTCTAACTGCAGGTTAAAAACGACTACAGTGGGAACTACAGCGTTTGGCGGGAAGAAAGATAACATACATGCTGTAAATAGGGGCCCCTCTCCGCTTATTATAACGTTTATATTTTATATTTATACTATTTCACTTTCTTGAAATAATTTGTCTCCTTTGAAAGCTTTTATGAGCATGAAGGTGGTGACGGAGGACGTAACATCCCTAAATTTTAATAGTAGAACTTACCACAGCTAGTACTACTTCATATCATTCTTTTTTCCGCGCCCTGAAAAAACTTGGCTTTTCAAGTAATGAGAAATCAACCGGACTATCACATGGACCATATCTTACCCATAGCTAGTAGTTTATATGGAGGTTACATTGCAACCAACACTTATTACAGGGCTTTTAGCGAAAAGCAGAAATACTATTTTTGGAGATCGTCGCACGGATATTTTGTCCTTACTTTCGTAACAGAATAATTGTTTAGAAGGCTTACTGCTTGCTAGACTAAGATAGTAAAATATACTACCATCAATAAAACATTTGAATTCTTAGAGTATATGTGTTGTTTATAAATAGAAGAGAATTTTATTTTGTATACTCGGATTAGTTGGTTGTTAAGAAAAGTGCAAGCGCCTTACTCACGAGCGACAAGTCATGGAGGACCGGCATATGGAAAGCTGATCTTTGTTTTTCATTGACGAACCGAAGGAATCTCGAGCGAGTAGGCGGTGGAGGAAACGCCAAATATTTATTTTTCTTACCTTTTAAAAAAGACCATAGGTGCTGCGAACACCTACGATCCAAATAGCTTGGTTCCCTTGAAGAGGGATCGGCACGAAGGTAAGAAAATCACCCTGCTGAGCGGTCTAACTCCAGGGTGATTTATTTTTTTCTGACAGCAGTGTTACAATTAAAGCTCCAAACGTTAGCATGAGCATGAAGCTTCATATACTGTCACCATAGAACCACGTCTATCTTATAGGTAGGGTGTCGAACCACCTGTGTTTACCGAAATTATTGTCTTTTTATTCTAGCGTTTTTCTCGGACTTATGGAAAACTAAAATTAGTTGCCTTTCATAAATGGCACGCTTTGAAATTCCGTGCATTTAGGAGCCTCCATTAATACTTGGAAAGTTTCGGATTGACAAATCAAACGAACTTTGAATAATTATTAAGAAAGACAGTTTCTTAGCCTTCTCTCAGTCAGTCCTTAAATACAAGCCAGTGGACACAAAGATTTGATGCCAACCAGCCCGTCAAAGCGAGGAACAGGCTGGTTTCTTTTTGCACACTTATGAATGGCTTAGTCTCTTCTCCTTTTTAAATTACAAAGAATTACGTTCGAATGCTACTTGACTATTAGTTAGAATCTGGACTATGAACTGAATGATAATTTTCCAGCATGTTAACTTTTACTCATAGCATCTGATCTCATACACTGCTGCCGATGGATCTCCGTTTGTTGAATGTATTGTTAAACGCAGACGATTCGTATAAACAGATTCATCTAAATCATGCTGACGGTGGCGCTGATAGTTATCAGTCACGCGAAGGGCCTCTTGCCACTCTCCATCGACCCAGGCATCTACACTATAATCTTTTGCACATTGGGAATCACGGTAAAATGCTTCATAGGCGTGATACTCACGTAAAATACTACCTGGAAACGTTAACTCAACCTTTGAAATGGTTACAGGCTTATCCCATGACAATTCTAGCCAAGGTGCATCTGGTGATGTATCGTCCGACCGCCACAAGTTTGTTGAACGATACGGTCTTGTATAACCACTTAGAACATTTTCTGCTGGGTAGCAATTTTGTGCTGGTTCCACTTTATAACTCATTGAAATCCCATGGTCGTAGCGTCTCATTCTCTTACCAATATCAAAAGCACAAACTTGCCCTGGTTCAATTTTTCCTGCTCGATGCCACTCTACATTATTGTTTTGTAATAGGTCTAATCGTATATAACCATTTTTAGGTAAACCATTCGAATCATTAAGCTGTACAGGCCATGTTACCCATTTTTCTTTTCCAGGGGTGACTTCTAACGTTGTGCTTGCTAATTCTTTTACACCATCCAGCGAATAATCCCAAATATCTTCAACTACTACTACTTTTGCATCTACGTCTTGTGTTGTCCCAGAGTGGTTTGAAAGACATACAGATAATGTATCAATATTATTGCTTCCTACAGCAATCCATTGGCCACGCTGCTTTGATAAGTGATCTGTAGGTGATGTTTGATGCTGGGTTTTCCAAAACTTTAACCCTTCGTGTACCCCCTGTGAATTCGGACCTACTCCCTTACATATTGCTTCACTGCTTGCGGTCACTTTTGCTTTTCTAGCTAAATCGTTTTCATCTTCATTTTTAGTGTGTAATAAGAAACAGCCATCTCTCAATAACTGCTGTTTTACCGTATTTATATGGTGATCAGCTACTTCAGGTAATTTAACATCCTGGTTTACAGACACAGCAGCTGCTGTACCTACACCTTGTCCCATAATGGCAGTGGTTCCCATTACCCTGACAGTTCCAAGAGCAGTATGAGTAGCGCTTACATTTCTTCCAGCCATCATTAAGTTGTCCAAGTCTTTTGAGATCATCATATTTAATGGAATACCATAAGGACCACAAAGTGTTTTTCTTTGGAAGTCACTCACTGTCTTGTATCCTTCCATAGCTGCTGGTTCACTTGAAGGTGCAAGCAGGCCTCCAGGAGTATGTAGATCAACGTTCCATCCCCCGAATGCTACCTCATCTTCAAACGCTTTTTTATTTAAAGGGTCATGTTCGGTCATGAGGTATCTTCCCATAATCCTGCGGCTTTCTCTTTTCCCCGGAACCTGTCCAATCCATTCCAGAGCATAGTTTTTTGCCACTTCTTTTAATTCAGGATCTTTATTTTTAATCCAATCCCATACGCCTAGTGTATGCCGTGTTAATTCATGGCGGATATCTTCGTTTTCATAAATTGTATCCCAAGGAATGCCAATTTCTATCCACCAATATCCACCACGGTAACGATCATTTTCTTTATGCCCCGTATGCTCCAGTGGCCTTCCCTGTTTATAGAAAAAGCTTGCATCCTCATAATGCTTTATCCAGCTCGGAGCTTTAAACGGAGCAGGCTTGCCCATGTCCACTGCTTTAAAATGAATGGAACTTCCCATTACATTTTCAGTTGCTTCTTCAGGAGCATGCGGCTCATTAAACTCAGCGCGTGCTTCCTCTCCTAACCGCCATTCACAACCTGCTTGATCCGCTACAATTCCATCACCTGTACAATCAATAAATACTTTTCCTTGAACGGTGAGGTTTACTTCAGCATTTAGTATATAACAGTCAATGCTTTCAATTGTACGATCTTCTGATTTATTCACTCCTTGCACAGTAGTATTTAAGAAAACTTCTAAATTTGGTGTATTCATAGCCATATCATACATGGTCATATCCCACACACTGTTGGTCCAGCCATTTTCATTAATTTCCTCATGGTTTCTAGCTCTTTCTTCAATTAGCAGTTCAGAAATAACACCAGTTTCCCTCGCGTAAGCATGAAAGGCAGCTGAACCGTGGGTAGTTACTCTCACCTCAGAAGAACTATTTCCCCCAAACACTGGGCGGTCCTGGATAATTGCAGTCTTTGCCCCATTTCTTGCTGCTGATACCGCTGCACAAAATCCTGCCAATCCTCCTCCACATACAACTACGTCAAATGTTTCTGTTCTATTTTTCATTAATACTACACCTCATCTTTAACAATTTATTTGAAAAGGTATGGATTAACCTTTTACAGAACCCTCTGTCAAACCTTTAACAAAAAACTTCTGCAACAATAAGAAAAGAATAATGATAGGAGAAACCGCTACCACAGAAGCACTAATTACTAAATCCCATGGAACCAATGAAGAAGTAGTCTGGAAAGATGCAATGCCTAAAGGCAATGTCTTCATATGTTCATCCGTTAATACAAGGGATGGCCACATGAAATCGCCCCAAGTCCACATAAAATTAATAGCTGCGACAGTACAAAGTGTCGGTAACGTATTTGGCAGGATGACTGAAAACAGGATTCTAAGTCGGCCGCACCCATCAATGATCGCTGCTTCTTCGAGCTCTTTAGGAACAGATAAAAAGGCCTGCCTTAATAGAAAAACTCCGAAAGGACTGACTAACAAAGGCATGATGACTGCTGCGTACGTATTTTGTAATCCAAGTGGCGCCATCATCAGATACAAAGGAACAACTAACACTTGAATAGGAATAACAAGAGTAGCAAGCACTAAGAAAAAGAGAAGATTTCTGCCTCTGAATTTAAGACGCGCCAGCGCATAAGCAACAAGAGGGCAAAAAATTATATTGCCGATAACTACCATTGTGGCTACGAGAGTACTGTTAAAAAACCATCTAGCCATTGGATATTCGGAAAAAACCTTCTTATAGTTTTCGAAATAAAACCAATTTTCAGGAAAAAAATTAAAGCTGGATATAATCTGATCAAGCGGTTCGAGCGAACTTTTTACCATAATGTAAAAAGGAAATATCGCAAATAATGTTATTGGAATAATTATTAAGTACGCAATATAGGAAGAGATGTTGAGACGCTTTCGGCTCTTCATGCTTTTTACCTTTGGTGTGCCCGTCTCACTTTTCACCCTCTCTTCCTGTAACGAAAGGCTTTTCATGCTTTTTCATCCTCTCTTCCCATAATGAAATATTGAAATATCACTAAACAAAATACAATGATAAAAAGAGCAACAGATGAAGCAGTAGCAAGCCCAAAAGAAGTAAAAATCTTCTGATACATATAAACAACTAAAGTCATTGTTGCATTACCTGGGCCCCCTTGAGTCATCACCCATATTTGATCAAACACTTTAAACGAATTGATTACCAATAGTACGACAACAAAAAACGTGGTAGGACGCAGCAAGGGAAGAGTAAGATGGACAAATTTCTTCCAGCCTCCTGCACCGTCTATATCCATCCCTTCGTACAAATCTTTCGGGATTTGGTTCAGTCCTGTGACGAAGATGATTGCGTATAAACCAAATGTCTGCCAAATACTAACCACAATAATAGCAGGCATAGCTAAACTAGATTCATAAAGCCATTGTTGTCCTTCAATCCCAAACATATTTAAGAGAGTATTGATGAACCCGCTGGGAGAATACAACAGTGTCCATATAATACCGGTAATAGCCATTGGAATAACAAGTGGAGTGAGTATGGCAGTTCGGATAATGCGCATACCTCGTAAAGCCTTCTGCACAATCAGTGCTGTTCCCAGCGATAATATTAAACTGCCAAAAAAGTAACAGAGTGAAAAATAGACCGTATTCCACAGAGTAGTTGTAAAAACACTGTCTTTAAATAGTAGAAAATCGTAATTAGATAATCCGATAAAAGCTTTGTCACCTAGTAAATTCCAATCAAAAAAGCTTATAAATAAGGAATAAAGCATTGGAAAGATGAAGAAACCGCCTAAGAAGATAACTGCTGGCAATGAAAAGAGCCAGCCGGTTAAATTTTGATTTCTTTTGCTTAGTGACAACATTCTATTTCCCACCTTTCTCTTCATTATTTACGTTGAGGAGATATGGCGGGGGAATGCCATATCTCCCACATGAAACATAGGTTTACTGATTTATTGCTTGATTAACCTGGACATCAATGTTTTGCAAGGCTTCTTCAATAGGTGTCTCCCCTGTAATAGCAGGGATAAGATGAGAAGGTTGGGCATTCCATCGCTCTGTATACCCTTGCCTGGATTGGACGAATAAATCAACAGCTCCTTCATTTACGTTGTTATCAAGCTGCTGATTAAGGGCTTCCCAAACTTCAGAATGTTCACTCATCATTTCATCAATTTCTGCCTTTATCTCCGTGTCTACCTTGTCCAGATTAAATGGAGAAACATAATGTGCACTTTCCATAAATATTTTTGTTCTCTCTGGAGAAACAAGCCACTTAACAAATTCCCCGGCCGCTTCCTTCTTTTCGGAATTTGCATTAACAGCAACCCCATGTCCACCAAAGTGGCCTGCAGAAGATTCAGGCCCTTTCGGCATTGGAACCATTCCCCACTTATCAGCCATATTTGAATCATCATACCAGCCTTGTTGATCAGCAGTAGGCTGAGTAAAATAGAACATTGCTACTTCCCCATTCCCAAATCCATTCACTGCACTTGGACCTGGTACGGAAATATTGTCTTCATAAAAACTTTTCATAAATGATAATGTCTCTTGTCCTGCTGGAGAGTTTAAAGTCGATTCCTTATTCTGGATATACTCACCTCCTGCTGCTGCAAACATGGAACCCCAGGAGAGGTTGAGAGCATTAAGGTGTTCATCCATACCATTAATCTGCAGTCCCATCACTTCAGGACTTCCACCATTCATTGTTGCTTCAGAAATAGTTTTAGCTGTATTATATAGCTCTTTCCATGTTGCAGGTGGTTCTTCAAAACCGTGTTCTTTCAGAATATCCTTTCTGTAAAACAACATATTCATCTCATAGCCTAGAGGAAATGCCAGGAGTTCATCGTTTGCTTTATATCCTTCAATTAACGGGTTAAACAAATCTAATTCCTCTTGGGAGAATCCTAATTCTTCGGCAGATGCTAGTGTATCTGATTCTGTGAAAGCTTCATCTAAAGCTCCTAAGTAAAAGACATCCGGTCCTTGACCTGATGTAATCTCAGTCTTAATTTGTTCGCGTCCATCAGACCAGCCTAACATCGTTAAATCGACTTGGACATTATCATGAGAAGAGTTGAACTCCTCCACAAGAGATTCAAAGTCTTCCGGTTCAATAAATGGTAATAGAGAGACTTCAATCGTGTTAACCCCATCCCCTGAATCATCATTTCCACTCGCCTCATCACTGCCAGAACATCCAGCCACCCAAAGTAATATGAGTATCATTAATGTTATAGATTGCAACTTTTTAGGTCTCATCATTTTAATCTTACCCATAGGCTCCTCCTAATTAATGTTTAGATACTTGACTTTGCCCGTTGATTTTCTAATGATTAATGTTGTATCCAGTTCCACCTCCTCCTTTTTAATAGTTTCAGAAGATAACATGTTTACTACCATGTTGGCAGATTGAACACCAATTTCTTTTCTTGGCAGATCAACTGTCGTTAATTTAATCCAATGCAAGCTTGAAATCTCTAAATTCTCAAAACCAACAACTGAAACATCCTCTGGCACTTTATAATTGTTTTCTGCCAGCCACTCTAATGCTCCAATAGCTAGAAGGTCATTCGCTGCAAAAATAGCTGTTAAATTAGGGGTTTTTTCAAGTAATTTCTCAACTCCCTTTCTTCCATGCTCTATTTTGGTTCCAGCTATCACTATATTGTCATCGGAATAACTTATATTTTGGTTTTCCAAACAATTTATATATCCTTTTAATCTGTCTTCTCCTTCAGAGGCTTTTTTTGATATTCCTATAAATCCAAGATTGTCATGCCCAAGATTTATAAGGTGGTCAACCGCTTTATATGCGGATTCATAATGATTGACATCTATCGATGACACTTTTAAATGTTGTTCATACTCCTTTAACTTTCTTAAAAAAACTACGGGGATGTCTAACTGTTCTACTATGTTTAAAAGCTCTTCATCCAAGGCGCCGGGTTTGATTATTAATCCATCTATTTTTCTCTGAAGTAAACTGGATAAAACCTCCTTCTCTTTATCTGGATTTAATAATGTATTACCGTAAATAACTTGATAGCCTTCTGCTGATAGTACTTCTTCTATACCTAAGGCTATCTCAGAGAAGAAAGGATCAGTTATATCAGAAAGCATTAACCCTACCATTTTAGACTTTTTTTGGATTAAGCTTCTTGCATTTGCGTTCGGTGTGTAATTTAAACGCTTTATCCCCTCCAATATTTTTTCTTTTGTCTCTTTTTTAATATCAGGATTATCATTTAATGCTCTAGATACTGTTGAGACAGATACCCCAAGTTCTTTGGCAATATCTTTTATGGTTTTCATTGCTCGTCCTCCTAAAACACCGGCAACATTTTGGTAACGTTACCGGAAACGTTACCGGAAACGTTACCGGAAACGTTTTCAATAATATTATCTGAAAATTCAAATTCTGTCAAGTGTAAATTTATAACCACATAAAAACAACATCCTAAAACAATAGAGATATTTGTGTAATAAGACAAACTGTTATGTTTACCTGTTATAACTTTTTTGTTCTATTGTGCTTAAATATTAAGTGAGTTTACAGTTACAAAACTTTGCCATAAAAAGATTTATCAATCATTTAAGAAGTTTTACAATGCATATTTAATTGCTTTTGAATCCTTTTGGCTGTTTTATTAAATTCTCTTAAAAGAACTTTGCGTATTAAGAACGTGTCCCGTTGATGTGTGTCTTCTACTCTCTTTTTCTCTTTTTTTCTTGTTCCATCATCCCCAAAATAATTTCCCCAAAGTATAAAAAACTATATAATGGAACAAAAGAAATAGAAAAGGAGAGAGATACTAAATGAACCCTTCTTCTGAAAAGTTCTTATTCGATTTGCTGCACACCCCCTCCCCTTCTGGTATGGAAGAAGCTATTCAACGCAAGTGGCTGGATTACATAAAACCCTACGCAGACAAGCTGCAAACAGATACAGCCGGAAATGCCATGGCTTCCCTGCAGCCTGATGCTCCTTTTCAAGTTCTTTTAGCAGGCCATTGCGATGAAATTGGTTTTCTCGTTAAATCCATTGATGAGAAAGGATACGTTTATGTGGAAAAACTAGGCGGGATCAGTCATAAACCTGCACTTGGCATGAAGGTCGATATTTTAGGAACCCACAAACGTATTACAGGTGTTATTGGTGCGAAAGCAGAGCATCATGGCGGTGCCAAAGATTCATTTGGCTTTTCTGATTTGTTTATCGACTGCGGGGCCTCTAGCAAAAAGGAGCTGGAAAACTACATTGCTGTAGGAGATACGGCTGTTTATAAACGAGAACCGGAACAGCTTTTAAATAACCGGATCAGCGGACGCGGGCTCGATAACCGGACGGGAGCATTTATCGTCGCTGAAACGTTAAGACGTCTTCGCCAGCATACTTTACAGGTGGGCGTCACCGCAGTTAGTACGGTCAATGAAGAAACGAACATGGGCGGTGCTTATTTTGCAGGAGCTGGCCTTTCACCCAGCCTCGGTATTGCGGTTGATGTAACCTTTGCGACAGACTACCCAGGGGCCAATACGGATAAAACAGCCGATGTCACTCTTGATGGCGGGCCCGTCCTGGCCAAAGGAGCACCAATTAATCGGAAAGCTAATCGACTATTAGAGAATGCAGCGAAAGATAAAGAAATTCTCCTGCAATATGAACTCACTCCAAAACATACAGGTACGGATGCTGACCAGCTGCGAAAAACAGCAAAAGGAGTTCCTATTTCTGTTGTGTCCCTGCCGCTGCGTTACATGCACGCTCCCGTAGAAACAGCCAGTTTAAAGGATATAGACCAGACGATTGACCTATTAACTGCGTTTTTAACGAATTTAAATGGTTCCGAAGATTTACGGCCGGTACGTTTAGATTAAGCGAGACGACTTGTAACCCTCCATAGTACTTTCTCATACTATGGGGGGTTTTTTTCTTATTTTACACTGATAAGAATGTATAAAATTTTAGCGTGAATGAATCATCGACGTCGTCAAAATTTTGAGGAAATCAGTATAAGTGCAACTAGGCAATTGCCTGCATCTAAGGCTTGACGCTAGTCAAGTTTTCTTTATATTTTTTCTGAGCATATTAGAATCAATATCCAGGAATTTAAGTTACAATAAGAAGCGTTCCTTCTTAGCAAAAATGCAGAAAAACTCGATTCAATATTATAATTTTGTGCCAGTGTATAAAGAAAGGTCGCTTGATACATTTATGGAACCTACAACTTCCACATCACCTATAAGCGCCGGCCGTAGAATGTGGATGGCTGTTTTGCTGGGGTCGCTAGCTGCTTTTGGCCCGCTTACCATTGACATGTATTTGCCAAGTTTTCCATCCATTGCAGCAGACCTTCAAACGAGCGCATCCCTCGTGCAATTGAGCTTAACAGCATGTTTACTAGGGCTTGCTGGCGGACAACTGATAATAGGTCCATTAAGTGATATGAAAGGCAGAAAAGGCCCCATGCTTCTATCCCTATGTTTATATATCGCAGCTTCTATGCTTTGCGTTTTTGCTCCTTCTATTTGGGTTCTCATAGCTGCAAGATTCATTCAAGGTTTTTCTGCATCCGCTGGTATTGTCATATCTCGTGCGGTTGTTCGCGATATGTATACAGGCAAAGAACTGACAAAATTCTTTGCGCTTTTAATGCTCGTCAACGGGCTTGCTCCGATTTTAGCTCCCGTTGCAGGCGGAATAATATTAGACATGGTGAACTGGCAAGGTGTATTTGCCGTTCTCAGTGCTATTGGGCTATTTATGTTTATAATGGTGTTTATAGCTTTACCAGAAACACTCTCTCAAACAAATCGCTCAGATACAGGCATTAAAAGAACCATTCTTACTTTTGGAGATCTAATTAAAGACAACACATTTGCTGGATATGCTTTAACGCAAGGTCTTGTCATGGCAGGTATTTTTGCATATGTTTCCGGCACTCCGTTTGTATACCAGGGAATATATGGAGTTTCCCCTCAAATATTCAGTATTTTATTTGCGATGAATGGGATAGGACTAATTATTGGAAGTCAAATAACAGGCAGACTGGCAGGCGTTATAGATGAGAGTAAAATCCTGAAGACAGGGCTTTTCATTACAACAACAGCCAGCATTTTTTTAATGGCAGCGATTCTAATAAAAGCCCCTCTTCTTTTTATTGTCATCCCCATTTTCTTTATCGTGTCATGCGTCGGTGTAGTTACAACTACTTGTTTTTCTTTAGCGATGGAAACTCAGGGTCACCGTGCAGGAAGTGCTTCTGCTCTTCTAGGCTTACTTCCATTTGTACTAGGCGCGGCTTCCGCTCCGCTGGTAGGAGTTGCCGGGGAAGCAACAGCTATCCCTATGGGGCTGACGATTATGATAGCTGATCTTGGCGCACTCAGTATTTACTATCTCCTTGTGCTGAAAGCCCTCCCTTTTCGTGAACAAAAAAATTACTAACAAATCGCCCGCTGATCTTTGAACTTTTTAGCATGGTGCTTGTTCTCATGTTCGTGAAGCATTTGAATCAGTTCTTCAAACTGGTTTCAGCCAAAGCTTTTTGTACGCAATTTGTTTAGCGTTGCATTCGTTTTAGAAGCAGTGGCCTTGGATTAGTGCCATCCAGTAAGGAAATACTGCTTTTTTTAAAAAAGTAAGAAAGCATAAATATTTGGCGTTTTACATGTCTAGCGCAAGCGCCTACTCGCTCGAGATTCCTTCGGTTCGTCAATGGAAAGCAAAGCTCAGCTTTCCATATGCCGTCCCTCTAGGACTTGTCGCTCGTGAGCAAGGCGCTTGCGCTTTTCTTACTATTTCAGCCATCCATTTTCTTCCACGTTTTTGCTTTTTCTGCGGCGTTTTTAACTTCTTCTAATGAATACCCTAAGCCCGCTTCAACAGCTGCAATATAGGTACCCTCCACAATTGGTGCATCGGCAATTTGTACACTTCCTTCCATATCAGGCAGCATTTCCGCGGCCAGTTCTGCGTTCATAAAGGCACTGCCTAAGTCAAATAAAAGCAATACCCCGGCTTCGTTATATACTTCATTTATCGTTTTTGTAATAATATCTACACTTGTACCGATCTCTTCTTCTTCTGTTCCACCCGCAGCAGCAACTATTACGTCTTTTTGTTTCGTTTGTGAAACTAATTCCACAATGCCTTCTGCCAGCTGTTTACTATGAGAAATAACAACAATACTGACTTTAGCCATTGGCATCACCTTCATTTGTTATACTTCCTGCTAATGCTTCAAAAACAAGATAAGAGGAATAAGCTCCAGGGTCAACGTGTTCTATTGACTTTTCACCAAAATAAGCAGCACGACCTTTCTTGGCTTTCATTTCTTTTGTTTTCTCCATAGCTTCTTTTGCAGTCTTTTTCAGGTTTTCTCTCTCCAGCGGCTGATTGGTTACATATGTATGGACGGGCCCCCATACATCAAGCATTGTTTTATCTCCTTCCTTTGCTTTTCCTCGAGTTTTTATTCCTGCTATGGCAGCTTCTATTCCCTTCCCGAAAGTTTCTTGATCTATCGTTGTCTTTTCTTTCCACTGCTCAGACGCTTTCAAAAAGGCAGTCCCATATAGAGGTCCTGCTGCGCCTCCTACCTTTGAAATAAGTGTCATCGCTACTTGTTTAAAAAGACTGCCGGCTTCCTCAAAACTGTTATCTTCTATTTTATTTACCACTTCTTGAAAACCTCTTGCCATATTATGTCCGTGATCTCCGTCTCCAATCGCCTGATCAAGCTCTGATAAATATTCTTTGTTCTCTTGCATCTTTTCATTTGTGTTAATAATCCATCGTTGTAGTGCCTCTACTGTAAGCTGCATGAGTGCTCCCTCCTGCTGTTTAGTTTAAGTATGATTTCAATTGGTCATCTAATTTTAAAACGGTGATAGAGCAGCCTGCCATTTCCAGTGATGTCATGTACTCGCCAACAAAAGATTTTTGTAGTTGTATTTGTTTCCTTTCAAGAAGCTCTGCCACTTTTCGATGAACAATATACAACTCCATAAGAGGCGTGGATCCGAGACCATTTGTGATCACAGCTGCTTCCTCCCCTGGAGTAAATTCCATTTCATTGAGTAAGTTATTTATCATCTCCTCTGCCAGCTGGTCTGCCTGTTTAAACCATTGACGTTCTATCCCTTGTTCCCCGTGAATGCCTGTACCGATTTCTATTTCGTTATCATTTAGAGTAAAACCAGGTTTACCTGAAGCAGGGACGATACAAGGACTAAGAGACACTCCCATGGACCAGATGTTTTCTGCCGTTTTTTGGGCTATTTGTGACACTTCCTTTAAGCTTTTTCCTTCCGATGCAGCTGCGCCGGCGATTTTGTGTACAAAAATAGTGCCTGCTACACCACGCCGATCTTCTTTGTTGTCTACTGCAATGTCATCTCTGACAATGACTTGCTCCACTTCTATTCCTTCTGCCTGCGCCATTTCTGCTGCCATATCAAAGTTCATTACGTCTCCACTATAATTTTTCACAATAAGTAATACTCCTTTACCGCCATCCACTGCTTTTATGGCTTCAAGAATCTGATCAGGAGTTGGAGAGGTGAACACTTCACCAGCGACGGCTGCATCGAGCATATATTCCTCTACAAAACCAGCATGGGCCGGTTCATGACCACTTCCGCCGCCGCTAACCAGCCCTACTTTTCCTTTAATTGGCGCTTCTTTTCTAACGATCACATTTAATCCCGATAATCTTTTTAATTTTTCAGGATGGGCTGCTATTATTCCCTCAAGCATTTCGTCTACCACATGTTCTGGATGATTAATTAATTTTTTCATATCCACTTTTGGCCTCCTCATTCTAAAACCTCCCCTTTACCAATATTCTATCCCCTGTCTATTGTAACCTTCTATTACATAGAAAAACTTGTTTGACCTTGCACCAGCTCGATCGCTCTAGTAACCTGCTAAAACAATAGTCATAGCGTTATAAGCAGAAAAAATCCCCGCCACTTTTAAGATGACGAGGGGTTCAGTCTTTATGAAAGTTTTACCTTTTGAAGACGCAATGCATTCAACACAACAGATACGGAGCTACATGCCATGGCAGCCCCTGCAACCCAAGGAGCCAGCAATCCAATTGCCGCAATAGGAATACCTAAGGTGTTATAAATAAAAGCAAAAAATAAATTTTGCTTAATATTTCTCATGGTTCTTCTGCTCATTAAAACAGCATCTGCCGCACTGTTTAAATCGCCGCGCATAAGCGTTATATCCGCAGCCTCAATTGCCACATCCGTACCTGTTCCGATTGCCATGCCAATATCTGCCGTCGCCAGAGCCGGTGCATCATTGATGCCATCTCCGACCATCGCCACTTTTTTGCCTTGCTTTTGGAGTTTTTTTATTTCATCACTTTTTTGCTCTGGCAAAACTTCCGCAATGACACGGTCAATACCCACGTGACGGGCAATCGTGTTTGCGGTTCGCATATTATCTCCGGTCAGCATAACCACTTCAAGTCCAGCTTCTTTTAATCGCTTGACGGCTTCTTTTGATGTTTCCTTGACTGTGTCGGCAACAGCGATAATTCCTGCAAATGTGTTTTCATGTACAACAATCATTGCTGTTTTTCCTTCAAGTTCAAATGTCTGCAGTGCTTGTTCTGCGTCTTTCAAACTGACTCCTTCTTTTTCGAGCCATTTTCTAGTACCAATGCGAACCGTTTTGCCTTCTACACCTGCCTGAACACCATGTCCCGGTATGGCTTCAAAGTCTTTTGCATTGAGCAAGTTGACACCTTTTGCTTTTGCTCCTTCTACTATTGCTATAGCTAAAGGGTGCTCTGAAGATCTTTCTAGAGAAGCAGCCAGCTGCAGGAGATCCTCTTCTGTCCAATCTCTTGCCGGAAGCACATTAGTTAGTGACGGCTCTCCTTTTGTCACGGTTCCTGTTTTGTCAAGGACAATGCTTTGAATGTTTTGGGTGTTCTCGAGATACTCTCCGCCTTTAAAAAGTACTCCTATTTCTGCAGAGCGGCCGGAACCTGCCATAATGGACGTTGGAGTCGCCAGCCCTAAAGCACATGGACAAGCGATGACAAGAATGGAAATCATCGGAATCAGTGCACTGCCAAAGTCTCCAGGTGTCACAAACGTAATCCAAATAATAAAGGTTAATACGGCAATCCCGATTACGGTTGGAACAAACACACCTGAAACACGGTCTGCAAGTCGTTGAATATCAGCTTTAGAACTTTGGGCTTCTTCTACTACTTTAACGATTTGAGACAGAGCCATATCTTTTCCAACTTTTGAAGCTTTGATTTGTAAGACACCATTTTTGTTTATCGTTGCCCCGATTACTTCATCTCCCTTTTCTTTATCGATCGGGAGACTTTCTCCTGTTAACATGGATTCATCGACTGCCGATTTGCCTTTTTGCACTTCTCCATCAACAGGAATTTTATCACCAGGCTTAACAATCACTATGTCGCCTGGTACCACTTCTTCAACTGGAATCTCCTGCTCTGTTCCATCTCGTTTTACAACGGCTGTTTTTGCCTGCAAACCAAGCAGTTTTTGAATGGCTTGGGACGTTCGCCCTTTGGCCCGAGCTTCAAATAATTTCCCTAGTACAATAAGCGTAATGATGATAGCTGACGTTTCAAAATAAAATTCCGGCATACCGGTTCCGCCGTTACTCAGCCATGACCACCCTAAATAAATACTATAGAAATATGCTGCAGACGTGCCCATCGCTACAAGCACATCCATATTGGCACTTTTATTACGCAGGGCTTTATATGCCCCTTCGTAAAATTGCCAGCCGATAATAAATTGAACGGGTGTCGCTAGGGCAAATTGAACCCATGGATTCATCAAAATTTCTGGCATCCAAATAAAAGACAGCCATTCAAAATGAGTCACCATCGTCCAGAAAAGCGGAACAGAGAGAATAGCAGAAACAGTAAATTTGATTGTTTGTTTTTGTATTGCTTCGTCTTTTTGAGAAGGGCTTTCGTCGGTTTTTTCTTGGAGCGAGTAACCGATTTTATCAATTGCATCTATCATTTCACGCGGTGAAACATTGTCTGGATTGTATTCTACCGAGGCTGTTTCCAACGCAAAATTTACAGATGCCTCGGAAACACCCACCATGTTATTTAGCTTTTTTTCCACCCTGTTTGCACAAGCCGCACAGGTCATGCCGCTTATATCAAACTCTGTCTTGTCATGAACGACGTCATAACCAAGCTTTTGTATCTTTTTTTCAAATTCCTCTACACTCGTTTGATCTGGTTCGTATTTTATTTTAGATCGTTCCATCGTAAGATTTACATTGACTTCATGCACTCCGTCTATTTTTTTTAACCCTTTTTCAATACGGGAAGCACAAGCGGCACAAGTCATTCCTGAAATTTGCAGCGTTGTTTCTTTTTGTTGAGCCATTTCATACCCTCCTTTTCTCAAGGGCAAATACCCAAAATACCCATACGGTGTATTTATATTTTAAAAAATATAGAACCCGCTTGCAAGGGATTCTAAAATTCTTTAACATCATACCCCTGATCATCAATCGTTTCTACAATCTCTTCTAGGGATGTTTTTTCCGTATTATATTCTATGTCGACCGTGCCTTGCTCTAAATTCACTTTCACATGAGATACGCCATCTAATTCTCCAACACTGCCCTCTACAGTTTTTACACAGTGACCGCAAGACATCCCTTGAACGTTCAACGTTTCTTTTTTCATATTTATCATACACCTCCTCGGTTTTTATGGCTCAATTATACAATACTCCCCATTGGTATAGTCAAGCAATTTGTATTTATTTTATCATTCGTTTAATCACTTCCATCAATTCTTCGATCGATTCTTCCCCCTCGCCGTTTTTTATGGCATTTGCTACACAGTGATTCGTATGATCTTCCACCAGCGCTAAAGATACTTTGTTCATAGCTGACTGAATCGCAGCGATTTGATTTAAAATATCGACGCAGTAACGGTCGTTTTCTACCATATTGTGTATTCCTCTCACTTGTCCTTCAATTCTTTTTAATCTATTTAACAGTTGTTGTTTGTTTGGCTGCTCCGTGCTTTTATGATTCGTATGGGAATGATCTTTCATTTGTATGCCCCTTTCTTTATATATATACACCTACCGTGTATTACAACTTATCATTATCTTCCTGTGACTTCAATTTTTGCAGAAAAACTTCTTCTCTCCAAGTCCTTATGGCAATATACTTTGTTTCTTTCACAAAGTTAAGCTTTTTTAAACTATAAATTGGACCCCGCTTTTAGAGCTTGTCCTAAAAACGAGGCCTGACATTTATGCATTTATAGGCTGGTCCTTTCTAGTTGCTGGATTTTTTAACTGCTGTTGTTTTACTTCTTTAGCAATATTGCCAAGAATGGCAAGTGAAATCATAGAAACTAATAACGAGGAACCTCCATAGCTTACAAAAGGAAGTGTAATACCTGTAATAGGCATGAGTCCGCTGACAGCCGCTAAATTAAAAAATGCTTGGAACAATAGAAAAAACACGATACCAAAGGCTAATAGTTTACCAAATAGTCTTTTACACTTCATCCCAGCAATAAACCCCCGGTAAGCAATAACAATGAAGCAAGCTAAAATATATAGCATCCCAAATATCCCCAGCTCTTCAGCAATAACAGCAAAAATGAAGTCTGTGTGCGGTTCAGGAAGAAAATGCATTTTTTGTACACTTTGTCCTAAACCCGTCCCTGTTACACCGCCGTGAGCCATCGCTACATAGGACTGAATTAACTGATGACCGCTTCCTTGCATTTCATATTCAAATGGGTCCCTGAAAGCAACGAGCCGCTGCATTCGGTAAGGTGCTTGAAAAGCAAGCCAAGTTACTGCCAAAGATGCAAGTACTCCTAAAGTAATAAGATGACGCCAGCGTGCTCCAGATAAAAATACAACAGTACCTCCCACTAACAAAATCGTTGTTGCTGTACCAAGGTCAGGCTGCAGCATGATTAATGTAAAAATAAACACGACAATAATTAAAGGCGGAAGCACTCCTTTAATAAATTGATCAATATACTCGTGTTTTTTAGAATAGACATAGGCTAAGTAAAGAATCACTGCTATTTTCACAAATTCTGAAGGCTGTACTGTGAGCGGTCCTAAGGACAGCCAGCGCTGGGAACCATTAACGCTTGTTCCCATTAAAACGACAAGGATCAATGATATAACAGAAAGACCTACAATGAAAGGGATCAATTTCATATATAAACGATATGGAAAATGCAGTAAAATGAAAAAGAGAAAGAAACCAATGACTAACCAATTCATTTGCCTTTTTACGAAATAAAAAGCATCATCAGCCATATCCAGTCCAAGGGGGAAGCTGGCACTGTAAACCATAATCAGGCCGAAAATCATTAATAAAAAAGCTGCAATCAGCATCACCCAATCATACCGTTGTAATATGTTGGACAAGGAACCACCACCAATTTTTGTTATAAGTGTATCTCTCGGACATCTTAAGATGAGCTTATACTAGTTCTGCCTGCACTTGGCAGAAATGATGCACCATGATTGATTGAAGTTTCCTTTATTAAATTACTAGAAGGCACCGACAGGATCAATCCTCCACAAGGAGGGTTTTTACTGTTAGATTTCCTTTTTCTAAAGAAGTGAAAAGATAATTTTGAGATAACAGAAAGGAAGTAGAAGCTAACATGTCACGCAAACAAGCATACATTTGTGCAGTAGCAGGGGCTGCTTTGTGGGGTTTGATTGGAATATTCGTCCAAGTGCTTTACGATGCTGGTTTTACCCCCTGGCAAACCGTAGCAATCCGTGCCATTTTCTCTGTCATATTAATTGTAGGATATCTCGCCATCTTTAAACCTTCTTATTTGAAGATTAGATTAAAAGATTTTCCTTTCTTTATTGGAACAGGAATTATTAGTATTGTTTTTTTTAATTGGTGTTATTTTACGGTAATGGAAGAAGCAACTGTTTCCCTTGCAGTCGTCCTGCTTTATACAGGCCCCTTATTTGTAACCATTATATCACGATTTTTGTTTAAAGAATGGCTTACGAAACGTAAAATTCTATCGCTTCTATTTACCATTACAGGCTGTGCCTTTGCCGTAGGACTTCTCCCCGCATTTCAAACTAACCTTTCATGGTTTGTCATTGCTGCAGGGATAGGATCTGGATTTTTTTATGCCTTATACAGTATTTTTGGAAAATATGTAAGCAGCCGTTATTCCTCTATGACAATTACTGCTTATTCCTTTATTTGTGCCAGTCTGCTTATGATTCCTGCAGGAGGATTAGCTGAGAATCTGGGTAATCTGTTCAATATGCAAGTTGTTTTGTCTTCTCTTGGTCTTGCCTTCATAGCAACGGTTTTAGGTTACATATTGTATACTTCTGGGTTAACCTATATTGAATCCAGCCGAGCCTCTATTTTAACTACGGTAGAACCCGTGGTCGCTATAACAGTAGGTATGACTATATTTGGAGACACACTTAACCTTTGGCAGCTGCTTGGAGTTATTCTAGTTCTCACCTCCATTTTCTTGGTTGCTGAAAAATCAAATAAAAACACCGCTAAATCTACCGCGTAGTTGTTATGTAAAGCCGTCCTAAACCAGGACGGCTTTTCTAGTACGTCAGGAATATTTAACTTGGTTAAAAGATCAAAGGTATATTGCCATTTGTACTTGGCGGTAAGCCAATTTTTCTAAGATATTCAACATACAAGACGTAGATAATGCCGCCCTTCGCTTAGGATCACAGACAATAGTATAAAGACAACAATGCCTTTCCCATGTATTTAGGTCGGTCATTCATACGTGGTGACTAGAAGTCGAATTAGGTCTAATTAATCAGGAATAAACCATGTTTTTTCTAAATTCCCAAAGAACCTTTTGCATTTTCTTTCCTTATTTGTTTAAAATACAAGAACAAATGTTCGTATATATGGTTGTTTTTAAGCAAAAAATTTATCTATTGAAAGTAACTAGGACAGAAGGGAGGCACAACATGAATAATACTTTTTCAGATTTAAATGGAATATGTCCACGCCTCGACCGCTTTTTAAAAAGCAATACACACTTGTGTCAGAGCTCCGTCTTTCAACAATTTCTCGAGTATAAAGAACACAAACAATTATTCATATCCGCCATTTGTGAACCAAATAGGTCAAATGAAAAAGCATTGGACCAGGCCTTCCGTTCCCATTTTGGCAGTATCAAACTTACTTCTTATATTATAAAAACGCTTCACTGGCATGCTGTACAGTATGATCAGCTTTCCCGTAAATCAAATGAAAGATTTCCGTTAATTCTTGATAGGCCTCTTTCATTGGAACACGACTCTCCTCATCTGCTTGATCAAGTCCGTCTCGGGGATTCTCTTACAGACTATTACTTGGAGGAAAATCGAGCACATTTAGAAGATATTATCGGAACGGATGAATTATATTTGGCCTATCAAACACTTACCGATTACCAAAAAAGTATTATTGAAAAAAGTTATATGCAGGAATGGAAAGACACTGAAATTGCGGCCTATCTTCAAGTTAGTCAACAAGCGGTGTTTAAAACTCGTAAAAAGGCTCTTGATAAAATGAGAACGTTTATGCAGAGGAGGAATATATGATGATGGCTTTTACAAACGCTACTGAATTTGTTCAGCTGCTTGCAAATTTTGGTTTTCCAATAGTTGTTACCTTCTATTTATTGTTTCGTTTCGAAAGAAAGATTGAACAGATGTCTTTTACTCTTCAACAGCTTCATTCCTCTTTTTTACGACCAGACAACAGAAAGGAAGATGACGATGGATAACGTGTTTCAGCTGACCTTAGAAGCAAGACAGCATAATAGTGAGGCTTTGGCTCAGGTAGTAGAACATTTTGAACCTTTTATTCAAAAATCGTTACAGCAAACATCTTATAAAGAGAGAGAAGATTTAAGACAAGTTCTTCGACTAAAATGCATGGAGAGCATCTTTACTTTTCAAGTAGAAAATGTCCCCGGTTTTTGGGATTTCAAAAACGAACTCACACAATAATGATAGCTTCCCATACTTCCCCTCTAAAAGGACAACCAGGGAGGTGAAACAACGTCTATAAAGATATTCGTCCTAGTGAAATTAACCTGCCTCCCTAAATTTTTAAAATAGTAAGTCTTCTAAAATGTTTCACATGGAACAATTCTGGCCCTAAGTCTTACCGTTAAGTCCTTATGATACAGGCTAGAAACAGGAGGTTCTTATTTAAAATACCAATGACAAATGTATTGCAGAAGCGAATCTACTAAAGTTAACTTGAATGGTTTTTACGGTAACAACTCCCAATTTTTAAATATTTATATTTTAATGTTTCGTCACGTTTATGACAAAAGGATTACGACTGTATAACGGTTTGATTAGGACTATTTTTTACCATTTCGAGTTGCTTTATAATATTTAGATATAAACTTTTTGTATGCTGACTTTCATATAAAGGTGTTGGGAGTATGAATCGCAATAAATATTTAAAATGGAGTCTGCCAATATTTATTTTGGTAATCGTAGCTGGGACTGCTTATTTTTTCATTACTCCCATTTTTAGTCATGAATATAAACAGTTAACGGAACGAGTTGAAATTGGGTTAAAATACACAAACCCTGACGAAGCAGTTATGTATGTGCACCCTTACGTGGAAAACCCTAATAATACGTCTGATTTGACATTGACACACAAACAAAACTTTATTAATATTTACGTTCTTGATGAAGAAGGCAATATTATTGAAAATGCAGTTACAGTGGAACAACCGGAAAATAACAACACCGATCTATTACAAACAACACTCAAGCCAGGGGAAAAAGAAAAAAATATTTGTCATTATAAAATTAAATTCTCAGAAGATGCCAATAGTCTTCAACTTAATTTTGAAGGGGAAGTAGAGGATGAGTTTGGATCAGCAGAAATTGAGGAAATCATTGAAATCAATCTTGATTACTTGAATATATAATCACAATCGAACTAGTTTTCAAGCTTCATAGGAAACTAAAGGAGCCGTTCCCTTCTGAGAACGGCTCCTTTATCGTTTTCAAAACAGATCAAAACTCATTAATCATAAATCTGCGTTACCAGCGCGATGTCAGCATTTTTCTCCTTGTGTAAAACTCTACTCCATCCTTTCCATTGGCATGAAGATCGCCATAAAACGAATTTTTCCATCCGGAGAAAGGAAAGAATGCCATTGGAGCTGGCACATTTACATTTACACCTAGCATACCTACTTCAATATCCTCTCTAAATTCACGAACAGCATACCCGCTTGATGTATACAGCACAGAACCATTGCCGAATTCGGATTTGTTTGTAACTTCAATTGCCTCGGTTAAATCTTTTACTCTCACTATAGAAAGGACAGGAGCAAAGATTTCTTTTTTCCAAATATTCATATCTGGTGTCACATGATCAAATATCGTCGCTCCTAAAAAGTAGCCTTCTTCCATATTTTCAGCATCTTTTCTGCCATCACGGGCTAGCTCGGCTCCTTCTTTTTCTCCTTCCTCTATTGCCTCATACACTTTATCTAAATGGGATTGCCTAATAACCGGCCCAAGATTGACCTTCTCGTCGAGTCCATTTCCTAACGTCAGCTGATCTGCTGCTTTGCCAAGGCGTTCTACGACTTCATCAGCAATATCTTCTGTCACTACAACGACCGATGTCGCCATACAGCGCTGCCCTGCACTTCCGAAGGCACCTCCTATAATTCCGTTAATTGTTTTTTCGAGATCACAGTCCCCTAGCACAATGGAATGGTTTTTAGCACCAGCGAGCGCTTGTACTCTTTTCCCTTGGTTCGCAGCTGATTTGTATACATATTCTGCCACAGGCTGAGAACCAACAAAAGATATGGCATCAACTTCTTCATGTTCTAGTAAACCGTTCACCACATCGTGGGCTCCGTGAACAATGTTTAAAACTCCTTCTGGCAGCCCTGCTTTTGTTAACAATTCTGCTAATTTCTCTGCTAATAGCGGAGTTCGTTCAGAAGGTTTTAAAACAAATGTATTACCGCATGCAATCGCAAGCGGGAACATCCAGCACGGAACCATCATTGGAAAGTTAAACGGTGTAATGCCGCCCACTACTCCGACAGGATAACGGTACATACCAGATTCCATGTTCGTTGCAATATCTGGGAGAACATCTCCCATCATTAAGCTCGGTGTCCCGGCAGCAAACTCTACGCATTCAATACCCCGCTGAACCTCACCATAAGCATCATCATAGCATTTACCGTTTTCTTGAGTGATAATTTTTGCAAGCTCCTCATAGTTTTCCATCAGCAGCTGCTGGTATTTGAACATAATACGAGCACGTTTAGGGACCGCGGTTTTTTTCCACGTTTTATAAGCTTTTCGTGCAGATTTTACAGCTTGGTCGACATCTGCTTTTGTAGATATCGGAACTCGAGCAAGTTCTTCCCCTGTTGCCGGATTCGGAACAACCTCGTATGACGCGTTATCTGCTTCCACCCATTGACCATCAATATAATTTTTTAATGTTCTTGTTGTTTGTATTTTCATAACGTATTCTCCTCTCATTAATTGGTTTGACTGATGACGTGTTTTGGATATTGATACGTAAACGCTTTGTGATATAACTTTACAATTTCTTCTTTGTCAGGCACTTTCGGATTATTTGCTGGACTTCCGCTCTCTAAAGCATCTTCAGCCATTTTAGATAATTGGGAATAATATTGTTCTTCATCCACTCCCCAATCTTTCATATTTGGAATATCTAAATTTTTACAAATCAAGAGTACTTTTTCTACTAAATAATTGGCTGCCTCTTTATCTGCGAGCGCTTTTTTATCAGGAAAAACAAATCGAGCTACGTCTGCCAGTCTGCCTGTACAAGAATCCTGGCTGTATTCTAGTACGACCGGCAAAAGCATGGCATTAGATATACCGTGAGGCACATGAAACAATGCTCCAACCGGCCGTGACATACCATGAACTAAACAAACAGAAGCATTGGAAAATGCCATGCCTGCCTGCATTGCCCCTAGCGCCATATTTTCTCGAGCTTCTTCATTCGAGCCATCGTTATATGCCGTTTCCATATTATCCATTATCAGCTTGGCTGCTGATAAAGCAAGCTGATCCGAAAAAGGATGCGCTTTTTTTGAAATATAGGCTTCTAATGCATGGGTCAGGGCATCCACACCAGTGGCTGCTGTTGTCCCTTTTGGAGAAGACATAGAAAGCGCCGGGTCAACAATTGCAATTTCAGGCATAAATGCTGGTTGTTTTATCATCATTTTTACGTCGTTTGATGTATTAGTGATTACGGTAACGTCTGTTGCTTCTGCCCCAGTTCCGGCTGTCGTTGGAATAGCAATAAGCGGGAAAGGATGTTTACTAGCCGTTTTTTTGTTGTTCATGTATTCACTAATGTCTCCCCCGTTTGATGCTAACACTGCTACTGCCTTTGCTGTGTCTAGACAGCTTCCTCCCCCAAGCGCGATAATGACATCTGCCTGGTTCTTTTTTAATAATGCTAATGCTTCTGAGACGTATATATCCGTAGGTTCTGTAGCAACTTCTAAATAGTCTGTATAACCTATACCGGCTTCTTCAAGTGTATGGTGACAGCGTTCTAGATAGCCAAGATCTTTCATGATCCGGTCACTGATTATAAGAGCTTTTTTCCCTAATTTTGCTGTTTCTTCACCTGTTTTAAGTAAACTATCTTTGCCGTAAAACACATGTCTAGGAAAACACATCGTGGAAACACTCACGTTTGCATAACCTCCCTTTTTTTGTTTGGAAGATTATATTGCAAATGTTGTGCCAACATGTAAAAGCGGTTAATAGCGAAAATAAAAAAAGATCAAAGTAAATATATGTATATAAAAATATACAATTTGCCACTTATATGTATAAATATATATACATCAAGGGAGCAAATTGTATTCGTTTAACTTTTTATATAGGGTTGTTCTATGAATACCAAGAGCTTCAGCAGTTTTTGTTTTATTTCCTTCATGCTTTTCAAGTTCTGCTTCAATCAGCTCTTTTTCCTGCAGTATCTTTTTTGACTTCAATGAATGGTCAGCAGTCGAACTGCTTGGTAATACGCTGTTTCTTATATCATCGGGCAAATCTGATTCCTTGATCATCCGGCCTTCGGTTAACACCACAAGCTGTTCTGCTATGTTTGTTAATTCCCTTATATTCCCAGACCACCGATAATTCATTAAGCATTCCATCGCGTGTTGATCAATTTGTTTGACAGAAAGTCCATTTTCCTTAGAAAATTTTTTTACGTAATGACCGAATAAAAGCGGTATATCTTCCGTTCTTTCCCGAAGCGGAGCTATATTAATATTAATCACATTTAATCGATAGTATAAATCCTTTCGAAATTGTTTGTTTTCAACAAGGTCTTTAAGGTTTTCATTTGTGGCCGCTATTACTCTAACATTAAGCGGTATTCGAATATGACTGCCTATTTTCACTACTTCACGCTCTTCAAGAATGCGAAGCAGTTTTGCTTGCATCGGTAAAGGCATCGTACTGATTTCATCTAAAAATAAGGTGCCGTAGTTAGCTGCTTCAAACTTCCCTTTGTGACCGCCTTTTTTCGCACCAGTGAATGCCCCTTCTTCATAGCCGAACAATTCTGCTTCCAAAAGGTGTTCTGGAATCGCTGCACAATTAATACTTACAAATTCTCCTTTTCTTTCACTCATTTGGTGAATAGATTGTGCAAATAATTCTTTACCAGTACCACTTTCCCCGCTAAGCATAACCGTTGCCTTTTTTTTGGCTGCCTTTCTTGCTTTGCTTTTACTGTCCATCAAACTGCCGCTTTCCCCGAGAATCTGTTCAAATGAGTATAGGTTGGGTTGATTTTTCGTATGTGACCTTTCTTCATCTTCAAATGGCGGCACACTTTGCATATTGCCTGCATTTCCAAGAATTCGATACAGTTCACTAACCCCTTCAAAGATGAGCATCCCTATCGCCCCAGTTACCTCTCCATCTTTCCAAATAGGAATACGGTGAACGATCATCTTCTGCCCTTGGATAATTTGAATTTCTCCTTTTTCCGGCACTCCAGACTGAACAGTGATATGAAGCCTTGTATTTTCAATCACCTCTTGGACCGAACGTCCAATCACCTCTTCTTCCGGGGACAGGCCTAGAAAATTTCTGTAGGCACGGTTCATTTGCTGAATAATTCCGTGCCGGTCCACCACGGCAATACCTTCGTATGCACTGTTTAAAATAACATCGGTTATATCTGTATGGTGTTTGAGCGAATCCGATAATTCCTTATACGCCATAAACATGCTTTTGACAGTAAAAACACCGCATACTTTTCCTTTTTCATCAATAACTGGAACAGGCAGGTCTTCTTGGGCTACATCAAAAAAAGAATCCGTTACTCGACAAATCGGAGTCTTTTGTATCATTCCTTCTTTCATTTTTTTCTTAACGTTTTTATCTTTCGAAAGATAAGAACTTACTTGGGAAACAGAAAGCGTACCTATAGGTTCTCTCTTTTCATTAATAAACACGATCTGGTGAAGATCTTCATTGTTTTCTATTTCAAACAGAATTTCTTCTACTTTCGTTTTCCCTGCTTCAAAGGTAATAGCTTTCTCCATCCATTTTTTAATAGTAACGCACTGTTGAATATGTTCCATCATACCGGCCCCCCAAGTATACTCCAGTTCACATATTTTCTATTTTAAAAGCTGACATTCCTGCACAATGACGTACCTGGAAGTAAACAAGTTAATCTCAACTTTTTACATGGGGCCAGTATATAACTCATTTTAGCGTTTGAATCATCAATTCATGTTCTTTCTCCCTAACCACGGCATAATAGATGTCTTCTGTTTTCGCATACCCTTTTACATACAGTTCTTTTTTTAACCAATCTTTGTCTTTATTAATCAGCTTAAGATTTTTGTGCTGCACTCTTCCTTCGACGATCACTGCAATAGGCAGCCCTTTGTAATCAGGTGTAATATTTAAATTCTGAAGTGTAACAGGCGTGACTTCTGGTTTAGGTATGACACTCAGCTTTCCATTTGGTTCTAACAGTACATATTCAATCTCCTTAATATCAGGATAGCCAGCCGTCCGAATACTTGAAAGCAATTCCGCTAAAGAATAACGGCTTTTCTTTAAATTTTTAACACTAAGTTTCCCATGTTTAACTAAAATAGTAGGTTCTCCAATAATAAACTGGCTGAGAGGCTGAACAAGGCTTAATCTTGCAATCAAGCTGTATAATAACCCGATGACGAGAATGCTGATAACACCATGTGAAAAATCCTTTATTTCGATGACACTTAATCCAACATAAGATAAAAAGAAAATCGTGATCAAATCATAAGGCGTCCACTGTGATAACAATGATTTTCCTAACAATCTCATAATCACAAAAATCAATACAAACAAAACGGCTAATTTTAGAATCTCAATCCACATTGTCACCCTCAATTTTTTTAATATGTTGAATCATTTTCTATTTTAAACTTCAATCGTGATATCTATTCTCTATTGGCGGAAGAGAAAAACTTAGCTTGCCACAAGACAAATAACAGAACCCTTCGCTTTATTACTTTATTACAAAGCTCTAAAATAAAAAAAACACTAGTAAAGATTGTCAGCCCTCCTCTTTACTAGTGTTTTTGTGGATTATGAAAAGTCTACCGGCACTCCGGTTTTTTCTAACAGATTATAAAAAGTAGGACATGTTTTTGATACACAGCCAGGATCTTCTACCGTCACACCTGGAACTTTTGTGCCGATTAAGGACAGTGCCATCGCTACCCGGTGGTCATCATAAGAATGAAGAGATGTACCTTGCGGCGTTCCTGGATAAACCTTTAAACCGTCCTGAAATTCCTCAACTTTAATTCCCATTTTTTGCAGCTCTGTGCAAACCGCTTTAATTCGGTCCGATTCATGATGGCGGATGTGCTCAACTTCTGTAATCGTAATAGGCCCATCAGCAAAAGGAGCAATTGCTGCAAGTGTAAGGGTTTGGTCAGACATTTCTTTCATGCTGATTTCAAAGTTCCCTTTTAACTGAGAAACTCCTTGTACTTCAATATATCCTTCTCCTTTGGTCACCCGACATCCCATTTTTTCATACAGATCCACCATATAAATATCAGGTTGATTCGTTTGCATCGTAAGATTATTAATACGGACTCGTCCATTGTTAATAGCAGCTAGAGCCATAAAATAGCTTGCTGTTGAGGCATCCGCTTCTAATGCCATTTCTTTACCGGTATAACCCGATACCGGCACTTTCATATCAGTGAGATCTTCATTATAAACGGCTTCTACTCCGAAATCTTTCATAAGGTCGAGTGTTATTTTTACATAAGCATGCTGGACAATATAGTCAGGTATATTTATTGTCAGCGCTTGTTCTGCATATGTTCCGGCTAATAGTAACCCGCTTATAAATTGACTGGACACTTTACCTGATATGGTTACTTCTCCTCCTTTCAAGCCGTTTGCATGAATATTTAGAGGATAGAAACCTTCTTTTTCCAAATACTCTATTTTGGCTCCAAGCGTTTCCAAAGCTTCCATCAGCGGCTGTACAGGACGCTCACTCATACGCTTACTTGCCTCTACCTTAAATGTACCTGCCTTTGAAGAAGCCAATGCTCCTGGCAGAAAACGAGCAATGGTGCCAGCTGCCCCGATATAAAGGTCTGCCTGTTTTTCCGGCCAGTTTCCTCCGCATCCTTCAATCTTTACTGTATCTCCATCTACCTCAATCGAAATCCCGAGTTTTCGAAGAGCGTCGATACACCAATAAGAATCATCACTTCGTAAAATACCGGACAGTTCCGACGTTCCTTTTGCTAATGCTGCCATAATTAATGCACGATTGGTAAAACTTTTACTTCCAGGCACGGTAATGTTAGTGTTGACCGTTTCATCTTTTACAGGGGATATGTTTACGCTTTTTACATCATTTAAGGCTGCCCATGGGGACCGGGCTTTTAAATCTGGCTTACTCATCCAATCTTCCTTCCTATGTCTATATAATACATTATGTACTAAGTAATGAGCTATTTGTATGGTTACCATTACACCACCTTGTTCATCAATAATCAAGTGTCAATCGTTAAAAGAAAGGTAAAGAAAACTTGGCTAGAGCCAAGCCTTTAGGCGAAGGCGATTACCTAGCTGGACTTATACTGATTTCCTCAAAATGTTGACGACATCGGTGATTCATCCACACTAAAATTTTTTCATTCCTATCAGTGTTAAAAAAACTCGGTTTATCGTCAAGTTTAAATGGCGAAAGGCGTAGTTTTCCTTATACTTTGATCCTTTAACAATTGTAAACTTTTCTGAAGTACCAAAAAGCTCTTCCTCTCATGAGATAGAAGGAAGAGCTGTTAAACTAGACTATTTATAGTTTTATTTCTCTTTTAACTGACTCATCTGCCCGTTTCATTAAATGAACTGCACTTTCTTCACCCGGGCTTTTGCAGCCAAGCGGGTATTCTTGCGACGGACCATACTTGCCATGAAAATCAGAACCGCCTGTTTGAATGAGGTTATATTGCTCTGCATATTGTTTAGCTAATTCTTCGGTTTCTTTGTTATGCAAAGGATGGAAAACTTCAATTCCTTCTAATCCTTCTTCTACCCATTCTGAAATGGCTTCAAAATTATCGAATTGTCCTGGATGAGCAAGCACAGGTACACCTCCTGCTGCACGTATCTTTCGAATAGCTTCCACAGCATCCAAATATTCAATTGACATGTGAGCAATACCTGCCTCCCCATCCTTTTCGTCAGCAGAAAATAATGTTTTATACAATGGACTGTAGATCTCATCCGTATATCCTTTATCAATAAGAGCGTGCATAATATGCTGTTTATAAACAGCTGTGGACCCTTCGGCGTAGGACAGCACGTCTTCCCAGGTAATATCATAACCAGCTTTTATGATGCTGTTCACCATGTTATATGAGGCTTGATGACGTTTTTGCAGCATCGGCTTACAAAATGTTATCAGATCAGCGTTTCCTTGGTTCACATAATAACCTAATATGTGAGCTCTTCGATTGCGTTTAAAATCAAAAGCCGAAATTTCAATGCCAGGGATAATCGATACATTCAATTGTTCTCCAATAATTGAAGCTTGTTCCAAACCTGCTGTTGTATCATGATCGGTGATGGCTAAATGTGTAACACCTTTTTGAGCAGCCAAAGCAATAATTTCGCGAATGCTCATCGTGTTATCTGATATTTTTGTGTGACAGTGTAAATCAATCATTATTTCCTCTCCAATCTAAACCAATAAACGTCTGTTTGGATTAATGGTTATAAAGGTTTTATGTCATTAAAGATAATTGAGATTGATAGACAACATTTCCGTCAACGATTGTATGCTTTACGCGAGGTAAGTTTTCTTCTAGTTCTACTAATATCAAATCAGCCTGTTTTCCTTCTTCAATGCTTCCTCGTTTATCTTCAATGCCGAGTGCTTTAGCTGGATAATAACTCACCATCTTCACAGCCTGTTCAAGTGCCATGCCTTCCCGGTGCAATTTAAAAACAGACGGCAGTAAAGCGGAAGGATGGTAGTCAGAACAAATGATATGGGCCGCTCCGGCTTCTACTGCATCTATGGCACGCATGTTATTGCTATGTGAAAACCCTCTGATCAGATTAGGAGCCCCAACACTTACATACAAACCTTTTTGAATCGCATACTCAGCAGCCTCAAGCGTAATAGGGAATTCACTGATTTGAATCTCCAAATGTTTAAGAACGGAATCAATTTTTTCAATGGAGTCATCATCGTGGGACGCGAGGCATATTCCTTTTTCATTGGCAATCCTGCCTAACTCTCTTAATAATCCCCAATTCACTTTCTCTTTACGTGCAAGCATTTCATTTATGCGTTCTCTTGCATCTTCTTTTGGTATGCCATAAGAACTTGTAAGGTATTTTTGATAGCTGTCTTCCGATTTAAATTGGCCTTGTCCCGGGGAATGATCCATGAAGGAAAGTAAGTCCACTTTTTTTTGGTCTATAAAATCTTTTAAAGTATTAGATCCATTGTTATTGGTTACTTCGTAACGAAGATGAATTCGATTGCGCACCATTGTTGGAAAATATCGTCTTCGATAATCAATGCTGTTCATTAAGTGAATGACGTTGTCATCTTCTCTGCTGCCCGTTCCATCTGATAAAGAAACAGAATGATATATAGTAGTGATTCCGTTACCAGCTAGTTTTCTTTCCATTTCATTCATTGCCATCTCTAAAGGAAAAAATGTATTAGGTCTTGGCTCCATTTCTTTTTCAATAGCATCACAATGCGTTTCAATCATTCCTGGCGCTATGTACATATTTGTTGCATCTAATACTTCTATATCAGATGGAACTTTGACAAACCCCCCTTCTTTGATCATAGCAATGCGGCCATCATGAATAAGGATATCTCCTACGATCTTCTTATCTGTTTTGATAATCGTCCCGTTTTTTAATAATAGAGATTGATTAGTCATGCTTTCACACCTTCCTGCATCATACCCTCTTTCATGTTGTAATGCTGGTCAACCACGCTTTCCATAAACGTAAGGTCATGAAAAATACCGAGCATGCTCGTACCTTCTTCTTTTAATTGTTTAATCATCTCTTTGACAGATTGTTTTGATACATCGTCAAGAGAGGCAGTAGGTTCATCAAGCAGCAGCAGTTTAGGTTTTTTTACCATCGCTTGGGCCAGGTTTAAACGGAGTTTCTCACCCCCGCTAAATGTTTGGGGATAAGCATTCCATAAGGATTTTGCCAATTGAAAGTGGGATAACATATTTTTAGCTTCACTTTCTGCTTTTTCTTTTGGATAACCCATCTCCACTAATGCATTTTGGACAACTTCAAGGGCTGTGATCCTCGGCATTACTCTTAAAAATTGCGACACATATCCTATTTCGTTTCTTCTAATAGCAAGCATTTCACGCTCTTGTGCTTGAGCTAAATCAATTTTTCCATATTGATCTGAAGAATATAATATATTACCGCCCATTGGAACATACGTGCGATAGATACATCGCAAAATGGTAGATTTTCCAGCTCCGCTTTTCCCTGTAATACCTATGAATTCACCCTGGTTGAGCGTAAAAGAGACGTTGCTGCAGCCCATAATTTCTTTATCAAAATGATGCATCTTAAATGTTTTTTTTAAGTTTGCTATTTCTAATAATTGCGTCATTTTCATTTTCCCTCCTTGTTCTATTGTTTTTTGTATTTTTTAATGAACTGTTCGACATCGTTTAGTTCATCAAATCTCTCTTCTAGCTCCTCTCTTGTCCAATCCCACCAGGCAATCTGCTCTAGTTCTTCTGCTATTTCTTTTCGGAAACGTTTCCTAATTGGCTTTGCCGGAACTTCTGCAGCGACGGTGTAACTGTCAACGTCTTTTGTCACTACTGCTCCCGAACCAATTACAGCCCCATTTCCAATGGTTACACCAGGCATAATAATAGCGTTATGACCAATCCAAACATCATGACCGATCGTCACTTCATGCTCTTTACGCCAGTTAAAAATTTCTTGATCATCTGTGTTTCCAAACTGATATTGCACGCGCCGATATGTCATATGATGCTGACTTACACGCCACATGGGATGGTTACCCGGATTTATTCTTACGTGAGATGCAATCGAGCAAAATTTTCCAATATTTGCATAAATGATATTAACATCTCCGTCTGTATAGGTGTAATCTCCTATAATGGAGTCTTGAACCAGGGAATTTGGACCGATATCTGTCCATGTTCCTAATCTGCTGTTTAAAACGGTACTGCTTTCGTGCAGGTTCGGTTTTTCACTTAAAATTTTTGTGTTGGCAGGAATAGACATATGCCATAACCTTCTTTCCTTTTTAAAGTAAGGAATGCACTAAAAGCTGCGTGTAAGAATGCTGAGGATCTTGTAATATTTGATCTGTCAGACCTTGCTCAACAACTTTTCCTTCCTTCATCACTATTGTCCGGTCTGCGAGCATGCGGATGACTCCCAAGTCATGCGAAACGACGATCATGGCTACTTGCATTTCTCGTTGAATATTGCGAATCAAATCTAACACTTTTGCTTGTACAGACAAATCTAAACCTGTCGTTATTTCATCCAGTAAAAGCAGAGGAGGATTGTTGGCTAACGCTTTTGATATTTGCACACGCTGCTGCATTCCGCCACTGAACCGTTTTGGTTGTTCATCCATTCTTGAAACAGGAATTTCTACTTGATTCAGCAATTCCGAAGATCGCTCTCTAATCTTTCCTACATGATAGTGACCGGCTGATATCAGCTTTTCCGCTACATTTCCACTGCTAGAATAATCCATTTTTAAACCGAGGTGTGGGTTTTGGTAGACCATGCCCATCATATAATTTCGAATGTAGCGCTGCATTTGTGCCGATTGATCGAAAATATTTGTCTCTCCATCTTTAAAATCTGTGAGGATAGCACTTCCTGAAGTAACTTGCTGGTCAAAATATAAACATTTCACCATCGTGCTCTTTCCTGATCCACTTTCACCCACAACTCCAAGTATTTCTCCCTTATCTAACTCAAAGCTCACATTAGAGCATGCTGTAACCGTCCCGCATTCTGAACATAAATTGGTTTCTAGTTCATGGTTCTTGCAATAATCGCATCCTTCGCCGAATCGCTTCGTAAGATTGGACACTTGCAATATGGGAGAAGTGTCTTTGTCCTGACTTTCCTTTGTCAGGAGGGTATTAGGTACGGACATTAGCTTTCACCTTTCTTTCTGTCTGTTGTTTGCTACAATATCCTGTATCTGAGCATTGATAATATTTGTCTCCCGTAGAACTATCATATATTTCATCTAAAAACGTACTAGTACTTCCGCAAAGACGGCATGATTCCTCATTAAACTCTTCTACCTCAAACAGGTAGTCTTCAAATTGAAGTGGTTCGACGTCTGTATATGGAGGGACAGCATAAATCTTTTTCTCACGTCCAGCCCCAAATAAATATAATCCATCAGCCTGATGCAGCTTCTCTACATCGTAACGAGGAATCGGGCTGGGGTTAAAAATGTAGCGGTGATGAACCATACAAGGGTAATCCGCACCAATCGTGATTTCCCCCCACCTCACAATATCTTCGTACAAACGCACCCAAATGCTGCTGTATTCTTTTTCAGCATGGAGGCGTTCTGTTTGCGTTTCTCTTGCTTCTACCCTGCGCATTGGCTCTGGTTCAGGCACTTGCAAAACCAATATTTGATCATCACGAAGCTTTTCTTCTGGAATACGATGACGCGTTTGAATGACAGACGCTTCAACCGTATCAGTGGTTGTTTCTATGCCGCTGCTGGTTTTAGCCAGTTTACGAATACTTACAGCATTTACGCTGTCATCATGGCCCTGGTCGATCACTTTCAGGCAGTCTTGTCTGCCTAATAAAGAAAGTGTGAGCTGAAGTCCGCCTGTTCCCCATCCACGAGCGATGGGAAGTTCACGGGATGCAAAAGGTACCTGGTATCCCGGAATCGCAATACCTTTCAAAATGGTACGGCGAATTTCTCGTTTAGAACCTTCATCTAGAAAGGCAAAGTTGTATTCTGACATTTCAAAGTTATTTTGTACCGGCATAGTCTTCTTCTCCTTCGTTTGATGATTTGTGGTCCTGGGCCTGTCTAATTCGATCTAATTTCGATTGAAATGTTATGTAATGCGGAAGTTTTAAGTGAGAAACAAATCCATAAGACTCTACACTGTCAATATGGCTCAATACAAACTCTTCATCCTGGGCCGGCGCTTCTCCACTTGTTTCCAAGCTGCGATCTAAAATGGACATAGCAATGCCTTTAACCTCGTTTTGCCCCATAGTCAGCCCATACCCTACAGAAAATTGAACATCATTATTATCATCATTTTGACTAAAAGAGTTTATTGTTTCTACTTCGGTTAACAAGACTTCTCCTATATACATTCCATCTTCTTCGTCTTCACTAAAGGGATAAGGAATCGTAACAGCAGCGTATCCTACACGCAGCTCTCCAACGGTTGGATGAACGACTCCAAAACCACGCATACTGCTGTAAGCAAAAGACGTCAATGCGCCTGTTTCTCCTCTGGCCAGCGCTTGCAGACGGGCAGAACGAGTTGAAGGATAAGTTAGCTTATTTCTGGTTAAATCAAACGGCTCTTCTTTCTCTTCATGATTATCATGATTTGCTATTAACCCTTGTTCTCTCAATAAATCAGCAACCTTTGGGAAGGTAATTTCTCCCTCAACATATTCTGTAAATCCATAATCCTCTACGAAGTTTTGTAGTTCTCTTTCGTTTTCTTCACGAAGAGAGAATTGGAGCAGTCGATGGGTATAATCGTTTGTGGGGCCCAGCATCTGTCCGCCGGGAATATCTTTAAATGAAGCAGAGATTCGCCTGATCACTCTCATATCTCCTGTATCAATGGTATGGGAGTAATAATTTCTTGTAAGAGTTGACCGGTATGCTCTCATTAAAAAGACAGCCTCTAATGGGTCCCCCTCTGCCTGCTTTAATGCGATAGCTGCATATTCAGGAGCGTACAAACCTCCCTCTCCCATTACACGATCTACTAATAAACGCATTTGATTTTCTATCATCTCTGGATTTAATAATGTGCTTACATTTCTAGTTCGGTAAAACAATGACAAGTTATCCGCTTGTTCAATAGCTTCTTGTCCACCAGTAACAGCCACATAACCCATAATGCATCAGCCTCCTTGTATCTTTGTTGTTCTTGGTAATGCCAATAAGTCTCCGTTCTCGTTAACGAGACAAAGATCAATACCAAGTGGATACTCTGCTGTTAATTCATTTCTTGTTGTTATCCATTTTTCACACAACCCGATATTGCATGATTTTTCACCATTAATACCGGGACCGCTTAATGTTACTTGCTCGCTTTCTTTTTGATCGAATTCATTTATTTTCAAGAACAAGGTCGCACTCTGATGAGGATGTGTCAGCGTTCCGATTTTCACCTCATCCATAAGTTTATCTATTGCATTTTCATCCATATATTGATCAACGAAAATGTAATCTGCGTCCTTTGGTGCTGTTTGATTACAAAAAGTCTGCCAATGAATATACTGCTCTACGCCATCAGCATGATCATGTAATACAGAAAACGTGACTTCACGGTCTACTAATGTAAAAGCAAGTCCTGTCATAATGGCGGAAAATCCTTGCGGCGGGTTAATACTATTACAATAAGGGAGAATGTTAACGGTTTTTCCCGGCCGGCTGAAGGCCTCCACCAAGTTCCGAAAAATTTGCTGAGAATCATGAACTTTGTCAAAACCTTTGTTAGTCGTCTTGATCATCGTAACCCTCCATCGTATCAAAATTAACCTTTGTTCTTGCTGCCATTGCCGCTTCCTTATAGTGCTTTTGATCAATCTTTTCTTCTTCTTCAAGCAAACGTGTTTTCCACCGGTCAGCAGGAGGAAGGTCTGCATTAAATATTGCATCTATCACAGCAATCGCAAATGCTTTATCAGGTCTTTCACCCATAACGACCCCAAAACCTGAACTCCCTTCCACTGTTACACTGCATTCTGTCACCAAAACTTCTCCTGAATAGAAGGGCTGATTGGATACTGAGTCACTATTTTTCAACATAACAAGACTTTTTTCCGGGTCTTTGTCGATCGTTATATCATATTCTGAGACTGCTTCTTCTACAAGCGATTCGACAAATTCATCCGTTCCCTCGACTAGTATTCTCGTTAACCTTTTTCGTTTCATTGTCTTCTGCCTCCCCTTACCCGCAAATGTTTAATCTATTAAAGTGTTGATGTCACCTGGCACAAATCACCGCGGTATTTTGCTTTTGTATACTCAATACGTCCCTTTTTTTCATCTGATACGATACTTTCGATTTGAAGCAGCGGAGTGATCAATGGAATTTGTAAATACGATGCTTCACTCGTCGAAGGTATCGTGGCTGCAAATGTAGAAAACATTCGCTGCGGCTCGACGTCATATTGTTTTTGCAAAATACCATACAATGAAGAAAAGCTCGTCATATATTTTTCTAGCTCGGGAAATGCATTCGCCGGAAGCCACGTTTCATTCCAGGCTAATGGTGTTTTGTCAGCAAAACGCAGAATTTCAAAACGAAAAACTTCCCTGTTTTTAGGTAAATGAAGCGTTTCCTGTACTTTTTTAGAAGGAAGACATAATTCCTTCGAAATAACCAACGCAGATGGAACATGTCCAGCACTTTCTATCATTTTTGAAAATCGTGTAGAAGGTGTTATCGTGTAACGTACATCTAGCGGACGTTCACTAATGAAGTATCCTGCTCCTTGTTTCACATGGATTAACTGGATGTTTTTCAGCCGGTCCATCGCTTGTCTAATCGTGTACCTATTACAATAAAATCGCCTGCACAAAAGCGCTTCAGATGGAAGCCGATCCCCTTCTGAGTAAATACCGCCTTCAATTTCATTTTGTATCTCATCAGCAATTAACATCGCCAATGATGAATTTTTCTGCTTAGACTTCACAATAATCACCTCGAAAACTTTGCTCTGGCTGCAATGAACACCACTGCTAAAAAGATGAAGACATACTAGGTTTGTGAAGCATGCAAATTAGATTTAATTCGGGTGGCGATTATCTCAAGTAAAATGGCAAAGGCAAGAATGTAATAGGTAATCGTTCCAATTTCATTAAGGTCATAATAATAAGAACTTGCCATGAACATGTCATACCCAATACCTCCTGCCCCGGCAGCTGCACCCATTGCAATCGCAACAGCAAAGTTTATTTCAAATCTCAGAAACGTCCACGACACAAGGTAGGTCAATGATGATGGAATAACAGCCTGGACAACGATCTGCCACCAGTTTGCCCCGCTTGCACGAAGGGCTTCAATTACTCCTTTATCTAATTCTTCAAATGATTCCGAATAAGCTTTTACTAAATAACCCATGGAATGAAAAGTCATTCCGATAATAGCCGCAACACTTCCAAGTCCAGCCGAAACTGCAAATATTAACACCCATAAAACCGTTGGAACCGCGCGAATAATTGCAACAAAGCCTTTAATGCCGTTTGAAATTCTTCCTGAAGATAAATTTTCCGCGGACCAAAGTCCAAGAAACAACGCAATCACTGCTCCAAATACGGTGGTAAGTAAGGCAAGTCCCATCGTAATCATGACCGCATACAACCCTTGTAAAAAAGTGAAATTACTAAAATGCGGTGCAAAAAACATCGTTTTAAAATTTGTAATCGTGGCTGCAATACCGCCGAGCAAGTCCACGCTCTCATAATCAATCGTGATAAAACTGTAGACGGTTAGCAGAATTAATATTCCTAGCGTTAATCGAACGATAAGAGAAGGCTTTGTTAAGCGTTTGACTCTGATTTTGTTCGATTTATAATGCCGGTATGGTTTTTCGGGTGAAACATCTGATTTAACTGAATTAGCTTCCATTACAAAATCACCCTTCTCACATAGTTTGATAGATACTCAAGAATTAGTATGGAAACGACAATGGTTAGGACGACCAAACTTGCAGTATTGTAATCTAAATTCTTGTAGTACAAATCAAATGAGAAACCAATACCAGTACCCGTTAAAATTCCTACAAGCGTAGCACTCCTGATGTTGATTTCTATCATAAAAAGTATCCAGCTAATCATTTGAGGGGTGCTAGATGGAATAACCGACTTTAATATAATCATGGGATAACTTGCCCCTGTGGCTTTTAAAGCCTCGACGGAACTTTCTCCCACTTCATCTAACACTTCAATAAAAGCACGGGTCAAAAATCCAAATGATACAAAAAACAACGCAAAGTACCCTGTTAAAACACTTTGTCCAAATGAAAATAAGAGAATTAACGCCCAGGCTGCTACGTCTATGTTCCGGAACAACGTTGCAACTCCTCGGCTCATAATGCTTAAAATATTATTAACCTTAGTAATCTTAGAACCAAAAACCGAAAAGAATAACGCAAATACAGCTGCTATGGTAGAAGCTGCAATAGCTGTTAATATCGTTTCTAACAGTTTATTTAATATAGCAGGCAGTTTTTCAAAGGAATGAGCTGCGGGATAAAAATTTGAAATACCCCACTGTATGGCACTCGGGATAGAAGTAAAACCTTTCACGGCGTTAAATTGTGTAAAAATCATGGCTCCATATGAAACAGCACAGAACAGCAGCAAAAGACCGAATAACCTGCTTCGCTTTCTAGCAAATAAGTTATACTGCATTTTTATCACCTGCGGCAGCAATCAAATCATCGGCTTCTGATCCATAGATCGTTTTAATTTTTTCCTGGGTCATTTGCTCGGGGCTATCATTATAGACGATCTTTCCACCACTCACTCCAATTATGCGGTCCGAATACTTTAAGGCTACATCTACCTGGTGGAGATTAACCAAAACAGTAATCCCCATAGATACAGAAATATTCTGCAAGTAATCCATTATCTTTTTAGAAGCATTGGGGTCAAGGGACGCAATCGGCTCGTCGCATAACAGCAGCTTAGGATTTTGGGTTAAAGCTCTGGCAATTCCTACACGCTGTTTTTGTCCTCCGCTTAACTGATCACATCGTTTATAAATTTGATCTTCTAATCCCAATAATTTCAAAAGGTGGACAGCATGCTCTTTTTCCTCTTCTTTATATAAGCTTAAAATACCAGCAAAAGTAGATTTGTATCCGAGACGTCCATGCATGACATTTTCGATCACACTGAGCCTTTCTACGAGATTGTAATGCTGGAAAATCATTCCGATATTTGTACGAAGGCGGCGCAGTTCTTTCTTTTTTAAACCTACTACACTCTCGTTATCAAATGTAATATCTCCGCTGCTTACATTAATCATGCGATTAATGCAGCGAAGGAGAGTTGATTTCCCTGCACCGGATGGACCGATAATAGATACGAACTCTCCTTCTTCTACAGAGAAGTTAACATCGGATAACGCTAATGTATCTTGTCCATATTGTTTAGATACATCTTTCACGTTAAGTAAAGTAGTCATAGTTAACTCCCTTGTTACTTTAGTTTGGTTTAATTAGAAAGCTCACGAATAGGCTCAAACCAATCATCTTCTACTTCTAAAAAGCGTTCATTATCTGTTTTGTAAAATAGTCCTTCATCAGTATCCTCAGGAACAAAAACCTCTTCGTTATTAGCTGTTTCATCAGAGGTGAAAGCTTCTACAAGCTCACTCTGTGTGTCTTCGCTTAAAGTTTCCTCATTCATCACAAATGGTGCGTTTAGAACAGGGGTTACAGAAATGAGCTTAAATTTTTCGCCTGATAATGACTGAAAGGGATCAGCTGCGTCTTCACTTACTTGATAAACAGCTCCTATACTATTTTCTTCCCCTTCTACATTTTCAACATAGTTTTCGACACAAACGTCACAAAAAGCCGCTACGTCTGCTTTATCTGTAAGCAAATTAACAGCAGACCCCTGGTGAGAGCCACCAAAAAGAACTTCACTAAAGAACTCGCCGCCTTCTAATAAATCATCTTGTGTTAAGTCGCTGTATTCCTCTTTTTCGCTGAAGTGAGTGACAATGTCAGAGGATGGCACCTTAAAACCAGATGTTGAGCTGTTAGAAACAAATGAGAACTTTTTATCTACGATATTATCGATAGAATACCCATCTCCATCCTCATAAGGGCCTTCGTTACCGTCTTTTACAGACAACCAGCTGTTATACATAGCATCATCCAATGTACCGGATTCACCCGAGGACACAGCTAAAGGTACTACGTTTTCATTTTTATCGTGTGCTTCGATGTAGCCTTGCGCACCCATATAAGCAATATCAGCGTTACCATTAACAATAGATTCAATCGCCACTATGTAGTCTGTTGTCGTTTCATGCTCCACCGTTTTTCCAGTAGCTTCTTCTACTAAATCACCTATCCCTTCGCGAGCTTTCTCTAGTTCAGAACCGGACTCATTCGGATACCAGGCAATGGTTATCGTGTCATCTTCACTCGCTCCAGATGATTCTGCATCTCCGCATCCTGCCGAAACTAGTAATGATAGTGCTGTTGCTGCAAAAAATAGCGACTTTTTCATTTTCACTCTTTTCCCCTCCAAAAATTGATGTGGTTAAACAAAACCATGTCGAACCCTTGTCCATTCTTACTATATAGGAAGAAGTTCAATTGAATATTAAATTAGTGTAGGGAAATTAAAAGAATTCATTAACTTGTTGAATAATTTATTTACAATTTAATTTTTCCTAAACGAACATTATAAAAATTCCTCGTTATCGTCCGATTTTCGCATCAGGCGGGCGCTGAAGCTAGACATCAAAAACGCCAACTATTTATCATTTCTTACCTTTTTAAAAAAAAAGACCCTCCATCAATGAAAGGTCGATCATCATTTATTATGCCTCCACGGGCACTCTTTGTTTTGTTACTGTCTCTTTTAGCACCTCACAAGCTTTGCCGACTTGCTGAATGGTTCCTCCTTTTACCATAACAATTCGATCAGCTAAAACCCGGGCATCTTCTTGATCGTGGGTTACAAAGATGGTCGTTGTGCCTGTTTTTTTAATCGTTTCTCTTAATTCATCGCGTATGCGCTGCTGCAAATGAGCATCTAAATTACTAAAAGGTTCATCTAAAAGCAGCAGCGACGGCTTTGGTGCAAGCGCACGGGCAAGAGCAATCCGCTGCTGCTGACCTCCACTCAGCTCATAAGGATAGCGTCTTTTGTATTCCTCCATACTAATTAATCCCAGCATTTCTTCCAAACGTGCTTTTCGTTCGCTTCGTTTCCAGCGTTTTAAACCAAACGTGATATTTGCTTCAACCGTCATATGCGGAAATAATGCATAATCTTGAAAGACCATCCCAAGACCTCGTTTTTCTACCGGCAAAAACGCTCCACCAGCCCCGCAAAATACTTTCTCTCCAACTTTAATGGTGCCTTTACAGGGTTGCTCCAGGCCAGCAATCAAGCGTAAAATGGTGCTTTTTCCGCTCCCGCTTTCACCAAGAATTGATATAACCTCCCCTTCTTGCATATGAAGAAAAAAATCAGCCACCGTCTTTTGTTTTGTTCCAGGGTAATCAAAACATAGATCGGAAATGTTTACATACATTAGTTTGGCTCCTTTTCAATTAAAATATGGAAGATGTACATGGCAATTCCGCTCACCATTACGATAAATATCGATGCCAGGGCAGATTCTTGTATCATCTCATCATTGGCATAACGATAAGCCATTGTCGATAACGTTTCAAAGTTAAACGGACGTAATATTAAAGTCAGCGGCAATTCTTTTAATATATCCACAAAAACAAGAATAAAACCACTGAATATGGCCGGTCGAATCATTTTTAAATCTACTCTGAAAAAAGTTTCCGTCCAGCTCATTCCAAGCGTTCTTGAAGCTTCCGTGAATTTCATTCCTACTTTCTCAAAGCCTGATTCAATAGAATTATATCCAATCGCCATAAATCGAATCACATAAGCAAATAAAAGCATAAATATACTAGTGCTTAACATTAAAGCAGGCGATGCTCCTGCAGCGGCTAGTATTTTTTTTATCTGTTCATCAAGAAATATAAAAAAGCCTATAACTCCAACAGCAACAACCGCACCCGGAATAGAGTAGCCCAACACGGTTAATCGTGCCGTTACAGCAGGAACTATTCCTCGGGCCATTCTCGTGTAGTTAGCTACAAGAATAGCAACAACAACTACCATGACAGCGCTCACGCCGGCAGTAAAAGTAGAGTTCCATATATAAGAGACAAAAGCCTTGGTGAAAATTTGATCAAAAGTGAGAACAGCCCAATACGAAAGCTGGATTACTGGCAATAAAAAACCAAGAATAAATATAATACCGGCATATCCAACAGCAACCGCCTTTTTCCACCCATAAAGCTCAGTTGGCTTTAACGGTTTTACCTTCGTTGTACTATAACTAAATTTCCGGCGTCCACGCAGCCACTTTTCTATTATAAGCACTAAAATAACAATTCCCATCAAAATACCTGCAAGTTTAATAGCTGCATCTAAATCACCAAATGAAAACCACGTTTGAAATATAGCTGTACTGAAGGTTTGAATTCCAAAATAACTGACTACGCCGTAATCATTTAATACTTCGAGTACAACAAGGCTCACACCAGCTACAATTGCTGCTCTTGAAACAGGAAGAACCACTTTAAAGAAAGTTCGTAACGATCCGCTTCCAAGAATACGAGCATTTTCAATTAAGGATGTAGCCTGGCTCGCAAAAAAAGCTCTCGTAATGGCATATACATAAGGATATAAAAAAATAGTAAAAATGAAGACCGCCCCTGGAATATGCATAATATCAAAGTATTTCTGGTGTAGATCCAATTGAAATGTATCCCGCAAGGTCCTTTGAATCACTCCGGTATAACTTAGCATACCGTGATAAGTATAAGCTCCAATATAAGGCGGTATGGCCAGAGGCATCAGCAAAGCCCATTTCAATGTTTTCCGAAATGGAAATTGATAAGCCGAAACCAGCCAGGCAAGTGTGGTGCCAACCGCCACCGAAAACACTCCCGTCCAAAATGCAATGGTCAACGTATCGACCATATAATCTTTTAACATAAATTCCCGGATATGTTTCCAATTTTCGCTTGCCGGTTGAAACACACGTACCATCAAAAAAATAGTAGGCAATATAAGTAATGTGACGAGAAAAACAGAAACTGTTCCCCACCCTGTTGTTTTAGGAAATACATGTCGCCATTTCATAAGCAGATCCTTCTTCAACTAGTCTCCATTGAGAATGTTTATCATCTTCATTTAGTATGCCAGACATTTCTGATAATGTCACGTGAAAATAAGAACCTTTCTCAATGCGGTACAAAACAATACGAATAATAGCCAGACCGCACTGCTACGGCCTGACTGTTTATTTTCCTTAGTTCCACCCAGCTTCATTCATCAGCATTAATGCTTCGGTGTTATTTTGTCCTAATTCAGTAAGATTAAGATCTTGCTCTTCAAAATCTCCCCATGACTGCAGTAATTCTGATGGTTCTACATCCGGATTCACTGGGTATTCATAGTTTGCTTCAGAAAACTCTCCTTGCGCTTTTTCGCTAGAAAGAAACTCTATAAATTCAACAGCAGCTTCCTGGTTCGGCCCATGTTTTGTAACACCGGCACCGCTCACATTTACATGGGTTCCGGTCGTTTCCTGATTAGGGAAAAATATTTCAAGTTGTTCTCCAACTTCTACTTCTTTTTCCTCAGAAGAATTCAGCATTTTTCCAAGATAATAACTGTTCATGATAGCTACGTCACCTTCGCCTGCAGCTACCGCTTTTGCCTGGTCACGGTCACTTCCCTTTGGTGTGCGGGCGAAATTATGAACAAGACCTTCTGCCCAGGCACTTGTTTCTTCTGTCCCGTTAATGGAAATCATGGAAGCCACCAACGATTGATTATAAATATTGTCTGATGGGCGGACTAAGACACGTCCTTCCCATTCTTCATCTGCTAATGCTTCATAAGTAGACAACTCTTCTTCATCAACACGTTCCGGGTCATAAACAAGAATACGTGCCCGTTTCGTCAAACCAAACCATTCATTGTCTTTATCGCGCAGATTCTCTGGAATGTTCTCATTTAATACGTCTGATTCAACTGCTTGCAGCACTTCCGCTTCTTTCGCCCGGTGCAGGCGTCCTGCATCAGCTGTAATGAAAACATCACCTTCCGTATTTTCTCCTTCACGCTCAAGACGTTCAATTAGCTCATCTTCACTGCCCGATATAACATTAACTTCAATTCCTGTTTCTTCTGAAAATTTCTCATATAACTCATTGTCTGTGTCATAATGGCGACTGGTATATAAGTTAACCCCTCGATCTGATTCGGCACTAGAAGCTTCCTCTTCAGAGCTTTCCCCGCTATCTGCACTTTCCTCTTCTGTCGTTTCCCCAGCTGTCTCTGACTCTTCGTTTTCTTCTCCACTCCCGCATGCGCTCAAAGCAAAAATGGATACAGTAAAAAGCATAAATAAAAACAACAACGTCCGATTTTTCATTACCTTTCTCCCCCCGTAAAGTATGTATGATTCATTTAATTGATAATGAATTTCATTATCTTATATATCATTCTCACTGATAACCATTCTCAAGTCAAGTACTTTTTGCATAAAAGTATTTTCACCTTAAGATACACTTCTTCTTGGCTTGTCACGAGGCTTTCATGACAAAAAATCTTCTCGTAAATGTTACGGGAACGGGACAAGAGATGTCTTCAAGTATTCTTTCCTTTAGACGCGTCGACTTACAGATATAGAGGAGCTCGTTTTTTCGGTTGTCCTGCTATTATTTCTTCCTCCTGCTTCGCACTCCAAAACCTTTCCTTGTTGACCTTTTTGGGTTTGAATCCTCTTTTAATGAGGCAAGCACGGCAGGAAGAAGGGGCTGCCCCCTGCTTTAGAGACAACCCCTTCATTTCATATGCTTTACGATATTATTTTGGATATATTGAAATTGTTTTCTGTTATATCTATTCCAAGGTGCGGTGGGAAGGTGTTTGACAATTCTCCTTGCTGTCTCTTTTTCGTTTCTTGCGGGTAGTTTGCAAGCTCCCAGCTCTTCATAAAAGTTTTTTTGAAAGCTGAAATAAGAATGGTCTCTTTCCACTTCTCTTTTTCTTTTAGAGAAGTCTTTGATTGTTCGTTTTCGAATCGTACTCTCCCCAGCCATAAGGTAGTAATATCGGTCTGGAAACCCTATTTGTTCGTCCATAAACGCATGCAGAAATGTATTTGAAATGCTCTGAAGCGTGAAGGGTTGATGGATATTAGCAATGACAGGCTGAAAAATATCGCCATCAAGAACGATAAGAGCATATTTCTCTGTCTTTTTTAATGCTGACTGCCACCTTCTCATTTGGTGGTCGCATTCTTCAAACCAATTTTCTCCTAATGACTCAGGGTAATCACTAGAAACCACATAAGCCCCATATCTATCCTGCAGTTCGAGACAAACGGCTGTTTTCCCCACTGCTCTTGGTCCTTCTATACAAATGATCGGCATCATATCCATCCCCTGTTTTATAGATGGCAAATATCCTTTTCTTTATGTATTTTTCGCTGCAAACAAACCATTTCCCTTTTACCATTTTATTGAAAAAATTGGTTTTCTGCATATTGAGAAAGCCAAACCACTCTAGACAGGAAAATAGAGAGGTGTTTGGCTTTTTTCTTTATACCAATTTCCCTTATTGCTTAAAGGCCGGCCAAGCTGATACTTGAGGCTGGCATATTTTATATATAATAAAGAAGTATAAAACATCCTTCGTCCATTTTTACAGTCCCTTTTTTCTTCCTTGATTCTGCCATTCTAAAAAGCTTGGAAAAAATTAAGGGTGTTTAAAGAACAAATGTTCGCATATAATAGGAGCAGGAGGGATGGCCCATGAAAGGGAATAAATTAACACCAGGATCAAACCTGCGCTGGGAATCCTCACGAATGATCCTGCCGGAACACCGCGAACAATGGCTTCACCATCAAAAACAGCAGACTAAACAAAAAAAGCCGGAGCTTGACCCTCAGCGCTGGGAAGAGTTGGAATGGCTTCTAGGTGATGCGATGCGAAATGATGACCCACTTTGTTTTACGTACTGGCGGGATGGCTTTTTCTTCGAAATCATTGGAAAATGCCACTATATTAATCACGTTCAAAAACAGTTTCATTTAGTGACAGATGATGGGATCGAATACCTGCGCTTTGAAGAGCTGGCCGATATCACCTATGCCTAACCAAAAGGGCGCTCAGCAAAGGCCTGCGCCCTCTCTTTTTTCACCTAGCACTGTTTTCGTTTAACTCTCTGCCAATATGGAAAAAATTGTTATCATTACAAGTGAATTAATTGTGAGTAAGTTCCACTCTATAATTAAAACGATCCGAACGGTAGATCGACCTGGAGAATTCTATAGGCCGATCATCGAGGCCTGAACTCAAGCGAGTAATACATACTAAGGACTCTCCTCCGCGTACTCCTAAAATATCAGCCTCTTTCGCTGTAGAGTTAATAGCTGTAACCCAGTCTGTCGCGTGCTTAAGAACAACATTGTTTTGTTCAATCACAGCGTAGGGTTCATGGTTTTGAAGGTCGCTCTTTATTAACATTTCTCCTATTTCCTGTGTGGTATAAAACTGAAGAATCGCAACCGGATCTCCATCTGCTATACGTACTCGTTCAAATAGAAAAACCTTCTCATGGTCTGGCACATCCAGATATTTTTGAGCCTGAAAAAAATTAAACGAAAATTCCATTCGAAGAATGCGGGAATGAAAACTTTCTCCTTCTTCTTGAAACATAATAGTAGAATGCTGCCCCAGCTTTCCAGGAGGATGAATTTTAACTTTTGTTCCTTTTCCTTGCCTGCTCTCCAATATCCCTTCTTGTACCAATGAGTTAATCGCTTGCCGAAGAGTAGTACGGCTAACATTAAACTCGTCAAGTAATTTTGTCTCCGATGGAATATATTGGCCGGGAGTCCATTGCCCTGTTTGAATGTTGTGTACAATCATTTTTTTTATTTGCCGGTATAAGGGGATGCGTCCGGTTCCTTGATTATGAGAAGCCACCCGTATAAGCCCTCCTTCTTTCCATCTCATTTTTTCATTTTAACTTGTATTTATATATTTTAAACTTGTTATATTAAGTTGCACCTTATATAATAAACCATGTATTATACACCGTAAATGAAAGGAGGAAAAAAATGTTCACTGATCGGAATACACCAGGAGTTGCTTCCTTACAGTATGACAAATCACAAATTAATTTAGCAAGAATGAGACAATACCGTTTGCATAGAGTGAAGGACCAGATTACTAAAAATGGCTATTCTGCTTGTCTTTTATTTGATCCTATGAACGTAAAATATGCTACAGGAACGCGTAATATGGAGGTGTACATCCGCCGAAATCCAGGGCGGTACGTATTCATCCCAGTCGAAGGCCCAGTTATCTTGTTTGATTATGATAACTGCGAGCATTTATCCGAAGGAGTAGAAACAGTAGACGAGGTTCGGCCTGCACTTATGCTTTCCTATGCAGCAACGGCCCAAAACCTTAAACGTGATGCTAAACAGTTTGCCTCCGAAATAAAGGCTTTGATGCAGCAATATGGTGGAGGAGACAGACAGATTGCAGTAGATCAGCTGCCTGTTGCCGGCCATATCGCATTGAATAATGAAGGACTAGAAACCGTAGATGCTCAAAGACCTGTCGAACATGCAAAGGCGATAAAGTCCCAAGATGAGATTGAAGCAACAAAAATATCCATCCGGGCTTCAGAAATAGGAATGACTCGGATGTATCAAGCGGCAAAGCCTGGCATGACAGAAAACGAATTATGGTCCATTCTCCACCAATCCAATATTGCGATGGATGGAGACTATATTGAAACACGTTTACTCAGCTCTGGGGACAGAACCAATCCGTGGTTCAAGAATGCAGCGACCGCACTATTCAAAAAGGAGATATGCTGAGCTTTGATACAGATACTTGCGGTCCATTTGGCTACTACTGCGACATTTCCCGCAGTTTTGTCGTAGGAGCAGAGCCTACGGATGAACAAAAGCGATTGTACCAAATGGCTTATGAACAGATTCAAACCAATATGGAACTGTTAAAACCAGGGCTTAGCTTTAGGGATTACGCCAAGCAAAGCTGGAAGATTCCTGAGGAATTTTTTGCAAACCGTTATTTTTGTAACGCTCATGGATCAGGATTCACCGGAGAATACCCTATCATTGCTCATGCCGAGGACTTTGAGCAAAAAGGGTATGACGGTTATTTTGAGGAAAATATGGTTATCTGTGTTGAAAGTTACATCGGAGCGAAAGGCGGTAAAGAAGGGGTTAAGCTTGAGGAACAGATGCTTATTACAAAAAATGGTGCTGTACAACTGTCTAACTTTCCTTATGAAGAAGACATGCTCAATTGAACTACCACTTAATTTTCTAGAGAAATTTGAAGTGGGGGCTGCGAACACCCAGTGCCACCAGTTATATTAGCAGTATCCGCAGTCCCTAGAAAATTTGTACGTTGGACACACCACATGTCCTATTTTAGTGTTTTCGCAGCTTCGGTACGTGTGGGGAGATTGTTGCTTGGATATTTTACGTAACAAAACGTTTCTTGCCAAAACCCCATATATCCATGTTCAAAGAGTAATCAGTACAGGAATATAGTACCAAGCAAATTTTTTTGGGTATGCCCTGCACAAAATGGAAGAGAGGAGTCTTCTCGCCTAAAAAAACAAAGATATTCAGGGGTTCATTTTCATACATACTCATTTATAGGAGGCATATACATTGAAAAATTTTTCATTTGTCTTATCACTCACTGCCATGCTGATACTAGCTGCCTGTGGAGATGATGGAGCAGAAGAAAATAATGGAGAAACTTCTTCTAAAGAAGCTGAAACGATAGAAATAGGCTACAATAACTGGGCCGAAAACATTGCGGCGTCAAACATGTGGAAAATCCTGCTAGAAGAGGAAGGGTATGATGTAGAACTCATTAACCTCGAGAAAACAGCCGTATTTGCTGGTGTTGCCGAAGGAGATCTCGATATTGGGATGGAAGTGTGGATTCCATTTACGGACCAGCATCATATAGAGGAATACGGCAATGATTTTCAAACACAAGCAGAATGGTATGAAAACACAGAATTGGGGTTAGTTGTTCCAGAATATATGGATGAAGTGAACAGCTTGGAAGACCTTAATGATTATACGGAAGAAACAGATGGAGAAATCATAGGAATTGACCCTGGTGCGAGCCTTATGGAATTAACAGAAGAAGCAATAGAGCACTATGATCTTAATTACGACTTGCAAGCTTCTTCTGAACAAGCGATGATGACTGAATTAGACGAAGCTTACCAAAACGAAGAACCCATCGTAGTAACGTTGTGGAGTCCGCACTGGGCTTTTGCCGATTATGATCTTAAATATTTAGAAGAACCAGATACGGTATATGGCGAAGCGGATGACATTGTTTACATTTCCAATGATGGTTTTGAAGAAGAATACAGCGAAGTTGCAGAATGGATGAACAATTGGAAATTCGATGATGAGTCACTGGGCGGATTAATGAGTACCATTAACGAAATGGATGATCCTGAAGAAGGTGCGCAAGCTTGGATTGAAGAAAACCGTGACCTCGTTGAAGAATGGATCAACTAAATGTTTAACAAATGCCCCCCCCACAGAGATACACTGTTGGCGGGGCATTCATTTATCTTCGCAAAAAGTAATGTGAAAAATCGACGTCATTATCAAAATCAATTAGATTCCCTTTACTATCTGTCATGCTGAATCCGAAAGCTACATCTTCGTCTACATTTTCGTTTTCAGCATCTCCAAACATCCCTTCATATTCAAGGGACGGGTCATAAGTGTCTTGCGGAGTGTCTGCTGTTCCATAGGCTGCAGTCAGTTCCCAGCTTTCTTCTGCGTCAAACCGATCATTTTCAACGTCCTCTTTTGTCGTGTCTGTAAATCCTCCCTTACCAGGGATCAACCTTTCTTCTTCTACTGGACGATCAAATGGATCAGGTTCTTGATAAGAATGCTGAATGCACTGAAGAGCAGTTGGTTCAGATTCAAGACGTTCAAGTGGAATGTCCTCCCCGCACTTCTCACACTTTCCATACGTTCCATCCTCTATCGCCTGCAATGCTTTTTGAATTCGTTTTTGCTCTCGGCCCGAATGCTGCTGCAATGCCATATCTTTTTCTCTCTCGTACAATTCCGTTCCGTTATCGGCGGGATGGTTGTCATAATTAGACAGTTCACCGATTGTTTCTCTTGCAAATTCCTCATCTAAACCAAAGTGGTCTTTATTGTTTTGCTGCACTTCTTGTAATCGAGATGTCAGCTTGTTTTTCATTTCGGCAAAAAATTCGTTCGTCTTCATCTTTTAGGTTCCTCCTTTCTCTCCCTCTTTAGGTAGTATGCTGCAAAGTGCAAAGCGGTTTTCAGCACATTTTTTGGTAATAAGAAAAGCGCAAACGCCTTAAAAGAAGGAAGTTCGGCTACGAGCGTCACGTCCTGTGACAACGCCGAACTGACTCCCATCCTGGGAGTCCGCGACAGGTTCTGGAGCTTTCGCGCAGGGTCGCCTGCGGCCCGGAGTCGAAAGGGAAGACATCAGACGTTCAGCTTATTTTAATAAACTTCTACTAAGATCGCACACGTCGACGCATAGGATGTGCGAATGTCGCCAATGCCACAGGACGTGGCGTTTTTGGCGACGAGTGTGCAACGTAGAAGTCACCACATCGTGTGGAAGTACGTCCTGTGACAACGCTGAACGGGCTTGCACTGGAGGTGTTGACTTTTGCGTTGCGACAGAACGTTCGCGGTTTTAGCAAAAGTTCCTCTTTATCGTGTGAGCCTGAGCGGCTGGGCGCTGGAGCTAGATGTAAAACGCCAACTATTTATAATTTCTTATTTTTTAAGAAAAGCGCACACTGTTGCAAACACTTTTCGGTCCTTATAATAATTTGTACAAAAAAGCAAAACCTTAAAAGGTGGAGGTGAAAAAATGACTACATACGATTGTGTCATAGTTGGCGGTGGTTTAGCGGGTCTTACAACCGGCCTTGAATTGGCGGAAGCAGGAAAAAAGGTGGCCTTACTAGAAGCAGAGTCCTTTGTTGGAGGACGCACAGCGTCATGGGATGAAAACGGTATGCATGTTGAATCTGGTTTCCATCGTCATATTGGGTACTATACCCACTTGCCCCGTATATTAAAAAAATCCGGTATAGCCCTAGAGGATATCGTTACATGGGAAGAAAGAGCAGAAGTTCGTTCTCCAAGAAACCAAGAAGCAGTAAAACTCGGTGTTGCTCCGCTATTTGGCCCTTTGAAAATGCTGAAAACAATTACAGGCAACGATCCTTATTTGAGCGGAAAAGATATGATTTCCACTGCTCGTTTTTTCTTGAATGGAATAAAGGATTACTATCTTCATTCTAACGAGCTTGATCAATGGACCGTGCGAGAATATGCTAAAAAACATCATCTTTGTGAAGCAGCATTTCACTATATTATTATCCCTCTTAGCACAGGAGTTTTTTTCCTTCCGCCCGAACGTTATTCTGCATATAATTTTTTTGGTCTATTTGCTGCAGGTCTGCCGCGTCTTTATAAAATGAGGATCGGTGCATACTTAGGAGGGATGACAGAAGTTATGTGCCAGCCGATTGCCAAACGAATACATGCTCTCGGCGGAGAGGTGTATACAAATTTAAAGGGGGAATCTTTACTCGTTTCAGGAAATGGCCGTAATGTGTACGGCGTGCAAACTGAAGACGGAAAAGTATGGCATGCCAATCATACCACGCTTGCTGTCTCTCTTCATGCTGCCAAAAAACTATTAAAACCCTCTTTTTCCAGCCATGAAAGTTTCCAATCCATGTTTGCTTTGCCAACAATGGATGCTGTCACCTTTCAAATTGACATGAACACACCGCTCATGGAAAAAGATATCACAACGTTTGGTCCCGGCACCTGTTTAGCGAGTTTTGCAGAACAATCACGTACAACTTTTCAACAGGCAAAGGGAAGACTGTCCATCATTCTGACACCGCCTGAGCGTTTTACTGCTTTGTCAGAAAACGAAACCCTTGAAATCGTTCTGCAAGATTTAAAAGCAATAAGGCTTCCATTAGCTAAAGAAAATATCGTAAAGTATCGTAAAATCGCTCACCTTCATGATTTTTATCATTTGGGTCCCGGACATCACGTTATGAGACCTTCGCAAAAAACACCGATTCGAGGACTAACTCTTGCGGGTGATTACACGATGCAGCCTTTTTTTGCAACAATGGAAGGGGCGGTTTATTCAGGGAAAGCTGCGGCAGAATTCGTTCTTCGCGAAGGCCAATCATAATCTTCCGTATTACGTCCCCTATATTCGAGGGTACTTGCTGAGAGTTTCACATCCGTTTTTTGTCACGACAAAACTCTCACTAATCTCCACGCCCATTTCTTCGAGCCAAATGCCTGGTATTAAATGAAATGCCATGTTCGGGCGAAGAACTGTTTTATCTCCTGGGCGCAGTGAAGCTGTGTGTTCTCCCCAGTCAGGCGGATAATTGATCCCTATTGAATAACCAATTCGAGAGTCTTTACAAAATCCGTACCTGGCGATGACGCTTTGCCATTTTTGTTCTACTTCTTCACAAGTCACACCAGGTTTAATGTGATCAAGGACCGTTTCTACACCTTCGATCACCGCGGCCGATAACCGCTTGAATTCAGGTTCAGGTTTACCTGCCGTTACTGTGCGGGCTAAAGGTGCATGATACCTGCTGCAGCAGCCGGCCAGTTCAATGATAAGCGGATCCCCTGCTTTAATTTTTTCATCTGTCCATGTTACATGAGGAGCGTAAGTGAGTGCTCCAGCTGGAATTAACGGTACAATCGACGGATAATCTCCTCCAAATTGGTCTGTTCCTCGTATCTGGGCTTGTGAAACAGCTGCAGCCACATCACAAACCCTCGCTCCCTCTTTTACGGCTTTGAACCCGGCCTCCATTGCGAGAGCCGCAATTTGTCCAGCCTTTTTCATATACGCTATTTCATTGTCAGATTTTATTAAACGGATTTCGTTTACAAGTAAATTCGCATCAATAAATGTTATTCCCTTACACCCGGATTCTAAGCGTTCCAAAGCGCGAGGAGAAAAATAGTAAGCCTCCATCTCTACTCCAGCCCTTTTGACGTTCTTTTTATGCTGAGTCAACCAAGCTGCGAGCACTTCCATCGGGTGTTTCGTAGTGGAATGTACATATTCATCATTATAAGAAAGCAGCCGGCACGGTGACAGCCATGAAGTCGCCCGTGCCCCATTTACATCTTGGGCTCTGCCAAACCAATACGGTTCTTCATCCTCTAGAAAAACAATAACCATCTGCGGAACATAAAAGGACCAGCCGTCATACCCGGTAAGATAATTCATATTCGCGGGGTCACTTAAAAAAAGAACATCCAATCCGTTTTCAGCCATCTTTTCTTTCACCTTTTCTAGTCTGCCCGCATACTCTTCTTTCGGAAATACCGTCAATGACCGCATCGTTCCGAGCCTCCTTTATAATCATCTTACCTGGCAAGGCTGCTTGCGTTTTCTGTCTCTAACAGAAAAGCTTTACGATTTAATTGGTAAACAGTGCAAAATGACCGCTTCAACGTACAAGATGTACGTATGCTTCCGTTGCCACAGTTCATGGCATGTTTGATATTATTATTCGAAAAATAGTATAGCGCCGCCTCTGCCTTCGCCTTTCAAAATCAAGTTTCCTTTACAAGGCGGAAAACCGGATTTTTCTAACAATAAAATGGTTTGGCGTGCGTACAAATAATGGTAGACAATGGTTTTTTATCAATTTATTCTAACCATGAAGGAGTTCATACCTAAAATTTTCATTTTTATTGGAAATCCGAAGATAGCAAGGAGGGGAAACCATGAAACAAATAACCGTAAAAGACATTTGGAAGGCCAAAAAAAGAATACGAACAACTCTTGAGCCTACCCCGCTGACTTATTCAAAAAATCTTTCTAAACATACGGGAGTACCTATTTATTTAAAACTTGAGCAGCTGCAGCCTACAGGTTCTTTTAAACTTCGTGGAGCTTCCACTATGATCGCTTCTCTTACAAAAGATGAACAGCAAAATGGAGTTGTCACTTTTTCCACGGGAAATCACGGATTTGCAGTTGCCTATGCTGCTGTTAATTTGGGAATAAAGGCCGTAGTATGTGTTTCAAAAAATGTACCTCAAGAGAAAATAAACGCTTTGCAGGAAAGTGGAGCAGAACTACACATTGAAGGAGAAAGTCAAGACGAAGCGGCAGATGTGTGTTTGCGTCTTCAAAAAGAGAAAGGATTCACTCTTATTCCTCCATTTGACCACCCCGACATCATTGCCGGTCAAGGAACAATCGGATTAGAAATACTCGAAGACCTTCCTGAAGTAGAGACTGTGTTAAGTGGATTATCAGGGGGCGGATTACTTTCGGGAATTGGTCTTGCCTTAAAAGAAACAGACCCCGATATCCAAGTAATTGGCTTGTCTGTAGAAAAAGGAGCCGCCATGGATGACAGTATTAAAGCTGGAAAACCAGTCGCTGTTCCTGAGCACCCCACTTATGCAGACAGCTTGCTTGGAGGGATAGGAATGCAAAATCGGTATACTCTGCCAATGATCTCCCGCTATATTGATCAGCGTCTTCGTCTTTCAGAAGAGGAAATTGCACGTGGAATGGCGTTTTTATATGAAAATCATCGTTTTATAGTAGAAGGTGCAGCAGCAGTCGGCGCCGCAGCGTTACTTGAGAAACATGTACAGCCTAAAGGGCCGGCGGTAGTAGTTGTAACCGGGAATAGTATTAGTGCTGATTCCCACTATAAAGCCGTTAAACCGTACTTAAAAGGCAGTTAGAAAAGACTCATTTTTTATTACGAAAACGTTACATCTATTGGATTAGTTTTGTTGGATTGACAGGGGTTTCAAGGTCTGAAACACGCGAGAAGATAGGTTAGTACAGCCAAGCGGTGAATGAGTCTCATTCCACATTTGGAAAATTATGTTATAATAGAATAGCATGGCTTGTACATCCGCAGGGTGGGCGGTTGAGCCTCCAAAAAAGGGGGTGATGCCGTAATGATTACTACAGAGATAGCCGAAGTAATGATCGGTTTTGGAAGCTTTCTATTGGCTCTAATAATGACTGTAATCGCTATTGTGACTTTAAAACAGTAGACCACCCTGGACGTTTTTGGCGAACTTTCGAGGGTAGTCTACTCTCTTAACCTGCCAGCCGCTCCTCGTGTGGGCAACTGTGCGACGCTGGTGTTCCTACACCAGCGTCCTCTATTATAAATCATAATTCGTTTTTACTCAACATTCCTATTTTAACAAAAATAGGAATTTTATATTTAATTTATTACGAAAATTGTTTAATAAACTGCTTGTCCATTCGTTTTTTTAACTTCCAGGATGACTTATCTAACGAATATTTGCTGCCTTTAATATATAATCCTTTTTTATGCCCAAGATTTAACACTAATTCCCTTTTCTTTGGCGGTGTAAATGTTTTTAATTTCTTTTTTCCCTTTAATGTTTTAATAATGTTGTCTTCCAGTGTGGAAGCTTCTTTATACATATAAGAATTATTTTTAGGCATATTTGGATAATCGTTTAATGTAACACAAGCACCACTCGCAAAAATGGACGAATCATCAAGAGATTGCAGTGAAGAAGAAACTAGTAAAAAGCCTTTCTCATCAACCGCAAGCTTCGCGTATTGAAATATGAGAGGAGGGGTCGGGCCTGTTATCCATAATACTTCTCCATAAGGAATAACATGATTTTCAGTGTAAAGAACATCTTGATCCATTCGCTCCACGGATGTATTTTCATATATCATTATTCCCCGTTCATCCAATAGTGTTAATACGTTGTCTCGGATCTCTTCTTTTTCATTCTCTAAAACAGGACCATTGCTAATTAAGGTAACAGGAGTTTTCATGTGATGTTTTTTTCTCCATTCTTGAAGAGACAGCGCCATCTCTACTCCCTTATAATCTCCTCCTCTAATTACCGGGTATTCGGTTTGCTGCAATTTCTCAGCAGCGGACGGAAATTGACCATTTGGTTCTAAAAATAGTGCATAATCTTTAACTCCTGGAACAGTGGGTTTTTCGTGAGTTGAGCCAATATTTGCAGATAGAATGTCATAGGATAAGGACTTACCACTATCCGTAAGAACGTTCTTCTGTCGTTTATCAACCGCTGTCACTTTTCCCTTCAAAAACCGCCCTCCGTTTTCTTTACAGAATGACTTTAAGTCTATTCTTATATCTTCTATGCTGTAACGCCCTTCTGTATACCCGGAAAACATACCAGAATAATACTGATAACGAGAAGGAGAAACCAACGTCCAGCTGGTGTCTTTTAATTTTCTTTTTTTCCAGTTCTTCAAAACCGATAAATTACTATCACCTGCTCCAACAAAAACAACGTGCTGACTCAATCGCATTACCCTCCTTTAAGTTTTCATGAAGTATTTTTTTTCGCAGCTACTTTCCATTTTCCTTTTATTACGTAACTACAAACATTAGAAAAAATATCTCGTGACCAGGTGGAGTCATTCTCCCTTTTACCAACGAAGAGAATGAAGCACTTCTAGGACCGTTGATTTTCTCTCATCACTAATATCCCACGTATTAACTTCCTCTTTCAGATCCGCAAAAGATCCCTTTCCTCTCACAAAACCATTCAAGCGGGCCGTCATTGTTCCATTGATCAACTCATCATGAGTGGAATAAAGTTTTCTCAGAGAGGCTATTACATTTTTATAGCGTTTTAACAAATATTTGTGGTGATAATCTTCTGCAATATAAAAAGCAGAATATGGTTGAAATTCTGTATATATTGGTTTTTCTATATTGGCTTCCCATTTCTCTTTAGATCTGAGTGCTTTTTCTTTTTGGGAATGATTATAGTAAACAAGCAAAGACATGTATTGGCGATCACGATAAAAAAGCTGCTGTGAGGTATTATGATTCTTCCAGAAAACATCTAATAATTGTTCATAGGATATCGTTTCTGGATCATAATCAATTTGAATGGATTCAGTATGATCTCCCATGTTTCGATACGTAGGATTTTCTGTTGTACCGCCTGTATAACCAACACGGGTGCTAATAACTCCTTTTAACTGCCCAAACTGGGCGTCTGGCCCCCAAAATCATCCCATTCCAAATACAGCGGTTTCTGTTTTTTCCATTATCTGTGTTTTCATTATTCACCACCCTCTCTTTTCTTTATATATTAGCTTGTCAACTTTTTGTAAACAACTGTTTTCACTTTTATATGATGTATCTTTTTTCTTGCTTTTGGTTTAAAAGCTGAAAAATATACCCAAAATGGAGAAAAAAAGGTATTTCTCTTTTCGAAGGGGAGGTGAAACAGAATGGATACAGCTATAAAAAGAAATCAAAAAACAAAAAAGCCCGGCTGGTTTAGATTTTTTATTAGAGCTGCTCTTTTAGCCGGAATACTTGGTACTGGCGGAGCAGTGACTTTAATTACGAGTGCTCTTATCTTAGAACCTCCCCCTATTCAAGTTCAGCAATCTACTGTTTTTTATGGAGCGGACCATTCTGTTATTGGTGAACATCATAATGGCCAAAAGCGATATTGGAGGGAACTTGATGAAATATCTCCAGAAGTAATTAACGCTGTAATTGCCATAGAAGACCGAGAATTCTATCAGCATAATGGCTTTGATCTCCCAAGAATTGCTTCCGCTGTTGCTGCAAATATTAAATCTGGTTCAAAAGCACAAGGTGCAAGTACAATTACCCAGCAGTATGCCCGCAATTTATTTTTAACTCATGATAAAACATGGTCTCGAAAATTGGAAGAAGCTTTCTATGCGCTGCGATTAGAATCTCATTATGAGAAAGAAGAAATCATAGAAGGTTATTTAAATACAATATATTTCGGACATGGAGCTTATGGTATTGAAGCGGCTTCCCGTTTATATTTTGATAAATCTTCCAGTGACTTGTCTCTGGCCGAGGCATCCTTGCTCGCTGGTGTGCCGAAAGGACCTTCTTATTATTCTCCTTTTTCTTATCCCGAAAGAGCGAAGGACCGGCAGCAAATTATACTGACAGCCATGGAGACAACAGGAATAATTACTTCTGAAGAACGTCGAGAAGCTGAAAATGCCTCCCTTTCTATTCAACCTCCTGGCCAGCTTGCAGATGACAGAATAGGCCCTTATTTTCAAGATTATATTGAACATATTCTGCAAGAAAATGAGGGAATTGATCCACAGTTAATAGATCGTGGAGGATTGCATGTTTATACTACGCTTGATCCTGAGCTTCAAGAAAAAGCAGAAAAATGGGTTAGACTTGAAATTCCAAAAGACTCCGAGCTTCAGGGAGCCCTTGCAGCAATCGATCCCCACAGCGGTGACGTTCGAGCGCTTGTAGGAGGAAAGAATTATGATGAAAGCACCTTCAACCGGGTTACAAATGCTGCAAGACAACCAGGATCGGCGCTAAAACCGTTTTTATATTATGCAGCATTAGAAGATGGTTTTACGCCTCTTACTTCTTTTCGAAGTGAACCAACAGAATTTGAAACAGGGGAAAACGGAAAGACATATTCTCCAGGAAACTACGGCGAAATTTATGCTGATGACTTTATAAACATGGCAGAAGCTCTTGCCGTTTCTGATAATATTTTTGCTGTAAAAACCCACCTTTTTCTAGGACCAGACGCTCTGGTAGAAACCGCTAAAAAAGCAGGGATTCAAGCAAACCTGGACCCAATACCTTCTCTTGCGTTAGGCACCCAAAACGTCAGAATTCTTGATCTTGCTGCTGGGTACAGTACCTTTGCCAATGGAGGGCAGGCTGTTGAGCCACGGTTTATTCAAAAGATTACAGATTCAGAAGGAAATGTATTAATGGAACAGGAGCAGGAAAAAAAGCAAGTGTTTGACCCCGAAAAATCATACGTTATTACGGATATGATGAAAGGAATGTTTGATCTATCATTGGATAGTTACACCTCCGTAACAGGTCGGTCTATTTCCCACTTAATCGACAGACCTCTTGCTGGGAAGAGCGGCTCGACGGATTACGACAGCTGGATGGTCGGATCTTCTCCTCAGCTGACAACAACTGTTTGGGTTGGTTATGATGATAATAGAGAGATGGATCATTCAAACGAAGGTCAGATTTCAAAACGTATTTGGGCCCAGTTTATGAGTGAAGGCCTGGAAAATGAATTAAAAATGGCCTTTCCTCCGCCTGAAGGGATTGTGAAAACGGAAATCGATCCTGAAACTGGTTTACTTGGTTCAGAAGAATGCGGTCCAGCACGAACCGTTGCTTTTGAAAAAGGAACTGAACCTAAACGACCATGTACTGATGAATTAGAAGAAGAGGCAAAAGACTCTAAAACACGGGAAGATCAGAAAGAAGACGAACTTCCCGAACAAAAAGAAAAATTCTTCGACCGTTTAAAAAAATGGTTTCAATAAGAAAAGCGCAAGCGTCCTGGTCAGCCGCGACAGGTTCTGGAGCTTTCGCGCAGGGTCGCCTGCGGCCCGGAGTCGAAAGGGAAGACATAAGACGTTCAGCTCATTTTAATGAACTTCTACTAAGATCGCACACGTCGACGCATAGGATGTGCTAATGTCG
>NZ_VTOK01000009.1:192792-231837 GCF_009765375.1 Alteribacillus sp. YIM 98480
CACATCGTGTGGAAGTACGTCCTGTGACAACGCTGAACTGGCTTGCACAGGAGGTGTTGACTTTTGCGTTGCGACAGGACGTCGCGGTTTTAGCAAAAGTTCCTCTTAATCGTGTGCGCCTGAGCGGCTAGGCGTTGAAGCTAGACATCAAAAACGCCAAATATTTATCATTTCTTATCTTTTAAGAAAAGCGCAAGCGCCTTGCTCACGAGCGACAAGTCCTGGAGGGGCGGCATATGGAAAGCTGATCTTTGCTTTCCATTGACAAACCGAAGGAATCTCGAGCGAGCAGGCGCTTGCGCTAGACATGTAAAACGCTAAATATTTATCATTTCTTACCTTTTAAGAAAAGCGTAAGCGCTCTAAAATGGAAGTTTTGGCTGCTCAAATATAAACGCACCTAAACCAAAACGTGCAAGAGGCGTTTTGCTCTCTTGCACGTTTTGGTGTCCTAGTTATGTGTGTGTATCTCTAGTGTATTGATATTTTTATTCAAGAACAATACGTCTTCACATTGTTCAAAAATCGTTCATAATTTGTTTCATTTTCACTGCACATCTTCTTCCTATTTGTCTCCTATATTTAAAGCCTGATGCAATTCCTCGTTTGAGTTTTCCCACATCTCTTCATTGAAACCTTTTAAAAAAGCGCCAAGTATCTTTTTAGAGTGATCGTCCATGTTATTAACCACGATACGGCCTTTTAGGGATTTATCCATATTGTTCACATGCTCTGGCATGCTTTTATAGCCTTTACGAATTCGTTTTTCTCCTCTTTCAATGAGCATTTCACAAGCGGTAACTCCCGTATAAAAAGGCTTGCCCCCTTCTTTATGATCGACAGTAACCCAAACCATCCAATACAGCCTGCCATCTGGGACATCTTCTTTATTTTGAGAAAACTTCACCCGTTTTTCTACTTCTGAGCGAGCGTGCAAGGCTCCCATGTCTACATAAGCATCGTTATCTTCTGGGTCCACAATAATAGGCGACATATTGTCTAAAGTTAATGCCCCGACACCGTAACCTCCATGTCCGTCTGTTGAATCACCGCTTAATATGTTAAAACCGCCGCCTTTTCTTTTCTTATCGCCTTTGTCAAAAAGATCCATTTGAATCGTCTCCTTTGAAAATAATCTCTAATTTTATCATACGTTTTTATTGCTTTCGTTTCAAAGAATCAATAAAATCCCAAGCTTCCTCAATGTCCGATTCGGAGTAATTCTGGCTTTTTTTCAGAGTAAATACTTTATTCTTCACCTCGGCTTTTGATAATTCGTCAAAGTAAAGCATAGTAGATACTAATTCAAGAAACTTAGAACTATGGTCATTTAGTTTTTTAACCAATCCTAGTGCTTCCTCTTCGGGCCAATCCATTGGAAACTTTTCTAAAAACGTTTTTCCATCATCAGTCACTTTATAACGATATTGGTAATATCCAGACTTCTTTTCTTTTAATTCGGTCACAAAGCCAAGACTGCAAAGTTCTTCTACTCGCAATGTTAACTCTTCTGAATATGGTCCGTACATATGAAACGTATATTTTTCTTGAAGAGGTAAATTCATTTTCTTACCTATATATACAATCTTTTGTAATTTTTTTCGTCCGACTATTACTTCAGCGTCGTTCAGCAAAGTCATAATTTTAGCATGATCCGGCAACACCGCTAGTCCTCCTTCACCTGAAACAATCCCCGTTTGTGTTATGTATGTCTATTATTTATTACTCTATTTCTCTTTTCCCTTCTTGGACTTGCAATATGTCTCTAATTTGCTTTTTTTCATGTTCATTTCCAGGAGTATCGAGCCATTCTTTTGGGTAATACAACTTGTGGTCCGTTCGCTTTTTCCCGGAAATAGCCTCTACAATATCCGATTCCCGCGATAGTTCACGCAGTTTTTTATCTGGCATTAACAAATGAATCGGCATTCGTTCTTCTTCCTCTTCACCTGGCCGATAAAAATCATACGGGAGATCAGAAGAAGAATCAATAACCAAATAATATTCAGGATCAACCCCCGTTTTTCTAAACAATTCTTGCAATTTCATCCAATCATTCATTACAAAATTCTGGTCAAATTCTACATATTTAAACAGACGGCGGTTCATAAAACGTTGACAGAGATCTCTTAAAATACGGTCTTCTTCCTGCTGCCACATTTGAAAATAATATAATATAACTGCTTCATCGAGCTGGAGATATTCTTCTAAGGGGAGTTCTCCTTTAAAAAAGCCTTGAAAATGATAAGGGTGTTGTTTAAATGAATACCCGCTTTCTTGGAGAGCTTTCACCCGTTGGAGAATCTTGCTTAATATAACTTCTGCACTTCGAGTAACAGGGTGAAAATATACTTGCCAATACATTTGATAACGGCTCATAATATAATCTTCGACGGCATGCATACCAGTATTTTTAATAACTACCTGGTCTTCTGTCGGCCGCATGACCCGTAAAATTCGTTCCATATCAAAGTGACCGTAGCTGACCCCTGTATAAAATGCATCACGCTGTAAATAATCCATTCTATCTGCATCTATTTGACTTGATATCATGCTTATTACAAGCTTATTAGGATATGTTTTCTCAATAACATCCGCAACCTTTTGAGGAAAATCCTCTCCCATTCGGCGAAGGACTTGATTGACTTCCGTGTCCCCTGCAATGATTTTTCTCGTCCACCATTCATGATCAGTTTGAAACACTTTTTCAAATGAATGAGAAAAAGGACCATGCCCAATATCATGTAATAGTGCTGCACTTAAACAGAGCAAGCGTTCATTTTCTTGCCAATGCGGTTTGCCTTCAAAGACTTCAATAATCCGCCGCATGATTTCATATACGCCTAGTGAATGGTTAAATCGAGTGTGCTCAGCTCCATGAAAGGTTAAGAAAGTAGTGCCAAGCTGACGGATACGACGAAGACGCTGAAATTCTTTTGTTCCGATTAAGTCCCATATAAGCTCATCACGAACATGAATATAACGATGTACCGGATCTTTAAATACTTTTTCCTCCTGCAGCTTGCGATTGCCTGTTTTCATGCCAGCTTACGCTCCCTTTTGTCGTCCTCTTTCGATTTCATCGATTCGCTCTCTCCATTATACCAATCCTTTTGATTATTAATCAAAACGATTTTAGAAAAACTTGGCCAGCGCCAAGCCTTTAGGCGAAGGTGATTGTCCTCAACATTTTGAGGACGTCGAGGATTCATCCACGCTAAAATTTTATACTTTCCTCAGTGTGAAAAAAATCCCGAAGCCGTTTATCAGCTTCGGGACATGACATTATGTTGTTTCGGCTGCTTCTTTTTTCTTCTGTTCCGAACGATCAACAATATAGGCACAGGTGGCATCACCCGTAATATTTAAAGCGGTTCTAAGCATATCCAGCAACCGGTCCACACCGAGAATTAATGCGATCCCTTCAACGGGAAGTCCGACTTGCTGCAATACCATAGAAAGCATGATTAACCCAACTCCAGGTACACCTGCTGTACCAATACTTGCAAGAGTTGCTGTTAAGACAACCATAACCAGTTGTGAAAAAGCAAGATCCATGCCATAGACTTGAGCGATGAATACTGTCGCGACAGCCTGCATAATAGCCGTACCGTCCATATTTATCGTGGCTCCAAGCGGCTGCACAAAACTGCTGACTGATTTACTTATACCAAGCCGTTCTTGAGCAGTTCTCATAGAAATAGGAAGCGTTCCGCTTGAACTTGACGTACTGAATGCTACGGTCATAGCCGGGAAGAAATTTTTATAAAAGTGTATAGGACTTACTTTTCCTAAGCCTTTTAGTGCAATACTGTACGTGATGAGAGCATGCAATAAAAGTGCGAGAATAATGGTGATCATGTACATCAGCATTTGTTGAAGACCTTCTACCCCAGCATCTCCAATGGCCGAAGCAATTAAGGCAAATGCCCCGTACGGAGCAGTATACATGACTATATTGACAAGAAACATCATTACTTCATTTCCCTGTTCAAGAAGTTTATAGAGGCCTGCTGTTTTATCACCGAGTTTAGCAAGAGCGATACCAAAGAAGATCGCTATTGCAATAATTTGCAGCATTTCAGCATCCGCCATAGCGCTGACTGGGTTATCTGGTATGATGTTTAGAAGCGTGTCCATAATAGGCGGTGCTTCCTCTGCTTCATAGTTTGCGCTGTCTGTATTAAATGCCCCTTCTTGGCCCGGCTGAATCAAATAAGCAAGACCAAGTCCAATCACAAGGGCAATAGTTGTAGTAATCAAATAAAACCCAATTGTTTTACCGCCGATTCTTCCAAGCTGCACAGGATCTTTTAAACTGGCCGTTCCAAGTGCTATAGAAATAAAAACGATAGGTACAACAAGCATCGTTATAAGATTGAGAAAAATTTGACCTATAGGATTTAGAAAATACGTATCAAGTGCACCAAAGACATTATCTGGTACAAAATTTAAAATAAGACCTACAATTACCCCTAATACAAGGGCTATAAGTATTTTTTGCGTTAAGTTTTGCATGAATGGCTGCTCCTCTCTGATGTGATCTCAACTGTAATGAAAAAGCTTCTCTCCTTTTAAGATAACTTGCCTTATTTCCAAGAAAACAAAACCTATGGCAACGCGGCATAAGTCCGCCCTATACGGTGGATAAGTTTTTTACTTTAACAGCCCATAAATTCTATAATCGAACGTCTTCATTCATTAGTTTCCCTCTATGTTTATTTATATAAACCGATAATTTTCTAAATTTTTTAACAGGTTTATTTTTTTATAAAGAAACTCGGCTAGCGCCAAGCCTTTAGATGCAGGCGATTGCTTAGTTGCACTTATACTGATTTCTTCAAAATTTTAACGATGTCGATGATTCATCCATGCTATATTTTATATCTTCATATCAGTTGCAAGCAAAAACCGTTCAGTATTTGAACAAATTTCAAACCGTATATAAAACTTCTCACACAATTATTAACGTTTTAATCTTCGTTCCACTTTATTCATTAACTGATCTTCGTCGAATGCTGCGAGCGGGCGATTATTCACAAATACAAACACTTTTTTTCGCCCAGGGCCGCAATATGACTGACAGCCAATATCAACAGCAGCGTCAGGATCCATATTCTTTAACTTGGGAAGCAGTGTTTTTAGATTGGTAGCCTGGCAATCATCACACACACGAAATTCATTAACCATGATTTGCGCCGTCCCTTTCCAGTTTCTTCTATTTCTTAACGAGTAGAAAGCTGCTTTTAAAGCATTTTACAGTATAACACATGAACAAACGAACGCAACATTAGAAAAACTTGATTTGCCGCCAAATCAAATCGTGGAAGTTGTAAATTTTTCTTATTTTTTACTTGAATTAATTTCATAAGTGCTATGTTGATTATCAAAGACGAACGATAACAATAGCATTTTATTAATGTTCGTTTATAACGATATAGAAATGAATGATGAAATTCATTCACTTAGCAACGTTAAACTACAACACTAAGGCAATTATTTTTCCCTTGTTTGGTTTCGTGCTATAATCATAAAAGCTTTTAAGATGGAATTTTATAAAAAGATCGGGGAAATGAAGATGAATGTAAAAGACATGCTGGCAAACCAAACATGGAGATGGCTGGATCAATCAAGTTCAGGCCTGCATTTCAATCCGCTCCAATCCTTTGCACTTGATGATACACTATGTACAAGTGTTGGAGAAGGCTCTTCTGTCCCAGTCATGCGTGCTTGGGTACATTCTCCAACTGCAGTACTAGGTATTCAAGACAGTCGTCTTCCTTATGTCCAGGATGGTATACAATACTTAAAAGACAATGGCTATCAAGTTATTGTTCGAAATTCAGGAGGATTAGCGGTCCTTCTGGACAAAGGTATTTTTAACCTCTCATTCATTTTCAAGGAGAATAAAACATTTTCAATAAACGATGGCTACAACTTTATGTGGAACATCATCAAAATAATTTTTGATGATGCACCTGGCTTAATAGATGCTTACGAAATAAAGGGCTCGTATTGTCCGGGAAGTTATGACTTAAGTATAAACGGAAAAAAATTCGCCGGTATCTCGCAGCGCCGTATTCGCGGAGGAGCAGCTGTGCAGGTTTACCTGGCAGTTTCAGAAAGCGGCGCAGCCCGAGCTGAACTGCTTAAATACTTTTACGAAAGAGCTGCCCGCGGTGAACCTGCCCGGTTTGAATGGCCTCGGATACAGCCGAGTGTTATGGCGTCGTTGACAGAGCTTTACGATCAATCCTTTAGCATAAACGATATTCTCTATCGTCTCCTTACTTCAGTAAAAGAAGAAGGTGCCCTCATTCAACCGTCTTCGCTTACAAATGAAGAGCTCCACCGCTTCGATTATCTTTACCAGCGAGTGGTCGAGCGAAACAACAAAGCTTTACAAGCAGAACTAAAATCTTAAAATGATTTAGAAATCCTTCTTTGAAAAACCTGACAAAAACCGACCGGAACTGGTCCGATCGGTTTTTTCTAGCTGTTTTTATCGTAATTAGGCGATAAGACTCCCACTTCAAGGAGCGTTAGCGAGTAAATGGGAGATGAATCGCCTTCGGACAAGATATGGCTTTAGCTATCTCTATGGCCCGACAATCCCCCTCCGTCTCCTTGTTAAGAAGCCAAAATATTTTAAATAAAAAAGAGAATATACGTTCCCTTTTTCGTGCCATTGCCTTATAATAAGAGTAGCTTACATTCTTCACGGGAAGAGGTGGGGGAAATGGTGGTTCACAAAGCATATAAATTCCGGATCTATCCAACCAAAAAACAGGAAGTACTTATTGCGAAAACCATTGGTTGTAGTCGTTTTGTGTTTAATCATTTTCTTGCTAAATGGAGAGACACGTATCAAGAAACAGGCAAGGGATTAACGTATAACACCTGTTCCAAACAGTTAACACAACTCAAGAAAGAATGGATTTGGTTAAAAGAAGTGGACAGCGTTGCTATTCAATCTTCTCTTAAAAACCTTGCCGATTCCTATACACGATTCTTCAAGAAAGAGAACAAAGCACCGCGGTTTAAGTCGAAAAAGAACAGGGTGCAATCTTATACGACGAAACAAACAAACGGTAATATCGCCGTGATGGATAGCAAAATCAAATTACCGAAACTTGGATGCATTACATTTGCAAAAAGCCGTAACGTAGAAGGTCGCATTCTTCGTGCTACAGTTAGAAGGAACCCAAGCGGCAAATACTTTGTATCCATTCTGGTAGAAACAGAAGTCCATGAGCTGCCCAAAACCCATTCATCCGTTGGGATGGATGTTGGCATAAAGGACGTTGCCATTTTGTCGGATGGCACGGTGTATAAAAACCATAAATATTTTCGAACACTCGAAAAGAAATTAGCAAAAGCACAGCGGATTCTTTCAAGGCGTAAGAAAGGCTCTTCTAATTGGCACAAACAACGAATAAAAGTTGCACGACTTCACGAGAAAATCTCAAACGCACGAAATGATTACTTGCATAAAATCTCTACCGATATTGTTAAAAACCACGACATTATAGGTATAGAAGATTTGCAAGTATCAAACATGTTAAAGAATCATAAATTAGCTAAAGCGATAAGTGACGTATCGTGGTCCCAATTCCGTACCATGCTTGAATACAAAGCAACGTGGTATGGAAAGCAGGTAGTAGCTGTTGAGAAAAATTTTCCTTCCAGTCAATTGTGTTCAAGCTGCGGGTACAAAAATAAAGACGTTAAACACCTCGCCTTACGTGAGTGGGAATGCCCTACATGTCATACCCAGCACGATAGAGATAGAAACGCAAGTATCAATCTTCGCAAGGAAGCATTGCGATTAACCGGAGGGACTTCGGGGATAGCCTAATAAATTAGAAGCCGTTAGGTTTCTGTACTTAGGAATCCCCCACCTCTTAGCATAAGCGTAGGTGGGGGTAGTTCAAGAATTAATGAGTTGAGTTTTTTTTTCTATAATTGCTTGTTTGGCTGTAATTAAGGCTAGCTTGTAAACATCATCTGTGCTGCAGCCGCGTGATAAATCATTTACTGGTTTGTTCAACCCTTGTAGTATCGGCCCAATTGCATCGTATCCCCCAAGACGTTGAGCGATTTTATAACCAAGGTTTCCTGATTCTAGGCTTGGGAAAATAAAAACGTTCGCTTCGCCTTGCAGCGGGGAATCAGGAGCTTTTTTTTCAGCCACAGCCGGAACAAATGCAGCATCAAATTGGAACTCTCCGTCTATAACAAGATCAGGGCGGTTTTTTTGTGCTGATTCAGTTGCTTCCGACACCTTTTTTGTTTCCATGGATGAAGCTGACCCCTTTGTTGAAAAGCTCAACATAGCCACTTTTGGATTAATATCAAACGCTTTTGCTGTTTCTGCTGTAGAAATGGCTATTTCCGCCAATTCCTCTGCATTTGGAGAAATATTGATCGCACAGTCTGCAAATACAAATTTCTTTTCTTCCTTTACCATAATAAAAACGCCAGATGTTTTTTGAATGCCTGGTTTTGTTTTAATAATTTGCAGAGCTGGTCGAACAGTGTCCCCTGTGGAATGAGCTGCTCCGCTAACTAAACCGTCTGCATAATTTAGGTACACCAGCATTGTTCCAAAATAATTTGGATCTTGTAATTTTTCTTTCGCACTTTCTTCTGTCTCTTTTCCTTTTCTTCGCTCCACAAAAGCAGAAACGAGTTTATCAAAGTTTTTATAAGAAGAGGGGTCGTAAATGTCCACATCTTCAAAAGAGATGCCTAAAGAGTTTGCTTTTTCCTGCACCTTGTCTTTATTTCCAACAACAATAGGCTTAAGCATTTTATCGTGTGACAGCTTAGCCGCTGCTTTTAAAATTCTATCATCTTCCCCTTCTGGAAAAACAATGGAAGGATAGTCTGCTTTTACCTGACCTTTAATTGTTTCAAACAGGTCGCTCACTGTCATTCCTCCTTGAATTAATCCTATATCATAAAGCGGGCTGCTCACTCATTTTTCATAAGATCATGCTCACCCATCATTCACCTGTACGTTTATTTAGACTCAGTACTTATTTTACCCCAAATAAAGCTGTATTTATCTATTTTGTTGCATGTCGTGTTTTTCATAAATAAGGATACTCCTCTTTTTTAAAAAAATAAACCAACTTGTATAAAATAACAAAAATAGAAATTTTCTAAACGGTATTCGCTTACACAACTCCCGTCTTTTAAAGCGTTTACAATGGAGTGTATATTGATCAAGTGTTAAAACAAAAATATATAAATATAATATTTCACCCGTTTCACGTGAAACATTCTTACCCTTTTTTAAGAATTCATTTTAAAAAAGGGGACATAAAGGGTATGTGTACCTAACAAATGTTTATGCTAGTAAAAAAGTTTAGGCTCCGACATTAAAATCGAGATTTATATAAAAGACACCAGGGGGTTATTATATGGATTATGAACATCTCTTTTCTTCAATCACCTTAAGAGATACAACATTGCAAACCCGCATTTTTATGGATTCGATGCTTGACCATCTAACAGGAAAAGATTTAGAGAAACAAGCGGATTATTATGGACAAAAATGCAAAGAAGGTATTGGTTTAATCATTATTGGAAGAGCTGAGGTTACTAAGAAAGAAAGCAGTGATTCTGATTTTTTGTCTATCACAGAAGAGAAGAGTGTAGAGCATTTCAAAAAGTTGACAGAATATGTCCATGAATCAGGCGGAAAAATTGCTCTTCAGCTTATTGAATCAGGCGGTTCTCTTCTTCATCCTTCCCAAAGTGCCGGTCAGTATCAAATAATGCCTGAAAAAGATATATATAAAATGATAGAAGCATTTGCTGCAGGGGCAAAGAAGACAAAACAAGCAGGTTTTGATGCTGTAGAAATAGTAGGATCCGACGGTTACCTTATCAATCAATTTTTATCTTCCTTATCGAACACACGGAAGGATAAATGGGGAAAAACCTTTGAAAACCGGATGCATTTTCCTTTAGCAGTAGCCAGACATGTTAGAGAATACGTTGGTGAACATTTTCCTATTATTTATCGGATACCTGGATTTACTCTTAGTCATGACAGCACAACGGAAGAAGATATTATTCATTTCGCCAAACAACTTAAGTACTCAGGGGCAGATTTATTAAATATTGGTATTGGATGGAATGAGAAACACTCCGAACAGCCCATCGAAGTACCTGAACATAAGTTTTTACACCTTGCAGAGCAAATCAAATCTTATGTTTCAATTCCTGTTGGAATTACAAAACAAATGACCATGAAATCTGCAGAAGAAGCGGCAGCAAAGGGAATAACTGATACAATATGTTTGCCGGAATCGTTTACTAATCAACAAAAATCTAACGTCAGCGAAAGAAAGTCAAACAAGAATTCTTAAAACGTACAGGAAAACCCCTAGTTGATGGTGTATATTACTTATTAATAAACATTTATAGGATTATTTCTTGTTAAGGAGCCTAGACTCGTCGTCGAGTCGTTTTTGCAGACACCGTCGTTTTCCTATACTATTTACCGATTACATTTTATGCGTTCTTAACAGGTCGAGAAAGGAGTTAAATGATATGAAGCAAGAAACTGTATTATATGAAAAAGAAGAGAGTATTGCTCGTATTATTTTAAATAGACCGCAAGTGAAAAACGCTTTAAATCTCCAGATGCACGAAGAATTGTTTGACTGTTTTAATGAGGCAAATAATGATGAGAATGTAAATGTCATTATACTTCAAGGAGCCGGAGATGCTTTTTGTGCAGGTGCTGATTTAAAAAGCGTTGCGGTTAATGATACAGAACATTTTGATTATGGTTTGTATTTAAGGGAAACGTATAATCGTTTAATTTTATTTATTGCAGATATTCAAAAACCTGTTATAGCCTATTTAAATGGCATTGCTGTAGGAGCCGGGCTCAGCATTGCTCTAGCGTGTGATTTTCGTATAGCCGAGTATGACACAAAAATGGCATTGAGTTTTTTAAAAATAGGTCTTGTTCCTGATGCAGGAGCTTCTTATTTTCTCCCCCGCCTCGTCGGTCTAAGTAAAGCAATGGAGTTAGCACTCGGAGAAACGATTTCCGCAGAAGAAGCATACCGAATTAATTTGATTACGAAAATTGGAAAACCAGATGAATTTGCACGTTCTCTTGCTTCTGTTCCACCTCAGGCTTATGGCCTAATGACCCAAAACATGAAAGAAGGGTTTGAAAAAAGTCTTGCTGATGTACTGGAAATGGAAGTTTCCGCACAAAGTCAGGCTGGGGCTACAGAAGAACACAAACAAGCTTTAAAACAATTTTTATCTTAGTTTAGCAAAGACATTAATAGCGACATAGTACAACTTATAACTTTCTACCTGAATAAAAACAGATTGACAAGGAAAAGAGTCTGCAGCTAGCTTTCTTTCAGTAGAAATAATGAATATGGTATAGTGGAAGACGAAAAGATAGGTTTATTTAAAGGAGTGGTACATAGTGGGAGAAGCATCTCAAACACTTGATGGTTGGTTCTGTCTCCATGACTTGCGAAAAATAGACTGGGCATCCTGGAAAAAAGTTCCCAGTGAAGAACGGCAAAGTATGATCCATGAGTTTTTAAACATGCTTGAATCATGGCAGAGCGTAGAGGATAATAAAACAGGCAGCCATGCTCTGTATACGATTATCGGCCAAAAAGCTGATATTATCATGATGGTTCTTCGTCCTAATATGCAAGAATTAAATGAGGTTGAAACGGCTTTTAACAAATTAAAACTTGCAGATTATACGATCCCTTCCTATTCTTACGTTTCCGTAGTAGAGCTTGGTAACTATATGCCGCCAAAAGATGGAAGTGACCCGTTAGACAGCCCTGAAATTCGCGAAAGAATTTTTCCTACATTGCCAAAGTGGAATCATATTTGTTTTTACCCAATGGATAAAAAGCGTGAAGGCAGCGATAATTGGTATTCCCTTCCAATGAAAGATCGACGTGAATTAATGAAAGCACATGGCATGACGGGGCGAAAGTACGCAGGTAAAATAAAGCAGATTATCACAGGCTCTACCGGTCTTGATGATTGGGAATGGGGTGTAACTCTGTTTGCACACGAAGCACTTCAATTTAAAAAGCTAGTCTATGAAATGCGCTTTGATGAGGTTTCAGCCAAATACGGAGATTTTGGCCAATTTTTCGTAGGTAATATTTTACCTCCTGAAAAAGTGGAATCTTTCTTACATGTATAAACACCTCTATATGATATGAAGAGTTGATTTTCAAAAGAAAATCAGCTCTTTTTTTATAGCATATGCACCAATCGAGTGACATACATTGAAATAGTGTGAACCGCATTTAGTTAAGGCGGGTGATTGTATGGCCATGGTTCAAGCTTACACCTATGATAAATCAGCTTCTTGCTCTTTAATAAAAGCAGAAGCGAAAGGAGTTTTTTTTCCCTGATTGATTATGTGAAAGTTTATTAGTAAAAATAAGTAAATTATGAAGGAGGATAAGTATGTATAGTTACTATCCATGGTATGGTTATCCAGTTCAAGGTTACGAAACCCCCTCCCCTTATGACATGATGCGGCAAGGAAACGGCAATGGTATGTACGGATATGGGATGAACGGTATGAATGGTATGAATGGCATGAATGGCATGAATGGGATCAATGGCATTAATGGTGCGGATATGCTGCCAATAGAACAATCTTACATCGAAAACATTTTGCGGCTGAATCGCGGAAAACCTGCAACAGTTTATATGACATTTGAAAATAATCCAGAATGGCAAGCAAGAGTCTTCCATGGAATTATAGATGAAGCCGGCCGAGATCATATTATATTAAGAGATGAACGAAATAATAAATGGTATTTACTATTAATGGTGTATTTAGACTATATTGTTTTTGATGAAGAAATTGAATACCAGTACCCATTTGAAGACGGCCCTGGTGCTTTTCAAGAATAATCTCACCTTGATCAATCTTTATTAATGTTTATTTTTTCCTCATTTAGGTTATTAGAAAATATAATGTAAGTTGTAAGAAGCAGCGTATCCCCCGTGGCGGCGCTGCTTTTTCGTTCATCCTAAAAATTTGATCATATCTCTTGAAAGTCAAAAAAGGTCAATGTATAATACAACTACAAGGTCAAAGATAGTCAAAGTCAAAGCAAAAGAATTGATCTTTATTGATGGTAGAAGTTATGATACCCATCCAAAGGACCTTTTTAAAGAAAACCGCCTAACAGTGTAAAACAACAAACAGTTATTTTTTCTTTATAAAAACATTTACGTAAAAATAAAGGAGGTACACGTATTATGAGACAATGTGAAAACTGTAAACAGCGTCAGGCACGCATTGAACTAAATATGAACCTTAATGGCCACCATCAAAAAATGCATCTATGCGACATTTGTTACCGGGAAGTCCGCAATGATATGAAACAGCCTTCTGGTTTCGGCAGCTTTGGAGGACAATCGTCCCCATTTGACCAAATGTTCAATGATATGATGAATTCTCAAATGGGTGCCATTGCGGGCAGTGAAGGACAAGCCCAAGAAGGAAATGGACAAGGTGGAGGCTTGTTGAATGATCTAGGCAAAAATTTGTCTGATGCAGCCCGGGCAGGAATGATTGATCCAGTTATCGGACGAGACAAAGAAGTGGAACGCGTGATTGAAACATTAAATCGCCGTAATAAAAATAATCCTGTTCTTATCGGTGAGCCGGGTGTAGGTAAAACTGCGATTGCTGAAGGGCTAGCGCTGCGGATTTCAGAAGGGAATGTCCCAAACAAACTAAAAAATAAAGACATTTACTTGCTTGATGTTTCTTCCTTAGTCGCAAACACCGGCGTTCGCGGTCAATTTGAAGAACGAATGAAGCAGCTTCTAAAAGAACTGCAAGAGCGTAAAAACGTGATCGTATTTATCGATGAAGTTCACCAGATTGTTGGAGCTGGATCAGCTGAAGGTTCTTCTGACGCCGGTAATATTATGAAACCAGCTCTTGCACGAGGAGAAATTCAAGTAATCGGTGCAACGACTCTTGCTGAATACCGTAAAATTGAAAAAGATGCGGCACTTGAACGCAGATTTCAACCAGTTATGGTGGATGAACCAAATCTTGAAGATGCTGTTGCTATCCTCCAAGGCCTGCAAGAAAACTACGAAAAATACCATCAAGTTTCTTTCACTGAGGATGCGTTAAATGCTTGTGTTCACCTTTCTAATCGTTATATCCAGGATCGCTTCCTCCCGGATAAAGCCATTGATTTAATGGATGAAGCAGGTTCCAAAATCAACCTGGCCCATAGTGAGGACGACGAACACGAAGTGCAAAGCCGCCTCGAACAGATTGCTGTAGAAAAAGAAAAAGCCACACAGCAAGAAGATTATGAACGAGCAGCAAAACTGCGCGACGAAGAAGCAAAACTTCAGAAACAGTTGGAAGACGCTTCACAAAACAGTGAGAAATCAAACGAAAAAGCAATAGTTGACGTAGAAACGATTGAAAAAATAGTAGAAAACAAAACAGGCATTCCAGTACGCCGACTTCAAAAAGATGAACAACAAAAAATGAAAGATCTTCCTGAACGCCTTCGAGCAAGCGTTATAGGTCAAAACGATGCTGTCAGCAAAGTTGCACGCTCGATTCGCAGAAACCGGGCCGGCCTTAGAAAAGGAATCCGTCCTATCGGCTCCTTCCTCTTTATTGGGCCAACAGGGGTCGGAAAAACCGAGCTTTCCAAATCTCTAGCAGAAGAAATGTTTGGAGATAGTGAAGCAATGATTCGTCTTGATATGAGTGAATATATGGAAAAACACTCTGTATCAAAGCTAATCGGTTCACCGCCCGGATATGTCGGACATGACGAAGCAGGACAGCTGACAGAACGAGTACGTCGTAAGCCATACAGCATCATCCTTTTGGATGAAATTGAAAAAGCCCACCCTGATGTGCAGCATATGTTCCTGCAAATCATGGAAGACGGGCGTTTAACAGACAGTCAAGGACGTACAGTAAGCTTTAAAGACACGGTATTAATTATGACTTCTAATGCAGGCTCAAGCATTAAGAAAGTAACTGTTGGCTTTGGTAATAAAGAGGATGTAGAGCCAAAAATTACAGAGTCTCTGTCTGATTACTTCAAGCCAGAATTTCTGAACCGCTTTGACGGCATCATTCCTTTCAATGAACTCGGAAAAGAAGATCTTGTAACTATCGTTGACCTTATGCTTGCTGAAATTATCGATGCAGCAGCAGAACAAAATATGCATGTTTCAGTGACAGACGAAGCTAAAGCAGTACTAGCCGAGCAAGGCTATGACCCTGCATTTGGTGCTAGACCGCTGCGCCGCGTCATTGAAGAAAAAGTTGAAGACGGTATTGCAGATCTTATGCTAGAAGAGGATGATCTTAAAGAAGTAAAAGTAATCGTTGAAAACAATGATATCGCTGTGGTTAAAGCTTAACAAAGGAAAACAGAAGGGTGTCCCAAACACAAACGGGGCATCCTCTTATGTTTTAGTATTTGCCCGTTAATAGATTGAAAGATAGTATTCACACAGGAAGACTTAAATGTTTCAGTATTTAAAACGTCATAAAACGTACATTGTTGTCTATCACCTCGCATGCTATGCTATATGTTGTAATTAAAATATAAAGAGGTACTTTAGATACGAAGATGAGGTGATGAAAGCCGTGATGTCTTCTGCCATAGGAAAATTACGAGTAATCGGCATGTTAGAGGGTATATCTTTTTTGCTTCTTTTGTTTTTAGCGATGCCGCTTAAATACGGCGCAGGAATGGATATGGCCGTTACTATTGCCGGGTCGGTTCATGGAGCTTTGTTTATTTTATATATCGCAGCTGTTATTTTCGTCTGGATTCAGCGGCGCTGGACTTTTTTGAGAGCTATTATTGCAATGACTGTGTCTGTTATTCCATTTGGTCCGTTTGTGTTTGATAAAAGTTTGCGTCGTGAACAAGAAACAGGTATAGCTTCTGATTCTGTTACAGGGTAGAGAAAAGAAGTTATGGAAAGAGACTGGTCAGTAAGAGGTATTGATCAGTCTTTTTTATACTGTTTAGAAAAACTCGGCTTGCCACCCGCTCCTATGGGCGAAAACGCAGTTTTGCTTATACTTTGATCTTTTAGAAGTTTAAACCAAAGTATAAAAAATGATCCGTAAATAGCACAGGCTGCCGCTATCTTCGGTCCCAATGTTTTCTAACAGCATACCTTGTCCTATGCTGCATATAAATCTGGTAAGATGAAATATGAACAAACCATGCAAATAAGATTTATTAAAGATACTAAAGGTGATACTTAATGATGGAATGGAAAAATATTTTTAGAGGGATAGCAATGGGAGCGAGCGATCTTATCCCAGGAGTCAGCGGAGGAACTATTGCTTTAGTACTTGGTATTTATCATCGTTTAATAGCAGCTATTAATAACTTTTTTAGCCGAAAATGGAAACAACAGCTTGGTTTTTTTATTCCGCTTGGCATTGGCATAGGAATTGCTGTATTAAGCTTAAGTAATTTACTGGAGTGGCTTCTTTCCGTTCACCCTCAGCCAACTTATTTCTTTTTTATGGGACTAATTTTAGGAACAATTCCTTTGTTACTAAAAGAAGCTGACTACAAACAGAAGTTTAAACCTTATCATTTTTTCATTGTTGCTGTCGCCGCTATACTTATTATTCTATCAGGAGTGTTCAAAGGAGAAGAAACAGGAGAAGTGGTCCATGCATTAACTACATCTGACTATATATATTTATTTTTCTCTGGATGGCTGGCAAGCTCTGCGATGATACTGCCAGGGGTAAGCGGTTCGTTTATCCTTTTAATTCTTGGTGTTTATGAAACAATTATTCATGCCGTCACCTCTTTACAATTCCCCGTCATTATCACTGTAGGACTGGGCATTGTTATAGGCATTACTATTATGAGCAAATTTTTGCATTATCTTTTACGTCAGCATCGAACGGGGACCTACGCTGTTATGAGCGGGCTATTGATAGGATCTTTATTTGTGATATTCCCTGGTATAGGGACTAGCTTTCTTGTTACATCCATCAGCCTATTTACCTTTTTATTAGGCTGGATCCTGACAATTATACTCGGAAAACTGGAAAGCACTTAAGAGTAAAGGATAGAATCTAGAGAAGTTATGCCTTCTTCACGGGGTAGAAACTTGGATTGCCGCCAAGTCAAAATGCCAGAAGTCTTAGTGTTTTTTATCCTTTGGCTCTTTAACAAAGTTAAACATTCCTAAAATATAAGAAAAAGGCGGACCTGTTTAATAGGAACCGCCTTTTTGATATTTTTTATATTTTTAATACTGAAATAACAAGCATAATCCAGCCTGCAATGAATGCGGTCCCTCCTATTGGAGTGATAGCTCCAAGCCAGGTTATCCCGGTAAAAGCCATGGTGTATAAGCTTCCAGAAAAAATTACAATTCCTGCAAACAAAAGCCATCCGGCCCAAGATAAAGACGCGGAACTTCCTGCATAAGCAGCAACTAAACCAATTGCCAGCAGTCCTAGGGCGTGCATAATATGGTATTGAACTCCTGTTTGATAGACTTCCATTAGCTTGTCCGATAATTTTCCTTCCAAGCCGTGTGCTCCAAACGCTCCAAATCCTACCGCTGCAGCAGCATTAAGAGCACCTAATACAATAAATATTTTCCACACCGTTTTCACCCTTCCATTTTAAGAAGACCATTAAAATTCAAGTAAATTTCCATCTGATGATGGTATCTCACTTGTCGTTCTAGCAGCAGAGGATGAATTAACTTGTTTTGTTTCTATGGAAGACTGCTTTATACCAGCAGTTTTAGAAGAAATTTTAGCTGTCTCTACGGTGTCCGTGTTTCTGTTTCTTTTGCTTTCATCAGAGGCTAGAATAATATCGCAATAAGCCTTTAACACCCGGGCGTGTTCCTTTACCACTGCTTCTTCTTTTCGATCCACTTTTTCAGCAAGCTGCATTAATTCTTCTTCCATTTTTTCCACAACTGTTCGAGCGGAAATATTCATCCTGTTCACCTGCTTTAATAAATTTTATTCTCCCGCATTATACCACAGCATACCTTTAAGCTTCTAACCTTCCCTATACTAAATAATAAAGCCAGAGCCGTTTCTATCACAGCCCTGGACTCTTCATTTCGATTATTTATCACTTAATAATCGTGTATCCGTATGCTTCAATTTTAGGATAATTCTCTTCATCTATAATCCAAAAATCTCCTTGGTCATCTTTTACAATTAATTCTTTATTTACAGCTTCTTCTTTTGCTTCTTTTTCACTGTCAAACTTTTTGGCTGGAATTTGCATATCATCAACAATGATGAATGCCATACCTAACACCTCCATTTACCGAAAAATGTACCCGGCAGCACGGAAATTTAAACGGAGATGTGATCAATTGTCACAAAATTGTAAACAGAAGGCTCAGCCTTCTGTTTCGTTAAGGTACATACGTAACTTTTTCATATCCTTCCTGTTTACGACACTTTTAGAAGATTGTACTTCTGATTCGGCCAATTGTTTTCTCGCTGATAAAACTGTTTTTACACCTGCTATATTTAAACCTTGATCAATTAATTCTTTGATTTCTGCACATCGATCAATCTCTTCTAAAGAAAACAGGCGCTGATTACCTTCGTTTCGTTTCGGATATATTAAACCTTGCTGTTCATAATATCGAATCTGACGAGCACTTAACGATGTCAATTCCTGTACAACACTTATGGGAAAACAAGCTGTACGGCGAGGGATATGGTCTTTCACCTCACTCTCCTCCTTTTTCTTATCGCTGCTGTTGATTTAGGTAAACATACACATCTTGCAACGTTTCATAACCTCGTTTCATTACTTCCTTTACAGAACAATTCCACAGCTCTGCAGCCATGATAGCATCTGCCAGCGCATGATGACGTTCATTAACCGGGATGTCATAATATCCACAGCAAGTTTCGAGTTCTGAAGAAGGATATTCTGGAGCTGCAATTTGAAATAAAAAAGAGGTATCAAGCAATCGATGCTGAAATTGAATTCCCGTAGCTTGATAGGTGGCGTGCTGAAGAAACCTTTGTTCGTGGCGTGCATGATGTGCCACTAAAATATCAGTCTGGATGAAAGCATAAAACTTTTGAAGTACTTCTGCTAAGGGAGGGGCGGCTTCTAATTCTTCTTTCTTCAAACCGGTTAAATTAGAGACTTCCGGAGACAAAGACTCCGGCTCACAAACAGCAGAATAAAAGGATTCTTCTTTTTTCAGCTCGCCATTTTTTATTTTCACTGCCCCTACAGATAGTATTTTATCTCCCCCATCTGGATAAAACCCAGATGTTTCTAAATCAAGTACCGTAACATTCAATGAATCTATTGGTTTTTGGAGAGGCTCTTCTGCTTTTAAGTCTTTTTGAAGCTGTCGTAAAAAAGAAAGATGGTGCGGGTTGCTTTGATCCATAGAAGAAACAAAGGGGACACCTATTTTACCGGAGACTTGACGTACCCATTGATACATTTGGTTCATTACCATAACCCTTCACCTGATTCCACTAATTTTCTCGTTTGTTGGAATAAATGTTTTCCTTCTTTAACTGCTGCTTTTAATGTTTTTTTCTGTTCTTTTGTAAGCCGGTCTACTGGCACATAATGAACGTCTTCATACGTTTGGTGGTACTTCCAAAAGGAAGCACGAAGATCAAGCATTGCCTTAAAATTTTCAATTTTCCCCTTCACAAATGAATATTTATCAACTGTTTTTTCCATCCTCTGCAGGGTAGAAGTATCATGCAGCCCTTCTTTAATAGCTAATAAACGCATAGCATGGACGTATGGAAAAAACCCTACATCTTTAATGTGAAGAGAACCAGTATAAGGCCCTTTTTCTTCCGGCAATAACTTGCCAAAAGCATTCGTCCCTTTGTGCAAATAAGAAGTATTTTGTGCTAGTCGTTCTAACAAACGAGGATCGCTGGATACTTTAAGAAAGACATGCTCTTTTATATTAGCCAGCAGTTTTTCTTCTCCTATTAATACTCGTGAATCAATAAAGGTAAGCAAATGTCGAAACGTCTCCCACTTGTCTTTTTCTAACCATTCGTCTACTTGCTGCCTCCATTCATGAATACCGTGACACCAGCGTGGGTGGGAGGCCATTACTTTACCCTCACAGCGAGGATAGCCAACAATAGCCATTCCTTCACGAATTTCTTGACCGAGGCTTAAAAAATAATCTTGATAGAAATCGTCTTTTCCATCAAAGATAATTCCGTGATCCTGGTCGCTCCATAAGGCTTGTTCTTTTCTCCCAGAACTGCCCATAACAAAGAAAGTAAAGTGAGCAGGGACCTGCCCCCGCTCACTTTCTAAACGGTGTACAGCAAGAGCAGTTGTTTCTAGCACCCATCTATCATGTGCATCATTTAATTGCTCAGGATCACCTGCCACCTTGTTTGATTCATTCTCTCTTGCTTTTTTAATCGCTTGATAACTATCAAAGGAAGGAGGGAGAAGAGCTCCCTCTTCAAAAGATGGTGAAAATTTCATGTCATCACGCACCTGTATTTACTTTATTAGACTGGGGTTGAACGTTTTCCGGGTAACCATAGCTGCCGTGTTCACTAATATCCAGTCCCATAATTTCTTCTTCCTCAGATACGCGAAGTCCTCCAATCAATGATTTAGTAATAAGCAGCAATACATAAGAAGCGATAAACGCGAACAAACCACAAGCTACAACACTTATCAACTGAACACCCAGCTGTGCAAATCCACCGCCGTAGAACAAGCCAGCTTGACCGCCATTCATCTCTGCAAGCTCTGGTGTAGCGAAGAAACCAGTAGAAAGAGTTCCCCATACACCAGCAGCACCGTGGACAGATAAAGCGAAAATCGGATCATCAATACCCATCTTTTCAAAAAACTTCATGCTGTAATAAACGAGAAGTCCGCCAATGATACCAATTACTACTGCAGCCCATGGATCAACGAATGCACAAGATGCAGTAATAGCAACAAGTCCTGCAAGTGCACCATTTAACATCGTCGGCACATCTGCTTTTCCAAGAGACGCCCAAGCTATCAGTAATGCAGCTACTGCCCCTGCTGCTGCCGCAAGTTGAGTATTCAACGCTACAAATCCAAAGAATGCATCATCTACACCTAAAGTACTACCAGCATTAAAACCAAACCAACCTACCCAAAGAAGCAATACACCAAGAGCCGTAAACACCTGGTTATGACCTGCTAGCTCATTCGGCGAACCGTCTTTGTTGTATTTACCAATACGAGGCTTTAACAGCATTGTCGCTGCCATCGCAGCCATTGCACCTGTTAAGTGAACTACCGTTGAACCAGCGAAATCTTGTTTTCCCAAACCGCCAATCCAGCCGCTGCCCCAAATCCAATGAGCAACTACCGGATAAACAAAAGCTGAAAATAATACTGCAAACACAATATAAGCTGATAATTTAGCACGTTCTGCAAAGCCTCCAAACGCCACGGTTAATGCAATAGCAGCGAATGCCAGCTGGAAAATAAAATCAACAGAACCTGCAAGACCGTCAAACATAGTCGTGAAATCACCAAAGAAAAAATCAGATAAACCTATAAATCCTCCTGCACTTTCTCCGTAAATAAATCCATAACCTACAGCCCAGAAAACGAGAGAAACAATTCCTAATGTAAAGATCGTTTTCCCGGCTATATGGCCGGCGTTTTTCATCCGGGTTGACCCGGCCTCCAAAAGAATAAATCCTCCTTGCATAAGAATAACTAGAATAAATGCAATCATGATCCAAAGATTATTCATTAAAAACATCGGATCCATAAATATTTCTCCCCTTCCTTTATATTAGATGTAAACTTAGTTAACATCTTTCGTTAGTTTATATTTTACACATTATATTTCTCATGCCTACCTTATTGTAAGAAAACCTAACATTGTTTTTAGAAGAGGAAAAAAAGCAGAACGATACCTAAGTATCACGTTCTGCTTTTCTGTCTTTATGAAGATGAATCAATTAAGTAAATCCGTGCTTCATAAGGATTTAATAAGAGGCTTTCTATTTCCTTGTGAAAAAGGCCCTGATAATTGTTTAAGAGAAGTTGATGACTAGAAAGGAGGATTCCAGCTCCATTCCACTTTGCTTGTTTACCACTAAGGTTCGTAACGATGAGAGCGTTTTGTTTGTCTCCTTCTCTTAAATAAGCGTAGATTTGATTGTCTTCTTCATTTAGTAACGTATATCGGCCATAGGTGAAAAGATCATACTGCTTTTTCAGCTTTATCATCGTTTTATAGTAGTTTAGGATAGAAGAGCTGTCTTGCTTTTGCTTATCTACATTAACTTTCTTGTAATTTGGATTGATTTTTAACCAAGGTTTTCCGGTGGAAAAGCCTGCATTTTTTTCATTTGACCATTGCATAGGGGTACGACTGTTATCTCTTGAAGTTTGCCCTAGCAATTCCAATATCTCTTTTTCTGGTACGTTTTGTGCCTTCTTTTCCCTATATATATTTTTTGCTGCTACGTCGTCATATTCTTCTATGGAAGAAAACCGAGCGTTTGTCATTCCAATTTCCTGGCCTTGATATATAAAAGGAGTGCCCTGCATGAAGAAGTACATGGTTGCTATAGCAGTAGCACTTTCCTTCCAATACTCTTTATCGTCTCCCCATGTCGAAACAACTCTTGCTAAATCATGATTTTCAATGAATAATGCATTCCAACCATTCATTTCTAATCCTTTTTGCCAACGAGTCAATACTTTCTTTAAACCTCTAACATCTAAAGTACCTTTTGTCCCAGCATCCCATAAATCAAGATGTTCAAATTGAAATATCATGTTCATTTTTCCTTTTTTTCCTACCCAAAGGTCTGCTTCCTTGACATTTACACCGTTTGCTTCTCCAACAGTTACGACGTCATAATTTCCGAAGGTCTCTTCTTTAAACTCCTGCAAGAATTTATGAATACCAGGTTGATTCATATGCATGTCAAATGAAGAGACATATTTTTTCTTTTTCGGATTCGGCATATCTGGTAATCCAGGGCGCTTTTTAATGTGACTAATCGCATCAATCCTAAACCCGTCAATTCCTTTATCAAGCCACCAATTTACGGTTTCATACAAAGCAGAACGCACTTCGGGATTTTCCCAATTTAAATCGGGCTGTTTTTTTGAAAAAACATGAAGAAAATATTGATCGGTGTTTTCATCATATTTCCAAGCGGAGCCTCCAAAAATACTTTCCCAGTTGTTAGGTTCTTGTCCGTTTTTACCATCTCTCCAAATATACCAATCACGCTTCTCGCTTTCTTTTGAAGAACGAGATTCAATAAACCACGGATGCTCATCACTAGTATGGTTTAAAACGAGATCAATGATTAATTTCATCCCGCGCTCGTGCACTTTTTGCAGCAGCTCATCAAAATCTTTCATCGTGCCAAACTCTTCAAGTATAGCTTTGTAGTCTGAAATATCGTATCCATTATCATCTTGGGGGGATTGATACATCGGGCACATCCAAATTAAATCAATCCCCAGCTCCTGTAAGTAATCTAAGCGCTGAATCAGTCCCTGTATATCGCCAATACCGTCACCGTTTGAATCTTGAAAGCTGCGGGGGTAGACTTGATAGCCTACTGCCTCTTTCCACCACACTCTTTCCATATTGACACCTCGACTTTCATGTTTATATTGCGTTTTTAGCCCAATGGAACATCCACACCAAAATGTTCGTTTTCGCCGTTACATATAATACGAGAAGGAGAAACCACGGGTTTCCAGCTGGTAAAAATGTGGTCAATTTTTAATCCTTCTACATTTTCTTCCAAGTCTGCTATATTTCCTTTTATTATCACATCATTTCTATGCAGATGAGTTTCAAATAAACCTTGTTTAATGACATAATCATTTCCTTTTTCTTTCAACGTATCGTATTACAAGAAGGGTTCCCCCCCTGCAATTTTACGAGCTTTCTAATTGTCTTTCGATTTCAACTTACTTACTCTTCATACACTCGTATCCATAGTAATTGGTATTGAGTCTTTCCTAGCGTTTGTAATTCCTGAATGACAAGAAGAACATAATTATCTTTACGTACATTTTTATAGACGAGAGAAGAATCGATAATATAAAGTCAAAATATTCAGTTAACAATAGCCTTAATCATAGATGAGCAGGGAAACTATTTAATTCCCCTGCTCTGCAGCTCTTTTTATTAAGTTAATAAAAAACGGCAAAAAAAGAAATAATGCAATCACCCGAATAATATGTAAGCTCGCAACAAGGGTTGGTTCTAAATGTAAAGCCATCGCTGTTGAACTCATTTCAGCTGCTCCTGCCGGAACCGTGCTAAGTAAACTAGTCATGTATGGAAGACCCGTCATCCATTCAAAAATAAAAGCAAGTGTCAGACTAAATAAAAAATAAATAGCAAGCAATATAGCACTAGGTTTTCCAATATCTTTTAACTTAAAAAAAGTCGGACGGTCAAAACGGATGCCGACCATTACTCCGATAAGCGCCTGTCCGATCCCTCCTATATAGGACGGCAGCGAAGCAGAACCAGACATGACCCATTCACTTATTATAAATCCTGTAAATATTCCATAAAACAAGGTTCCAGCCGGGACTTTCCATAACCGAAATAATAATATAGTAACCAAAATTGCCGAAAGAAGTCCCGCTAATACCGATAACTCCATGCCTTCTAAAGCGAAACCAGCAGACTTTGCTTGCAATTCATCCGGGTAGAAAAACCCAGCTAAAAATGGAATTGTTAAAACAAAAAATGTTATTCTTGCTGTGTGAAATGCAGCTACTACCCTGTTATCTGCTCCGTAATCCCCGCTCAACGCAATCACTTCAGACGCACCCCCGGGGACACAGCAAAAATAAGCAGTTAACGGATCCAAATTAGTCCAGTGGTTCATTAACCAGCCAATACCTACTCCAGCCGCTAATGTCAAGGTAAGCGAGAGAAGGAGCGGCACGAAGTATTGACCGATTAATTGAAATATTTCCGTTTGCATCATAAATCCGACATTTACCCCTACTAGAGCAAGTACTATACGGAACGGCCAGCCTTCAAAAGCAAGCCGCTTGAGGAACAATCCATAACCAATTCCGGTTAAAAGACCGCCCAAAAGCCATCCAGCCGGTATATGCAGGAAAGAAAGAATACATCCCAGCAATAATGCTGCACCAACACAAATTATTTTTTCCCGTAACACACTCTTTTACCTTCTTTCTATACTGTCCCTTATTATTATATTAACACTTCTTGAATCCAGAAAGGACATAAACGACTTGTATATGAAAGGATTTCTAATTTATATTGAAAGACAAGACAATCATTAATCATATGAAGGGGGGATCGTTATGAAAAAATATATTTTTTTCGCCGCTATTTTTCTTGTATTTATGTATATAGGTTGGACGGGATATAACATTTGGTCTTTCAGTGAGAAAAACCAGCTTCAAAAAACAGAAGCTGCGATTGTTTTAGGTGCTTCTGTACAAGATGGTGAACCTTCGGTGGTTTTCAAAAAAAGAATCGACCATGCTCTGCAGCTTTATGAAAACGACAACGTAATCAAACTGATATTTACTGGCGGTAAAGGGGAAAACCTGAATGAAGCTGAATCAGAAGTTGCTCGGAAGTATGCGTTGGAATATGGAGTAAAAGAAGAAGATATATTCATAGAAACCGAATCGAGCATTACAGAAGAAAATATTCAGTACGCCAAAGATATAATGCAGCAAAACAATATTGACAACGCAACAATCATAAGTGACCCATTACATATGAAACGTGCCATGATGATTGCTGAAGATCAGGGGTTAAACGTTTATTCCTCCCCTGCTGCAGACACAGCATATCAAAGTCTGTCTACCAAAATTCCTTTTTTCTTAAGAGAACTGTTTTACTATAGCGGCTATCAGCTTCTTTCACCTTTTCGATCATAGTAGCATCTGATTTCTAAATTGGTTTAGATATTATTAGGTCGTGATTATGCCTTCACTGTATATCTAATTAAAAGACTGCCTCGCTGTCATTCAGCGGTAAGCAGCCTTTTTGTTTGATCTATTACATTTTATCATACGGAAAATCATCTGGATGATAACCATAACGCTGATTTTCATTCATCCCGTCAATAGCCTGAATGTCTTCTGTATCGAGGGCAAAATTAAACACATCAGCATTTGATTTAATTCTCTCTGGCGTAACGGATTTAGGAATGGTAACCACTTTATTTTCCAAGCACCAGCGAATCAATACTTGAGCAGGCGTTTTTCCATGCTTTTCAGCAATTCGTTTCACTACGTCCTCTCCAAGCAGATCTCCTTTTCCCAGCGGCCGCCATGCCTCTAATTGAATATTATGGTTTTGACAATATTCTAGCAAGCCTTTTTGAAATAATCTTGGATGAAATTCTACTTGATTTACCATTGGGTTAACTTTTGCCTCTTTCATCAAGTTTTCCAGGTGCTCTTCTGTAAAGTTGCTGACACCTATTGCTCTTACTTTTCCTTCTTCATATAACTTTTCTAGAGCCCCCCACGTTTCTTTGTATTTTCCTGGCACCGGCCAGTGAATTAAGTAAAGATCAATTTTATCTACACCGAGTTTTTGACGAGAACGTTCAAATGCTTCTAATGTTTCATTAAAGCCTTGTTCATCATTCCAGACTTTTGTCGTTATAAATATATCTTCTTCCGCCACGTTACTTTCTTTTATAGCTTCTCCAACGCTTTCTTCATTATAATAAAACGATGCTGTATCAATACTTCGGTATCCGTTTTCCAGAGCAGTTTTCACTGCCTGTTTTACTTCTTCTCCAGCTTCAGCCTGATATACCCCAAGACCGACCCAAGGCATTTCTACCCCGTTGTTTAATGTTGTTACAGATGTTTCGATACTCATTAATTACTGCCTCCTTTAATATAATTAAGAAAAGCGCAAGCGCCCTGGTCAGCCGCGACAAGTCCTGGAGGGTCGGCATATGGAAAGCTGATCTTTGCTTTCCACTGACGAATCGAAGGAATCTCGAGCGAGTAGGCGCTGGAGCTAGACATTTAAAACGCCAACTATTTATAATTTCTTACCTTTTTAAGAAAGTGCCAGGTTGGGCACGGATAATTCTATTTAGTTAGAAGGTATACTCCAATCAATCTCTGTTCGTCCAGCATTTCTTAAAAACTCGTTCGTTCGTGAAAATGGTCTGCTGCCAAAAAAACCTCTATGAGCAGAGAAGGGACTAGGGTGAGGCGATTTAATTACTAAATGATGAGCCGAAGTAATTAATTCTTCTTTGGCCTGTGCATTTTTTCCCCATAAAATAAATACCACGGGATCTTTTTTTTCATTAACTTGTTTAATTACTTCATGTGTGAATTGTTCCCAGCCTATGCCCCGGTGAGAATTAGGCTGCCCGCTTCTTACTGTTAAGACAGCATTTAATAAAAGGACACCTTCTTCTGCCCATTTTGTGAGACAACCATGTTCAGGCATTTTATACCCAAGGTCATCATAAAGTTCTTTAAATATGTTTTGCAATGATGGAGGCATTTTCACTTCTGGCTGAACGGAAAAACTTAATCCATGAGCTTGATGGGGGCCATGGTATGGATCTTGACCAAGTATTACTGCTTTTGTATTTTCATAGGTCGTATGGTGCAAAGCATTAAAAATATCATACATATCTGGGTAAATGGTCGTTTCCCGGTATTCTCTTTTTAAATACTCTCTTAATTTCACATAATAGTCTTTTTGAAATTCTTGCTCTAATCTAGGAGCCCAGTCATTCGTCAATATACTCAACGTTTCCCCCTCCTCTCCATTAATTTTTCTTTTACAAATGTCTTTCTTAGATGGTGTAAGGTAAATATGATACAATGACTGACTTAGAAAGAGGTGAATTTGCATGGAAAAGGAAAGTATGTATAACCCAGAAAATGATCCTGCAACAGTAAATGGGAAAGCCATCACCTCCCTAGTTCTTGGAATTGTTTCTCTGGTGATGACATTTCTATTTGTTATTATAAGTCCTATCCTGGCTATTCTTGGACTTATATTTGGTGTCTTAGGATTAAAAGAAATAAAACGGTCTGGTCAAAGCGGACGTGGATTGGCGATTGCTGGAAATACTTGCAGTGTCATCGGATTAATCATTTCAGTCATCTTCATTGTTTTTCTTGTAATTGGAATAGTTACATTTATGCAAATGGATCACAGCCCGCCTATGTAAAGCTTCTGCAGGCATCAAGCCATGGGGTGCCTGCTTATGTATTCCCTTGTCTAATACTCCAAAACCTTCTTTTTGTTTCACGTGAAACATTGGTTGTTACCGCTTAATAAGATCCTTTAATGTATTAAATAAATAAGGATTCGCTCCTAGAACGTACAGTCCTTTTTCTTCTTCACGCACGATTGTTTTTCCTCCTGCTTCTTCTAAAAGAAGCAAACCTGCATCTACATCCCATACATTTAATTTTATCTCCCAATATCCGTCCATTCTGCCGCAAGCAACTTGAGCAAGGTCAAGTGCTGCACTTCCCAGTCGTCGTATACCACCTATTCGGGGTACTAGTTCTTGTACATAGGCAAGATTGTTATCTTCATCCGTTCCTTTATCATATGGAAAACCAGTACCTATAACAGCTTTATTCAATTGTGATGTCTCAGATACCTTGATAGGATGACCGTTTAAATAAGCTCCTTCTCCCTTAATCGCTTCATACGTTTCCTTTAGTTTTGGAGCATGTAATAAACCTGCTACCGTTTCTCCTTTATACCTAATACCGATAGATATGCAAAAAAACGGGATTCCTCGTGCATAATTGACCGTTCCGTCAATTGGATCAATAACCCACTCATAGTCCGAATCCCCTTCATAAAAGCCGCTTTCTTCTGTTCTCATGACGTGACCAGGATAGTTTTCTTGAATTTTTTCTGTTAAAAATTTTTCAGTCCACACATCTAACTCTGTCACAAGATCAATAGCAGAAGATTTACTATCCATTTCCATTGGTCCTTCTACTCTTTTAACTTGAAAATATCCAGCTTCTTCTGCCCAAGTTTTTGCTGAGGAAAGCATATTTTTCCATTCTTTCATAATGGACACAACCTTTCTGTTATCTTTATGATATCCAACATTATTCTTTAACACAAAAATTTTGAATAGAAGCTTCTTCAACCCTATTACCCTAAAAATTATGGTAAATTGTTAGTAACATGGTGAAAAGTTTTTGTATACAACAAGGAGTTAGTTTATGCTGACATTTTTATTAGATACACTTGAACAACTTGGTCTTATCGGCTTGTTTTTAGGTGTAGCTGTAGAAGCCATCTCTATACCGTTTCCTGCAGCTATTGTAATGCTCGTATATGGTTATATAATGGATCCTTCCGGCTTCGAGTGGGTACTGCTTAGTTTTGGAGCTGCAGCTGTTTATACGACGGTTAGTTTTATCCCTTATTGGCTTTCTCTTCGTTATGACCACCTTTTGCAAAACCGTGTAAACAAATCAAGTTCCAAGCAAATGTTGAAGTTCATGGACAAATATAGAGAATGGACAATATCCGCAGGAAGAGTACTTGGTATGGGGTACATTGTATACTTAGCTGCTTTTTATAAAATAACTCCTTTTCGTTACGGATTCTTTACCTTACTTGGTATACTGCCTGTTGCTTTCCTTATGTTCTATTTAGGGAGCCTGGGAAATATTGAAGTCGTGTATGCGTGGTTTCAAAACGTACAATACGGTATAATAGTTTTGATTATTGGAGCGATTGGCTGGTATACCTTTTATCGTATGAAAACGAGAAAAAAATACCAACGAAAACAACAGTCATAAAAAAAGCGCAAGCGCCTTAAAAGAAGGAAGTTCGGCTACGAGCGTCACGTCCTATGACAACGCCGAACTGACTCCCATCCTGGGAGCCCGCGACAGGTTCTGGAGCTTTCGCGCAGGGTCGCCTGCGACCCGGAGTCGAAAGGGAAGACATCAGACGTTCAGCTCATTTTAATGAACTTCTACTAAGATCGCACACGTCGACGCATAGGATGTGCTAATGTCGCCAATGCCACAGGACGTGGCGTTTTTGGCGACGAGTGTGCAACGTAGAAGTCACCACATCGTGTGGAAGGACGTCCTGTGACAACGCTGAACGGGCTTGCACAGGAGGTGTTGACTTTTGCGTTGCGACAGGACGTCGCGGTTTTAGCAAAAGTTCCTCTTTATCGTGTGCGCCTGAGCGGCTGGGCGCTGAAGCTAGACATCAAAAACGCCAAATATTTAATACTTTTTTATTTTTTAAATAAAGAAAGCATCATTTTTGCACGGCAGCAGAAAATGATGCTTTCTTTATTTATGATATGGAGAACCGCGGTTAATTTGAAAAGCACGATACAATTGCTCCATTAACATGACTCGTATCAGTTGATGTGGAAATGTTAATTTAGAAAAAGACCATGAAAAATCTGCCCGTTGTAAAACGCTTTGATCTAACCCTAAAGAGCCTCCAATGATAAAGGCTAGTTTACTTTTTCCATGCAGTGCTAAATAATCCATTTTTTCTGCAGTTTTTTCTGAAGAAATCATTTCCCCCTGCGGATCCAGCGCAATCACATACATGTTATCCTGTATTTTTTTTAAAATTCTTTCCCCTTCTTTTTGTTTTGTTTGAAGCATTTCCTTTTCACTAGCTTGCTCCGGAATTTTTTCATCAGGTAGTTCAATTATTGAAATGTTAGCCAAATTTTTCATTCGTTTTTCGTATTCCGCCACTGCTTGTTTTAAATATTTTTCTTTTAACTTTCCTACTGCTATGATGGAGATATTCACATGCACCATTCCTCCTCAAAGTTATCCACATATTTAATCCACATATTCACACCCTGCACCATCGCATTTATTCTACTTTATACACAGCTTGTTTTTCACAATATGAACAAATTGTGGATAATGCATCATTTTCCAATTTTTCCATACGAGGCGGGCGTTCATCCTGTTCAATCGCATCTTCAATAGCACGGTCACTATGAGATTCACAAAAATAAATCATTGCATTTTTCCTCCTTTTCTTTTGTATTATATCGTCTGAAAACAAAGTTATCCACAACATATCAACAGCTACGCATGTTTCATTATCCACATTCAAACAGAAAACCTTCGAAAGAGAAGATACTCCTTCGAAGGTTCCCTTTATTTTAAAAGTCTTGTTGAGCATTTAATGTTAACTCGGTTGTTTGCTGCTCGCCTTCTCGGTAGAACGTCACTTCAATTGTATTTCCTATCTCAGCCTCTGTGTACAAATATTTACGTAAATCGTGGCCGTCTGTTATTTCTTCCCCATCTACGGAAGTAATCACATCGTATTCTTGCAATCCTGCTTCCTGTGCAGGTGTTCCTTGGGCTACATTAGTCACAAACACCCCGCTGTCTACATCAGAAGGAAGCTTTAACGTTTCCTGCCAGTGGTAACTCGGAATTTCAGAAAGGGATCTAATTCCGATACCCATTTGCGGCCGTTCTACTTCTCCTTTTGTTTCAAGGTCTTCAATAACAGGAATGGCGACTGCTGATGGAATGGCAAAACCAATGCCTTCTACTGTAGATTGGGCAATTTTCATGGAATTAATCCCTATAAGCTGGCCGTTAATATTAATGAGCGCTCCGCCACTGTTACCTGGATTGATAGCAGCATCAGTCTGCATGACTTCTGCGTTCCAATCAGGTTGTCCATTACCGGTCAAATCAACAGGAATACTTCGTTCCGTCGCACTTATAATTCCTTGTGTTACTGTTCTTGAAAGGTTCGTGCCTAGTGGATTACCGATAGCTATTGCAGGTTCTCCTACATTTATGTTTTCCGAGTTGCCAAATTCAGCAACCGTATCTACACCTTCTGCATCGATTTGAAGAACAGCAAGATCTGTTAACACATCTGATCCGACTAGTTCTGCTTCTACCCTTTGTTCATCTGATAAACTAACTTCTACTTGACTGGCCCCTTCAATAACGTGATGGTTTGTTACAATAAAAGCGGAATCTCCTTCTACTTTATAGATAACACCCGAACCAGTCCCTTGGTTTTGTCCGCCTTCCTCTTCCTGCCAAAACTCCGATCTCTGAAGATTAAAGACCCCTACCACAGCATCGGAAACATTATTTACTGCTTCTGTAATATCAGAGTTTACGGATACATTAACATTTTGCTGCTGTTCCGTAAAAATATCATCTTCAGCGGAATTATTCTCTGACGTTACAGATGAATCTTCCTGTCCTCCTGCCAACCCCGACAAAAGGCCTGCTCCAGAAAGCAGCGGCATCGAGAAGACGACAAGCAGGGCACCTATAATAGCACCTATAAAACCTGCTATTCCTGTTCTTTGTCGATTCTTTTTAGATCTTTTGTTTTCATCATCCATATGATCATTATAATAACCCATAACCTCCGACACCTTCCTGTTCATTAAAGTTCTGTGAAACAAAACAAGCTTTTCGCCCGATGGCGAAGTCATGGTTTTTTAACCGAAGCATCCTCTCCTCTTACCTTTTAGGTATTTTTCCCCAAGTAACAAGAAATTAAGCACGATTATGGTTGTATCTTTATTTTATTTAAAACCTTGTAAATTCGTCCAGAAAGAAGCTTTGTTTTATATAATTTTCCACAATTTTGCTTTTAGAGTGTCCTAATTAAGAGGTTTATAAACATCTTTATCGTTCCACTAGAAGGAGTCCTAGTCTCATTACAATGTGACTAATGACGTAGCTTTATTCGGGTCCGTATCATAAAGGTGAAAATCGTAACCAATTCCGCAGTCATTTTCTTCTAAAATCTGCTTTACAGTCATTCGAGCTAAATCTTTCATATTGTTATCTTGACTTAAATGGGCTAAATAAATACGTTTTGTCTTTTCACCCACCACTTCTGCTAAAGCGGAAGCGGCGTCTTCATTAGAAACATGGCCGGTATCCCCTAGAATTCTCCGTTTAATATTCCAAGGATAGCGGCACATCCGCAGCATGTTCATGTCATGATTCGATTCAAATATAAACATATCAGCATTTTGTACAATTCCTTTTGTATGTTCACTGACATACCCCATATCTGTAGCAAGGGCTAGTTTTTTTCCTTCATTATGAAAAACAAAAAACATCGGATCAGCTGCATCATGAGAAACTCCAAACGATTCCACCTCAAGATCACCAAACGTTTGAAGACAACCGCGTTCAAAAATAAATTTTTGCTCCGAATGAATGGTACCTATGCTATTTTCCATTGCCTTCCATGTTTTTTCATTCGCATAAATTGGCAAGTTGTATTTTCTCGCTAAAATCCCTACACCTTTGATATGGTCACTATGTTCATGAGTTACTAGAATACCATCTAAATCTTTTGGGCTTCGTGATACTTGTTGAAACAGCCCTTCTAATTTTTTTCCGCTTAAACCTGCATCTATGAGCAAGCGTTTTTCCTTTGTTTCTAAATAAACAGCATTTCCCGTGCTCCCGCTTGCCAGTACGCTAAAAGATAAAGCCATCTGTTGTTTCACTCCACGTTATTAATCTTCCTTTGATTCTCCTGAATCTGTTTCATTTTCATCGTTTTGCCTATTGTTATCAGAATCTCCCGCTAATTCTTGGATTGAACCATCAATGGCATGTACAAGATAATTTTTATCTTCATTTATTTCTATTTGATACATTGGTGTAAAGACCTGCACCTCTCCTTCTGGACTGAAAAGGCTATGATACCCTAATTCCACTTCATTAACTTGATCATTAAAAGAGACGATGCCATCGTTTAATAATACTTCAATAGCTTTATAAGGATCGAGCATATCCTTTTCTTTTCCTTCTTCGTCAAAATTAAGATAGCTCTGCACATAACTTTCTATTTCGTTATCTTCATTAAAAAACAACACCAGCTGGTCTTCTTCATAAGTGACAACCGTTTTATCCTCATACGTTTGGTTAAAATACATCTGTCTATCATCACTGTTCCATCTTTCATATCTGTACTCATCTGCATTCCAAACATACTGGTCTAAAAAATCCGAAATAGATTCTTCCACATCTGAGGTAACTTCGTATGGATCCTCTAACGTCACTTCTACAAACCTATCGTTTAAAACATTGATATTATCTTCTCCAACCTTGTTTATCGCTTCTTCTTCCATTTGAATGGGCTGGCCGACAATGTGGTTAATTTCACTTCTTTCTTCTGGCAGCTCTTCTGTAATATGGATATTCATATCAGCTAACCGTTCCCTGACTGTTGCTTGAGCTCTTACATCAATCTCACTGGCGCTTTTTTTTTCTAATAATTGGTAAAGTAAAAAAGCATTGAGGAGAAGAAATGTGATAATAAAAATCGTTTTCGTCCTATTCCAATCCACTTTCTTCCTCCCCCTCTTCTGTTCCACCAGGTTCTATAGGATACCATGCATCGTCATAATTCACATACCAACTCGGTTCAAAACGAATAACGACATTATCTGTTTTTTCCATTTTGTAGCCAATTTGAATGTTTTCAATTCGCTCTGGATCAAACTGCTCTTCTGCGAATTCTATAACTTCTTCTCCATCTGCAAGTTCAATCGAACCTCTAGCGTCAATCGGACTCTCATCTAGATTAAACAAAGGACGTGAGTATTGAGAAACTTGTCCACCTACTCGTGAAACGTTAATGGACGCAAGATCTAATCCTTGTGATTCAAATACAGGCAGACCTGATACAATCATTCGATACGTAGCATTTTCTTCTTGGCTGCGACGCTTCCAGTCATATAGGCGGTAGGTATCAGTCCATCCCCCTCGAGAATTGATAAAATCAAAAGAAGCTTCCACTACATGGTTTTGTGAATCTGGAACGTTCTCACTATAAACCGGATTAACATAATTCAAATAATCTCCGTTATCTTCTAAGCTCATCATACGGTTGCCATCCGTGAAGGATGCTTCCCGATTGTCTTGATGATACTGTTTTACGTAATCAGAATCATTAAATAATAACCTCAAGAAAGCATTGTAATTAATTTCTGAAGATGTATCAGAAAGAGTACTATACGTAACGGGCTCTTCTGGTAAATAAATTGTTTTTGGTAAAACCGAACCGTTATCTATCTCATAAGAGAAAACAGATGTAAATTCATCCATTTGACGAATATACTGTTCTCTAAAATCAGACATACTAAAGTTTGTCTCCCCTTCTAGAACGACAGGATCCTCATAGGACACAAACTTTACTTGCAGATTTTCGCTATCAACTCCTTCATCAATCAGTAAAACTCGATCCACTGAGTCAATAGATAAATAAGGAATATCCTCTTCAAAATTGAGCATTTCATCTAATATATCTCCAGGTATAGGGGTTGGAAATATCAATTCTGCTATTCTCTGACCTTCATATAACTCATCTACTTCAAAATCTTGATTTAGTGTAATGTCTTCAAAACGAGCTTCTAAAAGAGTGTTGTAAAATCTCGAAAAAGCTCGTTCAGTACCGTTTAATGCAACTTGGCTCTCGCCATTACGAAAAACTAACTGATCCGGCCAAATTACATCTTGCAGGTCTAATTCTTCTCCAAAATTTTCACTAGGAAGGTAATCAGATTCATCTAAATAGGCCAAATCCGGCTGAAAGGTCCAAAGCTGCCACGTTAGTATAACGCTAAGAGCAACTAATATCGTTAGAGTCCAAGATTTTATACGTTCCATCATTCAACAACACCCGCTTTTTTATTAACGGTATAAGGAAGCGTTACCGATATCGTCGTCCCTTTTCTCCACTCACTATTAACAGTAATATATCCACCATGGGACTGAACCAGCTCTTTAGCAATAGCAAGTCCTAAACCTGTGCCGCCAAGATTTCGGGCTCTCGCCTTATCGACTCTGTAGAAACGGTCAAATATTTTAGCTTGATTTTCCTTTGGTATACCTACGCCTTCATCCGTAATTTCAATATCTACAGCTTGTGAACGAGTAATCATTTGAATGGTTATCAAGCCGCCATCTGGCGAATATTTTACAGCGTTAGAAATAATATTATCGAAAACTTGAGTCATTTTATCTTTGTCCATATTTACATAAACAGAATGCATCGGGATTTCTTTTGAAAACTCTATGTTTTTATCCTTTGTTATCATTTCAAAACGTTCTGCTATCTGCCGTAAGAGCTCACCAATATCTGTTGTTTCAAAGGTGAGTTGAAGATCGTTGCTGTCCATTTTGGATAATTGTAGTAAATCGTTTACAAGCCGAATCATTCGCTCGGTTTCATTTTGAGTAACTTTTAAAAAGCGGGGTCCTAAACTTTCATCTTCCATTGCCCCGTCTTCTAATGCTTCTAGATAACTTCTCATCGTAGTTAACGGGGTGCGAAGTTCATGAGAAACATTGGCTACAAATTCACGCCGTTCTCTTTCTATTTTCTCCTGTTCGGTAACGTCATGAAGTACCGTAATAAGACCATTTACCGGACCTTCTTCATTGCGAATAACAGAAAAATTAGCTTCTAGTATAAATTCTTCGTTGTCCTCACTGAAATCAAGCAGGATGGAATCAGAATAATCATATAAATCACTTGGTGTTATGGTTTCAGAAAGCCGCAGTACTTCTGGAAGAGACGTTCCCATGATGTGCTTGTTATCCACATTCAACAGCTGTTCAGCACGATTATTCATCAATATAATGCGTCCGAGCTCATCTGTCGCAATAACACCATCTGTCATGTGAGCTAAAACAGAGCTTAATTTTTTCCGCTCTCCTTCTGTAGTAGCCCGAGCATCTTTTAAACTGAGTGTAAGAGCATTAAAAGATTCAGCAAGCTGGCCAATTTCATCTTGTCCGTATACTCGCACACGCCGGGAAAAATCTCCTTCTCCCATCACTTTAGCTTGTTTTCTCATATCCACAATCGGCCGGGTTATTGTTTGTGAAAGCAATATCCCAAGCACTGCTGTGATGACCAAAGCAATAATCGTTCCATTGAAAAAAATGCCATTTATTTCATCCATCTCTTGATAGATATTTTCCATGGAAGCCTCAATATAAATGGCACCTATAATTTCTCCATCCGCTTCAACCGGCTGGGAGATCACCTGGATTCTATCCCCGGTTTCCGGATCTCTTAAAATGGGACTATCTTCTGTACCAATTAGAGCTCTTTTCACTCTAACTTCTGTACTTTGCTGCCCCACAATATTTTGATCATTCCAATTTGATGTCCCTAATACTTCCTGATTCGGTCCAATAACCTGAACTTCCGAATCCTCTATCGAAAAAAACTCTTGTAAAAGATCTTCTATATCATCTTCAAGCGGTTCTTCTTCACTATCACGATCTCTTGTCATTTCTTGTCTAACATTATATTCGAGCAAATCAGCTCGTTCAACTAACATATCATAATGATTGTCTTCAAGCTGCGATTCTAATTCTCTCGTAAAATAAACACCTATCACCTGCATGGCAATAAATATGAGCAGCATAAAGATTACAATCATTTTGACATGAATCGATTTAAAAAAATCGATAATTTTCATTTTTACTTCTCCTGTTCAGGGTGTTTTAAATAATAGCCGACTCCTCGTCTTGTTACAATCCACATCGGATAACTTGGATTATCTTCCACTTTTTCACGGAGACGACGTACAGTCACGTCTACGGTTCGGACATCACCAAAATAGTCATAACCCCATACGGCTTGGAGTAAATGTTCACGCGTCATGACTTGCCCAATATGGCGTGCTAAATAATGAATAAGTTCAAATTCCCGGTGTGTTAAATCTACTGGATCTCCACGTTTAGAAACAAGATATGCATCGGGGTCAATCGTTAAATCCCCAACCTCAATTTGTTTTTGTTTCGATTGGTTTTCTTCTGGAACAACCTGCAGTCTTCTTAAATTAGCTTTTACTCGTGCAATAAGTTCTCTCGTACTGAAAGGCTTTGTCACATAGTCATCCGCACCCAATTCCAGACCAAGCACCTTATCTATTTCTGCATCCTTTGCGGTTAACATGATAATAGGCATATCAAAATATTTTCGGATTTCACGGCAAACTTCCATTCCATCTTTATGAGGCAGCATAATATCAAGCAGAACAATATCGGGTTTAAATTGGTGTACTTTTTCTATGGCTTGATTCCCGTCATAAGCTACTTCTACTTGAAACCCTTCTTTTTTTAAATTGAAGTCTAAAATATCAGCGATTGGCTGTTCATCATCAACCACTAAAATCTTTTCGTCCATCCAATATCCGCTCCATTTCTTTTCATAGAATAAGTTGCTAGGATTACAGTAAACTCACTATGTCACGATTACAGGCTGGTTCTACCTGTTTATTTAATAGCTGGCTGTTACTAGTTAAAGTAAGTATACTAGATTATTATCGTTAACCGGTATAACAAACATGTTACCTGTTTTAACAGTATTAAAAAAAACTTGGCTTGCCATCAAGTCCAAATGGCAGGGGCCTTCGTCTATTCCTGCTTTATTCCTTTAGCAAAGTTACACTTTCCTAAAGAATTAGAAAAAAACAGTCCTCTTATATTGTAACACAGCCTGAAAGGGACACGTTACAACGTTTGTATGTAACATTTTGTATTTTAGTGGTATACAAAAAACGCCTGGAATGTTATCCAGACGTGTATTGTTATTTTTTTAAATGGTGGCTCGAGACGGAATCGAACCGCCGACACGAGGATTTTCAGTCCACTGCTCTACCGACTGAGCTATCGAGCCATTTAAACAAGTAATGCTTCTTTATATTTTTCTTCTTGGTTGCTTATTTCCACTGTCCCTTCCTCTTTTATTTTGCTTCAAGAATTTATGAGTCGGGACAACTTGAGGTTTTTCGATGATGTTTTGCTCGTTTCTCTATCGGACTGAGCTACCGAGCTATTATTCTTGGTGCATTCTATCTTATGTAAATAGTAGTAGTAAATGGCGGGCCTGACGGGAATCGAACCCGCGATCTCCTGCGTGACAGGCAGGCATGTTAACCGCTACACC